>CAWFUX010000001.1:0-193797 GCA_963819085.1 uncultured delta proteobacterium
GGACCACGAGGTTTGCCGCTAACGCGCGGAACATTGCGCGGCGGTGGGATGTGTTTCTGCCAAATTGGCGTCCGGATTTCCGATGTCGCATAGCTCAGAACTCCCTGAAGGCTTCCGACCTCAACCCTGAGCCTGTTGCTGCTTCCAGCGCTCGAGCATTTGAGGCCAGTTGTCTAACTTCATACCCAGAGACAAGCCCATCGTTACGAGGATTTCCTCGATTTCCTTCAAGGACTTTCGACCGAAGTTCTTCGTCTTCAGCATGTCTTGCTCAGTCTTCTGAACGAGCTCGCCAATTAAGGTGATGTTGGCGTTCTGAAGGCAATTCGCCGACCGGACCGACAACTCTAGCTCATCAACCGAGCGGAACAGGTTTTCGTTTAGAGGCTCCTCTTCAGAGCCAGGCAGGCTGTAGGAGGTTTCCTCGGATTCTTCGAAGTTTATCCAAATGGATAACTGTTCCTTCAATATCTTTGCCGCAAAGGCGACAGCGTCGGCGGGACGCACAGCACCGTTCGTCCACACCTCGAGTATCAATTTGTCGTAATCCGTCTGTTGCCCGACTCGCGCGTTTTGCACGGTGTAATTCACTTTTCTGATTGGAGAAAAGAGGGCATCAATCGGGATTGTGCCAACCGGCATGGTCGGTGTCTTGTTGCGCTCGGCTGCAACGTAGCCGCGGCCGATATTGACCGTGAGCTCCATGCTGAGTGGGCCCTTCTTGTCCAAGGTCGCAACCGGATGCGTGGGATTGAGAATTCGCAGTCCATCAACGAGCTGAATGTCGCCGGCGTATACCGTCGCAGGGCCCTCACGGTCCAAGCGTACCGTATACGTCTTGACTGACTCGGCCTTGAACACAACCTCCTTCAGGTTGAGAATGATGTCGGTGACATCCTCAACTACGTCAGGAATCGTCGTAAACTCATGCAGCGCGCCCTCGACGCGAACCGCAGTAATCGCTGCGCCTTGAAGTGACGCCAAGAGCACCCTTCGAAGGGAGTTTCCAACGGTGATACCGAAGCCGCGCTCCAATGGCTCGCAGGTAAACTTGCCATAGAAATCAGTCGCTGATTCAATCTCGAGGTGAATCGCCTTTGGGCGAATCAGGTCTCGCCAATTGCGACTGGTCATTTGCGTAATCATCGTCATTCGATCCTCCAATCGTTGCTTGCCCTGCGCGACCATCACAAACGTACGAAAGAATCCGCTCCGTCGTCCGTTCCGCGGTCAGCCCGCACTAAAATTCTATTGGGACTGCTCCTGCCCGTGAGGCCGTACTTGCCCTTGCAGCCTGAGAAGTCGGTGACCTGTACCTTAGATTTTCCTGCGCTACCTGTTCGTTCACTAAACCCTTTGGGGCCTTCCTCGCTGCGGCGACGACGCCGAGGAGTGGTTGAAAAACCAGCACTGTTCACCTTCCTGAAAGAGTACAGCGGGCTGTGCTTTTTCACTCCGGTTCGTCGCGACGTTTTGATTTGCGTTGGTCGTCCGGGCCCTGGTCCGGAAAACTGCTCCTTGGAAACTTTGACTCAAAATAACGAGTTTGCGCCTTGAGATGACTAACGCGAATAGTACTCCACGACATATTGTTCGCGAATTGCCGGCTCATTGAGCTCGTCGCGAACTGGCATAGATTTCACCGTCCCGGTGAAAGTGGTCTTGTCAACTTCCAACCAGCTTGGACGTTGCCGGCTGTCGGAAGCTTCTACAGCCGCCAAAACCAGACCGATCTTCCGACTGTCCTCGCGAATCTCTATCTTGTCATTCGGTTTCACCCGATAGCTGGGAATATTGACCCGGCTGCCGTTGACGAGAATGTGATTGTGGCGGACAAGTTGACGCCCTTGCGCTCGCGTGCTGGCGAAACCCAAGCGGTGAACGACGTTGTCGAGACGTCGCTCCAACAGGCCCAACATCTCTTCGCCGGTACGACCTTTGAGTCCCGAGGCCTCAAAATAGTACTTTTGAAATTGCATCTCCAAGATGCCATAGATGCGCCGCGTCTTTTGCTTCTCCCGAAGCCGAAGCGCGTATTCGCTTAGCTTTATCCTCGCCTGCCCGTGTTGGCCCGGGGCATAGGGACGACGATTAACCGCGCATTTGTCCGAAAAGCAGCGCTCGCCCTTGAGGTAGAGCTTCACTCCCTCGCGACGACATAACCTACAAACAGGACCGATGTAACGTGCCATAAATGATATCCCTAAACTCTGCGTCGCTTAGGCGGACGGCAGCCATTGTGCGGGATGGGAGTTACATCCCTGATGATAGTGACTCGAAAACCCGCGCTTTGAAGGGCACGCAGAGCGCTTTCGCGACCTGCGCCGGGCCCCTGAACGAACACCGCGACAGTGCGCATCCCGTGTTCTTGCGCACGACGAGCGGCCTCTTCGGCGGCCAGCTGCGCCGCAAATGGGGTGCTCTTGCGTGACCCCTTGAATCCACGTGAACCTGAACTGGCCCAGGAAATCGTGTTTCCGTTTACGTCGGAAATAGTTACAATCGTGTTGTTGAAGGTCGATTGAATGTGAGCGATGCCTGTGGCCACATTCTTTCTTACGACCTTTTTAGCGGCGCGCTTTTTGGTGGCTGCCATTCGAAATTTCCTCGAGTCTTAAGGTGCGGGCCTTAGTTCACTTCTTGGTGCGGGCCATGGTCCCCTTACGAGGACCTTTTCGGGTTCGAGCATTGGTGTGCGTGCGTTGGCCGTTAGCGGGCAGGCCCTTGCGGTGCCGCAGACCCCGATAACAGCCGAGGTCCATGAGCCGCTTGATGTTCTGCTGCACTTCGCGGCGTAAGTCGCCTTCGACTTTGAAATCAGCTTCAATCGTGTCGCGGATGGCCTTGACTTCGGATTCGGTTAACTCTTCAACCTTGCGGGTTGCTGCAATTCCTGCTCGTTTGCAGATCTCGAGCGACGAGTGTAGGCCGACTCCGTAAATATACGGCAATGCGTGCCCAATAGCCTTTCGGCGGGGGAGGTCTATTCCTGCAATACGTGCCATATATGCCTCGTTTTAGCCTTGTCTCTGCTTGTGCCTAGGGTTGTCGCATATCACACGGACGATGCCTCGCCGTTTGATAATCTTGCACTTTTCGCAGATTTTCTTGACGCTGGGTCGAACCTTCATGGGCTGCCTCGACTAAAGTTTTCGGGTAATCTGTCCTCGGTTGGGATCGTGAGCGGACAATCGAACAATCACGCGATCACCGGGAATCAATCGAGTAGTCGCGTGTCGCGTAGCTTCGGATGCAGTGGCCCGTACCGGGCGCCCATCTACGAGGCGCACGGAATACAAAGCGAGCGGCAGCGTGTTCTCGATTACTCCCATGATCTCACGTGTTGTTTTCGTATTTGGACTCCGGTTGTGGTCATTGAGTCACTTGCCAATCGCGGCCATCAACCGCTGCGAGACAGATTCAGGTGTTCCAGCGCCTTCGACCCGGCGAAGTAATCCAATCGCCGAGTAGAACGGAATGAGCGCCGATGTCATGGTGTCGTATTCGTCCAACCGCTTCTTGACCGTCTCTTCCCGGTCGTCTTCACGGTGAACTACCTCAACACCTGCGGGAGGGGGGTTATACTTGAGGTGGTAAATCTGTCCAGTCCGACTATCAATTCGGCGCAAAGTCGCGCGTTCGAGCAGTAATTCGCGTGGAACGTCTACCTGCACGACCCCATCTAAAGGAGTGCCGACCCGGCCAAGCAGCTCTTGCAGGGCTTCGGCTTGCGGAACCGTTCGGGGAAATCCGTCGAGGATGAAACCAGCCTTGGCATCGGGAAGTGAGATTCGCTCCTCAACGAGCCCAATCACGATTGAATCCGGAACCAGGAGTCCAGAATTCATAAATGATTCCGCGCTCTTACCGAGCTCAGTGGCGTTGGTGCGCGCCGCTCGCAGCATGTCGCCGGTCGAGACTTTCGGCACACAAAGCCGCTTAGTAAGAACGTCGGCTTGCGTACCTTTCCCGCTTGCAGGTGGACCCATCAATACCAGCCTCATGGCTTCGTTCCAATCAGGTCGGCCGCGTTCATGCGGGCCTCCGACCACTAAGGCGAGTAGCCGCGGGTCCCGTCAATCCTTCGTAACTGTGCGTAATGAGGTGGGCTTCGATCTGATTGACGGTCTCGAGGGCCACACCCACAACGATGATCAGGCTGGTACCCCCAAACTGAAATGGAACTCGTACCGCCTGAATTATTATCGATGGGATGATGCAGATAGCCGCTAGATAAATTGCGCCTGCAACTGTCAGGCGCGACAGCACTCGGTCGATGAACTCAGCTGTTTGTCGGCCAGGACGAATCCCTGGAATATTCGCCTGCTGCTTTTTGAGATTGTCGGCAACGTCGATAGGCCGGAAATGTTACCGCGGTGTAGAAGAACGTAAAAAATATGATCAAAAGGCCGTAGAGCGCCTGAAATACCCAATCGCCTCGGTTCAATATGCCGCTCAGCAGCTGCATGCCGGGAATATTGAATGACGAGAGCGTCGCCGGAAACATGAGAAGGCTGGAGGCAAAGATCGGCGGGATCATGCTCGCCATGTTAACTTTTAGCGGCAAATGAGCCTGTTGTCCGCCATAGACGCGCCGCCCAACTTGACGCCGCGCGTACTGGATCGGTATGTGGCGCATGGCTCGTTCAAAGAAGACTACGATTCCGATGCTCACAACTAGCGTCGCAACGACTACTGCCACGGTCATCGGCTGAATGTCGCCTGCCGAACCTGACCAATAGCCAATAATTGCTTTCGGAATTCCGGCCACAATGCCGGCAAAGATGATTAGCGAAATGCCATTGCCAATTCCGCCATCGGTAATCTGCTCACCAAGCCACATGATCAGCAGTGTCCCAGTAGTGAGGGTTACCATCGTCATTAGGCGAAAGCCCCAACCGGGATGCGCTACTACGTCGCCAAACCGGCCCCCACCTGAATCGGCGCTGTTTAGCCCCTCGAGCCACATCGCCACGCCGAACGACTGAAATAGGCTCAAAAGGAGTGTTCCGTACCGCGTCCATTGCTCGAGTTTTCGCCGGCCGGACTCGCCTTCTTTGCGCATTTCCTCGACTTGCGGACTTACCAGCCCCATCAACTGCATGATGATACTGGCAGATACGTAGGGCATGACGCCCAGGGCAAAGATCGATAGGTTTCCGAGTGCGCCACCACTAAACAGGTTGACGAGGCCGAGTAGTCCGCCCTGGCCCGTTACAATTCGGTTCATCACCGATCGATCCACACCTGGAGTGCTGATGAATACCCCAACGCGATAAACTGCGACTAGCCCGAGTGTAAATATCACTCGTTTTCGAAGCTCGGGTACTTTCCCGATGTTGGAGAAACCAGCCATCATGCTCATGGTCAAATTCAGCTGGGCTGAGCTGCTGTCTCCTCGGCTGCAATGACAACGGCCTTCCCTCCCGCAGCCTCGATCTTGACTACGGCGGTGGCGCTAAATCTGTGTGCGGTAATTGTTAGGGCCTTGGTCAACTCACCGTTTCCAAGAATCTTGACCAATACGTCCCGGCCCTGAACCAGGCGCTTTTCCCGCAGAAAGTCCTCGTCAACATTCGTACCGGCCGGAAACAACTCGAGCGCACCCACATTGACGGTGGCAACTTCGACCGCGAAGGGATTTCTGAATCCTCGCTTCGGCAAACGACGTTGAATTGGCGTTTGGCCACCTTGGAAGTGTTTCTTTCCAATATTGCCCGTACTGCGTGCCTTTTGGCCTTTTTGACCACGACCCGCCGTCTTGCCGAGGCCAGAACCCGGTCCACGACCTAATCGCTTGGGCTCCTTCTTGGAACCCGCGGGTGGGGAGAGCCGTGAAAGAATGGCTGACATTACGCTTTCTCCTCAACGCGAACTAGGTGCAGCACCTTCTTGATCATCCCGCGAAATGACGGTGTATTCTCAACTACCACCGAGCTGCCTGGACCATGCAGCCCTAAACCCGCGACGACACGTCGCTGCGGATGCGGGCGACCGCGATCACTGGCGATTTGACGTACAACGAGTTTTGGATTCATGTCGAACTGGCTCCCTCGTTGGAGGCAACAATTGATGAGGCCACGCGCGCGGCGCTGACCATGCCCGCCACCGGATAGTCGCTGGCTACTTCATCGACGGGTTTCTCGCGCGCCGATGCAATTTGCTCTGCTGAACGGAGTGCGCTCAACGCAGCGACCGTGGCATTCACGACGTTGTGTTTGTTCGACGAACCAAGGCATTTGCTGAGAATGTCATGGATGCCGGCGGACTCAACGACAGCGCGAACAGCTCCACCCGCAATTACGCCGGTGCCCGGAGCAGCAGGGCGCAACATGACTTTGCCTGCCCCATACTGTCCGATAACACCGTGAGGAATCGTCGCTCCCATCATTGGGACTTTGAACAGATTCTTTCGTGCCTGGTCGTTGCCCTTCCGAATCGCCTCGGGCACTTCATTTGCTTTTCCGAGACCAACCCCCACGTGTCCGGACTCATCACCAACGACAACTAGGGCAGCAAAGCTAAAACGCCGGCCGCCCTTCACTACCTTCGCTACGCGATTGATGTGAATGACCCGCTCTTTGAGCTTTTCTTCATCTAAATGTTCGAATGCCATGGCTGCTCCCGAAAATCAAAATTTCAAACCGGCGGCGCGTGCTGCGTCTGCCAGGGCCTTGATGCGACCGTGATAAAGATAGCCGTTTCGATCGAAGACGATTTTGTCGACCTGCCGAGCGAGACAAATCTTGGCGATCAGTGCGCCCACTTTCTTGGCGGCGTCGAGTTTCTTGTCTTCCCCAACGCTCGACTTTAAATCTGCTGATAGCGTGCAAGCAGCAGCAATCGTGGCGCCCTTTTCGTCATCGATTACCTGGGCATAAATGTGCCGTGCGCTTCTAAAAACGCTCAACCTTGGGCGTTCCGAAGTACCAGAAATCTTGTTGCGTATTCGCAACTTGCGGCGATCTCGAGAGGTTAACTTAGCCATATCTGCGAACTCCCTGGTCCCAGCCAATCACTTGCGGGCCTTGCCAGCCTTGCCTGCCTTCTTGCGGATCTTCTCGCCCAAGTAGCGGACCCCTTTGCCACCATAAGGTTCCGGGGGTCTGAAACTTCGAATTGTGGCAGCCGTTTGACCGAGAAGTGCCTTATCAGGCGACGTTAAAACAAGAATCGTACCCTTCGAGTCAGCTGGAATATTGGCCGCAATCGAATCGGCGAGGACAATCGACTTTTGATGCGAAAATCCAAGTTGAAAGACAATTGTGCGGCCCTTGACCTCACAGCGGTAACCGGTACCAACCAATTGCAGGCTTCGTTCGTAGCCTTGAACGACACCTCGAACCATGTTGGCCAATAATGCGCGTTCGAGGCCCTGCAGCCGCGCCGCATCTCGACCGGGAGCGCTGCTGGCGATACTCAGCGAAGCACCCTCTTTTACGATGCTCGTCTGCTCCGAGAGTTCACGTCCGAGTTTGCCTCTCGGGCCTTGAATTTCGACGCGACGGCCCGCGATGGTTACCGTCACTTCCTTGGGCAGCGGTATCGGCCGCTTGCCGACCCGGGAAAGCTTCGGCTGAATGTCTTTAGACGCTACTGCAGCTTGTGATGACATCACCAAACCTCACAAATGAGCTCACCACCAATTTTGCGCCTACGGGCCTCTTTGTCGGTCATCACGCCTTGAGATGTGCTCAGAATTGATACGCCAAGCCCGCTGAGTACTCGGGGAATCGAGTCATGGCCGAGGTACACGCGTCGCCCAGGCCGCGACACGCGCCGCATTCCGAGGAAGGCGCACTTACGATCGCGGCTGTATTTCAACGTTACCGTCAACGTGGGTGCCTTCTTGGGACCCCACTCCTCGCGACGTACGTCCGACACGTAGCCTTCGGCTTTCAATAACTCGGCAACCGCCACTTTCAAGCGGCTTGCAGGAATCCGCGCGAGTTCGTGGCGAGCTAGCGCCGCGTTTCGGAGACGAGCCAACAGATCTGCGATGGGATCGCTGTTCATTAGTTCACCAGCTTGCCTTGGTAACGCCCGGTAACTCGCCGCGCAGGGCCATGAGTCGCAGACAGATGCGGCAGAGTTTGAAGTCTCGGTAGACGGCCTTGGACCGCCCGCAAACATTGCACCGAGTTACTGCGCGCGTCGAAAACTTCGGCGGTCGATTCAGCTTTGCCCACTGACATGCACGTGCCATCTCATTGGCTCCTAAATGGCATTCCGAGTTGCGCTAGAAGTTCTTTGGCTTCTTCGTTCGTCTCGGCTGTTGTAACGATCGTGATATTCATTCCCTTGACCTTATCGACTTTGTCGAAATTGACTTCCGGAAACACGATTTGCTCTTTCAGGCCCAAAGTGTAGTTGCCGGAGCCGTCGAAGGCGCGGGCACTTACACCGCGAAAATCCCTGACTCGCGGTAAGCTGATTGACACGAGTCGGTCAAAAAACTCCCACATCCGCTCGCGGCGCAGCGTCACCATGACGCCAATCGCCATGCCCTGACGCAACTTGAAATTGGCAATCGATTTCCGAGCCTTGGTCACCACCGGCTTTTGACCGGTGATTGCGGCTACTTCTTGAACAGTTGATTCAATGAGTTTGGGATTAGCCGTGGCTTCGCCGAGGCCCACGTTGACCACAATTTTCTTCAGACGCGGTAGTTGCATCTGATTCTTGTAGCCGAACCTTTTCATCAGCTTGGGGGCGACATCGCTTCTGTAGCGATCGATAAGCCGCGGCAAGGGGGTTGCTTCAGCCATAACTTACTCCTGCACCGCTAGTGTTGCCCCGCTCTTGGTCTGGCGGACTTTCTTCCCATCCACGACCTTGAACGTAACGCGCGTCGGTTTACCGGTTTGCGGATCGACTGGCATCACGTTGCTCGCGCTAATGGGCGCCTCAATTTCAATAATGCCACCGGGCCGCTGCGGTTGCGATTTGACATGCCGCTTAACTTTGCGAACGCCTTCGACGACAACTGTGTTGCGTTCGGTAATGACACGTAGCACACGACCTCTTTTGCCCTTGTCGTTGCCACTTATGACTATGACTTCATCCCCTTTTCTCAGGCGTTGCATTACAGCACCTCCGGGGCGAGCGAGATGATCTTCATAAACCCACGGCCGCGAAGCTCGCGGGCTACTGGCCCAAATATTCGAGTGCCAATCGGCTCAAGTTGATTGTTGATCAGCACGGCACTATTTTCGTCGAACTTGATATAGCTGCCGTCGGTACGCCGATACTCACGCGCTGTTCTCACGACCACGGCCTTGGCGGTATCGCCCTTCTTGACTTTGGAGCCCGGCATTGCATCCCGGATGGCCACGACGATTACGTCACCGAGGCCCGCATATCGCCGACGAGAACCGCCGAGTACCTTGATACACTGTACGACCTTCGCTCCCGAGTTATCGGCAACGTCGAGCACAGATTCCATCTGGATCATGTCAGCTCAGCTCCTGGTCGGGTCGCTCTACCAACCGCACTACCTTCCAGCGCTTGGTACGCGACAGCGGCCGATGCTCTTGAATTTCGACTCGATCGCCCTTCTTGCACTGATTGTCTTCATCATGTGCTTTGTACGCGCGATGAACGCGAACGTATTTCTTGTATTTCGATTCGAGCTTCAAACGAATGACTTCGACAGTGACCGTCTTGTCCATCTTGTCGCTCGTTACGACTCCAACGAGACGTCGGCGGCGGTTTGCGGCCCGCAATTGCGGTGTGCTCTCAGTAGTCACGAGTCGCTTCCTTTCCCACTGTCGGAAATTTCTGCACCAGGCACAACGATCGGAGTGCGTTCGTGCAATATTGCTTCAATACGCGCAAGATCTCGGCGCGACTTTTGTATCAGGCTGGTGTCTTCGAGCTGGTTGGTGAAATTCTTCATTCGATACGAAAAGAGCTCCTGCTTGAACGTCGCCCGAAGTGTGTTCAAGTCTTCCGTGGTCCGCTCCCGGAGATCCTTGGCTTTCATCACAGGTCTCCTCGAACGAGCACGCGAGTGGCAATCGGTAGCTTCGATGCAGCAAGGTGGAATGCCTCGCGCGCCATGGCTTCCGTGACGCCTTGAATTTCAAACATTACCCGGCCCGGTTTGACCACCGCGACCCATCCTTCGACGCTGCCTTTTCCGCTACCCATGCGGACTTCAAGCGGCTTTTTCGTGATGGGCTTATCCGGAAACACCCGGATCCACAGCTTGCCGGCACGCTTGACATGCCGCTGAATGGCCATACGCGTGGCTTCTATCTGCCTAGCGGTGATCCAGGCATGGTCCAGCGATTGCAGCCCGAAGTCCCCAAACGATACGTCGGAGCCTCGCCATGCAATGCCGCGGACACGGCCTTTTTGAACTTTTCTATATTTGGTGCGCTTCGGGGACAACATAATGTTGACTCACTCCGGGATGCGTCGCGCTTTTCGCTGCAACACTTCGCCCTTGAAGATCCAAACCTTGATTCCAATCGTACCGTACGTGGTGCGAGCTTCGGCAAGACCGAAGTCCACGTCTGCTCGAAGCGTGTGAAGCGGCACGCGCCCTTCACGATACGTCTCGACTCGGCCCATCTCAGCTCCGCCAAGACGACCGGAACACCTAATGCGAACGCCCTTGGCTCCAAATTTCATGGAGGTGGACAGAGCCTTCTTCATGGCTCGTCGAAAGGCAATCCGACGCTCGAGCTGGGTTGCCACGTTCTCCGCAACTAGCTGAGCATTGGTTTCTGCCTTGCGCACTTCTTGAACGTCTATGAAGACTTCATTTTCCGTGAAGCTTTGGACGCCTGGAAATCTAGTTTCGCCACGAGTGGCGGTATCCAAATTGCCACTCTTTAGAACCTCGATTCCTTTGCCACCTTTACCGATGACCATTCCGGGTCGTGCCGTGTAGACCACCACTTTGGCCTTGTTGGCCGCGCGTTCGATTTCGACCCCGGCAACATTGGCATTGTAGAGGTATTCCTTCACCGCACGCTTAATGCGAATGTCCTCATGCAGCCATTTCGTATATTGTGAGTCTTCGTACCACTTGCTCGTCCAAGTCTTGATGACGCCTAGGCGGAAGCCGTACGGATGCGTTTTCTGTCCCATGATCCCTTTGCCTAAATGATTGCGCCTTTCAGCGCTCGTCGAGCTCTATGTGGATATGACTGACGCCCTTTGAAATACGTGTGGCTCGCCCCATCGCACGGGGTCGCCATCGTCTCAATTGCGAATCAGGCCCCTTGTCGACCGTAGCTTTGCTAACAAATAGCCGGTCCACGTCCAATGTAGGACGAAGCTGTCGTGCGTTGGCCAAGGCGCTGGCAATCAGCTTCTTCACGAACGGCGCCCCTGCTTTGGGCGTAAAGTCGAGTAGCTGAATGGCTTCCGAGGCGTCGCGTCCACGAATGAGGTTGACCATCATTCGTGCCTTGCGCGGACTTATCCGCTGAAAATTCGCTTTTGCTTGACTTATCATGTCAACAGTTTCCTTTGCAGACCCGTCGCCCCCTAGCAACGCAGATTAGTTGCTGCTCAGTCGTGCATTTCCGAGGTTAGCTCCACTACGACGTAGAGTGCCTAATTCGGGCGGCGCAACCGCCAGGGAGCCGACAACATGCCAGCCCTGGCAAAAGGGACGAATAGCTAGCAGAGGGGTTGATGTACGGCAAGGCATCAGTCGAGGGATTTATCGGCTGAATATCCGTGCAGGGTTAATTCTGGGTCGGTATCGCCATATCCATGGCATCGATTTGTGCGGGCCCGACCGACGCAGCGGCTTTGCGCAATGTCGGATCGGAGCCTAGCGAGTCATTCGAATTTCGTAAGTTAGCGTTTGCCCGTCTGCGGATTGCCCTTCTTCGGTGCCGCCTTCTTGTCAGCGGCGTGGCCATGAAAGGTTCGCGTGGGTGCAAACTCACCGAGCTTGTGGCCCACCATGTTTTCCGTGACGAACACCGGGACGAACTTGCGACCGTTATGAACGGCGAAAGTCAACCCGACCGCCTCGGGAATTATCGTTGAACGCCGCGACCAGGTCTTGATGACCTTCTTCTGGGTTTGCGACTGTGAATCTTCGATTTTCTTAGCCAAATGTCCGTCGATAAACGGACCCTTCTTGATACTGCGCGCCATGGTCTAGCTCTTTGCCTTGCGGTTTTTGACGATCATTAGGTTGGTGCGCTTGTTGTTGCGGGTCTTGAGCCCCTTGGTGAGCTTGCCCCAGGGCGAGCAAGGGTGGCGCCCACCACTCGTTCGACCTTCGCCTCCACCCATTGGATGGTCAACAGGATTCATTGTGACTCCCCGGTTGTGCGGTCGTCGCCCCAACCACCGACGTCGGCCTGCTTTACCGAGACTCACGTTTTGAGCCTCTATGTTCGACACGTGGCCCACGGTTGCGCGGCACAGAATATGAATTTTACGCACTTCGCCGCTGGGCATTCGTATTTGAGCGTACGCGTTGTCCTTTGCCATCAGTTGCGCGCCAACTCCGGCGCATCGAACCAACTGACCACCCTTACCTCGCTTTAGTTCCACATTGTGGATGAGCGTACCTGCCGGGATGAAGGACAGTGGCAAGCAGTTGCCGGGTCGAATATCGGCGTTTCGGCTCGAGATTACTTGGTCGCCGGGTTTCAGGCCGTCGGGCGCCAAGATATAGCTCTTTTCCCCATCGGCATAGTGCAGCAAAGCGATGCGGGAATTTCGGTTCGGATCGTATTCGATTGCGGCAACACGCGCCGGGACTCCAATCTTTTGGCGTTTGAAGTCGATCACGCGATACATGCGCTTGTGCCCGCCACCGCGGAAGCGCGAGGTTATTCGACCTTGATTATTGCGGCCGCCACTGCTCCGCAACGGTTCGACTAGCGATTTTTCCGGCTCTGTCTTGGTGATTTCTGAAAAATCACCTGCGGTGTACGCTCGTCGTCCGGGAGATGTAGGTTTAAATGCGCGAATGGCCATCGCCTCACTCCTCCGCCTCAGTAAAGAATTGAATATCGTTGCCCGGTTGCAGGGTCACAAATGCCTTTTTCCAGTTGGGTCGCTTGAGCACACGGCGCCCCACCTTCTTCAATTTGCCACGTTGGACCAAGGTAGAAACATCAAGGACCTTTACTTTGAACAAGGCCTCGACAGCGTCTCGAATCTCAATCTTGTTTGCGTCCAGGGCGACTTCGAAAACGACCTTGTTCTGCCCCTTAACTCGGGCCGCCTTCTCAGTTAGGACAAGCGGGCGCTTTATTACGTGTTCTGAGTTCATGATCCACGCTCCAGACACCGAGCCTCGAGGGCCTTGGCTGCATCTCGGGACACCACTAGATTGTCGTGCCGGAGCAAGTCATAGACATTGACTCCTTCTGGAGGCAAAAACCGCGACTCGTCCATATTCCTAATTGAAAGTCGAAGATTCTGATTCTCTCCGCTATCCACGACGAGTGTAGTGCCAGATGCTTTCAAATTGGCAAGAACCGTGGCCATTTGCTTGGTTTTTGGTTCCGTCAATTGGATGTTGTCGACGACGGTTAGCCTGCCTTCTTTGAAAATCAAGCTGAGCGCGCTGCGCATGGCGCCTGCTCTGACTTGCCTGGGTGGGCGAAAGCTCCAATCCTGCGGCCGTGGCGGGTGTGCCCTGCCGCCGCCAACATAGATGGGTGCTCGGATTGCGCCATGTCGTGCGTTACCGGTACCCTTCTGCTTGTAGAGCTTCTTCTTTGAGCCTTGGACAGCTGAGCGCTCTTTGGCGGCCCGCGTTCCGGCTCTACGTGACGCTAGTTGCGCCGAGACGACTTCGTGGAGCAAGTGCTCTTTGACGTCGACTGCAAAAACTTCGTCGGCAAGTTCCAGTTCCCCGACCTTCTGCCGATCTAGATTGAATACGTCGATCTTTGCCATGAGATCCTCGATTTGTTGGCCTCAGCTCTTGATTTCGACGTCAACGCCTGCAGACAGATCGAGTTTCATCAGCGCCTCGAGGGTTTGCTGAGTCGGCTCGAGAATGTCAAGCAGGCGCTTGTGCGTGCGAACCTCGAATTGCTCACGGGATTTCTCGTCAACGTGAGGTCCACGAAGAACTGTGTATCGCCGAATTGATGTCGGCAACGGTATGGGTCCAGCAACTCGCGCTCCGGTACGACGTGCGGTTTCGACGATATCCGCTGTCGACTTGTCGAGAAGCTGGTGATCGAATGCCTTGAGGCGAATCCGAATTTTGGTTGTTTCAGCCATGTTGTTCGCTACATCTTTCGTGGATGTCTAAAAAGGCACACCAATTACTCGAGGATCTTGGTAACGACGCCAGCACCGACGGTCTTGCCGCCTTCGCGGATTGCGAAACGCATCTGCTCTTCGAGTGCCACGGTCGTTATCAATTCCACCGTCATTGTGATGTTGTCACCCGGCATCACCATCTTGACCCCTTCGGGCAAGTCCACTGACCCTGTCACGTCGGTGGTCCGGATGTAGAATTGAGGTCGGTAGTTCGTGAAAAATGGCGTGTGCCGCCCGCCTTCCTCCTTCTTCAGTACGTACACTTCGCCTTCGAATTTCTTGTGCGGCTTGATGCTCCCGGGCTTGGCCAACACCTGTCCGCGCTCGATCGCTTCCTTGTCGATCCCGCGTAGCAGGCACCCCACGTTGTCCCCCGCTTGCCCTTCATCGAGCATCTTGCGGAACATCTCCACTCCCGTTACCACCGACTTGGCATTGTGGTCGAATCCGATGATCTCTACCTCATCGTTGACCTTGATGATTCCGCGTTCGATTCGGCCCGTCGCCACCGTTCCGCGTCCCTTGATCGAGAACACGTCTTCCACCGCCATCAAGAAGGGCTTGTCCACTTCCCGAACCGGCTGCGGAATGTATTCGTCCAATGCCTTGAGCAGTACGTCGATCGACGGTTCCCACTTCGCGTCCCCATTCAGTGCGGGCAGCGCGGCTCCCCGCACGATCGGCGCATTATCCCCGTCGAACTTCTGCTTGTTCAACAGTTCCCGGACTTCCATCTCCACTAAGTCCAGCATCTCCGGGTCATCCACCGCGTCGCACTTGTTCAAGAACACCACGATCTGGTTTAGCCCCACCTGATGCGCCAACAGCACGTGCTCGCGAGTCTGCGGCATCACCGAGTCCAGCGCACTCACCACCACGATTGCGCCGTCCATCTGCGCGGCACCCGTGATCATGTTCTTGATGTAGTCCGCGTGTCCGGGGCAATCCACGTGCGCGTAATGCCGCGTGTCCGTCTCGTATTCCACATGGCTGACTGCGATCGTCACCGTCTTCGTCTCGTCGCGGACAATCCCGCCCTTGGCGATATCCGCGTACTTGATTTCCTTCGCCTTACCTCGCTTGGACTGCACCTTTACGATGGCTGCCGTTAGCGTCGTCTTGCCGTGGTCGATATGTCCTATCGTGCCCACGTTTACGTGCGGTTTCGATCGTACGAACTTCTCCTTGCCCATCGTCGTATTCCTCTCCTCAACTAGTGTCCGTGAATCTTAGCAACGACCTGTTCTTGCACAGATGCAGGAACGGCCTCGTAGTGCACAAATTGCATGGTGTATGTGGCGCGACCTTGAGTCCTGCTCCGCAAATCGGTGGCGTACCCAAACATGGTTGCGAGCGGAACTTCCGCTGTAACTATTTGCGTTCCGGCGCCCCGTTGATTCATACCCGAAATGCGTCCGCGACGAGAATTGATGTCGCCAATTACGTCGCCCATATTGGCTTCGGGAGTTACCACCTCAACGGCCATAATAGGTTCTAGCAAGTGAAGCCCCGCCCGTTTAACGCCGTCTTGGAATGCAATCGAGCCCGCGATTTCGAATGCGGGACCCGAGGAATCAACCTCGTGATAGCTGCCGTCATACAATTCGACGCGGATATCGGTGAGCGGGTAACCGGCAAGCACTCCGCGTTGCATGGCCTCGCGAATCCCTTTTTCGATTGAAGGAATGAACTCCTTCGGAATTATGCCACCCACGATTTTGTTTTCGAACACGAATCCAGTGCCGCGCTCGCCTGGTGCCACTCGAATCCGACAGTGCCCGTACTGACCGTGGCCGCCTGTTTGGCGGACAAATCGGCCCTCCGCGTCCACTGACTTGGAAATCGCCTCGCGGTAGGCTACCTCGGGCTTGCCTACGTTTGCTTCGACTTTGAACTCTCTTCGGAGGCGGTCAACGATGATCTCCAGGTGAAGTTCCCCCATGCCTTCGATGATGGTTTGTCCCGTTTCTTCGTTGGTAAACGTCCGAAAACTGGGATCCTCGTATGCTAGCTTTTGCAAACTGATGCCAAGCTTGTCGAGATCAGCCTGCGTCTTTGGCTCGATCGCAATCGATATGACCGGGTCGGGGAATGTCATGCGCTCAAGGACAATGGGGCGCTTTTCATCGCAGAGGGTGTCGCCAGTGCGCGTATCGCGCAAGCCTACG
The DNA here is from genome assembly GCA_963819085.1 of uncultured delta proteobacterium. Taxonomy (GTDB): domain Bacteria; phylum Myxococcota_A; class Polyangia; order Polyangiales; family Polyangiaceae; genus FEN-1139. The sequence continues at coordinate 16,434 of CAWFUX010000001.1, forward strand.
GCTGCGTAGATGTTGCCCGCCGCGCAGTCCTTCAATTCCTCGCGCTTATTGGCGTGCATGCGAAGGATTCGACCAATCCTCTCGCGCTTGCTACGTGCCGGGTTGAGCACTGCAGTACCGCTCGTCAAGGTTCCGGAATACACGCGAAAGAACGTGAGATTCCCGACGAACGGATCGTTCATGATCTTGAAGGCAAGCGCGGCAAATGGGGCGTCGTCCTTGGCTTCGCGCTTGATGGTCTTACCCGTATGCGGTTCGATTCCTTCAATCGGAGGAACGTCGAGCGGCGAGGGCAAGTAGTTGACCACGGCGTCCATGAGCAGCTGAATGCCCTTGTTCTTGAAAGCCGAACCACAAAAGACGGGTACGAATTTGAACCCAATCGTCGCGCGCCGAACTGCTCCGTAAAGCTCCTCTGCAGTGACTTCTTCGCTGCGGCCATCGAGAAACTTCTCCATGATCTTGTCGTCATGGTCGGCACACGCCTCAACCAATTGGTCGCGAAGTTCTTTGCATTGGCTGACTAGCTCAGCGGGGATTGGGCTCCATGAATACTTGGAACCGAGCGATTCTGAGTCGAAAACAGCCGCTTCCATGCGCACCAAATCGACAACGCCCTTGTGCCCTTCCTCTTGCCCGATAGGCCACTGCATTGCAACAGGCTTGACGCCAAGTCGCTCGCGCATCGAATCCAGATTCATCTGGAAGTCGGCGCCGATCTTGTCCATCTTGTTGACGAAGGCGATGCGGGGCACTTCGTAACGATCGGCCTGTCGCCAAACGGTTTCACTCTGCGGCTCGACACCGTTTCCGCCGTCAAATACCGCAACGGCGCCGTCGAGTACGCGCAGGCTGCGCTCGACCTCGATGGTAAAGTTGACATGCCCGGGTGTGTCGATGATATTGATGCGGTGCTTTTGCTCTTCGAATGGCCCAAACTCGGGAATCCAAAAGCAATTGGTGGCCGCGCTCGTAATCGTAATGCCCCGCTCCTGCTCCTGTTCCATCCAGTCCATGGTGGCAGCGCCCTCATGAACCTCACCGAGCTTGTGATTGATGCCGGTGTAGAACAGGACCCGTTCCGTAACGGTAGTCTTCCCCGCATCAATGTGGGCCATGATGCCGATATTGCGGGTCCTTTCCATTGGGATTTCGCGAGCCATGAAACTTCTACTTTGCGTTCTGCTGGGGTCCGGTTCTCAGATGCACTAAACCCCTTCCGGCCTGTCATTTCCCCGCTTTTTGGGGAAACCTCTGGATTGCCGAAAGGGGTCGGGGTCGAGGGACAAGTCCTGGTCAGCCCAGGCTTTATTGGTTCGAACCCGATTTATTTGACTTCTCTTCATATGGTCGATACTGACTCCGCGTTAACCCAGCAATTACCAGCGATAATGAGCGAAAGCCTTATTGGCTTCGGCCATCTTATGCGTATCGTCCTTCTTCTTGACCGCGGTTCCGCGGTTTTGTGAAGCATCGACCAATTCAGCTGCGAGCCGTTCGCGCATGGTCTTTTCACCGCGCGAGCGCGAATAACCAACGAGCCAACGCATCGCGAGCGCAACTCTGCGCTCAGGTCGTACTTCAACGGGTACCTGGTAGTTCGCACCACCTACGCGTCGACTCTTGACTTCAAGCTTTGGCTTGACGTTGTCGAGTGCCTTTCGGAATACCTCGATGGGGTCTTCCTTGAAGCGCGTATGAATGATGTCGAATGCTCCGTACAGAATGCCTTCAGCGACCGACTTTTTGCCGCTCAACATTAGGCAATTCGTGAACTTTGCGACGAGCTTGTCCTTAAACTTCGGATCCGGAGTAATCTTTCGCTTCGGAACCTCACGCCTGCGAGACATCGGTCAAATCTCCTTACTTCTTCGGGCGTTTGACGCCGTACTTGGACCGTTTACGGTTTCGATTCGCCTTGTTCGTGCTGCTAGGTCCAGAAGCACCTGATGCGTCCAGCGTGCCGCGAACGACATGATAACGAACACCCGGCAAGTCCTTGACGCGACCACCGCGAATGAGCACCACGCTGTGCTCCTGAAGGTTGTGGCCTTCACCAGGAATATAGCTGGTGACTTCCATGCCGTTAGTGAGTCTGACACGACACACTTTGCGAAGCGCCGAATTGGGCTTCTTGGGCGTGGTTGTATACACGCGCGTGCAAACGCCGCGTTTTTGCGGGCAAGCGCGCAGTGCCGGTGATGCGGTTTTCACTTTTACTTCGGCACGACCGCTTCGAATTAGCTGCTGGATTGTGGGCATGGCAAATCGAGATGGTACCCCCCGGGATTCAGGGGAACGGGAGGGTAGCCGGCACCAGTCACCTGTCAAGTATAACCTTAGGATATCGAAGACCCCGACCTACGGCTGGCTGGTTGTATGTTCAGCTTGGCCTGGTATTGTCCACGGCCAGCCCTTTGGCATCGAGGACTTGAAGGCAGCAGAAACCGCTTGAATGAGCCGCGGGTCCCCAATTGTCCCCGGTGGGCCGGGTTTGACGACGGCGGTTTTTAGCCCAGCCGCCTGAGCCGACGCCGCAACGCGCATGCTTTCGGAGTCACAAGTCGCGTCGCTGCAGAGCAATGCCTAAGAGCTTGCCGCCGCGTTCCACGTAGTTGGTGGACAGAGCAGTCGCCCATTGAGAAAGTCCGCCACTGACTAGCCACAGGACGGGGAAAACCGCTGGGTTCTGCAGCGCGATGGGCACGGCCCGAGACGCGCCGTCATCGAACCCTGCAAGGACTACCTCTTTGCGTGCGACGTAACGCCCGAACCGCTTGCGCAATGCCAGGAGAGCCTCGCGAATTTCATCAGCCAGACATTCGACGCTCGAACAACTCTGGGCTGAAATGCTTGCATCGCCAATCGGCGCGGCGCGTAGTGCTGGGCACAGCACGAAGTACCCATGTTCAGTTATTGCACTCCAAGTTTCGCAATCCGCCGCGGGCGAATCACTATTGCCATGGATTGCTATAACGACCGGCCGCGACCAACGCGTGCCCCCAAGGGAATTGCTATCGATGCGGCTTCAAAATGGGCCAGTTCGAGCTTGTCGAGGGCTTTCGGAGCCATCAACGGCACGAGCTGCTGAGGCGCACTGACAGGTCGATTGGAGCTAACGCGGGCCTTATGATTTTTGTTGCTGCGGCACGCGGACGAGAGTGCAACCAATAACGCAGACAACAGAACGAATTGAACTCCTTGGTGTCCGAAACGCCGAATTTGCTTTTCCAACTGGACACGCTGGCAACCAGATACGGTGTGTTTCATAGGCAACCTGAGGGTGCATTCCGACAAACTCGGATGATGGCACAGGAAGAGCGGAAGGTTGGAAGGTTTGCAGATCGAACGGACGATGTCTTGCGAAATGTCCTCCTGAGGCTCACCCCTAATCACCCCAATCCTTCCCCACTTCCGTCCTTCCTGTGCAATCCCATGAGAGGTCGGCTCAGGAAAAACCCGGGACACATTTTGCGTCAAAAGTGAAAATGTCCCAACACCAACGCTGCCCAGACCTCGGTCGTGATGCGCTGAAATCCGCCCTTCGTATAAACATAGGCGGAATCCTGCACAATTCTTGGGTCCACGCCCTCCGAACGATAGGCAGCCTGGTCGAATTTAAGCGCACGGTTGAAGCGAATTTGAGTCGTCAGCCTGAGAAGTCGCGGCCTTTCGTGCTCAGCCAATCGACGGTAGCCCTCTTCAAGCATCGACAATGAAAAATGGGAGGATGGCACCACGACAGCAAGACCAAGCTGGCCGTCATAGTGGGAAAGCGCGATATGCGTTAGGCCAACTGCTGCCACTGCGTCAAGCTGGAGCAGCTGCCGTACAACGTAGGCGGTTGAAACGTTGCGACCATTTTGTCGGAAGATCTCGAATGTTCGGTCAACGAAGTACACGTAACCATATCTATCACGGGCTACGATATCACCCGTTCGCAGACCCTCGTCATGTCTGCAAACAATTTTGGCTACGCGAGTCATGGATTGGCCCAGTGAATTCTTCGCTTCGTTTTTGGTGGCGCTCGTTGGGTAGCAGCGGGGACCGGTCATTAGAACCAATTCGCCTGCCTCGCCGAAGTCGCAATGCTTGCACAGTCCGTCACTACCTCGGACAAGTTCGCCGGATTCGGGGTCTCGACGGACGATTCGCCAAGGGGAAAATTGCGAGAGTGGCGTACGCCCAACTGCCCCAGGGCGCTCCGCAAGGTTGACCAAAGCAAGCGGCAATTCCGTCGCGCCGTAAAACTCGAAAATCCGTGGAATGCCGAAGCGCGCTTGGAAGCGGTGCCACACGTCGAGCCCAAGACTGTTTCCGTAGGCAACACGAAGCCGGTGCGTCTGCTCGCTCGGACCATCTTGCGCAGCCAGGAGATAACGCGCCAACTCAGCAACGTAGATGAGGCAGGTTGCGCCCTCGCGCTCGATATCCGCCCAAAAGCCCGCGATTTTGAAGGTTCGCCGCATAACAAAGCGACAGCCGGCAATCAAGGCGGCACAAAGGCCGGTAAGTAAGGCTGTGGCGTGGGAAAGCGGCAATACGCAGTAAATAACGTCATGTTGATCGAGCGCGAGGCATACCTTTGCAACTCCGAAGCCCGAAAGTACCGCGCGCCTGTTCGACACACCTGTCGCCTTGGGGTTGCCAGTGGTCCCCGAAGTTACCAAGTATGCGAATGGTTCAGCTTCGAATCTACGATGCCTGTCACTCAATTCAGATTCGACGGTTGATTTGGCTTCGAAAAGCTCCTCAAGAACATAGGCGGCACACTCAGAGGGCAATACTACTTCTTCTAAGAATTGGTCGCGATCAACCAAAACGATGGCTACTTCAAGTTCCCCAAGCGCGGTGCCGAGCCAGAATCTTTCGCACTGCGCGTCAAGCAGCAAAGCCTGGCCCCCAGCCCAACTAATCGCAAACAGAGCCAACACGAGCTGTGTCGAATTCTCGGCAACAACGGCGACCTTGACGCCCGGCATAACTCCGGCAGCTCGCAACCTTGCGCCACACTCGGTGGCTTTGCGTTGTAGCTGAAGCCAGGTGAGTGAGCTGCGTTCGTCGCTCAGCGCAATCGCGTTCGGACTCCTGCTAGCCCACCGATCCAGCCAGTTCCAGGGAGCAAAGTCCTTGCGAGCAAAGGCGTTGACTAGGGGTGGAACATCGCGCAAACCTCTCCCGATTGCACAAATTTCGGTGCGCCAGTCGTGCCGACCGAATGGCTGCTTTAGCTGCCAGGCAATATCGCGGGCTTGATCGACAACTCGTCGCACGGCGTGCCTAACGCATTTGGAGTGCTGCCGGGGTCGTGGTTTACACCTGGCCCGGGCGAAATTTACGGGGGTTTAACGTCCCTCCCCAACGAGGAGGGACATCAGGACGAAAGAAATTAGTCGTCGCCTACGGCCATCGACAAGTCCGTTGGCGCACGCGGAACCACTACCGGGGCGTACGTCTCCGAGCGGTCATCGACGACCACCTGAAGCCGCTTGTAGGCAGGGAGTCCGGTGCCCGCGGGGATCAATCGCCCCATAACGACGTTCTCCTTGATTCCGCGCAGGTCGTCGGTCTTGCCGCAGATGGCGGCTTCGGTCAGCACCTTAGTCGTCTCCTGGAACGACGAGGCACTGATGAACGACTCGGTGGATAGCGACGCTTTGGTGATACCAAGCAACATCGGCTCGGCAACGGCGGGGCGGCCACTACGTTCGATGACGCGCGCGTTCTCCTTCTCGAACAAGTACTTTTCGACCTGCTCATCGACGAGGAAGGTCGTGTCACCCACCTCTTTGATTCGCACCCGGCGAAGCATCTGACGAACGATGGCTTCGATGTGCTTATCGTTGATGCTCACGCCCTGTAGCCGGTAAACCTGTTGAATTTCATTGACGAGCCACGCCGCCAACTCTTTCTCGCCCTTGACTCGCAAGATGTCATGCGGGTTCGCAGGCCCATCTTGAAGCGGGTCTCCGGCTCGCACGTGATCGCCTGGCTGCACCTGGATGTGCTTGCCCTTGGGGATGAGATACTCGCGAGCCTGATCCTCAATCGGTTGAGAATCGATGCCTAGCGGCGTAATAACGACTTTCCGCTTCCCCTTGGTGTCCTTACCAAAGGAAACAATCCCATCGATTTCGCTTATAATCGCGTGATCCTTGGGTTTACGGGCTTCGAACAGTTCCGCAACGCGCGGCAGACCGCCAGTAATGTCCTGGACCTTGGTCGTGTCGCGCGGAATACGGGCAATTGCTTCACCTGGGGTTATTTGCTCACCGTCTTGCGCCACGATGTTCGCGCCAACCGGCAACAGGTAACGCGCATCGAGGTCGGTGCCTGGCAGCTTGACGGCTTCGCTGGTTGCTGGATCAGTAATACTGATTCGCGGTCGCAGGTCAGCGGCGCGCGATTCAATTACGATCTTTCGAGACAAGCCGGTCACTTCGTCGACCTTTTCAATGACGGTCACGCCCTCGACGAGGTCGCCATAGCGAACGATTCCGCCGACTTCGGTAAGGATCGGAACTGCGAAGGGATCCCATTCGGCAACCGTGGCACCGACTTTGACGCGGGCACCGTCTTGGACCTTGAGCTGAGCCCCGTATACCAAGCGATGATGTTCACGTTCACGGCCCGTGTCATCCATGACGATGAGCTCGCCGTGCCGGTTCATGATGACGATCGAGCCATCGCTCTTGGTCGAAAGGAGTGCGTTGCGCAGTTGAATGATGCCTTCGGTCTTGGTTTCGAGGCTGCTCTGCTCGATCTTGCCGCGGGCTGCCGCACCACCGATGTGGAACGTACGCATCGTAAGCTGCGTACCGGGCTCGCCAATCGACTGAGCCGCAATAATCCCTACGGCCTCACCAATGTTGACTTTGTACCCTCGAGCCAGGTCGCGCCCGTAGCACAGCGCGCAAACGCCACGCCTCGTTTGGCACGTCAGCACGGAGCGAATCACCACTTCCTCGATCCCAGCTTCTTCAATGCGGCGTACCAGCGCTTCGTCGAGCTCTGTATTGGCTGCGGCAATTGTTTCCCCAGTGAGCGGGTCAACAACGTCCTCCAAAGCCACACGACCGAGAACGCGTTCTCCTAGTGGCTGTATGACTTCTCCGGCCTCTTCGAGTTTGGTTACGCGAATCCCGTCGAGAGTTCCGCAGTCGAAGTGCGAAACGACCGCATCTTGTGCCACATCGACCAATCGTCGCGTCAAGTAGCCGGAGTTGGCCGTCTTCAGCGCGGTGTCAGCTAACCCTTTTCGCGCACCGTGCGTCGAGATGAAGTACTGTAGGACGCTCAGACCCTCGCGGAAATTTGCGGTAATCGGGGTTTCGATAATTTCCCCTGACGGCTTGGCCATCAGTCCGCGCATTGCCGCTAACTGCCGCATCTGCTGAGTCGAACCACGGGCCCCTGAATCCGCCATAATATAGACGGGGTTGAAGCTCGAATCGTCGCTCTTTTCACCCGTCTCGCTATCGGTAATCGTCTCTTTGCTGATGCCGTTCATCATCTCTTCGGTGACTTTGTCAGCCACGCCGGCCCAGATGTCGACGACCTTATTGTAGCGCTCGCCGTCTGTGATCAGACCTTCCTGGTACTGTTCGTAGACACGTTCCAGCTCGCGCTGCGCCTCGTCTATGAGCTCCTTCTTCTTGGCTGGAATTACCATGTCGTCCATGCAAATGGAGACGCCCGCCAAGGTTGCGTACGTAAACCCAAGAGTCCTGAGGCGGTCAGCAAGTAGGACCGTCTCCTTGTTCTTGTGCTTCCGATAACACACGTCAATCAGCGCACTCAACGCCTTCTTGTTCATCACCTTGTTGACGTAATCGAAGGGGACGTCAGGTGGCAGAATGTCGCTAACCAGCACGCGACCGACGGTCGTGGTAACGATGCGTGAACGTGAATCACCTTGTTCGTCGCGGTCACTGATGCGCACCGCAATTTCCGCGTGCAAATCCACGACGCCATTGTCGTACGCCATGCGAACCTCGTCGGGTGAAGCATAGACGCCGCGCAGGTAGCCGCTGAGCCCAGTGGACTTCGTGTCCAGCTTTAGTGATCCCGGTCGATAACTGCCACGAGCGTACTTGCGCTTGCGCGTTGCATAATAGAGGCCTAGGACGATGTCCTGCGTTGGATTGATGATAGGTCGTCCGCTGGCGGGCGATAGAATGTTGTTCGTGCTCATCATGAGCACGCGCGCTTCCATCTGTGCCTCGACTGACAACGGTACGTGGACCGCCATCTGATCGCCATCGAAGTCGGCGTTAAACGCGGCACAAACTAGTGGGTGCAGCTGGATTGCCTTGCCCTCGATCAAAACGGGTTCGAACGCTTGAATCCCAAGGCGATGCAAGGTCGGGGCGCGGTTGAGCATCACAGGATGCTCAGTTATTACCTCATCGAGAATGTCCCACACCTCGGGACGTTCCTTCTCGACCATCTTCTTAGCGCTCTTGATGGTGTTAACGTAGCCCCGCTCTTCGAGCTTGTTGTAAATGAAGGGCTTGAAGAGCTCGAGCGCCATTTTCTTGGGCAGACCACATTGATGCAACTTCAACGTGGGACCCACGACAATAACGGATCGACCCGAGTAATCGACGCGCTTTCCAAGCAGGTTCTGACGGAAGCGACCCTGCTTGCCTTTGAGCATATCGCTCAGACTCTTTAGTGGTCGCTTGTTGGGTCCGGTAATGGTCTTACCGCGGCGACCATTATCGAATAGGGCATCCACTGCCTCCTGGAGCATGCGCCGCTCATTTCGAATAATGATCTCCGGAGCATTAAGCTCGAGGAGTCGCTTGAGACGATTATTGCGGTTGATTACTCGCCGATAAAGGTCATTCAAATCACTCGTCGCAAAGCGGCCACCGTCGAGGGGGACGAGTGGACGCAAATCCGGCGGCAATACGGGAACCACCGTGAGCATCATCCACTCGGCACGATTTCCGCTGGTTCTGAAGGCTTCTACGACCTTCAGCCGCTTGGCAAACTTCTTTCGCTTGGCTTCGCTTGTGGTACTGCGCATGTCCTCGCGAAGCGTCTCTGCGAGTGAATGCACGTCCACACGACGAAGCATTTCTATAACTGCTTCGCCGCCCATTCCGGCTTCAAACCGGTCCTCACCGTATTCTTCTATCAGCTGAGCATACCGCTCCTCGGTCAACAGATCTGCTGCGCGCAGCTCCGTGTCCTTGGGATCGATCACGATATACGATTCGCAATACAGTACCTTCTCGAGGTCCTTCAGACTGATATCGAGAACGTTCCCGATGCGCGAGGGTAGACTCTTGAGGAACCAAATATGAGCCACCGGAGTCGCAAGGTTGATGTGGCCAAGACGCTCGCGCCTGACTTTTGATTGAATGACCTCGACACCGCACTTCTCACACACGATGCCGCGGTGCTTCATGCGCTTGTATTTGCCGCAGATGCACTCGTAATCTTTGACCGGCCCGAAAATCTTGGCGCAAAACAAGCCGTCTCGTTCGGGCTTGAATGTTCGGTAGTTAATCGTCTCGGGCTTCTTGACCTCACCGTGCGACCATTCCCGAATCTTTTCCGGGCTAGCGAGTGAAATCCTGATTGCGGAAAACGAGAGTGGATCTTTTGGCTTCTCGAAGAAGGAGAAAATATCACGCATGAAACCAAACTCCTTTGCGAGGCGCTGAACTCTTGCAGTTAGCTATTACATCAAAGTCAGGGTCAGACTTCGACCTGAGGCGGCCGCTGGGGCCAGGGCCCCGATGGCCAACACACGTAAATGATTCGGTGGAATCGGCGTCAATCGCCGAACTTGTGGCATGTGGCACGCGCGCCAATGGAACAGACAATAGAGTAGTCATTATTCCTCCGCCGCGGTCGCACCGGTAAATGTTGGGGTCTCGACTAGTTCCACATTCAGACACAGGGCTTGGAGTTCCTTGATGAGCACATTGAAACTCTCAGGCAGACCGGCCTCGAGTGCGCAGTCACCCTTGACGATTGATTCATACATGCGCGTGCGGCCTTGCACGTCATCGCTCTTGACGGTGAGGAACTCTTGAAGGGCGTAGGCAGCTCCGTACGCTTCCATGGCCCACACCTCCATTTCTCCGAGGCGCTGACCACCAAATTGCGCTTTGCCTCCAAGTGGCTGCTGAGTGACCAGTGAGTATGGGCCAATCGAGCGAGCGTGAATCTTGTCGTCTACGAGGTGATGAAGTTTGAGCATGTACATGATGCCCACGGTTACGTCGTGGGCGAATGGCTCCCCGCTTCGACCATCAAAGAGGATTGCTTGGCCGGAAGTCGGAAGCCCTGCCATGACCAGGGCACCCTTGATAGCCTCTTCTGGAGCGCCGTCGAAAACCGGCGTGGCAAAGAACGTCCCCGGGCGAAGCTTAGTTGCGACCAACCGCAACTCGTCCTCGGACATCGATTTGATGACTTTTACGAAGCCAGGGTCGGTTCCGTATACTTGCTGAAGCCGGGTTCGGATCGCCTCGGCTCCGAATTTCTCTTCGACCATCTCGGCGAGTTGTAGGCCAAGCGCTCTTGCACCCCAGCCGAGGTGTGTTTCGAGGATTTGCCCCACGTTCATGCGGCTCGGTACGCCTAGTGGATTGAGGACGATATCCACCGGAGTGCCGTCCGAAAGATAGGGCATGTCCTCCTCAGGCAGGATTCGGCTGACGACACCCTTGTTACCGTGTCGTCCGGCCATCTTATCGCCGACTTGGATCTTCCTCTTGATGGCGACGTATACCTTCACCATCTTGATGACACCGGGCGGCAATTCGTCGCCTCGGCTCAATCGATCGATCTTCTCTTTGAAGTGCTCTTCTCGCGCGTGAACGAGAGAATCGAGATCACTCAGTAGCAAAGCGACCTCTTCGCCACCGCTGTCCACCGCGATTTCGCCCAGGTATTTGCGGGCGATTTGATCGAGGGTCACATCGTCGAGCGCAACGCCCTTGTTGGCTAGATATCTTGCCCTTGTCGTCAACGAGCTTTGCGGTGGTCGTCTTGCCCAGAAGAACTCGCCGTATCTTTCGATAAAATGAGTCCTGAAGGATCTTGACTTCTTCGTCCCTGGTGCGCTCGAGCTTGGCGCGCTCCTGGTCCTCGATCGATCGGGCACGCTCGTCCTTCTCGGTTCCTTTTCGCGAGAATATTCGGGCATTAATCACGATTCCACTGACGCCCGGAGGGACCTTGAGCGAGGTGTCCCGAACATCGCCGGCTTTTTCCCCAAAGATTGCGCGAAGCAGTTTCTCTTCAGGGCTGAGCTGGCTTTCACCCTTCGGCGTGATTTTACCAACGAGAATATCGCCGGGCTTGACTTCGGCGCCGATGCGAACGACCCCCGCTTCGTCGAGATCTTTGAGGGCCTCCTCACCGACGTTGGGAATGTCCTTCGTGATTTCTTCTTTGCCGAGTTTGGTGTCGCGCGCGACGCACTCGAATTCCTCGATATGCACCGACGTAAATACGTCGTCTCGCACCATTCGCTCGCTTAGGAGAATCGAGTCTTCGAAGTTGTAACCTTGCCAGGGCATGAACGCGACGAGCACATTTCGCCCGAGGGCAAGTTCGCCCATGTCGCACGATGCGCCGTCCGCAAGCACGTCACCCAACTTGACGGCCTCACCAGCACGAACAATCGGCTTCTGATTGTAACAAGTGCTCTGGTTAGACCGTTGATACTTCGTCAACTGATAAATGTCGGGCACTTCATCGTCACTGCCTTCCAAGGGACGAATGACGATTCGCTCAGCGTCTACGCTCTCTACGCTGCCAGCGCGACGCGCCAAGCACGCAAACGCCGGAATCCTGAGCTACGCGGCCTTCCATTCCGGTCCCGACCAATGGGGCTTCCGTCTGGATCAGCGGCACGGCTTGACGCTGCATGTTGGCGCCCATGAGCGCGCGGTTTGCGTCATCGTGCTCGAGGAACGGCACCAGGGCTGCGGCAACGCTCACCATTTGATTGGGGGCAACGTCTTGCAACTCGATTTGTTCCGCGCCTGCCATGCGAAAATCGCCGTTGAGTCGGGCGCCGACCAAGCGTGTCTCGATACATGCCCTTAGCGTCGGTTTCGGCAGTCGCGTGCGCGATGTACTTGCCTTCCTCTTCGAGGGCGCTGTACCAGCCGACATGAGAGGATACCCGGGCTTCCTTCACGTTTCGGTAAGGCGTTTCCACGAACCCATACTCATTGACACGCGCAAACGTGGAAAGTGACGCGATTAGCCCGATATTCGGCCCTTCCGGCGTTTCGATCGGACAGATTCGGCCGTAATGCGTCGCGTGAACGTCTCGCACTTCGAATCCCGCTCGTTCGCGGGTCAAACCACCTGGGCCGAGGGCGCTGAGGCGCCGCTTATGGGTCACTTCGCTCAATGGATTCGTCTGATCCATGAACTGGGACAATTGCGAGCTGCCGAAGTATTCTTTACGACCGCTCCAACGGGTTTCGCGTTGATGAGGTCATGCGGCATGAGCGTGTCGATTTCTTGCGACACGCTCATGCGCTCCTTAATCGCGCGGGCCATGCGAACCAGACCAATCCGGTATTGGTTCTCCATCAATTCACCAACGGCGCGCACGCGGCGATTGCCCAGGTGATCGATATCGTCAACCGAACCACGACCGTTCTTGAGCTCGATTAGATGCCTGACCGTTTCCAGAATGTCTTGCGACGACAGAACGGTTTGATCGAGTCCCGGCCGCTGATCTTCCTGGACATCACGATAGAATTTATAGTTGAGCTTCAGGCGTCCAACCGCCGAAAGGTCGTAGCGCTCGGGATTGAAAAATAGGTTGTGAAAGAGCTGCTTGGCTGTTTCGAGCGTAGGCGGATCGCCCGGGCCGCAGACGCCGATAGATTTCCATGATGGCATCTTCGGTCGTTCGCACTTTGTCGGCGAGCAGAGTGTCCCGGAGGTAGGCGCCGACGTTGAGCCCGTCGATGAAGAGCACCTTGATCTGCGCGATTTCGGCTTCGCGCAGCCGGTCGAGTGTGACCTCCGTCACTTCCTCGTTGCACTCGAGTAGTACTTCACCGGTTTCGCGATCAACGACATCCTCGGCGCTGACCTTGCCGATTAGTTCACTGACTTCCATTGGCAAGCGATCAATCTTGGCTTCCTTGAGCTTCTTGATCGCTGCGCGCGTAAACTTGGTGTTCTTCTTTACGGTGACTTCGCTTCCGACTCGGACATCGCGCGTCGCACGCTGACCTGCCAAGAGGTCGTAGCTAATGCTTCGAGCGTATTTGCCACCCTTCTCGAAGTAAATCGACTCAGTATCATAGAAGTAGTTCAGGAGTTCTTGCGTCGAATAACCGAGGGCGCGAAGCAGCACGGTAGCGTGCATCTTCCGTCGCCGATCGATGCGGACGTAAATGATGTCCTTGTGGTCGAATTCGAAGTCCAGCCACGAACCGCTATATGGAATAACCCTGGCTGAGTAGAGCAACTTGCCGCTCGAGTGGGTCTTGCCCTTGTCGTGATCGAAGAAAACGCCAGGGCTTCGATGAAGCTGAGACACGACAACGCGTTCAGTGCCATTGATAATAAATGTCCCTGTATCGGTCATTAGCGGAATCTCGCCGAAGTAGACCTCCTGCTCTTTGATGTCGCGTACGATGCGGTCTGAGCCGCCTTCTCGTACCTCGTACACCATGAGTTGAGTCGTTACTTTGATCGGCGCTGCGTACGTCATGCCCCTTTGCCGGCATTCATCTACGTCGTACTTGGGCTTCTCCAAGTTGTACGACACGTACACGAGCTCACTTGTCCCGTCGAAGTCCTTGATGGGAAATACGCCTCGAAATACGGACTCTAGTCCGATTTCCTTTCGATCACGCGGTCCCACATCGGACTGGAGGAACTTGTCGTAGCTGCTTTTTTGAATATCAATTAGATTCGGGATCTCGACGATCGGCTCTACACGGCCGAGATTCGTGCGATACCGGAAGTTGGATTGGACCTTAGACGCCATGTCGCTCCTCCAGACGACGCCACGCAGGTGCAGCCAATAGGGCCGCCCCGCGAGACGTACAACGAATCAAGCTCGACCTACTACCAGCGCGGGGTGACTCCCCCGCACTGGAATTCGAGTAAATAATGTGCAATCGAACAAGCCTTTTTACCTGACCTCGACCTTGGCGCCCGCGCCTTCGAGTTTCTTTTTGATATCTTCAGCTTCTTCTTTGCCGATCGCTTCCTTGATAGCCTTGGGAGCGCCTTCGACCAAGTCCTTGGCTTCCTTGAGACCGAGTGCTGTGATCTCACGAACAACCTTGATGACATTGATCTTATTGGCACCTGCCTCGGCCAATATGACGTCGAATTCAGTCTTTTCCTCGACTACTGCGGCCGGCGCTGCGCCGCCCATAGCCGCTACGGCTACTGGCGCTGCGCTTACACCCCACTTGTCCTCGAGCGTCTTTACCAGCTCGGCGATCTGAATGACGGGTAGATTGGAAAGGAAATCGACAACTTGCTCACGGGTAATCTCGGCCATGGTCCTGCTCCTGTAACTGCAACAGCATTAGCTGGGTAATTTTCTTGAAATTCTTGGTTAGGTTGATGGGTGGGCGCCTCAAACTCCGCTTGATCGAAGGGCGCCGGTTGGAGTTTCTGATGTTATTTGCCTTCGTCTTTTCGCTGTTTGGCGGCCATAACGCCCACGAAATCGCGGGCTGGCACGTTGAGAAGCCGCAACAACGTCTGTGCGGGGGCGTTCATGGTCGCAAGGAGATGAGAGCGCGCCTCGTCCTTGCTGGGCAAAGTGGCCAGCTGATCTTCTACAGCTCGCGCGTCCAACATTTGCCCATCGAGCAGACCACCTTTGATCTTTAGCTTCTCGTTTTCCTTACGATATTCTTTCAGGATTCGAGCGGCGGCACTGGGCTCATCGAAACTAAAGGCCACCGCTGTCATGCCGCGCAGGGCAAACTTCCCGAGGGAGTCTACGAACGCTTCGTCCTTGAGCGCATACTTGACGAGCTTGTTCTTTAGTACCTTGTACTCGACACCCTTCTCACGAAGGTTGTCGCGAAGCTTACTCACTTGCTGGACGGTGAGCCCCGCGTAGTCCACGAAGACGGCTGAGGTCATCCGCTGAAACTGGCCGCGGATGTAGTCAACTGCTTGAATTTTTTCGGTTCGAAGCATCAGACTTCCTCCTCAGTCGCGGAAACAGCGCCCGTATCCACTCGGACTCCAGGTCCCATCGTGCTCGAAAGCGTGATGCTGCGAACGTAGATGCCCTTGGCCGTGGCCGGTCGCTTGTGGAGCAGTTCGCGGATAAGCGCCGTCGCGTTCTGGTTTAGTGCCGCTGCGTCAAATGAAACTCGTCCGATCCGACAATGTACAACGCCCGCCTTATCGACGCGGTACTCGACCTTACCGGCCTTTGCCTCGCGAACAGCAGCGGAAACGTCGAATGTGACGGTACCGACCTTGGGATTGGGCATCAGACCCCGAGGGCCCAGGATACGGCCCAATTTGCCGACTTGGCCCATCATGTCCGGCGTTGCAATGACACGATCGAAATCGAGCATTCCTTCCTGGACCTTCTGCACCAATTCGTCAGAACCGGCGACGTCCGCGCCGGCATCCAAGGCTTCCTTTTCCTTCTCACCTTTCGCGAAAACGAGGACTCTGACTTTCTTGCCGGTACCGTTCGGTAACACCAACGCGCCACGAACCATTTGGTCGGCGTGTTTGGGGTTAACTCCCAGTCGGACAGCCACATCCACGCTTTCGTCGAACTTGGCGTAAGCGGCTGACTTTACAGCGTTGACCGCCTCATCCAAGCTATGGCGCTTTTGCCTGTCGAACTTGGCTAGCGCTGTCTGATGTTTTTTGGTTATTCTGGCCATATTGCGTCTTTCGACTCCTGGATTTCTCCTCGGCGCGTTTCACGTCGAGGAGCCGCCCGAAGGCTCCAGTAACTAGCTAATTGCAACCCTTCACTTTACGTCGATACCCATACTGCGGGCCGTCCCGGCTATAGTCCGTGCCGCGGATTCGACGTTGGTAGTATTCATGTCCTTCATCTTCTCACGTGCGACTTCACGCACCTGATCCCAGGTCAGGCTACCGACCTTGTTCTTATTCGGCTCTTTGGAACCTGAACCAGGTTTCCCGGTTGAGGGCAGTCCACAGGCCTTCTTCAGCAAGATGCTCGCCGGAGGCGACTTCATTATGAAGGTGTACGAACGGTCTGCATACACCGTGATAACAACGGGGATAATCGTGTCGCCGAACTGTGCGCTTCTGGCGTTAAAGATCCTTGCAAAACTGCATGATATTGACGCCGTGCTGACCAAGCGCCGGACCTACGGGGGGCGAAGGGTTCGCCTTACCCGCTAGCAGTTGCAGTTTGATGTAGGCGGTAATCTTTTTCTTGCTGCTCATCGCTTCTCCACGTGGGCAAATTCGAGTTCAACGGGAGTTGGTCGCCCAAAATACTGACCATTACCTTAAGCTTTTGCTTGTCCGGTTTGACCTCTTGCACGGTGCCCGAAAAGTTTGCGAAAGCGCCAACAACAACTCGGACTTCATCGCCTTCTTGAAATTGCTGCCTGGGCTTGGGCTTTACGGTCCCTTCGACGATTCCCTTGCGCAAATCGTCAATTTGGGGGGGCTTTACTTCTTGAGGTCGCTGGTTACCGATGAATCCGGTGACCTTTGGCGTATCTTTGACGAGGTGCCACGCGTCTTCCCCCATCTGCATCTCAATGAACAGATATCCGGGAAAACTCGTCTTCGTCTTTACTCGGGGCTTGCCTTCCTTTCCATGCTCGGTGACGGTTTCGGAGGGGATCAAAACCTCTCCGAAGAGATCTTCCATCTTGTATTGTCGGATTCGCTCACGCAGAGAAGCTTTTACTTTCTGCTCGAACCCTGAGTAGGTCGTGACGACGAACCATTTCTTATCAGGCATCTCCGTCCTCACTCACCGCTCACGACCCGTAAATCAGCCGGGTGGCAAAGCCCCACAGTCTGTCGAGTAGCGTGACGTATACCGTAGCGACCAAACTTGCAACGATGACTATCACGGTGCCATTCGTTACGGTCTCGCGATCCGGCCAAGTCACTTTGGTCAGTTCGCCGGCGACTTCTTCCGCCCAGATGCGGATAGCAGGCTTTTTGTAGAAGTAAAATAAGGTTCCCAGGCCCACAACGACTCCGGCCAGCGAGCCGACGTTTCCACGCTCATCCTCTGAAAGTCGAAGGAGCTGAGGTACATGCTGGACAGCGAACGGCCACTCTGCCAACCAATTCCAGACGCTCGTAAAAAGTCGGTCAGATAGGTAACCCGACAGTGTCGCGAAGGCGAAAAACGCCGCGTGCACGTAACGACCCGCACCGAGCTGAGCCGGCTGCGTGCCTACTTGCACATCGCCGAGGATTCCAACGCCGTCGTCATCGACGGGAAGATCGGCTGGGACCGGGGCGGCATTGACAGCACCACCCATCTCGGCGCGCTCGTCGACCGGTTGGGCGTCTGCCACCGCATTTTCTGGGTTTTTGGTGTCTTCGGACATGGCGTTTGAGGGAAACTCGAATGGTGGCGAATTCTTAAATCAGATTGCTTTACTGCAGGGGCGGAGAGACTCGAACTCCCGACCGGTGGATTTGGAATCCACTGCTCTACCAACTGAGCTACACCCCTAGATTGGTAAGACCGCCGAATACGCTATTCAGAGGCACCAGGGTCATTGGGTTTCGAGATGTAACGTGTGAGCGCCGCAAGTGGCGCAGTATTTCTTTAGGGTTACCGCCTTTGCGTTCGGTTGGCGAGAACGGCTTGTTTTGTAATTTCGGGCTTTGCAAACTGTACACGCGAGTACGATTGGAATGCGGCGTTCCGCCGAAGTCCGACGGACCATTCGATTACTTCCTGGCTATTCGAGGATCTTGGTAACGACGCCAGCACCGACGGTCTTGCCGCCTTCGCGGATTGCGAAACGCATCTGCTCTTCGAGTGCCACGGTCGTTATCAATTCCACCGTCATTGTGATGTTGTCACCCGGCATCACCATCTTGACCCCTTCGGGCAAGTCCACTGACCCTGTCACGTCGGTGGTCCGGATGTAGAATTGAGGTCGGTAGTTCGTGAAAAATGGCGTGTGCCGCCCGCCTTCCTCCTTCTTCAGTACGTACACTTCGCCTTCGAATTTCTTGTGCGGCTTGATGCTCCCGGGCTTGGCCAACACCTGTCCGCGCTCGATCGCTTCCTTGTCGATCCCGCGTAGCAGGCACCCCACGTTGTCCCCCGCTTGCCCTTCATCGAGCATCTTGCGGAACATCTCCACTCCCGTTACCACCGACTTGGCATTGTGGTCGAATCCGATGATCTCTACCTCATCGTTGACCTTGATGATTCCGCGTTCGATTCGGCCCGTCGCCACCGTTCCGCGTCCCTTGATCGAGAACACGTCTTCCACCGCCATCAAAAAGGGCTTGTCCACTTCCCGAACCGGCTGCGGAATGTATTCGTCCAATGCCTTGAGCAGTACGTCGATCGACGGTTCCCACTTCGCGTCCCCATTCAGTGCGGGCAGCGCGGCTCCCCGCACGATCGGCGCATTATCCCCGTCGAACTTCTGCTTGTTCAACAGTTCCCGGACTTCCATCTCCACTAAGTCCAGCATCTCCGGGTCATCCACCGCGTCGCACTTGTTCAAGAACACCACGATCTGGTTTAGCCCCACCTGATGCGCCAACAGCACGTGCTCGCGAGTCTGCGGCATCACCGAGTCCAGCGCACTCACCACCACGATTGCGCCGTCCAT
This sequence comes from uncultured delta proteobacterium, assembly GCA_963819085.1. Classification (GTDB taxonomy): domain Bacteria; phylum Myxococcota_A; class Polyangia; order Polyangiales; family Polyangiaceae; genus FEN-1139. The sequence goes on from CAWFUX010000001.1 coordinate 35,237, forward strand.
CTGCGCGGCACCCGTGATCATGTTCTTGATGTAGTCCGCGTGTCCGGGGCAATCCACGTGCGCGTAATGCCGCGTGTCCGTCTCGTATTCCACATGGCTGACTGCGATCGTCACCGTCTTCGTCTCGTCGCGGACAATCCCGCCCTTGGCGATATCCGCGTACTTGATTTCCTTCGCCTTACCTCGCTTGGACTGCACCTTTACGATGGCTGCCGTTAGCGTCGTCTTGCCGTGGTCGATATGTCCTATCGTGCCCACGTTTACGTGCGGTTTCGATCGTACGAACTTCTCCTTGCCCATCGCTTCCTACCTTCCGAATCTTCTTTGCGGAGTCAGGTGATTGCTTCAATCTTCCTTAGAGACCGTTTCGAGCCCACCACCAGGATTGAACTGGTGACCTCGTCCTTACCAAGGACGCGCTCTACCATCTGAGCTAGGTGGGCAGACGCTAGGCGCCGTTGATTTGCAAAAACATCCTTACATTTCGACCGGAGCGGGAGACGAGATTCGAACTCGCGACGTTCAGCTTGGAAGGCTGACGCTCTACCAACTGAGCTACTCCCGCAAAACGGAGCGCGCCCTATAGCGCTACCTCTACCAGCCTGCCAGCCTAGTTGATAAATATGCCGGTCTGATTTAAACCGGACGCCCAAACAATCTGTGGAGGGTGGTGGATTCGAACCACCGAAGGCGTAAGCCGGCAGGTTTACAGCCTGCTCCCTTTGGCCACTCGGGCAACCCTCCGGGAATTCGATTGGGCAAAGGTCAGTATTTTGACCAGCTAACTGGCCTATATCGCCACTTCTTTGCCGTACTTTTGTCACTTTGGAGCTGACGAGGGGACTCGAACCCCTAACCTCCAGTTTACAAAACTGGAGCTCTACCGATTGAGCTACGTCAGCCGAAATATGTACGCGCCCGAGCAACCTCGTTAAGGCGCCCGTGGCTACCGACCGACGATGTGAGCCCAGCGACTGCACGACAAAGCCTGACGAAACTGTCCCGGGGGCAAATACCCCGGCCTAAACCCCGCAGCCTGACGTTGAGTAACCGGCCAAAATATTCGACACAGAAACAAAACACCAAAGACACCTGCGAACAGTGCCTTCAAATGCCACGCCCTCTGTCCGGCCAGGCTTTTGGATTGCCCCAACAGGGATTCAGCAGGGATTGGTACTTGGACGCGGCGCGTGCTAGCGCCGCGAAACTATGCTGTCAAGCATATTCCGTACCGAACGTATGTGCGGACACTGTACAAAGATGCAGTCTCTAGGTCAAGTAGTTTGTGACCAAGGTAATTGCGCAAGGACTACTTTGCGCGAGAGCGATCGCGGGCCGCGCGTGAAGCCTGATTCTGTCTCAGGTTTTCGAGTGCCGACTGCACCTCTTGTCGCGAATACGGAATTGTGTCCAGGGCTGCTTGTTCCTCCGCAAGCGAATTCTTCAGGCCCAGATACGACTCGCGCGTCAACTGAACCCAATTAGAACTTTCATTCGTTCGAGCAGCTGCAGCCAACGTGTGCTCCATCGAGTTCACCGCCTTACTCAGCAAAACTGAGTACCGCAGCCTCAGGGCAGCTTCAAAGAGGCGCTTGCGTTCTGGGTCGGACGGCGAATCCGTGGCAAGCAATTGCATCAGATCAGCGTGGAGTTGAGCGTAGAGCTCACCAACTCGGTACCCAGCCATAATGGACCAGTGCGCGTCATAGGCCCGCATAGATGTCGAATAAGCAAACTGTGCATCGAGCAGCAACTGACACCGCTGTTCCAATTGGTTGGAAAAGTTCGATGAAAGGGGGACGAATCGAATATTGCCGGCACGACGACGCCGCAGCTCGCCCAGGGCAAAGTAGACTACCGCAACGTCGCGGTGGATGCGCGCGGGAATTTGGAATTGTTGATCCTCGATTATACTTCTTGCGGATTCGACGTCACGCTCGGCCCGTACGAGGTCCTCGACACTGAGCTCCGCCAATGCTCTGCCGCCCCTGGCGACAATGACCTCTAGTGGTCGAGGGTCCTTGTATCTCTCCAAGAAGGAGTCGGCCTCCTGCCCTGCCTCGCCCCAACGCTCGAGAAAGACCAGGACGCGTATTAGTCGCACTTGCGCGTCCCGATGCTGAGGGTTTGACCCTTGGGAATGAACAACGCGTTTAAAGTTTTCCGCGCAAGCCGGAAACTCGCCAAGCTCATCCCTAGCCAGGGCGGCATGGTAGAGCGCCGAGGGTGCCCATCGTTGCTCGGGAGCCGCGCTAGCCGCGGTTTCCAAGTCGACGGCGGCCTTTGCATATTGGCCGGCGGCAAATCGACGCATGCCTCGCTCGAATAGCTCGTTGACGCTTAGGGCCTCTGTCGGCGTAACCACCGTGCGCGCAAGAGTCATTCGCTCGGGCTGCGACGCGGAACTTGCGCGAATTGGCTGGCAATTTACGGGATGACCCGCAGCCAATCACAAGGGCAACGCTCAAAACATACAGATGCCAACGGGAAAATGGGTCGGTTTCACGGCAGCCTCGAAATGTAAGCCATACAAGCCAAGCTGGCCTGCAAAATAAGTTCCTCCGAAAGGCCAGTTCAAGGGATTTTGGGGGGTCTGACCCAGAGCCATGACTTCAATTACGACCGGTGCAACATTTATGTGAAAATCATTGATCCTTTCGGCCATAGCCTTACCCTACTGAACATGCTGTGCCGTTCGACCGTGCTTGTTGAATACGAACAAGTACGGATCGCTCGCACCCTGAGCGGCAATGTGCGGCGCAGTATCGCAGCAGGAGGTGAGTCCCATGATAATGGCGACGGCGGATGATCGTCTAACAGAATTGGAAACTCGGCATCGTCAGCTGCACGAGGAGGTCTATCGGCTCGAACGCAGAGCGTTCTTGACACCGGAAGAGCAGCGATTGATTGCCGAACTGAAGAAGCAGAAGCTGCTGGCGAAAGACCAACTTTACGCCGCCCGGCGCGCCGCTGAAGTCTGTTGCTGACGCGCACTAAAAGGTAGCTGATCAGCGGTCAGCCGTAAATTCAGATATCCCTGATAGCCGACGCCTGAGGCCTACTTGCTCTTCTGGCATCTATAGTCTTGATTTCACCGTCGGCGACTTCAGTGATTTTTTTGCGGCACGCGTAAGTCCCGTTACGGCCTAGTGGTGGGTGGCGGCGCGGTGGGAGCCGTCGATGTCGCTGCGGGCGCGTTCGATGTTGCTGGGGTCGCGGGCGTCATACCCTGCCCTGCTTGAACAGGCACGCTCGCTGGCGATTCGAGATTCGCCGTAACGTTGGGGAGCTCGACGCCCGTCGCTAGCGCGCTCGGCGGCGGGCCCATCGCGTAGACGGCCGTGTTGAGCTCCGTGAGTATCTGATTGAGCTGGGTGTTGGCCTGAGCATCCAAACCACCAGGGTGCCTTTGCTCAACGGCCTTGGCTATCGAAAGCCAATGTCGGGCATCGGCGCGAAAACCCATTTTGTAATCCGTCATGCCGCGCAAATAGGAATACCGTGACTGCTCAGCGTAGGTGAGCGAGTCCCAATCGATTTCCAGGATGCGCCAGACGGCAAGTGCGTCAGTGTATTGATTGACGTCGTAGTAGTGCTGACCCCTAACTAAGTCATCGTGATACGTGGCGCATCCCGCTAGCGGCGCGATGCAACAGCCGCACAATGCGACCGAGCCAAACCACCGGAGCCCGAAAACTCGACCCAAGATCGATGAGTTTGTCGCCTTAAGGTCGCTAACGCGCATAATCCGCGGCGGAGGATAGCCTCTTCTTGACTCCATAATCAACCCCGGAGTCGTCCCTTCATTTTTGCCCAATATGATTGAACTAACGGTACCCGGTCCAACCGGTTTCGCCGACGATGCTTTTCCCGCCGACGGCATTGGGCAAAGTCGTTGCCTAGAAAACGAGGCGATCGGCTCAGATTCAACCGGCCATGTCCAAGTGGGCCCACGACAAAAAATTCTCGTGAGCGCCCCGAGGCCTGCGTTCGGTTGCGATTCGCTGGTTGTTGAATCGAAGTAATTTGCGATTTCGCCGCCAGCCGCCCGGACGCCGGCCCGGGAGTTCATCCCAACTTTTTCCGGTATCTGAGGCGATAGATCGGCAACCCATCTGCCAGTGCGCGCCGTTCGCGAGTGCTCCGAGCACCATACGGATTGTCCTCGACCCAGGGAGATGGTCCGACCGGCTCCAGACCCTTGGCTTCGTCGAGTATCGCGAAATAGGTCTCGGCGCGTTCCATGACGTCGGTTTGCACGAATAGCTCGCCGCTTGGGACAAGCACGCGAAGCAACGACTTTGCCATGTCCTTTTCGACTACGAGGCGCTTTCGATGGCGCCGTTTCCACCAAGGGTCGGGGAAGTTGATGTAGACATTGGAAACGCTGGCATCGGGAAAGCGCGGGATCGCGTCACGCGCGTCCTCGGCAAATACGCGGGCCCGAGGGCCGTAGCCCTTTTGCTTGAGTCGCTCGTCTACGATAGTGGCCCACTTGCGCCGAATCTCGAGGCCAATCATCCCGACATTGGCCGCTGCCAATCGCTCGAAAAGAAAGCCGCCACGCCCGGGCCCAATCTCGAGCTCAATCGGGAGCTCGCCACCACCAACGAGTTGCTTCGGAACGACCCACTCACCTTCCGCGGGCAAGCGCGGCGCATGGGCGTAAGGGTCGATTCGCATCGCGGAGCGTGCACTACACCGAGGCTGGAGCTTTTGCCACCCTAACTGCTCGATGTTCGCACTGAAATCACTTTAGCTCATAGCGCGACACGCGCGTCTGCGATATCCGAGTCCAAGTGCGACAGCGGCCATTTGCAATTCCAGGTGTCTCGGTGTCCGAGTTGACGCTCGGCACTTGGGGTCTCAGCGGCGACGGTTATGGTCCGGTAAGCGAGCAGGAACAAGATCGTGTCATCATACGCGCACGCGCCCTCGGAATAACGGGCTTCGAAACCGCCGATATCTACGCGGCGGGGGCCATGGAAACACGCCTTGGAGCCCTGTTAGGCCTGGACCGTGACGCGCTGATAATTACCAAGGTCGGAACTGACATTGGGTCGCAACCACCCCGTAAGCGCTTCGACCCGAACTGGCTGCGCGAGAGCATCGAAAGGTCCGCAGCGCGGCTCAAGCGCAACGTGCTGGACTTGGTGCTGCTCCACAATCCATCGGCTCAAACCCTTCGCCGGGGCGATGCTGTTGGAGTGATGCGCGAGCTTCAAGCGGAGGGTAGGCTTCGCAGTTGGGGAGTGAGCGCTGGCTCGACTGAGGTTGCGGAGGCTGCCTTGGACTTGAAGGTGCCTGCCCTTCAACTGGCGTTCAATTGCCTATGGGTTGCTGATTTTCGGAGGCTCGAGGAACGACTACGCGAGGAAAAAACTTGCGTGCTAGCTCGATCCGTTCTCGCGCACGGACTGCTATGCGGTTTTTGGCCTGGCGAAAGGGTGTTTTCGGAACTTGACCACCGAGCCCGGAGATGGACTCCCGATGAATTGAAACGACGATTGCATCAGTTGGACGCCCTGCGGCCCCTCGTGCGCAATGAAGTCAATAGCCTGCGAAGTGCAGCCTTGCGTTGGGTGCTAAACCACAAAGAAATTGCTACTGCGGTGATTGGACCTCGAACAGTTTCGCAATTGGACCAATTGGTGCGCGATATTGGATCGGGCCCCCCCTATTTACCTGAGGATTCACTGAGCGGTTTGGAGATGCGCATGCAAGACTTTGGGGCTCGATGAAGTTGTCACCGTTATTGAACAAGCTGACGGACATCGCCGCAGCAGCGGGAGATATCGTCCTTCAAAGTTATCAAACGACTTACGAGGTAGAATTCAAGGGGCCCAATGATCCGGTGACCAGCGCAGATAAGGCGGCCAATTCACTCATCTGTACAGCGCTCTCGAGTGAGTTCCCCAATTGGCCGATCGTCGCCGAGGAAAGCGATCCGGAGACCTTTGGGGACTTTCGCTCAGCCGATCACATATTCTTCGTCGATCCAATCGACGGCACTCAAGAGTTCCTGGACCGTACGGGTGAGTTCGTAGTGATGATCGGCCTGGTAAAAGGCGAGCGTGCCGTGGCCGGTGTGATTCACGCCCCGACGACAGGCCTATTTTGGGCCGGAGAGGTGGGTCAGGCCGCCTTTCAATTCAGGCGCAACGACTCCGCGATACTCATAGCTCCGAGCCAAACGAATCAGCTGACCGAGAGCCATATTCTGGTATCGCGGGCGCGCCGCTCGGTGCGTTTGCTCGAACAGCTCAAAGCTATCCGTGCCAGCACCGTTCGAGCACTCGGTAGCGCGGGGCTCAAAGGTGCAATGGTAGCGGAAGGCAAAGCCGACGCCTACCTGTCCACAGGTCGAGCTGGAAAGCGTTGGGACGCGTGCGCCCTGGACGCATTGGTGACCGCGGCCGGCGGGAGCGTCAGTGACAGCGAAGGCCGGCCAATCGATTACCTTGGGCCGAGCCTTGCAAATGATCGTGGTTTGGTTGCCTCTAACGGTGCACTACATCAGGTTTTGCTCGGCAAACTTGCAGCCACTTCAGCGACTAACAACAGCGAAATCCCTGCCAGAACTCCGAACCTAAAGTCCGACTGACCAACCTAATCAAGCGGTTTATTTCAGCGGGGTGTTAGCTGCCGTTGACAGGAGAGCTTTTCCCGGCGTACCGTGCGTCATCGCTCGCAACTTGGGGTTTTACTGAGGTTTTCTTCGACTCGGCGCTCGCTGACCCGCGGTATTCCGCAACCGCTAGCAATCCCGGAGGAATCGTATGTTCCGCTCCACGCGTACCCTCGCGTCGCTAATTGGCCGCATTGTTCTTGGCACCGCTTTCGTGGCGTCAACAGGTATCATTGTAACAACACAGGTCGGCTGCAAGGATGACAGTCAGCCCGATTATTGGGTTGATAAGCTCCCAGACCAGACGTGGCGACCTCGAGCCGTCAAGAGACTCGAACAGTTCTTCGAGGATGTCGTTACCCGTTCTAACAAGGATACGGCGGCCCCGGAGGTAAAGGCGCTGCTCGATAAGATCACCGAACCGCTGACCAAGGCCTATGTCGATTATTACGACGACTACGATACGAAGACCCGCGTCTCGTTAATAAAGTTGTTGTCGTCATTCAAGGATCCTCGCACGGAACCTGCCCTAAAAAAGGCGTTCGAAGAGTTCGCGAAGCATCCGAAGACCGACAAGGATAACGCCGACATCAAGTGGGCCGCGCGTGCAGAGGGAGTGCTGAAGCTCCCAGCCGTGGGCGAACCCATGCTGCAAGCCTTCATGAAATTGCGGGCCAGCACGATGCTCGGAGGCGTTACCTATAAAGATCTCAACGATGCCATGTCCGATGTGCGTCAACAATCCTGGGCAGGCCCATTGCGAACGATGATGGAAGCCGACATCATCATTCCAAAGGGTGGCAACGACAAGGACAAGATTGACCCTTACCGCGACCAGTTGTTTTGGCAGACAACTGCCGCAAAGCTCCTGGGACTGCTGAAAGATGCCGCTGCCGTTGAGCCACTTATCAAGGTGATGCTCGATCCAGCGAAGGCTGACATTCAGGTGACCGCCTTGTTGGCGCTCGTAAAGATTGGCAAGCCCGTGCTTCCCGAAGCCATCAGTTTGTTGGAAGGGAAGAATGACAAGCTGAAGGCATTCGCGGTTCGGCGCGCCAAGGAGACAGGCAACGAAAAATCGGCCGACGACGATTCGTTCCAGAAAACGGCTGCTTTGATCCTCGGTACGCTAGGGCGCTCCGAAGCCATTGCTCCAATGGTGGCCGCACTGAAAAGCGCCAAAGGCGACGCCAACAAGGCCGTGCTAGCCCGCGAACTTGCCAAGATCCCGGGAACCGCGGAATCGAAGGAAGCATTCAAGTCAGCCATGGAATCGATCTCCTTGGACACGACTATTCCTCCGGGTGATCCGGCCCTGCAAGTACTCGCAGAGTCGGCAGGCCAGTTCTATGACCCATCCATGATTGATTGGCTGCTACTGCGGGCAGAGAAAACCCCCGGCAGCGGGGACGACAAGACCGCCTTCCAAAGCACCTGCTTAGCAACGGTACTCAAATTGGCCAAACCCAACCAGCTCGATGTGGTGCGGGGAGCCGTGAAGAAGTACGGCACTCAGATGGAGAAGGACTTTCTCGGTATGGCGGAAAAGCAACTCAAGGCCTGTGGCGACCGTGTCCAATGCTACTTGAGCGAGATCGAGAAGAGCGAAAACCAAGAGCAGAAGACTCAGTTTAGCGCGATCAAGGCGGCCTATATGATTGGCATATTCGGCAACGAACAGTCGCGTGCCGAACTAATCTATCGTTTGAACCAAATCGACAACGCGGCCGTCCGCTACGCCGCTGCCCAGACAATCGATCAATTGTCGCCGAAGGGGTCGAAGGACGCGGCCAAGAAGCTGGAAGCTATTATCGAGGCCGACGAAAAGACCGCCGATTCCAACAAGATTGCCGGCGATGCTCCGCTCAAGCAGGTGATGAATCGAATCGAGTCCCGCGCCGACTGAAGAATTACGCGTAGGTCCCTCGAGCCCAAGTCGGGGGACTCGACTACTCTGCGGGCCGCAAGAATACGGTCATGTTGCTTTCCAGGATCGAGGTCGTCTCGGGTTCCCATTCTGGGGTTGCCCTCGAACCTACCAAGCCTATCGTGACGGTCGGGCGAAGTGCGGATAATGATCTGTCCTTGCCCGACGCCGAAATCGGCGAGCACCATATTCGTCTGTGTATCGGAATCGACGAAGTCCGCCTCGAGACCGACCTGAGTGGCTGGCACACGGCCGTGTTGCGCAATGGGCAGGCGTTGGCCCTGGATGAGCACCAACAGCACTTGTTGCTCGGTCCGGATGACATCATTGAGCTCGGTGGGGTTGACCCTAAAGATCCGGTCCGTATCGCTCTAAGGTTTACACCCGATGAGCAATTCGAAACCCAGGTAGTCGCGACGCGTCCAATTGGACGCTGGGAACGGCTGGACTCTGCCAACCGCATGTCCGAGGCGATGACGGTGTTGAGTGAAGCCGAACGCAATATCTTGTCTGCCACCGGGGTCGAAGAAGTGTACGTGGCCGTTCTCGACGCCGCCTTGGGGGTGGTTCCGCGAGCAACGCACGCAACACTGATACTCCAAGATGAACTGTCCGAGGAGTCAGCAGGGACTCCAAAGGAAGCCGTCTACATTCCAGTAATGACACGCATCAGGCAAAGCGACGGCCAACTCGAAACATGCTCTGGCACAGTTCCGATTGCCCGCAGCGTATTTAGAAAGGTCGTTCAGGATCGAAGCTCAATATTGGCTGCTGACGCGCTTGCCGATGGCCTCGGCTCAAAGTCGTTGATCGGGAGCAATATACGCAGCACGGTCGCCGTCCCGCTTTGGCGGAATGACTCGGTCGTTGGGGTACTCGAGCTAGACAATCGAGCCCGTCCCGCCATGTTCGATAAGGCGGACCTGGATTTAGTGACGATTGTCGCTACGACCGCTTCGCTTGCAGTATCAAACTCACGACTGATAGAACGCCTATACGGCCTGCAACGTCAGTTGCGACAAGAGAATGCGTTTTGGCGCCATCGGGAGCGCAACCGAGGACCACAGGTGGAGGTCATCGGTGAAAGTCCCGCCATGCGCAGCCTGATGGCGCAAATCGATCGTGTTGCCGACACGCGAGCGACAGTTCTTATTGAAGGTGAAACCGGCGTTGGAAAGGAACTCGCCGCGGCTACACTGCATGCACGCTCGTCGCGGTGTGACAAGCTATTCGTCGCGCAGAACTGTGCGACTCTTCCAGAGAACTTGCTAGAAAGTGAACTTTTCGGACACAAGAAGGGTTCTTTCACGGGTGCGTCGGAGGACAAAAAAGGGCTCTTCGAGGTTGCAGACGGAGGGACGCTGTTCCTAGACGAAGTCGCGGAAATTCCCCTGTTTTTGCAGGCCAAATTGTTGCGAGCTCTACAAGAAGGCGAAGTTCGTCCCGTGGGAAGCAGTCGCCCCCGTCACGTCGACGTAAGGATAATTGCCGCCAGCAACCGTAACTTGGACAACGAGGTCAAGGAGGGACGGTTTCGGGAGGATTCTGTACTATCGGCTTAACGTTTTTCCGTTGCGGGTGCCACCGCTGCGCGAGCGAAGACAAGATGTCCCGCGTTTAGCCAAGTTTTTCCTTCTGCGCTATGTGCGGGAATTCGGCAAACCGGTGCAGGGCTTTTCGGAGTCGGCCTTGGAGATACTTTCAGCCTATGCCTGGCCCGGCAACGTGCGCGAATTGCAGAATGAAGTTCAGCGTCTCGTGATTCAAGCAGAGCCCAATGCAGATATTGGTGAAGCCCTGCTGAGCGAAAAGATGCGCAGGCCAAAGGAAGCAAGTAGCGTTGCGACCCTAGCGGCTGGCACTACCGTAGCGACTGGCACGTTGAGAGAGATGCTAGAAGAGGTAGAGCGTCAAATGGTGCAAGATGCTCTACGACAACACGGGAATAACAAGACGACTACTGCAAAGGCGCTCGGAATTACGCGCGAAGGTTTGCATAAGAAGTTGCGGCAATTGAAGATATGAATACTTGTGGAGTGTCTCCAGAGCGGAAGATGCGACTCGAAGATTTCGGAATAGTCCGCACTCGTAACGCGGTCGCCAGGTGCGGATGCTTCGGAATCGCAAATAAGAATCGCGAACGCTCGCAATCGTCGGAAAGGTCTCGGCCAAACCGAAAAGGTTGCCATACATTCAATTTTTCGATTCACTTTATTCCGTACGCTTCGAGCCTTCTATAAAAGGTGCGTCTTGGGATTCCGATCAGTTGCGCGGCTTTGACTTTGTTGTGATCACAAGCTCGCAGGGCCTCTAAGATTCTCTCTTTCTCGTCGTTCGTCTTATGCCCTTGGGGCACAGAAGGCGTCGATGGTAGGCGCTGGGACCGGCTCGACTTGCCGGAGTCCGAGCTTGCCCGATTCTCGATCGGACTATTTTGCGCGTCCATGATCTCGGGCTGATCGGTGGGTACATGCGACGCGCGATACGGGCTGGCAGCCACGGGTAACTCGAAGTCCTTGGGCCCAAGCTCATCCGAATCCGACATGATCCAGGCGTTGAGCAAGACATGTTCGAGTTCACGGATATTGCCGCGCCACGCCTGCGACATCAAAAGGCGTAGCGCATCGCGTGAAACTGATTTCTTTTCCTGACGAAATTTTGCCGAAAATAGCCCGAGAAAGTGACCGACCAGCTGGGGTATGTCTTCTACGTGCTCGCGTAAGGGAGCGATCCAAAGTTCGACGACATGAATACGATAATAGAGATCCTCGCGGAAATTGCCTGTCTGTACGAGTTCCTCGAGATTTCTATGTGTGGCACAAATAACTCGGACGTCCACCGGCTCCTCGCGCCTTCCACCCACCGGCCTCACCGTCTTGGTCTGAAGGACGCGCAATAGGCCCGACTGCATCTTGGAAGGCATCTCGCCAATTTCGTCGAGCAGGAGTGTGCCGCCCTGCCCCTCCCGGAAGAGGCCAGTGCGATCGCGATCGGCACCCGTGAATGCACCACGGACACAGCCGAACAATTCACTCTCGAGCAGATTTTCCGGAATCGCGCCACAATTGACGCCAATGAACGGCCCCCGATTGCGGTCGGACGCCGCGTGAATCGCTCGCGCCACCATTTCCTTTCCGGTGCCGCTTTCGCCGGTAATTAGTACAGCTACGTCTGCTGACTTTACGCGCTCAATCAGCGCATAAACACGTCGCATCGCCGCGCTGGTACCCACCAACCCATGAAAACCGAAGTGACTGTACAGGGTTTCACGCGTTTCCTTGAGCTTCTTACGCGTGAGGTGCAATTGCTGAGTGCGGTTGCCGAGGAGTTCCTCGAGCCGCTCATGCGCCTCCTTCAGCTGCCGGTTGCTTTCGCTCAGCTGCTCGGCGCGGTCCTGATTCTCCTTGATCAGTTTGGCGCTTTGCAGAGCAATGGCCACCTGGTCGGCAAACGCCTGAAGCATCGGAAGCTCTGATTGAAATCGAGTACCTTTGCGCAGTCTCGTTTCGAGGTACAGGGCTCCTATCATCTCGCCTTGCCCGGCGCGAACAGGCACGCAGGCAACCGACTGCACCATGAGCTCGTGAACGCTCGCAAAGCCCGACATCCGCTGATCGTCTCTTGCGCTCAACGTCACGATTGGCAGGCGTGTGCTAATTGCGGTCTCGGCGATGCTAGTCGAAAAGCGGGCGCGCGACTCGTCCGGCACCGTCGAGCGTGAAGACTGAACCCGCAAGCTTCCATCTTGTTGGCGCAAAATGATGAGTCCCAGTTCGGCGCCGGACAAGCGAATCGCGTGCTCGATGATGCGATCGGTGAGCCGCTCGAGATTCAGATCGGAGGCCAATTCGGCGTTAATTTCGAGTATCTTTGCCAGGCGCTGGTCGATCGGATTGGACAACCAGGTCGAGATGGCACCGGTTGTTTCGCGCGCGGGAACTAACGCCATCGGGCCGAGCTCTGGCGCCTGCTCGGTAGAATTCGGATGCGCGACGGCTGCGCGCAATAAGCGGCGTCGTGGATCATTCCAATAGACCTCGCGCAGATCCCGCGGCAGGCTGGCGGCCATCTCTTCTAACAGCCCGAGTGCTTCCTCCCTAAAGTGTCGAGCGCGCAATAAACCACCTGCAGCTTGCTCGAGATCAGCCTGCGCCTCGAGCGCCCGCCAGAGCCACTCCTTATGATTGCTGTCACGCGCGCTTTGCACGGATGCTTCGACGGCATGCCGCGCCGATTCCTCACTGCCAGCCAGGAACGCCACGCGACCTTCGGCTAGGGACAACAACGTTCGGTGCACCTTGGAGTCGCCGAGCCGAGATCGAACGCGTTCGATCTCGGCTCGCAATTGGGAAGTGTCTGCCTTTTGCGCCCGCGCAGCCACCAGAACTGCTTCCAGGCTCGCTTCGGCTGCATCCGCTTCACGACCTAGAGACTGATAAGCCTGTGCGCACTGCTTGAACAAATCTTGCGCCTCTTCGGCATGACCCAAGCGAGACTCAAGTTCCGCTTCTAGGCCCAGGCGCTGTGCCTCTTGTGCGGGCGGTAATGCCGCATCATCCGCCGCCAGCGCCTCCAAACGCGACTTGGCACGCGCCAGACGCCCCAAATACAGATCCAAATTGGCCAAATTGAGCAGAGCATGCCGCACTGTCGCGAGCCGCCCTGCACGTTGCCCCCGGTTGAACGGCTGCTTCGAAATGCTCGCTCGCGCCCGCAACGTCGCCGCGCATGTGAAGTAGTCCCGCCAAGTTGAGTTCGGAGTTGGCCAAAATGCTCGCGTCCGCGCAGTCTTGTCCGGCGCGAAGTGCGGCTTGATAGTGATTCAAAGCATCATCGAGGCGGTTGTCACGTTGCGCGACGAAACCGAGTGCTGCGTGGGCCATCGCTGCGACACGCTTTGTGCCAATTACTTCGGCCTTGTCCAATGCTTTGGTTATGACGTCACGGGCAAGATCAACTCGACCGAGGTAGCACTCTCCAAGGCCCTGTTGAATTCGCGCTTCTACCCAAAGCGTCGGCTCACGATCACTAACTCGCATTGCGGCCGCTACGGCGGCTGCATATTCCCCAATACCGAGATTGGCCCGTGCCCAGCACAGCCAAATCTCAGATGCGTTGGAGACAGTTTCCAGCTGACCCGAATCGACGAAGGGTTGTAGTGCGAGCAGCGCCTGTACGGGCTCTCCGAGACCCAATTGAATCCGCGCCGAAGCAACGGCCCACTCAGGGGTACTGCGGTACTGCTCAGACAGCTGCTCTAACAAGTGGGCGGCTTCCTTGAAACGGCCTTTGTCGAGGGTTGATTGCAGAAGCAAAAGCGTTGGCTTCGTCGCTGCCGTATTCGGGCTAGAAGGGTCCTTTTCCAACTGCATAACTTCGTCAACGTTGGTCAGGGTGCCTTCGGCAATTCGGCTCACCCACTGTCGCAACGCGAGCGGGCGACATTGCGAGACGTCGAGTATCTTACTCAGGGCGTCTTCCGTAATCGAGGGAACCGCACGGCGCAGCAGCTCGGTTGCGACCTGCCGATCGAGCGGGGGAACGTTGAGCGGCTGCGTCTCACGCCTCCCCTGCCAAGTGCCAACGGCCACCAGGCGCGCCCCACTTTCGGCAAGTTTTGCCAATTCTATGCGCTGAGAATCACTCAGTCGCCCCGCGTCGTCGATCAGGAGGTACGCAACGCCAATCTCTGCCGCATGCGAGAGCTCGGCGGCAAAGGCCGATGGCGCGAGCAACAAGTCGGCATCCACGAAGAACAACGATTCCCCGGCTACCCCGAGGGACCAAGCCAACCTTCGAAGCAGCACGGATTTCCCTGAACCGGTGACTCCCTCTATGCACAGCGATTCCCCGGCGGTCAACGCTAAGGTGCGCGCAAGTAACTGCGCCGACAGCCCGTCTATGCCGACGATCGGCCACGCGAGCCGCAGTTGTTTTGAGTATATCTCTTCGGGAAAATTCGCCGCCACGCGCAGAGCGGCTGCGAATTCATCGGTGGAAGGATAGCGCGAATCTGCGTCACTCGAGGTAGCCTGAACGATTACGTTGGCAATCGCGTCAATGACCGACAAGGCAAAATCATCGAGATGCAGGTGCTCGGAGATATCACGCAAGATGAGACCGAGCGAGAAGACCTCCGCGCGCGCCGTCAGGGGTTGGCCCGCGAACAATTCTGGAGCCGCGTAACGAGGCGTTAGCCCGTGCGGTGTGCCCGTGCCTGAAAAGTGGGAGGCAAGACCAAAATCAACCAAGGTGGCAGTTCCACCATCACGGCAGATGATATTAGCGGGCTTGATATCGCCGTGTAAAACCCCGACTCTATGCAAAATCGTCAGCTGGTCTGCTACCTGCGCGAGTGCGTGCAGCGCGCGATCGGGTGAACCTGCGATTATCTGGTCGAGGCTGTCACCCGGGATGAGCTCGCGAAGCACGTAGGGCTCATCGCTATCCGTGAGGCGACCAATGCGCAGCACACGCGGCAGCCCGAGCCCATCGAGGCCACTCAAGGTTACGAATTCGCGAACGAGCGCCTCCGCCTCGTGAGCGCCAGCGTGGCCGCCGAGGATTTTTAGAGCGAGGCGCGCGTCGGTGAGCCGATCGCGTACTTCCCAAACCTCGCCACCGCCTCCGGCACCGAGCATGCGCACCGGCTCGTAACGCGGGGGCATCGCGTGCACGAGCTTGGAGGTCACGTTAAATTCCGTAGTTGCCGGAGGCTCCGAAGTACGGCCCGATGAGGCCCCAGCCAACGTCAATGCGCATCATGAAGTTGCGATGCGGTTTGATGCGAACACCCGTGCCCAATCCGAGCCAGGGGAAAAAGATTGGCTTTTGACCGCCGTTGGCCCAGCTAGCCTCGCTGTAATTGCCGTAGTGGTTGTTGTCGTTACCGCAGAATCCGGCAGCGCTTGGATTATTTGGGGGAACGTAGCCCGCATAAGGACAACGGGTGTATGCATCTGGATTTGTGTGATTAGTTCCGGTTGGATATGCCTGCACTCGGTTTAGATCTCCCCAGACAACGCCGATGCCAGCACCGATACCTAAGTTCAAGCCGAAGACGGGGCTGACTTGATGCGTCCAATTGAAGTCCGTCGTTAGGTAGAGCACCTGAATATTGCTCTTTACGAGTTCCCAGGCATTGTTCGGATCAGAAGATCCCTTGAACGGTGTCCAGTCAAAGGCGTACTTAGTCCACCAGGCACTAAACACGTACTCGAACCCGTCTTTGCGAATTGTCAGTTCGGGACCCACGCCGTTAGCGAACACGGTAGTACCACCATCGCCAAACAAGTTGATCATGAACTGCGGCACGACGTGCGCGCGATACCTGACGCCCACGAAGTAATACGTGGTCTTCGGATCCTCGACGGGTGAATTCGCCTTTTCGGCTTCGCGGGCGCTCTCGATGTCGTCTGGGTTGAGCGTCTTTTTATTTTCGTCACCCTCTTTGATGTCCGCGCCCGACTTGTCTTTGTCCTTGTCGGCATCGCTATCGCTGTCTTTGTCTTTATCCTTGTCCTTGTCAGCGGACTTGCCTTTGTAGTCTGGGTCGTCCTCGGGATCCAAAGCCCAAGCTCTTTGGTTGATGCTAAGAGCGATTCCACATAGCGATAAAACCGATAGCCACTTCACGATGCGCATCGAGTGTCCTCCGCGTCGCACGTCCCACGCCGAATTGTGCCAAAAACTGGCACGGGCCGGATGGTGCCATGGCACAGTCGATATCGGAAGCTGGAAGTCTTGCTAGATTCAATGAGCAAGAAACCTATTGACCGGCCTGGTTGTGCATTTGGGCCAGCTGTGCTTCGAGGTCAGCCACTCGGCGCTCGAGACGTTCAACATCTTCCTTTGTGGCCAGATGGAAGTTTTTGGCAAAGCGAGAACCCTGGACGACGGACAATGCACCAAAACGGTCTGGCATTTCGACCAACAATGTCAGCAAGCGGAGCGTTTGTTCGCTCTGAAGTAACTTCAAAATACGCGGGTCACTCGCAAACCGTTGGGCAACCTGTTTCAGTTCATCGGTAAGGCTCATTTGTTGGGATCCTCATGCGGATGGAAAGCGAAGGATTGCTATCGCGGTACCGCCTCGGCGTCCAGTGTGATCGGGGTCAGCCCCACACATCGTGTTAGTCATGTCTGGGGATATATGACACGCTGATGTTCCGGTGTGGTTATTGAGTTAAAACGTAAGTTAGCGTGGAGTTTTGGCCGTAATGAAGCTACCCTAGGGGTACGCTTTCGTCATGCGATTCAATAGCCTAATCTTCATCTGCATCGCAACGACCGGTTGCGGTTCATCGATTGGAAGAGGCACGACTCTTTACGAACAGCAGAGTTACATTGAAGCCGCTGAAGTCTTCGAGCGCACTCAGAATCGCTTGGCGAGCATGGACCCGGACGAGCGAGCCCGATATGGCCTTTATCGAGGGTTGACGTTAATGGCTTTGGGTGATCTGCGCGGCGCCGAGCGATGGCTGGACTATGCCGAAGCGCAAGAGCGCAATCAACCCGGGCTACTGGCTCGCGACGAGCGCGCAATGCTCACGCATGGTCGAATGGACCTCGGCGAGCGTCGCCAAGCCACTTGGCCCAAGCCAGAACCGCGTTGGACGCAAGGTGTGGCGGCCACGACGACTAGCTCTGGCGGGGAATAATCCACGGCATCCGGCGCGGGATAACCTCGAGAATCAGCCGCGTTGAACTGCAACTGTTGCTGGCTTGCTCACTCACTTGAAAATCTGTTTGAGCGCCTGCACCGTGGAGTCGATTGCACGAAACGCAAAGCGAAGGACTTTGGCGACTGATGGACGTTATGCGAGGCTCATCGAAAGCAGCACTCCTAACCGCCTGAACGACAGGCCCGCCCGGGAAAACCCTGGTTGGTGATTTCGGCACCACCAGGAATTTGTCCGGCCAAGCCATTCTGAGTATCGATGCGGGCACCTATTTCAGGAGTTACGAGAAATGCAACAAGCCTCAATGAGTCAAAGAGTGAATAACGAGATTGTCCGCGTCAAAGCCTACGAGCTTTGGATTAGTGGTGGCCGGCGCGATGGCGTCGCCGAGCAAAACTGGCTGGAAGCGGAGAAGATTCTGAGCTCGACGGAGGCCTCACTTTCAACTCGTTCGGCGCCTGCGAGCCAGCCTCCGAAGGCCCCCGAAGTCTCGCCTCTAGCCCCAGCGTCGCAATCATTCAAGACTGCCGCTAAGCCAAACGGAAATTCTCCCGCTCGCAAGCGTTGAGATTTCACTTCGACTGAGGAGCGTGCTGCGGCAAGCGCGGACCCACTGATTCGATAGTACCGCAGCGATGGTGCGACCATATTGGGGGATGCAGTGGTGGTCGGCGCTACAGCGACTCGATTGCGATCGTCGCTTTGAGTCGCTCCGCGAGCTGAGTCTGACGTTCTTCGCGCCGATCCTCCGCCAAGGCGATGCGCAGGGCCCGCGGGTCCGCTACCAAAACGCAGAGGCGTTTGGCCCGCGTAACTGCCGTATACAGCAAGTTTCGCGACAGCATGACGAAATGTGAAGTAAGAAGGGGGATCACCACGGCCTCGTATTCACTGCCTTGGCTCTTGTGAATACTCGTGGCGTAGGCCAAAACCAGGCTGTCGATTTCGTCATTCTCGAACAGCACGACGCGTTCATCGAAATCGACGCTCAGCTGACGCGGGTCCTCCGTCAGGGATACCACCTGACCGATGTCTCCGTTGAAGGTCTCCTTCTCGTAGTCATTGTGCGTTTGCATCACCTTGTCGCCCACGCGAAATGCCTGGCCGTGAACCGTTATCGATGGCCCATTCGGGTTGAGCCTTTCCTGCAGACGCTGGTTCAACGCCACGGTGCCGACGGGCCCGCGGTGCATGGGCGTTAGCACCTGAATATCACGCTGAGGATTTAGCGAAAAACGCGCTGGGATTCTCTGGGTTGCCAGGGTTATCACGTCCTCAGCGGCACGCTCCGGGTCGTTACGCTCCACGATAAAGAAGTCCGCGTGAGGCTGGTCGATATCACTCGATTGCGGAAACTGCCCGGCTTTGATGCGATGCGCATTCTGCACAATGGAGCTTGACTGCGCTTGCCGAAATACGGTTTCCAGGCGTACCAAAGGGACGGCGCGGGATGCTATGAGGTCACGCAGCACGGCACCGGCTCCGACACTGGGCAATTGATCAGAATCGCCGACCACGATGATGCGGCAACCTGGACGCAGCGCATCCACCAATGCTGCCGCCATTTCGATATCGACCATCGAGAATTCATCGACGAGCACCGCATCGCAATCGAGCGGCATGCTCGCATTGCGCTGAAAGGTTCGGTGCTTGGGTTCGAATTCCAGCAACCTATGCAACGTAGAGGCGTCGCGTTTCGTTGTTTCGCTTAGTCGCTTGGCAGCGCGCCCAGTCGGTGCCGCTAGCCGCAACTGAAGTCGCGCACGCTCGAAAATACGTAGAATGGCGCGTACGATCGTCGTTTTGCCGACGCCTGGGCCGCCCGTAATTATAACGACGGAGTTTTGGGTAACTGCCAGAATCGCCGCCTGCTGCTCGGGCGCAAGCTCGATTGCCAATTCTTGCTCGAATTTCGCAATAACCGACTCGTATCCACCCTTTAGCGCAGTGCTATTGCGCAGGCACTCCGAAAGCTTGATTACCAGCTGCTGTTCAGCTGTGGCAAGCGGCGACGGGGCGACGGCACCGGATTCGATAGTGATGCGCTCGGATGCCCAAAGTTTATCCAGCGAAGCCGATACGAGCTCGGGGTCAACGCCGAGCTCTTGCGTAGTGGCTTCAATGAGCACTTCGCGTTTGACCCAGCAATGACCGTCGTCACAAATGGCACGGAGCTTGTGGAGCAGCCCCGCCATGATTCGCTCTGGATGATCCAATGCGATACCAAATGCCTGTGCAATGCGGTCTGCCGTCTTGAAGCCAACACCCCATATGTCCATCGCCAGTCGATATGGGTACGCCTGAACGATTTGCGCGGTCTTGTCGCCATAGTGACGAAGCACTCGTCTTGCGAGTGCCGGGCTCATGCCGTGACTCTGTAGCAGCACCATGACGGTGGCTTCGACTCTGTGCTTTGCCCAAGCCTCGCGTAGCTCGCCGACCCTCCGACTGCCGAGCCCTGGAACACTGGCAAGTTTTTCTGGGGAATTGTCCAGCACGGAAAGGGCCTCGGTCCCAAACGTGGCGACAATACGATGCGCCAGCGCGGGTCCGATGCCAGGCAAGATTCCCGAAGACAGGTGACGTTCGATGCCTTGCAAAGTATTGGGCTCGAGGACCACCAAGCTCTCCACGCGCAGCTGTTCGCCGTGGCGTGCGTCGTTGATGACCTTGCCGGTAACGCGAACACGGGTGCCCACTCCAACGCTGGGAACGACTCCGACCACTGCCAAGCGGCCGCTCGTGTTGAGATCTCCGGTCACTTTCCCGAGCTTTAGGACGCGATACCCGGTGGCCTCATTTTCGTACGTAATGCGCTCAACCTCGCCGGACACGGTGACGGACACCCTCGGACTTTAGGCCCAAATCGGCGGAACGCAAAGGGAACCGGAGCCGCTGCTGCTTGCGATTCCTGTTCGTTGCGGCTATCGAATCATCGTGGCCTCATCTTCATTGCATGCCGGTTGTGGGGGTTCCTTCGCTCCCTCGAATTTCGTTTTGTCGGGTACGGTTCGCCAATATGCTCGGTCTCGTCCGTTCAGTATTCGGCATCTGTGTCTTGATCTCGATTTGCTCGTCGATCAAAAACGGGTAGCTGGTACCGCGACACTCGATCTCGAACGGGCCGATAGCGATGTCGAAACCCTGGTTCTTGACGCTGTCGGATTCGAGATCAACTCGGTAAAGCTCGTCGTCGATGACGAGGCCGGTAGCACAAAGTGGAACTACGACGGCGACCGGCTCCACATAGCGGTGCCCAGGGAGCTCAAGCTCTTCACCATCGAAGTGGACTACGCTGTAACACCTCGGCGAGGTCTTTACTTTCTGGAACCAGATTCAGACATCAAGGACCGACCGCGCCAAGTCTGGTCACAATGTCAGGACCAAGACGCACGGTATTGGTTTCCCTGCCACGACGCGCCCGACTCGAAAATGACCTCTGAGTTGCGGGTAAGCGTCCCGGAGGGATGGGTCGCAATCTCCAACGGTGACCTGCTCGAAGAACCAACCGCGAAGGGTGGTTCGCGCATATTTCATTTTGCCTTCAACTCACCCCATCCCAGCTATCTACTGACTTTGGTTGCGGGCCAGTTCAGCGTCCTAGAAGATCGCCCAGCCCTCTTGCCCGACGGTCGAAGCATCCCTGTAACCTACTATGTTCCGCCAGGGCGCGAAGCCGATGGGTGGCGAAGTTTTGGAATAACTCCAAGTATTATCGAACACTTCAGCCGGGTCACAGGCGTGCCTTTCCCTTGGTCACGCTATTCACAAATTGTCGTGAGTGATTTCATATTCGGTGGAATGGAGAATACGACTGCTACAACGTTGTATGAACACGCACTGCTCGACGAGCGCGCCGCCATCGATATGACGAGCGCCGATCTCATAGCCCACGAGTTGGCACATCAATGGTTTGGTGATTACGTCACGTGTCGCGACTGGTCCGAAGCCTGGCTCAACGAAGGGTTTGCTACTTTCTTCGAACACGTCGAGCGAGAGGCACGGCTCGGCCGGGATGAGTATGATTGGGGAGTCCTTTCAGACCTCGAAGTCTATGTGAGCGAATGCACAGCTCACTACTCGCGGCCCATCGTGTCGCGCGAGTACCAAGCGCCCCTCGATCTATTCGACCGACACTTATATCAAAAAGGCGGGCTCGTTCTGCACATGCTTCGGCGCGAATTGGGGGATGCGGCATTTTGGGCGGGCGTTCACGAATATTTGAAACGCAACGCCGAAGGGATAGTCGAAACGACTGACCTGAAACGTGCACTCGAAAAGGTCAGTGGCCACGCCCTAGATCAATTTTTTGACCAGTGGGTATTTCAAGCGGGTCACCCGGAAATTGAGGCCAAAGCCAGCTTCGAAAGAGGTCTGCTTACGGTTAGTGCCACCCAAAAACTTCCAGACGGCGTCGCCCCGATGCTTTGGACGTTCGAGATAGACGTGAGCGTTGGGTCCGGAAAAATCCAACGCTTCAGCAAGACCGTGACGGAGAAGCAGGCAACGCATGTAGTGGTTGTGAGCGAACGGCCCGAATGGGTAGCGTTTGACCCGGACCTACGGATCGCAGCCCCAGTAACCCTCGATTTTCCACCGGATTTCTGCCTAACCGCCTTGACGAAGTCGAATAGTCTTCGCGCTCGAGTGCTAGCTGCGCAGGCGCTAGCAAAGCGGACTGATATTCCAAGCATAACGGCGCTCCGTCAACGGCTTGTTGATTCCAACGAGGCGTGGATGCTCCGTGCCGAATGTGCACGCTGCCTTGGAAAAGTCGCGGTGCTAGAAAGTCTTGAGGCTCTGACCTCGGCCACGTCGATCACTCACCCGAAGGTAAGGCGAGCCGTAGTGGCTGCGCTCGCGTCATTCAAACAACCGCAAGCATTCGAGGCACTGCAGCCAATCGCAATTAACGATGAAAGTTACGCGGTAAAAGCGGAAGCCTGCCGATCTCTTGGTCACACTCGTCGTCCTGAAGCGCTCAGCATACTCGAACGAAACCTGGGTGAATCCTCTCACGCTGACATGGTGCGTGCCGCTGCATTCGACGGCCTAGCGGCACTGCGGGATCCAGCCGCAATCGAGCAAATCGTCGCCGGCACTCGCTATGGAACACCGTCACGCGGACGGCGTGCCGCGATTTCGGCGCTAGGGCGACTGGGCCGAAGTCGGGTGGACCGCGAACATTTGGAAGATCTTCTAACCGATCGTGACTTCTTCGTACGTGCCGAGGCCACGCGTGCGCTCGTCAAGTACGGCGATACACAGTCGATTCCAGCTCTTGCTCGTCAGTTGAGCGTGGAAAGAGAGGCGCGGGTAATTCGAGAAATTCGAGAAGCGCTAGCCGCGCTGAGCTCGGCAGGCCCGGATCAGTTGAGGCAGCTAAGCGACGAAGTACGTAATCTTCAGCGCAGACTCGATGAAATGAGTGCTCGGATTGAACGAGTTGGCCCGGAGCCTTCCCGATCAATCAAGAAGACCAAGCCGAGTTCTGCCAAGCGGAAACTGAAGAAGCGTGCCGCCACTGCGACAAACAAAAGTCTCGAAGCCTGCTCCCAGTCGCAAGGTCAAGGTCCGAGGCAGGAAAAAGCAACGATGACTTCGCCAGTCGTACTTTTGGAGGTCCGCTCGTTTGCGGCCATTGTCACGCTGAATCGACCGGAACGGTCCAATGCCCTATCGGATGCACTGTTGAGCGAATTGTCAATCATTGGCAGCCAGCTTCAGTCCATGGCCAATCTTCGAGCAGTAGTTATTACGGGCACCGGCAACCGGGTCTTTTGCGCAGGAGCAGACCTAAAGGAGCGGTTGCTCATGTCGGAAGATGATATTCGGCGCACGCTCAAAAGGTATCGAACGGATTTATTTTGGATCGACAGCTTCCCGGTTCCTGTGGTTGCAGCGCTCAATGGCAGCGCACTTGGCGGCGGTCTCGAGCTTGCGCTGCTTTGTGACTTGCGAGTTGCCGTTCCCGAAGCGCACTTGGGCCTTCCAGAGACTTCCCTTGCGATTATACCGGGCGCTGGCGCAACTCAACGACTGCCGCGGTTGATTGGAGAGGCGCGCGCCAAGGAAATGATATTGCTGGGCCGTCGCCTCACTGCTGCGGAAGCCCTTCAAATTGGACTAATTAACCGCGTGACAGCCCCCGGCGTCGAAGTCGTCAGCGATACGCTTGATTGGCTGGCTCCGATTCTTCAAGGTGCGCCATTGGCTGCCAAAGCCGCTTTACTAGCGATTGACGCAGCTGCCGATACGTCCCTCAGCGAGGGTTTGGACGTCGAGCTTTCGGCGTACGAGACGTGCTTGACGAGTGAGGACCGTCGCGAAGCACTGCGTGCCTTTGCCGAAAAGAGACAACCTCGATTCGAAGGTCGCTAGGGTTGATTCGTGCCCAACCCCAAGCGGGCGAATATTGCGTTCTTGTGTCCGGATTTGGGTTCTCGAACTACGTGTGTTCGGACAACTCATCGGGATCGGGCACGTCATCGAGCCCGGTTCCGCCCTCGAGTGGTATTGCACGCGCGAGCGCCACGTGTTCTAAAGTCCTTCCTAGGAGTTCATTGTCCTGAACCCTTGGCATATAGACCCGAGTTCCATCCCATAGATCGATCGTGTATAGGCCTGATTTGGAAAGCAAAATGCGGTTCATCTGGGCCCATCTAAGCCGTCTAAGTTTTGGGATCACCAGGGAAACCAAGTCCCTATATTCAATGCCGTCTCCGCGAACACGCACGCCTCGCATGTTGCTCCGCAACACGGAAGATATCGAACTTAGCAACAACAACAACGCAAAGGTGCGCGGCGATATCATGCGCCGCGAACCCTTTTCAATCAGCTGCACATACAAGACTGAATTGGTGGGACTGTGCTCGGCGACAAATACAATTGCTGCTACTATGAGAGTGAGACCCAAATACAGCAGCGGTGGCAACCGCACCCTCCACGGTGGCAGGAAGACCCGCGCAGTTGGGCGGTAGGTCATATCGAACCCGGGGGGACGAGAAGGTCTGGCCAAAGTTGGGAGAAGTTAGCCCGCGCGACTGACTTTGGAAATACCTGGGAATAGCGGACCGGCCTGTGGGCCCATGCTTTGCTTTAAATATCTGCCCTGAATTCGCTCCGAACATGTACCGTTTTTGGGATAAGGCGCAGTCGCAAGTAATTCTGAGCAGTCACCCGAGCGTGACAAGGTTATCGAGGACCTATTGAGCAGCGCAAGTAGTCGAGTTCCCGCTTCGAGCCGCTCCAATCGGCAAAAGACGGAACTGATGAGCACGTCGGCGGCCAGAATCGTCCAAATTGCGTTGCGCGAGGACGTCAGCCTGGGCGAGTTGGCGCAATTGGCTAGTACGGACCCCGCGTTCGCACTTCGCGTTTTGGCTTTCGTGAACAGCCCTGCCTTGGGGATGCGCAGACGGATCGAGGACGTACGTCAGGCAACCAATCTGTTGGGGGTTCGGGGCATGCGCACACTCGGACTCAGTCTCATGGTCACAAGCCTCGGACCGGCGGGTGCCGAGTCGGAAATGCTGTTAGCCAATTGTCTGCGCCGCGCGATTATCACACGTGAGCTGGCTTTACTCATCAAGTCGAAAGATCCAGACCCCTATTTTACGACGGGCCTATTGTTGGATGCGGGTTTGCTTGCCAGCGCAAAGAAGGACGTGGTTCGCGCCGCATACATTGCCAGCGCGCCAGCAATATATCGAGTTGTACACGAGCGGGCCGCGGGTTTCGTTCCACATCCAGAGCTTGGCGCCGAAATAGCGGGGAACTACGGCCTCGGACCGGAAATGGCGGAGGCGTTGGCCCACCATCATGATGTCGCGCCGCCCCAGGAACCCCTATCTCAGGTCGCGTGGGTGGCGGAGCGTTGCGCAGCCGTATTCGAGGGCGGCGACATCATTCATCATCGGCAAGTGGCCAAGGAAGCTGCGGAAATTCTGGCCGTCTCGAACGAGCAATTGGACGCGCTGCTCGGGCGGGTACCCGCATTGGTAACGGAACTAGCCAGTGCGCTAGACAGAACCGTAGGCGATCAATTCGATGTTGATGATTTGCAGGCGCGGGCCCATGAAAGGCTCGTCGCGCTCAACGAGCACTATGAGGGGCTCGTTCACACTCTTGAAGATCTCCTGGAGAAAAAGGAGACTTTGGAACAAGAGCTGCGGGCGGCCAACGAGCGCCTGGAGAAACTGGCGTCAACGGACGAGCTTACCCAGGTTGCGAACCGTCGCGCAATTGACGAGGCCCTACGCCGGGACTTGGCGAGAGCTGACCGCGATGCCAAACCACTCAGCGTAATCCTCATCGACGTGGATCATTTCAAGTCCGTCAATGACACTTGGGGGCACCAAACCGGAGACGCAGTTCTTTCAGCCTTGGGACGATTGCTCAAGCAGATGTTGCGGGCCAGCGATGTTGCGGGCCGCTGGGGCGGCGAGGAATTCCTGTGCATACTGCCCAACACGGATTCAACGGGCGCACAGGTTGTTGGCGAGAGACTCAGAACCGCTCTACCCCTCAACACGGTCGCCGGACCTCGGGGACCGGTGCAGGTCACGGCAAGCTTTGGCATTGCGACCGTGAGAGGTCCCGGGTGCCGCAATGCTAGCGAAGGCATCATGCGCCGCGCTGATTCGGCCTTGTATCAAGCAAAGGAACAAGGGCGCGATCGCGTCGTTGTGTCGCCTTAAGTCACAGATCCCAGCTGAGCGCACGGCATTCTAGGTTGCCGTTGAACAACGTGTGTTCCATCGCGGGCGGCTGTCCCAGCGCGGAAAGCCAGGTACGATCGGTAGTTAGGACGAGGATTCTGTGCCCCTTGAACCGAGACAGACTTTGCCCGATTCGCTTGGCGAGGTCATGCCCGCCCTCCAGCCTCACGCCATAGGGTGGGTTGGTAACGATGGTACCGGTTTCTCGCCACGGACTCAGGTTGAGTATGTCTTGTCGCATGAATCGAGCACCCAGCTTGAGTTGCTTGGCTGCATTGCGAGCCATCGTGAGCGCAGTTATGTCAATGTCACTGCCCTGAACTACCTCCGAGCGCTCCGTGACAATCGCCGAGCGTGCGACTTCGCGCAATTCTTCGAAGGTGTTGCGCAATGAACCGTCAATCCGAACATGTCGCTCCAGGCCGAATTGTTTGCGACCCAAACCTGGCGCCCAATTGGCAGCCATCAACGCTGCTTCAAGCACGATGGTACCCGAACCACAGCAGGGATCGAACAAAGGAGTGAGTGGGTCCCAGCGCGAAAGCTGCAGCAGCGCGCTTGCCAACGTCTCTTTTAGAGGAGCCTCCGTATGGGGCAGACGGTACCCACGGCGGTGTAGCGACTCGCCAGCCAAGTCAACGTATAGGGACGCGCTATCTTTTGCCAAGTGAACATATAAGTGTACATCTGGATCCTTGGGATCAACGTCGGAACGAATGTTTTCGAGCCTTCGTTGTCGATCTACGACGGCATCCTTAACTCGGCGCGCCACGTATTGAGAGTGAGTTAACGTGCTTGACTGGACGGTGCTCGATACGGCCAATGTCAGATGCGGCGCAAGGACATCATCGAAATTCAGATTGCTTACGAATTCGTAAAGTTGATCGGAACCGGTGACGGTGGCTTTACCCCTAAACTCGAGCACGCGCATTGCGATGCGACTGTGCAAACATACCCGAAACGCATCGCGAATATCTCCGCCAAAGTGCACGCCGCCGCGGTCACCACGGATCGGGCGAACACCCAGGTTGCGAAGTTCATCACGCAATAGGCCCTCGGTACCTTTGGCTGCCGTCGCAAAATAGGGAAGCTCTGGCAAGTTGTCGTGATTATCGGACATGGCTAGGGCTGGACCCAATAAGCGGGACCGCTTCGTGATGACGGAGCCGCTTTGCTATTATAGTGAGCATCGGAGGTAATCCAGGCGTGTATCGAGCTAAAATGCCGCTTTATCCGGCCGGCTCATGCGACGGACCGCACCTCGTGCGCGCCAAAGGTCTCGTCCATAACGTGGGCGTTCGGAAATGGGAATCCACATGGCAACGCGTATACTTAAGTTACGACGATGCCAACCCAGGTCAAAAGGCAAGCTCCAAAGTCGCCTAACGTGCAAAAGCAGCAAGTTTGCGAGATTGCCAACGCAATGTTGAACCGACTTGAACTGGTTGATGCCGAGCTGAGCGTCCTTTTGACCAATGATGAGAATATTCGACGTTTGAACCGCGAGCATCGACGCAAGGATCGCCCAACGGACGTACTCTCGTTCCACTTCGACTCACGCTTCTCGCCGTCACCGAATGAATCACCACGAGTGCTCGGCGATATCGTCATCTCACTCGACACGGCCGCACGGCAAGCAGTGGGTCGGCGTCGCCCGCTAATCGTCGAGCTACGCTGGTTGCTCGCCCACGGCATTTTACATTTGCTGGGTTACGATCACGCGAGAGCAAGCCAAAAAAAGAAAATGGACGCATGGACACGTCGGCTAGTTAGGAGCGCGCCCATCGCGCTCGACAAGATCGGACGATAGTGCTGCGTTCGGCGGGTGCCCCCCGGGCGCCTGGGATGGCGAGTTCGGGGCAGGCGGCTGCTAGCGTAGCGGGCGCGCAAGTTTGCGGCGGAGCTAGCCTAGTTTGATTCAGCGGCGTTCTCGCCGATGAAAATTTCAGGGCCCAATCCAGGCAATTTCGGATTTCGCACGAGCCGGCTCTGTCATGGAGCGTACCTCGGCGCTTTTCTCACATTGACGCACGGGTCGAAGCTACCGAATTGCTTAGGCTTTTGGCATGCAAGTGCGCGGGGTTATTGAAGTTCTTGCACCTTGGTCTCCCTGTCATAAAAGGCAATTCCAAAGCGACCTTAGCCCAATTTCCCGGGCGGAATGGGCTCGAATCGGGCTGCCATGCCACCTCGACCAGCCGTGGCCCTGAAAAAAATGCTCAATCCATGGAAGCTTTTTTGTGGATTGTGCTTGAAAGGCGTAAAATCCCTTGTTATCCGTCACAGTGTCTTTTGGCGAATCGCCAAACGGCCCAAATTGGCCGCTGGCGAACCGAAATCTCGGTAGTCACATCACGCGTCCAGCAAGAATTCATTGAAAATCACGATAGGAGGAAGCGCATGGCAGGCAAGAGGCTGACAAAGGCTCAGGTAATCGCGGAACTCGCAAACGCGGCAGATCTCGACAAGAAGAGTGTCAATCGCGTATTTGATGCAATCAGTGAACTTATCCGCAAACAGCTATCTAATCGAGGCCCCGGTGAGTTCGTAGTACCAGGTCTTGTAAAGCTACGTGTGGTCAAGAAGCCCGCGACCAAAGAGCGACAGGGCATTAATCCATTTACCAAAGAACCCATAACAAT
Source organism: uncultured delta proteobacterium (assembly GCA_963819085.1). GTDB lineage: Bacteria > Myxococcota_A > Polyangia > Polyangiales > Polyangiaceae > FEN-1139. Next base: position 63,835 of record CAWFUX010000001.1, read on the forward strand.
TCCGGCAAAGCCCGCGAGCCGCAAGATTCGTTCGACGCCCCTAAAGGCGCTCAAGGATCTCGTAAACTAATTGGCACGCTCGGTCGAAACTAGATCCCAGTGATTTAGTCTTCGAGTCATTCGCGGTACCCCGGTCTCACAGAATGGGATCGGGGTTTCGCCGTTAAAAGTTCACCTCGGGCTGCGAGCATCGCTGCGCCAGCGCGGGGAGATCTAAGGTGCAGGTCACCGACGCGTCAGGTTGGCAGGGTGAGCATGCATCACCGGCTGCGAGGAATCCCGTCAAAAATAATAGTTCAGCCCAAGTCTAAGTAGGCCAGCGCCCGACGAGTTTGTGGCGAGCTTCGTTTTGGGATCGACAAATTCAGGGTGTTGATCGGCGTCAGAATCCGTGCGCCCCCGAAGTATTCCGAGCAACGCGAAATCGAGACCCCACCTACGCTCGAAGCGCCACTCGAGACCAATGCCAGCCATTAAACCAAAGTAATAATACGTCTGATCAACCTGCCGCCGAATTGAGCCCGTCGGCGTTGATTCATGGATTTTGTATGAAACATCGGCACGGCTCCACCCGAGTCCCGCAAGCACGAAGCCCTGAATCGGGTCATGCGGATTGAAGAAAACCGTCGTGGCAAAATCGAGGGCCAATTCCGTACGCCGATGGCCCACGTAGTCGACTCCCCCAAAACTATCGAGGGTCAGGTCCAGGGCCACGGCGTCATCAGGACGGGCACGACCACCAAACCCGAGCCCAGCCATCGAGTAATTCGAAGCAGCACCGGAATCGACGAAGGGAATCAACAGCTGGGTCCGAATTGCCCAAACTCGTTGTCGCTGCCGCCGAGCGGGAGGGGGTGGCGGCGGTACTCTGAGGTCGATCGACGAAGCACCCGGCTCAGGAGCCAGATCCATCGGTTCGGGATTGGGCGGCAGTTGTTGAGGCGGTCTGTTGGGCGCGGCGGGACCTGCAGGCGCGGGCGAGGCGGGCGTTGGAATCGGTTCGCAAAACCAGTCGCCAGGAGGGCACTCCGTCGTCGCGGCGGCGGCCGTAGCGGTAAACGACAGTAGGGCGATGCCGGAGAGGGCAAAAATGGACTTTGTAATCACGTCATCTCCACCTCGGTTTTAGCACCGCTCGGTCAGATGCTCGTCATTAACTCGAGCGTCCCAAACATCCCCACAAAAAATGGCCAAATCCCGGCTGTCAGTACCAGGCACCCGCGGGGCGTGACTGGGCGTCTGTCAATTTGCCGCATACGAGTTTGCATCGCGGCGGCGAGCGACGTACGGCAGTCCGCGTGCCTAAAGTCACCGTTAAGCCAGGCCATGTACGGCCGATCTGGGCTGGCCACCCTTGGGTTTACGCTCAAGCGGTCGAGCACATCGAAGGGGGGGCCACGGCCGGCGATGAGGTCGATGTAGTGGACCCGCGCGGTCAGTGGCTGGGCAGGGGCCTCTACTCACCGGGAACGGCAATTCCCGTCAGGCTATACACTCGGAGCAAGCCCCAGAGCATCAACCAGACACTGATTGAGCAGCGCATCAATAGTGCGATGAAACGGCGTCAGGTTCTTGGACTACCCTCACTGCGAACCAACGCGTTTAGAGTGCTAAATGGCGAGGGCGATGATTTCCCAGGGTTGGTCATCGACAAGTACGCCGACACGGTGGTCGTGCAGATCGCGACAGTTGGCGTCAAACAACGCGAGCGAATGATACTGGACGCCATCGAACAGTTGCTTCGCCCGCGTTGCATAATCGATCGAACCAGTAAACGACTGGCCCAATCGGAGAAATTCGAACCTAATCAAGGCGTAGTGCGCGGGATCGCAGAGCCTGATGGACTAACATTTCTGGAGCGGGCGTTCGAATTCAGTATCCCGTTAGAATTGGGCCAAAAAACGGGCTACTACCTCGATCAGCGCACATTGCGTGGCCGCATCGAACAGATGTCGAGGGGGCGACAAGTACTCGACGTTTTTTCGTATATTGGTCCATTTTCACTGGCGGCAGCGCGTGGCGGGGCTACCCGGGTCACGGCGGTCGATTCAAGCATTATCGCGCTTGAAGTGTCTGCCCAAGTTGCCGCGCGCAACGACTTATCCGGCAAGATTGCACATCAACACAATGATGCATTCGAAGCACTCAAGCAGGCGGGCCGCAGCGGCGGCTACGATATCGTAATCTGCGATCCGCCCAAATTGGCACCAAGCCGTTCGGCGAGCGAACGCGCGCAAACCTTCATGCGCCGATTGGCGGCTGCGGGGTGCCAGGCCGTAGCGCCCGGCGGCACGTTGGTTCTGTGTTCATGTTCGGCCGTGATAGGTTTGAATGAACTTACTCGCGCACTGGCTTTGGGCGGCCGCGACGTAAACGTAGTGCCTCGTGTCGTCGAACGGTGGTATCAGGGACCCGACCACCCAGTAGTTGCGGCGTTTCGCGAGGGTCTCTATCTCTCGGCGGTGATCGCCGAAATCTCGAACGTTGATTAGATCGATATGCTTTCAATTACCGCTATTAGCCGGGAGGTCGCATTGGGCTTGGCCGGCATACTGTTCGACCTGGACGATACGTTGCTCGACGGGGGCCGCCTGGGCGAAAAGGCGTACGGTTCGTTGTTTCGACTGCGCGAGACCGGCCTCATGTTGGTTGCGGTAACCGGACGTCCTTCGGGCTGGGGCGAGGTATTAGCGCTGCAGTGGCCGGTACAGGCTTTCGTCACCGAGAACGGGGCCGTATCAATCGTCAACCAGGACGGTTTGCTTAAACTGAGCGAGGAGGTCAACGCGGCGGGGCGTGCCGAACGAAAGAAACGCTTGCAGTCTCTGGCGCAAACGATGATGCGCACGTTCCCTGACCTGGTTCCGTCGAGAGACCTCGCCATGCGGCGTAGTGATTTTACATTTGATATCGGAGAATACCGGCAGGTACCCAGTCGCATCGTCGCGGATGCGATGAATTTTGCGCGGGCAGAAGGTGCGCTATCAACTCGTTCGAGTGTTCATTTACATGTGACCTTCGATGGGAGCGACAAGGCTTCTGGGACACTTCGATTGCTGCGGCAAGAATTCGGTTTCGATCTGACCGATGCACGGCGTCAATTCGCGTTCATCGGCGACAGTGAGAATGACGAGGCCGGATTTGCGGCATTTCACACGAGCGTCGCGGTAGCGAATCTGCGCGGACGCCCTACCATTTCACCTCGATATGTAACGCATTCGGAGCGGGGTCTCGGTTTTGTAGAATTCGCCGAGCAGATTATCAAGCTTCGCCGGTAACGATCTTGATCGGGAAAATTCATGCCGTTTGAACGAGCCAAGGCCCCATACTGGCGCGGGGCTCATAGTTCCGTTACGCTCCGAACAGGATGACGGAACAGTCGACCCTTTTAGTCCAAGCGCAGCGCCATTTGTATCCGAATTATCAGCGGTCACCATTCGTTCTATGTCGTGGGCAGGGCTCACAAATATGGGACATGGATGGCAAGCGTTACTTGGATCTGTGTGCCGGGATTGCAGTCAATACTCTTGGTCATGCACACCCTCGGTTGGTGCGTGCCATCTCGGAGCAAGCTGCGCAGTTAATGCATGTCTCCAACTACTTCTACAATGAACCCAACGTGAGGTTGGCGATTCGCCTTTGCGAGTTGTCCGGCTATTCGAGGGCATTCTTTTGCAATTCGGGCACCGAAGCGGTCGAAATGAGCCTCAAGCTGGCGCGCCGGCATTTTACTTCGAAAATGAATCCGGACCGGTATCGCGTAATTGCTTTCGAAAACTCGTTTCACGGCCGCACTTTGGGCTCGCTCGCGGCCACCGGACAGGCGAAGTACCGCGACGGATTTGGGCCACTGTTGGGGGTCACTCACGTGCCCTACGGCGATAGCCAGGCGGTCCGGGCAAATATGTCGCCGGACGTCGCGGCCATATTGGTCGAGCCAATTCAAGGTGAGGGCGGAATAGTTACTGCGCCCGAAGGTTTTCTTGAGGACCTAAGGCAGATTGCGGACGAACAGGGCTCACTGTTGATTGCCGATGAAGTTCAAACGGGTCTTGGGCGTACCGGTCATTTTTTGGCTTGCAATCACAGTAAAGTCGAGCCGGATATCGTCGCCCTCGCAAAGGGTCTCGGTGGTGGCTTTCCGATCGGAGCTGTACTCTGCAATGAGTCATTGTCTGCAGATCTGCCTCCGGGCAGCCACGGCACGACTTTCGGAGGCAATCCACTGGCCTCGACGGCCGCCCTTACGGTGCTGGACGTGATAGTCGAAGAGGATCTAATTGCCGCAGCACAGGTTAAAGGGGCCCATCTGGGCCGACTCCTAGCGGATCTCAAGCGGAAATTTCCCAAACAAATTGCCGCGAGCCGTGGTCGCGGTCTGCTATGGGCCGTCGAGCTCGACCCGTCGGTGGACGTGTCCAATATGCTTGAAAATTGCAAGAATGCGGGACTTTTGTTGACTCGGGCCGGAAGCCATGCCCTTAGGTTCTCGCCTTCTCTCACGGTATCGCAAAGTGAGCTAGAAGAAGGAGTCCAGTTGCTGGCTCAGGTGCTAAAGGCGGAAGCGTCATGCGTCATTTGCTAAGTCTTTCCGATCTGGGCCGCGATGGCCTAATCAAACTGTTAGATTCGGCTGATAAGTACAAGAAATTGCGGCAATCCTCTGAGCGTTCGCAGCCGCTCGTCGGAAAATCGATCGCGTTGGTCTTCGAAAAGGCTTCGACGAGAACACGCTTATCGCTGGAAGTCGCAGTAGTCGAATTGGGTGGCCATCCAGTGGTTATCACGAGTGCCGGCTCGCAAATTGCGCGCGGCGAACCTATCGCGGATACAGCGCGCGTGCTGTCACGGATGGTTCACGCAATCGCTTTTCGCACTTCGGGTGCTGACCGCCTTCTCGATATGGCGAAATTTTCGTCCGTGCCCGTGCTCAACGCCCTTACCGATCAAAGTCACCCCATGCAACTCTTGGCAGACTTGCAAACGGTCCGCGCTCACTTCGGTCATCTCGACGATCTGAAGTACGCTTGGGTCGGCGACGGCAATAACATGGCAACCTCGTGGCTAGAAGCCGCCGGGCTATTGGGGTTCACTTTGATATTGGCATGTCCAGAAGGCTATGGCCCACCCATCGCTCAGGTTGACCAAGCACGGGCACTCGGTGCAGAGGTCCATGTAGTTCGTGACCCGCGTGAAGCCGTTCGAGATGCGCACGTTGTGAGTACAGATGTGTTCGCTAGTATGGGCCAAGAGGCGGAGCAACGTGATCGGATGAGCGCGTTTCGTGGCTTTACTGTGTCCAGTGAACTGCTTACGAATGCTCATAGTGAACATATTGTCCTGCATTGTTTGCCTGCCCATCGTGGTGAAGAAATAGAAGCCGAGGTACTCGACGGGCCTAACAGTGCCGTTTGGGATCAGGCAGAGGCACGTCTGCACACATCCAAGGCCGCGCTCGCCTGGGCGCTTGGGGTCGATGCCTGACCAGCATTCCGTGCAGCGAGGCCGTCCGGTCGCGTCATCAGTGCCCTGCGCACAATGTCAGGCCACAGTGGATCCGATCCGTGCACCGCGAGTGTCGGCATACGATATCGGTTTTTACTATTTCTGCTCGCCCGAATGCCAGTTAGTGTTTGCCAATCACGCAGCAAAAGCTGCTGAAGAGGCAGTAAAGTCGGCGGTCCACGCGGTTGACGCTTTCCAGTCTGATTCGCCAAGCCCAGCAGTGAGCGCGACATTGTACGATGTGGCTGGGGAGTCTGGGCTTGAACTACAGCTGGACGGCATTCGCACTTCCTCTGCGCCGTTATCCCTTGAACCCATGTTTTCCGGGCGAGTGGCTCCGGCTACGCCACTGTCTTCGAATTCGGACATCGATATCGGGAATCTTCTGTTGACTCTGTCAATCGTGGGGTCACTTCTGGCACTCGCCCTGACATTGGCCGGAGACACAGGCATCGCGCTCGTTGCGCGACTCGTTGTTGTTAGCGTTGCGGCAATTGCGTTGGTCTTTGAATTATCGCTCGCACCTCGAAACGCACTGAGTTTGCCGATCATCGTGCAATCCTGGCCCAGTGTGGCGTCGGTCATCATCGCTACGACGGCTTGTTTGATCGGTCATAAAGAGGCGTCGTCTTTAACCAACGCAGCTTCGCTGGTCGTTGCTGCCACTGCAGCGAACGTCCTTTTGGTCTTGAAATGCCGCTACGCTATCGAGGCGGAACGGAACCAACTGAAGCTCGCTCTCGATCAGGACGCGAATCGGTATCACGACGAGTCAATTACCGTTGTTAGCTCGCAAGATCTCCGTCCGGGCGAGGAAATCGTCGTCGGGCCAGGCGAAACCGTGCCTGCTGATGGCTCGGTCGTCGCTGGACAAGCGCAGATCATGCCCTGGTACCAGAGCATTGAGCAGGTCACGGTCGCTGAAGGAACCAGCGTGGTCGCTGGCGCCAAGGTTATCGAAGGTCGACTCAGGCTGATCGTGAGCTGGTCAGGGTATGATAGGGCATGGCTGCGTCTCACGGTGGATCCGCGTCGTCGGGCTGATTTGCACGGCGTTTGGGCGAAAACGGGTCGTTTAATCGCGCTGCGCCTGGCGCCGGTGGTGGCGGGGCTTACGGCCCTGACGGTATACGCTGCAGGTCAGTCACCCCTCGAGATCCTTGGGGTGGCGGTGGCTTCATATTGCGCCTTCTGTTCCGCCGGGCTCGCCGAGCTTCCGGCACTGCACGTAGCGCGCGGCGTATTCGCGGCATTGCGGCGTGGCATTGCATTTCGCTCATCTGAAGCCATCGATCGCGCGGGTCGGGTCTCTACCGCAACATTTTGCGCGCGCGGCACACTGCTACTGGGTGAACCCGAGGTGACCGGAATCGACCCATTTGGGAACAACACCGCCGAGCGCGTGCTCGAGTTGGCGGCGGGCGCCCAGAGTGGGTTTCAGGATCCAACCGCCACCGCAATTCTGAGGGCGGCGCGCGCGCGCGGCATTCGTGCCGATGCCGTTAGAAGTCCAGCTTTCTTCGCAGGATTAGGTGTGACTGCTGTGGCCTCGGACGGACAGCGGCTAATCGTAGGCAGCCGCGGATTGATGTTACGCGAGTACGTCAGCGTTGCCCTAGCCGAAGCGAAGATCGCGGATCTCGAGGCAATGGGGCGCAGCGTGCTGCTCGTGGCCCTCGGCGCGCGCATCATTGGAGCAATAGGGCTTCAGGATGGCCTGCGTGCTGGGGCGCGTGCCGCCGTGCAGCATTTACTCGATGTAAATATCGAACCAGTCTTGCTATCGGGGGATACGCGTGACACCTGCGAAGCATTGGGACAGGCGCTCGACATCGACCACGTCCGCCCAGAAGTACTGCCTGGCGATCGGGGCGAGGAAATTCGACGACTCGCGGATGGCGGCGCGGTAGTTGCAGTGATCGGGCGCAGTCCAGTCGATGACGCGGCGCTGTCGGGGGCTGATCTTGCGATAGCTTTGGCGTGTGCGGGAGCAGGTTCGACGGACTGGCACGTCCAATTGGCTTCGGATGACGTTCGTGATGCCGCATATGCGTTGCGCATCGGGCACCACGTTCGAAGAGAGCTTTGGTTAAGTCTGTTCTCGTGTGTAGGCACGGCCGCGGCGGGCGCCGCTGTAATCGCATTTGCACTACTCCCAATTGGAGCGGCGCCTGCCGTAGCGTTACTCGGAGTGTTAGCTGGCATTTACCGGTGGCGATCCGTAACGGAATGACAAGAAAACTTACGTGGGCGCTTGCCCGCGGGGCCATCTACTCACGGTTGGAGCTTGAATAGTTCGCGGCGATATTGCACTCTTGAGGCGTTCAGATTGTTCGGTCGAGAAAGAAGAAGCTGATACTGGTGTGCCCCCGTCAACATTCCCTTGTGGATCTTTCCAAGAGCCCGGATGCAGAGCATTTGCGGGACGTCCTGGATGCCTACATGGTCGAGCATGGAATGCGGGCTACCGAGCAGCGGCGCCTTATCATTGATACGTTCATGGCTGCCGAGCCGCATGTGAGCATCGATGAGCTTTTGGGGCAAGTCAGACAGAAAGATGCTCGAATCGGGTACGCCACCGTGTATCGGACTCTCAAGATGTTGGCGGAATGCGGCATCGCTCATGAGCGTCATTTCGACGATGGATTTGCTCGTTATGAACTGGCCAGTACCGAGAGCCACCACGACCATTTGATTTGCACCGCCTGCGGCAAGATTGTGGAATTCGAGGAACCGCAAATTGAAGATTTGCAACTGGAGGTGGCCGATCGATATGGGTTTGTCGTTACTCACCATCGCCACGAGCTCTATGGTCTGTGCGCGGAGTGCCGCCCTGGGGAGAACAAGGTATCCGTCGAACCTTGAATCTTCGATGACATCGGCCTGATTTTACATTCTATACTTTTGTCTTTTCCGTCACGTGGAAAAAGTCATCGAATCGCGTCCGTGACGACATCGTCGCAGGGTAGATCATGCGGTTCCGTCGGCAATTCAACGAGACACTGAAAATCGTAGGCGACGACGATGCTCTTTGCTGGCGGGCACAGATCAGGCAACGTGACGTCGTAAAAGCCGGAACCCGTTCCTAGTCGGTGCCCGTCCAAGGTCACGCCAAGCGCGGGCACTACTACGACATCGACGTCGCCCCGCTCGGCCAAGGGGGCGCTTCGATCGGGTTCGGCGAAGCTGAACGAGCCCGCCTTTAGAATGTCGCCGGGGCGCCAAAGTCGAAAACCCGTTTCATATCCGGTGGCAATTGAATCCATGAATGGGTAGTACAAACGCACGCCTCTCTGCGCCAAACGCTGGTGCAGCTCGGTCAAGTCGGGCTCCCGCCGGGCAGCAATTGCCGCATAAAGTGCGATGCCTTGTGCCGCCCCTAGCCAGTCATGCTGCAGCAGCTTATCGACGATCCGCGAACTGCGCGCTGCCGCCGCGGCCTCCGGCAACGCACGGCGAAGGGAACCCAATCGCCTTCTAAGTGCAGACTTGGCCTGACGACACAGGCTTGTGGCCGTCTCTTGATCAAACTCATGAGAATCAAAGGGTCCGCCCGACATCGCAATTTCCGAATGTTCACGAGGGGTATTACTACCGACGGTCAAGATACTACCGCTGCGGCGAGGACGTACACGATTCGCAGCCGGCCGAACCGCCGTCAGAGGGCACAATCAGTGGCGCAATCAACTAAAGACACGTTACGCTTCTAGCGCATTGAAGGTCGCAGCACTGATACCGGCGTTTCAAGCTCAAGATTCGGTTCCCGCCGTGATCCGAGGCATTCAGGCTCAGGCGAAGAATCAAGGTACGACTTTTCCAATATGGTTAGTTGACGACGGCTCTACCGACGACACCACCGGAGTCGCCCAAGGTGCTGGCGCTGAAGTCATTCGCCATACGTCCAATCGCGGTAAGGGTGCAGCTTTGCTGACTGGTCTGCGAGCTTTGGCTGGAGAGGGATTCGAGGCAGCCGTCACTGTGGATGCCGACGGCCAACATCCGGCGGAAGAAGCGGTGCGGCTGGCGTGTCACTCCGCGCCAGCTGAAGCACTAGTGCTCGGTGTTCGAAACTTGGTTCGAGATGGGGCACCGAGGAGCAGTCAATTCTCTAATTCGGTATCCAATCGATTCTTGTCGCTGTTTTCGGGCCAATCGCTCCGGGACACTCAATGCGGACTACGTCGCTATCCCCTGCCGCAAGTACTGGATTTGGCGACGCGATCACCGGGATATGCCTTCGAGGCGGAGGTAATCTTACGCGCTGCACGGGCTGGACTGCAAATTGTGCAAACCCCCGTTCGAGTCTTTTATCCGCCACCATCGGCGCGGGTCAGTCACTTTCATCCAGTCAGAGATCCGACGCGCATAGTATTTCGCGTCCTTAGCACTTGGCTCGATCGCGGTGCATCGTGAATACACGGCGATTCTTAATTCGCAGCGGTGCAGTCGTCTTCGGGCTCGTATCGGCCGTGTATCTTTTTCACGTGCTAGTAGTGCATTTTTCGAGGCTAGAGCCGCCGAAGATTCAGACTCCTACCTTGGAGATTCGCAGCGCGGGTCCCACGCTGCGTTACTATGGCCCCTCCTATGTGAACGAAGCGGACGGAATCATAGAGGCTCGCCTTGAGGGAACGGCTGCTCAAATTGGCTTTGCCTCGGGTAAACTTCTGCGGCAAGATATTTTGGAAACCGAGGGGCGCCTATTCAAACAATTCGAGCATTACGTTCCGCGGGGCTGGGCTCGCGCATTGCTTTTGGATTGGGCTAGAATTCGATATTCCCATTTAGATAGGAACCTCGACGCCAATAGTCGAGAAGAACTGGCTGCGCTGGGCGCCGCCCTGGAGCCAGATCCGTTCTCCTCATTCATGCCGGCCTATCAGCGACTCGTATATTTGAGCGGACTTTACGACATTTCCTTGAGCTTCGAGCACGCCCCCCTCGTAGGGTGCACGACATTTCTGGTGCGTGGAAAGTCCAGCGCTAGTGGGCACAGCTGGTTGGCACGAAACTTCGATTTCGAAGTGGATGAGATATTCGATCAGAAGAAGATCGTTTACCTAATGATCGAGCCAGGATCAATTTCGTTTGCCTCGGTTGCATGGCCCGGAATACCTGGCGTTGTCTCGGGTATGAATGCCGAAGGTTTGGCGCTGGTGGTTCACGGCGGCAGAGCTGGAAATTTCGACGTAACCGGTGAGCCAGTACTTCAAACCATGCGATACGTGCTCGGTCACGCCCGTTCGGCCGCCGATGCGCTGGAGATATTGCGGCAAAAGCAGCCCATGGTGAGCCACATAGTCATCGTGACCGACCCCGCTGCGCAGAGTATGGTTATTGAACGCGTGCCTCGCCAAGCTCCCTATGTCTATCGGGTTGCTGATCGCGCAGTTATCACCAACCATTTCATTGGACCCGCCAGTGACGATCCGCAAAATGTTAGAGTTCGCGAGTTAACTACTACTTTATACCGACAGCAGCGCGGCCAGCAGATATTGGCTCGCTATAAGCGGCCGCTTGCGGCACCCGACTTCGTGGATCTGCTTCGCGAGCGCCGCGGCATCAACGACAGTGAGTTGCCGCTCGGTGATCGGCGGGCAATTGGGGCATTGATTGCGGCTCACGGAGTCGCTTTCGATACGACTGACCGCAAACTGTGGGTCAGTGCGGCCCCGCACTTGCTCGGTCGCTTCATCGAACTCGATTTGAAGAGCTTATTGACGTCAAAGGCAGATCCGGATGCCGCGCAGGCAAAGCGACGCTATTTGCCCGCGGATCCACTCTACATCAGCGGTCAGTACGACGAATGGAAGAAGGCGCACCCAAGCCCTGCTCACCCCTAACGCTGGAGGCCAAACCAGGCGCCCACGCAAGCCAATCCGAAAGCAAGCGGAGCAATGGCAAGCGCTAACACGACGCCCACGGGAGCGGTCATGGATAGGAGCGCCACTACCAATACGATAGCCACTAAGGCGCCAATGCCCGCCTCGAATACGCTGTCCGCGGCGCTAGCCAGCGCTATGAGATAGCCGGAGACCGGAAATGCCGCCAGCACGAAGGTGCCCATCAGTATCAACGGCGCCATCGAAGAGGTGTCACCATCATCGACCCTCGACAAATCCATGCCCAGCCAGTGTGCCGCAACCACTGACATTCCGAGCGCGACTAACAGCGCGCCCAAGCAAATAATCGAACCGGCTGCGATCCAATGCAACAACGCTGGACGATGTTGGTGCCGCCAGGCCACTCGGATCTGATGAATCGTCGGCCGTTCTGGCAACAGACTCACCCGGCTCAAACGCCGCAATGCCCCCGATGGTCTCGCGAGCCCCCCGTCTTCGGATATTCGTTCGAATGAAGCCGAATCTTGAACGCGGGGATCCTTTGTTTTTGGATCCCGCAACGCAGCAATTGCCCCAACCAGAATTACCACCAACGTGGGAATCGCGATGATCGTGAAGGCGGGAGCCATGCCCAGGGCCAAATGGTTGCCAAAACCTTGTACGATTACGGCGAGCAACCAAACCGCCGGAAACCAATGCTTTCGGTTGTTCTGGTCATAGCTGGCCGCCGCAGCCCACCCCATGGCACCGCCAATGATATGCGCACAGCGAACGATTACTCGCGGCAGCATGCCGATGCTGCTCGAAGTAGCAATTAGCCAGGCGCCATCGGCAATCGAAAAGCCTAAGCCTACGATAATTCCGGCGCTCACCGCCGCGCGCAATCGATGCAGGCGCTGTGCACGATAAACGGGCCATACGACTAGAACCAAGGCGGTATGTTCAATCGGCGCTAGCACTGCGCCCGCGGCTAGCATTGCTTTGCGCGTTCCCGAAGCCGCAACGCTCGTCGTCCAACCGAGTGAATCCAGCAGCGCCCCTTGCGAAAGCAGGACCGGTGCAACCATGAGCATAGCGCCCAGGAGTAACCACCAGACGACTCTTGCGGGTAAACCATTGGGCCTTGCCAGCTTCACCCAGCTTGTCCAAGTGAGTACAAGACCCAAAACAACCCAAACCAGTGCCAATATCCGCATCAGAAATGCAGCCCAACAACCCCCGTGAGCGTAGCGGCACCACCAATGCTCGACCCATCATTGGCGTAGACTTTGGCCGCTTCGGCGATCGTAGGATCATTGGTGGGGTTGGCAATTGTCAACGTTCGAGAGCGTTTTAGATAAAGCATTTCGCCCGTCATCAACGCGCCTACGCTGATTGTCCGGGTGATGTAGACGTCCATGCCGAAACCGATACGAGCATTCCAGCCATGAATATTGACGCTCGAGTTCTGCAAATTGATGGCGCTGCTCGCGCCGCCAAATGCCCCGACAGAGGCATAGCCCGCTGCAAAGTTGAAATAGGGTTCGACCCTGCCGATGGGCATGTGCAGGCCTGCTTCGGCGTCGAGCGTCCACATCTGCCAAGCGGAAAAGTCGCCCAATCGAAACCTTACGCCGAGTGTTAGAAAAATCAATCTAAGACCAGCACCAAAACCGTAAAGTGGCCCACCCTGAGTCGTCTTGACGAATTGCGAGTTGACGAGATTGTTCGCATGAAAAGTGTTGAGGCTCAGGTACTGGAAACCTGCTTCGGCGTTGGCCCAAACGAATTCAAGACCGCGACCCGAGTCTTTGGCGCTAGCAACATTGAGCGATTGTTGCGTCGCCGAGTCCTGCTGTCGCGGGTCGTAGCCATTTTGAGTGGAGCTGCCGGACCCGGGCGGCGCGAGTCCGCCCGAATTTAGTGCAGAATTCGAACCGCCGTAGGGGTCCGAAACGGCAAGTGGCGCTTGCGCCCAGGCGAATGACGCCGACGTCAGGCTAGCAACGGCAATCAGTGCACAGGAAATCCGACTTTCCATAGCTGCATATCTTAGCAGCTACGTTACGGCCGGAAGAACCACCGATCATGGCGGGCTTCCATTTAATACGATTCGGTTACGTTCACCTGTGACAATGTGGTGGTCTAGCTGGGCAAGGGCACCGGCAACTCGAGAGGCATCGGACACTCGCGACTGCAGCGGGGGCCGCGCGCTGCGCGCAAAGTACCCCCAACAAACCGCCACTTTGGTCATGCCGAGGCCACTTTGGCCCCGTTGGCCGACCCTCAATCCTAACGCGGACCACGTCAGGTTCGAGAGCTGGATATCGGCTAAATAATCACAACCATTGATTTAGGGAGCCCTGCGTGCGAAATAACAGCGGCAGCTCAGGCCCTGGAGCTTAGGTGTGATGGTAGAAGGCAGGTGTGGGATGCTCTCAAAGCGCAGGTTTTTGACTCTTGTGTTGATCGGCTCTGGAATCGCCTCGGCGGCCTGTTCGCTGATCACCGATGTAGATCGGAGCAAGATAGAAGGCAGCGGTGGCTCCGACATGGGCGGAAGCTCGAGTACTGACGACGGCGGCAATGAAACAGGTGGCAGCATTGCCACGGGTGGCGGAACTAGCCACGGCACGGGCGGATCGAGCTCAGTAGATGATGCGGGTGACGCCTCCTAACGTTCCCCACATATTCCGGTGGTTCGGCCGTTACCTGCTCGTCGTGGCTGTTGGCGTCAGCAACGCAGACGAATGGCCAACATCGATTTGAAAAAACCGCGAAAAAGTCGCGCGTACGCTCCAAGCCTCGGTGAGCGAACAATCACGTCTGACCACGTTCAGGGGGTTGCCTTCGGCTTGATGTGCCGGCAGCATGGATTTTGAGACTATGCCCAATCGAGTGAAAGTTCTTGGTTTGGTACTCGCGGGCGGGGAAGGCAAACGCCTGGCCCCGCTGACACGCGACCGTGCCAAACCCGCCGTACCCTTCGGCGCCAATTACCGGCTAATTGACTTCGTTCTGAGCAACTTGGTCAATGCAAACTGTCTGCGGATTGCCGTACTCACGCAATACAAGAGCCACAGCCTGGACAGGCATTTGGCTCAAACCTGGAGGATGTCATCCATATTCAACAATTACGTGATGAGTGTACCTGCGCAGATGCGGACCGGGAAACGTTGGTTCGAAGGTTCGGCGGACGCAATCCTTCAGAACATGAATTTGATCCTCGATGATCGACCTGACTACATCTACGTGTTTGGGGCCGACCATATCTATCGAATGGATCCGGCTCAAATGCTCCGCCAGCATATCGATTCGGGCGCGGGGGTAACCATCGCCGGCATTCGCGTCCCACGCAACGAAGCTTTCCGCTACGGGGTACTGCAAACGGATCAGGATGGTCGAATTGTAAAATTCGAGGAAAAACCTCAATCTGCACGTGGGCTACCCGACCATCCCGACGAAGTGCTCGCTTCGATGGGTAATTACATTTTCTCGACCAAAGTCTTGGTGGAAGCCGTACGTTCTGACGCCGAGGATCGCAATAGCAACCACGACATGGGCGGCGACATAGTCAGCAAAGCCGTGGACGCAAGCCATGCCTACGTCTATGATTTTGAATTCAATCGTGTACCCGGTGCTACGGATCGTGACAAGGGGTACTGGCGCGACGTCGGAACTTTGGACAGCTATTACGAATCGAACATGGATCTCGTGAGCGTACACCCGGTCTTCAACTTGTATAATGACCAGTGGCCAATCCACACCTGGTACCCGTCATTGCCTCCGGCCAAGTTCGTTTTCGATGAGGACGGGCGTCGTGGACATGCCGTTGATTCGTTGGTGAGCGCTGGCGCGCTAATTGCTGGCGGGACCGTGCGCGGATGCGTGGTGTCCCCATCGGTTGTCGTTCATTCAGGTGCACTAGTCGAGCATTCAGTGCTGATGGATGGGGCGGACATCGGGCGCGGTTCGGTCGTGCGTCGAGCCATTATCGACAAGAACGTGGTAATTCCACCCGGCTGCCACGTGGGAGTCGATCCAGAAGATGATCGAGCTCGTGGCTTTACCATGTCCGAAGGCGGAATCGTGGTTATCGGCAAAGGTGACCCGGTACCAATGCAAAGCTGAAAGCACTGCCATTGAGCAACCCACTGACTGCGGCTATCGTTACTAGAGAATACCCACCTGAAGTGTACGGGGGGGCGGGTGTTCACGTCCAAAATCTGGTCCGCTTTCTTCAGCGACATGTCAAAACCGAGGTCCATTGCTTTGGCGAACCACGCACGTCTCCAGAAGTCGTGGGTAGTTATCAGCCGTGGGACAAGCTCGGCGGTACCGAACCGTATCAGGCGGTCCTCAGGACGTTGAGCGTCAACCTTGCAATTGCAGCTAGGCTGGGCTCCGCCAATATAGTTCATACCCATACCTGGTACTCGAATCTGGCGGGCCACTATGCGAAGTTGATGTATGGCATACCGCACGTAATGACTTCGCATAGCCTGGAGCCGTTGCGTCCGTGGAAAGCCGAGCAGCTCGGCGGTGGCTACGCACTCTCGAGTTTTACCGAACACACCGCGATTGCGCATGCCGACGCTATCATTGCCGTTTCGGGGGCGATGAAGCGAGATATCCTGCGGTGCTATCCATCAGTATCGGCGAACAGAATCCAAGTTATCTACAACGGAATCGATCACGAAGAACTCGTCCCCAACAGTGAGACCGAGCAACTCAAACTGCACGGCGTAGATCCGGCGCGGCCCTACGTCTTGTTCGTGGGTCGCATCACTCGACAAAAAGGCATTGTGTATCTGCTCGAAGCGGCGGCCGATATTGTGCCCGGCGTGCAGTTGGTTCTTTGCGCAGGGGAGCCGGACACGCCGGAGATTGGGCGGGAAGTAGCGACGCGAGTCTCCAACCTAATGGCAACTCGAGGACATGTGGTTTGGATCAGTCGCATGCTCGAGCGTAACGCGCTATCGCAGCTCCTGACGCACGCACGCGTGTTCGTGTGCCCCAGTGTTTACGAGCCTTTCGGTATCGTGAACCTTGAGGCAATGGCCTGCGGCGTACCGGTAGTTGCATCCGCGGTCGGCGGCATTCCAGAGATCGTGGTCCCAGAAGTTACGGGGAAATTGGTGCCCTTTGAGAGCGATGGGAGTCCTTTTGGCACACCGTTAGATCGCGTTCAATTCGCACGCGATATGGCTAGTGCCATCAATATTCTGCTCGAGGACTCAAAGTTGGCTGAGCGAATGGGTGAGGCCGGTCGGAAACGCGTCGTTGACGTTTTTAGTTGGCAATCGATTGCCCAACAAACAGTGGATCTTTATCGTTCGCTATGTGTTTGAGCGCATAACGGCGATGACTCGCCGATTGGCCCCCGTCAGCGGCCATTGATAGCTTCGCTCATATACGACCGAGCAGCTCGAGTCCGGTACCCAGTTTTCTCGCGCCAGCAGTATCCACAGGCGCTGAGTTGCAAGCGGCAACCCCTGCGCCAGCCAAGTGGCCGGACTGAAGGTAGCGCGCGAGACAGCGTCATCTGCCGTTGCCAAAGGTAGCTCTTCCGCGCGGGCACGTTTTACAGTCACCGATGTTAACCCCAATCTCCCGATGACTTGTCGTAGAAAGGCCACGCGTTTAGCGTTGGGCTCAGCAAGGTCAATGTGGAGGCTGGGGTCTAAAATAGCCATGGCGAGGCCCGGCGCCCCAGCGCCAGACCCAACATCCACCCATCGACAGGACTGGCCTGCCTCCATCCGGGCTCGGTGCAAGACAACGGCATCCGCTATGAAAAGGTCGAAGAACTCGTCGTCCGTTCGCGCTGCGGTCAAGTCAATCTTGCGATTCCATTGACGCAACAGCTCCAGCCAATCGGCTAACGTGGAATAGGTAGCGTCCGTCCACTGATTCTCGGGAAAAAGCTCATCGGCAATCCTTCCAATTCTCAAGACTCCTGGGGCCGGCGTTGCCTGAGCGGGCATAGTTGCGCTTTACCTCGTCTGCATGCTCATGGGTATAAACTTCCGCCATATTGTTGACTATACTCCGAACCTTCCGGGCCGTATCCAAGCTCCCGCTAACCTTCCAAGTGCGCGATTGCAGTGAACGACATCACCGATTTTCCATGGGAGCCCCTAACGCGCTGCGTACAAAGGCTCGACAACAATCGGCCTGCACGTTTGCTTGAAGCCATGCCCGGTGGTGCATCAACCCGAAGCTTCGTGCGCGTGCATTTCGAATCCGGCGCTACCGCGGTCGCCATGTACTTTCCCGAGGCGATGAAGTCGGATGAGCTAACTAAGCCGGAGAGCACCGTAGACCGCTGGCCATTCTTGCAAGTGCATGCATTGCTGATGGCGTGCAACGTGGCAGTACCAAAAATACTCTCCGAAGATTGCGAGCAGGGTCTGCTGTTAGTCGAAGACTTGGGTGAAGACACACTCGCTAATTACCTCGACCGAACACCTGAAGCGAGACGCGAACTTTACCAAATGGCCGTGCACGACTTAGCGCGCGCGCAAATTGCCTTTGACGAGAATCCCGGTGATTCAATAGTAAATCGGCGAGCATTTGACTACGATTTGCTACGTTGGGAGGTCGATCATTTTCGGCAATGGGCGCTCGAAGCACAAGGAATTCAGCTAACCGAGGCCGAGGCGAAAGTCTTCGAGACTGCAGCAACACACATCGCTCGCGAAGCTGAGAGCTGGCCGCGTGCGTTCGTGCACCGGGACTACCAGAGCCGCAACTTGATGGTCCGACAACAAGCCGACACCAGTCTCAAATTGTACTGGATTGACTTTCAGGACGCGCTCTTGGGACCCCGAGTCTACGATTTGGTCGCGCTGCTCAGTGACAGCTATCAAACATTCACGAGCGAGTTCGTTGACAACAGATTGCTCGACTACTTGAACCACCGGGGCAGGCCACGCAGTGAATTCGACCAAATCCGCTTTGAATTCGACTGGATGACCGTGCAAAGAAAGCTGAAAGACGCAGGTCGATTCGTATTCATCGATCGGGTGAAAGGCAATTCCTCTTTTCTGCGCTTCGTGCTGCCAACGATTTCTAAAGTTGGCGGCGCACTCGACAATCTCAAGGGCGACCCTGTGATGTGCGCACTCGCCAATTGCCTTGAGGGTTGGCTTGAGAAACTCAAGTCGAATCAAGCTCAAACTGTCTGAGGGTGTCGCAGAAACAAAAATTGCACCCGAGCCGGCACCAAGCCTTATCAAGTGGCGGCGCGCACCGGGCCCGGCGAATTTCTCCGGATGTCTAGTGCCGCGATTCCACTGAAGTGTTGGTTCTTCGAACCCGGCCGCTGCGGGCCAATCGCGGCGCTATCCCTTTTTTTGGGGCATTCCCCCAAACCCAAAATCGCTCCGCGATTTTCTAGTACATCGCATCAATGTACTAGGCCCGTTTATGCTATCCTCCTGGGCGGCGGCCATTTCAAAATGCTCTTGGAAATCAATCCAGACACCCCGGAACCGCGCAAGATTCAGCGTGCGGTCGAGGCGCTTCGATCGGGCGAGATTATCGCCTATCCGACCGACACGGTATACGGCATCGGGTGTGACCTATTCAACAAGAAGGCGCTCGATCGCCTGTACCAAATCAAGGGGCTGCCGCGTTCGCGCCTGCTTTCGTTCATGTGCCGGGATCTGGCGGAGGTCTCGCGTTTTGCGATGTTGCCCAACAACATTTTTAGGCAAATCAAGCGGCAGCTTCCAGGTCCATTTTGCTTCATTTTGAACTCGACTCACGAAGTTCCTCGCATCGTGCAATCCTCGCGTAAGACCGTCGGCATCCGCGTGCCGGCGCATCCGGTAACTCAGGCGCTGCTCGAGGCGCTCGGAAATCCCATCGTCAACACAACGGCCTCTCGGCCCGGCACTGTGCCCAATCTCGACCCTTCGGAGATTGACGATGAGTTTCCAGGGCTAAGCCTTGTGCTGGACGCGGGCCCTGGCGGAACCATTCCCTCGTCGATTGTGGATTTCACGGGTGACGAAGCGGTAGTGATTCGAGAAGGCGCGGGTGATCTGCAGCTTTTTCGTTAGATTGCGTGGCGACGGGATTGCGGCTAATCCTGCTTTCGGAGATTCGAGGCTGCCTATGTCAACTCTCGTCAATTCGCCCGCTTATCAGGCTCTCGCTGCACACCATGCAGAGACACGTCACGTTCACATGCGCGACCTGTTCGGCAAAGACCCTCAGCGATTCGCGAAGTTCTCGCTGCACTTCGACGACTTGCTATTCGACTACTCCAAACATCGGGTAACCGGCGAGACACTGGGGTTGCTCGTGAAGTTAGCCGAGCAGGCCAAGGTCGCCGAATTCACTAAGCGGATGTTCTCGGGGGATAGGATCAACTTCACGGAGAACCGCGCGGTGCTCCATGTGGCGCTACGCAATCGGAACAATCGCCCCATACTCGTCGACGGTCAGGACGTAATGCCCGCCGTAAACGCAGTGCTCGCGAAAATGCGAGTATTCGTCGGTTCGATCCATAGCGGGCAGTGGCGCGGTTTTACTGGAAAACCGATTCGTTCCATCGTCAATATTGGCATTGGGGGTTCCGACTTGGGCCCTGTGATGGTCACAGAGGCACTGAAGACCTATTGGCAGGCAGGACTCTCCGCTCACTTCGTGTCGAATGTAGACGGCACGGACATTAGCGAGAAACTCAAGCTAGTGGATCCCGAGACGGTCCTATTTCTAGTCGCTTCCAAGACGTTCACGACTCAGGAAACGATGACCAATGCGGCAACGGCGCGCGCCTGGTTAATCGAGAAGCTTGGTTCGGCTGCAGCGGTTCGCAACCATTTCGTGGCCCTCTCGACGAATACCAAGGCCGTTACGGAATTTGGCATCGACCCGGCCAACATGTTCGAGTTTTGGGAGTGGGTGGGCGGACGTTACTCACTCTGGAGCGCCATCGGCCTTTCGATTGCCTGCACGATCGGAATGGACAATTTCGAGGAGCTACTCAATGGCGCCTTCGATATCGACGAGCATTTCCAGCGCGAGCCCTTCACGCAGAACATACCGGTAATTATGGCGCTACTGGGCTTTTGGTATGCCAATTTCTTTGGGACCAAGAGTCATGCCATATTGCCGTATGATCAGTACCTTCACCGCTTTGCGGCGTACCTGCAGCAAGCGGACATGGAAAGCAATGGCAAGAGCGTTGACCGCGAGGGCAAGCGCATCACCGACTACACTACGGGGCCAATCCTGTGGGGCGAGCCAGGTACCAACGGGCAGCACGCCTTTTATCAGTTGATTCATCAAGGCACAGAGATAATTCCGGCCGATTTTCTGCTGCCCGTGCATTCACACAATCCGGTTGGCCCGCACCACACCATGCTGGCCTCGAACTGCTTTGCTCAGACCGAAGCTTTGATGCGCGGCAAGACATTGTCCGAGGCGGAGCAGGAGCTTAGATCTGCGGGGGTGCCCGACGAGCGCATTTCGATCATTGCGCCCCACAAGGTCTTTGAAGGGAATCGCCCGACGAGCACATTCCTCTTCGACAAGCTCACACCGCGCACGCTCGGTCAACTCGTAGCCCTGTACGAACACAAGATATTCGTCCAGGGTCTGCTTTGGAACATCAATAGCTACGACCAATGGGGCGTTGAGCTCGGCAAACAGCTGGCAAACCGGATTTTACCGGAACTGGGTGTGTCGCAATCAGTTACGACGCACGACAGCTCGACCAATGCACTCATTGATGCGTTCAATCAACGTCGCCGGTAGTGGGCCCATCCCCGCGAAAACTTGCCGGCTGAGCGCACGCGGCCGGCTAGCTTTATTGGCAGTTGTCGCCCTCTTATCCTGCGTCGCAGGCGCACGAAAGCCAACGTCCGCAACTCCGGTAGCTGCGCCCTCAACGGCTCTCTCCGACGAACGTGCCGCAGCGCCCGAGCCTACGGAAGAAGCTGCGGAGCCCGAGTCCTCGGGTGATGCGCGTTCCTACAATGATGAGGCCACACCGACGAGGGTTCGAGAGGCTTCCGGGACGTACACCTGCGAGTCACCTCGCCCACGCGTGTGCGAGGCGACTCCGAGCCCGGTCTGCGCGACGAAGGGCGCCAACGGATCTTCGCGAGAAGAACCGGTGACAGTTCTTAACGGCTGCCTGGCTTGCGCAGATCCGACTGTCGTCAGCTACGTCGAGGGACGCTGCCTGGCGACGAAGAATTCGTCAGTTCCGTCGCTGTCTTCGAAGCGCCAGTAGTGCCAGCCCGAGTATTCCGGCAAGACCAAGGCGCGACCCGCCGTCACCGGCAACGCGACATCCGCAACCCATGCTTCCCGTGCTGCTGGCGGGAGAAGTGGGACCGGCGCCGTTACCGCCAACGGTGCCCGAACCTGCTTGGCTGCATCCGAGGCAAGGGCCGCTACCTCCCACGTTTCCGCTGCCGCCAGCTCCCACTACGGTTCCGTCAGGGTTGGTGCAAGCGTATTGATTGCTACCGTCGCCGTTCGGATCTTTGGACTTATCGTAAACCGTGAAAGCCGAGCACTTGGTGGGAGCTGCGCACGTATTGGTTGCACAGGGGTCAACGCAATTGCCGCCCGGTATACAGATCTGCGGTGCTACGCAATTGGAGTTTTCACAACCCGATGGCAGGCATTGCCCATTCGAGGCGCACGCCAAGCCATCCGCACACGGCAAGCAATTGCAGTCAGGTACGCAGGCACCATTTTGGCAGACGAAGTTTGTCGGGCAGGGAGTCGTTCGCACGCTGCAGAGGTCAACGCAAGTGCCGGCCACGCATTGTTGACCGAGGCCACAATTGACCCCCGTACACCCACCTACGCAGACTCCGGTTCCATTTTGATTGACGCACTTTTGATCCGCCGCACATGTGACATTTGCGCATGCCTGGTTAACGCAATAGCCTGCCCCAACGCAAGCCTGCCCGGACTTGCAAGCAAACTCGCTGTTCGAACAAGGACCAACGCAGTTTCCTTGATAGCAAATCTGTCCTGTTGGGCACAGATTGTCTCCGTCATCAATCGATCCATTGCAGTCATCGTCGATGGCGTTGCATTTCTCGGGCAGAGGTTGGAATACGGCGTTGCACGCGGGCTGTGCTGTGCTGCCGGAGTCTACGCAACTAGTAACACCGGTAGCGCAAATGCCCTGCTGACCTGGCACAGTACAGAGCTGTCCGCCGCCGCTGCACACAACGCCTTCAACGCTATACACGAAATCGTTAAAGTCGCCGTCTGCAGTCCAATAATCGCAAGTGCCTCCCGTGTTCTTATGGCAATACGGCGCGATGAAGTTGGTTGCGGACGTTGGCAGATCCTCTATCGCAACATAGAATCGGCCCGGATACTTCTTTGAGGTGTAGACAACTGCGTCTATGTACGGCTGTCCTGATGCCGTGTTGATCTGATTTAGGTTTTGCTCGGTGTACTTGTTCTGCGCGCAGGCGCAACCGGCAGTTGTGCCGCATTGAACCGTGGAATTCCCCTTGACGGCAAAGCCGATTTTCTTCGTGGAACAAGCTTGAAAATCCGCATTATTGGGAATGTCCGAAAGTAGAGCCCCATCGAGTTCGTAGCCGGTCTTCGGCAAGAACGCGCCGTCGGTGTTCTGCCAGGTCTTGGGATACGGTGGGCTTGCAAGCTTGGCGTAGTCGTAAATCTGTTGCGCCGTGATCAGTGGGTGAATGACCGGGTTGGGCGTGCCATCGGCGCAGTACCAGCCGAAATCTACGAAGCAGCCGCCACCGTGCATCAACATCTTTCCCTGAATGCTACAGAGGGGGTTGAAGGTGGCTGGCTGAGTCTTGGCGTCGTTGCGGTAATCGACCAAGATATTGCCGAGATTATCCATCTCGTAGTATCGAAAGAGCCCCATCAGGGACATGTTGTCCAGATTGTTCAGCAGACTCGGTTCTTGAAAATCGCCCTGATTGGTCGCCCCGGTGCAGCCGATGCTGCCCGATGTGCCGTTTGAGCCGTTGCACAGGGTCCTCGGATCGGTAGGTATTGGGCCATAGCCGTCCGGTTCCATGAGTTGGGCATTTGCGACGTGCACAGTGGCGGCCGTCGCCAAGAACAATGAAGAAGCCAGAAGGACGCGGAGAAAAGTGGTGCCAACCATGCGAGGATTGTAGCACCCAAAGCGCCAATATTTATGATTTCGGGTTAATCCCGGGGCAGCCGTCAGAAGCCCGGCGCCATGATGCCTTGTCGGATGTAATGGAATCCGCCCATGTCCACGTGCCGTCATGACCAAATCTTCGCCGGTGTGGTACGATTTTGCCGGCGTGACGACTAAATCGAGGACCCGGCGCTTTCGCCCCTGGCTGTTGCCGCCAGGCTGCACGCCGATTTGGCCCGACCCGAATTTGGCCGATCCGGACGAGGGATTGGTCGCCGTCGGAGGCGATCTGACGGCGGGGCGAATCTTGTCCGCGTACGCCCAGGGCATCTTTCCTTGGTATGAATCAGACGACACCATTTTATGGTGGTGCCCCGAGCCAAGAGCGATTGTGGACGCCGCGGACTTGCACGTGTCGCGGAGCCTGCGACGCAGGCTTCGCAAGAATGACTTTGCGTTGCGCAGTGATACGAACTTTGGCGGTGTCGTTCACGGTTGCGCGGATCGCTCGGAAGGGACTTGGATCACACCGGATATGCGCGCAGCCTATATGCAGCTTTACGAGCTGGGTCACGCGCATAGCTTCGAGGTTTGGATCAGTGAAGAGCTCGTCGGTGGGTTGTACGGCGTGCAGGTGGGTGGACTATTTGCCGCTGAGAGCATGTTCCACCGTGTCACGGACGCCTCGAAGATTGCGTTGGTGTCGGCGGTAACGGCGCTGTTCGACGCCGGTTTTCAATTGTTCGACGTGCAGTTCATGACCCCTCATCTGGCGAGCCTCGGTGCATCGCTGCTACCCAGACGAGTATATTTGCGAGCCGTATCCGATGCGCTGGGCTGTCAGTTGCCGTGGCAAGCGGTAGTGAGAGCATTGGACAAGAGGTCACCCGCACTTTGCGTCGAGTAACCCCGGGGGTTCTCCTGTAATGGCACGCCGGTCCGACTGGCCGCTCGACACTTATGCCATCGAATTGCCACGGTTGCGCAACAGAGTTGCAACAACAAATGGGTCCGCGTAAGGGTTTGGTCCAGCTCCGACGCAAATATGGCTTCAGCCGCGACCCAACTAGTCACAGTTGCCTCACCACCTGCTAACACCCGGCTGGCACTGCGTAAGAGGCGAAGAATCGTCGCCGCGTTGGTGTTGCTCGCGCCCGGGTTGATGAGTCTTGGCTCGGACGTGCTACACCGCGGGCACCGAATTGCAGCGTTCGATGCGTACCACGGGGCAACCTATTTGGGGGCAACGGTAGAGAGCTTCTTGATTGGGAGCTTGTTGCTGATGGGCGCCTCGCGTTGACGTGGCTTTTGGCCTTGGGTGATTGCCGGCCTATTCGTCGTCGAGCTTACGGCCGCAATTGGCGGGCAGCATTATTTCTTCGAGCAATACAATGCATATCTAAACACGGACGTTTCCGAATTTGCATCGAACTTCAAAGACAGCATAGTCAATCAGTTGCTTGCCGATCTTGCCAACTATCTGAAGGTACTGCTGCCCATATTCGTATCGGCAATTGGACTATTGGTGCTCGCGAGGCGCTGGGTTCGTCCCACGCGACGGCAAGCCAAAGTCACCAGCGTGCTCGGTCCGGCTTTGCTTCTCGCTTCACTCTTCTGTCCCACGCAGCATCGCCAATTTCAGGCTTCAACGCCGGATGTTCTCTACTTCAACGCAGTAGGCGGCCTTATCCGCACAAACCTCGGCCTAACTCAACAATCCGGCCAAGTGCGACCGATGGCGCGCCACTCACTGCCGGTGCCCTCACTAACGCCCAGGCCCACGCACCCTCGTAACGTGCTTTTGGTACTGCTCGAGAGCGTGCGTGCAGACGCGACTTGCATCGACTACGACCCCGAATGCCGCCGGACCGAGGGCACGAATAAGCTGTTGCCCACGAGAATCGGTTTGCACAATTTGCGCGCCCTCGATTCGAGTACTGCCATCACTTTGGCTGTCCTCTGGTCTGGGCTTCAGCCGACCGAATCGCGTGAGCGATTGCACACTCAACCATTGCTGTTCGACTACGCGAGGGCTGCAGGATATCACACGGCGTATCTGACGTCGCAAAACCTCCTGTTTGGCAATACTCGACTCTGGGTGAAAAACCTCGGCGTCGATCGGTTCTGCAGCGCAACCGAGCTAGATCCCGAATCGGATCTGGATATGGGCGCCCCTGAGAAAACTCTCGCCGAGCGAGCGATGCGTGAGTTCGACACACTGCCGGAGCCTTTCTTTGCCGTGGTGCAATTGTCGAATGTTCACTACCCCTACCTGGTCGACGAAGCCGGGCCGCAGCCCTTTCAGCCGGCGTCCCGCAGCAAAGCCCCCGACGACAACTACAAATTCTTCAACCAATATCAAAATGCCGTCCACCAGCAGGACTGGCACGTAAAGACCTTTCTCGAGCACCTGCAGAAACTCCCGGCTGGGCCGCGCACGGTCATCGTGTACACCTCCGATCACGGCGAGGCGTTTCGCGAGCACGGCAACATGGGACATACCTCGAGTGTACTCGACGAAGAGATTCACGTACCTGGGTGGATCTACGCGCCCCCGGGCACGATTAGCGACGAAGAACGCTCGACAATCGAGGCCAAGCGCAACCTGCCGCTAACGCATGGTGACCTCACTCAAACGATGCTGGATTTACTCGGCATTCATGAGGCTGCAGAAATTCAGGGCTATCTGGCATCGACGTTCGGCCGCAGTCTGCTGCGCCCCGGTCTTGATGAATCTCAGATCGCACTTACGAATTGTGCCGGTGTTTGGTCGTGTGCATTTGAAAATTGGGGCGCGTTACAAGGATGGAAAAAGGTCGAGGCTCGCGAATGGGATACGCATTGGCGCTGCTTCGATCTAGAGACGGATCCCGGTGAACGCCATGATCTCGGTGAGCGCGCGTGCCCCGAGCTGATAAGCTTCGCCAAGGCCCAGTTCAAGCGCTTGCCCGGTCGCGTAAAGAAATGATCTAGCGCGTAAAAATTCCGTATGCGACGCAGCCGAAGAACGGAATCAGCAACCACAGCAGCGGTATGATTGGGCTCTGCATGCCCTTCGAACCCGTCATGCCGTAGTCAGCCGGGACTACGTGTGTCGCCTGCACCGGCGCCGCGCCGCGCGCGGTGAGACGCTCGGATTCCAACGATTCTGGGGGCGCGCTGCGATCGGCCATAGCGCCGAAGGTGTAGCACCTGTTGCCTTAAGGCCAAGCCAATTTTGGATTTATGGCTTGCCGGCACGGAAACGGCGCAATTGGCCCTTGCTCGGCCCAAAGCCTCAGGCGTTGAGATGGCGTCGGAGTATCAGCAACATGCGCCGGAGAGGCTCCGCAGCGCCCCACAGGAGTTGGTCACCGACGGTGAACACTGTGAGGAATTCCTCTCCGAGGCGCATCTTGCGGACACGCCCGACGGGCACCGTGAGGGTACCGGATATGGCTGCGGGGCTCAGCTCACGGAGCGTTGCCGCCTTCTCGTTCGGAACCCACTTGACCCAATCATTGGAGCCTCGAATCAGCGACTCGATTTCATCTAGCGGGGCATTGCGCTTCAGCTTGATGGTCAACCCTTGTGCATGACATCGCATGCTACCCACTCGCACGCAGAGGCCATCGACGGGAATTGGTTGAGGCGTCGAAAGGATCTTGTTGGTTTCGGCAAAACCCTTCCATTCTTCCTTGGTTTGCCCGAGATCTACGGGCTTATCGATCCACGGTATCAAGCTGGTAGCTAGCGGCGCACCAAATTCCTTCGTCGGAAATTCCGGCGATCGGACTGCGGCTGCGATGGCGCGTTCGATAGCCAGCGCGCTGCTGGCGGGCGACGCGAGTAGGTCGCTGCTGATCCGGCCAAGATGCTGCATCTGCAGGGCTAGCTCGCGCATGTTGGCCGCGCCCGCTCCGGACGCTGCTTGATACGTCATGCTGCTGAGCCATTCGACGAGTGAGGCTCTAAACAGGCCGCTAATCGCCATGAGCATCAGACTGACCGTGCAATTGGGCCCGACGTAGGTCTTGATGCCCTTTTGAAGACCATTTTGGATTACGTCCAAATTGACGGGATCGAGAATAAGGACCGCGTCGTCATTCATTCGCAAAGTGGAAGCAGCATCGATGAAATAGCCGGTCCATCCGAGCGAGCGTAGTTTCGGGTAGACCTCGGATGTGTAGTCTCCACCCTGGCAACTCACTAGGACCGCGTGCTTCGAGAGCGCATCGAGATCCTTGGCATCGACGAGCTTCTTGGTTCCTTGGCCAACGTCAGGCCCAGGGCCGCCCACGTTGGAAGTCGTAAAAAATGTTGCATCAATTGAGTCGAAATCGCGCTCAGCGCGCATTCGCTCCATAAGTACGGAGCCGACCATTCCACGCCAACCAATAAAGCCAACATTCAACATAGCAATTGGGGCAAAGTTTGTACCGAACTTGGCCCGATGCAAGGTTGTTGTCAGGTTGACCGACTATTAGCGTCCCTAATCTCGAGTGAAAAATCGACTTTGGCCGAATGTTTGTGGCCGTTTTTGCCTTCGACCGTCTTACCTTCGGCCGACGCGCGCCACTTCAAAGCCGTGACGAACATCCTGCCCGCGCACCATGAAGACGACCATTTCCGCAATGTTCGTCGCGTGGTCTGCCAGGCGCTCGACGTACTTCCCAATCGACTGCAGGCGTGTTGCCGATTCGACGCTTTCAGGGTCTGACCGCATGATCGCCCCCAATTCTGGGAAGAGCTGCTCGTACAGGGCGTCAACCGAGTTGTCGCGTTCGACGACAGCCTGTGCCTTGAGCGCGTCACCCGTAACGAACGCGTCCAGAGCGTCCCTCATCATTCCTTGTGCGAGCGACCCCATTCGACAGATGAGTTCGTGAGCAGGCATTGACGGAAAAGAGCCGAGCTCGACGACGCGCTCACTGACGTTGACAGCTAGATCGCCACTGCGCTCGAGATCCGTCACGACCTTCAGCGCCATTGTAATGAACCTCAGGTCGGAGGCTACCGGCTGCCGCAACGCTAGAATCCTCAAGCAAAGTCGGTCAATTTCGACCTCGAGATGGTCAACTTGGTCGTCATTCTCGATGGCTTGCTGGGCCAGAGCTACGTCGCGGCGCTCAAAAGCATCCAAAGCGGCGCCGATAAGCTGCTCCACATTTGCGCCCATGAGAAGTACGCGTTCTCGGAGCGTTTCAAGTTCATTCTCGTATTCTCGGTCAGTGTGCTTTTGCAAGACTGCCTCCCGACATCAGCCGAAACGTCCGGTGATATAGTCTTCCGTTCGTGATTCCTTGGGCTGTGTGAAGATGACATCCGTGCGATCAAATTCAACAAGCTCCCCCATGTAGAAAAATGCCGTGTAGTCGGCAACTCGACCTGCCTGCTGCATATTGTGCGTCACGATAACGATAGTGTACGACTCTTTCAGCTCGTGGATAAGTTCCTCAACGCGAGCGGTGGCAATTGGATCGAGAGCCGAACAAGGTTCGTCCATCAAAATCACTTCGGGTTCCAGTGCCAAAGCACGAGCGATACACAACCGCTGCTGTTGGCCCCCAGAGAGGCTCGCACCGGAGCGGTGTAAATTATCCTTTACCTCGTCCCACAGGGCGACCTGTCGCAGACGACGCTCGACTATTGTGTCAGCGTCCGTCACTCGCAATCCATTGAGCCGAATGCCCGCCAGCACATTTTCTCGGATGCTCATGGTTGGGAAGGGATTCGGTTTTTGAAATACCATGCCCACTCGGCGACGAACGAGCACCGGATCAATCCAGGACCCATGTATGTCCTCTTCGTCGAGGAGTATCCGACCTTCTACGCGAGCTCCAGGCGTAATTTCATGCATGCGGTTAAGGCATCGAAGGTAAGTGGATTTCCCACAGCCCGAGGGCCCAATTATCGCGGTTACTGCGCCTTTTAGAAGCGCCAGGTTTACCCCGTGCAAAACTCGGGTCTTACCGAAAAAGACGCGCAGATCCTCGGTACTAATTTTGGCTTGAGTGCCCTCTGGTACTGGAACTGAATTGCGCTCCCCGTTGTGAAGGGTTAAATCCCTCGCATCGGAGTTGTGCACCTCAGTGCCATGAGTGGGGCGGAGTTGCTGCCCATCGGCAACAGTGGCGGGACCTGTTTTCATGATGCCCTCACGCGTTGATGCAGCGCCCAGCGAGCTGAAACGTTGAGCAGAAGAACCAGTACGACTAAGACGAGTGCCGCAGTCCATGCTTGTTGATGCCATTCGTCATACGGCGATACTGCGTACGTGTAAATTTGAACGGGGAGCGAAGCGGTGGGTTGATTGATACTCGTGGACCAAAAGCGATTTCCGAAAGCCGTAAATAGCAACGGCGCGGTTTCGCCGGCTACACGCGCCACAGCCAGCATGACACCCGTGGCTATCCCCGGGGCGGCCGTCCTAAGCACAACTCTGAGGGTAGCGCGCCAACGAGGTACACCGAGGCCAAGTGCCGCCTCGCGTAAGGCATCGGGGACAAGTCGCAGGAGTTCTTCCGAGGTGCGCGTGACGGTCGGCAACATAAGTACAGCTAGGGCGACGGCTCCCGCCCAAGCTGAGAACTGACGCGTCCGCAATACGATGATTCCGTAAACGAATAGACCGACGGTAATCGAGGGGACTCCTGACATCACGTCAGCGGCAAAGCGCACGACCTTGCCCATTCGGTTGTTACCGAACTCAGACAAATAAATCCCGGCAAGGATGCCAACAGGCACTCCAATAGCGGAAGCTAGTGCGACAATCTCAAGCGTGCCTACGATCGCATTGGCCATCCCCCCACCCGACTCTCCAACGGGCTTGGGAAGCTGAGTGAAAAAATCCCAGTTCACTCCCGATAGACCCTGCACAGTCACATAAGTTAGAACGAGCACGAGCGGTACTATGGCAATCACCACGGCCGCGACGCACGCGCCGCGAATCGAAAGATCGATCAATCGGCGAGACCGATACCTGTTCATTGTTTTGTCCTGCGCGCTGGGGAAAGTAAGCGATTGGAAAAGCCGGCCATGAGCGTCGCACCCATCGACTTCGACATCGCGAAAAGAACAAGACTGGCAAGGTTGTGCATCATAGCAATTCAAGATGCGGTGCGGGCTACCCGCCACACCAACAATCGAGCAATTATGTTCAGGACGACGGTTACGATGAATAGCAAAAGGCCTATTTCCGCGAGGGCGGCCAGGTACAGGTCACCGGTTGCTTCGGTGAATTCGTTGGCGATTACGCTGGCCATCGTATAGCTTGGCGAAAAGAGCGAGGCGCTTATCTCGGAGCGGTTGCCAATGACCATCGTAATGGCCATCGTCTCGCCCAAGGCTCGCCCCAGGCCCAGTATGATGGCTCCCACGAGCCCGGACCGCGCGTAGGGCAGCACCGCCATACGCACGACCTCCGAACGGGTAGCACCCAGCGCAAAAGAGCCTTCTCTCAAGACATTTGGAACTGCCTTCATGACTTCTCGACTGACCGATGTAATCGTGGGCGTAATCATGATGGCCAAGATAATGCCACCGGCAAGCATTCCAAAACCTTGGTGCGGACCTTGAAATATCGGTAACGCGCCGAACATTTTGCCAAGTGCCGGTTCGACCACATTTCTGAGCAGTGGGCACAAGACGAATATCCCCCAAAGTCCGTAAACGACGCTTGGCACAGCTGCGAGCAGCTCAATCAAGAAGCCGATAGGATTTTTGAGCCAGCCCGGCGCCAGTTCAGATAGCCAAATGGCTGAGCCAACCGAAATTGGCACCGCGAGAACTAGCGCCAAGAGTGATGAGACGACGGTACCGTAGATAAAGGGTAGCGCGCCGAATTGGTCACGAACAGGGTCCCAATTGGTACTGCGGATGAACTGCCACCCGAAATGGGCGAGGCTCAGGCGCGAAGTGCGCGCCATTTCAAAAGCCATGTCGGCTAGAAGGACAACGATAAGCACTGCAAAGGCTGACGTGAGCACTTTAAACAGTGCATCCCCTCGATGCCTTCCGGATCGACGAAGCGGACTCATACGCGAATGAAGCGTGTCCAATGTGAAGATTCTCGCATTACTCAAACTGCACCCGCTTCGTCTGGGCAGATGGCCACTGCACTGGGCTAAAGCCCAGCTAGCGCCGCCTTGTCGCCCACTTTCAGTTCCTTGAGTCGCGCCTCGACCTTGGCCACCACGGGTGCCGGCAAAGGAGCGTAGTTCAGTGGCTCACATTCCTTCTGACCGTCGTGTATGGCCCACCAAAGAAATTCGGCCAATGCAGGACCTTTCTTTGGATCCTGAAGGTCGGCGTAAACCAACAAGTACGTGAATGAAGAGATTGGGTAGGCCTTCTCACCTGCAGCGTCCGTAATGGAAGCCGCTAGGCTTTCCGGGAGCTCGACGCCAGCCGCTGCCGCGCTTACCGCAGCGATGCTAGGTTCAATGAACTCACCGGACTTATTTTTTAGCTGGGCGACCGGCAATTTATTTTGCGCCGCATAGGCCAATTCAACGTAGCCAATCGTGTTGGGCGTCGTTTTTACCTGCCCGGTTACGCCTTCGTTGCCTTTGGCACCCAGACCTTTGGGCCATTTGACACTCTTGCCTTGGCCGACCTTTTCCTTGAAGTCGGGGGAAACCTTAGTCAAATAGTCTGTAAATACGGCTGTCGTGCCACTGCCGTCGGAACGGTAGACGACCGCAATGTCACTGCCCGGGAGCTTAGCTCCGGCGTTGTCTTTTTGGATTCGCTTGTCATTCCACTTTGCGATCTTACCTAGGTAGATATCCGCCAAGACATCGGGGGTGATTTTCAGTGGCGAGGCAAGACCATCCAAATTGTACGTGACTGCTACGGCGCCGAGAGTCGTTGGAATATGGTCGATCTTTGCAGGTACCTTCTGGATCTCATCCGCCGTCATGGGCGAATCGGTGGCTCCAAAGTCTACGGTTCTCGCCGTAATCTGCCGAATACCGCCGCCCGACCCAATAGACTGATAATTGATTTGCACCGTAGGGTGCAGCGTATGGTACTGCGACATCCATTTGGAATAGAGTGGATAGGGGAATGTCGCGCCCGCGCCGGTCAATGCAATACTTTCCGGAGCAGAGGGAGCGGCGGAACCCGCACCGGGCTCGGGTGTTGGTTGCGCTTTCTTATCGCATCCCCAAGCTACCAAGAGCGTGGCTACGGCGAACAAAAATGGCAGCAGTTTGTTTTTCATAATAGGGGATGGATTTCTAGCAATCCAGGCCAATGGGTGAGGGACGGCCCCGCAACACCTTTGTGACGTTCGAGTGACAGGGCTGCGCGTTTCGTGACTCGCTTGGGGGTGCGAATACATGCAGGGGTTCCCCGAGGACAGCTCAGGAGCATACTTTGCGGCCGAATTTCTTGGAAAATCGCGACTTGTTCCATTGCCTCACCTCCACATCGGGGGAAAACTTAGCCTAGGTGAGCGGGCCCCCAAAATTCACGTCGGCCGAGCAAGGCGAGTCCTCAGATTCCACGGGGTTGGATAACGCCTGGCCATCGTTGAGCGTCGAGATGACGTCAGCCGCATACCGCAATCAATTGCCAACCCCGCACGACGACGATCCGATTCGCCATTTCATCGAGTTTTCGGAGCGCGTAGTGGAGCCGCGCGACAAGTTGCCGACTCTACGCGAAATCGATCCGCTACGTTACGATTTCGTCCCGTAGGTCGACACGCGCATCGTAGCGCTTGGACTTGATTTGTGGCTGACTTCATCCGCGTGCGGCAGTGAAAAGTAAAATCGAGAGCCTACCCCGGGCGTACTCTCAACACGAATTTGACTGCCCATGGCCTCAACGAAATGTTTCACAATCGAAAGCCCGAGCCCCGTGCCACCTAATTCTCTCGAGCGCCCCGTGTCTACCCGATAGAAGCGCTCGAATAATCGCGGTAGGTGCGTCGGTTCAATCCCGGGCCCAGTATCTTCGACGACGATTCGCACACCTTGAGCGTCAGGTTGCGTGCTAATTCGAACTACAGCCCCGGTCCCGCAATATTTGACTGAGTTATCAATGAGGTTGGTCACCACGTTCTCAAGGGCGCGCCTATCGGCCACGACCATGGCCGTTGACCCCTCGGACACGACCTGAAGGTCGAGCCCTTTTCGCTCGGCCCGTTCGCGGAAGAGCGAGGCGACTTGGCCGAGCAAACTCGTAAGGTCAATAGGTTCTGGGACCAGACGCAATGCTCGAGATTCAATCCGCGATAGTTCCAAAATGTCGTCGACCAGGCTGCCCAAACGCTCCGCATTGCGCACGATAATGTCGATGAATCGAGGTAATGCCTGCGGATCGTTGATGGCAATATCGCGAATCGTCTCACCTGCCGAACGAATCGCCGTCGTTGGAGTTCGCAATTCGTGGGATACGTTAGCGATGAAGTCGCGACGTAGATTTTCCAGGCGCCGCATCTCCGTTACATCGAAGAACACGGCGAATAGCCCGCCTTCATCCGCACCGAGGGGCGCTGCGCGCACCAGAAGCCTGCGCGGCATCAATCCAGCAACCTCTATTTCGCGTGAGGCGGGGCGGTTTTTTCCAACGACCTCGTCGAGCAGCAATTTCAATTCCGAATGCCGAATCGCCTCTAACGGCGTCTTGCCGTGCGCATTTTGTAACAGCAGCATCTCGCGAAGGGCTGGGTTCACGAGGGCAATGCGGCCAGAGGCGTCGAGCATCAACACCCCTTCGTGCATGCGTGACAATACGCCGTCCATTCGATCGCGTTCGGATTTTAGCTCGCGCAGCGTCTGGGAGAGGCTGCGGGCCAATTGGTCGAGAGCTCTACCCAACTCTCCGAACTCATCCTTGCCTGATGTTGGTATCCGCGTGTTGAGGTCACCGGCGGCCATCTTGCGCGCCGACTCGGTGAGTGAGCGCGCCGAACGCGACGCAATTTCGGCAGTGACCACAGAAACCAATAGGCTTATACCGAGCGCCAAGAAAGCCCCAATACCAAGGCTACGCTGCAAAGCGGCAATAGCCGCATCGACACGCGATAACTCCACGGAAGTGCGCACTACAGCGTACTTTTCGCCCAGCGTCGGGAATGTAACCGCAAAGTACAGCAAATCATGCGAAATGGTCGAGCTGTGACGGCGCGAGAGGCCTACGTTAGATGTAAACGCGTCCCGCACTTCGGGCCTCAGCGCGTGATTCTCCATGGTGGCTAACTTCTCGGGCGTCACGCTAGAGTCACCAAGGACGAGCCCATCGCGTCTTATAATCGTAACTCGGCAATGTCCCTCCAACCCCATCTCGAGAGCGAGTGGCTGCCAAACCCGGTGCAGGGCGTCAGGTGCTAAGGCGCTAATGTAGGATGACTTGAGTAGCAATTCCGTAGCGCGTCCCGCCATCAATGTGGCACGAGTGCTTAGGTCTGATTCCACCTCCGACAACACACGCTGTTCCAAGTCCCCACGTACATAGAAGAAAGCAAAGCTCGTAGCGAGCATAACTAGTCCCGCTGAGAGCAGGAAAAGTTTGCTTCGGACTCCAAATCTCAAGTAATTGCCTCGTTGGGTGAGGCAACGAATCGATACCCAACGCCACGCACCGTTTCGACGTAATCCCGAGCCCCTTCGAGTTTCTCTCGCAGCCTTTTCACATGCGTGTCAACGGTGCGAGTCGTAATGTCGGCCTGAATACCCCACACCTCATCGAGCAACGCGGTTCGCGTTTGGACCCGATTCTTTCTTTCATAGAGCGTCACGAGCAGACGAAATTCTAGAGCCGTCAGTTCTATCTCTTGCGTGTCTACCCAAACTCGGTGCGCACCGCGGTCAATGCGCAGCAACCCAAATTCCACCATGTCGGTTGTATCGGGTTCAGAATCTCGCTTGTTCCTGCGCAGAATCGCTTGAATGCGCAGCAACAGCTCCCGCACGCTGAATGGCTTGACCACGTAGTCGTCCGCACCCAGCTCGAACCCAACGACGCGATCGATTTCCTCGCCGCGGGCCGTAACCATTATTACAGGGATCGTCCGTGTGTCCGTACGCTCCTTGAGAAACCGACACACGTCCGTGCCTGACACGTCCGGCAGCATGAGATCGAGCAAATGAGCTGTGGTAGCTCCTTACGCGCTAGCTCTAGACCCTGATAGCCTTGTGATACGCTGGTTACTGAATGTCCCGCCTGCGTCAAATTGTAGTCCAGTACCTGGAGTAGGTCTGGTTCGTCTTCGATGACTAGTATGCTTGCCATAAATATCTGTGATGCGGCGTTTAGCTACCCTGACATCGTGACGAATTGATGACACGCGCGCGACGGTCGAGTGGCGTACCGTACCGCTTGCAGTGACCGGCGGAGTATACCGACCGAACGCCCGTATTCAACTACTTTTCTCGGGCTGCTCGTATTCGCGGTTCATCCACAGGAGTTTTCATACACGAATTTGATCCATTGAGAAAAGAACTCGTTGCGGTGTGAGCGCCACGTATTGAGCGGCATCTCGAGGTTGAGATTTACAGGCGGGTCAACATCCTGCCGACCCAATTGACGGTCTCTTGCGTATTCGAAAACGAGCCGCTCGGGTTCGTATTCGGGGTGACCGAGGTGCATGATGAAACGCCGATCACTGCTTTCGAAAATCGTGTAGCCCGTCTCCGGAGCATACGCGAGCAGGCGAACATTGCCAGCAACTTGCTGTTGTTCAAGCTCGGTATCTTCGATGCCTGAGAGTCGGCTTTGGGGGCACCAGAAGCTGTCGTCAGTGTCACCGGTAATTGGGTGATGGCGCTCGATGTTGCGCGTACTAAATACGCCGAATAGCTTCCGCTCGAGGATCGTCTTCTCGACTCCAATGAGTTTTGCGAGGGCAAGGCCTCCCCAACAGAGTCCCA
This sequence comes from uncultured delta proteobacterium, assembly GCA_963819085.1. GTDB lineage: Bacteria > Myxococcota_A > Polyangia > Polyangiales > Polyangiaceae > FEN-1139. The sequence continues at coordinate 100,158 of CAWFUX010000001.1, forward strand.
GTGTGGACGCGCAATGCTGTCTAGCCTGTGTAAGGATTGGGGCTAGTTCGTCCCAATAATGAACCTCCTCGAAGGCCAACTCTTCGACGGGTGCCCCTGTCAGTAAAAGGCCGTCGAGCGGTTGACTCTGCATTGCCTCTTCGAAGGTCACGTAGGCACTTCGAATGTGCTCCCAATTGCTCGTCTTATAAGCGTGAGACTTGAGCCGAATCCACACGGGTTCAATTTCGCAGGATCGATCGACCGAGCGGTTGCAAAATTGTGTATTCGTAGGTTTCGGCCATCGGCATTACGTTTAGAATGCCGATGCGTAAGGGTCGAATGTCTTGATGCGCCGCTTGTTCAGCCGATATGCATACGACGCGACTTTCCTCGAGCGCACGCCTAATGTGGTAAAATTTCGGCGAAAATGATCGTCACGGAGTAGCTCCTCGATTCACCGAAGTGCGAGTGTAGTCAGCTCGGCACTGGGACGCCATGCTGCCTCCCCTCCTGGCAGACCGGCGTCGCCAGCTGCGAGTCCAAGTGGGAGCAAGACCCAAAATGCCAGCGGCGAAGCGAATCGACCGATTCTGCTTCGGCTCGCTGAAGATTGGTCCGCGGTCACGGGGTGGTGAAGGCCACCGGGTTTTGCTATTTTATTGAGTATTATCAGAGTATGTTACAAGGTTTCTAGGCTGAGCGAAGGGCTAGTTCGAGTTCTGGTCAAGCCGGCTGAGTTAAGCAATGCTACCGCGCCGTACCGAGGAGGATATTGTGAAGAGAGTTTTATGGTTGTTGTTGCTGTCGATGACGACATTTGCTTGTGGTCATTCCGAGGATGAATGGAAAGCGCAACTTGCACGTTATGATCAGCTCAATCACAGCTATGGTACGGAGAAGGCAGAGCGGGCGCGCGTTCAAGCCGAGCTCGATGCAGAAAAGAAGCGAGCTTCGGACCTGCAAAAGCAGCTGCAACAGATGGGGATAAACCTTGACACCATCAACGCCCAGTTGCAGCAAACGGACACGGAAAAGGCTCAATTAGCCGCCAATCTCGACCAACTCAAGCGCGCGCTCGATGAGTACAAGCAGCGATCGGATCAATTGGAGCGCATCAAACAACGCTTTGAACTTCTGCGAGACAAGCTCAACAAGTTGACGCAACTGGGCCTAAAGGTCGAAGTCCGGAACAATCGAATGGTGATTCGACTTCCGGGAGACGTGTTGTTCCCTTCGGGCTCCGACAAGCTCAAGGACCAAGGCATCAGTGTGCTCGGGCAGGTCGCAGACGTAATTCGCGGCGACGCCCAGTTGTCCAAGCGGTACTTCGAGGTGGCCGGACACACGGATAATAAACCCTTGCAGGGCGGTCCATTCAAAGACAATTGGGGACTTAGCCTGATGCGTGCCCGTCAGGTGCTCATATGGCTAATCGCGCCTAAGGACGCCGAAGGCGGCGGTGGTGGCCTCGATCCAAAGCGGCTTCACGCCGCCGGCTACGGTGACACTGATCCCGTGGCCGATAATACGGACGATACCAAGCGGGCCTCCAATCGTCGCGTCGAGCTCGTACTGCTTCCAGATGTTGAGGAAATGCTCGATCTTCGGCAGATGCTCTAGAACTTAGAGCTACGGCCGTGCGGCTGGGTTGTTGACATTAATCAATAACCACCCTTCAGGCGCCGGCCACGTGACCGTTAATTGTATTTCTTTGGGTGAAACCGCAACACTTTTGAGCGCGTAGCATTGAATTGAGTCCGTCGTGGCACTTAACCCCCGGGCGGTTTTAGACTGCCGCCCGCGGCAGGGCTGTGGCTGACTCGACGCTCGAAGAACTGATGCAGACGTACGTCGAGGGCAACGCCTTCGCTTTCGAGGAGATTTATCGACGCGTATCGCGCTCGCTTTTCGCGTACCTGCTAAGGCTCACTCGGGATCGTCCGCGTGCGGAGGATTTGTTGCAGGTCACATTCGTAAAGGTTCACCGGGCTAGAAGCAGCTACCTAGTGGGAGCTCCGCTAATGCCCTGGATTTTGGCGATAGCGCGCCGCACGTTCCTAGACGAACGGCGCATGAAAAAGAGCCGCTACGAAGACCTGAGCAACGACGGGAAATTGCCCGAGCGGCCCGCGGTGCCCGAAGTGATGAACGACGAGATCAGTGATGCGCTAGCAATCGCACTGGAGGACTTGCCGGAAAATTACAGGGAAGCGATTCAATTGACCAAGATCACCGGTCTGTCGCTGAGCGAGGCCGCGGATGTGCTCGATACGACTCCGACCGCCGTAAAATTGCGGGTTCATCGTGGCTACAATTTGATGCGCGATAAAATCGAAACCCTCCGGCGAGCACGAACGTGACCGAGTTGCCCGATCCCCTGCATGATTCGGCATGGCCCGAACCCGCGGCACCGTCTGCAGACGTGAGCGCAGCGATTCATCGGATTTGCACGGCCAATTTGCGGCCGGTCAAATCGCGGAGCATCATCGACCGCATTGTCAGAAGCATACTCCTGTCGGGCGGGCTGTTTGCGGTGTTGTTGGGCCTGGGTTGGAGATTGCATCCCCCACACCGCGCCGTCGCGGTGGCTCTTGCTGGAGCACTCGTCTGGGGCATCGCCCAGGCGTCCGTAATTATCGTCGGGCTTGGTCGAGTGCCGGGTAGGCGCGCCCACCGCCTGATTCGATGGGCGGTGGTGTTTGCAGTACCCCTCGCGTTTTTCATACACTTGACGCTAGCGTCCGACGTGACCCTGCCAATTCAGGATTTCCTAACCGCGCCCCGTTCGGTACGGCATACAGTCGTGTGCGGCGTTCATGCTTTGATATTCGGGCTAATGGCCATGGTCACACTTTTTGTCTTATGGCGAAGAACTGACCCATTTAGCCCACGCCTTTCCGGTGCCGTGGCAGGTCTTGCTGGCGGATTGGTGGGTGCAGTGGCGCTGGATATGACGTGCCCCCACTTGGAAGCGTGGCACCTGTGGATTGGACATGGTCTCACGTTGATCGCGCTGGTGGCTGCCGGGTGGTACGCAGGGCGCCGTTGGCTAGCTCCGTGAATACGGGCGGCGGGAAGTTCCCTCGAGACGGACGATCGGGTAAGCCGAGTAGATGGGAGGATTCCCATTAATCTTCTAAACAAGTTTTCGTTGGGCAAGGTCGTACTTGGATTGGCGATCCTCGTCGTAGTCTTTCGGATCGTTCGCCCGCAGTCGGGACCGAGCATTGGAAGCCAAGCAAAATCCCTGGACCTACCGTGGGTCACCGGGGCTGTGGGACACCTTCAGTCGGGAGATCTGAAGGGCTCGGTAACCGTCATAGAGGCATTCGCGGGTTGGTGCGGCACGTGCAAGCGCCGAACTCCCGAACTGAACCAAGTCGCTAATGCCAAACGAATTCGGCCCGCTCGGATTATTGGAATAAGCCTCGACACAAGCGCAGATGATGCTCGCATGACTGTAGCGAGTTGGAGGCTTTCATTCCCGGTCGCCCTGGCCGATGAGAAATTTCGAAATGAATATCAAATCAATATTCTTCCGACTACCGTCGTGGTCGATGCAAGTGGCGTGATTCGACACTCGGTATCCGGTGCCATCGACATTTCCACGCTCGAAGGCTGGCTCAGGGATTTGGGGGCGGGGCGTGATTAACCTCTGAAGACCGCCGATCCGGCGTCGGGTTGCCGGGCACTGCCGTCACGGGATTGAGTGACTTTCCAGATTTTGCCACTGGGAACAAGATCAAGCGTCACCGTTTGGGGATTTTCGTTATTGATGAGCGTCGTCACTTCAACGCTGGCATGCGACGGCGTCAACTCCCAAAGTGTCGAAGTGCCGGTTACTTTGTCCTTGAGAGCGAGCTTGTCCTTTTCACAGCTGTCCGCGTTACTTTCGCAGGATATAAGCAACTCGTGGATTTTGTCGGCCATTTTTCCAGATACGAGCTCACCTGCAAGGAGATAGTCTTTACCGACCAATCGCAGTTGGAATTCGAGCGCTGCGTTCTTGGGATCCACTGCCATCTGGTTGACGCTCACGTATCGCGGATCGCGGATGTTATCCGGATGGGAATTGCACGCAATCTTTGCAGCAAACCACATAATGATCATTAGCAATGAAACGCTTCCAAGCATTCCGATAGTCTGGAACTTCGGAATGTTGAGCTCTTCCTCGGTCTTAGGAACGTCGAGTCTCTTCCGCGAAACCTTGGGTCGTGGGCGACGTCGGGGTTGCTGACGGCGAACGGGCCGCTCCTCCTCGTCATCGAGATCTTCCTCGTCTTCCTCGTCGTAATCGTCTTCGTCATACTCATCGCGACTACGCGCAGATAATGACCGCCGCTGCGGAGATTTGGCTGCAGGACGCTCGGACCGCGTCCCGTCAGTCGCTGAATTAGCGTTAACTTGCCCTGGGTCGCTGGGTGATTCGGACGCACCCTGGCGCGCCTCTTTTGAACCAGGTTCATCCGTCGCCTTGTTTGCGCCGTCTTTCATCGCATTCGCATCGGGCAAAGCATTGGGATCTTTGGGTCGGGAGTCGCGATCGGGATCGTAAGCCATGACGGCAGGGAGCATCCTCGGGAAGGGCTTCTAACGCAATGGGATCAATAGCTGTACATATGTTTAGTTTAACTTCCATTTCGACAATTGGGGCCGTGTCTCGAGGGTCATTGGCTGGACTTTGGGCCGTAGCGCGCCTTCGCCTGGGCTCGAATTTCGCTCCCTCTTCCAGGTTGCATAGGCTTCTGGGACGCGCTTGGCTCCGCGACTCACCGGCGACATCCAGGGCAGGTGCTACGTGAATCGCGAAAACATGCCAATTGGGTCTCGATGAATCTGCGGCAAAGTTGGTTCCTGCTCCGGCAAATGCGTCAGAGAGCCACGGTGCGAATGCTGGCCGTATATAGTTATTCCATTGCATTGCCGGGTTGTGTTTTTTTTGCGGTCAGAAATCATGGGGGGCGGCTTTCGCGCGACGGGCAATCATGGCTGGCTTCGGGGGAGGGGCTGGCCCGTTTGACAAGCTGGTTGCAAGGCGCAGTAATGGCCATCGTGTTGGTTGGTGGTTCTATGCTCGTGCTGGGGCCTCTACCACGAAGGTCACGCGAACTACTCGACGACCTTGCGGGACGCTATCAGGGGATTCGGGATTTCCTTTAACTATTCGCCCGCTACACGGAGCACTATTGCTAGCGCGGTTGGTCGCCATCGTTCCGGTGTGGATAGGCGCCGGGCTAATAATTGGGGAGGCCGATTTTCCATTTCGGAACTCACATGATCACCGTCATGTGTCGGTTCATTGCCGGCGCTTTGTTACTGGGATGCCTGAGCGGAGCGGTGGCAATCTGGCTCAACCAAAGAAAGCTGCGTTGGCCATTAGGGACTTGGTTAGCGCTCTGGATTGCGCCGGAAGTTATTCGATTGATCGTACCCGAATCACCAACCCTTCGAACGGCCTTTAGTTGGTTTTTTGCGACGACAATGGGGTATTGGGGGCAGAGTTGACGACGATCCAAATGCTCGGCCTAAAGGGGCGCACATGGGGGCCGTGTAGCGCCAATCTCACGCCGGGGCTGTGGGTCGTACTTGTCGATAACGATCGTGTTGCAGCCGAGTTTAGCCGGCTATTGGTCGGGCTCGACAAACCGGTTCGGGGTAAGTTACTGCTCGACGGCCATTCGCCTCACGCCAATCCAACCATTCGCGCCAGCATTGCAAGCCTGCTGGCCCGCGAGGACCTATCTTTCTCCGAAACCACCCAAGACGCCGTGGCGACGGCAGCAACCCTGCGCGGCCTAACGTTGAATCCACTTTCAGTTTTGGGATTACTCGGTCTCGAAGGGTTGGCGACCCGCACTACCGGTACGCTGAGTCCGAGCGAGTCTCGACAAGTGGCTACGGCTCTGGCGCTCGCCCAAGTAGATGCTCGGGCCGCCGTTTTCTGTGAACCGTTGCTGGCGTTGAACCAACGTCAAATCGCAGACTTTCAGCAGCGGCTCGCGGAACTCGCATCGCATGCTTGCGTCGTGTGCCTGACTTCAAGTCTGCACGATGCAAGGATGCTGGGTGGACCCCATGTGCAATTGAGTGCGCACGGGTGGCTGGCATCCGGGGGTGATTCATTGAATTGCACACTCTTGCGAGTCCACGTCGAGGGGCCCGAGCTTCGTCAGCTCGCCGCCGAATTATCGCTTCAATGTCCGGTTACGCGATTAACTCTTCAGACTGCTAACCACTCAGATCACATTCTGGATCTCGTCGGGCCACCCGGCGATTTTCGACTCGGAAGATCGTTGGCATTGCACGACGGGGTTTCATGTCGATTAGCCGCATGCTCGCCCAGGGGACTGGCAACTTACCCGTTGATGCAGCCGCGCCGCGGGATGAATCCGAAACAGGGACAAGGGAGACGGCTTTCGCAAACTCGAGAGCGAACTTTCATGATATCAAGTTCTGCGCCCTTCGCCAATTGCGCCTGGTTTTCCGGGCATACACCCCACTCGTCGGATTGACAGCGTTGGTTGCGGAACCCAGTATCGCAACCATTTACGCAAAGTTATTGCGTCCGCGGGAGGGCAGTTGGGCCACCTACGATGGGCTAGTATTCCTAGGAACGGTTTTGGTTCCGCTTTGGTCGTTAATCCTATGTCAACTAATGTATGCAGATTCCATACCCGGAATTGGCGTCGAAACATTTTCTCGATATGGCGTCGGTCGCAGAATGCTTGCCCTCAATCGGCTATTGGCATTTTCGCTTCTAAATGCGCTGTTAGCAGCATTATCCGCGGGCCTTGTGTGCGCCACCAGCGGTTGGGTGGCGCTGACCCACGGCGAATTGCTATCAGCGATGTGGATCACTGGACTCGGCGGGGCAGCGTACGGCGCAATCGTCGGTTCGCTCACCGACGTCACGCGGTTCTACTGGGTCAGATGGGCATTCATTTTGTTGGACTTTATTGCGGGTGGGACATCGAGAGCAGTTTCTTTCCCGTTTCCCAGAGCGCACCTGCACAACCTTTTGGGCTCCGCTACGGCGATCGATTTTCCTCAGCGGGGCTCGTCTGCAATTCTGATTGTGATGTTGTTCTTGGCCGCCGGGCTGACGATTGTGCGTACCGAGCCCTAAACGGCACATAAACTGGCCTCGCAATGGACACTGCGCTAGCGTGCTCATCGTGCGGGGAGTTTGCATAAACCTATCGGATCCAAACACGCTACGTGAGTTGATCGATTCTGGGGCACAAGATCGAGACCTCGGCCCCTGTCGGACAGCGGATGTGAATGATGGTGAATGGCTCACCGTTGACGTAAGCGTTGCGGGAGACACCGTGACGTTACCTGCTCGCGCCTGCGAAATGGGTGACGGCGTACGACTGACTTTGTCAGATAGGGATTGGGAGCGGTTAGCCCAGTTTGCGCGCCGTTGTAACTGCGCGAGCGCAACCAAGGAAAGACCGAGCGGCATCCCTCACCCGCCCCGCGGGAAAATCCTTGTCGTTTCTGCGGAATCGGCAGTCCGCGAGGTCGTTGCGGCTACGCTGGGATGCGCCGGTTTTGCGGCAGCAGTCAGCTCGTCCGCGGAAGAGGCTGTCTGCACCTTGCAGCGGCAAGTTTTCGATCTGCTGATTTTGGACACGCAACTGCCTGATGCACCGTCGGCCACGCTAATGCAACGCTTGAATGACCTACCTGAAGCGCGACGCCCGGGAACGCTGATGCTCGCGTCGGGGCCCTCGACAGCTGACACGGCAGAGGCGCAGCAGGTGGGAGCCGATGATTTTCTCGTTGCACCTTTCCGACGACAAGAATTGGTTGCCCGCGTGTTGAGCCTGCTTCACTCGATTGCGCGAGGCCGGCAACTCAGCGGAGCCGCGTAGTCGCTCGCCTCACCTGCATTCCCAATCTCGCGGATTCGTCTTCACAGGTCACCGACGCTTCAGTGCGCAAGTAAGACGCATCGAAGTCCACAAATACCAATCACGAAAACAGCCGGGACCCAGGCAAGGAATACAATGTCAATGTTGTTCTCGGAATGCATCGGCCGGGCGCAGCAGCGCCGCGTAACGCGCGGGCCATACAGTTGCGACGAGGCAAACCAGCAGGGCGAATATTCCCACGAGAATGAATTCACTGGGTTGCATGCGCACGGGCAATTTGGAAATGAAATATACACCCGGATCCAGTGGGAATTCGTAACGCATTAGCGCACGGCAACCAAAGTATCCTAGGATAATTCCAAAGCCGGTACCGACCATGCCAATAAAACCGCCCTGGTATAAGAATGCACGCAGGACCGTGCCGTCCGAGGCGCCGAGCGCCTTGATTATGGCAATTTCGCGCTTCTTTTCGAGTACAACCATGATCAAGGTCGCCACAACCGTGAACGCAGCGACAATGATTATCAATGCTAGGACGAGACTTATTAGAATCTTCTGAATTGTAAGCGCGGTAAAAAGGCCATGATTGAGTTCTTCCCAGTCCATAGTGCGATAGATTCCATTGTCCAACTTCTCGTCAATTTCATGGGCGACGCTCTTGGCCTTGTCGATGTCGGCGATGCGCATTTCTACGCCGGTTACCGAATCACCCGCACCAAGAAAGCCTTGGGATTCATACAAATCCGTGTAGACAATCTTGGAATCGTACTGATCGAATCCTGCGTCAAAGATGGCAATTACTTGAAATTGTTTGGCAACAGGGGCGCGAATCACACCACCCGATACGGAATAGCCGATTGTGGGTGAGGCAACTTGAATGCAGTCTCCCAAGTCAGCACGCAGGTTTTCCCTCAGCGTCTTTCCAATGACGATTCCTGGCAAAGCCATTTGGCCAGCGTGAACCTTGCAGGGATCCTCGACAAATTCCGGCGGCAACACGTCATCGTCTGGGAGCAGACTTTGATAGCCACCGACCGGTTCGACATTGCCCGCCGGCGCCGACGTCGCGGCCCCGTGCGCTCGATGTGAATCGACTTTGACACTCGAGCCAATTGCGGGCTTTGCGCCGATTTCGGCGGAGTTCTCGAGTTTGTTTTGCGCGTCTTCGATGGCGCTCAGAAGGCCCTTGTGACCCGTCGCCGCTCTCTTATTCGCGTTGCCCGCGTCTGTCTCTGTTGGCAGTGCGCTGCGCCCTCGATCCCCCTCGTTCGCATTGCCTGAATCGGCTGGTTTATCGCCCACAATTAGCGACGCAGTACCGGTATCGATGTCGCCAGCCTCGCCTATGAAGTCGAGTGGGTCATGCTGCCGCTTCGGCGGCACCGCACCTTGTCTTCGAAGTCCGGCTAGACTTCCGCGAACAATGTGTTTGGGTAGGTCGAGCACACTCGGCATTCGATCGGGGTCGACGCCTTTCAGTAGCACTCCAGTCGCCGTATGGTCACCGTGTGTGAGCATCATCGGACTTATGACGAACGGAGCAACGCCGGTAACGCCTTTCACATGCTCGACCTTTTCTATTACCTCACGATATTCGCGAAAGTCGGTCGAGTGCTTGAGGACGAGTACGTCAGCATTGACTCCCAATACCTTGTCCTGAAACTCTTTCAGGAAGCCCCCAGTGACGCTAACGACAATTGTGAGAGCGGCAACACCAAGTACCACACCCAAGATTGCGAACATCGTGCCGACAGAGACGAACGCTCGCTTTTTGGAACGGATATAGCGAATAGCGAGTTCGAGCGAAAATGCCATTTCGGCCTGTGTAGCAGACTATGGGAACGCAGAGCTGGGGGCTGAACAACTGGCCGAGACGGAAGACGAATTCCAGCTCCACTGCATGCATATCTATTATGCGATTCCTCCGCAAGCGACGTCGGGATATGCGCAAACCTTTCACAGTAGAAGGCGCAATTATCAGACCTGATCCGTCGAATTAGCTGAGAAAGGCACGAGCCTTGGCTGGCTCAATTATTGCTAATTGCGCACCCGCAACCTAAATCTTTGTTGTGATTGGCACAATTGGCGCCAAGCGGTGACTCGCAAGAGACGATTCGAACTACTATAGATTGAAAGACTTGGAACCGTGTCAAACACGGAACCTGCCCATGACGAAACTGGAAGACCATATCAGCGAACCGAATCGGGTCGCCTCGGGAGTCCAGCCAACCGGGACAACAGAGCCCGAAGGCGCCGCCGAAGGTTCAGTTGGAAACCTAGCTATCACCCAATCGGCACCTTTGCGGGTGGTCGCTGTAAAGCCCGCCACCCCGTCTATTGCCGACGGAATTGAGGGTCTATCCGCGCCGCTTACTACGCCCAATTCCAAACGCAATGATCCGTACATCGGGTTCGTGATCGATGGGCGCTATCGGGTGGAATCCGTCATCGGCGAAGGCGGAATGGGCGTTGTGTATCTCTGCAAGCACAGTGTCATTGGCAAGCGGGTGGCCATGAAGGTATTGCGCGCCGACCTAGCTCGCGACCAGGAAGTGACTACCCGCTTCCTCAATGAAGCGCGTGCGGCATCTGCGATTGGCAATCCCCACATCATCGACATCAGTGATTTCGGACAGTTCCCCGACGGTTCCACCTATTTCGTTATGGAGCATTTGGATGGGGACTCACTGACTCATGTAATTGAAACGAATCAGCCAATTCCGATCGCTCGGATTTTGCATATTGCCCGTCAACTCGGGGAAGCGCTGGCTGCCGCACATGACGCCGAAATAGTCCACCGCGACCTGAAACCAGACAATATCATTCTGATATCGCGCGGTAACGAAAGGGACTTTGTCAAGGTACTCGATTTTGGGATAGCGAAGGTGTCGACAGCGGAAGGTCGATTGACGCGCGTTGGTACGGTATTCGGTACTCCCCATTATATGTCGCCGGAGCAAGCCGCGGGAACACCCGTGGATCATCGCGGTGATATTTATTCGTTCGGTGTCATTTTGTATGAAATGGCAAGCGGACGGGTGCCATTCGACGCCGACAACTTCATGGGTATCCTCACTCAGCACATGTACAAGGCGCCCGTGCCAATTCGAGCACTGGTGCCAGTCATACAAGACATTCCCCCGGGGCTCGAGGCAGTCATTTTGAAATGCCTGTCCAAACGGCCCGAACATCGCTATCAGACGATGCGCGACCTCGTCGAAGAGCTCGACAAGGTCGAAAAGGGTGTTGTTCCAGATGCAGTGCCTGAGCTCATGGACCGCTCGGGAGGGTTCAACGTTCCAACGGACTATTTTAGGAATGCGCATGGCGCGGTCGCACCGGCTTCGCCTCCCGTGGGGCGGCACTCGCGCTGGCCGCTCTATGCCGGGTTGGCCGGTGTATTGGCCGCCGTTGCGATCGTAATTGGGATTTTCGCTCAGAGCTCAGCCGGCAAAGCCACGCAAGTCGATCACATTCAGAAGCCAAGTGTTGATGTGCCAGTGGCGTCTGCGGCGCCCAGTATTGAGCCAAGACACGAGGAAGTGCGTACCAACCACCAGGTGGTGCTTTCTACACAGCCACCTGACGCACACGGGTTCATTGGCAACTTGGACTTAGGGCCCAGTCCCATTGTGCTGGATATTCCAGAATCAACTACGAAATTAGTCGAAATCAGGCGCATTGGTTTTGCCACCAAGAACGTTACGTTGGACGGAAGCGAAGGTCGCGTTTCCATCGTTTTGGAAAAGAAGGCAGGACGCGTTGACAATGTTCGATCCCCTTCTTCCACGAAGGGGAACAAGCGTGACAAGTCGTCGAATTCTAGTATGAACGGCAACGAACTCTCGGATCCGTGGGCGCACTAGTAGGCACGTCGAGGTCGAGTGAGTGTTGTCGTCGATCAACAGGTGTTGGCAAGGGCTATACCGACGCCCATTCGTGACCTTTGTGCAAGGATTAATGCGGCGGGTTTCGGGGTTTGGTGCGTGGGCGGCGCAATTCGTGACGCGATCGCGCGTCAGTTGGGAGCCCCCCAGACGGATGTCTTAGGTGACTGGGACATCGCCAGCACCGCGACGCCGGATCAGGTCACTCGGCTATTTCGTCGTGTGGTACCGAGCGGAATTCGTCACGGCACGGTTACGGTAGTCTTACCGACTCACTCGGTTGAAGTAACGACATTGCGAGGGGAACAAGGGTACTCAGATGGTAGGCATCCGGACAACGTGGTTTTCGTTAAAGACATCGAACAGGACCTGGCTCGCAGGGACTTTACAATCAACGCCATCGCGTACGATCCGATAGCGGACCGACTTATCGACCCGTTTGGTGGGATCGATGATTTGGTGTCACGAAGTCTAAAAGCTGTTGGCGATCCGCGCGAGCGCTTCTCTGAGGACGGACTGCGCGTTCTCAGGGCCGCGCGCTTCGCTGCAACTTTAGATGTCAAAATTGATATCCACACAAGAGCCGCCATTCGACCCTCACTGGACAGCTATCGCAAAGTGAGCGCGGAGAGGATTCGCGATGAATGGACTAAAGCGCTCTTGGCGCCATTGGCCAGTCGCGCGTTCAGCATAATGCTAGATGAAGGAATATTGGCGATTACGGCGCCAGAGTTGGCCGACATGAAGGGCTGTGTACAGAATAGACACCATCGCTATGACGTTTGGGAACATACTCTGCGCACAGTTGACGGAATAACTCACAAGTCGTTGCGCCTGCGGTTGGCGGCGCTGTTGCACGATGTTGGCAAGCCTGTCGTTCGAGACATCAGTCCCAAAACGGGAGACTACATATTCCACGATCACGAAATCCAGGGTTCTCGGATCGCGGAAGCAATCATGCGGCGCTTGAAGTTTCCGAACAATCTACGTGATCCCGTAGTCGCATTAGTTCGGCATCACATAGTTGTCTATGGTGCGTCATGGACCGATGCCGCAGTCCGTCGCTGGATAAATCGAGTCACTCAAGATTTACTGTGGGAAATCCTGGAGTTCGCGCGCGCCGACGTCGCAGCCAAGGGTCATGAGTTTCAATCACAGATTCGAGCGTTGGACGAATTGGAGCAACGGGTAAGGTTGGTTCTTGCGTCTCACCAAGCCTTCACAATTGGAGACTTGGCAATTAGTGGCAAAGAACTCATTCAAGAGTTGGGTCTCAGGCCAGGTCCTACAATTGGAGTACTGCTGCGCAGCTTGTTGGAGGAAGTACTGGAGGCTCCCGAGCACAATGAGCGGGAGCGGCTGCTCGATCGTGCCCGGGAGCTCCTCAAATCTTCGGTAAGCGGCGCGGCGGACCTGGCTACCAAGTCGCTGCGTGATTAGTGCCGCAAGCGCTATTCGGCGGCGCTGGTTGCGGCCTGCAGGTCGCTCGGCTCGGCTATTTCTTGTTTTGCCGGTAACATGAAGATTTCGCGCGTCGTGAAGCGTGAACCCTCGAGCAGTAGTTGTGCGCCCCTGCGGGTTACGGCATTGACGATGATCGGTGCCACAAGGTTGACGGTGGCGGGTATCCCAGGCGGCGCATTTAGAACCACTAGTATCGCCAACTCATCGAGATTTTGGCCAATACCAGCAGATTGGGCGTAGCTCTCGATGTCAACATCGGGGTACTTAGGCACGAGCACGTGCGCGGAAACCACGGGCAACGCCATGTGGGGAGTGGCGACCGATTGGAGCCAGCCCACAGCAGTGGAGTTGTTGGTGCGAACCAGCACAAATTCCGTTTCATTGGCAAAACCGATAATTCCCTTCGGAAAGGTCAGCGTCTCCTTCGCATCGACGTCGATGCTTCCAAATCTGTCGCTCTGAACAATCATCTTACCGCTCCGCTTCCTTCCTGCCTCATGACTCGCACAAGCAGGATTTGATTCTTCAAGGTTTTGACCTGCAACTGGAATGCCAATCAAGGGACCGCCGCGAAATTGAGCAACATTTTTACCGTGGGCAGGCAATACGATGACGACTTCGAGGTTGCCATCGCTATCGAAGCCGAAATCAAGCGACGAACTTTGCCGCCCGAGCAGCGCCCGGCATGTCGCAATAATCTCCATGTATTTGCCGTCATGTTGGGGCTCAACTGGCGGGCAAACGGCAAGCAGGTTGCTGGAGCTCTCGGTCCCAACCTTGACGAGCGAACCGCTCCAACGCAGTGATAAAGTCACGTTGGCCCCATTGTAATCAACAGCGAATTGTGTCGCTGGCGACACCTGCAGTATTGAAGTCGCGTTCACTAGCCGTTCGAGTACGTCCATCAACAGGTGCAGGTCTATACACACCGTGGCATCCAATAGGTCGCTAGAGCCTACACCGTCCCCGTGCGATTGATACTGTCCGCCCAAGTGTGTTGCGATTGATTGGACGAGCTCCGATGCGGCCACATAACGGGGCTTCGGAACGTCCGAACAGGCGTCGCGACGTGCAATTTGAACTGCTCCTGCAAGCAACCTCGTGAGCTGTTTACACGTATGCAGAAGGCTCGAAACCCGTTCTTCTCCTGCGTTGGCCATTGGCTCAACGAGTGCCAGCTCGGCGGTGCCCAAGTTCAACATCAGCGCATTTGCCAAATCACAGGCATCCTTCATGGAACACTCGATTAGGTGCAGGCGCAGCTGGCTTGACAGGGGGCTTCCCTCGTGATTTGACGCCACAAAACCGTCGAGGCTGGCAATTTCATTGATATCAGCAGGCACTTCTCTCGATACGAACGGCGAGGGGAAAAAAACCTTGAACCGGTGTTCATCGATAACCCATATGACTTGCAGCGGCTTTCACAATAACGGACCGCGGAACGGAAATCCCGCTTAGGAATCCGTGAGTCGGATTTGTGAGTGAACCGCAGGGGCAGACGGTGCTCGATCAGCTGGGCGCGAAGGAAGCCCAGGCGGGGCACTAGGCAGATTGAACGGCCTTCACGATTTGGGTACTCCGACTATCCTTCATTTTCGCGCGAATTCTATGAACGGCCTCGGTATGTAGCTGGCAGGCGCGTGATTCTGTGACGCCAAGAATTTCGCCAATTTCTCGGAAGCTGCAGTCCTCTTGATAGTATAAGCCTAGGACAGTTCGCAGCCGCTCGGGGAGCTCGTCAATTGCCGTCGCCACGTGATCTACGAGTTCGTGCTCCGTCACAAGCGTTTCGGGCGACAGCTGTTCGGGTAGCCATCCGGAGTTTTCGGTGAGTTCAAGGCGCGCGAGGCCGGCTTCGGCGATTTGCATAAGCAACTGATGATAGTTCTCTAGTGAAAGGCCTAGCTCGCCTGCAATCTCTTCTTCTTCCGGTGAACGACCCAGCCGCGATGAGAGCTCCGCCGTAGTATCGCTGATTCGGCGTGACGCGCCCCTGAGCTTTCGGGATAGCGGGTCCAAACTTCGCAGGTAATCTAAGATCGCACCCTGGACGCGGTGCGATGCATAGGCTTCGAATTGTTCTTCGTTCATGCCACTTGTGCGGCGCTGAAGTGCCTCAGCCAGCCCAATCCACCCCGCCGATAACAAGTCATCCAACGTAACGCTCGACGGGAGCGTGCGAACCGTCTTCATTGCGATTCGACGTACCAGGGGCGTGTACCGCTCGTACAATTTCCCTGTTTCCACTAAAGCAACGTCTTGCACGTATTCACCAACGTAGGCGGCCGACATTATTTTCGATTAAGCGTCGGATGGCAGCAGACACTGAATTATCGCGTCAACTTCGGCTTCCCGAATGTCTTCTGGAACCCTTGGACCGTTGCAGGTATAGGCAATTGGCACATCTTCGCTTAGCATTGCCTGAAGAACCCCACCAATTTCCGATGTTTCGTCGAGTTTGGTGACTACCGAACCCGAAGGACGCACATCCACATACGAGCGAGCCACGTGCTCAGCATCGCGGCTGCGCAAGAACGCTGGAAGCACCAACAACACGTGAAGTTCATGGCGCGTTACCAGCGGTAGACATTTTACCAGTGGCCACGTTTCATCCGAATCGGCCACGTGACGACCTGACGTATCTACAAGAACAAGTTCAGCGGTGCTACTCGCCAACGCATGTTCGAAATCCTGCGCATTGCGTGCAACGGCAAATGCGGTACCGATGAGCCGCGAGTATCGCTGCCATTGTTCGATTGCGCCAACTCGGAAGGTATCGAGCGATATGACGGCAACTGATCTGCCGTAATCCAGCCGCGCACGCGCAGCGAGTTTCGCAAGCGTCGTCGTTTTCCCGGCCCCCGTCGGCCCCACACAAGCAATCATCTGTCGCCTGGATTGGGCAATCAAGTTTGGAAACACGCGTAGCCGCGCACGGAGCCGCTCCGCAAGCAGGCCACGAAGGCCCGACGAGGTTCGGCCGGCCTTACCCAGGTTGTATACGAGTTCCTTGGCAACACGCCCGTCGATACCAGCAGCGTATAGCATGGCCAAGGCGCGCTCTTTGGGTGACCGTTTGGCATTGAGTTCTTCCAGCATGGTACGAAGTGCAACCATTTCACGCTCAAGTTCGTGCACCGATGGCCCCAGCACCATAGTTGGGTTATTGGCGTCCTGTTCCTGACTCGCTTCACGTCCGGTATGCGGTGAAAATGGCCGTGCCCTTACGTTGCGTGCCGGTGCGGCCACGGTGCGGTTGACATCGGGCGAGAACGGCCAGGCTGCTACAGTACTGCCCTGTGGGCGTGCCGCTTTCACTTCGACGAATGATTGGCTAAACCCACCTCGGCGCCCATTGGACACGTGTCGAGTAGATTCGATAACTGCATCCGGACCTAGCGCGGCTTTTACCGCTGTAAGTGCCTCTTGAACATCTGCTCCTCGGAACGTTTGGTATTGCACCGTCTACCTCCATTTACGCTGCGTGCGCCGCGGCGAAACCGACAGTTTCGAACGGCCTGATATTTGCGCTCGGATCGAGCTCACGGAAACTTAGTACAGCTAGCTGTGGGCAACGTCGCTCGGCGAACGCTCTAACATAGCGGCGCACGTCCGGACTCGTTACAACACAAGGAGTGAGGCCACTCGCGAGCATCTTGCGAGAAGCTTCCTCTAAGGAAATCCCCAACTGGCGTGCCAATTCAGGATCCAGAGCTCCGCCAGTCCCCTGGGCAATTTCGCGAAGTGAGCGCCGAAACATGTCTTCTATTGCGGGCTCCAGGACGAGCGTCGAAATGGTTCCGTCAGCGCCGGTGTAAGCTGCCGTTAATTGACGGGCCAGTCTTTGCCGCGTCATCTCCGTCAGTTGCTCTGGATCTTTTGTGCTGGTGGACATTTCGATGAGTCCCTCGAGAATCGTTCGCAAGTCGCGAATGCTTACGTTTTCCCTCAATAGATTCCTGAGAATCTTGATTACCTCGCCGAGACTCAATTGAGTGGGAATTAGTTCCTCGACGAGTTTGGGTGATTGCTTCGAGAATACATCGAACAGGTGCTGGAGTTCCGCACGCCCCAAAATGTTATACGAGCTCGTACGAACGACCTCAGCCAAGTGAGTCGCCACGATGGTTGCGTGGTCAACAACGGTGTACCCAAGTGCCTGCGCCAGTTCCCGATCGCGGCCAAGTATCCACCGAGCGGGCGAACCAAAAGCCGGGTCAGTGGTCGCTTCGCCGTCAATTTGGGGAGCTGATCCAGTCGCGTCCATGGCGAGGAGTCGTCCCGCGCGTGTCGCGCCCTTTGCAATTTCGGTTCCCAATAATAGGAATCGATAGGCGCCCGGTTCTAAATGTAAGTTATCTCGGATATGAACCGGAGGAATCACGATCCCAAGGTCAAGTGCCATTTGCTTTCGCAAGGCTGCGATTCGTTCGACCAGGGTTCCTCCCATTTGCGGGTCCACCGCATGAACTAGTTGGTAACCCACTTCAAGCGCCAGCACATCCAAGGGCAGCGCGGCCTCGACGTCTTCCGGACTTCCCGGCGCAGGTCCACTTTCGACCGCAATAGCTGGCGTGTCGATAGCCTGGCTGGATGCCTCTTTGATGTACCGCATGCTAAAAACGAGGCCGCCGGCCAAGGCCAGGAATGGCACCGCCGGCATGCCAGGCAAAAGTGCCATCGCAGCAAGAATTCCGGCTGTTACGGCAACGGGACGGCGCGAACCGAACAGTTGCTTGCCCAACGCTCGTCCGAGTTGGTCGCCAGTAGCAGAACGAGTGACGACCACACCAGATGCGGTCGAAATTAGAAGCGCGGGAATTTGTGCTACCAGCGCGTCGCCGACCGACAGAATCGTGAATGTCGATGCTGCGCTGGCAATGTCCATGCCATTGGATAGACCGAGCAAAAGGCCGCCGATTAGGTTAATCGCCGTAATCAGAAGGCCAGCAATCGCGTCTCCTTTGACGAATTTACTGGCACCGTCCATCGCGCCAAAGAAGTCGGCCTCGCGCTCGACATTTCTTCGACGCTCTCGGGCAACTTCGCTCGAAATTACGCCTGCATTCAGGTCGGCGTCGACGGCCATCTGCTTGCCCGGCATGCCGTCCAACGCAAATCGGGCTGCGACTTCCGCGACTCGGCCTGCGCCCTTGGTAATTACTACGAAGTTAATGACTACAAGGATTAGGAACACAACCAAGCCAACTACGACATTGCCTTCAACCACCAATCGACCGAATGCTTCAATGACATGCCCGGCTGCCCCATGACCCTTGTGTCCGTTGAGCAATATGAGCCGCGTCGTTGCGACGTTTAGGCTAAGTCGGAGCAGTGTTGCAGCTAATATTACCGCGGGAAACGCGCTAAATTGGAGCGGCGTTTCCATAAATAGGCCGATTAGAAACACACCGATTGAAACGGCAAGACTCATGGCCAACATCCCGTCAATCAGGAACGCAGGCAGCGGCAGTACCATCATCAAAACGATGCCGACGAATCCGAGAGGAACGATTAGTTCCTGCAGATTTGCCGACTTTGGCGGCTCCACTCGATCACTGGACACGTGATCCCCAGTTGCCAAATGTGTGCCAGCCACCAAAGCAGTTACTCGTGCCATCGAGATTGCGCAAATCGGGAATAAATCGCCCAATTGCCGGGCAAATATTACCTAGGCAGAGGTATCGGGATTGCATCAAGCAACACCTATATTGAGTGAATTGGCCTGGCAATTGGTTTCACCGTCACGGGACCGACGCAGCGTCAACCGCGATACGCCGGACTCATCCTTGCCAGCGACTGCGCTTCAACCGATACACAATGGCGAGAACCTGCGCCACCGCCTGGTACAGGTCAATCGGAATCATTTTTCCAACTCGAGCCGTTTCGGCGAGCGCCCTTGCCAGGGGACGATTTTCCACTATCGCGATATCATTTTCTTCCGCAATTTTGCGCATGAAGAGTGCTACTTCATCATAGCCCTTGGCCATCACGATTGGCGCCCCTTCCATCGGACGGTAGCGGAGCGCAACAGATATGTGCGTGGGGTTGGCCACGATGACGTCCGAGCGTTTCACTTCCTTCGCAATGCCCCGTTTGGCTATTTCCCTGGCCCGAGCGCGAATGCGGGCTCGAATCTTCGGGTCGCCTTCTTGTTGGCGCAATTCCTCTTTAAGTTCCTGCCGGCTCATCATCAGTTCACGTTGCAGGCGCCACCAACTTTGGCCGTAATCCAGAAGTGAAAGCGCCGCGAGCGCCAGAAGTGACCCTACGGTAACTCGCAACATGATGTGACTGACGAATTGAAGCCCCCCCGGAAGATCGGTGCGCGATAGTCGCGCAAGGCCGGGAAAATCAGATTTTAGAATTCGGTAGGCGACAGCCGAAACTACACCCACGCGTAGCAGCGCTAACAAGGCGCTCATACCACCTTGTTTGAGGGAAAATAGCTGCTTAAGCTTCCCAGTTGGATCGAGACGCTCGAATTTCGGTGCTGCCAATTCCAGTCGCGGATTGAAACCGGCCTCGAGCAGCCCGCCGGATATGCCACCAATCGCGGCAGCGAACGCAATCGGAAGGGTCAGAGTAGCAACACTAACACCGAATTCCTTCAATGTTCGACTTGGGTCCGAGGCGCCCAACGCTTGGGCGTTCTGGAAGCACTTCACTGCGAAGGTTCTCGCGACTCCGAGCAGAGCTGGACCCGATGCCAAAATCAGCACAATTACTGCGCCAGTGGCGGCCACGGCGCCACCGTCGCGACTTCTGGCCATTTGGCCTTCATCGCGTGCACGCTGGCGTTTTTCCGGTGTTGCCTCCTCGGTCTTTTCGCCGAAATCGTCCGAACTCATCGTCGAGCTCCAAGAGCACTAAATAGGCGTTCTAGTTGAGACGAGACTTGCGAGTACTCCACAAGAAAGCCACGAGTTAGGTCGGGAAATACCAAAATGAGGGTGAATAGTCCAACCGCTGTCGCTATGGCAAACCCCACACTGAATACCTGCAACTGAGGCGCCGCCCTCGACACGAATGCCAACGTTATTTGCACGATAAACAGTACGGCGATCATTGGCAACGCCAAACGCACACCCACGAACAAGACGTTGCCGGACAACTCGCAGATTAGCTTGAGACCATTTGCAGGGGCACTGATTCCCCCAACGGGAATAACCTTGAAGCCGCCGAGCAAAGCCTGAAGTAATACTCGGTGTACGCCGGTGGCTAACGCAAGCAAAATCGAAACGTTGCGCAGCAGCGTGCTCATGACATTTTGTGAACTGTGCGACGTGATATCGAAAATATGCGCCACCCCCAGTCCGAGCATCGGTGCAATCGTCTCAGCGGCAACTTCAGCCATGGCAACTACGAACCGCACCACAAGACCCATGGCTACGCCGAGCGTGAATTCGGTTACGAAGACCCATGCCAATTCCAACAGGGACTGCGGGACTAGCGCAGAACTCGAAGTACCGTGAACCAGGAACGCCAACATCAGAACCAACGCGCCACGAACCCGCATGGGTGCGTTGAGCCAGGCAAGCGGCGCAGCAATGATTAGCCCTGAAACCCGCGCGCATTCGAGTGCGAACAAGCTCCCTTCGGACTGAAGCCAGGTTTCAAGAAATGTCACCGTACGACATCTGCGATTGAGGTAATGGTGTGCGTAGTATATTCCATGAGCTGTCGCAGTGACCAGGACCCCATGAGGACAATCGTGCCCATGACAGCAAGCAATTTTGCAATAAAGCTAATACTTGCCTCGTTGATTTGAGTAGCTGCCTGCAAGACACCAATAATGAGACCGACGGCTAAGGTAATCAGCAACGCAGGTCCAGCGATCTTGGCCCCGACGACGAGTGTCCGAATCAACAGGTCATTGACGGTATCTGGTGTCATGCAAAACTCCTGAGCAAAGAGCCCACGACCAAGTTCCAGCCGTCCACCAGAACGAATAACAACAATTTGATCGGCAGTGACAGCATGGTAGGTGGCACCATCATCATGCCCATACTCATCAATAGTGATGCCACTACGAGATCGACGAGCAGAAATGGAAGCAATATCATTACACCCATTTGAAATGCAGTAGTTAATTCGGATATGGCAAATGCAGGCATGGCAATGCGCATTGCTACGTCGTCGGGTCCGTTCGGCAAGGTTGCATTAGTCACGCCGTAAAACATTTGCAGGTCCTCCTCTCGCGTTTGACGAAGCATGAATCGCTTGAGTGGAAGGGTGGCTCGCTCAAGGGCCTGCATTTCAGCTATCTCATGCCGCAAATAGGGCTGTAGACCCGCGTCCCTCATTTGCTCGACAACGGGCTGCATTGTGAAGAACGAAATAAAGAGTGCCAGCCCAATCACTACCTGGTTGGGCGGTGATTGACCGCTACCCAGTGCTTGACGCACGAACGAGAGAACCACCACCGTGCGGACGAACGATGTAGTGGTGAGTACGATGGCCGGCAGGACCGCCAGTACGCCTAATGCCAGTAATATCTTGAGCTGAGGCGCGAGTGGCTGGTTGAGGAAGTCGGTAGGATTCATTGCTTCAGTCTGGCAAGCCTGGAGACAAGGCCAGCCGCCTGCCCTTCGACGTTGACTAGTGGCGAAATGTTGTGCAGGGAGTCCTTGCTCGAAGTCAGATCGACGCGATCGCGGGTACTGTCAGCAAGGACTACCGCAGGTTCGGAAGTGCGACGCGACTTGATACCTACGGCATCCCTGAGAACTTCGGAGAACTTCGATCGCTGAGGTCCCTGGCGGCTCGACGCGCTGGTTGATCGAGTAGAATTCGAGATCTTTGCGAATCGAGTCTCACCAGTGTCCGGAAGATTAGAACTAGTGTCGTGGCCAGACTCTCGTTCAGCGTCGTTGTCTGCGACAGACTCGAGCCAGGCGAGTTTTCGCACTGATTGCTCAGTCACGCCCAAGAGAATTAGCCGGCCGCCAACCTCCGCGACGACAGCTCGTGCCTTCGGGCCCACAAGAGTCCCGCTCACCACTCGAATATGGGTCTTGTTTGGCGACGCGCTAATTTTGACTGGTCGCTTGCGGCGCCACAGCGCGTAGCCACCGATTCCAACTAGTAACACTACCGCAATCGACTTTCCGATTCCGCTGCCGGACGAAATTGCGTTTGCGCCTACCTCGTGCTGTGCGTCAGCCCTCAACCAATTTTTAGATGTGCTCGGTACTTTGGCTAGAGCATTACCTGTGTACAACGTCAACGACATGACCAAGAGCGCCAAAGTCACGACGTACTTTATCGTTGTCATGGCAGATTACCCGTGTGAGGTCCTTGTTCCGAGACCAAAACCTCGGTCAGGCGCACTCCGTATCTTTCGCCCACAACCACCGCTTCACCTCGAGCAATTAGCCTGTCATTTACGTAAATATCCAGCGGCTCTCCGTTTGCTTTGCTTAGTTCCAGTACGGAGCCAGGTCCCAACCGCAAAACTTCGCCAATACGCACTCGACGCCGCCCCAATTCGACCGTAACTTCAACCGGGACGTCCATGACGAAGCCCAGACTATCTATTCCGCGAGCGAGATTCGACGACGCAGACTCAACGTTGGCAGCAGCGGCGGGAACAAATGCAGCGCCGGTGGATTGTGACGGTGATGGGGGACTTGATACCGGGCTCATACGCAGCCGAATGATTCAATCTCCATGCCGAAACTGCGCCGCGAGAACCGATATTGGAATACTCAGTCGTCTGCACGGCCGCGAATTTCTACCGCTAACTGCCCGCGCGAAATTACTGGTTGACCAGCAAACTTGGTCACGCCCCCAATTCGCAGCGTTACGGGGTCATCGACAGCAGTAGTAAGCCTTAGCACTTGACCCACTCGCCACGCGAGCAAATTTCTTAGACCGACTTTGAGCCGTCCTAGTTCCGCAACTATCTCGATCGGAACATCCTTGACGGCTTCCGCCATCTTCGGGTCGCCGGCTGTGGGGAGTTCGACTTCGTCCTCGCGCGCAATGGATTCTAGTGTACCAATCGCGACCGCCACGCTAATTTTTGGGTCTTCTGGGATATCTTCGAATAGGCAATCGACACGAAGGCCGTCAGTTGCCGGGATCTCCGAGATTTCGTCGGCGCTTCTTCCGTGAGAGGACACAATCGAGAGCCGAATTCCAACATCATCGCGAATTACAGTCGCGAGATCTTCCGCCAATGAGCGGGCAACGCGGGCAACCAGGGCACGCTGAGCAAGCGTCAGTTCCGTTCCCAGTAAGCCCGAACCGGGTGTGCTGGCTCCCAGCGATCCCTCGAGGATCAGCCGCAGAGCTGAAGTATTTATCGTCAGGCTAGCCCAAGCCGGAATTTCGTCGGATTCGAGCACCACCTCGAAACTGGGCCCCTCTGTCGAGTCTGAATCGGCATCCGCCGGGTTAACGATGTTCACTCCCTGCGGAACCAGACGAGTCCGCTGACGCACCATGAATGGCAGCGTTCGACGGGCGGCGCGTGCAAAACGCCCTGCAATTTGCGACATCATTTGCAGAGCGGCGCGAAGCTGTCGTTCTCTGCCCGTAAGGTCAACCGAGCGGGCCGAACCAGCTTCCACACGCTTGCCAACCTGACCTCGCGCGCGAGGCGCCATTTCACGGTTGGAGTCGGACGTGTCGGTCATTGGGCAACAAAGTCAGTTATGACTACTCGATTACAACGTCGTTCGCCCATCGCGCGAGTTATCGTTTCATTCAACTGCTTCGCGATGTTTTCGAATTCGGATGCCTCAGTAAGTTCATCAAAAGTTTTCGAACGCAAATAACCTATCGCGGCCTCTCTGCCGCGAGGCTGATAGCGTTCAAATTCCTCTTTGGTGGCCTTATCGGTCAACTCAATCGTAATGCCGACGCGCATGTGGTGCATCTCACCGCGCTTGTTCTTCACATCCACGACGATTGGTGCGAACGCCTGAGGGTTGTTGGGTTCCGCCTCAGAACTGTCTTCGCTTGCTTTACCTGCATCACTGATCTCGCTAGTCGCCTCTGCAGCTGCGGCGCGGTGAGCTATCAGGCGGGGGCCAAAGAGTGTCCCGGCCACCGCAGCACTCGCAGAGAGTACCGAGATGACCAGGATTCCCACTAATCGCTTTGGCGATTTCTCCACCTTTTTTGGCTGCTCTGGTTCTTCGTCATTTGCCATTTACAGCCTCACTCACAGGCACCAAGATGCAACCGACGACTATTACCGCTTGATATTGATTAGCTCTTGGAGCATCTCATCGGCAGTGGTAATCGTCTTTGAGTTAGCGGAGAACGAACGTTGATGTTGAATCATCGAAACGAATTCCGAGGCCAGATCGACGTTTGAACTTTCAACTGAACCCGAGGACACGGAACCACGCCCACCGCTGGCAGCAGTTCCGACTGCTGGTGGACCGCTGTCGCGGGTGTCTATCCATAGACTCTGACCCGCGCGGCCCAAGCCATCATTGGATTGAAATTTCGCGACCGCTAGTTGGGAGATCGCAATTTTTTGCCCATTGGTGTAGAGCCCCATTACAACGCCTGTGCCGTCAATCGATACGCCGGAAAAGTCGCCGGAGGTGTACCCGTCCTGCGATTGAGACGAAACGTTTGAAGGCGAGCCAAACCCAGTCACCGCGCCAGCAACGGGTGGAGCTCCAGCAGCGCTGGCAGTTCCGAAGTTGAGCGTAACCGTCATCGGGTCGGCGTTGGTTGGTGCAAAGATTAACAGTATTCCCTCCGACTGCGGTTAGCGCGCCATTGGTTCCAAATGTCAGAGTACCCGTCGACCCAGTGTCAACTCCATCCATTACGGCATGCCAATCGTATGAGCCAGGTGCGGTGTCGCGGAAGTAGAGGTCCATCGTGTGCGCCGTCCCAAGAGAATCGTACACCGTCTGCGTTGTTGAGAAGTTCGCCTGACTTGCGAAAGTCGAATTGGGATCTCCCCAAGCATTTACAGGCACAGTCGCCGTAGCATCTAGGTTTGCCGATATGGTGGCGGTGGTCGTTGCGTGGGGCTGAATGGACGACGTCGGAGCTTGAATAGACGAAGTGGTCGCAGAAAACGTCCCATCGGCATTCGCCGCATACCCTTGGACCTGAAGTCCATCGGGATTGACAAGATACCCATTATTGTTGATATTGAATTGACCGGCGCGTGTATAGAAGTTACCGCTAACACCGTCAACAGCACCTTTCACGACGAAGAATCCATCGCCAGAGAGCGCAACGTCTGTCGCAATGCCCGTACTGCTAAGGGACCCTTGCGTGAACTCCTGCTGAATGGAGCCGACAGCGACGCCCGATCCGGGCATAGATGAGGACGTCCCGGCCAATATGGAATGACCAAGCACATCTTCGAATATGGCACGCTGAGCTTTGAAGCCCACCGTGTTTACGTTAGCAATATTGTCACCGACAACGCCGAGGGCTTGTTGCTCTGCGAGCAGGCCGGAGACGCCTGAGTTCATCGCTCTGAGATCCATGAATTCCTCCTAATTTATCCTGATGCTTGTGTTTGTTTGTTGTTTGTTACGGGTTGGAGGGTGGAGAATCAACCCGTAGGAGCTCTGAAGCAGGTGCCGAAACACCGTTCTGTAGATTGAGGACTGGGTAGCCTAGGTCAAACGATACGCCACTTACGGTTCCGCTTATGTCCTGCGACACTGAAACAGGGCCGCCGTTGGCACCGGTTGCCGAGACGGTGACCGTGTAGTTACCTGCTGGTTGCACGTTTCCTGCCGAATTGCGGCCGTCCCACGTAAATTGTGTGAGACCTGAAGCCCTTGCCCCCAGGTCAACCACACGAACAGTGTTACCGCTTGAATCCTGAATGGTTGCTGTGGTCGATGCGCTAGTGCCATTCAATAGGAAAGTAACCGGCACGCCCGAACCGCTACTATCGAGTGAGACAATTCGACCTTGGATGGTTGCATTCTTTCCTACCAATGAGGTTACTTGCGCATTCGACTGACCCTGTAGTTGAGTAGTAATTTGACTCAAACTAGTGTTGGTCTGCATCTGCTGTTCAAGACTCGAAAATTGTGCAAGTTGCGCGACAAACGCCGAATCATCCTGAGGCTGAAGAGGATCTTGGTTTTTCAGCTGCGCAGTAAGTAGCGTTAGGAAGTCATTCTCACCAAGCGACTGTGTATTGTTAGCAAGAGCATTGCTGGCCGAGGCTTGTGCCGAAGTTGATGATGTCGATACTGGAGCAACCATGTTGCGTTATCCTAGAACGTCAATTCGACGGTTCTTGCGGCGTTTATCACCAGCGTGATTGTCGTCGGTGGTTTTGGCCGAATTAATTCGAGCCCTATTGCTCATAGCTGTACGAGGTTGAGCAAGATTGATGCCGACACCGTCCATGGGGACGAAAGTCAAGGATGTTACTGGCTGGCCGATACTTGTTAACGCGTCCGTTAAGGAAGCCTCATTTCTGGCGATAGCCGCCAGAATCCCACTATCCTCCGCTCCAATGCGCACACGAAGACCGGAGACCGATCGCTCAATTACCAACGAAAGTTCGCCGAGATCGCCAGCACTGAGGCGAACTTGAATTCGAGTTAGCTCGGATTCATCGCTAGGCGCAGATGTCCCACCCACCGAAAATCCAGCAATTGCCTTCGCCAGCAAATTAGCTTCTGACTGCCCTCCGTTGGGCGTCAGCGCCTCAACGTCGGTCCGCCAAGCTTCTGGCGTACCCGGTACGCCGGGAATAGGTGGAGCTGGCTTCTGAACTTGCGTTGCATTGAAGGCTATCAGTTCGGCCCATCTTTCGAGGTCTGCTTTGGTTATGCTGGGCCTTGCATTCTCGACCTCGCGTAGCGTTGGAATAAGTTTGTTGTTGGGTAGCCCAGTACTATCGCATGACATTGAAGGCTCCAGAGTTCATTGCGTTTCGCGGTCCACAATCCGCTGCCAAACCGTCCGACAAGGGGAGATGCCGGTCGTAGCAGTGATGTGCTCTTGTTGTTTGCTAATCAGTATCGCCGCGGCGTGCATTTACGTATTTGCGCCGGGCAAGCTCATCGTTGCCCTTCTGTTCGAATCGTGACTGCTGCCGCAGCTCGGCAGTCGCCAGCCGTTTGTCGAGCAATTCCATGCGCTTTACGTTCGAGCGCGCTTCTACGACATTTTCGTGTGCTTGATTTAGGTATAGCTCCGCGTTTTGTAGATCTGATTGTGCGAGCGCATTTTGCTGGTTTTTGTGAGCCAACCATTGTTCCGCATCGATCCACGACGTCAAACTGATTGAGCTAGCCACAAGAGCACTTCTGTATTCTTTCGCCTCGGCAAGATGGTTAGCTGAGCTGGTTGCGTGATTTTGAGCGAGCTCACGGCCCTCATGGGCTTGGGCCAGGATACCTGCCTTCTCGTGCAAAGCCTGCTCCCTAATCTCGAGCACCATTTGGACCTTCTTGCGCCTTAGGGTCATCGCATAACTCCCGTTTCGGCATTGCGTACCAATTCATGCATACGATTGTGGACTTCGGGCAGAAGCATTCGCTCATCGGTGCGTTGTCGAAGGAACGCGTTAATCTGCGGTAACAGTTTGATGGCTAGTTCAACACGCGGATCGCTGCCGTGTTGATAGGCTCCCACTTGAATAAGATCTGCAGCTTCGCGATGAACCGCTAGCAGTTCACGCAACGTGCCAGCACATTTGAGGGCCGGGGCAGGTGCAATCTCGACAGCTAGTCTCGAAAGGCTTTGAAGTACGTCTATCGCAGGAAAATGACCCTTCTCGGCCATTTCTCTCGACATCACGATGTGGCCATCGAGTATTCCGCGCACCGAATCCGCAATCGGATCCGACATATCGTCCCCTTCAACGAGCACGGTATAAAGTGCCGTGATGGTGCCGTTGGCGCCGGTCGTTCCGGCTCTTTCGAGAAGCCTAGGCAGCGCCGCAAAAACGCTTGGTGGGTAGCCTTTGGTCGCTGGCGGCTCACCCGCAGCCAACGCGGCTTCGCGTGTCGCCATGGCAAAACGCGTAACCGAGTCCATAACGAGCAATACGTTCTTGCCCTGGTCGCGGAAGTACTCTGCAATGGCAGTCGCCGATTCGGCCCCGCGAGCCCGAAGCAGTGGGGGTTGATCACTAGTGGCAGTAACGATGACAGAGCGCGAGAGCCCTTCGGCACCCAACGAATTACGGATAAAGTCATTGAGTTCCCTGCCGCGCTCTCCAATTAGTCCTACGACATTGATGTCCGCTTGTGACGAACGACAGATCATGCCAAGCAGCGTGCTCTTTCCAACGCCCGCCCCGGAAAATATACCAATTCTTTGCCCGATACCGAGCGGCATGAAACCATCAATGGCACGTATTCCGGTTGAAAACGGACGGTCTATGGGTCGTCTTTCAAAGGCTGGCGGCGGCGGGCTATGCACGGGGTATTGACGGTTTGTTGAAATTGGTGGACCGCCATCAATAGGTCGCCCGAACGCGTCCACGACTCGCCCAAGTAGTTCAGGTGAGACGGTTACCGACGCACCCCGATGAGTATGCCGCACCGGGGCTCCTTGGCTTACGCCCGACATGGATCCGAGAGGCGTCGTTACGAGTCGTCCGGAGCGAAACCCAATCACTTCAATCTCTACGGGTTCAGCTTGGCTTGTTTCAATTATCAAGGTGTCACCAACCGCCGCGCGCAGTCCGCCCACTTCCACAATCAGACCAACGACTTCTTGAACCACGCCCCTGGGGCTATGAATTGGAGCATTGCTGCATCGGCTGAGGGCGTCGTTCAGATTCAACTAGACCCCCGATTGATCGTCAATGCTTCAAGCATTGCATCCAAGCGACTTTCAATGGATTCATCGACACTTCCCACCTCGGTTTCAACGACACAACCGTAGGCGGGCAAAGCCGAATCAAGATTTGCGTCAATCATGGTACCCGCGGCCGAAAAGTGAGCGACAAGTTCGTCTTTCAATACGGCAAATTCGGAACCTAAATGAACCCTTACCCGGTCCCGAACGTTGAGAACTTCCAGTCCCTCGCGCACTAGGTCGGTGACGATGTCGGGTTGTGTCTGCAATTCTCTGGCAACAATGCGTCGGGCTACGAGAATGGCCAATTCGACGGAGCGATTGCTCAACTCTTCCGACATTCGCTCATGCGCACTGACCAGGTTCTGCACCGCCTCGAGAATCGCCGTTTGACTTTCCTTCAGGATTTGGTCGGCAACTTGTCTGGAAGCCCGTTCGGCCACGAGAGCTTCTAATTCCACCGGGGTCATACTGGGCCTCGATGCCTCGTTGCCCAGCGACGCGGCACTTTCTCTGCCTGCGTCTTGCTTGGCACCGTCATGCGCAGTGGAACCTTCCGCGTTTTCGATGCGCAGCGACGCGGAGATGAGATCACTCGGAATCGGCGGCGGAGGAGGTAGTGTGACGGGACTTGAGGGTCGCCGACCCTTGACCAACCAGGAGGGCTGTCGTCGCTGACGGGGCGTGACGTCGTCAAACCGCGCGGGAATTAGCTTATTTGGACCTGACTGATCAAACCATGCCACTGTTGTCCTCGAGCGAAATTACGCCTTCGGCGGCTAACATGAGTGCCTGCTCGACAATCTCCCGCTGTGCGGCTTCCACATCTGCCAATCGAACGCCTCCAAGAATTTCCAAGTCTTCCTTTAGTCGTTCGGCTGCGCGCTTGGACATGCTGGCGAAAATGTGATCTCTTAGCTTTTCGCTCGCTGTCTTTAGGGCCATAACGAGCTTGTCGGAGGGGACTGATTCGAGAAGCACACGCAATGACTTGGCATCGAGCAGAATAAGATCCTCAAATCCATACATGGCTCGACGAATCGAGGTGGCTAAGTCCGCATCTTCATCAGCCAGCATTCCAAGGATTGATTCTCCAATGTCCCGATCCATTCGCCTAACTAGGGCAGCGGTCTTTGCAATACCATCCACCGAGATGAATGCCTCTGCACCTGAGGCCGGTAATTCCGCACTCAAGGTCGCGGCAACTTCTTCCAGCAGCCCGGCTGGTATTTCGGTCATTTTACCGAGCCGTTCAATGACATTGGGGCGGATTTCTTCCGGTAAATGTTGTAGGACCTGGACTGCCTTTTCTGTGGGCAATTGTGAGACAATGGCGGCTACGAGCTGGGGATGTTCCCGTTCAAGTATCGAACCGAGTGCACTTACGTCCGCGCTTACCGAGCTTCTCTAGTGCCGTCTGCGGAGCATCCACGAATATTTCTTGTGTTTTCGCCTCGCCAAGTGCCTTGAGCGCGACGCGCCTCAAATAGCGAACTCCGCCCTTGGGCACGGCAATCGCCTCACGTGATTGATCCAGAAATTCCCGGTATACTGCATCCAAGGAAGCCGCTGGCACCGCTCGCATCATGGATGCGACTTCACGTAGCTTCCGTAGGTCGTCTGTGTCCATTTCCGCTATCACGGGAGCGGCCGCGGACTCATCGAGGGACAGCAACATAAGCACGGCCTTTTCAGGGCCAGTCAACGCCACGCCATTTCGCTTGCGATTATCGTGCCGCGGTGGCGTTCGTGACCCCAGCGTTGAGCCACTTTCGAATGATGATTGCCGCTGTGGCCGGATCGTCGGAAGCGAATTGGAGCGCTCTGGAGCGCAGCGCGGGGCTGTCGAGTTTATGACTGCCAGAGAGTCCTTCAATTGACGCAAAGTTAGACGCCGGGAGGCCGTTCATCTCGCCCATGCCAGCAATGTGGCCGGGAAGCTCGGCATTGGCACCGAGGCCCTGACCCATAAGCGCGGCCGGCACTTGCTTCTGACTCTTCCCTCTTCTTCGCCACACCAGAATGAGTGCAGCTAGGGCCACGAGGCCCACCAGGCCCGCTAACAGATACGGTAGCAGTCTCTTCCATCCCCGTTCGTCGGTACTGCCGACTTCCGTATCAGCGTCCAGATGGGCGAATGATGCGGCTGCGACATGGACGCTATCGCCACGCTCTACGCTGAATCCGACGGCCCGCTTAACCAATTCCTCGATCTGCGCAAGCTCCTGAGCTGTGCGTGGCGTATTGACCCATTGTTTACCGCGCCGCTCGAGATGGTCATTGACGAGAACGGCCACACTCAACCTATCGATGCTGCCGGGTGGAGTTGTGGTCTTTTGACTTACCTTGTCAACTTCCCAATTTCTAGTCTGGGAAAGTCGCGATACCGCCCCGTCGCCACCCCCGGGTGCCTCGGTAACATCGGCACCCGCCTGACGTGCATCAGGCAAATTCGTCAATGCCCCAGGGACACCGGCCACCCCCGCCTGCCCGGTGCCAGATAGCTCCTGTACCTTTTGCTCGCTGCGCAGCGCCGTTTTACTGGGTTCGTAGTGTTCTTCGACCTTTTCACGCGCCGAAGTGTCGAGCTTGAGATTAACTCGCACATCGGCATTACCAGGCCCGACGATTCGCTCGATTTGTGCTCGAACGTCGTTTTCCATCTGGCCCGCCAGCGCATGCGCGTGCTCGGACGCGTTGTCGGAATCGTCGCCCGCGCTGCCAGTGTCGCCCGTGTTGGGGCGATGCAGAGTAATTCCATCCGTGCTCACGACGGACACGCGGTCGCGGTGAAGATTGGGTACGGCCGCCGATACTAAATGTACAATTCCAGCAACTTCGCGCGGACTAAAACCAGCGGGGTTCCTGAGTTTCAGCACAACTGATGCCGACGCTTGCTGCTCACGAGCGACAAAAAGGCGTCGCTCAGGCATTACCAGATGCACACGTGCTGCCTGGACGCCGTCGATGGTCAAAATCGAACGAACCAGTTCACCCTCTAATGCGCGGCGGAGATTTACTTGTTGTTCGAACTCCGTGGCACCAATTTGGGTATGATCAAATAGCTCAAAACCTATACCTCCGCCGTGGGGCAACCCGGCAGCCGCTAATTCCAGACGTAGAGCCGCGACTCGTTCCTCCGGAACTTGAATTGCAGTGCCATTGGCCGCCAGTTGATACGGGACCTGCATGGCTTTGAGCTTTTCAACGATTCCTGCCGCATCCTGACTTTCTAAGCCTGTGTACAGATAACCATAATGAACCTGCGATCCGACATAACTCACCAGCAGGGTTATCGCGAGCGCAAGCGTAGTTAGGCCGACCAGCGCAATCCGCTTAGGGGTAGGCAGACCTGCCCAAAATGCGGCTATTTGCTTGGCTATGGCCTGTAACTTATCCATTGATCGTTAGTCTTCAGATTTGCATGCGCCAAAGTTCGTAAAATGCATCAATGACCTTATTTCTAACGGTACCAACCAAATGTAGTTCAATATCCGCCTTGCTTAACGCGATCATGGTGCCGTGAATGTCGTCGCGTGCACCCGCTGCGAAGGCCTGGGACAATCCGTCTGCAAAGTGTGCACTCTCGTTGGCGCTTCCCACGAGCCCCTCGAGCACATTTGAGAAACTCCCGTCCTGAGGCGGTGAATTTGCAGCAGCAATGCCCCCATCGCGAAGCACTTCACTCTGAATCGGGGGAATCCCAGCTGCGATCGTGGAGCTCATAGGCTACCTCATCGACCAATTTCCAGCGCGGAACGAGCCATTTGCTTGATACTGTTTATCGAAGTGACGCCCGCTTCATAGGCGCGCGTCGCGGTAATCATGTTGACCATCTCCTCCACAGCATTCACGTTCGGGTATGTGACATAGCCCTGTCCGTTCGCGTCCGGGTGGGAGGGGTCGTACACCATCACGCCGGGTCGCTGATCTTCCTGAATTTTCGAGACTCGAACCAGCGAGACCCCGCGCTGCATCGATGGCAGCCCGCGCAAGCGGTCCAAACCGACCGCTTCGAACACCGGATCCAACCGACGAAACGGCCCTCCCTGCGCCGTGCGAGTGGTTCTCGCGTTGGCCAGATTGGATGCGGTCGTATTCATTCTGATTCGTTCCGCTGATAGTCCGGATGCAGAGACTTCCAGTGCGCTAAAGACACCAAGCATGATTATTCTCCTCAGCCTTTACCGTCATTGGCGGCGTACATGAGCCCCTTAATTTCAGATGCGACGATTGTCGAAACTACGTCGTAGCGCAAATGATTTGCTGCCAATTTGGTCGCTTCTCGATCGAGCGAAACCCCGTTGCCATCATTGCCAAAACCGGCAGATGTATCTTCGAATATTCTTCCAACTTGAGCCTGAGAACTTTCACTCGCTCCCTTAAGGTGTCCCTCCGTCGTACGCTGCATCTCTAGGTTGAATACTGCCGCAAATTGCCCGCCGTCAACGCGCGCTAGGTCGTTGGGGCGGTATCCTGGCGTGTCAACGTGGGCAATGTTGGACGCCAATACATTGTGTCGCTCTAAGTGATAATCGAGAGCCTGATGCAGAGTCTGGAGATTACCGAAGAGGTCGAGCACGCATGTGTCTGAAGCATGTCGTGTGCCATGGCGAATCATCGAATGGCGCTGCCCGATTCGACTGACGCAGCGAGCTAGCAGTGTGTGACCGAGTAGGTGACGATAGGATTGTTCGGTCTAGGGTGCGACTCTTTCGCATCGAGGTGTCGATTTTTGTTCCAGCATTTTCGTGGAGCACCGTTCATCGCGGCGCCACCGGCGATCGCCCTCCGGAAATTGTTCCTCGCGCCTTCGCGAGTGGGTACTTTGTCACCCCACAAGGGTCTCCTGCGACCCTCCAGGATTCCGCGGTAGGTGGGTATGCGGCGACTGCCCTTTCTTTGCACTTTTTGCGGAATTGTTCATCGAGCTTGAGGGGCTGCCCTGGGTTTGCGTCAACCCACGTGCTGAACGCTATCCGTTGGAAAATTACTGCATTGGTCTCGATTCAGAGTCGGATTGGAATCGATTGAGGCGCTGGCACGTCAGTTGCTCAACGCTCCGCAGAACAACCTCTTGACGCTACCCGCAAGTAACAATCTGTGTCGATGCGGCGGCCGTACTAGAGGATCGGAGTGATCTATGTCCGTAGGACTCGCACAACCACTTCACGATAAATCCGAACCTCTGAATCCAATCGATAGCATGCGCATTAGCGACATGTTCACCTTGGCCGATGGCGAAGAGCCGACAACTCAGGTAGTTGAACGACGCAGTCAATTTCCGTCACTATCCCCACCCCGCTGCATGCGTGGCGTCGTTGGACGCTCGGAGGGACTCACTGATGTATATCGAGTGATCGATAGAGTAGCTGATACCAACTGCACCGTACTAATTACAGGTGAAAGTGGTACCGGTAAGGAATTGGTTGCTCGCGCTGTACACGATTCAA
Source organism: uncultured delta proteobacterium (assembly GCA_963819085.1). GTDB lineage: Bacteria > Myxococcota_A > Polyangia > Polyangiales > Polyangiaceae > FEN-1139. Next base: position 134,586 of record CAWFUX010000001.1, read on the forward strand.
GTCAACGTTCCGATGCACCGTTCGTAGCAGTAAACTGCGGTGCCATCCCAGAGTCATTGCTCGAAAGCGAATTGTTCGGTCACGCAAAGGGAGCGTTCACCGGTGCCCACGCAGCAAAACAAGGGCGAATTGGGCTAGCACAGGGTGGCACTCTATTCTTAGATGAAATTGGCGAGCTGCCCTTGGCACTGCAAGTTAAATTGTTGCGCGTGCTGCAATCTCGCGAATACTCGCCAGTGGGCGACACGCGAGTCCTTCGGGCGGACGTCCGCATCGTCGCGGCGACGAATATCGACCTCGAGCAAGCGGCTCGCACGGGGACGTTTCGCGAAGACCTCTACTATCGACTCAATGTAATTCATGTGAGCGTGCCGCCCCTGCGTGATCGAGCTGGGGACGTGCCGATCTTGGCCGAACATTTCCTCAAGTTGGCACTTCAACGCACGGCGCGGCTCGCTGTTCATACCTTTGCAGAGGCAACCATGCAGCTGCTTGAGCAATACAATTGGCCCGGCAATGTACGGGAGCTAGAGAACACCATTGAGCGCGCCGTACTACTCGCGCGTGGTGAGCAGATTCAGCCCCGTGATTTGCCAGCCCGCGTATGTGGCCTACCTAGTGAACGCAGGCCTGGTGCCTCTAGACTTCCCGACATGGGAATCGATCTTCGAACCGCCGTTGAGTCCTTCGAAAACAACCTGATTCGCCAGGCGCTTGAACGGACCAAGTGGAACAAAAACCAAGCGGCACGTTTGCTGGGGTTGAATCGCACAACGCTAGTTGAAATGCTTAAGCGCAAGCGTATCGAGGCTGCCTGATACTGGCATGGTGTTTGCCAAGTAGGTGCCAAACATCACGCATTTGTTGGCATCACTACTGCGCTCATAGGGATCGCATGTGGTCCAACTTGAACACTTGGACACTCCGTGACGCTTCGCCAACTGCTCTCACTGACATTCGCACTTTCAACATTGGCGTATTGTGTATCTGCGCATGCCGAGGGTTGGCAGACCAACGGTGTTTTTGCATTAGGGACGGGCTTGCAAGGGGGCGATCCCGGCACAGGTACGGTCGCATGGAGTCGCGCGCGCACTCGAGTGATGGCCGGCGTTAACCTGCGCAATGACGAGGCATTGACCGATGGTCTGGGATTTTATGGCTTTGCTGAAATTGAGAGACGCGCAACCTTTGGTGGAGAAGTGCGATATGAGCGATGGTGGACGGCAACGATTGGCTTTCACGTCAGTCTGATTGGGGTCGTCGCTCCGGAGACGATGGTTGGTCCAGGCGTTGGGGCACGCTTTGGTTTTCCTCTGGGAAAGAAGGTCACTTTATTCCTGGAGCCAGGCTTTGCCGTATTCCCACTTGGTAGCGACCTGCCCAAAGGGAATGTCGTACTTTGGGGGATACTAAACGGAGGAGTTGGCGTTGCACTCTAGTTTTATAAAGTTGTGCATTTTATTTGTAGTGACGTCGCGTTTGACGTTGGGCTGCGCAAGCTCCGGCAGCTGCATGCGCAATTCCGATTGTCTCAAGGGCGCGACGTGCGTTAACGGTGAGTGCGTAGTACCCTCTCCGGTTCCTGCGGCTGATGCGTCTGATTCTTTGGATGACGCGGGGGCAAATTAGCAACGCTGCAACCACGGTGGGCTTTCTCCCGACGACAACTTGCAGCTGTCGCGCTCGCGCCGAGACTGTTGCGCTTCGACGCCTATCCCAGTTCGCGCTCGAATCTCTGGCACGTCGAATCGGCTGAATTGAACTATTGGCAAAGCGTCAGGCTCTCGACACCCGGGGCGACAGTTGAGTGACGAGAGTCGAGCCTGGGCCAACCGTGCCTTACCGGTATCCGGCTCAAAGATATCATTCATTGAACCCGCGGTCCTGGGTCGGTTGAATTCGTACAACTTGTGCTCTTGGCATCTTCGTTGCTTTGGTCACGTAACATGTTCCGCTCATTGAACATCGCAGCGACTGGGATGTCCGCCCAAGAAACGCAGTTAGAAGGCATTTCTAACAATATTGCCAATGCAAATACCGTTGGCTACAAGAAGCAGCGGGTGGATTTTCAGGACTTGCTCTATCAACAAGTTCGAATGCCCGGAGCGCCCACAAGTGCCACAACCATGTCTCCAACCGGGTTGCAATTGGGTAGCGGCGTACGCGTCGTAGGGACATCCCGACTGTTCATTCAAGGTACGCTTGCAACCACCAACAACCAGCTGGATGTCGCGATAGAAGGCAACGGTTTTTTTGCGGTCCAACAATCAGATGGCACACTTGCCTACACGCGAGCCGGTGCACTTCAGACCGACGGACAGGGACGCATCGTAACGCCTGAAGGAACACCTCTCGAACCGCCTATTACAATTCCTCAAAATGCAACTTCAATTTCAATAAGTGCAACTGGTGCGGTTACGGCTCAAGTGAGCGGACAACAAACACCTGTTCAAGTGGGTCAGATCACCTTGGCGACATTCGTGAACCCGGCTGGGCTTTCGTCAAATGGGCACAACCTGTTTACGGCGACACAGGCCAGCGGACAACCCATAGTGGGCTTGCCAGGCGAGGAAGGGCGCGGAACGCTGTTGCAGGGCTCCACAGAGCAATCAAACGTAAATATAGTGGATGAAATGATTGGGCTCATCTCCGCACAGCGTGCCTACGAGCTCAACTCGAAGGTAGTTACCACGGCAGACCAGATGTTACAGGCGGCAACGCAAATGAGGTAGTTTTATGCGAAACTTTGCCTGGATCGCGGCGGTTCTTTCGTTGACGATTGGTATAGCAGCGAGAGCGGAGACTATTCAATGGGTCAATTCGCCGCGAATTCATTTTGGCGACGCGGTGCCAAGTGCCTCCGGAACGCTCGCTACACTAGACATGGGCTCTGCTCCGCCACCTGGCAGCTCGAGGCTGTTTTCGAAGGATGAGCTTCGCACATTTGCTGCGTTGGTTCACGAAAATGTCGATGGCTTAGATATCCCCAACGATGTTCGAGTCAAACGGACGACGCGGCTCATGTCGGAACACGACTTGGACGCGTTGATTCGACCAGCGCTATCGGCATTGCTTCCACCTGGTGTTTCGCTCAAGGGTTTAGGGTTACCTAAAACCCTAGTGACGGTCCCGAACATCCAAGTTGGTGAAATCCAAATGCCTCGTCTTCCCAAACACCTGGGAACGACTCACGCTACGCCGACAATCGAGTTGATCGCAGCTGGTGTGCTGATAACACGGTTGTCCGTTTCCGCCGAGTTGCAGCTCGACGAGCGTGCGACAAAATTCGCTCTGGAACGCGGGGGTCAGTTGAACCTAGTCATTGATACGGGCGCCACTCGCATCTCGGCAACTGCAGTTCTTATGACGCCAGCGGATATCGGTGACATCGTTCCGTGTCAGGTGGTAAATACACGCAAAATACTGCGTGCCCGAATCACCACCATTAGTGAAGCTATAGTGGTTCGACCATGATGTTGTTACGCGCTTGCCTATTGCTTCTGTTAATCAGCATATTGAATGCCTGTGGACCATCTCATATCAAGCCCTTCACGCCCAGGAATCGGGATTACGAGCAAGGGGACTATGCTACAATGCAGAAGAATTCCCATCCGGCGCAAGGTTCAATCTACACGGAAGCTCAGGCTGGATTTTTGGAAGATACGCGCGCGTTGCGCGTCGGCGATGTAGTACAGATCAACATCAAAGAGGAAGCGAACGCCCAAGGTGGCGCGGAAACTGACCTCACTAGAAGTTCGAAGCGAGACGAGCAAATGAATTCGCTGCTCGGGTTGGTTCCAGCTATAAAGAAGGCCTACCCAAACATTGATCCGGCAACGCTCATCAGTTTCGCTGCTCAGACCGACTTCACCGGAAAGGGTCAAACGCAGCGACAGGGCCAACTAAGCGGCAACATTGCCGTGCGCGTCAAGAAAGAGCTGCCCAATGGTGACCTTTACGTGGAAGGAACCAAAGTGGTTATGCTCAACAATGAAGAATATCATTTGTACATATCCGGAGTCATACGGACAGCTGATATCGAAAATGACAACTCGGTGTCATCGGCTCTTGTCGCTGATGCGCGCGTCGAATTCACTGGACGAGGTGACATTGCGGACCAGGTGGAGCGTGGATGGTTGAGCAAAATATTGGACTACATCAAGCCGTTTTAGCCAATGCATATATCTAGTCGCATTCTTCGGATATCAGTGGTTCTCACTTTCGCCGTACTAACTTTCGGTACCACCGCGCGAGCGGATCATATACGAGACCTGTGCGACATTGTGGGTGCACGCGAGAATCAGCTAATCGGTTACGGCGTTGTCACCGGTCTCACCAACACAGGGGATGATATGATGGCACCGTTTGCAGCTCAGTCATTGCGCGCTTTGCTGCGACGTTTGGGCGTGCAAATTGACAATAGTCAGCTGATGCTGCGCAACGTTGCCGCGGTTGTAGTGACCGCAAATATTCCCGCATTTGCGCGCAACGGCAGCCGACTTGACGTAACGGTTTCGGCGATTGGGAACGCCCGGTCGCTGCGCGGCGGCGTGCTGGTTCAAACCCCGCTGCACGGAGCGGATCGCAAGACCTACGCAGTCGCTCAGGGCCCACTGGTGGTTGGAGGATATTCCGCGAATGGTGCCAACGGCACTTCAATCACACAGAATACGACCAATACCGCAAGGCTGCCCAATGGTGCACTGGTGGAGCGTGAGATCCCGACCGAGTTTGTAACAAAGGGTGAGGTCACGTTGTCACTTCGAAGTCCCGATTTTTCGACGGCTGATCGGGTAGCACAGGCCATCGAAAAAGTTCTCGGAAAGGGCAGCGCCAAGGCTTTGGATGGTGGCGCCGTCAGTGTCAAAGTGCCGACCAAGTTCAAAGACAAGGCGGTGCAACTTGTAGCGGAACTCAGCGACCTCGAGGTGGATCCGTCTGTATCGGCGCGTATTGTCATCAATGAGCGAACGGGCACGGTGGTAGCGGGCGGTGACGTCAAACTTTCTCCGGTTGCCATTGCCCAAGGTGGCATTACGGTCACAGTGAAAGAACAGCAGGCAGTCGTTCAGCCCAACATGCTTGCAGGAGGACAGACCGCTCGAGTTGATCAGTCAAACGTTGACACGGAGGAAAAAGTCCCGCCTTCGATAACGTACGTGCCCGCTGCAGCAACGCTTGCGGAAGTCGCGCAATCTCTTTCCACCTTCGGAGTTTCACCGCGCGATCTGGCCAGCATTTTGCAGGCGTTACGGGGCGCGGGTGCCCTGCGCGCCGAGATTATTGTCCAATGACCACTGCCCTTAGTTTGCAAAGCAGCGATGCAACGGCGAATTTGACCGCAGGGGGCTCTGGCGAAATTTCACGTCTCTCAGATTTAGCGTCGGGCGGAAATGCGCATGCCGATAAGCGACTCGAAGAAGCCTCACGACAATTCGAAGCAGTCCTGTTGCGGCAGATGCTATCCAGCTTGGGTCGAGCCACCGGCGGAACGTCGGGGCAGGCAGGGGGCAGCACTATCTACGGTTCCATGGTTGTTGATGCCGTTGCGGATGCAGTTTCGCGAGCAGGCGGGCTTGGCCTAGGTTCAATGCTCACCAAGGCGCTGCAAGCACCCAGCGTGGGGACGGGGTTGAACTTAGGCGGCTCTAATCCCAACTCGCGATTGCCGGCGCCATTGGAGCCAATAGCAGCCAAGCAGAACGCTCCCGATAATTCCACCCAACGGCCAGGGCTCCCGGCAGGCCGGTCCCATTGACTCTAAGCTATTGTAACTCAAGGCCTATTTTTTGGCAGTCGATTTACCCTCAAGGGTTTTCGCCCTCTGCCGTTCCGAGAACTGAGAATCCAGCGACCCCAAGCTCATGTGAGCAGTTGGCCGATGGGAGGATCAGATGAAAGGTATTACTTCGAATCCTGCGTTAGACGCGTACCAAAGAATGGCCGTGTCTCCAGTGGGCGCACCCGGGCCCGCTCAACCGACAGCACCCGTTGCCGATGCAAAAGGCGCTGCACCGCAAGTGGCCAAAGTATCCATATCTGATCAAGCCCGACAATTGGCTGCGGGTCAGGCGCAAGGGCCCTACGATTCCGAAAAGGTCGCACGCCTAAGCGATCAACTATCTTCTGGCAGCTTAGAATTTGATTCAAAACAAATCGCCGCACGCATGCTCGCGGCACTTGGATGACGCGAGCCACCGTCGGCGACGACGGGGCATATTATGCAGGAGGTTAGACCAAATCGAAGCATTGATGTAGTGCTGCTAGAGCTGGAGCAGGTATTACGTGATGAACGCACTGCTCTCTTGGTTCTCGATGCAGCATCCATTGATGCAATTAACACGCGGAAGTCCGTGCTCGAGTCTGAGCTCGCGACCTTCGTGCGCGAGCATTTAGTTGCGCACAGTGAACGATTGAGCAGCATTAAAAAGCAATTGCAAGAAAACTTAGTGTTGCTGGTCCATGCGAGGGACCAGATTCAGCATCGGCTTGGGCTTGAACCACTGTCCGTTGTGCCACACCGAGCATCAGCGCCAGCAGTCTCCGGGAGTAGACTGAATTTGCGAGGTTAGCCATGGCAGGACTATTGGGGTTGCTAAATGTATCGAGTGACGGGCTAGCGGCTCAATCTTTTGGGCTAAATGTCACAGGCCAAAATATCGCTAACGCTAACACGCCCCTTTACATGCGCCGTCAAGCATTGCTTGAGACCCAGGTTGGTCCGGGCGTTCAAGTTCAGGGACAAAAGCAAGTATCAGACACTTACGCGGATCGAAGTTTTTTTTCCGCGACGAGCTCGCAGGCTTCCGCATCGGAATACGACGGCGACTTGGCCGCACTTGAGAACGTATTCAACGACAGTAGCGGAACTGGCCTCGGTTCAAGTTTGAATCAATTATTCACATCTTTTCAACAGTTGTTGACGCAGCCGTCGGACCCCACCGTTCGTCAAGGTGTGTTATCCGCCGCCAACGGCTTCGCAACACGCGTCAACGATATCGCAGGCACGATTGCATCACAGCGAACTGATCTTTACACCAAAGCCGGGCAGTTGGCCCAACAAGCGAATCAACAGTCGCAGGAGATTGCCAAACTGAATCAGCAAATTACTGAAGCTCAAATGGCGGGACGTGACGCATCAGGCTTAGTTGACCAGAGAAATCAAAAGCTACTGGGCCTAGCGCAAGTAATCGACATTCGCACGACTTCTGAAGCCAATGGGTCGGTAACTGTTCAGGCTGGCGGAACGACACTTATTGAAGGCTCCACAACGCGCAGTCTGGGCGTTGGGTTGGATACCTCCGGCAATATTGATATTACGGCACAAAGGACGGGCAGTTCCGACCCTTCAATAGATCTGACCGCCACAGTTACGGGCGGTCAACTGGCCGCCGTAAAGCAAGCTCGTGATACGGATCTGTTGGACGTTTCAACTCACCTCGATGGGTTCGTTTACGACCTCGCGACGGCAGTCAATCAGCAGCACGCTGCGGGTTTTGGCCTGGACGGGCAGTCCGGACGCAATCTTTTTGATATTCCCGCCACCAGTGATGGCGCAGGACAGCTCATTCAAGTTAGTTCAGACGTCGCTGGAAACCCCGACGCAATCGCAGCTTCCAACAACGGCAGTGGTGGTCCGGGTAACTCATCCAATGCGATACTCTTGAGCAACATTGGGGGTAACCCGATTATTTCCGGCGGCCGAACTCCTTCCCAAGCGTATGGCGACATTGTCGGCGACGTCGGCTCGAGACGCGCTGCCTCTAAGTCTGACGCCGACTTGCGACAAAGCATCCTACAGCAAGCCACATCGGCACGGGAATCTACTAGTGGAGTTTCACTGGACGAAGAAATGGTCAATCTGCAAAAGTACCAAGAAGCTTATCAGGGTAACTCCAAAATGCTTACTACGATCAGCGGCCTGCTCCAGGACCTAATTACCAACGTATGAAACAACTGGCAGGGCAATTGCAACTCGATCATGGAACGCCCCTGAAATTGGCCCACCATGCGAGTTACCGAGTCCCTGAAGTTTGAAACCGTTACGAGCCAGCTGGCGAAGCTACGTGAACAGTATCTTCAAACGGCACAACAATCTTCGAGTGGACAGCGGGTCAATGCTCCGTCCGATGACCCCATTGCGGCGGCCGACAACGCAAGAGTTCAAGCATCCATAAGTCAGACGGACGCCAGCCGTAAGACGATTGCGGTAGTTCAAAGCGATGCTCAGTTAGCGGAATCATCGTTGGACTCGGCCGGCCAAATATTACAGCGGGCAATGGAACTTGCGATGTCCGGATCGAATGGAGGGACGAGCCCGGACCAAACGCAAGCACTTGCAACAGAAGCTCAACAGCTTGTTTCGCAAATGATCGCCATTGGTAACACCAAAGGTTCCCAGGGCTACATTTTCGGCGGGACCAACCTAGACGCAACACCCTTTCAATCCGACGGCACTTTTGTGGGCAATGACGAGGATCACGAGGTTCAAGTTGACGCGGGACAACCCACTGTCGTCAATGCCAGCGGCGCGCGCGCATTCACCAGTGTTGGAGGTCAGGACGTGATCCAAACTCTGCAAGGTCTTGCAAGTGCTCTTTCCAATGGCGATACCGCTGCAGTTCAAGCAGCATTAGATGGGTTACAAGGCGCCCATAGCCAGGTGGTTCAAGAACGCTCTCGAGCCGGGCTTATCACCGATCGGCTTACGGTGACGGACGCATTTCTTTCGCAGCAAAGCACCGATCTGCAGTCGAAATCGAGTGCGCTGACGGAAATTGACCCGAATGCCGTCTTCTCGAAGTTGACTCAACTAGAAACAACGATTCAGCAAACGGTTACAGTGGATCAACGTCTCCTACAGGCCACATCTTTGGTGAATTCGGGCTAGTCTTTTTGAGAACTGGCATTCGAGATTCGCCGAAGAGACCTTCAGAATTAGCCGACGACCCGTGACTTCATGTTTGTTCACCATCGTGTGATTCGCCACCGCTGATATTCTGGCGGGGGCGCGCGGCAATGGATGATGCAGCATTCAGCATCACAGGGCCCGTCCAATGCGACCTTCGGCACGAAGAGTGCATACTCTTGGTTAAGTATGTTCATCATTGCTCGTCATCGCGGTCAAAAAATAGCGATTGGTGACGAAATCGAGGTGACAATTACCGAGATTTCGAAATACAGTCAAGCTCGGGATTCTGGCTCCCAAATCGTGCCCAATCATCCGCAGCGAGTTGAGGGAAAGCGTGGAGCTAGCCAATCGCGAAGCAATGCACACTAATCTTTCAACGCCAGAGGGAGACGTTGTTCTTTACGATATTCCAAGTTTTTCCGCAGAAGCGAATCTCGCAACGGCAAGTACGTTGCTTCGACCTCCCGTCAAAACCTTGGCGGCAACAGATGTCAATCGGTTCGACTAATGATCTTGAATCACCTGAGTATTAGTGGTTTCAGTCGTAATCACCCTGGTATGAATTTTGAATTTACTCGCGCCACGCTGTGTTTGCATTCGTTTTGTTACATCACCCCAATGACTCGGCGTTCACCCCAATGTCGCTCAAGATTACCTCGTTGCTGACTGCGCTTACCGCATATCAACGAACAAAAAGCTAAATTGAAAGGAAGGATACGTAAATGGCCCTCGGTCTTCTAACCAATGTTGCATCTCTCGATGTTCAGAACAATCTTTCGCGCACGCAAGCTGCGCTAACGGCGAGCTTCAATAAGATATCGAGTGGAGATCGCATCAACACCGCAGCTGATGATGCCGCTGGTCTTGCAATCAGTGAGAGCATGAAGGCGCAGATTCGCTCTTATGTCGTAGCAGAGCAAAACGCCAATGACGCAGTGTCCATGTCGCAAACTGCTGAAGGTGCTTTGGGGGAGATGCACGATGTTCTCGGTCGAATGCGAGAACTTGCGATGCAAAGTTCCAACGGAACCTATTCAAGCACTGACCGCGATAATATTCAGCAAGAATACTCTGCGTTACAGGCTGAGCTGGACCGCATCAAGCAATCAACAAAATTCAATGGAGTGGACCTGCTGAGCGCAAATGCCAAGCCAATCACTTTTCAGGTCGGATTGACTGCAGATCCTAACGATCAATTGCAAGTTTAACTTTGGTGAAGTTGACTTGACTAACCTACTGGCTTCCAGTGTAGCGGGGGCTGACGCGACCAGTGCACAGGCTTCCCTTCAAACGATTGACGACGCAATTCAATCAGTCTCGTCACAGCGGGCATCATTAGGCGCTGCTATGAATCGACTTAATGTCGTGACACAGAACATTCAAACGATGCGGTTGAATTTGACGGCTGCAAATTCGCGCATTCGCGATACGGACGTTGCGTCAGAAATGGCCAACCTGAGTAAGAACCAAATTCTGAGCCAGGCAGGTGTCAGCGTGCTAGCTCAGGCCAACCAGCTGCCCCAGTTAGCCCTGAATCTCTTGAAGTGACCGGCCTTCAGATTTAGCGCTGACTGTTTGCGATCAGCAATTACGCAGCTCCTTCACTTTTCGTTCAAGGTCCCAGGTGACGCTCCGTTCAGGGTACTCGAAGGGCAAGACGCCCGGACGGGGCCCAAGAAAGGGCTTCAAATTCTCCAAGAAGGAGCACCACCATGGCACTAGACATCCAAACCAACATATCGTCACTCCAAGCACAGATTAACGTTTCGAAGAACTCTGCGGCCCTGCAGTCCAGCTTTCAAAAGCTGTCCAGCGGCTACCGTGTCAATTCCGCCGCTGATGATGCTGCCGGCATGGCTATCAGCCAGAGTATGCAGGCACAAATTCGCTCCTACACCGTAGCTCAACGCAACGCGGCGGACGGCACCAGCATGGCTCAGACAGCTGAAGGCGCCTTGGGCCAAATCCATGACATTCTCGGCCGCATGCGAGAGCTCGCGATGCAGTCGACGAATGGTACGCTGCAAGACTCCGATCGCGCCGCTGACATTACCCCCGAGTTCACTCAGCTGCAGACAGAAATTGGTCGGATTCAGGATTCGACCAAATTCAACGGCGTTTCGTTGATTTCTACTGGCGCGGCTACCAGCGTGGACTTCCAGGTAGGTCTAGGCGGCAATTACGGTACGACCGGAAGTGACACGGTCTCCGTGGGATTCAATAATCTCAGCCTGAGCACTGTTGGAACGTACACAGCAGCAGCGGGCGCAACGCCTGCCAGCGTAACGGGCGGGGCCGACGTCAGCACAGCAGCTGGTGCCAGTGCCGCACTTACATCGATTGACAACGACATCGCGTCGGTTTCGAGCATGCGTGCGGGCTTTGGTGCTGCGGAGAACCGACTGACGTTCGCTTCAAACAACATTCAATCCATGAGCACCAATCTTTCGGCTGCTAATGGTCGAATTGTCGACGTTGACGTAGCTTCCGAGGCAGCCAATATGTCTAAGAATCAGGTGTTGGCACAGGCTGGTATTTCGGTATTGGCACAAGCCAACCAGCTACCGCAAATGGCCTTCGGGCTCATTGGTAAGTAATTACTACGACGGCGAGCCGGGTCGCCCGGCTCGCCTCTCTTCCCGCAGATGATGTTTCCGATTTAGGGATGTGTACTTATGGCCGGTACGGTTTCATTTCCGAACATGGGCTCGAACATTGACGTTCAGAGTATCATTAATGCTTATGTCAGCTCTGAAAGTGCCACCCAAAACCAAATGCAGCAGCATGTTCAGGATTTGCAGGCCGAATCCACAAGCATCAGTGGCATTAGCTCCACGCTGTCTACTCTAGCGAGTGCACTTTCCGACCTTTCCGATGGCAGTACGATTCAGAGCTATAAGGCAACTTCCAGCGGATCCGAAATCGCAACCAGCCTGGTTGGCACGCCGCAACCCGGCACGTACTCAGTAAGCGTCGTTAGTACAGCACAGGCGTATCGGGCCTACTCAAGCACACTCAGTGCTTCGCAAACCGACGCGGCTAATCTAGGTGGCATCCTCCATATAGCGGTCGGCGCCAACAGTTCGGCTGATGTCAGTATTGACGCTTCGGATAGCCTAAATGCGATCGTCGGCAAAATAAATAGTTCTGGCCTCAGAGTGACCGCATCGACATTTTACGACGGCAGCAACTATCGAATCCAACTAACGGGGCTAGATACGGGCGATGCCAATAAAGTCACATTGAGCGGACTTGATTTGGGGTTCTCGGATACTGGAAATATGGTCCAGCAGGCAGCTAATGCCCATCTGAAGGTCGATAATGTCGATGTATATTCGCCCACGAATCAAATAACGGGCGCTATCCCTGGCGTCACTCTCGCGGCAACCGCCAATACAACGTCACCTATTACGGTTACCGTAGGGGATGACCCGCAGGGGTTGACCGATAAGATCCAAGGTTTGGTAACAGCGTACAACGCGGTTATAACGAAGGTGCACACGATCGCCGGTTATGGAACCACCGCAGCGTCGGTGCCGGGCCTGGCTGGCAATGCCACGTTACGCGGCATAACCGACGCGATGTCAAATGCGATTTTGACACCCGTCGGAACTGACACCAATTACTCGACACTCGGGTCCATTGGCATAAGTCTGCAAAAGGATGGCACTTTACAACTGGACCAGACGAAATTGTCACAGGCGCTTGCGAATAATTCTGCGGCCGTTGTCAACGTGCTTGCCGGCCCAAGCGGGGGCAAAGGTGTTGCGGATATCTTGACCAACCTCGCAGATTCGTATGACGAAGCCGGGGATGGCGTCCTTGCTAACCAACAGACGTCGCTAAACGATCAAGTAAAAGATTGGAACGCGCACATTCAACAAGAGCAGGCTAGGTTGGATAACTACACAACCATGCTTCAGTCCGAATTCACCGCCATGAATACTTCCATATCGAGCTCGAACGCAATCGGGAGCTACCTCACGCAGCTCTATGGGAGCACAACCACTGGAAGCACATCAGGGACAACCGGCGGAGTTAAGACTACGGGTTAGCGCTTTCATATAGGAAAGGCATTTGACCATGCAAGCGGCATTGAGATATCAACAAGTTCAAGCAACGACATCGTCGCCCGGCCAAGTGCTGCTTGCCTTGTACGACGGCCTCTTTCGCTTCCTGAACGGCGCAAGACTCTGTTTTGACAACAAACAACTTGTAAAGGGACGCGAAATGCTTTCCAAGAGCCATGCCATTATTAGTGAGCTGCTCTTAGCATTGGATCACAGCAAAGCGCCTGAACTGTGCTTCCAGCTTGAAAGCATTTATGATTATTGTATGAGCACGATCGTTCAGGCCAATCTGAAGACCGATGCTCAACTAATCGGTGATGTGATTCGGGTGCTGACACCGCTGAGGGAGGCGTGGGTTCAAGCCGTCCCCGAAGCACAAATGCAGTCAAGCACCCTGCGAAATGCGGGCTAGTAATGCGTCCGCGCGTGAGCATTCCCGCGAACGTCGCAAAAGCGAGCCAAGATCCGACGTACGTCCAAGGCCGCAATCGCAGCGAGCTGATTGCACATTTTCAGCTCTGGCACCACGGTGCAGGTGGAATTGGGGCGACGACGGCGCTACCCAGGACTATCTGGTCCAGCACCGCCAACTCACGCGTGCTACCGAAAATTCGTCGAACTCGGTCTCCGCTTTGGCCATCTGTTGGACGTCGGTTGCGGCGCCGGGGTGGGGCTGCAATGGCTAATGCAATCCAAGTCACGAGTTACGGGACTGGATATCGAGGGCAAGGCAGTGGCGTTCGCTCGAGCATACGTGGCGGATGCGGAACTACTCCATGCTGACGTCCAATCACGTCGCGTTGTGCTTCCAGGCGAAGTGGCGCTAGTAGTTGACGTGCTAGGCCTATTGTCGGATCCCGTATCATTGCTTCGAAGCATTTCACGGCAGACACCAAGCCTTGAAGCCATATTTGTGGCAGAGCCAATTGCCAGGGGCGATCAGATTCTGATTCCACCCGCGAGACGCGCGTTTGGACTCATTGCATTGAGATCTATTCTAGTTCGGTCAGGATTTGAAATTGACGATAGTGTCGCCGTCGGAAGTGACATGTTATGCGTCATAGGGCATCCAACGCGCAACCCCGTCACTGAGTCCCTGATTCAGGCCGAGCGTGCCTACCTTTCCCATCAAACCCAACCATTCCTGGAGGCTTGCGAAAGGGTATTGCAGTCTAAGTCCCCCCACCTTTGCATTGAGGCGGCTCTGCTGCAGGCGCGGCTTTGGTTCGATTTGGGTCAGCTCGACCGCAGCATTGCCATCCTATCCGACGCTGTCTCATGGGCACCCGGTGATCCGCGTCCGCTGGCAGGATTATCTAGGCTCGCTCTTTGTTCTGGGAATCAGGACCAGGCGATTAGATTGGCCGAATCGGCGGTTAGCGCTGACCCAGCGGACTTTTCAGCGACATGCTCGCTGGCTTCTGCGTACGCCGGTGTTCAGGAGAACCGATCGCTGCGCGCGTGGAAGACCGCCAACGCGCTGGCGCCTGATGACGCTTCGATAGCTCGTCACTTGTGTGCCGTAGCACTAGTGAGCGGGCGGCCCAACGACGGCCTGTTCCTCATGGATCGCCTGGCTCAATACGACGTGAAAGTCGGCGGACTGGATCAAGAGGGGGGGCTTCCCGCCCTGTCCGGAGCGGGAATTGGCGTTTCCCGCTGAGCCAAGTTTCTTGCAAGACGCTTACGACAATGCCAATGCGTGCCGTCACTAATTGGGAATCAATGGCGTCATTTCAGTCCCAACATATTGGCACAAAGACGGCAAGGGCTGGCTATTGTCTCTTGGTGCTGTCAATTGCGGCGTGTTCCGGTGAGCGCTTTTCGAACGCCTCAGACAAATCGGACGGTAACATTTCGCCTCAGAACAACGGACCCTTAGATGGCGGTGGGTCGGTGACGCCGACTGAGGATACCGCTTGCGGAATTGCGCGCGTTGATGGCACCGCAAAAGCAGTCGATATATGTATCCCGCAGGGGCAATTCGCAATGGGGTCGGCAGCGGAAAATTTGGGGGGAACATTTTCTGATCATTCACCTCCGCACACCGTCACACTTTCCGCCTATTTCATTGACGCTTATGAGGTCTCTGTCGGGCGCTTTAGAGCCTGCGTGCAGGCGGGGGCATGCGATCCACCGGCAGCTAGTGCGACTGGTTGCACATTCAATGCGCCGTCAGCTGCCGACTTACTGCCAGTAAACTGCATCTTATACGCCACAGCATCTGAGTTTTGCAAGTGGGATGGTGGGCGCCGACTGCCAACCGAAGCCGAGTGGGAGAGGGCCGCCCGTGGAACTGCCGCAAGTAACTACCCTTGGGGCGATACGTTCTCATGCGAGCACGCGGTGGTTGCGGCAACAACGTCTTGCTCAGCCTACGACCCCCAACTTCCGACGCAGGTCGGGACGTTGCCGGCGGGATCATCACCTGAGGGAGTCTATGATCTGATTGGTAATGTGGCGGAATGGGTTTCGGATTGGGTGGGCTCGTATCCGCGCACCGACGTTACTGATCCGACGGGACCCGCCACGGGTACACAACGCGTCGTCCGGGGTGGCGATTGGCTATTTCCGACAACTCAAACGATGGCGTATCTCCGACGTAGTTCGATGCCAACCAACGCGGGCTCACTCGGTTTTCGCTGCGTTCGCGATGCCGGATAGCGCCTAGCATTCGGTTTCGGCAAACGACGCCGAGAGCTTTTTTCATCGATTTACGAGGCCCGCTTTTGCGGATTTCTAGAGCGCCGGAGGCGGCTTGTTAGAATGGGGCGTATTGGTTACGCCAGTCTTCTGAATGGTTTTCACCGGAAGGCCTTTCGCCACGAATTCCTCTGCTCCGCGACGAACCGCTAATATCGCAAGCCGTCGGTTGCGCGGATCGAGTGGACTGTCTTTAACGTACAGCGATACCGATCCATGAGCAAAGACACCCGACAATTGCCCTGGTCGAATCCCGTGACTCTCGAGTGTGCGGCGGGCACTGTTGGCACGATCAAAGCTAAGTTCCCAATTGGTCCGACCCGCCGCAGCAGGAAACGGTCTTGCATCCGTGTGGCCGTGAACCTGAATCTGGTTCTTGAGTTTTCCAAGTACCGGCGCGATCGCTTCCAGCAGACTTTTGAGTCGCGGTTTCAATTCAGCGGAGGACAAGTCAAAAAGCAGGTCTTGACTGCCATCTAGTATCTGAATGAGCAGGCCTTCTTCAGTGACCTTGATGTCAACGTCCTTCATTAGCCCCGCAAGTTCCGAATTATTTTTGATGGCTTGCATCACGGCTTCACGCACCGCCTCGGCTCCGTTCAAGAGCGATTGTTGTTCAAATTGAAGCACGCCGCCCTTGGCGTCCAGAAATGCTCCGTCATTCACGCCGGAACCGCCCATTACGAGTGCCGGCGCTCCAGAAAACATGCCCGTTCTAAAGTATTCCGACAACTTTTGACGAGTTTCTTGATCTGTCTGCGATAACAACCAAAGGACAATGAACAAGGCCATCATTGCGGTGACGAAATCCGCGTAAGCCACTTTCCAAGCGCCACCATGGTGGGCTTCGCCTTTGGATTTCTTGACGATGTAGACTACGCGTGCGCCTTTATCAGCCATTTCTCAGTGACTGGAATTCCTTGTCCAGCTCCTCGGCTGAAGGTCGCTCATCGAGAAAGATTGCGCGACGCGCTAGCTCAATTGCGACGGCTGGGTTGGCACCGCGTGCTGCGGCCAATAGCCCGTTTTTGATCACATTCAGGTAGCGTCCGTTGGCTAGTGACTGCAGTTCTATGCTGGTTGATATGGGCGATAAGACTCCATAGCAAAGCAAGATTCCGAGAAATGTTCCGACCAAAGCTGCAGCGACGTGGTGACCAATTTCCTCCGGGCCTCCGTTTAGATGCGCCATCGTGATAACAATTCCAAGTACGGCAGCAACAATTCCCAACCCGGGAAGCGCGTCGCTCGTGGTCCTGAGCAGCGCCGTCGGCTTCGCGCGCGAGCGGCGTGCGCAGGAGGTCGAGGAGCGGCGACCGCTCGAAGTCGTCGCGCGCTCGAGCGTGACCGCTTGCGCTCGGCGAGGAACGCGCCCGCGGGGACGATGTCGCCTCGGCGAACGCGCGCGCGCGGCTCTCGCCGTTGATCCAGTCGAGCGAGAACTGCGGGCCGTCGGCCGTGGGATCGTCCCGTCGAGGGGGACGAGATCGCCCGGAGCGACGACGAGCCGGTCTCCTCCGCGAAGCTCCGTGCACCGCACCGTCTCGACCCGCCCTCCTTCTCGCGGCGCGCGAGGAGCCCGAGCGCGCCGTCGTTCGCGAGGAGCGCGAGCCGGTTCTTCTCGAGGACGCGCTCCTGGAGGAAGCGCCCGACGAGCATCAGCGCGATGAAGACGTCGAGCGTATCGATGAAGACGCCGCCGCGCGATGCGCCGCGTACCCGTAGAGGGAGCCGGCGAACGCGAGGAGGATGCCGAGCGCGATCGGCAAGTCGAGGTGAAGCACGCCGCGCCGCAACCCCTGCCACGCGGAGCTGAAGAACACCGTGCCGCCGATGAGGACGCTGGCGAAGGAGATCGCCAGGTTCCAGCGCTGGAAGAGCGCGTAGGTCGGCCCGTCGTGCAGCCGGCGTAGGTCGCGATGGCGAAGATCATCGCGTTCATCGCGAGCGCGATGCAGATGCCCATCCGGACGACGAGCCCGTTCGCGCGCGCCTCCGGCCTCCTTCAGCGGGGGCCCGAAGAGGTACCCGAAGCGCTCCACCTCGGCGACGAACGCGCGGAGGTCGAAGGTGCTGCGGGCGAGGATCTGCGTGCGGCCGAGCGACGGGTTGACCGTGATCCGCAGCGCCCCTGCGGATCGACGAAAGATCGTCTCGAGCAGCCAGACGCAGGCCGTGCAGCGGAGCGCCCTGGACGTCGAGGACGACGCGCGCCATGTCGCCGCTCGCGCCGGCGCTTCTCGTCGATCGCGTCGAGCCATTCGTGTCGCGGCGCTCGACGCGCGCCTCGGGCACCGGGACGCCGCGGTCGCCGCGGAGGTCGTAGTAGCGGTCAAGGTGCTGGCTCGTGAGAAGGCCGTAGACGAGGCGGCAACCCGTGCAGCAGAACGGGCCGCCGGGGCCGGCCGCGAAGGTTCCACAATGGAGACACGCCGCGCTCTCGCCGGCGGAGGGTTGCGCCGCGAGCTGCATCGCACGGGCCTCAGTTCGTTGCGTCCACACGCAAGCGCGCGGCGATCTCCTCGACGAAGCGACGGACGGCGGCCTCGGCGATGCGGTGTCCAATCAGGGCATCGACGGCCGCGCCGACGACCCCGAGCGGCGGACGGTACCGCCCCTGGAAGTCAACCTGCGTCTCGCTGGGGCCGAGCGCGTAGACGTCGAGCGTCGCTTCCATCGTCGGGAAGAGCTCGGCGTGCTGATTCGCCTGCCACGCGAGGCGCAGGCGCGTTCGCGGGCCGAGCGGGGCGTCGCGCTCCTCCTCGACGGACGTGACGCGCACGACGACGTCGGCGCCCAGCTCCAAGGGACCGAAGCTTGCGCGCATCGTGCTAATCAGCGCGCGCGCCCGCACGGTTGCGCTCGCGGTCGCCCGCTGAAAGACGCCAATCGCGTCGAGCCTGAGGATTTCGCTCACGTGCGCGTAGGGACGATTGACGTACTCGTAGACGCGAACTTCCTGGCTGCTCATGGTGCGTCCTCTCCTCGCGCGACCGTGCTCCGCGCGAACGGGCTCACGATTCGGGCTCCTTGCGCTTGCGGACGGCCGCCGACTTGCGGGCCCCCTCGCGCCCGATCTTCGACATGTACTCGCGGTCGCGCGCCACCGCGAGCCCGCCTCGGCGCCCCGCTTCGCGAGCCTCGGCGCCGGAGAACTCGTGGGCGGTCCCGCGCTCGTGGGCCGCGCGACCGCCGCGCCGAGCGACCTCCCGCTGCTTGTCGCTGGGCATCGCGGCGAAGCCACGCCTGCGCCGGGTCAACGCCGGCGCGGCGTCTTCTTTCTCGATCGCCTTGTTCTCTTCTGCGCTCTGGGCGTCGCTCTGGCTGGTCATGCACCGGGTGGGAGCATGGTCCGTGCCGCGTTGGGGAGAGAGTGAAGAGCGACAAAGCGCGTCTTGCCGGCGCAGACGGTGCGCCAAGGCCGCAATGCGTGCACGAGCGCGCTCTCCCTTGACGAGCCGGACGTTCGGCTCGATGTCCATCCGGCCAAGGCGCTTGGCCCTCGTCGGGCCGGAGTGGCTCCGTGCCGTGGCACGGCCAGTGCTCCAGAGGGCTCCCGTGCACAAATCCATCGATGATCTGGCGGGCCCCGAAGTCATCGAAACGCGCAGACGGGCGTCTGGCTCCTTCAAAACCCTTCCACCAACCAGGCGACCGGTTTCGGTCGCGCGCAGAGGGACGAGCTTCGCGTCCGCGGCATGCTGCCGTACCGCGTCACCACATTGGCAGAGCAGGCAACGGCCGCGATCGGCCAGATCCGCGCCAAGAGCACGCCGCTCGAGCAGTACATCGGAATGGCGAGCCTCCAGGACCGCAACGAGACCCTCTTCTACCGCGTCCTCCTCGACAACCTCGAGGAGCTGATGCCCATCGTCTACACGCCCGACGGTCGGGCGCGCCTGCCAGGAGTTCAGCCACATCCTCCGCCGCCCCCGCGGCCTGTGGATCACGCCGGACGACGTGGCCGCATCCCCGCCCTCCTGCGCAACGTGGCCCGCGAAGACGTCCGCCTCATCGTCGTCACCGACAACGAGCGCATCCTCGGCCTCGGCGACCAGGGCTGCGGCGGCATGGGCATCCCCATCGGCAAGCTCGCCCTCTACACCGCCGGGCGCCGGCATCCACCCCGGCCTCACCCTGCCCATCTCGCTCGACGTCGGCACCGACAACGCCAGGAGCTGCTCGACGATCCGCTCTACCTCGGCTACCGCGCACCCGCGCCTGCGCGGCCCGGCCTACGACGCCTTCATCGAGGCGTTCGTCGCGGCGGTGCGCGAGGTCTTCCCGCGCGCGCTCCTCCAGTGGGAGGACTTCAAGCAGCACAACGCCATCCGCCTGCTCGAACGCTACCGCCACCGGCTCCCCTGCTTCAACGACGACATCCAGGGCACCGCGGGCGTCGTGCGTCGCCGGCATCCTCGCCGGCGTGCGCCTCACTCGGCGAGCGCCTGTCGGCGCAGCGCCTCGTCTTCCTCGGCGCCGGCGCCGCCGGGCACGGGCATCGCCCACCTGGTCTGCGAGGCCGATGCGCCGCGAGGGCGCGAGCGAGGCCGATCGTCGCCGCGTCACTCGTCACGCTCGACTGCGAAGGGCCTACTCCACGAGGGCCGCGACCCGCTCGACGACGACAAGCGCGAGTCGGCGCTCGGCCGCCGAGGAGATGCGCCGCTACGGCTTCGAGCACGGCCAGCAGCTACGGCGCTCGAGGCGGTCATCGCGCGGGTGAGGCCCACCATCCTCGTCGGGACGCGCCGGCACGCCCGGCGCCTTCACCGAGGGCGCCATCCGCGACGATGGCGCAAGCACGTGCGGCGCCCGATCGTGTTCCCGCTCTCCAACCCCACGTCGAGCTCGGAGGCGGT
Organism: uncultured delta proteobacterium; assembly: GCA_963819085.1. Classification (GTDB taxonomy): domain Bacteria; phylum Myxococcota_A; class Polyangia; order Polyangiales; family Polyangiaceae; genus FEN-1139. The sequence goes on from CAWFUX010000001.1 coordinate 155,132, forward strand.
CCCGGCCGACGTGATCGCGTGGACCGAGGGGCGCGCCGTGGTCGCCACGGGCAGCCCGTTCGGCCGCGTGACCTACGGCGGGCGGACGCCAGGTGATCGGCCAGGCGAACAACGTCTTCATCTTCCCCGGCGTCGGGCTCGGCGTGCCATCCTCGGCGGCGCGCGAAGTCACCACGAGATGTTCCTCATCGCGTCGGCGACGCTGGCGCGTCTAGTGAGCCAGGAGCGCCTCGATGTCGGCGCCATCTATCCTCACCAGAGCGAGCTGCGCAGGGTGAGCTTCGAGATCGCCTGCGCTGTCGTGCGCTACGCGAGCGAGCACAACCTGGGCCGTCGCATCGACCCGGACGACGTGGAGGAAACCGTGCGGGCCGCGATGTGGGACCCGAGCTATGTCCCTGTTCGAAGTCCCCGCGGGGACCCAACCCGCGTTTAGTCACGCAAGGACTGCGTCTGGGCGCGGCTCTTGCGCGCATGGCGCGTACTACGACTCGGCGACGGCTCGATGATGGCGCGGTCGCGGCAGGCACCTTGCTTGCGAGAGGCGAGCGCATGTCCGCTGCCATTGATATCCCTGCCAGCTCTCCCCCGCGCCGGCGTTCGCTCGCGGACCTGGTCGTCCGAGAAAAGGCACGCGCGAACAGGCGGCGCACCATCCTGATCGCGGCGATCGTGCTGTGTGCCGGCCTCGTTGTTGCGACAGTGATCGCGCTCAAACCGCGTCCTGTGCCTCTCGCAGCGCGCTTTCGGGCCCAGGACGTCACCCGCGGGGACGTCGTGCGCGACGTGCGCGCGACCGGCCACCTCGAGGCCGTCACCACGGTCCAGGTCGGGGCCGAGATCTCGGGTCGCATCGCCACCGTCGAGGTCGACTACAACGACGTCGTCCACGAGGGGCAGGTCCTGGCGCGGTTCGACCGCGCGGCGCTGGAGGCGCAGTTTGCGGAGAACGGCGCCACGCTCGCCGCGGCGAAAGCCGCGCTCGAACAGGCCAAGACCGATCGCGATCGCACCGCGCGTGATCTCGCTCGCGTAACGCGTCTGTGGGCGGACAAGTCGATCTCGGACACGGACCACGACAACGCCGTGTCGGCGTCGAAGTTGGACGAGCAGCGGGTATCCGCCGCCGAGGCACAAGTCGCAGCTCAGGCGGCGAGCTACACCGTCGCGCGCACGAACCTCGACCACTCGATCATCCACGCGCCCATCTCCGGGGTCGTCATCACGCGAAACGTCGACCCCGGCCAGACGGTCGCATCCACCTTCCAGACGCCGGTGCTCTTCACGGTCGCGGCCGACTTGCGGAAAATGCGGGTCGTTGCCGCGGTCGATGAGGCCGACATCGGAGAGGTGGCGCCCCATCAGAAGGCCGCCTTCACGGTGAACGCCTACGGCGAGCGTGTCTTCCAGGGGATCGTCACTGAAGTCAGAAACTCGCCCGTCGTCGTCCAGGACGTCGTCACCTATGGCACCGTCGTCGAGGTCGACAATCTCGACCTCGCCCTCAAGCCCGGCATGACCGCGACTGTCAAGGTCAGGACGGCCTCGGCGCGCGACGTCCTTCGCGTGCCGCAGGCCGCCCTGCATTTCACGCCGCCGGGAGAGCACTCGAGCGACCACGCGGGTCTGTGGCTCCTCGACGGTGGCACGCTCCGCCGCGTGGAGGTGACCCCTGGCCTATCGGACGGAGAGACGAGCGCGATTGGCCCCGGTCCACTCCCCGAAGGGCGCCAAGTGCTCGTCGAGCTCACGCCGGACGGGAGGAGGGCGTATGGCCTCGTCCACTGAGCCGCGCGCGATGCCGGTCCTCGAGCTCCGCGAGGTGGTGAAGACCTATGGGCAGGGCGACGCGGAGGTGCGAGCGCTCGACGGCGTGAGCCTGGGCGTCGCGGCGGGGGAGTTCGTCGCCATCACGGGCCCGTCCGGGTCCGGGAAGTCCACCACGATGAGCATCCTCGGGTGCCTCGAGCTGCCCACGGAAGGCGAATACCTCATCGAGGGTCTGCCCGTGCAGCAACTCGTTCCCGACGTGCTCGCGGCGCTGCGAAACACTCGCTTCGGGTTCGTCTTCCAGCAGTTCAACCTCCTGTCTCGAACGTCGGCCCTCGAGAACGTTGCCCTGCCGCTCGTCTACGCCGGGGTCGGGGCGCGTGAGCGGTCGCGGCGGGCGCGAGAGGCGCTCACCGCGGTCGGGCTCGCCGGGCGCGAGCCGGCGTTCACGAATCAGCTCTCGGGCGGGCAGCAGCAACGGGTCGCGATCGCGAGGGCCATCGTCAACGATCCCGAGATCGTTCTCGCCGACGAGCCCACCGGCAACCTCGACTCCAAGATGGGAGCCGAGATGATGCAGCTCCTCACGCACCTGAACGGCGAGCGCGGGATCACCGTGCTCATGGTGACCCATGATCCGAGCTGCGCGGCCTATGCGAAGCGGAAGATCGTGTTCAAGGACGGGCGAGTCGTGGCCGACGGGCCGCAGGAAGTAAGCGGTGCCGCATGATGATCGGCGCGACGGCGCAGCTCGCCTTCGCGGCGCTCCTGCGGAACAAGATGCGCTCGCTCCTCACGATGCTCGGAATCGTCATCGGCGTCGGGGCCGTGATCATGATGCAGATGATGGGCGAGGGGGCCACGGCGTACGTCGGCGAGGCGATCTCCGGGCTCGGAAGCAACATGCTCTTCATCATGCCGGGCATCACCAAAGGGATGAACACCGCCACCCAGGGCGTTCGCCCTCTTCACCGCTGGAGACGTCGACGCCATCCGCCGGCAGGCACACGACGTCGCCCTCGTCTCGCCGGCCGCCGCGCGCCCGACGGGCGCCGTATACGGCTCGAACAACCGGACGACGAACGCAGGCGGCGCCACACCCGAATACTTCCAGATCCGGGACTGGGGCGTCGCCTCCGGGCGTCTCTTCAGCGACGAGGACGAGCGGCAAGCCGCGCTCGTGTGCGTCGTGGGCCAGACGATTGTCGAACGGTCTTCAATGGCGAGGATCCGATCGGAAAGGACATGCGGCTTCACGACATCTCGTGCCGCGTCGTCGGCGTGCTGGAGGCGAAGGGGCCACGTTCGGAACCGACCAGGACGACGTGGCGTTCATGCCGTTCTCCACCTTCTCCACCGGGTGATCGGCAACGACCGGATCAGCAGCATCATGGCGAGCGCGGTATCGGCGGACCGGATCGACGACGCGACAGACGAGATCTCGCGAATCCTCCGCCGACGCCGTCACATCCTTCCGGGCGAGGACGACGACTTCACCGTACGCGACCCGCGCGAGATCCAGGCGCTCCTCACGAGCGTGACCGGGCATGCTCACGACGCTCCTCGCGGGCGTCGCCGCGATCTCGCTCGTCGTCGGCGGCATCGGCATCATGAACATCATGCTCGTCTCGGTCACGGAGCGGACGCGCGAGATCGGCGTGCGCCTGGCGATCGGCGCGCGCGCGCGCGACATCCTCGCGCAGTTCCTCGTCGAGGCGACCACGCTCTCGGCGGTCGGCGGCGTGATCGGGATCGGCCTGTGGTCTCGTGGGAGGGTCGCTGTATCGCATGGCCATTCACATCCCGTTCGTCGTGCCGGGAATCGCCGACACCGATTGCGTTCGGCGTGTCGGTCGTGGTCGGAATCGTGTTCGGAGTGTTCCCGGCGCGGAAGGCGTCGCGGCTGAACCCTCTCGCCGCATTGCGCTTCGAGTGAGGCAACCGACGACCAAGTCGCCGCTCACCCTCGAGTCGTTCGCCGACGGGATGCCCGCGGCGTCGGGCTTGGCGGAGTCCGTCCGCGACCTGTCGCGATAGTGGCGGACTCTGTGCAGCGCATCGCGTTATGCAGACGCTGCGTCAAAATGGACGACCTCCCCGCGACCTGCCCTTCCTGAGCGCGAACGGGCGTCGGTCGCCCATACGCCCGGCCCTTCTCCACCATTCCTCGCTCGCGTCGAGGGCGTTCTGCTGCACTGGGCCGAGCTCGGCGAGCCCACCGGCAAGCCGCCGCTGGTGCTCCTGCACGGCCTGAACGACAGTTACCGCACGTGGAGGCAGCTGGCTCCCCGACTCGCCTGCGACCGACGCGTGCTCATGCCCGATCTTCCCGGGCACGGTCTGTCGGGCCGACCCGACGCTTCGTACGAGCTGGGCTGGTATGCGCACGTCATGGCGCGCTGGCTCGCCGCAGCGGGTGTCGAACGCGCGGACGTGTCGGCCACTCGTTCGGCGGTGGAGTCGTGCAGACGATGTTGCTGCGAGTGCCCCGAGCGTATCCGCCGACTCGTCCTCGTATCGTCCGGAGGGCTCGGTCGCGAGATCGCGGTGTCCCTGCGCCTGGCGTCGATCCCTTTCGAAGCCGGCGCGCCGCGGATCCTGCGCGAGCCAGACGATCGTTCGGGTCTCAGGATGCCAAGTGCCGTGGCAACGTCAGGCCGACAGCAGCGGCGCGATCATCGCTCCGCACCCCCGACGGCGGCGCTGCCGATGCCTCCTCGCCGAGCATCTGTGCCAACCGAATGACCTCCTCGATTGCACCCCGTGCACGTTGCACTGGAAGCCCTTCGCCTCTCTGCGCATGAGGGGGACGCCGTGATCGGCAAGGAGCGGATTGAGGCGCGTCGTGTTGCGCTCGTCACAGGTGACGCCGACGCCCACGCGCCGACGGAATAGCAGTCGGCCCCGTCCGGTTGTGACCCCAGAGGCAGTGACGCCATGTCCGCCTCGACGCCCATTCTCTTCAACGTTGACGCCCTCGCGGCCGTCGAGCGGAGCCTACGACCATGCGATTCGAAACACTCGATGCATCCTGGCACTGTCACTCGGCACCCTGGTCGTCGCAACCGCGCGCAACGCTCGGGCGGGCGAAGCAGCCCCCGATGTGCTCCCCCCTCAAAGTGGAGCCATTCCCGTCGCCGCGACACCGCCGCCGTCGTTTGGCGATCGGGAGCTGGTCATCGGGAGTGACGCCGTCGCCAGCGCATTCAGTCAATTCTATCAGGGCACGCAAAACGACGGCGTCGCGATTCGAGCCGAGCATCGACTACTTCGTAGCGCGCCACTTCTCTCTCGGAGGGGCCCTCATTTTCTCGTATGCGACGAGTAGCAATTCGAATGGCTCCTACCACGAGTTCACCTCCGGAATCGCGCCGCGGATTGGCTACGACATCGCCTTGTCGAATCATTTCCGCCTGTGGCCCAAGGCGTCGATACCTCTTCACGGACCTGAACGAGACGGTCCAGAACACCGCCGCGATCAACGAGGCCAATCTCGCGGTCGAGTTGTTCGTGCCGGTCCTGTTTCACCCCGTACCGCACGTCTTCATCGGGTTCGGGCCGTACGCCGAGGCCGGCTCACCCTCGGGAGAGACCTTCGGAGCGAAGCTGACGCTCGGCGGTTGGCTCGGGGGTTGAACCGGGGGGCAGCGGAAGCCGAAACCTCCACAGCTGAGCCGGGATTGGCGGCGGCAACGTGTGACGATTTCGCGCCCACGCTCGGGCGACTTTGCGACACTCGCCCCTCGATGCGCCTCGGTGCGGCCGCAGCCGCGACCTCTCATCTGCGCTCGCGGCCGCACCGGCGTCGGCCTCGCCGGAGGACATCTTCGGCTACGGCCCCCGCTCGCCCGCGATGGGCGGCACCGGAGTCGCCGCACTCCGACGGCTTCGAGGCCGCGTACACGAACCCCGCGCTCCTCTCGCGCATCCGCGACGCTGAAGCTGACGCTCGGCTTCGAGGGCGGCGACGTTCGACCTCCACGCCGACGGCGCCGGGCTCCCGGGCGACGGTCCCGTACGACTCGATGCGCGGGATGTCATCGGGCTCGGCGTGCCCATCCCGTTCGGCGGGGTGCTCAAGGACCGCATCGGCGCCGGGCTCGCCTTCTCCACGCCCACCGACGTCCTCGTGCGCGGCGGACATTCCGTACCCGGAGACGCCGCAGTTCCCGCTCCTCCCCGACCGCGCGCAGTCGCTCTCGGTCCGCGCCGGGCTGGGGGTCGACGTCGGGCTGGGGCATCCGCGTCGGGCGGCGGGCTTCGCCGCGCTCGCGGAGCTCGACGGGAGCGCCGTCGTCGCAGACCGACGCGACGGGGCACGTCGGCGTCGCACGTCGAGGACCAGCTCATCGCGACGTACGCGCCGACGTTCGGCGTCTCGTACGACCTGCCCTTCGAGCGAGCCACGCACGACGACGCGCGTCGGCGGCGACGTACCGCGGCGACGCTCGCCGCGAACTTCGACGTGCACGTCGACGCGACGAAGCTCTCCTCCCTCGAACATCCCGGTCCTCAACATCGCCGGCCTCGCCCAGTACGATCCGGAGCAGCTCGCGCTTCGAGATCGCGCGCGACACCAGGGGCCGTTCCTCTTCGCCGCTCGGCGTGACCTACAAGCGCTGGAGCCAGTACCCGGGCTGCTCGAGCCGACGATCCCGTGCCCCGCCGAGCGATCCGACGTGCGGCGCGCTCGTGCCCGCCGTCGATCGCGTACACGACACCGTCGTCCCGCGCGTCGGCGCCGAGTACACGCCGTCGCCGCGCCGCGTCGCTCACGCTCCACGTGCGCGCGGGGGCGCTTCTACGAGCCGATCGCCGCATGCCGTCGAACGCTCCCGTCGTCGCAGGCGTACGACCCGCCGTCGCAGGCGACCGTCGTCGCTCCCGACGCGCTACTTCGACGCCGACCGGCTCGCGATCACGCTCGGTACGGCGTCGCGCTCAAGAGACCGCTCCCGCCCGGTCACGCTCGACTTCTTCGCGCAGGTCCACGTGCTCATGCCGCGGACGATGACGAGCGACGCCTCGAACTCCGCGCCGGCGCGCGTCGATCGACAGCGTCGGGCAAGGTGGGCGGGACGGTGCTCGTCGCGGGGCTCCTCGCGGGGGTGAAGTTCTGATGCGCGCCGCCTGTCGCCTCCTCTCGCTCGGGCTCGTCGCTCGCGCTCCTCGTCGGCGCCGCGCGCGCGCGCCAACCCGCTCGACGCCTTCGGCTTCGGCTCGCGCGGCACGGCGATGGGGGGCGCGCGTCGCGGCCGACGTGCAGGACTTCAGCGCGAACTACTACAACCCGGCCGGGCTCGCGCTCGCGCGCGCGGCTCGAGATCTCGCATCGGCTACTTGCGCGCCGACCACTCGCTCTCCATGAACGGCCAGGACAGCGGCGTCGACCCCGTGAAGGGCCTCGTCGGCGGGCGTCGTGGCGCCGGGCAAGCTCTTCGGCGATCCCGTTCGCGTTCGGGCTCGGCCTCCACCTGCCCGACGACCGCCTGTCGCGCGTGCGCGCGCTGCCGCAGGACCAGCCGCGCTGGGAGCTCTACGACAACCGCAACCAGCGCCTCTACCTCGCGCGCCAACCTCGCCGTCAGCCCCAGGCCGTGGCTGCAGATCGGCGGCGGCGTCGTCGTTCATGGCGGCGACCGGCGGCGACCCTCGACATCAGCGGGCAACGTCGACATCCTCAAGCCCGACGACTCGCCGCTCCGCAACTCAGGTCAACGCCGACCTGACCGCGATCCGCTACCCGCAGGCCGGCGCGCGCGTCGCGCTCAGCAAGCGCCTCGCGCTCGCGCTCGTCTACCGCGGGCAGTTCCAGCTCGACCTCGACCTCAAGGCGCAACCTCGCGCGGCGACATCTGCCGGCGCCGGGGGACCTCACGACCGCGCTCGTCGAGCTGCAGACCGACAGCGTGGACGCGTTCCTGCCGCAGCAGGTGGTCGCTCGGCGGCTCGTGGAAGCCTCACCGACGATCTGCGCGCCGACCTCGACCTCACCTGGGTCAACTGGAGCGCGTACGTCCCGCCGGTCGCGCGATCTGCAGTCAGCTCGAACATCCCGCCGCCCGCGGGCGGGTGGCCCGCCGGCATCAAGCCGCCGACGAAGCCCGCGCCCACCGTCCGTCCTGCCCATCGCGATGAGCGACACGGTCGTGCCGCACGTCGGCGTCGAGTGGCGCGCCGTCGCGCGCCGACGCTGGCAGGGTTCGTGCGCGGCGGCTACGAGTACGACAAGAGCCCCATCGCCGCGCAGACCGGGCAGACGAACTACGTCGACTGCGACCGCCACGTCATCTCGGCTCGGGCCTCGGCGTCCGGGCGGTCGATCTGCCCGCGCGAGCTGCCCGGGCGACGTGCGCTTCGACATGCACGCGCAGCTCGAGCGTCCTGCCGACCGGGCACGACGATCGAAGGCGAACGCGGCCGGACCTCGTCGGCGACTACACGGCCGGCGGGCACATCTGGAACGTGGGCGGCACGCTGACGGTGGGGTTCTAGCGATGCGCGCCCGGCCGCGCCTCGCTCCGCTCTCTCGCTCGTCGCTCGCCGCGTGCGCGACGCTCGGGCACGAGCGCGTCGAGGGGCCAGAGCCTGCCGTCGTCGGGCGTCGGCCCGTTCCAGGAGCTCGGCGCAGATGCAGGTGCGCCGCGGACGTCGCGCCGTACGTCATGGATGGGGAGGGGGTCGCGCCGTACGACGAGCCCGCGGTCCTCGCGATCGAACCCGAGAATCCGGCGAGCATGGCGGTCGCGCTCTACGTCGATACGACCGTCGCGACGGGCCTGGCGATCGTGCGCACGCACGCGAACGACGGGGTCTCGTTCTATGGTACCGCGACCGACGAGGGGACCGCCCCCGACGTCGTCCTCGACGCGAGTGAGCCGTGGGAGGGGGGGAGCGTTCACTCGCCCAGCGTGCTCCGTGTCGGCGCGCGCGTTTACATGTACTACGCGGGCGCGGGGGGATCGGTCTCCGGTCTCGCCCGACGGCGCGTCGCGTTCGAGAAGAGCCGGGACCCCGTGCTCGCTCCCGACCCGGCGGTGCGCTGGGAAACCACGGCGCTCACGGAGCCGAGCGTCGCCCTCTTCCCCGACGGGAGCTGGCATATGCTCTACGCGGCGGGCGTATCGATCGGCGAGGCCACAGCCGCGACGGGTACACCTGGACTCGCGCGGACGCCAATCCGACGACGCCTGAGATTGAATCCCGGTGCTCGCCCCCTCGCCGCCGACCGCCGCGACCGCCGGCCCGGCGCCGTTCGACACGGGCCAGGTCGCCGATCCGCTTGCTCCCGCGCGTGGACCCCGCGGGGAGGACGCAGGTCCCGCGTCCTTTACACCGGCTACGCGTCCGTCCCCGGTTCGGGCGCGCGGTCGAGCAGCATTGGCTTCGCCGCTCGCTACGGCGATTGGGGGCCGCTCTTGCGAAATGGGAGCCCGGTTTACGCGGTCGGCAAGCACGAGAGGGGGCCGGCGCTCTTCGAGTGGATGAGTGGGTCGCTCCTGTATGTCCATCAGGACTCGACGACGAAGCCGCCATCTTGGCGATCGCGGCGGCGGTGGCCCCGGTGTCGCTGGTCCTCCGACCCCCGGGGGGTACCCCAGCAGCCCCTATTGCGGGTGTGCCTCCTCGATGCGGAACGAACCTCCATGCAAGTACGGCACGGCGGCCTGCCGGCGAACGGTTCCGCGCTACCGCGACTCGTGTTCATTCGCCCGAGGCTCGTTCGTCCATTTTGGGAGGAGGCAAAAATGTCCGCGTCCGTGCTCTACATGTCCATGCTCCTACGGGTACATCGCAGGTCCGAGCTATTGCGCGGCAATCCCGGGCGACGACTCATGCGCCTGCACGACGGTAACGGCCTCGGTCCCGATGGTCGAGGTCCAAAGTGCCTGCGCACCGAAGGCCGCTACTTCCTGATGAATCCAGCAACTGCAGTGGTTCTCGCCGGTCGGCGTACGGTGGAACAGGTAGACCACTGGGGCGGAGATCATCACGGTGTCCCGATTTTCGTGCCCAGTCACCGGCCCCCCGGCGCTTCCGTTGCGAAGTATCCGCTGGTGACGTACGTGATCGATGGGAATCGCCAGCGCGATGGCACAGGCGAAGGCCGCCGCTGGCAACAGGAACGTGATGGTGCACGGCGCGTACACCGCGCAACGGGCGCTCGAGGCTGGTGTGTTGGACGAGTTGCAGATTCACCTGATCCCGGTGCTCTTCGGGCGCGGCCTTCGGCAGTTTAATCTGTTGCCCTCACGCATCGCGCTCGAGACCGTCCGCGTGATTGACACACCAGAGGCTACGCACATCCGCTACCGCATCCGCCGATAGGAGGTACCCAAGAGGCGTCGGCTCCAGTAGCCGCAAACCATCGAAACCTCAGTGGTCAGGTACTAGACAGCGCCGGACATGACCGGGGTCTACCCTCCGCTTGGAGGGGTCAAGGGAGAGCCCGGTCGCTCAACCCCTCGAAGGGTGCGATCCCATCCCGCGGATCCATGCGCCCCATCCCGCCCGAGGTGCCTCCTCACCCCTCGAAGGGTGCGATCCCCACCCCGCGGATCCATGCGCCCCATCCCGCCCGAGGTGCCTCCTCACCCCTCGAAGGGTGCGACCCCACCCCGCGGATCCGTGCGCCCCATCCCGCCCGAGGTGCCTCCTCACCCCTCGAAGGGTGCGATCCCACCCCGCGGACTTGCCCCTCTCACCTCGCGGATCGTTGGACCTCACCTCGCGGATCGGTGGACCTCACCTCGCGGATCGTTGGACCTCACCTCGCGGATCCGTGGACCTCACCTCGCGGATCGGTGGACCTGCACCTCGCGGATCGGTGGACCTCACCTCGCGGATCGGTGGACCTCACCTCGCAGATCGGTGGACCTCACCCCGCGGATCCATCCCCCTCACCCCGCACGAAATCCCGCTCCACCTCGCGCATCCGTCGCCCGCACCCCGCGACCAACCCGAGCCCACCCCGCGCCTCGCAGCCCTGCCTCCCCCGCATCTCCGAACCTCTCCCCCGAATTCCCCCGCTCTTTCGCCTCCTTCCAAAATCGACATCCTTCGCACACGAAGCATGTCATCGCGACCCCTCCTCATTAGCTCTTAGGGATGAGGGACGAAGTCGCGGCGCGGTGCCGCGGCGGGCTCCGCCCTCAGCTCGCGGGTCCAGCCCTGGTCTAGCGGACTTTCGAGCTTCAACGGGCTTGCAAGGAAAGAAGGAGGCTCCCATGAGCACTCTCAATGTTCCGAACAAGACGACTGCGCTGGCACGGAACAAGAAGATTTCGGAAGGCGTGGACAAGCACTTCTCGAAGGTGAAATCGCTCACCGTCGGGGGGGACGAGTACACGCCGAAGAGTCTGTTGGCCGTGCTGACCGCGGAGGACGACGCCTCATTGGCCGTCGATTCGACGCGGGCGCAGCTCGAAGCTCAGGTGGTCACCCACCGCACGGCGAAGGTCACGGCCGCCGCACTGCGGAGCGCGCTCAAGGTTTACATCTTGGGCATGTACGGGAAGAAGGCTGTCCAGATGCTCGGGGATTTCGGCATGAGTGCGCCGAAGGCCCCGGGAGCGAGGACGGTCAACGAGAAGTCGAAGGCGGTTGCCAAGAATCTCGCCACCCGAGCGGCGCGTCACACGATGGGCAAGAAGCAGAAGCTGTCCATCACGGGTGTCGTGCCTTCCACAGCGACGACGGCGGAAACGTCTTCGTCGAGTGCGCCGGCGGCAACGCCGGCGCAGGTAGCGTCGGCGGCAACGCCGGCGCAGGTAGCGTCGGCGGCACGGCGCGCGGCGCACGCGGCAACCGGCGCAACCACCGCGTCGCACTGAGCGCCGCGGTGTAGCGGGGGGGAAGGCGGAGCGAGCCGTTATCGAGCGCTCCGCCTTCCTCCGGGCGCTGATACCGCTCTCGTTCATCCTCACCGGCGCGCCGGAGCTCGGAGACCGGCGACACAATCAGTCCTTCGTGAACGCTTGCGCCGCCGCGAGCGTGTCGAGCGATTCGCGCAGGAGCTTAATCTTGCCGTCCTCCGCGACGAGGCGTCCGGCGTAGTGCTGCCGATAGACCTTCCGGAACCGCGGACCAAGGTGGCAAGCTTGCCTTCGGCGTCTGCCCGCTGTGACCTCTGGTGCCCGCCGGCAGCTCCGCTGAGCGAGCCATCGGTCCCCGGGCACCTCGGCACCGACCGCGGCGCCGCGCAGGGCGAATCGTCCCATGCCAGGCGCCAGGAGCGGCGCCTACTCCCTCGCAACATGCGCGCGGGTCGGAGGGGAGCTCTCAGGAACGCGTCCTGCACCTCCCCCAGGAGACTCGCGCGTTAGCTCGCGCGCCGCAAACACCGCTCGTCATCCATCGGGATGACGTGCCGCTCTTCCCCCCCGCGCTAACGAAGGAACCATGCGCCTCCTCTCCTTCCTTCTCGCCGCCTCCTTAGCTGGCCCCCTCACCCACTGCCACACGGACCCACGCCCCAGGAGACCTTCGCCAACCAGTACTGCGCTCTCTTTCAACCTTGCTGCGGCGGCGACGGCGGCGCGACTGACCCGAGCACGTGCGTCGCGTGGGTCACGTCGCAGAGCTTCGACGAGAGCGCGGCAGCCGGTTGCCTGGCCGCGATGCGCGACGCCGGGACCAGCGAGGCCTTCTGCAGGACGTTCGGCAGCGCCGCCACCGCTTCGTAGGGTAAGTTACAATCAACTCCGAGGCTAGTTCGCGCTGGACCGGGCGTCTTATCCCGCCACGCAAGAGTAGTCAACGAACGCCTTGTTGGCGGCGATGTGCACGTGCCGCATCACCAGCCCGCGACGACCGAGCCACGTCCGATGTCGATCGCAGAACGTCGTGTACTCCCGCTCGCGGAGAAAACTGGCGTCGCAACGCTCGAGGGAACGGTCGGACGGACGCGGCGTCGTGTGCCGCGAGGGGTGCGAAGTGCAGAAACTGCCGCGACGCACTGGAGCATGGGGAACCAACAATCCAGGTCAAACGGGTCGGGGGGCGACTTCCTGCGCAAAGACCCCGAGCGTTGTGACCGCACACCACCGTCGCCTCTCGACGACGACGGCATCGACCCACGGAAATGACGTGTTCGTCAACGAGGTCCTCCCAGCTGGCGAGCGGCGCATGGCCGCCATACTTCGGCAGCTCGATGTGCGGCAGTCTGCGAACGGATTGGTCACCCCGCCGTGCCCCCTTTCGGCCGCGTAGCGCGCGGCCCGCAAGTTGCACCACGAGATCCGACCGCCGACTTCGTGGGCGGCCCGGGCCGGAATGAGTGGGACCCCAAACTCACAGGGGCGACGCCAGTATTTTACCAACGAGAGTTGCTTGTTGTTCGTAGTTCTAAACGTTTAGTTCAATGTCTAACTTTACCAACGATAATTGCTTGTCGTTCATAGTTCATAAAAGTTCAGGCAATACGAATCTGTGTGCCTAAGATTATCGCAATGTGTATTAGGCACAATCAACGCAACACAATCACGCGTAGAGCAACCGAAGGCGCCCCGCCGAGTCCACGTGGCTGGAGGATCGAATGGTTCGTGTACCTCGTCGCACGCGCGGTAGCGGATTCGGTACAGTGGTCGCCTTGGCGTTGCTGAGCCTCGCCGCGTGCGCTCTGTCGGATGGATCGCCTGAAAAGCAGGCGCGCTCGTCTCAGGCGGTGGGCAGCGAGATGGCGGGCATCACGTTCCAGACGGTGATGGGTGGCGAGTTCCTCGGCGCTCAGAACGACGGCGGGTCGGGCGTCATCGCCGAGGCCACCGTGGCACAGGCGTGGGAGACCTTCACCCTCTTCGACACCAACGGCGGCACGCTCCAGAGCGGCGACAGCGTCTTCATCCAGGCCGGCAACGGCCAGTACTGGCAGGCGGTCAACGCGGGCGGCTCGACGCTCAACGCGGCGAGCAACAACGAGCTGCAGTGGGAGACCTTCAAGGTCGTCAAGCAGACCGGCAGCGGTGCGATCCAGTCGGGGGACATCGTCGGGCTGCAGGACTACGGCGGCACCTGGGTCTCCGCACAGAACGGCGGCGGTGGAGCGGTCTACGCCTACGGCGCGTCGCTGGGTGCGTGGGAGCAGCTGAAGATCGGCGGAGTGCCCGGCGGGGTCGCCCCCTCTCAACCCTCGCCCATCCCGAACGTCCACTTCCGTACGTCGTTGCAGAACCTCTACGTGGGCGCTCAGAACAACGGCGGGGGCGCGGTCACCGCCGTCGCCACCGTCGCGCAGGCGTGGGAGACCTTCACGCTGCTGGACGTCAACGGGGACACGCTGCAGAGCGGCGACCCGGTGTTCATCCAGGCGGGCAACGGGGAGTTTTTCCAGGCGCTCAACGGGGGCGGCTCGACCCTCAACGCCGCCAGCACCAGCGAGCTGCAGTGGGAGACCTTCTCGATCGTCCGTCAGGCGGGTCCCGGGACGGTGCAGTCGGGCGACGTCGTGGGGCTGCAGGACTCCGGCGGCACCTGGGTCTCCGCACAGAACGGCGGCGGCGGACCGGTCTACGCCTACGGCGCTTCCTTGGGCGCCTGGGAGGGCTTCGTCTTCAGCACCGGAGATAGCGGCCCTTCGCCTCCAACGGGTCCCGGCGGCGCCGCGGGCATCGCCGGAGTCGTCTCGTCGGCGCTCTTCGATCAGATGTTCCCCTACCGCAATCCTTTTTATACCTACGATGGACTCGTCTCGACCTCGTCCGCCTATGCCGATTTCGTCAACTCGTCGGACCCGACGATCCGCGCGCGCGAGGCCGCGGCGTTCCTCGCGAACGTCGCCTGGGAGACGGGCGGGCTCCAGTTCATCGACGAGATTGACCAATCCGGCGACTATTGCGATCCGTCTTCGTGCGGAGGGTGCCCCGCAGGCTCCGGCGCGGATTTCGGACGCGGGCCACTGCAGCTGAGCTGGAATTGCAACTACGCGGCGGCAGGCGGAGCTCTCGGCGTCGATTTACTCGACAATCCGAATCTCGTCTCGACGGACGCATCCGTCTCTTGGAAGACCGCCGCCTGGTTCTGGATGACGTTGACCGGCGCAAACACGATGACTGCGCATGACGGCATCACGTGCACGGATTCGTGGTGCGGCTTCGGTCAAACGATCCGCACCATCAACGGCGATCTCGAGTGCGACGGGAAGGACCCGACGCCGGTGAACGGACGCGTGGGCTACTACACGCACTTCTGCGACCTGCTGGGCGTCAGCTACGGCGGAAATCTGTCCTGTTGAGCCAGCACCGGCGCGGGCGCGGGCCTGATCGATTGCATTTCGCGGCAAACGTGGAGGCCTGCGCGGCTTCTCTTCGCGTCCTCGCTCGCGGCGTGCGGCCCTTCGGCTCTCGGCACCGCGCACAAGGAGGAAGACGCTCTCCATCCTGTCGAAGAGTACGGGGAGGCAAAGGCCCGAGCCGAGACGGTCGTGAAGGCCGCCCCCTTCCGACAACCATCTTTCGCCCATGTGCGGTGTTCGGACCGGGGGACGAAGCCGGGGTCAGCCTCTTCCGGGCAGCGGCCACTGGATTCGGCTTCCGCGTGGCGGGCCGCCGCAAGAGCTCTCGTTCATCGACGTCCGCGATCTCGTCGAAGCGATTGTCCTAATGGCCGACGCGATCCGACTCCTCGAGCACCGCGAGGAGAAGCCCGTTTTTGGAGACATTGTGGAGACGGCCGTCGCCGGCTCCACAAATCGCTAGTTTTCTCGGTAGAACCGGGGTGGAGCCGACGAGGATCGAATCCGCCTACAAAACGAGCCGATCGCCCACGGATCCGGCTCGATTCCCGATCGTACGCTCGACACGTCCAGCGAAACCCAGCGAGCCTCGGAGGGGTCCGGAGGCGTTGAGCCGGCGTCGCCCCCCAGTGCAGCGGAACCCACCGAAGCTGAACTCGAGACCGCGATCGTCCGCGCCATGCTCGGGGGACTCGGCGCAGTAGCCGACGAGCTCGTACGGCAACTGAAGACCCGGCGCGAGGCGAGTGCGGGGAACGTGGTGAAGCTCCACTCCCGGCGCGGCGGGTAGAATGCGGCCCATGAAGAACCAGACGAAGGAGGAGATTGTCGCGGGAGCCACGACAGTGGCCGCAACCGGCGTAGCAATCGTCGCCCATGCGGGGGCGCCCGGCGCTATGGCGCTGGCCGCGTTGCCGCAAGTCCTCGTCTGGCTCAAGCGCACGCGAGAGCGCCGCGCGCTTGCATGGCTGACCGAGTATCTGCGTGGTGAAGACGGCGATCCAGAACTGAGCGAGGCGAAGCTGTTCGTCGAGGCCGACGACTCCGGCGTGCACGCGGCGGTCTACGAATCCCTTCGTGCGATTGACGACATCCTCGCGGGCAGCTCGCGACGGGCATCCTCGGGCCGTCCTTCGCCGCGGCCGGCACCCCCTGCCTGCGCGCAATGGGTGGCCGCGTCTCCTCGGGGAGGGCCGAAGGAACACCCGCCGCGGCGGGTGATGAAGCCGTGGCCGCAGTGGGCGCGCAGCACAGCCGCGGGAGATCACGTTCTCATCGCGAATTCGCACGAGGGGGAGTCGTGAGGGGCGAACGCGGCTCACACCGCGCCGTCGAGCTCGATCCACACCGCGGCGCGCGCCGCGCCTCAAGTGGGACCAGCTCGGATGAGAGCGCGTTCGATCTCCGCGTGAAGAAAGGGCCGCTGCGCGCTTGCGAATCGGCTCATCCTCTCGAAAACACGACGCAGCGAGTCCGGGCTGAAGTTGGCGCGCGGGTTCATGTGTTCGGCGAACGTGGTCGCCACTCCAACGCGAGGCTCCCCAACTCCCGAAGTTGGCTGCCTCAGCACGCGTTCCCAGCGGTACACGATGGCCGAAACCCTCGCCGTGTTCCGGAAATGGGCTTCCGTAGCCGCCTTGACGATGTCGGGAGCCTCCGGGATTGCGGTCCAGCTCGGCGGGATCCGCACCCAGATCATGGTCGGCCGGTCGCGGGGGAGCTGCTTGCGACCATCCCGAAGCGTATTGAGGATACCGCTTTCGGTAAGCCTTGTTTCGTCGATCTTGCACTTGATCTCCGCCGCAGCCCACGTGCCGTCGTCGAGGATCAGGTCAATGTCATATCCTCCCGCAGACTCCGAACGCAGCAAAGTCGGTGTCTTCGAGCGCCGAAGAAGCCATACAACATCGAGTTCCGCAAAAGTGCCGGGGATATCTGTTTCCTTGAGTCGGTCAAATCGGTCGGCAACGTTTTCAATTCCTTGGAGATCAAAGAGAAGTCGCGCGATGTGAACGGTGCGCATCCACACTCGAATGACTTCATCTCGCTGCGCCTGGTTGCTGACATCAAAAGGGGGCCGTGTGAGGAAGAACCCGAAAGCTCTCCCGGCTGGGTTCAGATGACGCGCGGCCCACTCGCGACCCATGATCTTCGCGAGGATCTCAAGGGAGGCAGCCATGACCTCCACCCAGTGATCGGGCTCGGGCTCCGACTGAAGCTCTCGCGCCGCCTTCACCGCTTGATCCGCAAATGTGTCGAGATCGGCAGCGGTCACCATTCCCAGTCCGGGATTCGTCGTGGCCATCGACGCTTCAATGTAGCCGATCAACGCGTCGGTGAGACGCCCGCCAGCCGTCAGCGCGAGCTCCGGGGCGCGCTCCTCGCCGGTCACGGGGGGCGATTCTACGGATGTGCTCACGAGACGATTCCACGCGACACTTCGGCTCCGCTGGCCGATGGGATCTTCATGATCCCCGATCCCGCCGTGCCGCCCCTGCTATTTGTACCCGTGCCAGACCACGTGGATGCAATCGAGGCGCTCGCCTGCCCCGCGTGCTGGAACGTGACCGCGGTTCGGCTCGGGAAGCCGACCGCGAAGTGCGAGGTTTGCGAGCAGCGGTTCGCGACGGCGCGCGGCGATGTCTAACCTCGTCGGTCATCCGCGGGCGGATCAGCGGCGACGCGGCGGAGGCAACGGAAACGTCTGGCAGCGCGGCGGCATGGACGATACGCCGGGTATTCGATGACCTGCCCGCCCGAAAGTGCGATCGAGACGAACGAGGCGGTCTTCCGCGTGGTGCACAAGCCCATCCTGGAGGTGGACTTCGAGACCTACGAAGAAATGGGCTACCGTCCGAAAGTGGACCCTTGTTTCGCAAGGGGCTGTCCGTGTTTCGAACGCAGGAGGGGGCGGTTCACCAAGCCGGTCTGTTTCCCCGGCTTGGGGATCACGTGGCGAAGGCGCGCTTGAGCCCAGAGCACGGGAAAATTGCCCCCGAGAAGGACCACACCACATGGTGGACCTCGCTTGCAAAGGCGGGAAGACTTGGATTGTTCAGTATCGCGTGTGCAGTGAAGGACGGCGGGTAGTCTCGTGACTCAAACCGGCGACATGACTCCGATCGAGGTCCTGTACGACACTGGGCCGAGGATCTTCGTTAGCAAGGCGCCGACCGGGTCACTGTTGCTCGCATACGAGTCCTTCGCGAGCGCGGACGGGGAAGAGCTGCTTGTCGTCGAGAGCGACCGCGACATCATCAATGCGCTGCGAACCGGAGAGCGTTCGGTGCGGTCCGCTTTAGAGCATGGTTCGCGCGCCTGGCTCGTTGTCATTGGTCATGACGGATCGGTCAGGAGCGAGACGTCCGTATCCGTGTCATCGATGCCGGCCAATCGTTTGCCGCTGGCCGGGTTCACTCTAATTCCGGGCGTGATGGTGGACGAGCACTCAACGGCCTTCGCGCGTGCATACAATGACGCGCGTGCACACAATGAATTGCGCACACGTCGCTCCGTACTTCGGGCCGAGTGGGCAACGGAGTTTTGGCGATGGCTTGGTATTCACCGTCTTCCGCTCGCCGCATCATTCGTCCTCACCGGTGTGTTCTTGGGGATCTTCGGCGCGACGCGACCTCGTAAGGTACTCGTTGCCACTCCGGACCTTACGCAGCTTTCAGGCAAACAACATTACCGCCGCGATCATGGCGCAGTTTTTCCCGGCGTTGAATGAATGCCTTGAAGGGTCAGTGATAACGGACCCCTCCGCGTTGGTCGGGAATCATTTCTTGTTCCAGGTGGACGAGGCAGGCAACGTGGCCGCCCATCATTGGGCCAAAGGGCACGAAGAGGACAGCACGTCGCCTATCCAAGCTTGCGTTGACAAGGCGAAGAAGAAGCTCGCGTTTCCGTCCGATGTCGGTCCTAAGACGGTCATAATGGTCGTGAATCTGCACCTCAGGCTCCCCTCGTAGAGCCTGCGGCGTCGCGGCCAGACTGGCGACATCCTTCGACGCTTCGGGGGTTTCTGGTGTCGAGGAGGCACGTGCCGTGATGATTGTGCGGATCCTACCGGTCACGTGTCCGATGTGTGGATATCGCTCGCGTCAGCGATCCCTCGGTCCGCTCAAGCGGGTCTCGTAGTAGCTCTCGTGGGCGCCCGAGTACTGGACCATTATGAATGACGAGATCGATGGTTTAGAACCAAACAGTAGGTCCGAGACCCCAAGCCCCTTCATTTCGTCATCGAGTGAGGCGGTCATATCGCGAGAGGCTACCATCGCACCGATCGACACTCTGCCGTTGTTGTTATGGTCTATGTCAGCCCCTTGAACCAACCGCGCACCTTCAAAAACGAATGGCCTCATCGGCGGTACCTGTCTTCGGTACCTGTCCCCCTGCGCGCCGTTGATCATCATCCGCAGGAAAGAATGGGCGGGCGTCGAACCGTAGGCGCAGGTGACCAGCATCATGTTTCCGAAGATGAAGTTACCTAGGCCAGGCGTGACGGGTATTTTCACGGAGTCGTTGCCAGCTTGCACGCGGAAAACCAATGTGCGGTCCGGCGTAAGGTAGAGGGACACGCGTGTATGGTTGGAGTCCTCCGCGTCAAAGATAAAGTTGTCCTGCCCGCCTATCGGCGACGTGATGGTCAACATTATGAGCAATTCAATCCCGGGGGCGGGCGGATCCCAGTGCTCGCTGTCCGCTCGGGTATTCGCAACTTCCTTCACTATGCTCTCGAGCGTAGCTCTGTCGATCGGGACACTCGGAGCCTGGTTATTGATTGTAATGTTTTGCGTGTTGTTGTTGCCGAGCTGCGTGGACCCGTTGATCGTACCGATCTGCGGAAGCGGCACGGTACCAACCGGTTCTTGCGCCATCCGGCCAACGGGTTCTGGTGGCGTCCGACTCGAGCACTCTTTGACGAGTAGGACGGTCCCCACCACCGAGCCAGCGGCGGGCAGGATCGCCACGATGATATCACCAGTGCCTTGGCCGGCAGCCTCAAGGGACCCTTCGTGGTCCAGAGTTTCTTGAGCAACCAGTCCTTGAGACCGCTCTCGGGCTCGGCTCCTCCCTTCTTTTCTCCGTCCTTCTTATCCATGACAACGGAACGTATCCCAGCCACGCGGAGCGCACGACGGGACGTCACGCCGCGCCGGCGAACGCGATTGTTGGAGCTGTGGATGTGGAGGATCCGGTGCTCGAGATTGACGTCACCCCACTCGAGCGCGGCGAGGTCGCCCGCCCGGACGAACGGGTCGAGGAGTACGCGAAGCGCTCGTCTCCGGGATCCCAGCGCCGACGAGCCCCCCTTCGCGCGCGTCCTCGGAGACGAGCTTGGCGGCGGCGCGCGCTTCGCTCTACAATCATGGAACGTGATCGCCTTGCGCGTCTTGTCGCTCTTGAAGAGGTCCGCGCGCGTGACGCCGGCTCGCTTGAGGTAGCCCTTCAACTTGCGCGAGAGCACGCCGGGCGAGGGAAGGCGGAAGACGTGCCCTTTGCCCTTCGCCTCCGCGTGGAGCGCGGTCAGCAGCGGGACGAGAGCCGGCTCGATCGGGATCCGTCGGGCCTTGTCGCCCTTCGGAATCACTTGGTGCGCGGTCCGCGGCGACGAGCCGTTCAAGATCATGCAGCGGGCCGGCCACGCGGATCTCACGACCACGCAAATCTACGTGCGCGAGGCGGAGAACCTCGCGGCCGGGTTCGGCGCCGTGTTCCCCGAATTGCCCCCGGATCTGCTCGTCGGGGCTTTCGCTTCACTTTCGCTTCGCAGCGAAAGTCAGAACGCCAAACCGGCGGAACTACAGGATCAAAGGGGTGGAGCCGACGAGGATCGAACTCGTGACCTCATCCATGCCATGGATGCGCTCTCCCAGCTGAGCTACGGCCCCGTGGACGGCGGTATCTACTTCGTCAGGCGCGCTCTGTCTCGCACTTTCCGCTCGCCGGAGCCGCCCCACCCCGGAAACGCACGAGAAAACGCCGTCAGAACTTGATCCCGTTCTCCGCCCGGTGCTTCCACCACCGGTAACCCAGGAACGCCGCCGGCACGGCCGCGAAGACGGCCGTGAACGGAAAGCCCACCGCAGCGAGCGCGACGGTCCCCGCCGTGGCGACCCCAGCCGCGACCCCTTTTCTCCTCGACTCCTCGACCACCTCCGCCCGCGTCTTGCCCATGGTGAAGCTGTGCGTCTTCGGCGGCCCCGGCGCAATGGCCGCCGTCGTCCCCGCCAAGCCTTCCCCGGGCCTCAACCTCCGGAGGGGAGCACCCGGCCGTGGGAATGCGCCTGGACCCAGCGGGCGAGCAGCTCGACATCGTCGGCCGCCAGATCCCCGTCGAAGCGCGGCATGTGCCCCTTCATCTTCGGGTCGAGCGCGCCGTCCCGGTACGTCGTCTTCGTCGCCGGGTTCGCGATCTGCGCGCGCGCCCACGCGGCCGTGCCCCAGCCGGAGAGGTCGGGCGCGTAGCCCTGGCTCGAGTCGTCGCCGTCCCCCTTCCACAGGTGGCACGTCGTGCAGCGGACGGTGACGATCGATTCGCCCGCCTTGAGCTGGCCGGGTCGCGCGCGGGGCCGCTTCCCTCTGCGTCCGACTGCGACGCGAGGAACACGGCCACGGCCTTCACCTCCGCGTCAGCCATCGGCTTGAACGGCGGGTCGTCCGGCTTCCGGTCGGCCGGCGGATGGAGCATCGACGGCATCATCCCCTTGAACGGCGTATGCCCGAAGCGGTCGGGCGCGTCCGGGTCGTCCATCATCGACGCCACCCATCCCTCGCGTCCCCCAGCCGTCGAGCATCGACGCGCTCGCCTTCGTCGCTGTCGCCCAGGTCGCCGAGCACGTGGCAGCCCGCGCAGTGCTTGGCGAAGAGCGCGTGGCCGCGGAGCTCCGGATCCCGCGCCGAGCATCTCGAGCGGGCCCGCCGGCGGCACTCCGTTCATCGCCAGCTTGTTCGCCACCTCGGCCCGCATGTCGGCCTGCCGGCGTGCCTTCTGGTACTTCGCGTCCGCCGCGTCGTCGCGGAGCGCGAGGAGGAGGAGCACGACCATGCCCCGCGAACCCGGCGAAGAGCGGCGCGAGGTACTTGATCCGCGCGCCCGAGCGCCGTCGTCTTCGCCTTGTCGAGGAACGGCAGCGAGAACGAGGTATCCCCCGCGAGCGCCGGCACCCCCACCGTGCCGACGATCTCCATCGGCCCCTGGAAGTACTTGAGCAGCTGGAAGAGCGGCAGGAAGTACCACTCCGGGCGCGCGGGGTAATCGCTCGCCGGGTCGGCCGGCGCGTCGAGCGGCGCGCCGTGCTCGCGCACGCGAGGTAGAACAGCACCGCGACGATGACCAGCGACCGCGACGAGGTCCTTCCACACCTGCCGCGGGTAGAAGCGATCAACCTTCTTCGGATCCGCGTTCGCAGCGGGAGTGACGCCGTGCTTCCGGAAGAGAGCGACGTGCGCGACCACGAGCGCGATGAGCGCAAGCGGGAGGAGCCCGACGTGGAGCGCGTAAAAGCGGGTGAGCGTGAGGCTCCCGAACTCGGGCCCGCCCTGGATGACCTGCTGCATCCACGCGCCGATCCCCGGCATCGACCCGGCGATGTTCATCTCCACTCGCCTCGCCCAGTACCCTTTCTGGTCCCAGGGCAGGAGGTGTCCGGTGACGGCGAGGCCGAGCGTCAGCCCGAGGAGCGCGAGCCCGAAGAACCAGTTCATCTCGCGCGGGCGCTTGTATGCGCCGAAGATCGCGACCTGGACGAGGTGCGCCCCGAGCAGCACGACCATCGCATACGAGCCGAAGTGATGCAGCCCACGGATGATCCAGCCGGCGGCGAGGCGGTTCGAGATGTAGTGGACGCTGGCCCAGGCGGTGGTGGCGCTCGGCGCGTACGCGGTCATGAGGAGGAGCCCCGTGACGACCTGAAGCGCAAAGAGGACGGCGAGCGCGCTCCCGAAGACGTACGCCCAGCGCGCCCCGCCGACCATAGGCTGGTCGAGCAGCTCGCGAATGAAGTG
Source organism: uncultured delta proteobacterium (assembly GCA_963819085.1). GTDB lineage: Bacteria > Myxococcota_A > Polyangia > Polyangiales > Polyangiaceae > FEN-1139. The sequence continues at coordinate 178,143 of CAWFUX010000001.1, forward strand.
GCGGTGGCCGACCCTCTCCTCCAGCCACGCTTCGGCGCGCGCGAAGGGGCCGGCGCGCGGACTCTCTTTCGACACGGTCATCCGATCGCCTCCCGCTCCGCGGCGCCGATGCGAAACTTCTGGAAGTCGACGGCGACGAACCCAAGGTCGACCCTGGTCGCGAGCGGGTCCATCCCTCGCGGCGTCGGGCCGCCCGTCTTGGCCCCGTCGGAGGCGAAGGTCGAGTCATGGCACGGGCAGGTGAAGGAGCCGTCCGGGAGAGCGTCGATCGAGCAGCCGAGGTGAGGGCACACGGCGCTGAGGGCGCGAACCGCGTCGCCGTGGCGGACGAGCCAGACGGTGCCGAGCTCCACGTTGCGGGCGACCATCCAGGCGTCGTGCTCGTCGGCGACAATCGAGACTTTCCGGGGCTCCCCTTCGCGAAGCGTATCCAGGCGCGCGGTGCGGACCCAGCGCTGGCCCCCCCCTCCCCCGCTCTTCACCGGGGCCACGACGAAGACCAACGCCGGCGCCGCCACCGCGCACCCGAGCGCTGCGCTCCCGAGCACGACGAGGTGCTTGAGCGCTCCGCGCCGCCCGTCGCCTCCTCCGGTCCGTTCGCTCATTCGAGCCTCCTTGCCTCGAGCGTACACGGGAATCTTCCGACGCTTACCACCCCAGGCGAACGTAGGTGGGCGTGCAGTCCGCCCTGGGTCGACAACCCCCGCGGGTGGAGTCATTCTTTCGCTCATGAGCGAGAAACACTCCGGGTCGTTCGCCGAGTTCTGGCCGCACTACGTCCGAGCTCACACGAACAAGACGAACCGCCAGCTCCACTTCCTGGGGATCACGCTCGCCGTCGGGTGCGTCGCCGGCGGCGTTCTGATGCGAAAGCCGCTCCTCGTCCTCGCGGCGCCGATCGTGGGCTACGGACTCTCGTGGGTGGGGCACTACGTCTTCGAGAAGAACACCCCTGCGACGTTCGAGCATCCCCTCTGGTCGCTGAGAGCAGACTTCGTGATGTGGGCCAAGATCGCGAACGGGACGATGGACGCGGAGATCGGGCGCTTCGTGAACGAGCACGAGGGGCGAGGCGACGGAGCGGAAGACGAGGCGGCGAACGGCGCCCCCGTCGAGGCGGCCTCGAACTGACGACGGCGCCTCCGGATCGCCTTCGCGTCCTGGAGCTGCTCCGGGGGCACGCCTGGAACGCGACGTCGTTCCAGGTGCTCGAGGAGGGGTTCCGCTACGCGTTCGACGAGCGCGTGCCGGCGTGCATCGCCTACGTGGAGACCCGGGGGGCCTGGGTCGTGGCGGGGGCGCCGATCGCGAGCACCGCCGACTGCCGCGCGGTCGTCGATCGATTCGTCGCGAGCGCCCGCGCCGCCGGACGCAGAGTCGGGTTCTTCGCCGTCGAAGACCGGTTCCTGCGCGCGAGCGGGCTCGAGTCGATCCTGATCGGCGAACAGCCGACCTGGGACCCGCTGGCCTGGAACGCGACGGTCCAGGGCGCGAAGAGCCTCCGCGAGCAGCTCCGCCGCGCGCGCGCGAAGGGGGTCGTCGTGCGCAGGGCCGACGCCGAGGCGATGGTGGACGCGGCGTCGCCCGAGCGCCGCGCCGTGGAGGCGCTGATCGCGCGCTGGCTCGCGTCGCGCGGGATGGCGCCGATGGGGTTCCTCGTCGATGTGCAGCCATTCGGGTTCGCGCCGGAGCGGCGCTACTTCGTCGCCGAGAAGGACGGGCGCATCGTCCTGTTCCTCGCCGCGGTCCCCATCTACGCCCGTGGCGGGTGGCTGCTCGAGGATCTCCTCCGCGACCCGGCCGCGCCGAACGGAACCGCCGAGCTCGCCGTCGACTTCGCGATGCGCGCGCTGGCAGAAGAGGGGGCGAGGTACGTGACGCTCGGGCTCGCCCCGCTCGCGGGGACGAGCGGCTGGCTACGGGTGGCGAAGGAGTGGACGCGCGCGCTCTACGACTTCGAGGGGGTGCGCGCGTTCAAGGCGAAGCTTCGTCCGCACGCCTGGGAGCCGATCTACCTCGCGTTCCCCCCGGGGACCTCGGCGAACGCCGCGCTCTTCGACGCGCTCGCGGCCTTCGCGCGCGGGAGCTTCGCCCGCTTCGGCGCCCAGACGCTGCTCCACGGGCCTGCGCTCGTCGTGCGCGCGCTCGCGGCGATGCTGGTTCCCTGGACGGTGCTCCTCGCGACGGCGCCGGCCCGCTGGTTTCCTTTTGCCTGGTCGAAGGGGGCCTGGGTCGCGTTCGACGTGGCGCTGGCGCTCGGGCTCTTCGCGCTCGCCACGCGATGGCGAGGGTGGCTCGGAAGGGCCCTCGCGGTCGCCGTCACCGTGGACGCGGCGACGACCTGGGGCGAGACGATCGCCTGGAACCTCCCACGTGCCGCGGGGGCGATCGATTGGGTCGTCGTCGTGGTGGCGTGCGTCGCGCCGACCGTCGCCGCCGTGATCCTGTGGGGGGCGCTGGGGCACCGCGAGTGGATGCGAAGTGGCGCGCCGGTGCTCTCAGCGCCTCAGTCGTCGCCCAAGTAGCATGACGACGCCTCAGGTCCGCCCGCCGCGATACACGTACCGCCGCTCCTCCCCCCCCTTGGCGACGACCCGCGCTTCCTCGATCAGCCCGTGCCTCGGCGACAGCGAGCAGGCCGGATCCGTGGCTCCGGCCTCGCCCGTAGCGCGTACGCCTGGCAGCGGCACCCGCCGAAGTCGACCGCCTTGCGCGAGCACCTCGGCACGGCTCGCTCATCCAGTCGTCGCCGCGGAACGCGTTCAGCCCTTCGGACGTCCCGCCAGATCTCCGGCGAGCGGCTTCGCGCGCACGCTCTCGAACGCGAGCCCCGGGATGCTCATCGCCGCGTGACAGGGGAGGACCGTGCCGTCCGGACCATGTGGATGAAGCGCCGCGCCCAGCCGTCCATGCACGCGCGCGGGTAGGTCGCGTAGTGGTCGGCCACGACGAAGAGGACCTCGATCTTCCCCTCGAGCCGCTTCTTCGCCGCCGCCGCGATCTCGCGCGCCCGCGCGATCTGCGCCTGCCGACGGCAGGAGCGCCGCGCGGTTCGGCAGCGCCCAGCCGAGGTACTGCACGTTCGCGAGCTCGATCCGGTGCGCGCCGAGCCGCTCGCCGAGCGCGACGACTCCGCGGCGTCCGGTCGATGTTGTCCCGGTGGAGGACGACGTTGAGCGTGAGCGGCAGGTCGAGCTCCCGCGCCCAGGCCGCGACCCGCATCTTGTCGTCGAAGCACTCGTAGCCGGCGATGCGATCGCTGCTGCGCCGCGTCGACGTCCTGCACGCTGAGCTGGATCGCGTCGAGCCCGCGCGCGCGCGATGGCCTCGAGCCGCTCGCGCGCGAGCGGGACGCCGCTGGTGATCAGGTTCACGTAGAGATCGAGCGCGCGCGCCTTGGCGACGAGCGCCTCGAGGTCCTTCCGCGCGAGCGGCTCGCCGCCGGTGAGGTGGAGCTGCAGCACGCCGAGCGCCGCGGCGTCCTCGAACGCGCGGCACCACTCTTCCGTCGAGAGCTCGGCGCGGTGGGCGTCGAGGTCGAGCGGGTTCGAGCAGTAGGGGCAGCGGAGCGGGCAGCGGTGGGTGAGCTCGGCGATGAGCGTGTACGGGGCGCGGAGCGTCCGATCGGGCGATCACGACGAGCGTGCCAGGAGGCCGCGCTTCTTCATCTCGTCGAGGAAGGCGGCGACGTCGCGCTCCGCACCGCCGCGAGCGGAGCGCCGGTCGCGCGCGCGAGCTCCGCGGCGATCGTCTCGACGGTCCGCTCGCCGTCGCAGCGCTGGAGGATCTCGGCGGCGCTCTCGCGTCAGCTTCATCCCGCGCTCCGGGTAGAGGAGGACGAACTGCTTCTCGATCGCGTCGTGCTTGAGCCGCACCTTGCCGCGTGCGGGCGGCGGCGGACGCGAGGCGTGGCTCGCCCTGCGCTCACGGGTAGCTCGCGGCGACGGCGTCGAGCAGGCACCAGAGGACGTCGCACTTGGTGACGAACGCCGCGAGGCACGCGCTCCTGGATCTCGCGCGTCGTCGCGTGCGTCGATGACGAAGTCGATCGCCTCGCCCGAGTCGGCGCGCGCGCGCGGCACGCGGCTGCGGAAGTACTCCTGCACGCCGGGGTCGACCCACGGGTAGTGCTTCTCCCAGGCGGCGAGCCGCGTCGCCATGATGTCGGGCGAGAAGAACTCGGTGAGCGACGACGCGACGGCCTCGACGAGCGAGCGCTCGCGCACGAGCTGCACGTACGCGTCGCAGGCAAAGCGCACCGCCGGGAGAACGCGCGCGAGGCTCGCCACCTCGCGCCGGGTCGAGCCCGACGCCCTCGGCGAGCCGGAGCCAGAGCGCGAGCCCGCCCTCGCCGGCGCGCGTGCCCGTCGTGGTCGTGGATGCGATGGATCCACAGCCGGCGAAACGCGCGGGTCCTCCGACTTCGAGAGGATGAGCGCGTCTTTGATGGGGATGCGCGTCTGGTAGTAGTAGCGATTGAGCGTCCAGCCCTGGATCTGCGCGCGCGAGAGCTCGCCGGCGTGCATCGCGGACGTGGAAGGGGTGGCGGTCGTGGTAGCGCGTCTCGCCCTCGGCGCGGAGGCGGGCGAGGAACTCGTCGCGGGTCAGGAGCGGCGCGGCGCTCATGGCGACGATCTCCATGCCGTCGTAGGCGACCTCCCAGCCCGGCGGCGCGACGGCGCGCGTGCTCGGGGGAGCCCTCGACGAGGATCGGGTTCGAGTTGTTCATGTGCGTGTAGATCTTGCGCGCGCGCGCGACGCGGCGAGAGCCGCGCCAGGCTCCCGCTCTCTCCGCCGATCGGGAGGTGCGCCATGTCCTCGGCCCGCGCGCGCGAGAGCCCGGCGGCGACGAGCTCGTCGCTCGACCAGAACGTGCCGTCGAAGAAGAGCACGTCCGCCTCGTCGAACGCATCCCCGTGAGCCCGTCGAGCGAGGCGCAGGCCGCGGCGTAAACGACGAGCCGCTCGCCGTGGCGGATCCAGAGCGCGACGTTGTCCTCCGACACGTGCGCACGGCCCGCCAGCCTCGGGGAGGAGGTGCGTCGGTTCTGCCCACATTCCGCGGGGAGCGGCGGGAGCCCATCAGATGCACCGGCGGCTTCCCGGCCACGGGTCGCGCTTCAACGGTCGTCCCGTCGCCGAGGGCGACAGCGCGCCGAGCTCGAGGCGCTGCCAGGTGAGCTGCTCGGGGAAGCGATGGAGCGTGCGCAAGAGGGCGTTCCGCTCCTCGAGCCCCGCGCGGACGGCGTCGGTGGCCTAGACGACGAGCGGCGTCGACTCGCGCAGCGAGAACAGCCCGAGCACGTGATCGAGGTCGCCGTTCGTGAGGAGGATCGAGCGGATCGGCGTGTCGCGCGCGGCGCGCGGGTGGAGCGTCGGCGCTCGCCTCGATCTGCGCGCGGATGTCCGGCGACGCGTTGACGAGGTTCCACCCGCCCCCCGGCGCTGAACGCGACCGAATCCTGCGTCCGCGCCCGCACGCGCGCGTCGCCTGCCCGGACGGGCGCGCAGTTCGCGCACGCGCAGTTCCACTGCGGGAAGCCGCCGCCGGCGGCCGACCCCAGCACGCGGACGCGCATCAGCTGCGGGAGGCTTCTATCTCTTCGCCTTCGGCGAAGGCCGGCTCTTCGCGCGTGGGATCGGAGTCGTCCTGGTACGACCCGATCTCCGCATCCATACGCAGCTCGACGAACGAGGGAGTCTCCCAGATTATCTGCTTCATTCTCTGCTCCAGCGTGGGGGTGTAGTCCAACGTGGGAGCCGCCATCCGACAGCATCTCTGGCAGCCCAGGGGCAAGGATGAACCGACGCGGCGACTTCGCCACTCTTTACCGCGCGTAGACGAGCCGAAAGAGCTCGGCGCGGCTGCTCACCCCGCACTTCGCGTAGATCTGGCTCACGTGCTGGCGGATGGTCTTCGGGCTGTTGCGTCGACTCGGCGATCTCGCTGCTCGAGAGGCCTTCGAGCAGGTGACGGGCGACGGTGCGCTCCTTCTCGGTCAGGCTGGCGCGCGACGAGGAGCTGCTCGACCGCGTGACTCGCGTCGCCTCCCTGGCTGCGCGCACCGCTCGATCGCCTCGAGGAGCGTCGAGGCACGGAAGGGCTTCTCGAGGAGATGCGCGGCGCCCTCGTTCAGGGCCATCTTGACCTTCTCGACGTCGGCGTACGCGGTGATGACGACCACGGGAGCGCGGACCCCCGCTCGCGCGGAGGTCGGTCAGCAAGCGCAGGCCCGCGCGGTCGTCGTCGCCGAGGACGACGTCGGTGACGACCGCGTCGACGAACCCCGCGCCCCGCGCCTGCTCGAGGGCGTGCTGCGCATCGCCCGCAGCCACGCAGCGGTAGCCTCCGCGCTCGAGCGCGCTCGCGAGCATCTCGCGCGTGTCGGTCTCGTCCTCGACGAGGAGGATCGTGCCCCTCACGCCCCTCACGCCCTTCACGCCCATCACGAGGGACCCCTCAACGGCAGCTCGAGACGGAACGCCTTCCCGTCGACCTCCTCGAGCGAGAGCTCCCCCGCATCGCGCGCGCGAGCGCTCGCGCGATGGGCAGGCCGAGGCCGAGGCCCCGGGTCTTGGTCGTGCGGAGCGGCTCGAAGAGCGCGGCGCGCATGCCGGGCGTCGAGGGGCGGCCCGTCGTCGAACACGCGCACCACCGCGCGCCCGTCTTCGGTCGCGAGCCGGATGGTGATCTTGCCGCGACCTTGCTCGCGAAGCGACGAGAGGCTGTTGTCGACGAGGTTCTCCAGGATGGTGCGAACGTAGGTCGGGTCCCCGTTGGCCTGCACCGGCTCGGCGCACTCGAGCCGCACGACCAGCCCGTCCTCCGCGGCGAGCCGCGCGACGTCGTCGGTCAGCGCGCCGAGCACGCGGTCGAGGGCGATGCGTTGAAACTCGGGCTCGCCCGCGGCTTCGCATCGAGCGGAGCACCTGCAGGTGAGAGAGGGCCCGGTCGGCCTGGGCGCGGGCCCGCCCAGGAGATTGCCGGGCGGGGCCTCCTCGTCAGGGCATCCGGGGGGCTCTGCTGGCCGCGGGGGTCCGTCGCCCTGCCCGGCCGCTTCGCCCGGCACGCCTTGCACCAGCGAGAGCTCGTCGAGGAGCAGGACCAGCGCGTGCAGGGGGTTGTTGAGCTCGTGGAGCACCGCCGCCGCCAGCACCCACACCGCCTGGTCGCGCTCCACCTTCTGCAGTCGCGTGCGAAGGGCCTCGGCACGGCCCGCCGCGTCTTCCGCCGCCGAGAGGCGAGCGCGCAGGCGCAGGTAGTGCGCGCAGACGCCGAGCAGAGCCCCGACCAGCACCGGGAAGACGTGATCGGTCGAGCGGCGTGCGCGCGGGCGAATGGCCCGGTGAGCGTGCCGCTCTGGATCCGGGCCTCCGCTCAGCACGTCGAAGACGCCACGTAGAGCCGACCCCGCGAGCGCGCCGAGCGCAGGACGTAGAGCGCGAGCCGGATGTCCCTCGAGCCGGTCGCCGTCCTCATGCCCGTGTCATGCCAGCGATCGCACGTCGTACCGGCGCGGCCCCCGCGCCGGGCGGCCAGTCGCGGCCCGAAGTCGCGTCGCCCCACGCTCGAGCGCGCACCGCGACCGCCCTCCGGTGCCCTGGCCGGTCGAGCGGCCACGCGACCTCGCCCGGTATCGGGCAGATGCCGGATAGGCACGGGCTCGGGGATGGGCCTAAGGCCTCGCGCCGGATGCTCGGAGGCAGAGTCTCGGGGTGGGCGGGCGCCTGGCCGCAAGCGCGTCGGCAGGGCGCCTCGCCGCGAGCTCGTTCGCGGCGACGCGGCCACCGCCGGCGCATGCTTCGGCGCTGATCGCCGGGGCCGCGCGATGCGGCAGCTCCGTCGGCGGGGACGCCTGCAACCCCGACGAGAACGGAGCCGCCGGCGGGCCGTTACGCGGTCGCTCCTGACGGTGAGCGACACGGGTCTTCACGGTGGGCGCTCTGCGATGGGGGGCCGCGGGGAGCCGAACATCACGGTCGAGAACTCGGCCAGCGTCAGGTTGACGATGACCAACGCGGGAACGAGACCGCACGACATCGCGGTGGATCCCGAGTACCACCCCACGCCGAACCTCGCTCGGCTGCCCGGCGACGTCGTGCTTCCCCGACGGACGCCGGCATCGCCCGGCGTCTGCACCCCGGCCAGAGCGCCACCAGCGACTTCGTCACCCCGCTTCGCGAGGGGATCTATCCTTTACGCCGTTCACATCCGGGCGAGCATCGCCCCAGGCGGTCGACGGCGGACTCACCGGCCTGGTCGGCCAGTTCGTGTTGATGTGAGCCGAGGCGCACGCGCTCGAGGGCACGCGGCCCTCGCTCGCGATCGCCCTCGGGGTCTCCGCGTCCGTCCGCGGGCGCAGATCGTGCGAGGCCGAGCCCGAAGTCTCCCATCGACGCCCGCTTCCCGGAAGGCGCGCCGGCGGTCGAAGTCCAGGTCGCGCTCGCAGCTCGTGATCGACGCGGCCGGCAACGTCGAGTCGGCGGTCGACGTCTCGCGTCTGCCGCGTCCGACGCGCCGGACGTCGTTCGACGCGGCCGCCCTCGAGGCCGTGAAGGCGCGCCAGGTTCGCCCCCGACCACGCGCGACGGGCGCCGCAATCCGGTCGCGCGTCGAATACGTCGTCGTGTTCCACCCGCCGATACCCCGACCGCCTGACCTGGACCTCGACGCCCGACCCCGACCTCGACGCCCGCATCCGTCCGACCTGCGACCGCGACGCCCTGACGCCCGACGCCCGGACCTGCGACCCGCGCCTCCGACCTGCGACCCGCGCCCGTGTCGACCACCAGGACAGGACTCGCGAGGTCGTACAGGTGCGCGGCATCGGCTGGTCCTCCCCCCGCGGCCTCGGCGACGTCCGCATCGACCGCGAGACCCTCGACGCCTCGCCCCGCCAGCAAACGAGCGAGATGCTCTCGGCCGCGCCCGGCTTCTTCGTCGACCACGAAGACGGCGAGGGGCTGGGCAACGACGTCTACCTCCGGGGCTTCGATCTCGACAACGGCTCGGGCATCGAGATGCGCGTCGGCGAGGTCCCGATCAACATCCCGACTGCACATCCAGGGGCAGGGATACGCCGACGTCGAACTTCATCATCCCCGAGGTCGTCCGGAGCATCCGCGTGCTCGAGGGGCCGTACGATCCGCGTCAGGGCGACGCGGCCATCGTCGGCAGCGCGCTCTTCGACCTCGGCGTCGCCGAGCGCGGCTACCAGCTCAAGACGACGTACGGCTCGTTCGACCAGGCGCGGCATCGTCGGCATCGCGGCCCCCGAGGGAGCCGAGCGACGAGACTTCGCGGCGTTCTCGCTGCGCGAGACGCAACGGCTTCGGCCAGGACCGCGCGTCGCAGTCGGCCTCGGTCAACGCGCAGTACGGCTCGACCTCGGCCTGCGCGATCACGTGCGCGTGCTCGCGACGGCGTACGGCCGCGAGCGCGGCGCTCCCCGGCGTCGTGCGCGCAGGACGACGTGAACGCCGGGCGCATCGGCTACTACGACGCTACCTACTTCAACTCGTACTCCCCGGAGCTGCAACTCGCCTCTGCGCCAGCCGGCGCAAGGCGTGCAGTCGTCGCGCGATCATCGTGGGCGCCGAGCTCGATCACACGACGGGCCGGCGGCGGCCGCTTCGAGGTCGCGCCGTGGGTCATGTGGACCGACTTCCTCTCGCGCCAGAACTACACGCGGCGACCTCGACAGCTCGAACCTCCAGCCCGATGGCTCGCCGAGCCTGGGCGACCTCTGGCAGCACGACGAACGTGGAGACGGCGGCGGGCGTGACCGCGCGCTTCCACACCGCGCCCGGTGCACATCGGGAGCTTCGTCGAGGTCTCGACCGAGCCGGGCGTCTCGCTTCGCGGCGGGCACACCGACCAGAGCAAGAGCCTCGTCAACCCCGCGAACCTCGAGCCCTGGGATTACCGCGAGAACTACGGGCTCGACACCGTCGACCTCGCGGGATATCTCGACCTCGACGTCCGCGCTCTGGAAGAAGCTGCGCATCTCGGGCGGCGTGCGCGCGGACTTTCTCGATGTCGTCGATCGACGACAACCTCGCCGGCGTCGTGCCTCCCGATCGCCGGCGGCGCGCTGCGGGGCTCGTCGCGAACGTCGCCGGCGTCGCGCCGGGACCGCGGGTGACGGTGGCGTACGAGGTCATCCCGGAGCTGACGCCGGTCGTCTCGGCGGGCGAGGGGTTCCGCTCGCTCGACGCGGGAGCCTGACGCTCTGCAACGCGCCCACCGTCCCGCTGACCGGGTGACCAGCTCGCAGCTGCCGCCGTGCGTGCCGGGCTCGCCGTACTCGCAGGTGACGAGCTTCGAGGCGGGCGTTCGCTCGGACGTCGCGAAGGGGCGCTACACGACGACGCTGACGGCGTTCCAGACCGACGTGGCCAACGAGCTGGTGTTCGAGGCGGCCCCGGCGGGCTCACGACCGAGAGCGCGAGCACGCGGCGCGGCCTCGTCGGTTCGTTCCTCGCGCGGCCGACCGACTGGCTGCTCGCGTCGACGGCGCTCTCGGTCCAGACCGCGACGTTCAACACGCTCGTCGCCGGGATCTCGCACTACGTGCCCGAACGTCCCCGCCGTCTCTGTGGCGCCGACGTGAACGCGCACGGAGAGCTCTTCCGCGTCCGGGCGCGCCCGCTCACGGGGCGCGTCGGCGTGGGCTACACGTTCCTCGCGGGGCGCCACGTGACCGACGCGATCATCGCGCCCGACGAACAACGTGCTGAACGCGCTCGCGTCGGCTCCGCTACCGCTTCGTCGAGGTCGGGGTCGACATGTACAACGTGCTGGGCCTCGAGTACCCGGACGACGAGGAGGACTACGTCTCGAACTGGAGCTTCAAGCCGGGGCAGCAGCCGGCGTCGCGCGCGGTGCACATCGTCGCCGCGCCGCCGCGCACGGTGCTCGGGACGCTGGCGCTCTACTTCTGAAGCGCGGATGTCGCCTAGGATGGCGCCGTGCTTCTTCCGGCGACGCTGATCGCGGCGTTGCTCTTCGAAGGCGCCGCGCAAGCGCAGTCGGGGTCCGGCTACGACGTCCAGGCCTCGCTCGAGACGGCCCAGTACGCCGACACCAATCATGTCTTCGTGACCACGCCGACCCTCGCGGGCAGAGTCGCGAAGCCGACCGCGGGGCTCAGCATCAACGGCAGCTATCTCGTCAACGTGGTCTCGGCCGCGTCGGTGGACATCGTCTCCACCGCTTCGCGCAGCTGGCAAGAGACCCGCCAGGCCGGCGCGCTCGAGGCGGACTACAAGCCGAGCACGTTCGGCGCCTCCCTCAGCGGCGCCGATCTCCGACGAGCCCGACTATCTCTCCTGGGCGGCGGGGGTCTTGCTCTCGCGGGACCTCCTGGAGAAGAACCTCACCCTGTTCGCGGGGTACGACCACGTGCAGGATGTTGCGGGGCGAACCGGGACGCCGTTCTCGCGTCTTTTCGCCACGATCCACACCGACGGCGTAAAGGCGGGTCTCACGTTCGATCTCGACCGGGCGACGGTCGCGAGCGCGCTCGTCGATGCCATGTTCGTGAACGGCGACTCGTCCGATCCCTACCGCTACATCCCGCTCTTCGCGCCCGGGACGCTCGTTCCGGTCGGCGCGTCGATCGACACCGTCAACGCCCTCCGCCTCTCCGCGCGCGTGCTCGAGCAGGTCCCGCTCTCGCGAAATCGCTACGCGCTCACGCTGCGGGTCGCGCACCGCTTCCGCACTTCGACCGTCCGCCTCGACGAGCGGCTCTACGACGACACCTGGGGGCTCGTCGCGCAGACGGCCGATGCGCGCTGGCTCGTCGACCTCGGGCGTCGGGTCGAGACGCGGGCCGCACGCTGCGCCTGCACGATCAGACCGCGGTCGTCTTCTGGCAGCGCGCGTACGAGCTGCGCCCGGGCTTCGACTTCCCCGTGCTATCGCACGGGCGATCGCGAGCTCGGGCCGCTCATGAGCGTTCTCGGGCGGGGGGAGCGTTCGCGTCGGCGTCGGGCCGGCGGTCGCGCCGATGAAGTGGAACGTCGGGCTCGAGGTCGAGGCGGCCTATACGCGCTTCCTCGACGACATTTACCTGACCGATCGCTCTTCGGTCGTCGGCGCGCTGTCGGTCGCGGGGGAGCTATGAAGCGCGCGGTCGGGCTCGTCGCGTTCGCCGCCGTGCGCGGGGCCGGCTCCTGCAATCCGGTGCACGACGACGCGGTCGCCGCGCTCGGCGGCGAGACGCCCGGGGTCCCTCGGGGGCCGCTCCATCGACCCGGGCAGCCCTGCCTCGTCTGCCACGACGGCGCGAGCGGGGACCCGGCCGCGTTCAGCATGGCGGGGACCGTCTTCGAGGAGGCGAACGCGCTCCTGCCTTCGGTGGGCGCGGTGGTGACCTTGACGAGCGCCGACGGGACGACGGCGACCGCGACGACGAACGCCGCAGGGAACTTCTTCTCACGCCGGATGCCTATGCGCCGACGTACCCGTGCACGTGACGAGCATCGTCCTCGGCGGGGCACATCGGTCACGATGCACTCGCACATCGGCGGGAACGGCTCGTGCGCGGGGTGCACGCCAATCCCGCGGGCCGGCTCGCCGGGGCATGTCTACTTCGACGTCGCGGGGGGACGTCGCCATGACCGCGCGCAGGCTCGTCGCCCTGCCGCTTGTGCCATCGCCCTCGCGATCGCGCTCGCCTGCAGCTCCCCCCCGCCGGACGCGCGCGTGATCGCCCAGACGCCCGACACGGCCGACCTTCCCCGCGGTCGCGTCGATGCTCATCCAGGCCTGCGGGACGCTCGACTGCCACGGCACGGTGAGCCGAAACCTCCGCTTCTACGGGGACACCGGGCTCCGTTTCAGCCCGACCGACGTGCCGAGCACCCTCATCCCGACCACGAATCGACGAAGTCGCCCAGGACTACGGCAGCGTCGTCGGGCTCGAGCCGGAGATGATGAGCGAGGTGGTCGGCTCGGGCGGCGCGAATCCCGAGCGGCTCACATTGTATCGCAAGGCGCTCGGGATCGGAGGCCACAAGGGGGGTGCGGTGATCGTCCCGGGCGACGCGCGAGACGTCTGCGTCACGACCTGGCTCCAGGGTCACGCCGACGCCGGCGCCTGTACGGCCGCGCTCTCGCTCCCCTGAGGCGAGGCTCGCGTCCCGGCTCGGTCGTGGCCTGCAGGCACCCACGCTATGCTCCCCGCATGGGCGCCGGGTTCAGGAGATGGGGGCACCTCTTGGTGCTCGCGCTCGTCCTGCCGCTCGCCTTCTCCAGCGCGCTGCCGATCTTCGCGCGCGCCCTCGGCGGCCCGGTGCCGCACCTCTGCCACTGCGCGACGTCCGGCGGACACTCGACCTGCGGGTGCCCCATCTGCAACCCCGACCGGAAGGATCTGGAGCTCAATGAAGTATCGCTCCGCGGCAAATGCGGCGACGACGACCTCGCCTTCGGCGCCACGCTCGGCACCGCCGTCGCTCCGCCGCCCGGCGTGACCGTCCTTCCTCCCGACGTTAGCCGGGCGGCATCGCCTACCGAAATTTCCGCCGCCTCCCGCGGGTGTTCCTCACCCCGCCGACGCCACCCCCTCGTTTCGCCCTCTCCTGATTCGCGAAGCGCGTGGGCTCGCGCGCCGGCAGAGACGGCAATCGCCCGTCCTCGCGGGGGCGGTCCGCGAAGATTGGCGTCCAAAGCCCTTTGGGAGAGATTCGTCATGTCAAAGCGAAGAGACTTATGGCCGGCACAGTGGCCGGAGCGAGCATCTGTACTTGATCCTCGCCTGCAGCAACTCGACCACCCCGCCCCCGTCCCAACGGCAACCCGAACAACCCCACCCCCCCCAACACGACACCCGTCGCGAACGCCCCTTACGCGACATGCCCCGGCACGCCCCTCGACCCCGGCTCCTTCACATCCAGCGGGGCGTGGACCTGACCCCGTGCCGGCGACGACCTCGTGCTCGACCCGCCGGAAGCCCACCGCAGGATCACCCGATTCGCACTGCGTCGGCCAGACACCCCAGACGGTCAGCGGCGCGTCGTGCGCCGCCAGACGACGCAGGCCCGCCGCCGAGCGAAGACGCCGGTCCCCGCGGGCAGCGATGCAGGCGCCGGCGACGCAGCAAGCGAGGACGCCGGTCCCCCTCCTGGCGACGACGCCGGCGCGCCCGGCCCGTGCGGCGAGAACGGCTCCGACTATGGAGGCACGATGTTCGGGACCGAGGGGGACGACGACGATTGCAAGTACCACGTGTCGTACACGGCGACCCCGATCTGCGAGAACAACGGGACCTACTTCATCGTCACCGCCAACTACCTCACGCAAAACAGCGCTCCCCTGACGGGGGCGAGCACCTTCGCCGAGCTGTGCCTCAGCGACTCCCATTCGGCTCCCGCCATCGACGCGAGGCCGCAGGCAGGCAAGCCAGGGATGCAGCAAGTGGTCGAGGGGCCGCCCGGCACGTACACGATCGGACCTGTCCAGTTCGACGCGCCCGGCGACTGGACGGTTCGCTTTCACTTCAACGAGTTCTGCTGCGACGTCGAGGATGACTCCCCGCATGGACATGCCGCATTCCATGTGACGGTGCCGTGAAAGCCGCAGCCATTCCGGGGGCGCTCGTGTGCGCCCTCGTCGGGGCATGCAGCGGCTCGACCTCGGCATCGCCGAGCGGCTCGGGCCGGGCGTGCTCGGACGCACGTCGTCTTTCCCTGCGCCGCCAATGTCCACCCTCATGGGCGACAGCGGGCGGCTGCAGGTCACTCTGCGCAGCGCGCCCTATCAGCCCCTCGCCGAGGGGCTCCAGTGCGTCGAGCTCACCGCCACGGACGCTTCCTCGGGAGCCAGCGTCGACGGGCTCGACATCACGATGACGCCGTGGATGCCCGCCATGGGCCACGGCGCGTCGGTCACGCCGATCGTGACGCCGCTCGGCGAGGGTCGGTACGTCTTCTCGAACGTGAGCTTGTTCATGCCGGGGGAATGGCAGCTGAGGATTCGAATTTCGGGGACCGGTGACGGACAGTGTCGAGCCGACGTTCGACGTGGATTGAAGTCGCCATGGTGGGCGCGATGTTGACCCTCGCGCGGCGCGCCTCCGGACAGGCGTGCTGCGCGGGGGCCGGCGCGCTGACACCGGGGCGCCTCCAGCTCCATGAAGATGCGCTCGTGGGGACGCAGCTTCACGCGGGGCTGGTCTTCGGATCCTTCGACCCGCAGGGGCACTATGCGCCAACGGGACCGCACTTCGCCGAGGACGACTTCGAGGAGGACTTCTTCGGGGCCGTGCGCGTCCTTCGCCGAGGGCAGGTGGCTCTCCTCGTGCCCTTCGTCGAGACGTACCGGAGCGAGTCGGGGACGAACGAGCTCGGCGGAGGGGTCGGGGACATCAACCTGAGCCTTCGCTACGACTTCATCCTCGCGGGCGAGTCGAAGTACGTGCCTGGAGTCGCGGTCCTCGCCGGGCTCACGGCTCCGACGGGGACCCCGGCGGACGCGCCGAATCCGAGCAAGCCGCTCGACACCGACACGACCGGAATCGGTGCCTGGCAAGGGAACGCGGGGCTCGCGCTCGAGCAAACCTACGGCCCGTGGCTCGTCAACCTCACCGAGCTCGTGGCGTGGCGCGCGACGAGCAAGACGACGAGTCCAGCAGGAAGAAGCTGTCGTT
>CAWFUX010000002.1:0-12507 GCA_963819085.1 uncultured delta proteobacterium
CAGTGAATTGAGGTCGCCCTACGTAGCAAACGGCCGGAAAAACAACGAAGGTTCGCCGACGGACAGCGAAACGACCGTCAAAGAACCGACGCGTAAAGGAGTCGAGTTCCCGAAACGCTCGCAAAGTATCCGGCAAGATCCAAAGTGCGGCGCGTTAACCGAAACGATGCTCCGAACGCGTGCCGTCCATCTCAAAAGTTTTGAGGCTCGATTCCAAGTTTGCTCGTTCTTGCTGACAATAGAAGCGGGCTATCAAGCCCGCCGGTCGAATGACCAACGAGGTGTACGGGCCCTGATTCATCGCGCAGCGTGTGGAGGACCGTCTTTGCCAAATCCTTGCACGATGACGGAGTGATGACGTCGGCGGGCTCGGGGAAACCTCGGTGATTATGCGATGGCCCGCGTCTTCGAATCGCTGCGTCAACGCGCTTCGAACGTGAGCAAATAGTCGACACCTGCGAGTCGGCCGAATCCGAACATTCCGGGAATCAAGTAGACATGGTGCAATTCACTGATCGGATTCAGCCAGGCCTCACTCAGGCGTACCCGCAATTCGGGTGTCATGGCAAGATCCCTTACCGGGTCGGTATACGAATTTTAAGGAGAAGACCCATGTGCGACACCTGTGGCTGCGGTGATTCCGAGATTCTTCCGGTTCACGTTCACGAAAGCTTGCTGAAGAACGACGATCATCAAGCGGAGCACAATCGTGAACATTTTCAGGAGTCCGGTGTGCTTGCACTCAATATCATGGGCTCGCCGGGAAGTGGTAAAACTACACTTCTCGAAGCTACCGCGCGCCAGTTAGGCGGCCAGAGACTGCGAGCCATGAGTGGGGACCTCGCCACCGACAATGCGGCACGCGCCTTCGCGCGGAGGCATTCCGTCGCTTACCATTACAACGGGGACGGCGTGCCATCTCGATGCGCGCCTGGTCCACCATGCCCTGCACGATCTTCGATGGAGCTTGAATATCTGTTCATTGAAAATGTCGGCAATCTCGTGTGCCCGCCATTACGATTTGGGACAAATGCCAATGTCGTCGTGCTGAGTGTTACCGAAGGCGAGGACAAGCCTCTAAAGTATCCGGTCATTTTTCAGCGCGCGGATTTAGTCCTGTTCACCAAGGTAGGCCTTCTGCCCATTTGCCCGGGATCAAACTGGAAAACTACGTGGCGTCGCTCGCTCGCGTGAACCCCAAACCCAAGTTCATATCTCTTTTGACGGTCACCGGAGCGGGCCTCGACGAATGGACCAGCTGGATTGCAGAGCGCCGCGCAAGCCTTGGTGCGGCGGTGGCCCAAGCCGCACCGCACACGCACTCTCACACGCACGCCCACTAACGCTCCTTCTTATGGCAGTCATCGCAGCCACTCTTCGGGCCGCGGCCTGCCTTGTGGCAGTTCGAACACAGGAGCCGTTGGTGCCCTGGTATGTCAAGACACTTAATCGGCATTTGCCACGGATGCCAGTCGGCGCTTGCCGTTGGATCGACGACGCCGAGAGCCGTCTGTGGGCCGCGTTCGGGCTGGGTGTGGCAAGTCTTGCCCCAGTCGTTTCCGAGGACCTTGCCTTCGGATAACACGTGCAGCCCGTCGTGACACCGAAAGCAACCGGGCCAATGCCGGTGACCAATATTGACCGGATAGGTGTGCCAATTGACACGCATGTCCGAAATACCGCTCGATCGTAATGCTGGATGCAACGTCAATGGCGGTGTCGATATCGGCGCGGCGCTGCTCTAGTAATCGGGGATACTTGGCTTGGTATGTACCGATGAGCGCACCGCGAATGGCGCGAAGGGCCACGTCGCGGCTCGGGTAGTCAGCCATCAATGCATCGACGAAGATTTCTGATTCAGGGCAGCGACGGCGATATTTTCCCTTTGAATAACGCTTGGTCAATGCCCCCGTCCGGTGACGGATAGCCATGGGCGGGTCGATTGTGGCAATCGATGCATCCATTACGTGCCGGGGGAGTTTTGCCAGTTGATCGGCGTCAGCCGCGCAGCGGTCGAAACATAAGTCGTTTCCCTCCCACTCGAGTTCTTGACATGAACCCAGGGGATATCTTGAAGCTGCGGATCGACTGCAGCAAATGTGACCTTGTTGTCGATCACCATGTGCCAATGCGCCACCGCTGGCACCGTGGGTCCTGGTTCCGCCGCCTGTCTGAGGGTCAGCGTAATTTGCTCTGGGGTGTTGTTTTCGTCGTAACGATAGTGCGGAATTAGCAATTTGGCCCCGAAGAACTTCTCAGGCCAATGGCATCGCTCGCAAGTTTCTGGGCGGGAGCAGATTCATGATCGGCGTGGAATGGGTCGCGCAAAGTTGTTGGTTATCACCGCCCACAACTGGTGGGCGCCTTGGAGTTTCGATTTGACATAGTAACCCGCCCCTTCACCGACGTGACATTCTACGCAACGCACCCGAGCATGCGCGGAGTCGAGGTACGCGGTGTGTTCCGGTTCCATTGCCGTGTGGCAAGTTTGCCCACAAAAGGAGACGGACTCCGTGTATACGTACCCTTCATACCCGGTCCAAACCATAATCGTACCCACGACAGTGCCTAGGATAATGATCAGGTTAAGCAGGATCGATGTCGGGGGTCATTTTGATCCAAACGAGGATACGGAAGCGCGGCCAATGCCGCTTTGCGTCTGTGACGCCCCGCTTCCCAGCGCATGCCGGCGAGTATCGCAACGATGCCTCAGAGAAGCACGCCTGAGAGGAGCATGTACGTGAACATGCCAATGCTAGCCGTCTGGCTTCGGGCTCCACCATCTGTGCCAGCATCAACAGCGCGATGACCGCAGCGTCGCCTCGCGCAATCAGCATTCAAAACTGGCTAATGATGTTTTGATAGAGGGGGCGCTTCGGAGTTGCAGTGCTCGGACTGGTCATGGGTGTACGATTAGACTTAATCCCTTTAAGCGTAGCTGGCCACCAGACTTTCGATGACGGTTCGCGTCTCAGCCCGGGCGCTGAGAGTCGAGGCGACCCGTTCATCGAAGGGTTTTGATGCTTTATTCTTGTAGATCAGGCCCAGCCGGTAGCTTCCTGTCCTGCATATTGAGCGCGGCTAAAAGAGAGTGAATCGTGACCCGCGGGTAGCTCGCTGGACGCGGCTTTTAGTGTGTCCTTATCGAGGTCCTTGTGAAATGTCACACAGGGGTTAAGCACGTTTATGGAATGCCATGCCTCGGTGCAAGAGCCCACCAAGGACGAGTTCGGCCACTTGTTTTGGATTCGAGCTTATGCCTTGGGCCACAGGAGAGTGTATGAACCTGGGCTGAGCGCAACCCAGAACTGGATCCACGGGGATATCCGGGTTCCCGTGTGGTGTTGACTTGGTCCGTATGACGCGCCCGCTAGTCGGGGCGGTTCGCCCCTTGGTCTTGACGCGCATTTGGTCATCCATTAGAGTATAAGTGAGATTCACATTTGCACTTCGCATCGCGTGAAAGAAATGATTTCCACGGATGGAAAGCGCCGTCACCTTCCCTGCTCATGCAAATCACTGTAAGTTATGGTCTAAATGTCTTCAGCTCGTCGCCCACGCACAGACCCCGGCCATGAACCGCGTGAAAACCGTAAGTGCTCTAGCCGAATGCCGTTTTTCCTGAGCACTTACGGTTTTCACGCGGTTCATGGCCGGGGTCTGTGCGTGGCGACAGGGCTCAAGACTGCGCGACCCGAACTTACGGTGATTGCCGTGGGCGGAGATGGTGACGCACTTGCCATTGGTGGAAATCATTTCTTTCACGCGATGCGAAGAAATGTCGATCTCACTTATATTCTAATGGATAACCAGATCTACGGCATGACCAAGGGGCAAACCGCCCCGACTAGCGGGCACGGCATACGGACCAAGTCAACACCACACGGGAACCCGGATATGCCCGTCGATCCGGTCTGGGTTGCGCTCAGCAGTGGTGCAACCTATGTGGCCCAAGGCATAAGCTCGAATCCAAAACAAGTGGCCGAACTCGTCCTTGGTGGGCTCTTGCACCGAGGCATGGCATTCATAAACGTGCTTAGCCCCTGTGTGACATTTCACAAGGACGTCAATAAGGACACACTAAAAGCCGCGTCCAGCGAGCTACCCGCGGGTCACGATGTCACTTCCCGCGCAGCCGCGCTCAATATCCTGATTGAGGCCGACGGAAGCTACCCGCTGGGCCTAATCTACAAGAATCCAGCGTCAAAACCCTTCGATGAACGGGTCGCCTCGACTCTCAGCGCCCGGGCTGAGACGCGAACCGTCATCGAAAGCCTGGTGGCCAGCTACGCTTAAGGGATAGAGTCGAATCGTACACCCATGACCAGTCCGAGCACTGCAACTCCGAAGCGCCCCCTCTATCAAAACATCATTAGCCAGTTCGGAATGCTGATTGCGCTCGGCGGCACTGCGGTCATCGCGCTGCTGATGCTGGCACAGATGGTGGACCCGACGCCCAACCCTTACATTGGCATGTTCACGTACATGCTGCTGCCAGGCGTAATTCTGTTCGGCATCGTTGCGATACTCGCCGGCATGCGCTGGGAAGCGGGGCGTCGCAGACGCAAAGCGGCATTGGCCACGCTTCCGTATCCTCGTTTGGATCTCAATGACCCCCGACAACGACGCCTGTTTAACCTGATCATTATCCTAGGCACTGTCGTGGGTACGATCATGGTTTGGACCGGGTATGAAGGGTACGTATACACGGAGTCCGTCTCCTTTTGTGGGCAAACTTGCCACACGGCAATGGAACCGGAACACACCGCGTACCTCGACTCCGCGCATGCTCGGGTGCGTTGCGTAGAATGTCACGTCGGTGAAGGGGCGGGTTACTATGTCAAATCGAAACTCCAAGGCGCCCACCAGTTGTGGGCGGTGATAACCAACAACTTTGCGCGACCCATTCCGACGCCGATCATGAATCTGCGTCCCGCCCGAGAAACTTGCGAGCGATGCCATTGGCCTGAGAAGTTCTTCGGGGCCAAATTGCTGCAATTGCCGCACTATCGTTACGACGAAAACAACACCCCAGAGCAAATTACGCTGACCCTCAAGACAGGCGGCGGAACCAGGACCCACGGTGCCAGCGGTGGCGTGCATTGGCACATGGTGATCGACAACAAGGTCACATTTGCTGCAGTCGATCCGCAGCTTCAAGATATCCCCTGGGTTCATGTCAAGAACTCGAGTGGGAGGGAAACGACTTATGTTTCGACCGCTGCGCGGCTGAGCGCCGATCAACTGGCAAAACTCCCCCGGCACGTAATGGACTGCATGGATTGCCACAATCGACCCGCCCATGGCTATCCGTCACCGGACGGGGGCATTGACCAAGCGTTATTCAAAGGGAAAATATCGCCGTCGCTGCCCTGGATCAAGAAGATCTTCGTCGATGCATTGATGGCTGACTACCCGAGCCGCGACGCGGCCCATCGCGCCATTCGCGGTGCGCTCATCGGTACATACCAAGCAAAGTATCCCCAATTACTAGAGCAGCGCCGCGCCGATATCGACACCGCCATTGACGTTGCATCCAGCATTTACGATCGAGCGGTATTTCCGGACATGCGTGTCAATTGGCACACCTATCCGGTCAATATTGGTCACCGGCATTGGCCCGGTTGCTTTCGGTGTCACGACGGGCTGCACGTGTCATCCGAAGGCAAGGTCCTCGGAAACGACTGCAGCAAGACTTGCCACACCCAGCCCGAACGCGGCCCACAGACGGCTCTCGGCGTCGTCGATCCAACGGCAAGCGCCGACTGGCATCCGTGGCAAATGCCGATTAAGAGTCTTGACATACCAGGGCACCAACGGCTCCTGTGTTCGAACTGCCACAAGGCAGGCCGCGGCCCGAAGAGTGGCTGCGATGACTGCCATAAGAAGGAGCGTTAGTGGGCGTGCGTGTGAGAGTGCGTGTGCGGTGCGGCTTGGGCCACCGCCGCACCAAGGCTTGCGCGGCGCTCTGCAATCCAGCTGGTCCATTCGTCGAGGCCCGCTCCGGTGACCGTCGAAAGAGATATGAACTTGGGTTTGGGGTTCACGCGAGCGAGCGACGCCACGTAGTTTTCCAATTTGATCCCGGGCAAATGGGGCAGAAGGTCTACCTTGGTGAACAGGACTAGATCCGCGCGCTGAAACATGACCGGATACTTTAGAGGCTTGTCCTCGCCTTCGGTAACACTCAGCACGACGACATTGGCAGCTTGTCCCAGATCGTAGATGGCGGGGCACACGAGATTGCCGACATTTTCAATGAACAGATATTCGGCAGCTCGCCATTCAAGATCGTGCAGGGCATGGTGGACCAGGCGCGCATCGAGATGGCACGCCGTCCCCGTTGTAATGGTAAGCGACGGAATGCCTGCCGCGCGAAGGCGCGTGCCGTCATTGTCGGTGGCGAGGTCCCCACTCATGGCTCGCAGTCTCTGGCCGCCTAACTGGCGCGCGGTAGCTTCGAGAAGTGCGGTTTTACCACTTCCCGGCGAGCCCATGATATTGAGTGCAAGCACACCGGACTCCTGAAAATGTTCACGATTGTGCTCCGCTTGATGATCGTTGTTCTTCAGCAAGCTTTCGTGAACGTGAACCGGAAGAATCTCGGGATCACCGCAGCCACAGGTGTCGCACATGGGTCTTCTCCTTAAAATCCGTATACCGACCCGGTAAGGGATCTTGCCATGACACCCGAATTGCGGGTACGCCTGAGTGAGGCCTGGCTGAATCCGATGAGTGAATTGCACCATGTCTACTTGATTCCCGGAATGTTCGGATTCGGCCGACTCGCAGGTGTCAACTATTTTGCTCACGTTCGAAGCGCGTTGACGCAGCGATTCGAAGACGCGGGCCATCGCATAATCACCGAGGTTTCCCCGAGCCCG
Organism: uncultured delta proteobacterium; assembly: GCA_963819085.1. Lineage (GTDB taxonomy): Bacteria > Myxococcota_A > Polyangia > Polyangiales > Polyangiaceae > FEN-1139. Next base: position 6,885 of record CAWFUX010000002.1, read on the forward strand.
CCGACGTCATCACTCCGTCATCGTGCAAGGATTTTGGCAAAGACGGTCCTCCACACGCTGCGCGATGAATCAGGGCCCGTACACCTCGTTGGTCATTCGACCGGCGGGCTTGATAGCCGGCTACTATTGTCGCCAACGAGCAAACTTGGAATCGAGCCTGAACTTTTGGGATGGACGGCACGCGTTCGGAGCATCGTTTCGGTTAACACGCCGCACTTTGGAACTCCACTTGCCGGATACTTTGCGAGCGTTTCGGGAACTCGACTCCTTTACGCGCTGAGTTTATTGACGGTCGTTTCGCTGTCCGTCGGCGAACCTTCGTTGTCGGTTTTTTCACGACTGCTTGCCTCGCTGGGCGACCTCGATTCACTGATTGGGCAAGATTCAAAAATAGTCAGCCGCGTGACTGATGTCGTTTTGCGCGTTGTCAACAAGAAAGGTCGGGCCGAAGTCAGCAACTATCTGCAAAAAGTTCGCTCCGATCAGGGCGGCCTAATCCAGATCATGCCCGAGGCAATCGACCTGTTCAACGTAGCGACCGAAGACAATCCGAATGTTCGATATGGCTGCGTCGTGACGGCGGCTCCTCTGCCGCTGCAAATCAAACTTGCACAAAGGCTGCTGTCTCCCTATGCCGCTGCCACCGGCGCAATTTTTTCCACGCTCTATCAACTTACGAGCCAACGTCCTCGAATGTACGAGTACGCGCAACCGACCGCAGAACAACAAGAGAGACTGCGTTGGAGTTTTGCCAACGCAGTTGACGACCGATCGAATGATGGCGTCGTACCCAGTCTGAGTATGCTCTGGGGTGAGCTGCTTTGGTGCGGGGAAGCCGATCACTTGGACATCCTGGGGCACTTTCACGATGACAAAAAGCCTGCCTTACATATTGACTGGATGATGAGCGGCGCCCATTTCACTCGGATACGGTTCAATCAAGCCATGGACGCGATAGCCCGGTTCCTCCTCAAAATTTGAATTTTACCGCTTCTTTGTGAGAGTGACTAAGGCGCAAGCAGGAGACCGGCTACCCGGACTGCCCCGAGGCGCCGTTGTACATTTTCATTACAACAATCGGGCGGCCCGCGATGGAGGCGGGTTAAGAACTGAGCACCATTGGTAGTGGCGTAGGGTTCTGCAATGATGGCGGTCCGTCCGGCACCTGCCTTTACTTGAAAGTTCTATTGACTGTGACAACCGACGACAAAAAGCGCATTGCGATCTTCATAGTTACCTACAATGCGGCAGGTACCGTTAGGCAGGTACTCGATCGAATACCGCCCTCCGTATGGGACAAGGTCGAAGAAGTATTCGTATTCGATGATTCCAGCCAAGATGACACTTATCTTGTCGGTATCGGCTACAAGACCTTTCACGGCACGACAAAGCTCAGTGTTTTTAGGAACGAGAAGAACCTAGGCTACGGCGGCAATCAAATTCGCGGGTATAAGTACGCAATCAAGCAAGGTTACGACATCGTCGTTCTGTTGCACGGTGATGGGCAATATGCGCCCGAAGCGCTTCCGGATCTGCTAGCCCCGCTCGAAGCTGGCGAAGCCGACGCTGTCTTCGGCTCGCGCATGATGACCCAGGGTGGAGCGCGCAAGGGTGGGATGCCGCTGTACAAGTACGTGGGTAACAAGATTCTCACGCATGTCGAAAACGGAATCCTAGGGTCTTCACTTTCGGAATTTCACTCGGGATACCGAGCGTACTCTTGCCACGCGCTAGCCAAAATTCCCTTCGAAAAGAACACGCACGATTTTCATTTCGACACTCAAATAATAATTCAATTTCACGCCGCTGGCCTCCGAATCGTCGAACGACCCATTCCCACGTACTACGGCGATGAGATTTGCCACGTAAATGGGATGAAGTATGCTAAAGACGTTTTGCTTTCCGTCTTTCAATTTCAGCTCCACGAATTGGGCCTACGTCGTTACGCGGAATACGAGGTACCACCCGCGTACAATGCAAAAAAGAGCCTATTGTCTTCTCATTCGCGCTTGCTCGGGATGGTCGGGCAGCCCCCTCGCAAATTGCTCGACATCGGCTGCGGCCAGGGTGAACTAGCTCACCTGGCGCGGGAGCGCGGGCACCATGTGGTCGGCATTGATTGCAATGCCCCCAGATTCGAGGTGGACGAGTTCATAAAAGCCGACATTGGCGCAGGGCTGCCGCTCGAGCCGCATCGAAAGTTCGACACGATAATAATGGCAGATGTCCTGGAACACCTTCCAAATCCACTCGGGCTCTTGCAAGCCGCTCACAATCACCTGGCCCCCGACGGCAAGATTTTGGTCTCGATACCGAACGCTGTGCATTGGTCAATTCGATTGCTCGTCGCCTCGGGGAGATTCGATTACACAAATCAGGGCATCTTGGATCGCGGACACCTTCGCTTCTTCACCTTATCGTCCGCCACCCAGATGTTCAAGGATGCCAATCTCGAGGTAATCTCACGCATCACTACACCTGTACCCTGGGAAAAAGTCGTTCCCCCGGCGTTCACGAAGTACTTGAGTGAGCAGGTGGAGAAGCTGGATTACTTCGCTGCACGCTTGAATCCCAACTTGTTTGCTTATCAGCACATTTTCGAGCTTCGCACCATGGGTCAAACTGAGACTGCGTAAGGGATGGTACTTCTTGGTTCTCTGATAGATGACTTGTGTCAGCGCTTCCTCAGCGGTCTGAAGGAAGCGGCTCCGTACTATCTGCTTGCGATAGCCCTTGTACTTTTTCTGTGCTTGCCGGCTATACGCAATACACTGATTCGATATCGCAAATCCGTACGCATCTGCATCTTAGTAACGGCAAGCGTCCTCGCCGTCATTTGGGGCTGGTCGCTGCTGTGGGCGTCCGATGACGCGTATATCACATTTCGCTATGCCGAGAATCTAGTCAGGGGGCACGGGCTAGTCTTAACCCAGGTGAGCGAGTCGAAGGTTATACGGATTTTTTGTGGGCGCTGATCGCAGCCGTTGCGATCGCTTGCAAAGCCGACCCGGGCCAAGCAACGGTTTTGATAAACTTGGCGAGCTTCGTTGGCCTAATCTTCTTGGTCGAGCGCTTGGGGCAACGGGTCAAGTCTTCGCCAACACTTATCGGAGTCGCGACACTTTTCGTCGCGGCCAACTACACGATGGCTTCGTTCTCGACCGCCTGCATCGAAACGATGTTTGCGGCGATGCTGATGACATTGGCGTTGGAAAGGGTCGATGCAGGCAAGCCTCTTCAGGGCGGGCTCGCAGGGATCGCAGCTACGCTGACCCACCCTGATCACGGCATTTTCTATGCAGTTCTTGCATTTGCGATATTTGTCGATCCCGAACGGCGCCGCCAAGTCATTCGATATCTATTGCCGTTTTTCCTGATATTCGTGCCGTACTTCATCTGGAGGCGATACTACTACGGCGATTGGATGCCCAATACCTTCTACGCCAAGTCAGCCGACAAGGCATACTTCGAGCAGGGAATAAACTACCTGCTAATCACGATTATTGGTTCTGGGCTTTGGTTGACATTACCGTTGGTCGCCGTCGGGGGTTTCACGGCAAGACGCACCCTAATTGGGCGCTATTCGCTACTCGTCTTGCCAATCTACCTCTGCTACGTCGGAAAAGTTGGCGGCGACTTCATGTTGGGCAGATTTTTCGTGCCAGCACTTCCACTCTGGTTCTTACTTGCAGACGCCGGATACCGGTCGCTTTTGTCGAGGAACCATTGGCGGTGGGCAATTGCTCTGCTGGTACCCGCAGTGACGGTCGCCTTACCACTCACAATCATTAAGCCCGGAGAAATTTATCGCGGCGTGGCAGACGAGCGAACGTACGGGACCGTCAACAAGTTCTCCACCATGCAGGTAGGGGCGCTCGGTTACCTGTTCGGGCACGCTCTTTATGACCGGTTGAAGCTCAATCACATCGAGCCAAAGATCGCCGTCTGGAGCGTCGGGATGTCAGGATATTACTCCAAGCTCCCGATGTTCGACTTGCGAGCCCTTACCAGCCGCAGCGTGGCGCACATACCCATTGGCAAGCGCGGGCGCCCAGGACACGAAAAGACCGCATCACCGGGCCTAATCGTTGAATACGGCACGCAACTTTCCGAGTTGGCCGTCTATCCACAGCCTTATGCCAACCTAGGAGCGCTTAGCATCGCCGGGGACCCATTTTTCATGGTGCGCTACGACCCAGACCTTGCCCGCAAGATTCCGGGACACACTGGACTGATTACGTACCCAGACTATCTCGATGGGCGTATTCCGGCGCTCGCACAGCAAGGCGAGCACGACTTGGCATGCGAACTCTGGCACATGCGGGAATATTACTTTTCGGTGAACAATGATCCGTCACGCAAGGCAAGGGTCATTAGTGCCGCAATTCGAGCCAATCCAGCGCTGGCAGGCACCGAGCGAGTGCTGCTCGAGGGTGGAGATTTGTCTCGGTTTGGCCTGCGCAAGGTTCGTAGCTTCACATTTGCCGAGCAGGAAGCACCGTGGGCCACCGAAGGCGATGCCAAGCAATGGATTACGTCCGAACTCAGGCCGGACCAGGATGTCCCGTTGGGTCGCGTGGGTCGTTTCGTGAATTCGCATATTGCGCCTGATGCCGATTTGCCCACTGGACGCATGATATCCCCGTCCTTCGTGATTGAAGGCGAACTGATGACATTCATGATTGGGGGCAGTAAACTTCCGGACTCCGAGCGTTTGGAACTGTTGGTAGATGATCAGCCAGTGCGCGCGGCCACCGGTTGCAATTCTGAATGGATGAGTCAACGGGTCTGGAACATATCGACGTTCCGAGGCAAATCCGCGCGCCTCGTAATCTCCGACACGAGTTTGGGTTCCTTGGGGCACATTACGGTGGATGAAATTGTCGAATGGAAGGAAGTCCGTTAGCTAACGGATCGCGGACACCGCCCCGGCGCGACCACCAGTCCGGCAGCCTGTTTCTCGGAGTTTTCAGTTGAGCGCAAGTGTTCCTTGGCAGAGGCACGCGAAGCATTCATTATGGTGCCCCCATGTCAGTGGTAGACGTCAGCGCCTCAGCCTTAGATCCCGTGGAAAGGGCATCTGATACCCGTGATCTTCCGACACTGACGCTCCTTTCTCGAGCGCTCATGTTGCTTGTCGCCGAGGGAGCGTCCGTCGGTTTGGCCATCGGCTTCGGTCGCATGCCTGAGGATCCCCTCCACTATTTCACGACTAACATGGTCGCCCGCGAACTGCGGCAAGGGATACTCCTTACAATGCTCGCATCGGCCGCCCTGTTTGTTGCGGCGGCGTTCGGGTACGCGCGCATGAGGCGCGAGGACGGCGACACCACCCATGTTCTTTTGCACTTTGCTCGGCGATTAGCTCCTCTGTCTGTCGTGGGCTTTGTCCCATTCTTGTATCAATGGCAATTCTGGACGAGTCGCGAAATCGCGTTCCTTATTCTTACCGGTATTGCAATGATAAGCTTAGGCGCGAGCCTGCGCACCGCCGTAGCCTCGGGACCATTTCCTTGGGAAGAGGGAGTTATTGACGATATTGTCACTGCGGCTCAATCAATAAGAAATGCTTGGCCTTTGCTAGCCCGTTACGCGCCGCTGGCAATAGTTTGCACGGCTGCAC
>CAWFUX010000003.1:0-189881 GCA_963819085.1 uncultured delta proteobacterium
CTGAAGCCCAGGTGCCTTGCTGACGTTCAGAGATAGCGACTGCCGAGCCGTGGCCGGTGTCGATGCGATACTCGAAGCCGTCCACGCGCAGCGTCACGATGGGAGCTTCCTCGTAGTTCACCTCATCCGCAGAAAGTTCTTTGGTCACAATGTCATGCATGGCCCAACCTTTAGATTGCTGAACAGACGAGCAGTATAAGCGATATGGCATACTATGCAAGTGCCGTGAAGGATCCGTAGGTATTTTGGTAGGGAGTCAACGAGCTTTGCAGTGACTGAACCTGGCCTCAAGTACTTCTATCTTTGCGCCTCAAGAAGACTAGCTGCCGCTCGCCCTTCGTTTGGCGCTCACCCGTACACGCTGTTGAGCCTCGCTCAAGTTCACGACAAACTTCGGGTCGATGTTCGTACACCTGGCAAATGAATTGCTTTGATTCCAAGTCGAACTTGAGCGCCGCGCAGTGCCCGTCCGTTAGAAGCATGAACGCGCGGTTCTCGATGAAGTGCACATAAGCTACTGCGTCAGCGCCAAGTCGCGCGTAATCATTGCCCGTCACTCGAACGTAGCGAGCAAGCTCGGAGAAGCAACAGGCTGCGCAAAGTTGACAATCGGCGACCTCAACGGGCAATACGCTAGAATTGCGAAGCCCATTCGGTTCAACATCACATTCGGCAATTAATCCCATGGGGTTAGATTGAGCTTGTACCCCTTTGTGCATGCCGCAACTGTAGCTGATATTTTCTCGTCACCAGAGCAAATGGGCGGGTTCACGTATCACTGTTTTCTCATTGCTTCTCTAGTCCCATTTTCCGCCAGTTTCTCCCAAGGCAGCAAAAAGTTGGTGAACTTCGGGGCTAGGCGGGTCACGAACCTTTGACCGATGTGTACGGGGTGATTTTTCCCACAGGGATATGGTTTAGAACACCTACATGCGCAAGCTCGTCACTTATGCGAAAGAAATGTCCAGATCGCAAAGAACGCGACAATTAGCACCAGCCAAAGTATCGCGAACCGCTTCAGCGGATACTTGGGACGTTTTCCAGTCGGGCGACCACATTTTGGACACACATAGGCTTCGGTTGAGATTTCGTTCGCACAATCCGGACAGTTGACGAGCGGCATCTGGGTCACAACTCCTAGTTCCTTGAGCTTGCTAACGAGGCCCAACGAATTCGAAAGTATAACGTCAAAGTGGGGGAACCCGTCCAGTTTTGTTTGGGCCGCTAGCAACCAAGGCGGCACTTGCACTGTAAAATCTAGGTCTACGCAGGGCGCTGACGGTTGAAACGAAAACCTTGTGCTGGCTTGAGGCAACGGCAACGTGCATCCTAGTTTAGTGCCTAAGTCCATTGTCGGGCCACAATACCGATTTCTCAAATATTGCGCATATCCTTGCACCTCGCCAGAGGTGCAATCCAACCTATCGAGGGAGTGCGCGAATGCTTCAAAAGAAACAGCTACTCCCGATTGCCTATCACTACCGCACCAGTCCTCGAGCCTATAAACTTTAAATGTCTTGGCCGCGCACGTCGGTCTTCTGATTCCCCTGTTATTGTGGCAGAAGGTAGCAAGTGACTTCTCCTTCCAATCGACTGGTGTCTCCAGCGACCGGAATGAAATACACGATCGTCCCCGGTTTGAATTTGAAATCAGGCCAGCGATCGTTCGCAGACGCGGCGATGCAGGGCTCATCGCGCCCGTCAACCCGCAGGGCGGCGCGGACTCCGGCGGCGATCACGCGACCACTCAAGCAAACTTTGCTGCTTGTTCTTAGCAGCTCAATTTCAAGCTCGTCTTCCAAGGGAGGACCTTTTGCGCAACTCGTTCGCCACTGCGGAAATCTCGCCGGTTGCTCTTCGCAGACCGCCTGCGAACCTGGGGGACTTGGAATGCACGGGTCGTCTTTTGCAGTGGCTGCAAGGTGAGGTTCTCTCCGGGTCCCGCTGCCACAAGCAAGGGTCAATATCAACGCCAACACGGACGTTGCTGCATTCCCCACAATCGAATTCACCACGCTAACTTAGCAGCCGAAGCCGCTCGTGCTTGCGCTTGTTGATGGGCGCGTCGCCCTAGCGGCGCTGTGGGCTCTTCGCTCTCAAGCAATATCCGATGGTACGCACCACATCGAGCCCGTGACTAAACATTCCAAGGCTGTTCCAACTTAGCCACCGGGCATCGGCTGAGTGAGCGATGGTGAACTTGGGCGGGGATTAGGGCGTGTGTTGGCAGGGTTGATGGCCTTTGAAGTTCCTATGCGCCCTCGTTACAAACTGCCACCGACCGCACCGACCCCAACGTTGGAAGCGCCACCTCTCATCGGTTGAGTGCCGCGCATGTCCTTAAAACAAATATCTATTGCTACCGGGGTGCCCCTACGGTTCACAAGAGTAGAAAAACTCGTCCCACCACAGCCGCAGGAGCACGTACCACCCGTGCCCGCATCCGGGGCTGCAGCATCGGTGTCGAGCACTACTGCCGCCGCAGCCAACCGCAGCAAGCATCACGAGTGCGACGCCTGCCAGCCTAGCGCGCGCTCGTTGAGACCTTCCCGCTAGGCAACCTCGCATATCAGGACAAGAGAATCACTGATTGGAAGCCGTCGCAACCCAATTCAAAGGCTGCTCCCAATTGGCAGCGGGGCAACGGCTGAGTGAGTGGCAGTGAACTCGGTTGGAGGATTGCGGTGGAGATTGGCGCGACGCTACGGTTTGGCCGACTAGCGGTAAAGAAAAGGATCAGTTCGTCACCCGAACTCCAGAATGTTCGATAACGCGACTGGGCTTGGCCTAATACCGGCGGCGACTGAACCACCGAATTTTCGCCAATTTCGTACCGATACGATCAGCAAAATTGCAGCAATCGCAAGCAAGTACAACCAGCCCACGGCGTGCCAGAGTTCGGGCATTTTTCTACGATCAAATATACGCGGCAAGCGTGCGTAGCATTCCCCAAGCTCGTCAAATCATTAAGCATCGGCTGAGATCAGAACTACAGTGAGCCACGAATTTAGGGTAACCCACTTTAGCCACCGGGTAACAAATATGTGACGGCAGTGAACTGCGGTGGTGATTGCGGGGCGGGTTGGCGGGTGACAGCATTGGAAATCCCTTGTCAACAAAGCGTTGAATGCGGAACTTGCAGTCTCGCCTCCTGCCGGCACCGATGTGGTTTCGCTAAGGTACGTGTACGATTGCTCGCGCAAGGAGACTTCCAACCTTTGCCTGGATCTACGGACATTGCGGCACTCTTCTTTGTCCCGTGAAAGAGGGGGCAAGTTAGAGCCCAAAGTGACTATTGGATCATACTTTTCGGAATTTCCGGCCGACGGCGACTTTACTTTCGCGTCGTTTTCAAGTGGGCCGCTCAAGGACTCGAAAGGCTGCATACCCATGCAATGGAGTTCGGATTTAGAGGTGGGATTGCCCGCCATTGATGTTCAGCATTGGCACCTTTTCGTGCTAATCCAGCAAATAGTTCCAGTTGATGCTCATGAGGAGGATCGAGCGGCAATTCGCAATGTCGTGATCCAATTGGGACGGCTGGCGCGTTGCCATTTCGACTGTGAAGAGTGGCTCATGAGTACGCACAACTATCCCGATTCGGAAAGGCACATCATCGAACACGATAGACTTGCATTCGAAATCGAGGGTTATCAAGACGTCCCCATTTTCCCACCTCGGAAGCTTGCAGTGATCCTAAGCAATTGGCTCGTTTCTCACACTCTGATGGACGATCGCCCACTCGCGCTTCATCTCAGAACGGTAGCGGGCAGCGCTGAAATCCCCCTGGCTCAGTCGCTAGCCGATGCGTTCTTCGATATCGCCATTGGGTCGAAGCGCGGCGAACCTTGCGAGGGCGAGCCGCCCGCTTCTTTCTCGCGAATAACGGGATACGACCGCTTCCAATGGCGCAGGTCGTGCTAAGGAAATTGCCGGCACGGTATTCTCGTGCGGTACCACGCGGGCTGCTCAGCTCCGCAGCGGGGTAGCGGCCGAGTGAGCGCTGGCAAACTTCGGGACGTGATTGAAGCATGTGTTGGCGAGTCGATTGGTTCTTAAGTACCTAGATTCATTAGCGGCCGTCCGCGTCGAGACATGCTTCATCCTCGATGCGCGGCTCTTTGACAGGGTCGGCCGATTGCCGTACCCTTGGAGCCATGAGGCACTTAACTTCCAAGATATTGGTTTGTTCGAGCCTATTACCCATAATGGTGCACGCGTCGCCGGACTCCGGTGAAACTGCGGCTGTCCCCTCGGGGTGCATAGGAATTCCCGCAAGCGAACCGCTCATTTCAGGGTTGGGCAGCGGACAAGCGATGGTTTCGGGGCAAACTGTAACGCTTCGCTTCTCAAATATTGCCTACGCTTGCGGAGAGACTCTCACGGGCGGCAGCACGGAAGTGTGCAGAGATGATTGGACATTTAGTCTGACCGTGCCGAGCAGCGCACTTGAGTCGGGCGTGTACAGTCTGTCAAGCCTGGCCGCGCAGTTCAGTGAGTTCTTCAATGTTGTTGGCCCCTCGCAGGGTGGGGGTTGCTCCCAAGCTTCATGCCGCATGAGTAGTAACGGCATCGGAGAAGTGACTTTGACTGACTCGCGCGCAACATTGGAGATTTACTCCGTGGGCAGTCAATGCATCACTGGCAAGATAACGGGATTTCAAGATCCAATATTTCCCAATTCGCCCAACCACAACGGCGCATTCTTCGCGAGCCGCTGCTAGCACTAGATATCAGACGTTGACCCGCACAAATAGTTCGAAACCCCAACGAGGAACCGACGGACGGTCACAAACTCGTGGGGTTTCGATGGAGACCCGCGAAGGTGCGGCTACAGTAGGCTCCAGGCTGGCCTCCTATTTGCTCGATCAACTTACTTGGTTTCTTCATTGGGTTTCATGCTGTTGGTACGACCTCCTATGGCTCAGTTGGCCTCAGATGAATGTTGGTACAACACGGAACGTTGTCGAGTGTCTGGGGCAACCACAGGTGCATCAATGGAAGCCGCCGCGGGGGCGGAAGGTTGGGAGCGAGCGTAATGATTAGAAAAGGGGGAAGTGGCCGAGTGCAAACTTGTGCTGAACCGCATGTTCGACGGCGAACGCGTGACCATTATCCACTTCCAGTTTGTAGCAAAGCTCCGACGGAATCAAGATGCAACGGACCGCCAAATTGGGCCAGTGCACCGCAAAGTGAGACCTAATAAGCGACTCCAACTCGGCAACTCGATCCAACCAATGGTCAGCTGTGGAAATCACTTCATGACTCACTCGTGCCGTGGTGATGCCGCCAAGTAGATAGTAGATAGGAGGTGCCGTCCCTCAGTGGCACGATTACCTGCACCCCCGAGGCGCGTGCGGCAGCGATATCGGTAGGCGAGGGCCGATCTTCAGGGAATCTGCTTGCGGTGAGTTCTAGTTTTCGCCCAGAGATCGAAGAAGGCCAATTCGCATGCAGCACTTCGACCATCTCGATTTCCTGAAAGTCGTGATTCCACACGCCGCATACGTAGAAGTGAGCCTGAGTGACGCGCGCAAAGAGCAGCTCTTTTGTGCCCTTGAGCATGCCATTCGCATCGAGTGACGTTCCTAGGTGGAAGTGATAAATTCCCCAGTTATCGCGGAGCCCGTCGTAATCGCCGAGCTTGTTCGTTCGACGGCTGAGGAACCGTGAGAGGTCTTCTCCCCGTTCGACTTTGCGCAGTAGAGCTGTGATAGCCCGCTGGTGATGCTTCCGTGGCGAAAATAGCTTTGGCAGATGAACCGTTCGCGGACGCGGAGAAATCAATCGATGTCGGAGGTTCAGATAATCGTAGAAGCACCACTCGTCGGTCCTTTTTGGATCTATTTGCTGCCCGTTGTTAATGAGCCACGACTTCACAAGCGAATAGAGATCGGAGCGGAAGTCAATTTGAAGAGCGGGAATTGTGGGGATGTCCACAAGGTCAGCATACCCGCTCCGGCCTTGCCTTGTATTCTCGTTGAGCGATTCGAGCGCGGATTAACTGGGGTATTGCTCGTTCGAGCGACACAATTGGCGATCGGCGGCAAATATTGGGGAAGGTGTGGTACCGCGGGTCTAGACCACGGCAAACCCTAAATTAGTCGTAACCTCGGACGTTTGTGCCGTTCATGGGGAAAGATGCGAGACCCAGGAAACCCCGAAGGGGCCTATTGTGGTACTTAACACTGGAATGTCTGCTTGAGGGTTACCCCAATTCAGCTGGAGTAATTCTAATTCGGACGATTGTAACGACCCTGCAGATCTTCATTTTTGCCTTCGTGCTAAAGAACCTGGCGCATCCAAATTGGGACGTCTGTGTTTGGCCGAGGGCTTTGCTCAAACATGGATCCGAGAACGTACCTTGGTTGGGTGCGATTGCCGCAGTTGTGTACGCGGCCTTCTACACTCGCTTTTCGGCTCAGTGGGCGTACTTGGCGAACCTGTACAACCAAATCGTGCAGACCGAAATAGGCCTGCAGAATATCCCATCATCGGACTCTGAATCCAAGAGTCAGGAGCTACTCAATAACTGGAAGGTAGCCTTCATCGACGACGCGGAAACGCTACATCTTTGCCGGAAGAAGTGTTTCGCGAGTATCATCGTGCGATGGGCGGAAGAACCAGGGATGAGAGATCTCTTCATAAAAGATCTGCCCGGCGAGGGTGATAGGTTCGACAGGATTCTGGCCAGGGCTGGGTTAACACTGCTCTAAGGTTCACAAGCGCCGCGGTTGCCGCGAACGTCTAGGATGCGCAGTAATCGGGAGCTTCGCGTTGGCTATCAAAGCATCCGGCATAGGAAGTCTTCAATTTGCCAGGGTTTGAGTCTTCGCAACGGCCTGGGCAGCATCCTAGGGGCGATCGTACGCCTTTTGCAGGCTTCCAGAAGAACCGCATCTTTCAACAGGATTGCCAACCTTTTCGCGCCGCTGGCTGTGCCTGCATGTAAGTAGACCGAATTTGGCCAATACTTGCGATGCGCCCCAATTCGTAGGGCTACATCGTACAACGCGAGTGCTCCAATCCCCTTCACGCGACGTTCGGTAAGAATCGCATGCAGCGAATCGAAGTTCGTCGCGCCCTCTATCCTGGCCTGCGCGGCAAGCAGGCTATTGACGAAACGTCTTAGTGTTGTCTCGCCGATGCGCCTTTGGTGCCAATGTCTCTTGCCGTTGGAATTCCTCGACATGCCCGAACGTGTGATCTTACTCTGGACATCCTTCGCTCCCGCAAACCAACCAAAGTCATGGCAATCGTTCGGATCAAGGTACTCATCGACAAGCTTCTCCAGCCATTTCATTCTGTCCATGGAAAACCTCCGTCTGGCCCCGCCCTTCGAAGCCGGATGTGACTAACCGCCGCCGTCGGCCCGTTTGGACTGGGCGGCCTCCTTCGCTTCTTTGTTTGCTACAGCCTCTTTCAGCATCCGCACTATCTCGGCGCTAGTGGTTAGGTTGCAATTGGCTAGCATGGGAGTCTTGAGAATCATGCCAGTGCCGTTGCAGAGCAGATAGGCCGTTTGTTTCTTCTCCAGCTTGACTACCTTATCCTTCTCGATCGGCAGCATTTGAGCGTCGACAGTTTCGAATAACGATTCTCCTGCCACCAATTTGCGTATTTCGCCCATGGCGATCGCCCGTTTCGGTTGATGGCGATCAGCTATTTCGCCTGATGGCGATCGGAGCGTAGCGACGTTCTGGTCTGGGTTGCGGTTTGGTGATGTTGGGGGCCTTTGGGAGATTGGTTAGGTCACATTGGGTCGGTTCAATCGGACACTGGGACGATGACTTCGGTTAGGGCGGACTCGCCGCGGACTTTGCGTCGCGATGGTCCCTTGAGGGCAATCCGATGGGAGCCATGGATGATGCGGTCACAGATCGCATCGGCAGTGGTTGGATCGATAAGGTAGTCGTGCCAGAGTTTGGGTTCGAGCTGACTCGTGATGATGGTTGCACGCAGTCCGTGGCGATCTTCGAGCACTTCGAGTAAGTCGCGACGCGCTGTGTCGGTGATTGCGGCAATCGCGAAGTCGTCAATGATTAGTACATCTGTCTTCGCAAATCGGGCAAGTAATTGTGCGTAGCTTCCATCGGCGCGAGCCAACAGCAGTTCGTCGTAGAGACGTGGAGCACGGCGATAGCACGCGCGAAACCCCTTACGACAGGCTTGATTGGCAAGCGCACAGGCCAGGTATGACTTTCCAGTTCCAGTCGGGCCAGTGATGAGAATTGGCTGGTGCTCGGTGACCCATCGGCAGATGGTTAGTTGGCGCACCGTGGCCTTGTCTAGCTCACGGCGCGCGTTGTATTCGATGTCTTCGATGCAGGCGTGGCTGATGCGCAGCTTGGCCTCTTTCAGACACCGTTTGACGCGCTTGTTCTCGCGTGCGAGCCACTCGTTGTCGACCAACATCGCGAAGCGCTCATCGAAACTGAGGTCGGTTGTGGCTGCATTCTTGGATTGTTCATCCCATGCGGCTGCCATGGCAGGTAGACGCATCGCTTGCAGCTTTTCAATCGTTGGTTCTCTCAACATGTAGTTGCCTTTCAATGGTAGTAGTCCGGCCCACGAATGTTCTCGTGAGCAATTCCAAGTCCTGTTCCACAAGATCCGATATCAAGAGCAGGGGCTCGATCGAGCCCATGACGAAGAATGGATTCGACGTGTCGGTAGGAGCGTGCCCCTGCCAGGAAAGCTCTTGAGCAAGCCGCATCGACTCGTTCGGTGCCGTACTTCTTGGCTAGCCGGTAGATGCCGAGACACGAGCGGTAGCCCTGCTCGGGGTGTGGCTTTTCATTCAGGATGGCTTGGGCAAGCAGAGCCGTATTCGGGCCTACGGTTTGTGCCCAATGCAGGATGCGCCCCGGTGTCCACTCGGCATGTTTCTGGTGCGCTATCGGCATATGCGCAGCAATGGTTGTGTGGCCAAACTTCACGTGGCTTCGCGCATGCGTCGCTTCCCGTTTGCTGATGTGAAATATCTCGATCGTTGTCACGGTTGCGCGTAGCCACAGTTCCTCCCGCAGAAGCGTGCTTGGCGCCGAGTAGTAGTGGTCTTCAAAAACCGCGTGATAGTCAACGTTGAGCTTCACTTTCAACCATTCGCTGTATTCGTATACTTTGTCGGGTAAAGGGCGCAGCACGGGCTTGTCGAGACGCTCGAAGAGCTCGCGCCTGCTGCAACCATAGATGCGCATCTTGCGATTGTTCAGATCGTCAAGCAGCTCGCGAATGCGAGCATTCAGCTCCGTCAAGGAAAAGAAGACTTCATTGCGGATCCGCGCCAGTATCCAGCGTTGTACCACCTGTACTGCGACTTCGACCTTGGCCTTCAAGAAAGCGATCGACTGCAGGCAATCCGTCTGGTGCGCTGCGACAATGGCATCGGATAACGCATCCCTTTCATCCGTTGCATGGTCAGCGATTTGAGCTGCTGACGGTCAAAAAGGTCTGGGGAGAGGATCGAGTGTATTTCCTCGATAAGAAGAAGCGGCTCCGGCATCTGCCAACAAATTGGACAGATGCGGCGGAGCCGAGCGCATTTGTCACACTCGCGGCAGGGCGGTCAGCATTTCGGCTCGACGACTTGATTCAACTAGCAGAACTCGCTCGCACGCTGCGAGCAAGCCGGAAGGGTAAGCGAGGTGCGTAAAGCAAATTACGCCGCTTGTGTAAATCTAATTATGTCGGACAGGTGCTGGCGCGATGGTCGTTTCTGGCAATATAGTCACATATTTGAAGACAACAGGCCACTATTTTGCTTGACCGAGCCAGGTATACGGCATAAATTATCTTACGAAGAAACCAATGACCTCTCGCAACCGTCCGGACCCCAAGACTCAGGCACTTCGCCAATCCGGGACCTTGAATCTACACCCGGAAAAGGTTGCGGATCCTCTGTTCTCGCAAAGCGCATTCTTCGATGCGCGAGATGCCCTCCAGGTCAAGTACGAGATGCTGCGCAGGGTGCTGGTTGACGGCGAGTCGATCGCGTCGACCGTAACCAGTTTTGGTTTCTCAAGGCCGTCGTTCTATCAAACACAGGAAGCATTTCACGACGGGGGGCTGCAGGCCTTGATTCCGCGCAAGCGTGGGCCTCGCGGCGCTCACAAGCTCAATCCCGAGGTGATGCTCTTCATCAACGAGGCGCGTGCCAGGGATGCGACCCTGGGAAGCGTTACCTTAGCGGCGATGGTCAACGAGCGTTTTGGAATTGCGGTCCACGCACGCAGCATCGAGCGAGCCCTGGCTCGCGAAAAAAAAACTCCACCCCCCAACCCATAACGGTAGAGGCGCCGGCGGCCTCGCCTCTTTGCGAAGAGTACGAGCGGCTACGCGCAGCCGTATTGGAAGGGAAGCGCGAGTCAGGATGTCTCGGGCTAGCCCTGCTCGTGCGTCAAGGTATAGGTGCCTGGATCAGAGCGTGGTCGAGCTTGAGCCCCGTTGTACCTAAACTTGGAGAGCCAAGTACTCACACTGAGTGCTTGGTTGATGAGCTCCGTGGGGAAGTTGCTGTGGTCCTCGCGGAGATGGCCCTATCAGCAATACGTGGAGTAGCCTGATGATGGACTCCCTCGCTCACCAAAAAGTCACGACTCGACATCTCAAGCGAAATGCCTACTTGTACATTCGCCAGTCAACGCTGCGACAGGTTTTCGAAAACACCGAAAGCACGGACCGGCAGTATGCGTTGCGCCAGCGCGCTGTAGCACTTGGCTGGCCTCAGGAACAAATTGTCGTCATTGATAGTGACCAAGGTCAATCAGGCGCATTTACGATCGGGCGGGATGGATTTCAACGGCTTGTGGCCGATGTAGGGCTCGGCCGCGCAGGGATTGTGATGGGGCTTGAGGTTTCTCGACTCGCGCGAAACTCGAGCGACTGGCATCGTCTCCTGGAGATTTGTGCGCTGACAGACACGCTAATTCTCGATGAAGACGGGGTTTACGATCCTGCGCACTTCAATGACCGATTATTGCTTGGTCTCAAAGGCACCATGTCCGAGGCCGAGCTACACATCTTGAAGGCTCGCCTGCGAGGGGGTGTGTTGAACAAGGCGCGACGCGGCGAATTGGAGTTGCCTCTGCCGCTCGGCTTTTGTTACGATGCTCAGAATAAAGTCGTTCTCGATCCCGACAAGCAAGTACAACAGAGCCTACGCGTCTTCTTCAACTCGTTCCGTCGAACAGGCTCGGCAACGGCAACGGTGCGAGCATTCCGGGACCAGGGACTGAAGTTTCCTCGGCGTGCACGGTCAGGCCCAGCCAAAGGAGAGATATTATGGGGAGAGCTCGAACACTCACGCGCTCTATGGCTCCTTCACAACCCACGCTACGCTGGTGCGTTTGTCTTTGGTCGGACTCGCCAACGCAAATTGGCTCCACAACGCTTTGAGCGTCTTGCACGCGAAGACTGGATCTCGCTGATTCAGAACGCCCACGCTGGCTATATATCTTGGGACGAGTTCGAGAACAACCAGCGGTGCTTACTCCAGAACGCTCAGGTTTTTGGAGAGGATCGACGAAGAAGTCCACCGAGAGAAGGTCCTGCTCTGTTACAGGGCGTAGTACTTTGCGGCCGCTGTGGTGAACGCATGACGGTACGATATGAGCAGCAAGGTGGACAAAGAAAACCCATCTATGTCTGTCAACGTGAGGGGATCAAAACCGCTACACCGATATGTCAGAGTATGCCTGGCGCAGCAATTGATTCGGCGATCGGCCGGCTTTTGGTCAATTCCGTATCACCTATGGCGCTCGAGGTGGCACTGAAGGTCCAGGACGAACTGCGAATGCGTGCTGAACAGACCGATCGACTACGCGCCAAGCATGTTGAGCGCATTCGATACGAAGCTGAACTTGCACGTCGTCGGTACATGCAAGTCGATCCTGGGAATCGCTTGGTTGCTGATGAACTGGAAGCTGAATGGAACTGCAAACTGCGCGAACTGGAGCAAGCGCAACAGACCTACGAACAGCAGAGTAAATCTGATTCGGCTGCGGTCACACCAGAGCAACGAAGCCGAGTCCTCGCATTGGCCACTGACTTTCCCAAACTCTGGGATTCGCCACCGACAAGCGACCGCGAGCGGAAACGAATGCTGCGATTGCTCATTGAAGACGTCACCCTCATCAAAGGAAACGACCTGACCGTGCACGTGCGCTTCCGCGGCGGCACTACCCAAACATTGCATCTACCCAAACCATCCCCCGCTTGGGAGCTACGGCGAACGCCAACGCAGATAGTATCGGAAATTGATCACCTTCTGAACGAACACGACGAGCGAGCAGTCGCTGAGATCCTCAACAAGCGAGGGTTACACGCTGGAAATGGCAATGCCTTTACAGAACGAATTGTCTACTACATCCGACGCACGTACAAATTGCCTGACCGCTACGCGCGCCTGCGATCCCGTGGTCTTTTGACACAGAAGGAGATCGCCAGAAAACTACGCGTGCTTCCGCTCACGATTCGAGTCTGGCGCCGCCGCGGCTTGCTCAAGGCCCACCCCTACAGCAAACGCAACGACTACCTTTATGAGCCCCCTGGCCCTCAAGCGCCCATCAAAGGGAAATGGAAGTTTCGCCAAGCCGGAAAAGGAAGTACCGTTTCAGCCAACGAATGAGGTGCAGTATGAAGCACAGCCCTTGTCGCGGGGCTTTGCTGGCCTCGCTGGCATGATGACCGTGCCGTAGTGTTCCGCAAATTCGTCAAAGGTTTTCTGGATCCCAGGCTCGTATCGACAGGCATGGGTGACTGCAGATTTGAGTTGGTCCGGCACCAGTGCGCTCGTTACTCCGCCAAAGAACGCCAAAGCGCGCGCGTTGCTCCC
Source organism: uncultured delta proteobacterium (assembly GCA_963819085.1). Taxonomy (GTDB): domain Bacteria; phylum Myxococcota_A; class Polyangia; order Polyangiales; family Polyangiaceae; genus FEN-1139. The sequence goes on from CAWFUX010000003.1 coordinate 12,836, forward strand.
AAGCCAGTCTTCAACCTGCTGAGTTCGGGTCGCCTCCGCAAAGGTGTAGCTGGATGCACCCAATACCGCCACGTACAGCTCAACCGGGATATGTTCACCAGTGACCGGATCGACGAGATGTGGCCTCTTGCCTGAATAGTCCAGAAACGTCTTGTCCCCGGCCCTATGCTGCTGGCGCATCGTGGCAGCACGTTTCTTCCGCCATTGACGGTATAGGTCACAAAAAGCGGTATATCGATAGCCGTTCGGATCCTTCTCCAGATACTCGATATGCAGTACCTGCAATGTTACGCCCGCACGACGCAACTCCGTGTGAATGTACGGCAGATCTGGCGGTGGCCGCGCTGAATGGTGCCCTGCTCGCGGCCCGTACATTCGCGTCTCGAGTTGGATATCGTCGAGCGTGCAAATTGTCGCCCAGTCCAGCCCCAGAACCTTCGCGCGAACTACCGTCTCTCCGACAGTCCCGGCACTGATGCCCAATGCTCGTCCTATGTCGCGATGCTTGTGTCTGAGCTCAAGCTTGTGCCGAAGTATCTCTCTGAGGTTGCGCATTGACAGTCTCTCGTTCGCCACGGCGTCTCCTTTGGGGGGAGACCCTGGCCACTGGAAACCTCGAACGCTCGCTGCGTTGCCGACTCAGCTTGCTCGAACTACCTGGCGGCTTCGGCTAACTGGTCGGCTGTGATCGCGATACCCGAAATCGGTGATCGCCATCGCGAAACGCGCGATCGCCATGCTCCGTAATTCCTGATCGCCATGCCGCGAAACGCCCGATCGCGATGGTCCGATTTACGCATGTTTAGGGTGCAGCCGATGCCTTCGGCGTGATTTCGGTGCCTCATTGACCACCGGCCATGGGCGAATCCACGGAAACACCTTCCGCCGGGCCTCATCCAGGGTGACCGTCCAATGCCACGCGACTTTATTCGAAGCATGACCAATCGGGAGCCACCGCCAGTCACTTTGGCGCCCGCTCTCCTCAACCAACGGAATCCACGCCTGCCACGCCGCACGGTAGCAAGGCGGGCACACTCCCCGCTTAGGCTGGGCCGTAAGAGCCCGCAGCACCGGCAGGGCACCGGCAAGCCGGTTTCAACGGCTTGGCCCTCGCTACGGTGGCGTGAGCGCTCCGCCAATAACACGCAACACAAGGACCATTGCGAAAGTCGTTTTTGGTTGTTGGCATTCGTGGCAATCGGCGGGCCCCGCGTGGGCTTCTTCGTCGATGCCGTAATGAAACCGGTGATGCCATGACCGCGGTGATGCAGGGGCGGGTCAAGTTCCACCATTGTAATGCGGGTTCGGCGTGGTGCAGCAAGCAACAACAACGATGCAGTCGAACAAGTCATCCACATGTTAAGTTCCGGGCCTGGTCGATACAAATTATCGTAAGCGGGTATGCCCGGGGAGCGACAGCCGATGCGAGTGTCGAATTCATCGACAAAACACTCTGCTTCGCCCATCAATGTTGCAGCCGAGTACAAGATTGCCTGTCATATGCGATAATGGTGCGCCCCGGCTCGAGTTTTGCGGCTGAGTCGGGGCGCGATTGGCAGTATCGAAATGATTGTAGCACTACCTCTTGTTTACAGGAATCGTGCGCTTGCTGGTCGCTCGCCCCTCGCAAGGAGGCTCTTCCACTCATGACGAACGCGACGTCCAGCCTGCCGCCTATCTGGCGCCAAGCATCCCCTGGCCTTATTGGGTTGTTGCTGCACTTGGCAGGCCTACTCGGCGCTCGTGCACGGGACACAGAGAGCATAATAAGGGGACCAAGCAAAAGTCTTCCGAGTGGTCGCCCCAGTGCTTGCGTTTGGCACACAATCTGTCCGGTGTGCGACGGTGATGCGTTCATTGGAACTACAGAGCCAGATGACCCGTTCGCGATGGGTCAATTCCAATGCAATGGTTACTGTGCCGCAACGCAGAAGGCCATGTTGGCGGCAGACACTCAAGACGATTCCGCCGATGAAGGCGATGATGAACCGGAAGCTGGCCCGGAACGACCAGGCCGCTGGGAAAGTGAAGTATTAGATGCCCTCGGGCACAGGGCGGGCGCACCATCTGACATCGACCGAAGTGTAGGTTTGTTCACACTTTGTGAGATCTATTTGGAGGCCGCCCACAAGATAGAGCTTTCCATTGGCTGCAGGGTGATATCTCGTCGCGCCTATGAGTGACGAGGAAGAAAGCCATCTTGGGATTTTCAAATTCTTTGAAGGGGTGCAAGACCCGCGCGTGGAGCGCACCCGGTATCACTTGCTCATGGATATTCTTATCATTGCCCTGTTGACGATGATTTGCGTGGGCGAAGGATGGGAGGATATGGAGGAATTCGGAATTGCTAAGCAGGATTGGCTCAGGACGTTCCTGCGTCTGCCCAAGGGAATTCCGTGCGCGGACACGTTTAGACGGGTGCTGAGCGCAATTGACCCAGTGGCTTTCAATGCAGGCTTCATTGCGTGGGTGCAAGCTCTGTCGGGAGGAACTAACGGCAAACTCGTTGCAATTGACGGCAAGACCGTACGCCACTCGTTCGATCGCGCGACAGGCAAGAAGGCATTGCATGTAGTGAGCGCCTGGATCGCGGACAACAAGTTGACGCTCGGTCAGATCGCGACTGAAGAGAAATCCAACGAGATTACGGCCATTCCGAAGCTTCTTGAACTCTTGGATATCAGAGGAGCCACCGTTACGGTTGACGCCATGGGATGCCAGAGGGACATCGCGAAGACGATTATTGATCAGGACGGCAACTACATTATGGGCCTCAAAGGCAATCAAGGAACGGCTCGAAAGGAAGTCGAAGATTTCTTCACCGATGCGCGAGCTGCAAACTTTCGAGAAGTCGAACACACCTTTCACGAGACGGTCGATGGGAGTGAACACGGCCGACTCGAAGTGCGACGCGTCTGGGCCTCGCAACAACTTAGCTGGTTTGAGGACCTGCCGAAGTGGAAGGGCTTGCGCAGTGTCATTCTGATCGAGAGCGAGCGGACCGTCGGCGATCAGAAAACGTCCATTGAGTGCCGTTACTACTGGAGTAGCCAGGCTCTGGACGCCCAGTCATTCGCGTCAATGATTCGCGGCCACTGGACCATCGAGAACCAACTGCATTGGTGTCTTGACGTTGCCTTCAATGAGGATCAATCGCGAATCCGAACCGACCACGGGCCTGAAAACATCGCCCAGCTCCGCAAGATTGCGATGAATCTTGCGAAAAACGAGCGCTCCCATAAACACGGCATTCAAGCCAAACGAAAACTTGCGGCCTGGAGTGACGCCTACCTTCTCAAGCTGCTTCAGGCAGGATTGCCAGAAATTCAAGGGAAATAAGATGCGCCCGCCCTGCCCTCGGGCATTTGCTTGGTGTTGTGGACGCATTGAAAGACAATGAACTGGGTGACCGTGCACAGAAGGTCCTGGCATATGCCCGCAAGGAGTTCGCTTTGCGTGCTCCACTAAATGTAGACTTAGGTCGACTGCCACAAGTGGAGATTGTCGATTCGGCGCTCAAGGCGCTGGGTAGGGTCCCGGAAATGCGTGCAGGCAAAGGGCAATTGGTCATAGACCAAGGCGGCACATTCCAACCCATTGCTGAAAACCAACTGGGGGTGTTGCTCGGCGAGATTTTACGGCCCGTCCGCGATGGTAAGCCAGTGCAGGTTCCGAGATGGCTACCGAAGGCCATCCTCGCCCGGAAGCAATGGCCCGAGATACTTTTGGTCGAGTCAGAGGAAAAGCTAGCCAAGCGCAAGTCCGAACAACTAGTTGCAAAAGCGACGCTGATGGAAGTGCTGGCTGACGCCATGAATGCCAGGGGCAGAGGAGTCACCGGTCAAGAGCTTCTCGACCAGGACCCAAGCAAGGTCGGCGATGCCCTTACCAGGCTTGAGAGACCTGCCGATGCAAAAGCACTTGGCTATGTTCTACGAGGCATGCAAAAAGACATTGGTTCCAGGGTGGCAACCGATGGAAAGGACAGGGGCAACACCAAGTGGAAGCTCCTTCTCTAAATGAGGAAGTCAAACTGAACATTCATCTCCACCATCTCTCCAAATATATATAATCATTACTCTATATACTGATGAGATAGAAAATAGCATCTCTTCAATGTCTACCATCCAACGTGGAGATGGGGGAGATGGAAGAGATGGCCAATTACCATCTATACACAAAATTCATTAGTAATTGCAAAGCATTGGAGAGATGAGGGAGATAATTGCTCGATTCAGGCGGAACCCGTCCCTGGTAATAACGTGACTACCCTGGCCCAACGGAGTGCTCACGCCGAATGGTCCCGCGCGAAGCTCTTCAACACGGGGCCTCTTCGCCATCTGCAGTGCGCGCATGTGCCGCAGCGAACATTGGCGAAGCGGATTCATTGCGGCGGGCATAGGCCGGACCTATTCTCATTGGGCCTGAATGTAACAGTTTGACGATGCGCTTCGGCTTGAGCACGGCGCTACTTGAGTAGGGCCGCAGAATGGCACACGGGCGCGAAGCGTGGTCGGCCGCTGAAGGGACTTGATTTTGCTATTGAACGTTCAGCGCTCTCAGCCGACGGACGAGGGCCGGTCACGTTCAAAAGCACTTCTATTGCAAGAACAAGGTACGTTCATACTGCCCGGTTACCGCTTCCAGCGTTGTTGCCCGGTTACCAGGCAAACGTCCCATGGTACTAAAAGGCGAGCGAACAATGGTTCAATCGAAACAGGGAAAAACCAAGAGGCAGCACTACGTGCCGCAGATGATTTTGAGGAATTTCTCTACAGACTCGGCGACAACTACGCTTGTGGTGCTGTCATCTGGAAAACGTGTCGACGCTGCGCCAATTGCTCGACAGTGCTATGAGCCTTACTTCTACGGGAAGGACCAGATTCTCGAAGACTCGTTCTCCGAAAGAGAGTCTAGAATCGCCGGTTTACTCGGCGACCTGTCACCTTCGCATCTTGAACGACTTGGCGAGTCCGAACTTGATGAAGTGCGCACATTCTTGCACTACCAACATGCTCGCTGACCTTGCCCCGATTTAGTGGACAGTTTGATTATGCAGCATTTGCCTGAAAGTTTGCAAGCTCAAATTCGATTGGTGATATGTAACCAATACTCGAGTGAAGTCGTCGTCGGTTGTAGAAGACCTCGATGTAATTGAAGATGGCGTGGCGAGCCGCGTCTCGTGTATCGAACACGACTCGGTAGATAAGTTCTTCTTTGATGGCTCCAAAGAAACTCTCTGCAACGGCGTTGTCCCAGCAGTTGCCTTTGCGACTCATGCTGGGTTGGAAGCCGTTGATTTTAAGAGCGAGCTGGTAGTCGGGGCAAGCATACTGGCTGCCGCGGTCTGTGTGGTGAATTAGACCTGGAGGCGGCTTGCGGCGGGCGACCGCCATGTCGAAGGCGTCTAGTGCGAGGATTCGGTCGATGTTTTCACTCATCGACCACCCGACGACTTGGTGGGTGCATAAGTCAATTAGCACGGCAAGGTACAGCCAGCCCTCCCGCGTGGACACACACGTTATATCACCCACCCAGACTTCGTCGGGACGTTCAGATGTAAAGTTGCGTGCGAGGATGTTTGGAGGCACCGGGTACTCGTGATTGGAATCAGTCGTGCACTTGAACTGCCGCTTTTTGCGCCCGCAAATGCCTTCGTCGCGCATCAATCGTGCAACGCGCTTGCGACTAACATGGCGCCCTTCGTTATGCAGAGCCTCATGAATCCTGGGACTCCCGTAGCACTCCCAGTTGTCATCAAAGACTTGGCGAATCCGGGAGCTAATTTGCTTGTCCTCGAGCTTTCTAGGACAGGCAGGACGTTTCAACCAAGCGTAATACCCGCTCCGAGAGACTTCGAGAACTCGACATAAAATCGTAATTGGAAAGTTGGCCTTCTCCGCACGGATGAACTCAAATCTCAGGAGCTCTGCTTGGCGAAGAAGGCCGTCGCTTTTTTTAAGATATCGCGCTCCGACTCCAACTCGCGAACCTTCTTTCTAAGTTCACGAATCTCAAGTTGCTCCGCAGATTCTTTGCCGATGCGTGCCGTGGCCTTCACCATGCCAGCATACTTCGCGCGCCACTTGTCGAGCAAACTCGTTGCAATGCCTATGGACTTGGCAACATCTTCAACAGTGCGCTCGCCGCGTGACAACATCATGCGAACGGCCTCGCGCTTGAATTCCAATGTGTACTTCCGGTACTTCGCCATGGTGGCCTCCTGGGAGAATACTCCCTTGTTGGGTGTCCACCAAATCGGGTCAATCTCACGCACCCGGGGGGCGGCAGAGGCGCTCTCAAACTTTGCATCGGCGTTTCTGAAGAGTGCAATGCGTGGGACCGCGAGACTGAATCTTGCTGATTCCAAGACAGCGGAGCTCACCGAGGCGACGCGCGTGTATTTGGACAATGCGCAACATGAATCCATCTGGCGCGCCGCGAAGTTGACTCCGCTCGTCAAGGACCTTTCGGTGAAGTTCCTACTCGCCAGCCAGGGGGCAAGCTTCGTTATCGGCGACCATCCCGCTGTGAGATACAATCAATTTGTAGAGCACCACCCATATCTACGCAATTTTCCGTCGAGCACAGGCTTGGCGGCGAAGGGACTGCAGATGTTCATGCCTCTATCGCCCACCGTCACGCTGGCGTTATACGACGCATCGACATACGCATATGGAGGGAAAGCCATGGTTGGGAGGGCTGGACCGGGCGACGTGGTGGCTCTCAATAGAATGCAGGTCGTCAACGCGTGGGAATGCGCATTTCTACAACCTGGAACCATAGGCGATGCTCAGCTCCAAGACCTGCTGGCAACTCGACGCGGTCATCCGTCCGTCTATGAGATGCCCGTCGCGGAAAGCGAAATGATACGTCGCAGTGAAACAAAGGTGAGCCAATACACCGTGGTGAACTACGTGGACGTTCGGGTTGCTGCGAAGCTCAGTTTCGCAAAAGTACTGGACGGTCATTCCTATGCTTATCACCGAGGACCAACTGTTCCGTTGCGAAATCCTGAGTTGCTTGAACTTACGAAGCTTTACGGGAAGCATCTGGAGGAACTTGTCGAAGGCGCCAGCGGTGGCGGAGGTAACGCTACGGCTAAGGCCGAATGAGAGAACTAGGTTACTCGTCGTTCGGATGCCGCGGCGCAAATCTTTGCCGCTCTGTAGGTCGGGCTGTTGCATGCAACGACTGGCGTCACGGCCCCCGCCTTAGTAGGCATTTGGGTCGCTTCGTTTTCTTGATTTCCCGCCACGCATCCAATCCGGTAGTTGTCTCTTGCGCTGCTGCGTGCCGTTGAACTACCGTGCCACTGTATTAGAGCGAACCCGCTCGCAAGAGGTTGAGAACTCAAAATGGCAAAACCGAAAACCAAACCCGTAAAGAAGCTTACCAAGAGCGCTCTCATCCAGGCCATCCTCAGCGATATGGGTGAAGGTTGGGCACGCAAGGATGTTGTGAAGCTGCTCGATTCTCTGACTCAGATTGGACACACTGAACTCAAGAAGAGGGGCGAATTCGTGCTGCCTGGTTTTGCAAAGTTCGTTCTCATCAAGAGGCCGGCCACGCCCGCCCGCCAAGGCATCAACCCGTTCACCAAGGAACCCACCACGTTTGCGGCCAAGCCCGCCCGTAAAGTGGTCAAGGCGCGGCCGGCCAAGGCAATCAAAGACGCAATCGCGTAGGGGGGCGTCATATCGCGGGCAGACTTGGCAACCCTTGATTCAGTGGGGCGCTTGCCCCGCCAGCCAATGGCTAACTTGCTCGTGGATTTGCAATTTCGGCGCAGCGGGGTCAATCGGTATAGGTGTGCCGCTGAGCTGTTCCGCAGACTTCTTGGCGAAATAGCGGACCAACGGATAGTCGTTGGTCATTACTCTGGCCACGAGTGGCAGAAGGTCCCGCCGGCCGCTTTCAGCGGCAGCACTGGCCGCCACCGCTTGCTCGTGGGGCAAGCCGAACATCAACGTAACCCGAATTGCATCAACGCTCAAATCCCTACCGTATAGGTGTTCCATACTTTTGCGTGAATAGCGCTTGTTCCACCAGCGCTCCATGGTGGAGAGAATTTGTTCGACGCTCATTTTTGAATGGCACAGAGCGCATTCGAGTGGACGGTCGTGTTCGACGCGTTCGCGGTCAGTAGGTGAGCCAATTCGGTGGTAGCGCGTGAGTTGGTAGGCCAGCCCCATGTTCTTCTTCGGCATATGACAGCTCAAGCAGTGACTGCCGGCGTTGTCGGGGGCATGATGGCTGTGCGCGCTAGCAGACACAGGATTATCTAGGCTCCGATGGCAACCGGTACAGATGGCGTCGCCCACGGGACCTGCCAGTGCATCTAGATGTACGCGAGAATCCTCGCCATGGGGGTCGTGGCACTTGGTGCAATCCAATTGGGTACGACAGGCGCCGAGCAGAAAATCACGGGCTTCGCCGGAGTTAATTGGACTGCCTCCCGGATCGCTACGGCGGTGACCGCCCTCCCAAGTGTACGGGTAGCGAGAGAAAAGCACCGTGTGGCACTTGGCGCAGGTGCGGTTGATTTCCAGTGCCCGAGAGGGTTCTTTGTTATCAGGGTCCAGGACCTGCAGAAATGGGCTTTGGAGCGTGAAGGACGGTTTTACTCGGCTTGGGGTCATTACATGTTCTCGGCTGCCACCGTGGCAGGCTTCACACCCAATCCCGAGTTCAACCAAATGGCGCTCACCGAAGTTTTTACGAGTGCGCAACATGGCTTCTCGCAATAGAGGCAGCGTCTCGCTGCTTAATGGTTTGGCGCTGAGTCTTCGTATTTCGAGGGCAAGGGCGTCACGCAGAGCGACACCGTCGCGGATGATGTAGCGAAAACGCCGGTTGGGCGGGGCGTCGTCACTCGCTGAACCCTGATAGCTCGGAGCCCCTGGCCCATAGAGTTCGTCTAGCAGCCCGTCGAATTGTGGCGGCGTATTGTGGCAGAATATGCAGGTTTGCCGCCAGACCTGACCGGACTCGAGGCTCTTTCTTTCGGTGACCAGCACTGAATAGCCCTTGTAACGGTAGCTCTGATTGAACAGAAGATATGATACCGGCAGTATTCGCTCTTCGTTACGTGCCCGTTCGTTCGTCAGCGGGTCAAGCTCAATGCCTACGAAGTCTTCGCGGAAGCGGCCCCCAATCACTTTAGTTACTCGATAAGTGCTTTGGGAACCGTCGCTCTTGTCAAGTACCAGCTCGCGCGCGCCGTTAACTTGGCGCATCTGGACAGTATCGCCTTGAAGAGTGAAATATTCCCCGCGAAAGGGAGCACCAATTTGAGCGAGAGTGACGTCGCGCGTCATTCGTCGCATCGGCGAACGCTGGAAAGATGCGGCTTCCGATGCGTGACACGGAGCGCAAGACTCTGAGCCCGCGTAGTCGGATGCCAAAATGTTGCTTGTAACTCTCCCAGTGGGCGGTCCGCGAGGACTCGAGACTGTTGGATGGGAGCAACTGACGAATACCAGCAGGAGCATAACGGACGAGTTCACGAAGTGCAATTGAGCAGCTGAGCTTGATTGTCGCCGAGCCGTGCAGCTACGCCCCGTAAAAGCGGCCAAAGCTGCGGTCCAGCGCGATTTGAGCACCTATGTAGCATATCACCGAGAGGCACTGTTGTGGTTGGCTCGGCTTGTCGCCTCTAGGCTAACTAATGGCCCGGAACCTTTGCATGAGGCGCGCACTTTACAGACTCGTTTACCTCAGCCCCCAAGTATTTGGACCCTTGCCAATTACATCGCGATTCATGAAGCGAGTTTACGTCGAATCTGGTTCCTATTGACCGAAACAGGATGAGTGGCAAAACCAACCTTGTTCGTTGAAGTCAGAAGAGATAGTCCCATCATTGTGGAGTCCAGACGGCCGTGCGTCCATGCATATTCACGCGCGCGCCACGCCAGTTTCGACAACCAGGAGACGTCAAGCACTTTCCTGCAACTCAAAGCCGATGAGATCGGGTTGGTACGGCGCGAGCCGTGTAGCCATCACTTGAGTGGCTTCTGGATTGTTGTCAACCAACACGAACTCTCGCCCATTGCACGCCGCCGCTTCATCGCCGGGGCGACTGTGCACCTTGACGAGTCGCTCCAATATTCCCAGGGGCTTCTGAGTGGGATAGCCGTTCTTTTCGCGGCCGTTCGTTGGTACAATAGTGTGCCACCACACGTCAGTTGGTGTTTTGCCCCTGGCTGCCTTTTCTGGGCCGACGAGCTCCGGGGCCATATATGGAATGCGGTCGATTTCATCAAGGTTGAATACGTAGTCATTGGGGTCCATGGCATACCAAAGAATGGTGTCGTGCTTGAAGGGCCAGCGATTCTTCGGACGTCCTCCACAATCGTAGGCCCAGATGATTTCATTCATGAACCGATAGCGACCGAGCAAACGGTCGAGGGCTACCTTGATGTAATGCACCTCGCGATAGTCGAGATGTACGAACAGGCTACCGTTGCTCGCTAGGCATTCCAGCGACGCATCAATCCTGGTCATCAAAAATCCTTCAAAGTCATCGAACTCGTCCGTGTACGAGCCGCTCTCGACTTTCTTTACGTTGTAGCGTCGCCCTCCGAATCCACCTCGGTCGCCAGGACCCTCCGTGGTCGTAACGGTAATACGTTCGCGTTTCTGGGTCTTACCGGTATTGAACGGCGGGTCGATATAGACCAACTGTGCAAAACCATTCGGAAGCCTGGAAAAAACGTCAATACAGTCACCCAGTATTATCTGGCTCATGGCGGCCTCCTTTGGGGGCACGACCACGTTACTGGCCCATGTCCAAATATGGGAAGTGTTGCTCGTAGTCCCCAAAGCGCACTACGTACCGACCGGCGCGTACCGGTCAGCCTCAACGCCACAAGAAGCTTGTATGTTTCGGGCTTAGCCGAATTTGAAATGAGCACGCGCGTGCCTTGGCTCGCCAGATGCAAAGCAACGTCGCGCAGCCTAACTTGGTCACGCATGCTGAAACCAGACCTGGTGTATCCCGTAAATCCGCCGATGTACGGCGGGTCACAGTATACCAGAGTGCCAGGCTTGGCCGAGAGCATCGTTTCTTCGAAGTCAGCACATTTAATTGTGGTGCCTTGAGTGGAGTGGTTAGGGCCAGCGGCGTTCAGGCACGAGATGGTCTATCCAGGCAACAGGGTAACAAGAGGTCTATGAGCGGGTCCAAGTTGCTTGTCCGAAAGAATAGATTCAAAGCTTCGTTGTACTCTTGCTTGGGAAACTCTGGGACGACCGTTGGTAGACCGAGACGCACCAGAATTGCGTCGAGCAATAGACGTGATGTTCGCCCATTGCCGTCCTCGAATGGATGGACCTGAACCACTTTGGCATGTACCCAAACCGCGATACGGAATGCCCCGCGCTCGTAGTTCTCATCACCGGGGTTCTCGTCACATGATCGGATAAAGCGCGCGGCTTGCTCGAACACTACACGCAATTCTTGTTCGACTTTTCCACGAGGTGAGGAACGATTGGGTCCGAACTCGAGGTACTCAGAAGTCCCACCGGGGCCGCGGCATTTGCCAGCATGGTAGCGCACCCCGCAAAATAACCGATCGTGAAGCCGCTGGATAAGGGAAATACCGATTTCGTGCTCGACGTATTCGCCACTGTGGACGGCAAAAGTAATTTGAACAAGGCGCTGAGTCAGCTCCTGCTTTTCGGCTTCAGTATAAGTACGGTCGTCTTGTTCCAACCAAACCTACTCACTTGGAACTCAACTCAACCCAGGGGCGTGCGTCGACCCCTTCGATGCGCTGGCTAGCGATCACCGTGCGCGCAACTCGATTCGGGTCGGCAGATCTCTCGTCAGCATGATTGAGCCGATGCTCGCGTAAGCGCGCGTAGTACTCGGAACGCTTCTCTTGAGATAACGCTACTTGCTCCAAGGGCCGCCAGTACCCGTGGTCTTCGAGTAAAGCGACTGTGTCCGCTATGGGAAGGTCGAGCGCGTCGGCCACTTCCTCGATGGACGTCCGGCCAAGTGTGTAATCTATTCCAACTACTCTTAGTCGCTGCGGCATCCACGCGTCGTGTTGACGTGCGAAGTGACTGAGCCCGTCAAATGCAACCTGACATCGGGATGCGTGCTCCGTCATCTCGAGACTGTTGCCCAACTCGACAAGATCTTTGATGGGGCACGTCTGCAAAATGCTGCTGACTGCGGAAACTACCTTTCCCACATCCGGCAGATCTTGATCCTGATGCTCCGGAATGGATGCTTGCGAACTAAGGATGGCCACAATGATTGCCTGATTTTCCGCGAACACTTGATCCAGAGAAAGTTTGGTCAGCGCACAGACTTCACGAAGGAAATCATCGTGGTGTCCGATCAATTCCTGTTGAGTTGTCGCGCCGAGGCGACGGGCTACCTCAATTCCGACCACCGAAACGTATAGAAACTCAAGAAACGACACTGTGGCCCTTATGAAATCCCGGGCCTTCTCGTGGGGCGGCACGAGCATGGCGCCGTAGTCGAGCCGAAGGCGCGTTTGCGCTTCCACCAGCGAATCGAGCAATCCTGGGGCGTAGAATTGCAGCTGTATAGCTGGAACAAGTTCGGGTGCTGCTCTCATTCGTATTCCATATGCTACCGCTCTCGCGGCGATCGTGTACCAATTTGTGGGGCCAGATTGCGATACGGCCAGTCTCTTAAGTCGGCGTTAGGCTCCACCCAGTTGCGCCATTTCTGCACCGGGTGGTGGCATTTGGTCGCATGTCCGGTTTCGCCTCGGTGCTGCACGGAATTGGCAGCCGGGACGTGGACGAAGCACCAACTTGATGCGCGGGCACCACACACCGTAGTCGTTTGACCCGCAACGCCTACAATCGCGCTCTTTGGTCCGGAGTCCGTCGCGAAGCACCTCATCCTGGGCATCTTGCTCAAGCAAGCATCGCACATGAGACGAAAGACAAGGGCGCACTCGAAATGTTACTCGCCGTATATGGGCGCATGCAGCCAGCGCAATCGTGAACACAGAGATAGGTGGGGTTTCAGGGCGGGCGCACCATCTGACATCGACCGAAGTGTAGGTTTGTTCACACTTTGTGAGATCTATTTGGAGGCCGCCCACAAGATAGAGCTTTCCATTGGCTGCAGGGTGATATCTCGTCGCGCCTATGAGTGACGAGGAAGAGAGCCATCTTGGGATTTTCAAATTCTTTGAAGGGGTGCAAGACCCGCGCGTGGAGCGCACCCGGTATCACTTGCTCATGGATATTCTTATCATTGCCCTGTTGACGATGATTTGCGTGGGCGAAGGATGGGAGGATATGGAGGAATTCGGAATTGCTAAGCAGGATTGGCTCAGGACGTTCCTGCGTCTGCCCAAGGGAATTCCGTGCGCGGACACGTTTAGACGGGTGCTGAGCGCAATTGACCCAGTGGCTTTCAATGCAGGCTTCATTGCGTGGGTGCAAGCTCTGTCGGGAGGAACTAACGGCAAACTCGTTGCAATTGACGGCAAGACCGTACGCCACTCGTTCGATCGCGCGACAGGCAAGAAGGCATTGCATGTAGTGAGCGCCTGGATCGCGGACAACAAGTTGACGCTCGGTCAGATCGCGACTGAAGAGAAATCCAACGAGATTACGGCCATTCCGAAGCTTCTTGAACTCTTGGATATCAGAGGAGCCACCGTTACGGTCAACGCCATGGGATGCCAGAGGGACATCGCGAAGACGATTATTGATCAGGACGGCAACTACATTATGGGCCTCAAAGGCAATCAAGGAACGGCTCGAAAGGAAGTCGAAGATTTCTTCACCGATGCGCGAGCTGCAAACTTTCGAGAAGTCGAACACACCTTTCACGAGACGGTCGATGGGAGTGAACACGGCCGACTCGAAGTGCGACGCGTCTGGGCCTCGCAACAACTTAGCTGGTTTGAGGACCTGCCGAAGTGGAAGGCTTGCGCAGTGTCATTCTGATCGAGAGCGAGCGGACCGTCGGCGATCAGAAAACGTCCATTGAGTGCCGTTACTACTGGAGTAGCCAGGCTCTGGACGCCCAGTCATTCGCGTCAATGATTCGCGGCCACTGGACCATCGAGAACCAACTGCATTGGTGTCTTGACGTTGCCTTCAATGAGGATCAATCGCGAATCCGAACCGACCACGGGCCTGAAAACATCGCCCAGCTCCGCAAGATTGCGATGAATCTTGCGAAAAACAAGCGCTCCCATAAACACGGCATTCAAGCCAAACGAAAACTCGCGGCCTGGAGTGACGCCTACCTTCTCAAGCTGCTTCAGGCAGGATTGCCAGAAATTCAAGGGAAATAAGATGCGCCCGCCCTGGCGGGTGACCGCCTTGCAGTTGACATTTCCCCAAATCCGTGTGGCCTCAAAATGGCCTCAGCTTGCACCGGCTGTCGCCACGCGACGAACCGATACTCGCTTCGGCAGCTTTGAGCTGCACATCCTACGCTCTCGCAAGTGACGAATATCTCGCCACTAAACAAGAAAGGCCGAAACGTTTGGCGTTCGGCCTCTATTGGTTGCGCGGGGAGGATTTGAACCTCCGACCTTCGGGTTATGAGAGCGAGAAAATCAAGCAAGATCAGCAAGATAAAGCCACTATTCGCGATTGCGCCGTGGAGCCGAGTGAAAGCGACAGTGACGTAAGTGCGCGAACCGTGGAGGCCTCGGACGAATCCGGACGATTCGTTGGGGTGGTTGAATCGGCCCTAGCCAAGGCACTGGAAGCGGCCGTCACGGCTCAAAGATGGGAACTAGTAGGGCAGCTAGCCGCGGAGCTGACAGCGCGCAGGCAAGCACGGGAAGGCGAAACGTCGGCCGACGTGGTTCCGTTGGCGAAGGGTGGCAAGGTTGCGTGATGGCCAGCAAGAAAATATCGGATAACGGCGCCTCGGAGTTCATCGACGAGGATGAACCGGAGCTGGCCCGGTCACTTCCCCACATCTCGATAACTACCACCCCAAGGGATCCGCCAACCGAGGAAGAAGAAGCGGCTGCGCAAAAGGAACTAGCCGCACTTTTGAACAGGTGAGTTAGTCAATCCTTCGCAACATCAGCTCGACGGCAGCCTGGGTCAGCCTTCCCCGATCGGGTCCACACATCCTCACTGGCCGCCGCTCGACTTCCAATTGCTGGTCGTCATTCGGGGCGGGAGGGATGTCCTCGGGGACGGGCTGGAGGTCGTCGTCGGGTGTCATGCTACTAACTCCGAATAGTTTTCATAAGCAATTTTCCGACGAATTGCCGAAAAGATCAGCGAACCACCAGGGTCGCATTCGAGGCTCACGGTTACTGCGCCGGGATTCCGGAATCGATCCGAGTACTGGACGTGCATTACCTGCCCAGCCTGCAGTGGCGTCACTGATCCGCGAGCCCACTCGAGCACTTGCCACGGAACGCCGTAGATGTGCCTAACATCGATCAGTACAGACGGGCCCGCGAACGACGTACTTTCCCATTGCGTTGCGATAACTCGCCTTTGAAACGACGCGCTGGGATCTGTAATGATCCATCGATAGTTGTTGTCTGTACTTGGGGCGGCGCCGTCATTGAGTTGTAACGCGACAACGAATGTAACTGAGTTGAATGAAGGTAGCATGGGTGAAACCTCCTAGGCGCCTCGTAGGACGCGTTTCGGGTTGGGTGAGGGGGTTAGGTCGTCGGAGGAGAGATCCCTATGCCTCCGTCGATGACCTTGGCAGCAATCGGGAACGTGCACGCAGGCTCTCCGCACGCCTGGCGACGGCAAACAATCCGCCGCTCCTCGAACGAGTGAGTCGGAAGCAATGAAGCACGCCTGATCGCTCGATAACCGATCCGAAGTCGGCGACCACCGATCAAGTGAACGACGATCGAACCCTGGTACTGTTGCTCGACCTGGCCGACGTAGCAATCACCACTGCGCAGCGTGAACGCGATCACTAACTCAGCCAGATCAGTTTCGTCCAAGGTGAGCTTCAAATGCGATCCATCCCAACCTTTGAGCCATTCCGCGGGCGGCCGTGGCGGCTTGGGTGCGGGGTCACCCCAAGAATGAGCAAAGGCGCGTTGCAACGATTTGACCGCCGCTTCATAGCCGAGCTCCGGTAACTCGGAAGCAAACTTGCCGGAGCGAGAGCGTGCAGCCATACCGACGATTATTACGTCACCTGCAGGTTCGGCAAAACCGGCAAAGCAAACGGCAGCACGCGGTCCCGCGTGAGCAGGCTGAACGGGTCGCTATCGCCAGCGCCCATGATTGCATCCGAAATCGGGCCCATTGCAGCGAGTAAGGCTGAAGCCGCCGTCAACGAATCACTGGGTGACGCCGCGGCGATGGCAGCAGTGAAGCTCGCCAAACGAAGCGGCAGCAAGTGGGTCCCGTTTCTCGACTCGGCCAAAAACGGAGCAATTGCATCTCGCCAAAGTTGGGCGGTCGCATCATTGAACGCGACCATTACCTTCGTGGCGGGCCCGTGATCTAGATATTGATTCTCGTGGGCAAGGATGCCGGCGCCGTTCACCTGGAACGAATTGTAAACGGGGCTGTCCCCGTAAATGCGCGACATGACCGCCGGACCATCACGTCGCACCGCAATCTGAACAGCGGCATCGATCGAATCAATCACGCGGCTCGCCGCAATGAATTGGGCAAGCGCACCGTTAGCCGCGGCTAGCAGTGTCGGATCGGTAATGCCCGCTGTGGAAAGCGCCGCAATGGCAGTGCGTTGGTCGTTGCTGTACAAGACTTCGAACGTGCGCGTGAGCCCGGCAACTGTGAACGAAGTTGAAAATGCGGTTGTTGTCATTATGTCGGTCTCCTTACGGAAATGTTTGCCATCAGTGTGGGACGTACTGTCGGATTGACTTGTGGGAGCGCGAGGCGCAACGGCCACATCGGATTGATCAGGGATTGGGAAAGGGGCGTGTCGGGTTTCCAGCTCGCACTAAGCTTGGCGAAGTCCGCGGCACTCATTTCGCGAGCATCGATGCCGATGATCAGTTTCGTCAGCCCCTGAATTTGCGGCTGCAAACTGTCGGTCCACGTCTGCAAATCAGCAGGCACGCGGCTCGACAACACGGAATTGATTTGAATGAGCAGAGCGGCAGCTTTCGAGGCTAGGTCCGTGTAGTAGTTCGTCCTCCCCGGCTGCGCCCGCTTGCGAGTTTCCCTTTGCGCAAAGTCAGCACTCGCCCGCGTCTTGGCAATCGCCCGCACGATGGGCAGCATTTTCTCGAATCGATCGGGGTTCAATCGTCGTTCGGCCCAAAACAGCGAAGCCAGTTGCTCAATATCAAGCTGCTCGAGATCGAATTGCAAGTGCGTTCGCGCCAGCAGCGTTTCGAGATCCTCGCCCCCCTTCAGACTCGTGGGCTCCGACATCGAGAGTTGCAGCCGCGCAACAATGGCCTCGATGTTCGTCATCGACGCTTGCCAGCGTCCAATCAAGCCGCTCGCACTTTTGGCCATGACGCCGAGAATTCGCTGCTGTAACTGACCTTCCCACTTTGAGCGGAACTCAGCTGCCAGATTGTCTTGTATGGTTTGCTGGTCTTGTACTCCGGTGAATCGAATGTTCGCAGATTTCGCAGCAACGATTTCGGCCGAAGCAGTCGCGTTTCGAAGCAGGCTTAGCTTTTGCTCGGTGGCGTAGTTCTCCTTCGTTCGTTTCATCAGGTCGATGCATCCCAAAAAAACGTTCAGCAGCCCATCTTTGCCCGCGAGGGCTGGCAGCAGTTCGCCCTTAGCGTCCAGCAAATTGTTGCATTGCGTGCGGACGGACTGGGTTTGATCGATCAATTCCTGTGGACTTGGCATGGCTTCAGTTTTCCTTTCGTGAGAATTATCGGACGGCGCGGTTCAGCGATCGCCCGATCGCTGCCTCGATGGGTGATATCGGAAATTCGATCTCGGTCCTCAACTCGGGCGCGGGCGCGGAGTCTTCGATCTGCATGCCCCCGTTTGCAATTCGACGCATGACTTCTTCCTCGCCCAATTCGGCAATATCGCGAGTGCTGGCGATGCCCTTCGATAGCCGCGCGATTTGCGCGCGCGTCGCGTCCGCGCTGCCTTCGGGGGCTTCTTCAGAGGTAAACGTGCCATCCCCGTTGGGAATGAAGTATCGACGCTGGCCTCCATGCAATTGCGAGCCGTCCCAATGCAACGGACTTTGAACAACCGAAACGTTGCCGCCGGAAACTGGGAGAGTGACAGCCGCTTCGCAAAGCAACGACAGGCTTTTCGGAAAATCATCGTGTGAGCCGCGCCGCTCGGGACTCGCGTAACGCGTAGTGCCACCCGCCGATCTCAGAATGCGAATCGAACGGCATTGCTTGGCCAGCTCCGGCACGTCCAACAATCGAATCGAACACTGGCGAAACCTGGTTGCCAACATCTGAAACCGCCGACCCTGTGCAGCGGGCGCCATGCTTTCTTCAACTAACTTGAGCCCCCGCTTTTTGAAGGCGGCCTCCCAAGTGTCAAAGGACCAGCTGTCCGCGTGCACTTTCGTGATTCGAAAGTGTTTGCAGACTTCAGCAATTTCAGCTTCCAATTGCTCGACGTCGATCTTCGCTTTCAAGATCTTACCGACGAAACTCGGGCTCCAGCATCGCGCAACGTCAATCACCAGAACGTCCAAGGGCGGCCCGGACGGCCTTTTCCAATATTCGCGGTGTGCAATCGTAAGCACACTGAAATCAGCTCGCGTCGCCAAATCGATCGCAGCCGCATAGTTCGTGCCCGGCACCCGCTGATTCTCGCTAACGCCTTTGACGATAGATGCGTTGACCTCGATCGGATCGAGTAGCGCCTCGTCGCTCCCGACAAAGTCCGACATTACGTCGCTGCGGTATGCCGTCGGATCTTGTGTTCGTAAATCTTCGCACCGACGCGGGGTCCAATAACTTGGATTCATCTGCGGACCGGTGGCTTTGATGACCACGCGCTGCCGCGATGGCTTGCCAAATGCCTCCTGGTACCAACCGTAAACACTGCCACCGGTCGCCCACGGACTGCTCACGTAAATCGCCATGCACCCAGGCAACAACCGCCCCAATATCGCGCGGCGCATTTCGTCGAGGTTGACCTCACCCTGTGTCTCGTCACACATCCTCGCGGCCTCTTCGAAGATCACACCTCCGCTCCAGCGCGCAACCAACCCAGCCGACGCCCTGTGTGCCGCAACAATCGCAATCTCAACCGCCCGCCCCGTCGGGTGCCGTAACAACAGGCTATCGCTCAACGGTTCGCTCACTAGCAAAGGGCGCAGCGTCGGCGAACTCTGAACCGAGGACCGTAGATGTTCCCAAGTTGGGCGCGCCGAATCGACCGTCAACGATACGATCGAAATGCGAGGCACCTCACCCGGTCGCAATCCTGAACAGTCGCAAGTCAAAGCAGCATGAGTCGCAAGGCAGGCTGCCAACAAAGACTTACCCGAGCGGATAGCCGCAAGCAGCACGGCTTCCAAGGGTCGTTCGGTGGGCAGTGCCTCGACTGCCTTCCAACCGCCGAACGCCGAAACCACGTCAGGATCATTTGCCAAATCCCCAAGCGGTGCGCCGTCAAAGCAACGGCAGATCGCGCGCTGCACTGGGCTGGCCGTGGTCAGTCCGAAACCCGCCGGCAGGGTCAGCAATGATTCGAGAGTGATGCTCACTTGCCGCCCCCGAGCGCGTTAGTCAGAGCCTCGAAGGGGTTGCCCGTATCCTTGCGTGCCTGCGCCTCCAGTGCCGCGAGGGAGTAAGCCGCGAGCAGGGATTGCCGCGAGTCGTTGGCCAGCAGGGACGCGGTGCGGAATGTCGTGGGGTCGCCTGATTGCCCCGCCTGTGCAAACAGAAACCGGGACGCTGCCAGCTGCAGGCTAGCGCTGGCCACCATGGATCCGGGACCCGTGGAGCACTGGCCCCCGGCTAATCGAGCCAGCTCCTGGACGTGATGCCGTCGGAACACTGCCGCGCTTCGCTTGTAGGGTGCGAAGGCAGGGGATGCCTCGATACCATCGAGCCCAAGGCTGCGCGCGAGGGCCACTCGCTTGTGCTTTTCCCTGCCCCCTAGGGCGCCGATGGCAGCGGCCGCTTCGGATGTTGCCAATCTTCCGTCCTTGCCGCGGGCGACGCTGGCTACTGGGGGCCGTGGGTCTGGCACTGGGCCCGGCAGTTCGTCGGGCGGTGGTACCTCGATACGGGGCACGCCCGCGCCAGCACCATGGCCCTTTCGAACGAAGGTGCGACCGGTGGGCGCCTGCTCGTCGGGCGTTTCCTCGCGCCTCTTACGCATGCCCGCCCTCCAGTGATTCGGGTTGCGTACCCGATGGCGTTCGAAGGAATGCAGCGCGAATTGAGCGGCGTTGAATTGCGGCGTTGATTGCTGGACGATTCGAATCGTCAGGTGCAACCAACATTCGAGCAGTTAGGATCTTCTGGCGAGCGATGCCGAGAGGTGAGGAACAACCCGCACCGCCCGCCAGAAGACGAGTCACTATCGATTGGCTACGTAACGAACCACCGTTTGCTCCAGTCGGCGGAACACTGGCTTGTTGCGCGAATTCCGGGCCTCGGTTTTCGCGGCTTGTGCGCTGGCCAATTGGGCTCGGACGCATGGTCACTTTTCCCCCGATTCGTAATTCGACGGGAGATCGATCTCCCGTGGATTTATTTGCAGCGCGTACCAAGTCGGGCGAAAGCCGTCGTTGAATTCGCGCACCAGTTCGCATTCGAGCGCTGCACGCATAACGAGCGTGGTGATGAAAGCGGGCATTGAATTCGCGACGGCCCAACGTCGAGCAGCGTCCGCAATTTTCTCACAGGTTTGCAGGCGTTGAATGCGTTCGGTTTTTTGGCACTGGCCGCGGATGAACAATCTTGCGACTGCTAGGTTTCGTACGGGGCCATGTGAGCGAACGATTCGAGACTTGCGCGCAGCCAACCGGCGCCTACGAACTTCGGCGACACGCTCAGGCGTCAAGAACGTGAAGGCGTCATCGTCAGCCTCATTTGGCGGTGGGTTCTTCATACGGGACATTGGGGTGCCTCCAGGGACAAGCGGGAACAATCACTCACCCTTCCCCGCGGAGCGGGCGGCTCGCGCGACAGCGCGCTGCTAATAGATAAGAGAGCAGATAAGAGAGCAGATCCCCGGCACGTGGTGCCGGTAAGGGGTACACCTGCTGCCGGTAAGGGGTACACCTGCTGCCGGTAACGATGGCTCACAATCCCCCCTTACCGGCATGTGGTGCCGGTAGGTCTAAGTGAATTAGATCCGAAGTTCGACCCCCAGCATCACCTCGTTTGGTTCTTTTGATATTGATTGGGCTGTTTGGGTCATTTTCGAGTTTACTGAGTGTTGCGCGCACCGTGCGCTCCCCACAATGAGCACGCTCGGCAATCGTCGCCTGCGATATCCACGTGACGTGGGAGCCATCGCAGGCTTGGGCGACCGTCAAAACCACGTAACACTCAATGCTCGTCAAATCCGACGCTTGTAGCGACTGCATCACCTGGAAAAACCATGGCCGTTCCTTTGAGACGCCTTTTGTAGGGGTTGGGCGATTGCCTGGTTTGGTTTTCTTGATGCTTGGGGTAGCAATCGGCTCTGGCAGTGGCTCGTGATTCTCAGCCACGTATGCGACCCGAAACTCGTCGATCATCGACCCACCGAGCACGAGTGGAAACCCGATAATTCGATCGTATTTCCTGCCGTGTTTGTGAGCCTGCTTCCGATGGCTCAATTCGCGCCCAAACGCCCAATTGATGTACTTTGCGACAATTTCGCTATCGCCGCCGAGCTGACCCATGAGCGATCGCGCGAGTCCTACGGCGTTTTGCCATTGCTTCGCGTTGGTACGCAGCGTGTCGGGGGCAGATTTGTAAAGGGCCTCGTAGCAATACGCAAAGAACCCCACTACCTCCTCAGAGTTCATATTCGCGAAATCCGTGTCGTTTTCGAGACGGTCGTCGATCGCGTCGCGAGCGGAGTCATAGTCCACCGCAGCAATGATCTTTGGCCGCTCGCGGCTGGGCGGTGAATTGGACTCGGGTACCTTGGGTGCCGAGGTTTCGGGTCGTCGTCTCATTTGATCACTCGCAATTTCCCAGCCTCCAACAAGGCCTGTATTTCCTCGTCCTCACCAGCCCCTGAATCATTTGCAGCAGGCACAAGCCGCACCGGCTCCACAACATTTGCACCCAACCACGCGTCGACCGCCGAACGTCGCGCCCTCAGCTCGCGGCCGATCTTGACCGCCGGCAATGCCCCCGATTTGACGGCGCGGCGCCAAGTCCGTGGACTAATGCCGGCTTGTTTGGGTCCGATTAGCGGATCATCACCCGAGGCAGTCCGATTACCCACCCTTGCAGCAATCATGTCCGCCAGGCGCTCGAGGGCACTGTCGTCCAGCTCGAGTGTGAGCTTCACAGCGACCCCCCGAACATCATTTCGATCACTGATACGGGCACGTGCAGAGCCGTTGCTAACTTTTGGGCATTGTGTGATTGCGGTGCCGTCTGGCCGTTCGCCGTGCGCGATATAGTGTGCAGCGGCACCCCGCTCGCCCGGGCAATATCCTTGAGCTGCGGCAGACCCACACGGCGCCCTAACTCGAGCAGTCGATCTTTCGTGGTTGGGGGGTGTCTCGGGATACGCGGCATGCCACACCTGCGAATCCCAATATGGCGCGCAAATGTCACCCGCTGTCAAATCGACGAATTCTCTATACCCCTTGTTTTATGGCCTATCTTGCGCCAAGGCCAAACAGCCGTGGCCATGATCGTGCGGGATGAGTGATTCGGGTCCCGCCGTCAAAGTGCTTAGGCGTACAGCTTGAGAACGTTGACAAACGCCACTAGGAGGCGCGTCACGGGCAGGTTGCTTGCCTTGAACTTCTCGAACAAGTCCCGATGCACTGTTCGTTCATTGCTTGACTCACCGAGCCGGAGAGTGCCGATAACGGTGGTTGTCGGCAATTTGAGTTCGGTTCCGTCAGCCTTGAACACTTGCGGCTTCAATCCGTATGTCTTGAGAATTTCGTACATCTGGTCGTAGTGAGCTGAAGTCGCATCCTTCATGTCGAATGTGACTAGAACAGTGTTATCGCTGATCGGCATAGGTTCCTCCGCGCCGACAACGCTCGACCACAGTTGTATATACGTCAACGGGTTTTGCTGCCGGCCTATAAGCCTAGCCAATATTACCGCTCCGTTGCTTTAGGGCGTATCTTGCGCCATATTACAGGTATGACTGGCCACGAGATTCTCAGCGATTCGACGACCGTAAAGATGACGGTTCGGCAGCTCATAGCAATTATCGTGGCAGTCGTGGTTACCCCTGTGGCAGGCACGTGGTGGCTGGCAACGCACATGGCTACGAAGGAAGAGCTTCGCCCTATTACGACCGACGTTGCCGCGCTGAAATCGGATATCTCACTGGTACGTGTGGACGTCGCCGTTCTCAAGGACCGTACGGAGCGCAAAGCACCGGCGCCGTAGGGCTCATTCACAGCCCAAATCGATTCGCCCTTGACCAATATACCTAGTTGGTACATACCTACTAGGGCATGGTCGAACACTCCGAGCAATTCCACGCACGATTCACGGCCGACGAAATGCAAATGCTTCGTGAATTGGCTGAAGTCAACGGCCTCAGCCTAACCGACGAAATGCGCATGATAGTTCGGCGGACACATGGGGAACGGTTCGGGGCGCCCAAGCCGAAACCAAAACCACGCAAGTAACGCCAACAAAACGGCCCCCGCGACTGCGCTAACAGTCCGGAGGCCTTGGCAAACCCCGACAGAACCGAGGTTCACGTGAATGAAAATACTGCAGGGAAACCTGTACAGCCAAGTAACCCGCGCCCGCCGTTGGCAATGACCTGGCTCCGGCCAGACAAATCAATCCGCCACACTCCCGGGACCGAGTACGCTACCGACGGAACTTACGTCTTTGAGCGCTGGAAGGGCCATGACGGCCGGTTCCAGTATCGCCGGGCGCACTGGTCCGCTATCGCTGTCGATATCGAATGGGCGGATTTGGACCAGGGCATTTGGACGGTCATCGACGAGGCCGAAGTCCCCAAAGGGAAACCATGACTACCGACGAATGGTCCAACCCCGACGCCCGCCCCGCCTGCCCCAAGTGCTGCCAAAGCCGGCCTATGCTGATTGTGTTCGGCATGCCCGACGAAACGTGGACAGAACCCGCAGAGCCTTTCGAGTTTTTGGGGTGCCTGCCGCCCCCCGACAATGCCCGTTACGAGTGCATTTTCTGCCACCACCGGTGGGAGTCTCAAGGAAAATAAGAAATCTTGTCGGCTCGGCGAGTCCCGCTGATCGACCGCGCCATCTTCCGATTTGCGATTGGACGTCGCCCCTAGTTCGCCACCCTTCGTGACGGGCCTGGGGCGACAGCCAGCGCAGAAAGTGAACGTCCCATCATGCTCACAGAATCATCATCAGCATCCCCGACTCCAAAGTCGGATAATGCCAAAAGTACAACATGCGGCCTACCAGTCGAGTTTCGGACCGTATTGGATAGGACCGCACCGCGCCGAAACGTCAAAGTCGTTGAGGTCGCTAACAAGGCTGACTTGGACCTAGCGAAACGACATTTCCAATTGCCGTATCCTCCGACCGTCGCGAAGTTGGAGCGGGGTCCGCGCGACCTTGCCGTCAAGGTAACGATCCAACTCAGCCACCTCGACCTCAGCGACAAGTATCAGGCGCGGGACTCTCTCGATTTGGATCACATAAAGTCACTTCGAGAATTGGATCATCTGGATCCGATCGAAGTATTTGTTTTGCCAAATGGGCGTTTAGTTGTGACGGACGGGCGTCACAGAATAGAAGTTCGGAAACAGCACTTTGGTAGCAGCGGGCATGCTTCTATCGACGCTATTCTGTGGCGCGGCACCGACGTCAACGCCCAGCTTCGTGCTCTTGAAGTGAACACCAAACACGGACTGAGCCTCAGTCTTGATGAGAGGCGCAAAGCCGTCACCCGTTATTTGAAGTTGCGAGTCGATGTCACTGATGTTGAGATCGCGGCAAAATTGGGATTGAACGCCAAAACGGTGAAGAAGATCCGTACCGGCCTAGCCGCTGAATCTTCAGCAGCACCCACCCCGGCAATTCGTACCGACAAGAACGGTCATACTCGAGTGGTTACGGGCAAGCGGGAGGATCCGAAAGCGAAAACGAGGGCGAAAGCGAGGATTCACGCAGCTCGGTCACTCGCACCGAGCGAGCCATTACCAGCACCGAACCCGGCCGTAGTAACACCACCCGTAACCACAGGGCCGTCCGCGTATGATCGGGCGACAGAGCTCGTGAAGTCGGCGTGCAAGCTGATGCTCGGGCAACCACCCGACAACGTCAGAGCCTTCATTACTTTCACGAACCACAAGCTAGGTGAGTTGGAAGCCAATGAGTCGCAAAGCTGAGGGCACAGTCCAATGGCGCGAGGCAACTGCAACCGAGCCCGCGGGGTGGTGGGCGCGCATTACATGCGTCGACCATTCGCGACCGTGGATTCGAATCAAGGGCGACTTCCCGAACAGTGAGGCGGGCAAGGTCAGGGCCAAGGAGGCGGCCGCGCACTACACCGAAACCTTCCGAGCGAAGGGCATCGTTGGAGTACCGAAGCGCGGTTGCACGGTCGCGGAAACCAACGGCACCACACCAACCGAAGCCGGCTCGGTCAACGCCTATTCCAAACGCTGGTTCGCCGATCGCGATCGAAGGGGCTTGAGGTCCAGGCAAAGCGACGAGGGCAGATACAAGAACTATGTGGCGCCGGTAATCGGTACCAAGGCAATCAGGGAAGTAACTCCGAACAATCTGCGGGAAGTCGTACAGCGTTTGGACGAGACGGTTCAACAAGACAAGCTTTCGTGGCGTACGGCAAACAAGGTGTGGGCTCTAACCACGAAACTGTTTAGCGACGCGTGCGGGTCCAAGGTGACGGCGCTGCGCGTGCGCGAGGATAACCCCGCCAAGTCCGTCAAAGGCCCCGACCGAGGGGAGAAGAAGTCCAAGCAGTGGCTTTACCCTTCCGAGGTGTTGGCACTCCTCAGTCACGAGCTAGTGCCAGTGCGCTGGCGATTGCTGTACGCGCTGGCGGTCTACTTGTACTTACGGCCCGGTGAGCTAGCTGCACTCGATTGGTCCGACGTGAACCTCGAACACGGGTTCGTAAATGTCCACCGATCGCTGGACCTCAAGATCGACACCAAGTCGGGCGTGAAGCCCCACCAAAAGCGGCACCGCCATTTTGAACTGCTGAGCAAGGCCGACAGCATGAAGGCCACCAAAACGGGAACCGCGCGCCGTGTGCCGATCCACCCATCGTTGATGCCTCTCATGAAGGCATTGCACGAGCAAGCCAAGGGCAAAGGGCCCGTGATTGAATTACCTAGCGTGGACGGGCTGGCGGACACGCTGCGGGGCCACCTTACGCGCGCCGGTGTCACACGGTCCGACCTTCACAAGGACGTGGCCACGTCCAAGCGGGTGACCTTCTACGACCTGCGCGCCACTGGCATCACCTGGGAAGTGCTCGCCGGCACGCCGCACGTAAGCGTGATGCAACGCGCCGGCCACGAGCAGTTTCAAACCACGCTCGGCTACATTCGGGAAGCGGACGCAGTTGGTATAAACGCGGGGACGCCGTTCCCTCAACTGCCCGAAACGCTGTTGAGGGAAGGTCGAATCGTCCACGGGAATCGTCCAGAGGGGATCAGGGCGATTCACTTTTCAGGGTTGCGCGGGGAGGATTTGAACCTCCGACCTTCGGGTTATGAGGACGGGTGGCATAGCTTGATGCGCTTGGTGGGTTCTAATTCGTTGACTTTTTGAGCATGCCCTGGGTTGGCAGGCTTGTCCAGCTTGGTGTGACGTGGTGGAATTTGGCCCGAAATTGGCCCGAAGGATTTGACCATGGCAACAATGAAGAAAAGCAGGCGAGAAACCCCGAAGCCAGCGCAAAAACGGCAGAAGAGGACGGGAACCAGTCGGACATTGAATGGGGCGGGCCGAAAGAAACGCACGTCATCTAAGAAACGGCGGGGCGAGAGCTGGGAGCGAGCCGAATTCCGACGGACTGATGGTCCTTCCTGGATGCCTAGTGAGCCTGTCGAACACCAAGACAGAACGGTTGCAGCCTACCAGGAAACCCTCAAATCAACTATCAGCGACGATCCAAGGCTCGCCGAGATTGTCGCCAAGCGGTCGAGCCTCCGACCTCTCAACAAGAAAGGTCCGCGCGAACCCACCAACGCAACGGAAGAAATCACGTCGAACGCGTCCATCGACTGGCCTGAACTGCATGCAACCATGGTTACGACGCTGGGGGTGATCGAACGGATTAGATTCTCCCATATGGGGCGAAACGGCGTGTTGCCATACGAAACCAGTTTCGTGGAGACTCTACAAACGGCTGCCGAGAAACTGGAGGCTGCCAGAGACGCATGGTATCTGCGAGCAAGAGCGGCGTCCCTTTCGAAAGAAATGGAAAAGGTTGGGGACTGGCATGACATGACGGGAGCAGAAGCCAAGCAAGAACTGGACAAGTTCTGCGCAACTTGGGGGCTATTGACGAAACTGTCCGACAAGCAGCGAAAGAGCGAGATCACGCGGGCGTTCCGAGCGTTGCGACCAAGTAACAAGGCAAACACCGGTACACGCAAGGCGGAACGCCGGGCGCTGGCCATTCTTCTCGAGGGTCAAATCGGAGAGCGACATATTGCTGAAGCGGAAAGGCTGACGGAGTATGAAGTTCTCCGAATATTGTCACCTAGCGACATCAAGCGGGCAGTCAAGTCAACGGACGATGTGCAGGTAGCCGCCGAGAAAGCAGCCGAGACGGCGCGAAAAATTATCCTTCACTACGCCATCGACAGGGACATTGATGTCGAAAAGCTAGTAAGAGCACGGCTTTGGCCTGATGGGGGTGCTGAACTCAAAATGCGTTTAGCTGCGAAACGTGACACCGGCGATGTCCACAAGATTGTGGCGGGTACGCCCAAAAACGAGGTGGTGGAGAAGAGTCAGATAAATATTGGGACTGTTCTAGCTAACGGGCGCAAGTCCCAATCGGAAGGGAATTCCGACATCGACACTGCCAAAATACGGGACAGGTTGCAGAAAGTCTTTGCTAAAAAGAATGAACCGGCCATTCCTACCGCGACGTCGGGGAAATTACGCTTGGCGCCGAGAAAATAATAGGCAGGTGTTGCTGAGATTGGAGATGCTGACGAATTAGCGCCACGCTTCGATCATATTTCGGAAGACAATACGAGAACACTAAACCCAAGAGTAAATTCTAAGATTCCATTTTGTCATGGGCGGCGGGCAGCGACTAGACTATATTTCGCCGTTGAAAGGTATGATTATCCCGAGCTTTTTCATGTATTCGAGGTCTGCAGTCATCACGGACTCGACTATTCTAGGTTCCTCACCCGTAGTCTCCACTTTGAATGCATTTTGGAGCCCTGTGTCCTCGTACCGCTTGGCAATGTGATGTGGAGGAAAATATACCGGATAGGCTGCCCGAAGAGCCTGCTGCTCCTCAATTTCCTCTGGCTCTGTTGGCTTCCATATGCCTAGACCGAGTTGATGACGATCTCGTGCAATTAGAATTGTCGAAACTACCGTCTCTGACAGCCCGGTCCGGCTTACAATGAAGTGGACGGCTGCATCGTCGTCGTAAGTGAATCCTTGTGTTGACATGGTCGTTTCTCCAGCCAGTCTGCGACTTGCAGACTGCGTGCAATTCGATGTTAATCATCGTAGATTTACTACAAAATATCGGGTTAGGGGTTGAGCTGAAGCCATTGATACTATCAGTCGTGGGAGCTCAGCGCTTCATGCGGTTTCAGCACGCCCAACTTTCGGCCAAGTTCTTCGAGATCAATGCCCTTACGCGTAACGACATTGTATCGGCGGTCGATGGCATAGTATTCGCCAACATTCAGGAACATCCGCATACCTCTGCTCTTCCTCAATACTTCGCCCTCCTTGGTGAGAGCTCGACTAACACGTTGAACTAGTGATCGTTTGGTCATGGCTGTCCTTCCTCATTGTAGAAATGGTTCTAATATCCTCGAGCTCACTCGCGCAATTCATTTCATTCATTAATTCCAGCCGCAAAGCGCAACGAACGACTGCATCCCTCGCAGCTTGCTCGCTGCAACTATCGCGTGCCATAAGCCGACACGTCCCTTCATCAATGGCCTCCGATACAACACTGTGCTTTCGTTTGGTTTCTCAAAATACAATCTCCTGTTTTACCGAAGCGGCCTTCGTTCCTAGCGATAGCCCTGCGAAGCAGGAACAGCCAAACTTTCTGACATCGGCCATGCCAATCCGAAGTTCGAACGGACAAAAGCAAAGTCGAACTCCGGCGATGCTACTTGTCTTCTCCTCGTTTTTCGGACATCGCACCGCGGTCTCCGAAGTCGCACTATTGGGGAGTTTTCTTTCCACGATTCGCTACTTTCTTGTTGCGTTTCCCGGCTTCGGCTTTTGCCTCAAATGAAAATACATCCTTCGCATTCATGCCTAACCCGCGCAAAGCTGCCACAACCGCGGCTTCGGCCACTTCGTCGTCAGGCATAGACCTAGCAAGCCACCGCGTCACTGACTTTTGCACTTCAGTAATCGCTTTGGTGCGGCGGTTCTGTCCCGGCGCCAACCTCGCAGGCGAAGCATTGGATCGTGTCTTTCGTGAAGGCTCCAGAAGCGACATGAGTATGTAAGGATCTCCCAGTATGTTGTCGAGCAGTATGATTGCCACTGATTCAATTTCTTGTTGCGTGCGTTTCGCCCCCGGAGAATAAGAGGGTCTGATCCTTGCGACCCTATGCATGCACAAGCGCTTGAGCTCATTCATTGATTCAGGACGTTCTCGAACAAGATTGACGCCGGGCGCATTTGGCGAATGGCGCGAGTTTTTGCGCAGGTATGCCCGAGCAGGCTCTATCAACTTTGCAAGTGCTTTGCTGTCGTCGTTCTCAAATGCGAGCGAAAGGCTTCCAACAATAATTGCAGCCTGCCTCAACGATTCCTTACGGACTTGCCAGTACTCGATTACTTCGCCCATCACGTGCTGTTCCATGCTGCTTGCAAACTCACGCAACCGGCGCTTCCACTCTTTATCCGATAGCCTAAATATCGGGCCGACTAAGGCTCCAGGATTATTTTGCATACCGGACGCTCAAGCTCCATGCCCAGCCTTGGGCAAGCCCATAAACACTATTGTGAGGGCCGAACTATGTCGGTCATGTTCAGCCGTTCCCCCGTGAGCACAATTTCCACTCGAAGTGGTATTCTGGTGATTCCCCGGCAGTTTCTAGGAGCTAGAAGAAAAGCACGCCCTGGCGGTCGTGTG
Source organism: uncultured delta proteobacterium (assembly GCA_963819085.1). GTDB lineage: Bacteria > Myxococcota_A > Polyangia > Polyangiales > Polyangiaceae > FEN-1139. Next base: position 43,198 of record CAWFUX010000003.1, read on the forward strand.
TCATTCTCGGGCGCCTGTTGCCGGCAGAATTTCGCCAATCTCGACTTCTAATAACGCTTCCAGCCGGTCCAAATTCCGCCAGGGCAAGGAAGGCCAAACCCCATGCCATTGCCCAATTTGGCCGCATATCCCACGCGCAGGTTCACTGTCGCTCAATCAGACCCCCGCTTCCAAATTAGAGCAGCCTGGTCGGAATTGCGTGAACCTAGCGAGCAGTCTTGAATTCATCCATTCGCAACCCGTCTGGAGCCTAAGTTCAGCAACTTTGTGCCGTGGTGGATATCGTGTAGAATGGCGCCAGTGTTGACGAAGTCTGACGGGAAGTTCGGCATGAACAAGAACTCCTTGCAACAACTAACCTCTTCTGATGTGGCGCTTCTTTGTAGCATCCTTCAGAGTGCCACCGACGATGAGCTGGTCGCACTGTGTAGAGCTGCTGTTAGATTGCCGCTCACAACCGAAGCGCGATGCACGGTCGGCGGAAGTCTACTGGTGCCGACTTAATCGGCATCAAAGTCTGCCGGGTCAAGTCTTTGTTGGGCTATTGAGCGCGGCCCTGGCCATTTCTCTTCCTGTAGTCCAGCAACGACTTCGCACCGTATGCCTACGCGAGCTCGAGAGCCCGTACGTTGCCGAAGAGCGAGGAGAACCGTTTTGGCCCTGGTTTGAGCCACGCAATCACTGCAGCGCACGAGTGCTCGCGTCGCTTACCCCGCCGGTAGCGGCTGCAAGGCTACGTGAGGAATTTGAACGCCAATCCGACAGGGTAGTGAGGTTTTGGCTCTCGTTCGGCATCGCACGGGCAAGGGACAGTCTGTCGCTGTTCACCGAATGTCTCCAGTTAGTTCAAGGAGATGACTTCGGTACCTGGAGTGACAACGGCTGGGGCCCGAATTGTGGCAGCCTTTGTGGAGCCTATGACCTGCTCACAAGCGATGCCCATCTGGAGCTCGACGCAAAATTGGGGGCATCGGAAGTTGGAAGGTTCATCTTGGCGTCAGCCGCTAGTGATAAGACGCTAGCAACGAGCGCGAGCGCCGAAAGCTGCGATGAGAGAATCCTTCCAAAGGAAGAGGCTGATACAATTGGCCGAGCGTGGCTAACTCAGAGACCGTGGCTTGATCGCCATGATCCTGAACCGTATCAGTTCATGCCAAGCAGGCTGCAAAGGATGGACCGCTCGTTGGCGGGGCAAGTCGTGACTCACATTCTTCGCTCCCGAATAGGCTACGTGCACCCTGAATATGGCGAACGATTAATGGACGGTGGCCAGGCTAGTGCCTACGCTATTTTCCCATTAGGCAATTTTGAACCGGATTTTCGCGGTCTCTTTGAAGTGTTCGTCAACGATGGTGGGGAGGACGCTACGAGTTACCAGGCGGCCGCCGCTGCAGCATACAGCGATGATATTCGGGCACTCCTTGAAACTCTTGCAGATTCTTTGCGGTCGCCATCTTCAACACGACGGCGCCAAGTTGGTCGTTTTCTAGAGTATTACACGCGGTATCACACGGAGGGTCGCAACATCCCGACGTGGGGGGGTGGTGGCGAGCCCGTCGATGTGTTGCCAAAACCAGACATGGGCGACGATACGAACAATACGGTCGCACGCTTGTCCTCCCGTGTGCGGGGCCCCACAGAGGTCGTTCCGGGGCAGACTTTCGAATTGCAGATTGAACTTCATTTTGACCCAACTGGTGAATTGGTAATCGCGCAACTTGAGGAAGGTTGGGGCCTTGTCAGTCTCACTGCGATTGCCTCAACAAGTGGCGCCATATGCGAGCAGCCACTCGGTGCCCTCGTAGTCGATCGAAACGCAGGAGGCGGGTCGGTAGTTTTTGAGTTTAGGGCACCTCTCGACTCTACCGACGACTCAATTGTCGTACGAGTTTTGTTCTTCCATCGAGCTCGGTACTGTGGGAGCGTCGTGCGTGTCTTGGGTGTCGGGGTAGACGGGGTTGAAGAGTCTACGGTTGTCCTGGATTCTGGTGCAAATGAACCGGATGTAGTCGTGACCATGTTCCGCGTAGGCAAGGACAGACTCGCTTGGCACATGCATTTGAGTCGCTCGATGCAAGCTGTTTTGGGTCAGCACCAACTTGCATTGCAGTCATCGACCAGCGTTGTAGACAACGTTATAGAGTTCTTCGACAATACCTATCCCGTGCTCATTGAAACGAGTCTCGACTTGTGGAGTGATACGATAATCCAGTTTGGCCAACGCATTGCAGAGCTAGCGCCGCCAGAACTTCGTCAGCTTTTTGCGAGCCTTCGAGCAAAGGTTGGGACGTTCTCTGTACAGTTCATTTTGGATGAATGCGATATTCCGTGGGAGTTGATGGCGATTGCAGACGCCAATTGCGACTATTTGCCTCTGGGCGCGGCGTGCGCTGTTGCACGATGGTCGTGCAAGCACGAAGGTTGGATGACCACGCAATTGTGTCGTACACCATTCTTGACTGTGGTGCCGCAATACGTCGATGACCCCTTGCCGCAGGCGGAAGCGGAAGCATCTGACCTAGAAGGAGTGGGAGCAGAGCGTTCTCGTTCCGGCGGATAAGAATCAGTTTCTGCAAGCGTTACGCGCCCTGAGTACGACTGGGGGGATACTTCACTTCGCCGGCCACGGTAGCTGCAATCGGGATTCGCCCCTTTGCTCAGAAATCTTCCTGCTAGACGGGCCCATCAACGCGCTGACATTTGAAGCCGCCGCTCGCGACGGTCTGCGCAATACATTACTGGTTCTAAATGCTTGTGAGACCGGCGACGGTCGGCGTGCATTAGGCCTATTCGGAGGCTGGTGGCAAAGTGCTCAACGTTGTCGTTGCGGAGCCTTTATGGCGCCGGTGTGGTCAGCGGACGACCAAGACGCACGCACCTTCGTCGTCGCGGTGCTGCGGGCGGCGATCAACGATGGAGTACCAATTTCCGAAGCCATTCGCGACGCCAAGGCAAAGATGTGGAACCATAGCGACACTGCACTGGCGTACGTGTTGTATGGCGACGTGACAGCTAGAGTCGCCGGTGGCGCGCCGAAAGGCCTGCACTAATCCTCCGATTTATTGCACTTCAGCCGGAGCTGCAGTGCTCACCTTGACCGTCCCGTCACCCAGCGACGTCAATCTACCCAGGATTCCCAGCCAATAGGTCTCGAATGTCGAAGTGTCCTCGGCTTCCGGGCTCGCGAACAAGCGGGCGCGCCCATGGCCTGCCCCGCTCACGCGCTGGCTGCTGCAACTTAGTCTGCATCGGCACGAAGTAGCGCACATCTTCTCGGTTTTGCTCTTCAACAACGACCAAAGCTTAGGGCTCATCGTCAGCCACCAGAGCGCCAGCTAGGACAAGCTGTGAGTTACGACAACGAATAGTCGCAAGCCATCGGAATCATCTCGCAGCTGATCTATCTTGTGCCGCGCGGTTTGAACCGAGCCGGCGTGCAGAGAGGCCAAAGCCCAGCACCTTACCGAATTGCGCTGACGTCTGTTCACCGTGGACACCGTCGCTCACTCATCCGCTGTCCCGCTGCCGAATTGGACAGGCTTGACATATCCCCGCAGAGCCGCGCGTGCTCCTTTCACCGCGGTTCCGGCACCACCGAAATCGTCGTCCAGTGGGTGGTCAAGGACTCCCAAGATCATACGTTGGATTTGCGTTGGGGTACTCAATCCTTCCGCGGGGTTGGCAAGGACTCTTCTTCCGGGAAACCGTCACTGGCACCGGAACAATCGCAGGAAACCTGGTCATCTTTGGGAAGGCCAATTTTTCGTCAAGCCTTCGGGCGGGAGAGGTGCCCCCTCCTTGAGGGCGAATACTACGCGTACGGGCGGATGCTCATCACGTGGTGCATCGCCTGCGATCGTGCGAACGCAAAGCCATTCCTTCCTACGTTTGCCAATGCATTCAAAGAACTCCTTCGAATCCGGAGCCGGCGCCCCTATCCGTTTCGACGGTGGCTCGCATAGCAGATAGATTAGGCTTTCGTGTTCGCGGGAGTCACTCATGTATCGATAGGGAAGCAAAGAGACAGGCTCGCCTGGTTCGACCGGTGGCCCTACCGTCTCCATTTCTCCGATGCATGAGTCCGACGAGGTCCTCGGTTGGCCCGTACAGCTCCTTGCGTGCGCTTCGCGCCAGTGCCCTGTTGATTTGCATCGCTCGTCCCGGTCGCAGCACCCGTCGCGAGATCGGGCCGGCAAGCCACCGATCGTCGGGGGTGCCTATCAAGGCGACCCTCCTTTGACCAGGTGGAAAGGAAAGAACCAAAGCGACGTCGCTGCGAAGCGGTATGAGGAACCCACTGCCTCCTGGCAACGGGACTCGACCCATGTCGTTTGTTACTAACGGAACGCGCGGCGAGTGCAGAATCCCCCACCGCGCTCGAACAACGGCGCCTCGCAGCCTATGCAGCTCCAAGAGGCGCGCTTGGTTCACGTGATCTGGATCGTCAATCTTCACGCTGAGACCGTCTAGCGAGGCGAACCGAGTCACGAAACGTGAGGCGAAGTTGACGCCGCGAACGAAGACCTGCGCCGCGAACTCCACCAGCACGTGGAGCCACGTGTCTGCATCCACAGAGGGGTCTTGTCCGCTGAGGGTCGCATCGATGGCTGCCCGAAGAGCGTCTTCTACCGGTCTCCACATTTCGTCGATAATGTTCGGTCCTTGAGTTCGATAGGACGCGCCAATTCGAGTGCCCGGCCGCAAAGTGTACAGATTCTCCACGCCAGCCACCTTTTCGGCTGCGCGTCGATATACCTTCGGTACATCCCGGCGCGCCACCCAGATCATGCTCCTTCTCGGTGGTCGCCTCGCATCAGACGAGAACCCTGCGATGTATGCTGCAGGCAAATAGTGCTGGAATTCACCGTCCTTCGCCACACATCACCTGTTGCCCTCGATGTCGGAAACCAAATACGCCTCCATTGGTGGATAAGTTTGGTCCTTTGCGGTTGGAATTCAACAACGTGTAGTCCAGAGTGTAGGTACTTCAAGCCTCCCCGTCCTGTCAGCCTACAGTGCAGTCACTGCTCAAGTTCACCGTCGGTCCCTTAAAGGCTACGCGATGGTGAGACTGAAGCTGCCTGAAAATCCCAAGTTACCTGGAAAAATACAGGAATCTCTCAGGAGACTCTGCCCAAGTCACCGGTCAACCCATTGCATGCTACCTAGCCACGATGACTGCTCAAAGTGAGCTTGCTCACACGCAGGCGTATGTGGCCTGCCGGTGTACTGAGCAATTCTTCCGGGGCCTTATAGATCGTGTCGAAGCAGCGACGAAGTTCGCTGATACTGAGCCCATGCCAGTTCAACTACGGCTATCTGCATTGTACGGGTTCTACGACAGAATGGTATCTTGGCTAACTTCAGTCACGAAGCTCCGAGCGCCGATCGACGTTCAGGCGTTGGCTGTCGCAGCGAGAACAATGTTTGAGCTTGCCGTAGATATAGCGATTGCCCACAACACGCCGAATGATCGGCCATTTGAAAAGATTTTCTACTGGGAACGTTCATCACTGTTGAAGCAGGCGGAGAGGATTCGACGTCATTACAACGGCAGAGATTTGCCCAAGGACCTTCGAGAGTGGATAGACTTTTTGGACACACCTGAAGCAACCGCGCTTAGGGGTTACCGAAATAGGTGGTGGAACGGCAAGCACCCCTCGCGGTGGACTGGTTCGAACTTAGAAGAGGATGCAGACCGCGCCGAAGGATACTTCAGTGAAGTGAAATTCAGCGATATGTATACGGATCGGCATGCTGTCTACTGCTGGGATACTCACGGATCAGGATTTCTTGGCATGCGATTGAATAACCTCGAGTCGCTGAACATGAAATGTGCACGTTTCCTGTGGGAGCTCCATTGGCTTGCCGTGGTGGTTGGTCAACTCGTCCTTGAAGAACTTGGTCAGTATCTCGTGGTCGAATTCGACGACTTCCGGGCTAGCGTGAACTTTCAAGTGCAGACTGCTAAGCTCTTTGCCCTTTGAGGCATACGTAGGTATGAACGAACGGGATGCGCGACGCGCCCTTTGAGCCGAGCGGCAAAAGGCAAGTTGAGGATCCGAAGCTTGCGTTGGTTGCGTTGGTTTCGTGTGACTTGAGCGAGGCTCTCAACTCGCTCAGCTCGCGGCGACTTGCAAGAGTCGGCGACAGAACTTGGAAATGTCTTGATAGGCTGATGTGGCGCTTAGGCGACCACGGGTGAGATGGCGGTCGCAAAGTTGTGAGTAGCGAGGCGTTGGTTAGGTATGCTGCTCCCGATGTGCCAATATGGACTCGGCACTCTGTCTAATCACTGTCCAGGCGGCGCTTCCAGTGTCATTGATCGCGAGGACAGCTGCGGCCGAAACTTCCAGTATTCTAATCTGCTCCTCACTTCGGGCGTCGAGCCTCGCAAAATGGTAGCAATACTGTTCCATGCACACACGAAATAGAGTTCCATACGCATTGGGCCACTTTTCCGTCAAAGGTGACAGTAGTTCCACGGCCTCTCCTATTGCATTGACAGCTTCTGAATGCATTCCAAGTTCCCACTTGATCGAGCCCAATGACAGCAGCGATTTGGGCAGAGCTATCGCGGCAGTGCCAGCATCAACGTGAGAAAGTTCACGCATAGCAGTAACCGCTTCTTCTGATACCCTGCAAGCCTCGACGTATTCAGCGACTGCCGACAACCTAAGTCCGTAGTTGGCTAGGCTCCTTGCCAATAGTCTTAGGTGAATTGATCGCCTCTCTGTGGCCAACTGTCGAGCAATATCAAGCGCTTCCTTGGATGCCCGAAGCGAGTCATGAGGCCTTCCAGCTAGTGTCAACGCATTTCCAAGTTGGCCTAGACTGTTGGCGAACAATGGCAAATACAGCGCCGGTTTTGATCTCGACAGCGTTCTACGGATATTGACTGCCTCTTCGGCAGTTTTGACTGCGTCATCGGCTCGGAGTAAGGCGTAGAGTGCGCCGCTTTGGTTGTGTAGACTTATGGCGAGCACTGGCAGGCATCCGTCCGGATTGCTCTCTGCCGCCCGTCTGGCGATGTCAACAGCTTCGCTTAGTACTAGCAGTGCCTCGTCATATCGCTCAAAGGTTATGAGCCTGTCGCCAAGATTGTGTAGTGCATATGGCAATGGGTGTCCGTCAGATGCGTCCAACGGAAACGGGACTCGCCTCGCCATGTCAACCGCATTGCGCGCATATCTTAGTGCCTCGTCCGGAATGCCCGCGCGAGCGTAACATTCGCCCAAATGCTGGTTAATGCGCCCTAGCGTGTGAAACTTTATGCCTTCGGGTGAATCGTCACCGTATGCAGTGTGTCCGATGACTAGTTCAGCCTTCTTCAATAGAGAAATCGCGTCAGCGTGTTTGCCACTTTCGCTTAGTTTTTCGCTCATTCCCACCAAATTACTCAAGTACTTCCACGAGTGGGCGACCGGGTTTGCGAAGTACAGTTGCTCGCGAATGCTGACCACGTCCCCCATTAGTTCTAGCGAGTCTGTGTGTTTTCCCAATTTGAAAAGTATATTGCTGCCATTGTGCAAACTGTTTGCCAAGTCTGACAAATACGCGTCGGGCCGATCATCAGCTAAGGTGCTGCGGATCGCTATACCCTCCCCGTTGGCAACTAGCGCCTCTTCGAGTAGCCCTAATCCAGATAAGTATATGCCCAAATTGTCAAGAGCAGCTGCGAGGTGTGGGAGAAAGAGCGTTGGCGCTTGCTTTGATAGTTCGCGGCGAATGTGTACAGCCTCGCCGGTAACCTCCAATGCCTTTTCATATCGTCCCTGATCGCCGAATATACAACCGAGGTTGCTCAAAGCCATCGCCAGTTCGGGGCTAAGCCTATTCGATTGCGTGTGCAGGGCGAGCCTGTACATTTGAATGCCCTCGTTTAAGGCCCGTATTGCCTCGTTTGCGCGCCCAGAGTCATTGTATCTGCTTCCAAGATTGCACAGAAAGCCAGCAAGATCCCAATGAATGTCGTCCGCGCTAGTTTGAGCTTGGGACCTCGCGATCGAAACGGCCCTTTCACTGTACTTTAGGGCAGCCGTCGGTTGTTCCAACGATGCCAAACGGACTGCTACGGTATCGAGTAGCCTTGCCTGTTCCTCTACAGGTAACTGCTCTATATGCTCAAGCTGATGACTTGTTGCTGCAACTCCAAGGTCAATGAGGGAAGTGGATTGTTCTGGAAGTCGCCGTACAATAGACGCGAGGGTCTCCCGATTGGAAATTGTGGGAACTGCTCGTACGAGGGCGTCAGCAAGAGGACTTTGAAGTGCAAGCGGGATAATGTCCGAAGTCTTTATCGGTGATTCTGCTAATGACAGTGCGGCGTCAAATGCCGCGAGAATTCTCCGATCGGAATTGCGAAATAGGACATGGTCTAGCCAATGCCCGATGTCAAAATGTTCACGCTTGAAGTGCCAGGAGACGTTTGTCCTGGCAATTCTCCCTACTGTCCGAAATACATTTCTCAATTGTTCGTCCGAATCTGATTCTAGGCACGGACCAAAAAGCGTCGCGGGCGACTCTTCCAGCGCACGTTGCACTAGGCGCTCACCGAGCAGGTCGGGCTCAAGCGGCCCCACCGCAGCGAGTTCGGATTGTGCAAGGTCTACTGTTGGCATTATTCGCGACAAGAAGTAAACAAAGTCTTCTGGTATCTGCCGAGCGAGTTGATCTCTGAGCTCTTTGGCGCGCTCCAATGTGACGCCGCCACGCATAGTGACGGCGGCTACTAGTCGTTGCGCTAGCCTTGGAAACGAATCCAATGTCCATTCCGGAAGTTTTGGTAGGGCGTGGCACCACAGCCCTATCTCCACCGAGAGCAACGCGTCCAATAGTTCTGATGCCCCAACAGAGACGCCCAGGTGGGAAGCCAGTGCTGCAATGTGTACATAGAGAATTCGTTCAAAGACAGCGTCGTCAAGGGAGTAGTTCTTCGGTACTGGGGCCGAGCTTCCGAGTAGCTTGCCGAATGCCGAGTGTGCGACGTCGAACGCATGTCGCCGGTCGTCAATACTAAGGGACGTGGGTGCGACTCGAAACGGCAGGTGGCTCAACAATGCGCTTCGAATCTGCTCTCCGCCACGGTTGCAGAGGCTTCCCCACCACTCGCCCGAATTCCTAGACAGAAGTGCAACTCGTATGCGAGAAATGCCGAACTCGTCAGTATAACGTAAGAGTTCCCTGATCCTGTCGGACAATTGTGACCAGGTTTCAGCGTAGTCAAGCACTGCAAATGCCGGCCGTTGACTGCGGGCAACTCTGGACAGAATCGCTGAGAGGTCGGCATCCATCAATAGGAAACCCGCGTGCCATCCCTTCGCGCGCAAACGACGAGCGTACTCCTGAAACAAGCGCGTCTTCCCAAATCCTCCATGAGCATAGAACAACCGAAACGATATCCGCGCGTCAGATTCAGTCCAGGCTTCAAGCTCGTGGAGTTCCCTGCTGCGAATTGAGTCGATGAATGGCACAACTTCAGCAGATGGCGAGAGCATTGCGGTCGGCTGAATTGCGTAATCAATCGAAAGACGCGTTATTCCAGTCAACAATCCTGCAGATGGTATTAAGGCAAATTACTGGGCTGGAAATTATGCGGCGCCGCGAACATAGTCGCGCAACCGCCAAGTACCGCTTCGATCGGCGTTGCTGTCAATCGCCGGCCCGCAAATGAGTGTGGTAGTTCAGTAAGTGTGCCCACGATGTGGCCGTCCACAAATACCGCTGCTCCAGACAACCCTTGCCATCCAACCGTGGCACTTGGTTCACTTTCCACTGTTAGCTCAAGTAAGTTCTGCACTGTACCCCCTCCCCAGGTCATCAAGCCACCAATGCTAGATGTCTCGCGGAACGAAGTGGCATCCCCTTAACCTGTGATGCGTCGGGAAATCCAGTTGCGGTCCAAGGGGTGTCAGCAAATCGTGAGAAGCGACCGAACGTAGGCCGTTCACCAAGGTCCTCGGTTATGGGGTCAAGCAGTCTCAATAGAGCAAAGTCAGTAGAGTCATCGGAGGTATAGGCTACCTTCGCTTCGTGATTGCGGCGAGTTCCACATATCCACACGTATATGCTCGTTTGGGACGCGACGACGTGACTTGCCGCTATGATAAATTCGTTATCTATCAGAAACCCACTGCCGACCCTTACCTCGGCAATAATTAGGGCAACGCGTTTCGGGTTCACGTTTCTCGCCTAGGTGGGCTGCCGGAGAGGACTGTGCGGTTCAGAAGTCAGCTTTAGAGGTTGTGCTGTGCTTGCGCCTTTTGTGAACTCAGGCTTTAACTCCAAACGAAAGGTATGCGTGTCCTGTGTTTGGTTCTTCTTCGACGCCCCTGCGGTCAGTACGCCAAAGGTCAGCCCTCCCGAGCCAGCATGCTCCTTGCAAATAGCAACCTGGAGTTCAAGTTCAATTTTGGTGACTTCAAACCTAATGACGTCATCATCGCCGCTTGTTAGAGCAACTCGAAGCTCCTGGCGAAGTGACGCAATCATTTCAGAAAGGGGAATATTCCTTCCAAGTTCTTCAACCAAGTCGTTGGACATGCGACCTCCAAATGTCTCCATATTACGCGCACCGAGATACCGAAGATACTGGTTGACGTCACACACGAGCGGGGAGTAGGCCCACAGGCCGCGATCGTTTGGGTTCCTGCCTGAAATCCGCGAGAATGACCTAACCCCAAACGTGTTATCTGACTCAGCTATGCGCCCGATGAAATGCAACGCGAGAGTCGGTCGGACCAAAGGAAACCCACGAGCGAATCACGAGCTTGAGTGTTCAGCGTCTCTGCTTGATGAGCAGTCCCAGCGCCTTAAGGATCAGTTCAAGAAGTCGATAGGAGATTTTCAGATGCTGCTGGCGTCTCGCCCAAGCCACATCAGCAGAGACGTGCAATCGGCAATGGACGTTGCGGAGATTGCGATGAAACACGCCATGAATCTGACAATTCTGCAGTATCGGATGGCGGATTGCAAAGAAGAGAGCCGGTTTCTCGCTGAGCGGAACATGTTGCGTGCTCAGGTTCAAAGACTGTTCGACTTCGCCCACGGAATAGAAGGACCGAGTCAGCGCCAGAATGCAGCTAGACGTCAGCGGGTGATCGAAATCTTTGAAAACCGAGCAATGGAGGACTTTGATCAGTCGGCAGATTACTATGATTCAGACGGCTACGCTGCTGCCCTTCGCGCGATCAGCCAGATTCGCGAAGAGATTAGTACGAAGGAGGCCGAAATGTTCCTGCCAAACCCACCCACGTGGGCTGAGGGTGATGATGCCATCTTTGACGAGGCCAAAAGAATTATCCGGGCGATCAGAGCTAAGAACAGAGTGCTCGAAGGTAAATTCATAAACGCGTTCCTCAAATCAATCGGAGTACAGGGCACTGTCAACAGAAGCCGCCGCACCGAAAAGGCGCGCCAGAGGTAGCCCGGTCATGTCACATGACCGGTTACCTTCGTGCCGGTTACACTGCATAACCGAAGCGAGTACGGCACTAGCCCAGTTGAATGCACTTCATTCCGGCTCGACGCCATAGACTGTTCAATGAGAAAACAATGACTACTTGGCAACTTTGTGCGGGCATTGCCCCAGTTGTAATTACTGTTTTGAGTCTCGCCCGAAGCCTTGCAAGCCGAAAAGACCTTCAGGACCTGCGGGTTGAACTTCGTGCAGAGATCGGCAGTCGGCTTGGCCTCGCACTTCTTGACGCCAAAACCCAAGAGGCCGCCTTCAGGTCCCTCTGTGATTCATGCCCGGCGTGTCATAGGACGAACGCACGGCGAACTGGCACACGTCGCGGACGCTAGCCTGACGCCGAAGAAACCGTCAGGCCAGTCTAGCCGCTGATCGCGTACTTCGGCATTTAGGCGGGCAATGATCACACCATCAATCGCCGCCTGCAACCTGAGCCACTAAAATAGCCATGGACGGCGAAACATAGTCTCGGCGGCTATACGGACGATGCCCCGAATATGTGAGTCCGACTCGTCCGGGTAAGCCCGTACAACAGCCTCGACATCACTGTATTCCGCAGATGGCACTTGAACCGTTCGTTGGAATCCGCCGGTCGCGACGCACTGTTCAACGTGCTGCTGACCGGGATTCCGATTTGTGAAATCGAATAAATGGTTTGGCGTACTCACGTACAGACGTCTCGCTGTCGAATCGCTTTCGGAAGGCTCTAGGGCTGTCCAGGGCAACATATTCATTGCCGATATCAACCGGACTCGAGCGTCAACTGCAGGAGTGAGCGGAACGTCATCACGAAACGTAACTATTCGGCGTCCGCCAATCCCCGGTATCCAAGATGGGATTGCGATAGTGGGTCCTTGTCCATGAGTCCAAGACTGCGGAGTCCCCAGGCTGCCAAAGCCGATTCCAATTGGTATGTCTTCGGTGCGGTCATACGCAACAAAGAACGATTCGACATCCACGGTTCGCCCGTAATGGAGGCTATTGTTCGCTAACAAAATAGCTGTAGCCTCTTGATCGACCTGTCCCGTTGTTGAGTTGTAGGCAGACTCCCGACGGAATACTACGCTGCACCGAATAATACGATCCAATTCCCAACGGGCTGTGTCAACGATGAGCATCATTGCTTCGTTGTGCGTCGCTAAGTCAATTTCTGGAGTGGCCAGCACAATGCGCGGGATTATTGCCATGAACTTCTCGCTTTCCGGAATTGTCGGAGCCCGTTAGATTTGCCTCTTACCCACTACTTCCGAATGAACCTTGTTTCGGAAATCCTCGATAAACCTGTTGTGGCTCGTCAGTACTGGGCAACATCAATACGAAGCGGATCCTTTTGTCCCGTGGCACGGACCAAAGATGCCGCGCCATGGCAACAAAGTTCCACAACTGCGATCACGAGTTGCGATCAGTTGGTTAAGAAATGGCAGTAGACTGACGCACCCGCTAGAAGGACTTTTCGGTGTACTTGTCATCCCTACTGTTGAGCTCAAATGCACCACTCGAGCGTACAAGGTTTGTGCCATCATCGAACAATAGTTCGATGTTGGAATCCTTAATCTTCCACTTATCACTTCCTTTGGCTTTCGAACCAACCTTGAAAGCAAACGACACACACAAAGGTTTCTCTGAAGCACTCAATACCGTCAGCGGAATTGAGTGCGGTGAGCCATTGTTATACTCAGTCGCATCTTTGTCCGAATTGTCATAATTCTCAATCTGTGCCAATTTGGTCGCCCCGTCCTGCGTAAAAACGTAGACGTAGACTCCGGTGTCCTTATCTTTGTTCTCGTCGTCAGTTGTCGAATTAAACGTCGCGCGAATCAGTTTGGGCATTAGTATCTCCTGCCACCAGTTGATGCTTGCTGGAATTGTGGGTCAAGAGAAATCAAATGGTGGGAACACCAAGAATTTCACCATAAGGCTCGAGCGCATAGGTTTGGCAAGTCGTCTCAATGCAATCTGCGGCGTCGATCGCACCACGCACGTCACCGATTCGTTGCCACTTTATGCACTGCAGCGATTGCCCCATACGCATTTTTTGCGAAACATGGGAAATTCCACGGTGAAACTTTCGCAATCAGTGACGATTGTCTCGAATGCATTCTGTGGTCGACGAAAGATTATCGGACACCTTCGTAACCGGAATCCCTCTTCCCATGGATTTCCATAGGCATCCCGAAACTCCGAAATGAGCATGGTTTGGTTTACGTGTCAGATTGCTAGGAATGTCGAATACTCTAGGTGGGAGCCAATAACAAACGGCTGACCAGTGACAGCAGGCGGGGTGCACGCCAAAGTCTCCGTCGGCATTCGCCGGGCGCTCGAATACGCAGCGCAAGAACGATGCCTTCAAAAAGCAAGTGTTCGACCGATTAAGTTCGAGAGGGAAACCACGTCCCCGGCTTCGAACCAATCATTGAACACATCTTGGAATCCGGGCTGGACCTGGTCTGGAGCGATTGGCGTCCCTATAGGGGTGAATCAGCTTGGCAGCTCCGATTTGTGGCCTGACGAGCGAGCGCGCTCAACCTCAGTGAACCTGATTTTCTGTCCAGGGGTCAGGTGCGACCGTCCGCGGAGACCGTGCACGAATATTTCTCCTTTGCTATCTACCGTGACAAGCCAAGGCCCTTCTGCGAGTTCCACCACTTGACGATTCCCAGCGGCGTGCCGGACTACATATCACACACTGCTCTGGAAAGTCTATGAGGTAACGTTCAGCCAAAATGCCGTCTGCGGAGTCTAAGGTTCCTCGAACTTGGTAAGTCGCGGGGACGCAGGGTGTGTATGTTACCCATCGAATCTCAGGATTGAATCACAGTGCGAGAGCAGTGGCGAATGCAGCGACGGGCTGACTTCAGAAAATTTAGCGGGATACCTGATGGCAATCTGTGATGACCGAGCCACTTCGCCATTGTGATCGCCATTCTCCGCCCCAGTTAGTTGTCGGGCGAATTCGGCTAACCGTCACCCATACACTCTTTTCCATTTTTCGGAATCGCTAGGTAAGTGTTTCTGGCTCTTCGCGTGAATCTGTGGGCATGAGATTTGAGTTTGCAGGGGCGCAGGTTTCGGATTCGCGCCCGTATGAGATGGCGGGAGTGTTGGGCTGTGACGGGCGCGACGCTCGCTCACAAGGCGGGGACTGGCCTGCTGCCACGTTGTTTGTGGGCCGTTGAGACGGGCACGTCCAAGGTGAGGATTGCAGTCCCCACCTTGTTCACGCGCCGCTGAAAATGGCGGTGTTCAACGCCGATGGGGCGGACAAAGCGCATCGTGTCAACATGGCGGTTACCACACCAAACCAAGCCAACACGATGCAACTACAGACTATCCTGAATCGAATCCAAAAGCAGCCGGGTTTCGTCTTTGACGATGCGCAATTTGTCGAGCACCGCGACGGCGTTCGAATCCATGTGTCGTTGCGGGAACGCCGTGGCTCAAAGCCTGTATGTTCCGGCTGCTACAGGAAGTGCCCCGCCTACGATCGGCTCAAGCTTTGGCTGTATCAATTCGTCCCTCTTTGGGCCATCGCTGTGTTTTTTCTCTACGCACCACGACGCTGCGATTGTCCGAGCTGCGGGGTGAAGGTCGAGTTGCTTCCGTGGGCTGAAGGCAAGAGCCGAATGACGACGGCTCTGATTTGGTTTCTGGCCAGCTGGGCCAAGGTGTTGAGTTGGAAAGAAACTGCGTCGCGCTTTCACGTCAGTTGGCAAACTGTCTATTCGGCAGTCGAAACAGCCGTCCTTTGGGGCCGTACGCATCTGTCTCTCGATGGAATTGAGTCGATTGGAGTTGACGAATTGTCCTGGAGTAAGGGACACAAGTACTTGACCTTGGTCTACCAAATCGATCATTCCTGCAAACGACTACTCTGGATTGGCCGCGATCGTACGGCTGCAACGTTCGCAAGCTTCTTCGATTGGCTGGGCACCGTGAGCGTGCACACGAAGTCTGAGGGGGTTTGGAGCATGATGTTTGAGGGACGCAGTGCGTCAATGGTGGACAAAGTGAAGCCGTCGGTTTGGTGTCCGACGGCGGTTGGTGGCTAGAAGATGTCATCATCGCGTTGGGGCGGGCGCAGGGAGCGGATGCGACGACGGCGATAGCGATTGATCGTGGAGTACAGTCTTCGTATGTCGGCGATGAGGTCGAATGCTGCGAGTTGGGTTGGACTGCGGTGGTAATCGAAGTTATCGGTACCGCATTCGACCAACAGGTCTTGTTCGGATGCACCGAGGGACTCGACCAACGCGGCCAAGTGGCGCAACTCGGGGGCTTGAATCAGTAGCTGTGGATCGTGCCGGCGATTCATTTGCGTTTGGCCGTTGGCTTGGGTTTTGGTGATTGGCCGAAAACTTCGAGGTAGAGTTTCTCGTCGAGGCGCGGCAGGTCGCGATCGAGGGCAACCGTGAGCAATTCGTCACAGAGATTCATCATGACGCGGTAGTTGCCGGCGGCGTGATCGGCGAGCGTGGCCTTGAGTTCGGTGGTCATGAGGCTGGGATTTCCGGCGACCTCGAGTAGGTGGTCCAGACACGCCAGAAGCTCATCCCTGGAGGCATAATCCAGGACGAGTCGGCGACGAATGCGACTGCCGAGCGGCATCAAGTCAGGCGTGCGAAGGCGCTCGACGAGACGTGCGTCACCTGCCAAGACGACACAGAGCAGTTGGCGAGTGTCGAGATCTTTACTGGCTAGCATTCGAAGCTCAGTGAAAACGGGGGACAGCGCTTCTTGTGCCTCGTCCAGGATCAGGACTGGGCGAGTCAGTGTGGACGAGATGTGATCGGCCCAGCGCGAGCGCAGGGCCTTGAAGCCACCCCAACGGTTATGCGTATGCAGCTGGACCGCGAATAGGTCAGCCAGCTCGCGATAGAAGTCAGAAGTCCGGGACTGCGGGTGCTCGATGGTCCCAACGATGACGTCGGGGAGGACCTCGAGGCGTCGCGCCAATAGACGCATGGCAACGGTTTTGCCAGTGCCTGGATCGCCAGTGACCATGACGTAACCACCGTCGGCGATACCCAATTCGACACGGCGCAGGAACGCGTCGACAGCGGGCGTGGTGTAGAGTGCCTCGACAGGCACGTCGGGGCGAAACGGGGCAAACTTCAGGCTATATTGGGCATGTAGCTTAGGATTCATCCGAGTCCTCGTTTTCGGTAAACTCATCATTGACGGCTGGGGTGGGGTTACAAGTCACGTAGGCTGGCGGCAAACCGGTGGCGGCATACTCGGCCATGAGTTGACGAAGCAACGGAGCGGGTCCGGTTGCTGGTGGCTCTTTTACCGTTGTGCTTTGGACTGTGGCATCGACCAAAGCGCGTCGTTGCCGGTCAGCGTTGCGCTCCTTATCCAAGGGGTAGAGCGTTGCCAGGTGTGTTCCTCGGCGCGGGTCAACCAATTCGATACACGACAGATCCCAACGGGCAACGTGCACCGTCATGAGCAGCAAGGTGCGGTAGGCTGAGGGGACTTCGTAGCGAATCCCAAGGACAGTCAAGGTGCCATCACTTCGACGTTGCTTGCGTGACACCTGCATGCGAAACGCGCGCCGGAGCTCATCGCTGCTCGGACAAGCGCGACCGACGCTGGGACCCAAAAGGCATCGCTCGATCGGAGACTGCTGCAGCTCGCGATGGATCGAGCAGTTGTATTCCTGCTCGATCCAAGCCTGAGTTGCTCGATTCAACAGCTCGAGGGTGAGCTCCTTTTCGCCGTCGAGCATCGCCATGAGGCGCCCCTCGACCTGTGACCAGAAGACTTCCTGCTTACCGTTTTGCTCAGGCGATTGAGAAAGTGTAGTGAAGTGCTCGACGCTCAGTCGCTCCAGGCCTTCTCTGGTTTCCGCAGCGAGCATGGGTGAGCCATTGTCTGTCAACAGGGATCGGGGGAGCCCGCGTTTCTGAAATCCCTGACAGAGCCCGTGCACGAAGCTGGCGGTGTTTTCTCTTTCAACAGCGTACCACTGGGCGTGGCAGCAAAGCCTGGAGCAATCATCGAGAGTGGCAAACAACACGACTGGCTTTCTTTCGCCGTTGGTGGTCAGGACTTTGCGTTTGCCCTCGTGAAAGTCGGAGTGCCAGAGCGAGTGGACATGAGAGACCTCGAAGGAGCGTCGCTCACGAGGCACGAATCCAGGCTCGAGCTCATGGCGCCGGGGTTTTCGATGACGCAGCAGGCCGTGGTGCTTCATGAACCGGCACACGGTGGCATAGCTTGGTAAAGTACCAAGCTTGGGATCTTCCCGCCCTACAGCGAGCAGGTTGTCGTAGACGAGCTGGTAGCTCCACCGAGGATGGTCGCGCCGTAGCGCACGAATGGCCTCGTCGGCAGCACTGGACACTGTCCGGTGTGTACCGGTGTGGCTCGGCACCTTGCGCTCAAGGGCGACGATGGGGTTACTCTCGTTGCGTACTGAGTAGAACCATCGCTCAATGGTCTTAGAGCTGATTTGAATCGACTCATTGGTATTGGGGTGCCGCCACCGTCGATAAGCTAGCTCCTGGATGGCTGCCTGTAACTCGCCTTCTGCAGGGGGTGACGCGAACAACTGAGAGATAATGGAAAAGCGAAATCGTGCCCAACGCACGCGCGCTGGTGTGCTCGTTTCGTCGCTCATGGGACCTCACCGGCAATCGCTCAATGCGGCGTTGCCGTGAGTGCACCCTAAATCAGCTGTAAAACCATGAGAAGCACCATCCTCTGCGTGAGTCAGCTCGAATTGCAACCGCCGACCAGTGACCTCAACAATCGTGATGCATCACACGCCGCACTCGTCGTTGCCGGTGCGAGTAGCTGTGCCATGTGCTCTGCCAACTTCGAAACGGAAACAACCTGCGCAGTGCGAGACATTGTCAAATCGCACTCGAGTCGATTCAACAGCGATGCGGGCAGAAAGACTTCGTCCGGCGGAGGTGGGACGAATCTGGCCCTAAGCTCGATCCATGTCGGTGATGACGGAAAGCTTGCAGTCCACCAGCCTGACCACCGACGCAGCGTCCGTGCCGGAACTCCCGTCGCCGTCGAGGCTTTGCGCAGCGCTACGACCGATTGAGCTATGACGCTGGCAAACAGCACGACCACCTCCAAGTACACCCTCCGCCCCAGGAACCGCAACGATGGCGGCAGGACCCGTCTGCGGCAGTCGCGCCACCCGCAGCACAGCGAGAAGCGTAACGCATACTGCTCGCCTGCCAGGGCCAGCAGACCCCCTCGCGGCTTTCGCAGGTAGTTGCCCTTGTGCAGTGGCCCGCCGCACGCCGGGCATCTCTGCTCCGCTAACTGCGCGGCCATTTGAGCGTCCATGGCTACTAAACGAGCAAATAATTCGTCACCGAAGACCAATTCATGCAACATCAAACACCTCCAGACTCGCAATCCGGAGACGAGCCCCCTTTGGAGACTTTCGCAAGTTTTCTGAGGGGGTTTCGCTTTGCGTCCCTCAGTCTTCTTGCGGGAACTAACCCACAGACCCCTCAGGCTTGGTGATGACGCTCACCGTGAGATGCAAGCAACTCAAGTTCGTCACCAGTGACATGTGGCGGGCGTTCATCTCGACGGTGGCTCGCAAAGCCAACGCCGCTGTCCATGTCTTGGACCGATTTCACGTCATGCGGTTGTTCAGTGACGCCGTTGATCAAGTTCGTCGCGATGAGGCCCGCAGACTTCGGGCACAAGGCGACACTGCAACGCTCAAGCACACACGATGGATTCTACTCAAACGTAAGGAGAATCTCGATGAGCCGCAGTTCTGCCGCCTCAACGAGTTGATGAAGATCAACTACGCAACAACCCGCGCCTATTTGCTCAAGGAATCTTTTCAGCAATTCTGGCAGTACAAATCTGCTGGCTGGGCAGGCAAGTTCCTCGACCTTTGGTTCAAGGATGCCAACTGGAGCCGGCTCAAGCCATTTGCCAAACTGGCGCGCACACTTCGTGACCATCGCCACCTGTTACTCAACTGGTTCAAGGCTCGTAACTCATTCGCGGCTGGCGCTGTCGAAGGATTCAATCTCAAAGCGAGAGTGACTACCAGAATCGCCTACGGCTTTCGCAGCTACGACCACGCCGAAACTGCCTTGTACCACCGCCTCGGAAACCTACCCGAGCCCGATTGGCTTACCCACAGATTCACGTGACGAGGCGTGTTTCTTAGCAATTCCAAGGAGCTAATTGAAAAGCACTTTCCGAGTGGAACGTGCCTTTCTCAATCTTATGTCGCCGGCAGCATTTCGCCAATCTCTGCTTCCAGCTTCCGAATGCAGCCCGAGCACCACCTGAGCCCGATTCCGAATCCAATTCCGATAATCGTGCCAGCCGGTCCGAAACTCGTCAAGGCAAACGGCAACACGTCGGCGGTAACCTTCAACGCCCCATGGAAGATTGCCCAAGCAACCGACGACTCGCCTTGCCGAACCAGCTTGTACTCGCGGTAGATGTCGGCCGCCGCCGCGACTATACAAACAGGCAAAGCAGCCACCAATAGTGCCGTCGTAGAACTTGTCACAATTTTCGCCGCATGGAATACGACCGATTCAATTAGAGTGGCCGCAATAGCAATTGCTCCGCCAATTGCTGCCTGCTTAGCAACGGACTTAGCCGCTTGTTTGGCGTATTCCTTTCTCGCCGCTGGCTCGTCCTTGATTCTGCCTTCTTTCACGGCCTTTCTGTAGTAACTGTACTGTTGGTACGACGCAGTTCCCGCAACGATAATGAAGGCGATTCCGCCAGCGTAGCCCGCGCGCATGGCGACTTGTCTTGGGGCGTAGTTGGCTTTTATGGTGAGTTCGCGGTCGTACACCACGCGCTCGTGTTCGTAGATGCCATTGAGCCCTGCGTGAACTCGTTTGGCGTCTTGTTCCAAGTGCTCAATACCGACAAACTTGAAGCCGGCGTTTTTCAGGGCTTCGGCCTGACCTCGCGTGAAGGCACTCGGTGCTACTCGAGGTGTCCCATCTGCAAGCACCAGGCGAGCATCGACGTCGCAAATCTTGGCGTACCTGGGGTCGCATGCGTGACTTAGTAGACTCCGAGCGATGTATCCTGGGTCACCGACCTTCACCTGAGCGCCCGGGACGAAGATGTGCCGCGTGTCCGAGATTCGAACTTCGTAGAGCAGAATCTCTTGCGCTGCTGGTGTCAGGGTTGAGCCACGCTCGTACGTAGTTCGGAGGCACGCTCGGGGGATTCACGACAACCCAAGGGGAGGCTGGGTCACTCAGGCTGTTGCGTACGCTCAGGGCGATGAGTTCGGCGCATTTGCCGTGTGCGTTTGCTCCCGTCGTGAAGTGCTCGATGGCGCCGGGGGATGCGGCAAGGCGCAATGCGGTTTCCGACGTCATCCTGCCTGTGCCAAGCGTTAGTATAAGGTCCGCCAATTGATGCTGACTTGTATGAGTCATAGTACCTCCTGTCCGCGGAGCTAGACAGAGACGCGCGCCTTGCGGCGCGCGCCGAACGTTACTGGCTCCGAGTGAATCTTTCGATTGCTCTAGTATCTGGTACTAATCTTATTCCGCGTTTGACGCCGAATTTGCAATCACGGAGCTAAAAGAATAGCCCGTCTGTGGTTGGTTCTTCTTGCGCGCTCAGAACCCTTCCACTGTGACAGGTACGGTGCTGCTGGTCGTTGCGCAATTGCCGAGCTCGCCGTTGGTATTGCACCCCAGCAACGGACAGCCGCTTCCTAATTTATCGCCAATTTCTTCGGCTCAATTGCGAAAACTCGTCTTGGATTTCGCGGGAAGGGCTTCTCCTCACAATAACTTCAGGCTCGTGCCGTTGAGGTTTTGGCGGCCGTGAAATAGTCTGAGATGGCGGTGGCCCTGATGGTGCCATGGGTGGCAGCGCCGCCTTGGTTCCCTTGGGTAGTACCGGCGCGGGCGACTCTGCTGCCCTCGCAGCTTTCTTGGCGGCCGACCTCGCTTCCCTCTCGGCAAGTCGCGCCATCGCATCGACCTCGAATGCAGCCAACGCCAAGGGGTCAACCACGGCTTTCACCGCCTCATAAAACGGCGAGTCCAGGCCAGCAAAGTTTCGGCGCACGTTCTCAGCCTTGGTCCGTTCCTTCAGTTCGTGGATGCGCGCAAGGACTACTTCTTCCTCGACTCGCAATTCGTCGCGCTCGACCTTGGCTTCCGGGTTGTCTCGCGTCGCGGCAAACCGGGCTTGGATATCACGTTGCCTGGCTACGCATTCAGCTTGGGTCAATTCTGATAGTGGTTTCATCACGTCACCTTTTGGCACTGGCACCGGAGCCCAACAGTAGCGCCGCGGCTCTCGCCTTCGCCAGGGCCAAATATTCCGCACGCGGTTTCGAAGGGCCTTATCCGCATCGAACCAACGCGCGGTGTCACGCTTGACAACACAAGCCGAGCTGCAGCGAAGCCTATGGATGTCACGGAAAGCCTATACCCGACGCGTCAGGGTTGAATCCAGGCAGCAGAACCGCCATCACAGATGGGGTCATTCTCGGACGCTTGAGGAGGTTGCCATTGCACGATGCGAATCTGGACCCCGACTGCAAGCTGCCAGCTAACATGCGAAATCACGCGGACGCCAGTGTCCTCCGTTGCTTGTCGATGTCCGGGACGGCGTCCACTGACGATTGCCCAATAATTGCAATGGCCTGCGCGTACTGAGCATCGTGCTCCGGAAGCCCAAGTGCCGCCCCTACGACAAGATAGTCAGCGAGTGATTGCCTCGCCTCATGGGGAATGGTGTTCGTGGCAGCAGCAACCTGTTCTGCGGTTCGCTCGAACCAGCAGTCCAATCTCTTTGCCATCTCGTCATCGAGACATACAAAGCGCTGGGTCTGACGAAAAGCCTGTAGTTGCGCCTCAGACCAACCGTGTTCGCGAGCAGGAGCTTCCATTACAACGATAAAGGCCTTCATTGCGACTTCCCTGTCAATGTCGGGGGCGAAGTGGTGCAACCCAATTAGTGGGCGCATAACCGCGCCTCGCGTTGCCATGAATGAATTGGCTCGCTTCAAAAATGACCTTGTGAAAAAGTAGTTTGCGCTCGCCGAAATTGGAATACTTATACCTGGCACAAGGAGTCGCATCATTGCCCGCTCAGTAAGCTTTTTGGCGAGCTGCGTCCCGCCAATCTTCCGCAATACATTCACCAACGCGCCCCTTAGTCCAGACCGGAGAAGCTTCCTGACGTTATACGCAATCAGCTTCGGTCCGACTGCTTTCGCAAAATCGCCGAGTTTCTCGGCAATTTGAACCCCGAGACTGGCAGCAAAGATGAATAGGCAATCTTCGGCATCGTCAACCGAAAGTGGAGCATCGTGAATAACCGAAAGGTCATAGGTCGAACGCAGTTGTATACCCGTAGTCAAAGCAATGTCGGCAAGAATTGACCCGCCAATTGCAGGAATTGCAATAGCTGCATCTAGTCCACCGCTCCCCGGGATGCTTAGCTCGAGCGCGGTAACCGCCGCAGCACTAATCCCACCGGCTATCGACGCTTGTCTGGATGCAAGTTGAATGGCCTTTTTCGCTTGGTTGGTCGCTCCAACTCCGGGGTAATTGCACCTAATGTAGTCGGCATCGATTTTTGCGGCACGGCCCTTGAGGACCGCGCGTATGAGGGGCACGAGCCAGCCTCCAGAAAGGCGCTCTTCCTTGGACATCTGGCGAAATTGGCGGTGGAGTGTCTCGTACTCGGCTTTGAAGTCGCTGATATCCATCTTTGGTTCCTATGCTTCTCATGCAATTGCTTCAGCGGTCAGTTGAGACTGATCCACTCTAGGGTCAGTTCGTGATCCACGTGGCCGCGGATGCAACTGGGGTCGGGTGTTGGGGACAGGATGGGATGCGGATGCGGTTTTGGTCAATAGGTCGAGAATTCGGCCATTGGCGCGGGTCGGATCGACGCTCGCAGCATGGTTACACGTTGCCGATGTACGGAGTGTCGCAAGCGGTTCGTTGCTTCGCCGCGAGCCGGCAAAGAGCAGTGCACTTGTTCTGATGCCTGTCGCGTCTTGCGACGGCGAAAGCTTGCTCGGGAGCGTCGAGGTAAGGACCTGGAAGGGTACCGAGCCGATGAGCGTGTGCGACAGCGGCAGCGGCGGGCAAGGCTGCAAGCACAGTGTGCCCAGGGCGGTTCGGGCGGGGAGACGCTGGAATGTCACGTGCCGGCTTCGACTCTCAAGTCATTGGAATTACAAGAGGAAATTCACCGAATTTTGGACGGACCTTTTCGGATGTCACGTGCCGGGTTCGGTCGAGAGCTGCTGCGCATCGAGCGGAAAATAGGCTCAATCGTGCGACAGGCAGTGGCCCAATATGGACCGTAGTGGACGATGTCACGTGCCGGGTTCTGTCTGTAAGTCATGGAAAACATTGATGTAAGTGCCTGAATTTTGGCCGATGTCACGTGCCTGGATTTTCTCCGAGCTCGGTCTGTGTTCGCGTCCGACTCGTGACGAAGACCCCACACCAACAGCTCATGATCGCCGTCGAGGATCTGGACGAAAGGCTCTCAGCGTTTCGACTGCGCGAGCCGAAGGCCGTCGAAGCGATGGCCGCGTCGCTGGGGCGTTACGGTCAGCTCAGTCCGTTGGCGGTGTTCGACGACGGCGATGGGATCCAGATCATTGATGGCTTCAAGCGCTTGCATGCAGCTCGGCAGCTGGGGTGGTCACAGATCGAGGTGCGCTACTGTGACGTCGATATCGCTGAAGCCAAAGTCCAAGTGGCTGTGCTCCATCGCGGCCATGGCCTGACTGAGCTCGAAGAGGGCTGGCTGATTCGTTCGCTCTATCGCGAAGACCGACTTTCGCAATCCGGCATCGCCGAGCGTTTAGGTCGCCACAAGAGTTGGATTTGCCGCCGATTGTTGCTCGTCGAGGGGCTGCTCGACGAGGTGCAGGCCAGTGTCCGGATGGGGCTGATAGCTCCGCGAGCGGCGGTGACCCTGGCGGCGTTGCCACGTGGCAACCAAATCGCGGCCATGAGCGCGGTGATCCACCGCGGGCTGACGGTACGCCAAACGGAGTTGCTGGTAGGCCAAGTCACTGCCTTGGATGACCCGATCGCTCAAGCGACCCTGCTCGCCCGGTGGTCATCCGGCGCCGTCACTGCGCCGCAACCGGGGCCGCGTCCAACGCGAGCCATTCGCTCAGAGGCTGACTGGGTGGCTGCTGACATCACCACGCTGCAGCGAGTTTCGGCCCGCCTGGACGCACGCCTGCTTGGGACACCGCTGTGCGCGTTCGGTCCGACAGCAGCCGAGCTGATTGCCGCAAATCTCGAAGCATTGATCCCAATGTTGACCGCGCTCGCGAGCACCATCGTGCGCACCACAACGCCGAAAAAGGCCATGGCCCGCAAGGAGCAATCTGCCGCATGACTCCCGAATCACTGGCTCAAAGCAGCCGCGAAGCCCTCGAATTGCAGGTCGTAACTTTGACCGCGCAGCGGATGTCACGACGCGCCATTGCGCGCGCACTCGGCCTGAGTCGCAACACCGTCAAACGAATTCTTTTCAGCCACGCCGAGCAGCGGGAGCAACCGCATACGGCTTTGCCGAAACCCCGTCAGAGCGCGCCACGCGCGAAACTGATCGATGACGTGATGACTCGGGTCACCGATCTGCTCACGACCTATCCCAACATCACCGCCCAACGGGTATTCGAGATCCTCAAGGATGAAGGGTTCCAAGGGGGCTACTCGACCGTCAAACGCTTCGTGCGCGGTATTCGACCAAAGCGTAAGCCCAAGCCTAGCCGGACCACGCCCGTCTATGGCCCCGGCAAGATGGCAGAGAGCGACTGGTCCCCCTACAAGGTGACCTTGCTCGACGGCTGCGTGCTGTCGCTACAGGCATTTAGCTACGTCCTGGTCCACAGCCGACGCAAGTTCTACGCGGCATTTTCTAGCAACGACCTGCATGCCCTGATGGATGGGCATGTCCAAGCCTTCGCGAGATTCGACGGCTGCGCCGAGTCCTGCAAGTACGACAGTCAGAAACCCGTGGTGTTGCGCTGGGAAGGCAACCAGCCCATCTACAACCCGCGCTTCCTTGCATTCGCTGCGCACTACGAGTTTCGCCCCGCGGCCGTTCGCGGTAACCCCAACGCAAAGCCTCGCGTCGAGCGAGGATTTTGGGAATTCGAAACCTCGTTCCTCAACGGACGCTCCTTCAGCAGCATCAATGACTTCAAGGCCCAACTCAACCACTGGCTCGACACCATCGCCGACCGTCGCCCACGTCACCGCCTCACCCCGCTCGACCGCTTCGTCGAGGAAAAGCCCCATCTGGTGGCGTTGCCCCAGCATCCGTATGACACCGCCCGCGTCATCTATCGCATCTGCAGTATCGATGGTTTCATCGAATGGAACGGCAATCGATATGCCGTGCCCTATGACTACATTGTCGATATCCTCCCCGTGCGCATCACACAGCGCGAGCTCTTCGTCTATGCCGCAGACCTGCGGTGCATTGCTCGCCACGAGCTTGCGACTAAAGGACAAGGACTCTCGTTAGATCCTGCTCGGTACCATCCGCCGCCTCGCGGGACAAGTGCGCTTGACCTCGATCAGTTGCGCGCGACCTTCGAGCATATGGGTGAAGGTGGCACCGAATTCTCTCGTCTGCTTGCGGTCACTCCTGCTCGCCTGTGGGGACGTCAAGCTAGGCAAATTCTGCTGCTGCGCGAGCGCTACGATACCGCTGACCTCGATTCGGCCCTCGCCCACGCAGCCCTTTACGGAGCGTACGAGCACAAGGCGGTCGAGCGCATCTTGAGCGTGCGCGCCCAACCACGCTCCCTCGATGAATACGTCGCTGAAGACACCATCGCCAGAATTACCGCGTCCCTCGGACAAGACCGACACCAGACGCGCGACCTCACCGAATACGACCGACTTCCCGTCTGTGGCGCAGCTTCGGCCGCGCCTCCCACTACCCCGCATCCAAAGGAGTCCGCCCCATGCGAAAGCCAAAACCCGACACCCAGCCCAAACGAAATACCAATCCCAAGCCCAGTCCCGTTGATGGGTCCAGTTCAAGCCCCTATGTCGCCGCCGGCCAACCCCCAAACGACGACTTGCTCCTCGAGCGACTCCGCAGACACCTGAAATTCCTTGGGCTAAACCAGGCCCTCTGCAAGCTCGATGACTTGCTCGACTGGGCCACCCAGAATCGACCCGGTTACACCGCCCTGCTCGAACACGTCCTTTGCGTCGAGGTCGATCACAAGAGCGTTAGCCGTATCTGTTACCGCTTCATCAAGAGTGGCTTGCCGGAGCGAAAGACCTTGGAAGCCTTCGACTGGGATTTTCAGCCCTCCCTCGACAAGGCCTTCTTCATCGAACTCGGTCGCCTCGACTTTGTCCGTCGCCACGATGACATCATCATCACCGGTCAGGCAGGCACCGGCAAAAGCCACTTGCTCAAGGCCTTTGGCCTGCGCGCCTGCGAGCAACAGCTTTCGATCCGCTACGCCCGCTGCGTCAACTTGCTCGACGACCTACACGCGGGCCTCGCCGATCAAACCTATCCCGAGCGGCTCAAGGCTTGGGCCAAACCAGAGCTCCTCATCATTGATGACGTTGGGATCGGACAGGTCCGAAAGCGTGCTGATGAGCCCACCGCCGCCCATACCCTATACAACCTCATCGACAAGCGGCACGGCCACTGCAGTACCGCTGTCACCTCCAACATCCAACTCAGCAATTGGGGCCGCTACCTCGGCGATGCAACCGTGACTGCCGCTATCCTCGACAGGCTCGCTATGCAGGCCATCCGGATCGACATCGACGGCCCCAGCTACCGCCAAAACTCCGGCGCGGCCCTCGCCAAGCGCCTCGGAACCCGATCGCCCAAAGCCGACCACTCCGACGTAACCGCACCGACGTGAATCCCTCCCAAATCGTCCTTCCTTTTCCTTACGTCACCGACCCGCACCATCCGGCACTCGTCGTGCTCGATATCGCATTGCAGGCCGCCATTTCCGCCTTGCACCAAGTCCACCCATCTCTGGACCACGACCACGAGTCGCCCCCTTACGACCACAACGCCGCCACCGACGAAATCCTAGCCCAGATTCTCGTCGTCTCCAGCATCGCGTTGCTCGACTTGCTCCGTCACTACCGGGCTGTCCAGGACCAACAAGCCGACTTCTGATTGCCACCCACGGCAACCGCGTCAGACCCAAGTCAGCGACCAATCTGGCTTGGGTCTGGATCTCAGAAGTGACCGCGATTGGATCACTTGGAGGTGACCGCTGAAGTGCAATTGGATTGATGCGGTTCTTTTCTCAGGGGTTATTTGTGAATGTTGTAAGTGAGGAGCTAAAAGAAGAACCAGCTTGTGGCCGATTCTTCTCATTTTTTACTATTGGGTACAAATCGTACTCGAAGACGATGACGTGACTGCCAATAGACTTATGTATGCGGAACAGGCACTAAGGGTCGCCAATGATTTTATGCAGAGCCTATTGGGTGTAATGGTGTCCGTGCAGTTGCCGTACGTGTCCTTGTTGCCCGCTGGGCAGGTTCCGTTCATCGTAACTATTTCTGCCGCGAGCATTTGACAGGATGGGATTTGGCATGTGAGTACCATCGTGGCCGGCTCGCTTTGTGAGCAGCCGGTGGTATCGCATGCGCACCCAATAAGAGTGCTGTAGCTGCCGTAGAGACCGATTGTTCCAGGGCCAGTTCGGAGCCCCCCAGTTATGGGGTAGCACGTGCATGTGCAAGAAATGGCAGTTTCGGTTTCTCTATCACAGTGATTGACAAAGGGCCTAACAGTGTAGGTGTCACTGAAGGCACCCCCGGTACTCTGTTGCCCGCCTGTTGTTTGCGTGGGTGAACCTCCAGTGTTCAGCGCTGAAGTTCCACCAGTTCCAGGGGTTCCACCGGTTGCTTTATTGGATGAGCCTCCCGTCGCTTGCGAGCCTCCGGTTGCTTTCGAGCCACCAGTTTGCATAGCGCCGCCAGTTGTTGAAGAGGTGCTTACGGCGGTTTTCCCACCGGTTGCGCTTATGCCGCTGGACGTGCCACCTTTGGATGATGCGCCACCGGTACCGTCGAGCGCTTTGGGCAGACAGGTTCCCAGAAAGCATTGGCCACCTATGGCGCAAGTGTTGTCAGCTTTGCAGGCGCAGTTGACAGTTCCAATGACACATGTGCTAGGCGCCGTCCCACCAGCCGCGGTAGAAACGGACGGATTTCCTCCAGTATTCATGGGTGCGCCCGATGCCCCGCCATCGGGGGCAGCCAGTTGCGCGCTGCCACCAGTAGCCACAGCAGTCGAGTCCGCATTGCCACCCGTGTTGGGTTGTCCGGTTACGATTGAGGCTTCGTTGCTTCCACAGGCCGCAGCAATGAGCGAAATCGAAAGTAGGAAGAATGTGGTTTTCATCTTGTTTGCGGCCTCGTGCCCCACGGGCGCGCCCATAGCTTTGCGACCGCCTGTCGGGGACTGATAAGACATGATTGGTTGTAACTTACAATAATGCACCGTCGGTTCCTTCTAAGTCAATCCCGTTGGTTGTAGGTGTTGAGGCCGACCTAGTGGGTCGGCATGAACGACGCCAAACTCGCAGCAACCATTGGAAAATCCGCCCGGGCTGCCCGAGCCGTGCTGGGACTGAGCCAGGCTGACGTGGCCGAAAAGTTGGGCCTTTCACTGGAGTTTGTGGGGCGTATTGAGCGAGGCGTCGCCTTGCCCAGCGTTCCAACACTCGTTTCACTGACAACGGCATTGGTGGTGAGCAGCGATGCTTTGCTGGGTCTAAGCACAGAGCGGCCGACTCGCACCCACCGCAACACACCCCACGCTGAGCTAAGCCAAATTCGACGATTGCTCGACCGCCGGCTCAATCGTGCCCCCGACAGCACACTGAGAGTTGTGAATCTATTGCTGGCTGAATTCGAAAACTCCGCCAAGACATCCCGTCGCAACGTTCATCGACAAGCAAAGGC
Organism: uncultured delta proteobacterium; assembly: GCA_963819085.1. Lineage (GTDB taxonomy): Bacteria > Myxococcota_A > Polyangia > Polyangiales > Polyangiaceae > FEN-1139. Next base: position 72,616 of record CAWFUX010000003.1, read on the forward strand.
CCCGAGGAAGAATCGAGGAGCTTGAAGCGGGCGCGTTAGAACATCATTGCGCGTCGCATACTTTCCTTCTGAGCGCAAATGCGTCAGATTGCGGAAGTCCCGTGGCCCAACGAAAGCGCAAGCGCCGAACCAGTCTGGTCACGATTATCGCATTGCCGCTGGTGCTGTGGTTAGCTTTTGCCTGGACGAGGGCCACTTTGGTTCGAGCGTTGCCCGGTTCGACTGAGCCTGGCATTGCGGCAGCGGCATCGAGTTCCAATAGTCGGCGAGCACATCGACATGGCGCGGCCGACGTGCCCAGCTCTGCGGAGCCAGTGACGCGACCCGCTTCGCAGTCAACCAACGACACCGCCACAGAGTCAGGTCTCAGTCGAAATGTTCATGTGGCACTCGGAATCCCGACGGACAGTGACCCATCGGACGACTACCTGATTGACCACGGTGTCTACGTGGTCTCGTACAATCCGAAGAAGAACGTGCCGAACTGGGTCGCGTGGGCACTTGACCGCTCGTTTCTTGGGCACGTTCGCCGCAAGAATAACTTTCGCCCCGATTCGCAGCTACCGGCGAATTTCTACCACGTCATTCCACAGGACTATCATGACAGTGGCTATGACCGCGGGCATCTTTGTCCTTCAGCCGACAGACAAGATAGCCCTTCGGATAACTCGCTGACGTTCCTGATGACGAATATCCAGCCGCAGTTGCACGAGCTCAATGAAGGGCCTTGGGAAAAGCTGGAAGAACACGAGCGTGAGCTGGCTCGGCGTCGCGACGCTGAATTGTTCATCGTAGCGGGCGGGATATTTGATTCTCCGTACCAAAGCATCGGACACGGCGTGGCGGTGCCCAAAGCCAACTTCAAAATCATTGTAGCGCTACGCCAGGGACAGTCGGCGCCGGATGTAAAGTCCGAGACCAAAGCTATCGCGGTCATCATGCCAAATGAAGCCAGCGTAGGCAGCCATCCGTGGACCGACCATCTGACGTCAATCGACGCCATTGAGCAGGCCACCGGCTACGACTTTCTGTCAAACGTGCCGAAAGCAGTTCAGGCCGTGATTGAAGCCAAAGTTGCCGAGGCTCCGTAACAGTCACTCAATACCGGTTTGACGCTTCTTGACTTTGCTGCCTTTCAACCGGCGTTGCCGCGTGCCAATGACGTAGGCCACCGCCTCGTCATGAAGGTCACTGCACCAATTGAGTACCCGCGTTGCCTCGGCGGGCGACATCTGCACACCGATAAAGAGTGCCCCCGGTTGACCGAGGGCCCATCGAAGCTGCTGACTTGGCGAGAGATGCCTGCCCACATGCGCAACGTTCATGATGAGGGTCCCGTCGGAGGCAACCGCAAACGCGGCTTGGTGAGTGACTCGACTCATGGTGAACACCTCTGTGCATACCCACACGTTCGGCATTGCCAATCGCGACGGCGAAAATCTACGCCTGCACCCACCGCACGCTCTACCGATAGAGCCAGTTCGACGAGTTCGACTTCGTCGCGTTGGCCTCGCGCACAGGGCAACCGGTGGAGCGTCGGTTGTTTGGCTTTGGTAACAACGACTAGCTCAGTCTCTGCCTCTTCATGGCCCAATTCCTTGGCTGCTTTGCGATAGATGGTCGGCTGCAAGTCAAAATCCACCTGATCATCGCTCCACTTGCGTTTGCCGGTCTTGATTTCAAGCACACGCCGTCGTGACTCAAACAACGCGATGACGTCCATGGCACCCACTAAGGGCAATTGGGCCGTTTCGCCGGTGACCGGGTGCTGCAGGACCATGTCGAAGGGCACTTCGATGCCAAGCACCCGCGTCGGCAGCGGGAATTGCTGCACAAACACCGCCAACATCTGGCGCGCCTTGTCGAGGAGCTCGCCCACCGATTGCTCTTCATCGTCAAAAAGCACCGGGATATTGCTTTCAGCAAGCTCGCCGAGGAATACCTGACGAAAGGCCTCGACCAGCTCATCGAGCGGGACTGATTGGAATTCAGAAGACTTCATAAGGTGCAGGCCAACCGCAGTGTGAAAGGCTCGACCGAAACTGAGGCTTGCCGAGCGAAAAGCGGCAACGGCGCGTTCCACGTAACGAAAGAAGTACTGGCGCGGGCAGGTAAGAAAGGTTTTGAGCGCGGAAGCGCTCGTGTGCGGTTTCTTCCGCAACGCTACTAACGATAGGGTCATGGACACCTCCTGTGACGGGAGCCGGTGCTGTCGCGCGAAAACGTTAACCGAAAATGAATTGCACTAATTGGAAAACCCGCGCGTCCTGTTTGGAAACGCGGGCTTTCTATTAGTGGCCGCTGTTCAGCAGCTGCGTTAGTTACCGGAGCCGTTGCTGTTGCTCAATTCCGCGATGAGGTGGGATGCCTCAACACGGTCGAGCTCAGCGACATCCGACTTTCCTGTTCGCTCGCGGAGCATGAGCGAGAAACGATCCCGAGTGAGACCGCGGCGTCGTGCGGCACCCTGAAGAGCGGCCACCTGCCGGACTGTGGCGCGGTTCTTCGGATCTTCCTGTACACGGGCCTTGGGCCGTGGTTCGCTCGGCTCGACTGCGGCCTTTCCGCCGTAGAGCTCGAGTCCCACGCCGAATAAACTGGCCGATTTCTTCAAGCAATCACTAGCAGCCGCCTTGAGGTCGTCGCCAATACTGATGGCAGTTCCGTCATCTCGGAATGAAATGAGCGAGCCGCCAAAGGCAGACTTAGTCACGCCATCGAGCGTAAGCTTTCCGAGCACGACGACCTCCGCATCGAGTATCTGGTGCTGAACGATTTCGAATGACCAATCGTCGCATCCTTGATTGAGTCGCTCAATCACCGCATGGACGTCCACATAGCGAAGCTTTTTGCCATGGGGACCGGCTCGCTCCTTGATGAGCTCACGCGCAAATGGCTTGCGGAGAATTTCCTTGTTCACGCTGACTCTCCTTTGTCTCCAAAACACCTTGTTCGAACAGGGATGCCCAGCCGCCGCCTCGGGCGCCAACGATGATGTGGTCGAGCAGGGGCACACCGAGCACGTCGCCCGCCTCGATGATGACTCGGGTCATGCTGATGTCTTCGCGACTGGGCTTAGGGTCGCCGCTTGGATGGTTGTGGACCAGTACAACCCCGCTGGCTCCGACGCGAACCAGCGGACGAAACACATCGCGGGCGGTCAGGGCACATCCGTGGGCACCACCGGAGGCGAGCAGGAGCTCTTCGAGAATGTGGTTTCTGCCATCCAGTGCCACGGCCAGCATGACTTCGTGTCGGAGATTTCCGAGCCGAGCCATGTAGACCGAGGCGACCTTGTCGGCGCTCGCAAGGCTTCCAATGGGTAAGGTCGGCCAAGCGCTTGACGTGAGCGTCTGCAGCGCCAGGACGGCCCTTCTCGAGGCTTCCTGGAGCCCTAGCGACGCAAGCTCTGTCTCGTGGAGCGTTCGCCAACCGCCCGGGGCGGACGCCACAAGCCGCGCTGCTCGAGCGCCCAATACGTCTCGGAGTAGCTTCAGCTCGGGGTCCTCGCTTTGACGGGTGCACATCACGCCTGGCCCACATGGCGCCGCAATAGTCCTCCGGCCAGTTCCTCGATTTCCAGTCGATGGGCGGGCTCGGCATCATGGGCCGTGGCGGTGATGGCATTGACGAAGTCGTAAGCGGAGACACGCTCGGGCAGCTCCAGCGCATGGGCTTCTTTCTTCACCTCGTCCTGGACGCGCTCGCGCTCGCCGACGCTCAGAACACGCAAGGCGTCAATTTCGGCAGCGATATTGTTTACGAAGACGCCCACCGCCTTTTTCCACAGGTCCATGACGCCGCGGGCGTGCACTAGGGCCGTTGGAATGGCGTCGCGCAATCCATCTCGCAGCCGTCGGGACTCGCCCACATGGCGATATGAGAATTGGCCCATGCCTTCTGCGGTCCTCAGGCCATTGGTACATGTCAACCGCCAGAGCAGGCCTCTGACGTGCAATGCGGAGCGACCGAAGCTGGACGTAGACAAGTCCAGCCCCACAGCGGTGACATCGCCCACTTTTATCGCATGGCTTTCGCTCGGAATGACCAGTCGCAGCAGGTCCGTCGTGCCGCTCGCCACAGCCCGGGCTCGCACGGTTGACAATAGCCCTTGTTGGTTGAGGGCCAGTCGCAGCGTATCCACGAATTCCGCGGCGTCGAGTGGTGCGTAGCGCTCGCTGACCAATGCCGATATTTCCTCGCCCCGCAGGCGTAATTGGGCTGACAAGGGCTGCGGGGCTGCCGCCAATAGGTAATTCAGCGTTGCGAGCTGCAGCGGCGCTGGAAGCCTATCTCTTACGAATTCAACAGGTGCGCCAAGACGGTTTGATAACTGGGAAAACGCATTGGCTCGCAGAGGTCGCGCTGGCTCGTGACCGGCAAGGGGCGCCAACGCGAATTGCCCGTTGTTTGGTCTAAGACCCCAGGTGCGAAGGTCCATTATTGGCAGGTCGCGCAGTTGCCCATCGTTCGCGTGAGCGGTCACCAACGATTGGGCGGCGGTGTCATAGTCGCAGTCGATGTCGTCCCAGCGTGACTGCATGTCTTTGGCCACCGACAGCGGGGGCGGCAAGTTCATTGAAGTTTGTACTTGTGTGGGTGCGTTCATTGTCAATTCCTTTGGAACGAATGTCGTTGGTGCAGGTCACTTTCGGCCTAAGCCGGAGACCCGAAATCAGAGAAGGCCGAAATCCAAAAGCACGTCCCCGAGCCAAGCAGGCGAAGGAGCAATTGGACTCGGCGCCATGAAGGACGGCTTGGTCTTTGGTCGTGGCTTTTGAAACTCGACCGTGAGTACGGATCCCGATTCGAACTTCTCGACACTTTGTGTGACGAGCACCAAGCCTCCGCGACCGCCGTGCCAGCGAAAGTTCAGGCCCCGCTCGTCAATGAAACACCGAAGGTCAGAGAATCCGAGCGCTCGACGCGCCTCCTTGAGCTTGTCTCGCAATATGGTGACAGAGCTGCGGCCTTCGATATCAAATCGAATGGCCTTTCGCTGACCATCGGCGAGTAACGTGCCGAGGACGATTTTCGCATCCACGTCGACCCGTTCTTGATGCCAACGTGACAGGCCAACCAGCATGTCGGCGGCTGCTATCGACAAGTTCTGGGCGTGTCGCCTCAGGGACTCCGCATGTCGCTCACGGAATCGGCGCAGCGCCACCCGGACCTTGACAGTGCGGTCCATAGGTGACGCTTTGGAGAGTGCCTCGAGTTGTGCGGCTGTCATTCCGAGCGCCAAGGCAATCGTAGCCGCGTGGTCCTGAAGTAATTCGACTAGCTCTTCGCCGTCGTCGGACTCACCCGCTGCTGAGAACGCTGTCAATAGCTCGCGCTCAGTCGGACGCGGTACCATCGCTGGGCTTTGGTTGCAAAGTTGCGATTGGCAAGCGAACTCGACTGCCTGCGCGATTCAGTACATCAGAAACGAACAGAATATCGGGATGATTTCCCTTCGCGGCACGCTCTAGCCGTCGTGCAATCAAGTAAGGATTGGCTGTGCGTGGCACGCGCAGCGCCTGGGTTCCGAGCGAGGACAAAAGCAGTCTTCGTTCGGCCAAATTGGATGGTCTCAGTGTGCGGCCCTGTATTCGCATGGTATCTCCCAAAAAGGACAGGCGCGACCAGGTAAATCCCAGTCACGCCCGCCGCTAGTGTCGTTGAATGTTTAGAATCCCGGTCGTCCCGATGAGTCATCGGCGCCGCGTGATGAGGCATCTCGATGACCAAAGGGAAACTCGGATTGCATGTCTACGTAGGAACGTTGTTGGTCTTGGCGAAGCCGTCTGAGCGCGACAACGACGATGGCACGATTCGAGTCGAAGATGACAAGGCCCGTAAAGATACTGCCGTCAGGCGCGTGAAGTTGTAGACCCGGTGGCGGTCGTGTTACTTCACGCAGCCATTCGACAGTGCGTGAGCGACGATTTGCAATTCGCACAGACGCCGCTTCGATTGCTTCGCCAATGAATTCGACGATTAGGCCGATGGCCACACGACCTCGCAGAAGGCCGAGATAACGGCTCCGGCGACAACTGCTGCCAAGCCTTTACGGAACGAGTCATTGTGCGCTACGCGGCGAAAGAAACTACCAATTTGAACAATACTCATGAGTTACTCCATGTTGGGGTATGGGCACCAGAGTTCTTATGCCTGGATAGAAAGCAGAATTGCGCTACTTTTGCGGGAACCCCTCGGCGGATAGGATTCTTTGATTGGACACCAACGATTTGTTGCCTGATCCGGCACACAGCATTGACAGCAAGCGGCGTGAGTATATTGGACGACGCTCCGTGACGACGACAGAGCCTAACTGGCACATTCCTGCCAGTGACTGGGCTTGCAACAGTTCCACAATGCCAGCCACCGCCAAAGCAGTCTTCGACCTCAAGAAAGGTATCAATCATGACTCTTGGCGATAGCGGGGAAGCCCTCATTAGGAATAGCGAGCGCTACATAGCGTTTCTAGATATCCTGGGTTATCGAAACCTGGTTTGCAGCAACGAAACAACCGCGATACAGAAGCTCAGTCGGTTGTACTCTATCTTCGAAGCCCTTGGCAATGCGGTTGAAATCGCAATGGGCGACATTGGCGAAGTTGAGGGCATATCATTCAGTGACTCGTACTACTTTGCATCCAAGAATCTCGTCGTTATTCTCGAGTTGTTGCAACAGGTGTTCGCTGATGCCTATACGTACCAGACGACGTATCGCGACGACCGAGACTGTTGGATTCCCTTCTTCCGCGCCGGGATTGTCAAAGGCTGGGCTGTAAGCTTCAGAGACACTACGATTCGCAAACTCGGAGACCAGGTTGCATTTCGGAACCCGGTTGGTCCTGCAGTTGCCGACGCATATGAGCTTACTGAGGAACGCGGTGGATTGCCAGGGTTGAGATGCTTTCTTGAGGAATCACTCTTGGATAAGCTGTCGCCGACGTGGGTCGAGACTCCGCCGCATTTCGTTGTCGAAGCAAATGGGTCTAAGTTATACTTGCTAAGGGTGCCCAAGGGCCATGCAAAGAAACCGGGCGCTCCCTTAGTGGAGATGGCGTGGCCGCTGCGGGTAATTCAGGGGGATAACTGCACTTTTTTGAATCCGCTGCTTGCTTGTCGACGTCAATTTGGCGAAGAAAAAACCATTAGGCGCAGTTGCACAGCGGCTGCAAAGCAACTTTGTTTTCGCAAGCGTGACCTCGGCGCAATGAAACACTACACGGCGACGGTCGCGCTATTTCGGAAGTGTGTCGATATATCCGGCGATAGGAATGCGCGCAGAGTACTTGAGGCATCTTCGGTTGGTTTCTGAAGACCGTCCAGTTTTGATATTCGAGGCTAACACCACTTAGGGATACGCGGGCTTGAGGCATCGACGCTCGCCTCGGATTTCGATGATACGCCGTCGAATTGTGACTGCGCTCAATTGCTCGCGTCTAGGGCAAAGGAGGCCCCCACTTCGCGCGGCTCTGAGCGCAGTTAGTTGTCCCCTATTTTTGGGCCGTATGAATCACATCGACACACGCGCTAGTTGAGTTACTCTTTCGGACCGTGGCGACAAGTTTCCTCCCTGTGCGGCAAACCCTTAGGGCTCTCATTGACAGTCCTTCGTTCAGGAACGCTCATACTCGCCCATGGGCGACCGTGCCGCTCGACGTCGAGGCGGGAAGGAAGTTCCTCGATGCTACTTTAGATGAAGTCCGCCTGCATCATGCCGAAAGATATGCTCGGGGCATTCTGGCTCGATACGATCTTGACGACGCAATGCACTTCCACGAGGCCGTGTTGCGACGCGAACTGAGCGGCCGCATGGTCTTTCAAGGCCAGCGAGACCACGCGGCGCACACGCTCACGAACTATCTACTCGGATGGCTGTTCTTCGAGCGGGTGCCGGTCTTTCGAGAGGCATTCCGCAAGACCGCCGAAGCGCGCCGCGGGCCTCTTGCTCCGAACCGCCTTCAGGCAATGTTCGGCAACGTGTGGGTATTCGCCAGTCTTCTGCACAACGTGGGCTATATTTTGGAAGGTAGTCTCCAGATATCTGATACGGCTATTCAGCACGCATACGTCTCGGAGGGAGTTAGTGTGCTTGCCGAATATTTCGACTATCGTTTTTGGTCGGAGGTCAAGTCACCATCCGTGAATCTGCGGACCGAGCTGACCTCGGGAAACGATGCGCTGAGGGTCCCTCGATTCGATTCGCGATCGCTAACAGGAGTTGCAACCGACCTGATGAGTGTTCCGCTCTCCGCTCCACTGCTCGAAGCGCTAAACCGCGAGCTTCCTGGAAAATCTCGTCCATCTTTCGTGTCCCCAACTACCGACGCGTTTGCGATTTGGCGCGACCATTTTCGTGAGTTCGGGCAGCACTCGATGGCTAAGCGCATTGAAAGCACGAGGGCTTGGTTCGACGCCATTTTGTGGGATGGAATACCGGGCGTCGGAGTTCGAGTCCTTGATCACGGTGTTTGCAGTGGCCTGATCTTGCTTAACTTTGACACGTTCTACTTTTCGGCCGTGGAGCTAGCTCTAAGTCGTCCAAACATTCATACCAAGAACTGGTTGCGAACCTTGGATCGGGTTAGCGTGCCTCTTTCGTCTTGGTGGCAACAGGCGGTTTGGGGTACTGGGGCCGCTGCGGTACACAACATCGTGCAGGTTGCACGCAAGGCGCAACCTGAGTACATCCACGACTCAGATCTTCCGCGCTATCCCAAAATCCAGCGCCTATCTATCGACGAAGATCCGATCGCATACCTTGGTCTGATGGTAGACATCCTGCAGGACTGGGATCGGTATTCGTCACGCCGAGGCGCCTACGTGCTCCAGCGAGGCCGGGTGGAGGGCTTGCCGCTCCAGAGCGGCGAGGTTTCCTTCAAAGTGACGACTCGAGGACTAGTGGTCCGCATTAAACACGAAAAGGCCCGAGGTCGAATGCGAGAAGAACTAGCACGCTGCCTGACAAAACATGACCAACTTCTTTGCGTCGAATGACGCTGGCGTTGCTAGCCGGCGCGACAGCGATAAGCTCTTTGGGAGGTAGTCCTGAAGTGAGGCGGGCATGCTAATGGCAAATCGAACAATCACTAGCGTAAAAGGTTGCCTGGGAGGTCATTGGACGAACGATTCAGGGACAACTGGCGCGACAGCAATCCTCTTTATGGAAGGAGCACACGCTGGGTATTTCATCGCAGGACAGTCAGCCTGCACACGCCAGCTGACCGCGATGGGCGCCGGTCACGTTGCCGATCGTGTGCACGGATTTTGTCTATCGGGAGGTTCAGGATTTGGGCTGTCCGCCGCTGACGGAGTCATGCGAGCACTGGCAGAGCGGCAAGTTGGTTTCAACGCTGGTGACGGACTGACTATCCCAATTGTTCCCGCAGCGAGCCTTTTCGACGGGTGCTGCTCTCCACCGACCTCGGACAGCGGTTTTTGGGCAGCTTCTGCGGCGAGTGACTGTCCATTGGCCGAGGGTCGCGTAGGAGCGGGGGCAGGCGCTCGCGTTGGCCCAGAGCGACGTGTAGCCGGTGGAATGGGGAGTTGGTCCGTCTTAGGTGACCCGTACGTTGTTGCCGCGTGTACAGCCGTTAACGCCTACGGGTCGATCCGTAACCCTGAAACTGGATCTTGGGTCCTCCCCCCTCCCTCAGGGGAGTTGGCCCCAATTGTAGAAGAGAGCGATTGGAACCATCATACTACTCTTTCAATCATCGTCACGGATTGGCCTTTGAATCGTGTGCAACTCAACGTTGTTGCACAGATGGCAGCCGCGGCGCTCGCACGAACCATCTGGCCAGCATTTACACTGTTCGACGGCGACGTCATCTTTGCGGCGTCCACTGCTTCGAGCCAAAGCGCAGGGTCGGCCTCCAACTCTGACGTAAAGTCCGTTGGCGTCGCTGCAGTGGATTGCCTAACTGAGGCAGTTCTAAGAGCGGTCGATCGCACACGGTCTGTCACGTAGGCTCCTCGACTGTCGAACAAACAGGAACCGGGTGCAACAGGCAGCCGATTGGCGTTTCGGACTTCATGGGTTTCATGGCTGTGATCGGGTCGTGGATTCGTTCAATTCTGCCATACAGAATCGCGGCCGCAAAAGTTCCGCGGCACCCGAATATGTCAACGTCACCTTATCGAGCTACGCGACTCACAACGTGGAGAAGTTCAGTACTGATTGCAAGCGAGACGGGCTTGGTGTGGGAAGGAATAGCCACGTCGAGTGTTGTTGAAGTGCGTAGTTGGTGGCGCTGATACGGTACGCGATGCGACCACCATCGAAGGGCCGACACACCCTTGCAGATGAGTTCAACCGCCCTCTCGGACGTGACAGCTCTGACAGTGACCCTTACACGCCCATTATCGCACAGAGAATGGTACAAGTTCCGCCAACGGACCGAAACGCGGCCTCCGTTGCCTTTCGAAGACAACACGCGTTTCCCCGCTTGACTCGCCCGAATTAGAGGTGCTCAGATATCGGGTGTTGGCGAGCCACGAGCCAGCTCAGCAAGCGTATTGCGGTTCGGGCACTCACCCGGCGCGCATAGAAAACATCGCCGCGATATGGACCAAAACGGGCAATGCAATGCTTACACATCGAAGTTCATCGCTTATGTTGATGTTCTCGGGTTTAAATACCTTGTCGGTAGTTCAGTGGCCAACCCAGCGAAGGAAGCCGACACCATTAAACGTGTAACCGATGCGGTCCTAGGGGCACTTGAGGACCTGGAGGATCCGCCTGGACCAGCTGAGGGATTTCGTTTCACCCCATTCTCCGATTCCTTCGTTATTAGTGCAAACGCGAATTCGGATAATTCAATGCCCGTGGTTTTCGCGTTCATGATTCTTGCCGTTGTCGAGCATTTCTTGGGCTCTCATCTCCTTCTGAGAGGCGCCGTTACTCGCGGGGCACTCGTTCATACTGACAAGGTACTGCTTGGCCCAGCGATGATTCGTGCGTGCCAGCTGGAATCTTGCTCAGCAGTGTTCCCTCGAATTATCGTAGATCCAGACTGGCCGAACCCATGCGACATACTTCCCTTCCCCGTGATTGCCACGGACACGGACAATCTATGCTACTTTGACTACTTTGCTCCGCGCAAAGCGTTTTACCTCCTTCCCTCTTACTGGGCATTGCTTCAAGAGACCATAGAGGCCGTCCCGAACTTGTCTGAGCTCCGTGAGAAACGCGCGTGGCTTGTAGCGAAGTACAATACCACGATATCAGGATTCTCGTATGAACGCTTCAAGTCGCTCCTGGACCTCTACGTGGACGATGGTGACGCAAACCCAGAAGTTATGCGTAGCTATCGTGAACTCTTGACACCAGCCAAAGCACTGCACCTTATCTGATATGCGCATGGCTCGGACGCGGATCGATCGAAGGTCACTTGAGCTGACTGTTGCTTTCCACCGCTTCCGAGCCAATGATTCAAACCTTGAGTTGGTGCTAGCCCTTCGCCGCTCAAGTTCGCCCGCAAAAGAGGCCACCTCAATTCCTCCAACAGCTAGTTCCGCGTTGACATGGACATCTTACCTGGACAGTGATCGAAAATGAAAACCGGCGCGGTTGTAATGATTGATGCGTTAGGCTTCAAAGGTATTTGGTCACGTGTTGCCGATCCGCAGGCAGTGATGGAGAAATTGCAAGCTTTGAAGGACGCCGTCGAGAAACGTACTCAGCCAGAAATCGGCGTTGAACTTACCGGCGTAACGTTCCTATCCGATACGATCGTGATTGGGATCTCAATGTTTGGTCCCAGTATCGCAAACGTTCAAGAAATGAGTGCTATATTGGTTGCAGGTATGCGGACCAGCGCCGTCATGACAGTAGCTTTGGAGACGAAGCCAATTCTTGTATATCGCGGTTGCATTTCATTTGGTCAATTCGAAATGAACGGACCATTCTTGCTTGGCCCCGCAGTTGATGAAGCTGCCTCATACATGGGCCTCGCGGAAGGGGCCTTCGTTTGGTTGACGCCGAGTGCACTCAAGATGTGCATAGGGGTAGGCAATGGCAATATAGCGCCATATCCGTTCATACCGTATCAAGTACCACTGAAAGGTGGTTCAGTGTATGAGACATGGGTCGTGGCTCCTATTAGAGACCTTCTCATCCTCAGCAAACGCGATAAGAAACGCATTGCGGAGACCCTGCTGAGTTCATTTGATAACAGCAACGCGCTTGATATTCAAGTAAAGCGCCAAAATACTTCTAAGTTTCTGGAGCTGGTGGTGGCGCGTGAACTGGGCGGTCGACGAAAGAAAAGCGGAGACGCCTCTCGTTAAGCGCGTTGGTTCGATCGTTTCAATTGGAATCGCGAATGCAGGGATTGGTTAGACATTCGAAATGTGAAGGTAATCGAGACGCGACACATTCTCGAAATTGTCTCCTATGGCTAGTCAATGTCGTCATGAGCACCATGGCATGCCAAAGCCACAAGACCCACTGCTTATGCACGCATCACGTACAACCTCCTAGTCCATAAATTTTTCTCTTGCCGCGCGTCTCGGGCGTGTATTGGAAGGGGGGTACCGTTAGCCGGCCCACTCGGCCAGTACAACTCCGCGGCGAGCAGCGGCCCGCCTCAACCATTGCTTTGTGGCGATCACGTGCTCAAGATTTGCTGGGCAATTGTGATTTACGTTGTTCCATATGACAGAAAGCTGGCGTGCGCGTTGAGGGTCATCTGTCCAATCGAGGGTGGTCACTTGGCTCCAAAGGAAGCGTTGCGTCGTCACCGGAAGGCTCCCAGCTCTTGCGCGATCGCTAAGAAACAATGCTGCACCTTTTGGGAGAAGCAACTCCTCTTTCCCTATTCCGAGGACGCCCTGCCCAGCCCAATGGATTCGTGCAATATTGGGAGCCTGCGAAGCACTTGGATTTGGCAGTACTAATCGAAAGTCGCCTTGGTCGATGTACCCATGAATCAACATCGTCGTATTGCTGAGAAATGATCGGTAGATGATGTCCATTGCCACAGCGGCAACGTCATTGAGATCGTTGGCCACCAGAAGAGCACTATCGGATACAAGTGCCGCATGCACATTGCCGTTGCCGTAGCGCGTGACGGCATTCGATGCGATTGTCTGAAAGGTGTGCATCTGAATATGACCCCCACTTGGGTAGCGCCGCATCAGGGCGGAGAAGCCCAGAATATCCAGGACTGCACCAAAAGCTTGGGGGTCGGGCACTTCTCGCCATAGACCAGCAAGATCAGACACGCCGTACCGACGATTGTGCAACCCGTGAGCGATCAAAGTCGGTAGAGCGCGGAGGCTCTGCTTCGTTTTCGAGATACCGTAGGCTAGGTAGTGCTCAAAGGTCGCCATTGTTCGATCCTCCATTGCATTGCCGTTATGCAGCAGTTGCTGCAATCTCAAAGCTAGCATATTCGCTCCAGTTACTACCCGAAGGAAATGCTTTACTTGACAGGTCTTTAGCTGATCCAACCGTTATCAGTCCCAAGCGGCAGCGCGGATCATTACAAAAGAGTCTGGTATTTCGAAACCAACATCTTGGGAGCCCGAGGGTGCAGTCTGTTCAGAAGCAAGATTCTGAATTGTCAAATCTCGTGCATTTGGTGATTTCGTCGTGACGGGTTATTCGTCTTGATGGCGGCTGCAAGGGGAAGCGATCAGTACTTTGCGAAGCTCATATTGAGCCAACAATAATCCGACCAAATGCGCGGGTGTCTCCAGGCTGATTACGCGTTGAGTAAATCAACGTACCGTGCGGCCTCGATGTCACCCTCAGCGCGGACGCCTCCTTCGACGCGGGGCATACCATTGGGTGGGCACCGACGGATCCCGGGCCGGTAGGAGTACCTGTCTTTCTTCGATGCACACCACCCGTTCGTTCGCCGCTCTCTTTCGAGCGCATACCTCGCAGACGGGTCCGCCACACCAGTACCCCTCTTCGGCTTCCCAGGTCTGTTTCGTCGCGTATGCTGGCCGGTCGCACCAGCAGCACTTGCCGTAGTGCCCCTCTCCCCGTTGCGCGGCGGTCGTAGCTGTACCTAGGCTGCTTTTTGGACGAAGACCGCTCGCGGCCAAAATCAACCCCGTTCCACAGTTGACCATCGCCTTGTTGTAATTCGGATTTGGCGCGCCGTTATCGAGCTTGGCGTCATACTTGCTGAATAGCTGCCAGGCCCGATCTCCTATCTCCTTTTTCCGCTCTCGTCGCTCCTTCGGCGTTTGCGCGGAGTCCAAGTAGCTCGCGGCTTCCTCGATCGACATTGGCGCGTCGGCATCCGGCTTCTTTTCCGTTGAGACAGCTGCCCTCGGAACGCGGGCGTGCGTGCTCGCCCCTTCGGTGACTGCACGTTTCACGTCGTCGTACGCGGCGAAGACAAGCCGCCCGATCCGCTTCGTCGGGAACTGGCCGTTCCGCACCAGCTCCTTATAGAGTCGAGGCGGGATTCCGAAGTGCTGCTCAGCTGTGCGCTGGGTCACTGTTGCGGGCTCGGGTGCCACAACCACGAATGCGGTTCGGGGCACACGGAGCGTGAGAGGGAACTCGTAGGTTTCGTCTGCCATTCCGCGATAATTACATACTACGATGAACGATAGAATCTTTGCCCGTGCCAACTCCATTGAGTGCGGGACTGGGTAATTCGAATGCGGGTAGGGTCGTTCAGTTCATCTAACAACCGGGGCAATCCAAGTGCCGCTGTATCGGTGCGGCTACTTGTCAAGACGGCCACACATGAAGTTCTCCGCAACGGCCTGAACATTTTGTCAGCACTGCGTGCATCTAGGCAAACTATGTCCGGTTGTCGTAGACCTCCGCAATGAAGCCAGAAGTACTTACGTTCACTCGAGAGGCGCTCTACGAGCGGATCTGGACTGAGCCCATGACAAAGCTATCGGCACAGCTTGGGATTTCAGATGTTGCGCTTGCAAAGACCTGCAGAAAGCTCAACATCCCGCGCCCTTCGCGAGGTCATTGGGCACGAATTGCTGCGGGGCAGGACAGCCCTCGCCCAGCCCTACCAGCAGCGGATTCAAGAACGCCCAAAGTGGCGAGATTCGACGTATGGCCAGCACCGCCAGCGCCGGATGAAGCTACCCAAGCCGCGATCGACCGGGAGGACCTACTTCAATTTCGGATAGAGGTCTCTGGATCCCTTACGGAGCCGCACCCGTTCGTTCGACAGTCGAAGGACGCACTACGAAAGGCAAAGCCGGCCGCCGACGGTAGAATTGAGCGCCGTGACATTCAGTGCCTCTCTTTGCATGTCTCGCCTGAATTGCTGGACCGATCGCTTCGTATTATGGATGCGCTTCTGAAGGCGCTCGGGGCTCGCGATCTGACAGTCGAAGTGACGAAGCCTGAACCCGTTCGAATTTGGAAGCCGGGCGTGACGGTCGAGGCTGTCACGATGCCGCTAACTCGCGTCATAGTTGATGGGGAATTGATCCCAATATGCTTGGAGGAGCTTGTGGATGTCACTGACCTCTCAAAGGTTGACCCTGACAAGTACCACCGCGAGCAATACTCGCGTCGTCCCAACGGTCGCCTTCAGCTACGAGTTTTCAGCGAGCTTGCCGACTATCCTGGCTGCTCGGCGCCAAAAACCAATTGGACCGATGGTAAGAAAGGGCAACTTGAGCAGATGCTCAACGCATTCGTCGCTACGCTCTACTTGGTGTCAATGAACATTAAGAGATCTCGAGCTGAGTCGGAACTGCGTCGAATCGAGCAAGAGAAGGAGGCAAAGCACTTTGAGGAAATGGCACGGGCGCACGAGCTCGAAACGGAAAGACGCCAACGCATCGGGGACGTCATTCGAAACTGGACCCTTGCCCGAGATATACGCGCGCTGGTTGCCGATGCCCATCGTATCGCTGAGACCGGGCAATGTGAAATCGATCCAACTGGAAACTTTGGCAACTGGCTTCAATGGTGCGAATCGTATGCCGATTCGGTTGACCCATTGTCACCTCTCCGTGAAGCGGTGGCTTCACATGAGAGCCATCCCGAAGCGGAAACGAATATCGATAAGACGTGTCGAGAAGAATAGCGGCCAACCGCAACTGCGATGATTGCCGGTTCTAGGTTACGCCCCATTTTGCGTGTGGTCTCCGGCCTCAACCCAATCCCCAACAATCTTAGCCCCAAGCTGCTGCACGGGTCCCCACAAGGTGGCCCGATCAGGCCGTTGCCCATACACAGCTTCAATCTGATCCATCGCAGCTTCCACGGTCACCCGCCCGCCTCCCGCGTCGAGACACCGGCGCAGGATATCCGAGCGGGATGGGAACCGTACGGATTCCCATTCGGAGAGTCCTACCGCACCCCAACGACTGAGTCGAAAACGAGCATCAGCCCGCAACACGCTCAACGTCATCTCACGGGACCACTTTGCGTGTAACTCGGATAACCGCAACGTTTCTGCACAAAGCTCGTCCAACGTGAGCCCCCGACCCCTTCGTGTCAACAATGCCTCTAGGTGCTCACCGACTTCCTCGATGGCGTCCATTCCGCCGGGCAGATCGCGGTCCATCAGGCCAAGGCGGTTCGAATCTATCTTGACGAAAGGTGGCCGCGCCGCCGCAAGCTTGACCGTGTTGTCTCGGAAATCCATTTTCTCTTTGAGACGGCTAAACAGAAGATTCTCATCCATCGGCTCGCCGTTGGCTCGAATCAACTCGACCATGCGATCCTTGAGTTCAATGCGTGCCCCGTCCTCGACTACTCCGGGCAGTGCAAATCTACCGCGGCCAAGGTATTGTAGCTCTTTGGCCTGCCTTAGTGCACCCGTCAAATGCCAATGGTCGAGCCAGGTCGGCAGAGCAATATCGTCGGCTATCTCTGACAACAATTCTGAGTCGAGCCACTGACGTTCCGGGCCCTGTTCCCGTACAATGCTCAGAGCAAGCGGCACCAATTGATTCACCCACGAATCGAAGTCTGGGAAATGCTGGGTGAGACCGATTCTGCCTCCGCCAAAGAAGAGCACCTCGTCAGGCATGCTACCGATGCGACCCAGCTGATCCGTAATGTCGGCAACGCGCATCGGTGTTGATGAGTCGCGCAATATGGCAAGAACTCGCCTTAGCTTTGTGCCCGCCGCGTTGAGGACTAGCGGTCCTTGGCCGACACGCTCCTCAATTTGCAAGGTATCCTCAATCTCACGCCACAGGGCTTCGGCAATCCCCATACCGACCTTCTTGGCGACTGATGCTCTGACCCGGTCGAATGCGGAAAGCGGCGCTGGCAATTTTACCTGCCTCAAGAAATTCTGGAATTCGGTTTGCCCCTTCTCAACCATATTCTTGCTCGACGTGCCCAGCCAGACATGGTCGCTGATCGAAAGAACATTCCAGCGCCCATCCAACATTTTCTCGCAAATATATTGTAAAGCGGCAGGGACTTGATCGACTCGACTCCACCAAGGCTCGCGGACCAATTCTTCAAGGCGAACAGCCCCCGCTGACCCGACGGCGACCTCAAATTTGCTTGCGAGATAGTTAGTCCAGGCACCACCTTGAGCCATCTCCCTAATAGCGTCCGACTCAATTTGGCGCACCCGTTCACGGGTCACACCCGTGAGTTCGCCAACTTCTTCAAGGGTCACTTGCGGACTGAATAGCGCACAACGTTGAGTGAGCACTAGGCGCTCAACAGCACCGAGGTCCCCCATGGCGCCACGCCAACTCGAAATGAGACCCTCCTCCCAACGGCGTCTAATAGTTTCCCGCGACCCAACGAATTCGCGAATGGCCTGCTCCCCTGCTGCCACTGTTGTTCTACCGACATTGTCAGCTGAAATAAGCCTATTGCGTTCGCACGCGACAAGACCTCCCAGGGTGATAATTTTCGTTCGCTCACAGTAATTCAACAACCGCACGGGTAGCATTGCTTCGCGAACCGGTACATCGGCAAATTCGGCTGGCAACCAAGTCGCCATAGAACTCCAGCCCCTATCCGCTGCGCCGTCACGGTCATCGGTGTCGTCGCGGCCGTCGCTTTGAGCGGGGTGCAATCCACAAACAGCTTCCCAATTTGCACCAAGGAGCTTTTCAATCACTTCGCGAGTCTTGGCGACCGTGGTTCTGCCCATATTCTTGGCCGCCATCAACTCGGCGGGACTTCGGCGAATTAAGTCACCCACCGTCTCAATCCCCTCACGCGTGCTCCAAGTCATCAGCCTTGTTGGTAAATTCAGACTTACGAGCGAAATGCTTAATTTCTCGGAATCCTGGGTAACGAGCGACTCGACAGGCGCCAGCGGCACGGTAGGCGCCATCATGTCGTCGCGTAGAGAAACTGCTTCTGCGGAAGACGAATTGACGGATTGAGCCGACTCTTGTACTGACCTTTTCGAGGCGGTCAATTCAACAAGAAATGGACTGGGCTCGCCCGAACCTGTCACGAATAGCCGATCCCTGGCGCGACTGGCGGCCACATACAGCAGGCAACGTTCCCGCTGCTCATGCTGTCGCAATAGAACTGGATCGTCCTCCCCATCGCGATTGAGGGCCAATGGTAGGTGATCGCGGTCAACACCCACTGCAAAAATGACGGGGAATTCTAGCCCCTTGACTCGGTGCATCGTTGCTAATCGAATCCCAGGTGTGTCCACGATGTCCTTGCCCATCAAGACGCCTGTTTGCCCGCGGTGTTCAATCATCGGCAAGAACTGCTCAGCAACCAGATCCCTCGTGCGACCCACAACACAGATCGATTCTGGGGCAACCCCACTTTCCACCAGGGTAAGGACTTCTTGAGCAACAAATTCAGCTTCGTCGGCGCGATTCTCGAACATTCGGACGACTGGGGCCTCTCCCTTTCGGAGCGATACTTGTCCCTTTCGGCTTACTTGACCCACGTCTAGGTCGTCGTAGTCGTCTTGCCCTAGAATCCCCAAAGACCACCGGCAAATGGCAGCCGTGGTTCGGTAGTTGACGCGCAAAGTGCGCGAGCGTCTGCCACGAACATGAATCCCACATTGCCCAAGTGGAGTGAGCCGCCCGTAGATTCGTTGATGGGCATCTCCCACGAGAAACATGTCATCTGGTCGCTCTGGACCAGCTATGGTTCGAAGGAGTTTCAATCCTTCGGGGCTAATATCTTGGGTTTCGTCTACGATAACTGAACGGTATCTCGGTGACTTTCCCTGGGACTCTAGTTCCCGGCGAGCCAGGCGTAGGATTTCTTCAGTCTCGACAGTTCCTTGGTTTGCTAGCTGATCCCGATATTCCGCAAATACCTCCCAAAGTTTCCGCCGTTCGGCGCGGCCAACGGATACACCCCGACCGATACGTACGGCTCGAACATAGGAGTCCACATCTTGGATATCTTGGGCCAGGATGACGTCACGCCACTCGGCATCGAAGAAGCTGCGCGTGTAGCCTGGGACTTCCCAAAGTGCCATTGCTCGGTCCCACGCCTGCCTTCGGTCCGTTTCCGTTGCTAGGCGCATGGGCTTGCCGCATTCGGCCAAGAATCGATTGGCCCAAGCATCTAGGTTAGTGACCTCGATTCGCACCAAGTCTTCGGGCTCAAGCAATTTCTTGAGTAAGTGACGAATATCGGCTGCCAAATTGACCGTGTATGTGGTCAGCAGTAACCGGTCATCTGGGCCCCTCCACACATCGCGCACGAGGTAGGCGGCGCGATGCATTGCCGTGACGGTCTTACCGGTACCCGCAGCGCCCGTGACTCGCATTGGGCCCTTGGTGCGAGCGCGCACTAGGCGTTTCTGCTGAGGATGCAGATAGACGCGCCATAAGTCGAGCGGATAGGCAAGAGCCGTATCTAGGTCAAAGGTTCCGTCAAGCAGGCGGAACTGCCGTTGGCTGCTTTCTCGATGCAAAGCCGCCGACTCGTCGGACACATCCACCAACGGTGGCGGAACAGTTGACGGCCGTTTGACGGCTTCAGCAGCCGGCTCTGGTGGGGCCACGATAGCGGCAGCAGCCAATGCGGCTGGTTGGCGCGAATCATCCAGGATTTGACTTAGTACTTCGTCGTATCCATAGCCTGCTGCCAACCCGGATAGCAAATCCGCGGCTTCCTGGGGTACATGCGGAAGCAATCGATCAAGATCCTCTTCGTTTTCGACGGCTCTAACCGCGGGCAGCAATGGCCTGGGCACACCACCAATGAACAGAGCCTCGTCGTCAAATAATTCGAAGAGCCCGCCCTTATTCGGCTGAACCAGCTCTTGACGTTCTGTCGCCCTCGCACTTGTCGGCAACACGTCAGAGGAACCTTGCGTTATAGCCTGAACAGCAGCCTCGACGTTGTAGATTTGCATCGAGCCGGTGACTGGATGCACGCCGACTTGCTTGGACTTAGCCCAACGATACGCCTCATCATGGTGGTCAACCCACAGGAGCAGGAACAGCTCCCCACCCTCGGGGGCACGTACAATGGCTCGGTAGTCGTCGCCGATGCGTACCGAACGAAGGCGCGGATCTTCGGTAAATGCAAGGGGCTCGTAATGAATCGACGCCTGTTTCGGATCTTGCCGAAACTTCTGCAGGAAAGTCTCCACCTTACGCTGCGCCTTGCGAGGTAACGCCGCGTAGGCGGGGAAGAAATCAGCAGAAACGCCGATTTCAGTCATTGTGCCTCCAAGAGCTCCAATAGACGAGCAGGGCTTGGCTGCGCTTCGATGGCCAATAAGCGCCAGCCTTCAAGTTCTAGCCGTCTTGCCATCTCGCTTTGGCGGTCAAAATACAAGCCGACCTGCTGGAGAGTCCAAGCAACCTCAATTTCGCCTTCAACGCCGTTGAGCCCAAGTAGTTCAAAGGGGGCGATGAACTCCGCGAATCCCCGGCCTTCGGCGGCCCGAAGCAAGGGATGAATGGCATCATCCAATTCCTTTAGGATGTCCTCGAAATTTCGCGCGTACCGGGGATTGCCGACGCAGTTGCGGCTGAACTGTGAGCGTGTCAGCCGCCCTCATAATTGAAGGCTTTTTGGTGAGAGCCTGAGGGAACGGCGTAACGCGGACGGCGGGACGAGCCGCGGGGGCGACGCTGTCACTGGCAACGTCAATATCGGGCGGATCAATCAGTTCGTCGGACACTAATTGAATGCCCGGCAAGAATTGCAGGAACACTTGCGCACGCATCCATGCGAGCCATGCATCCCGAAATCCCTCACTCTGGCGATGCTCACGTTTGTCGTTGAGTCGCAACACGCCACGCACCGACTCTGGGCGAGTCACCAGAGCAGCCTGGTCGGCCTTGCGTACCAGCAGCAGCAATGTTCCTTCATTCTCAACGCCGAATCGCACGATTGCCGCAATGCATTCGCCACCTGGCTGCGACCCACCAGCAAGCAATTCCCTTACCGCGGTCGCCTGCGCGGGATCTTGGCTGTCGGAAATCAGGGCCATCAGCTCTTCTCCCCGATCATTCGTAAGTTGACGCCCAAATCCATGAAGCAGGGAGGCGGCCACACAAACTGCCGCCTTTGTCCAACCTTGAGGGCCTTTCAAATAATTCAGAAGCATTCGAAACGGATCAGCGATGGCGAATGACGCACTTTGACACTGCAGCTTTGAAGTCAGCTTCTCTGCGGAACTAACGCTCGTCGCCGCAATCCAGGGTGGAACGAGCGCCGAGGTATTCTCCGCATCGACGTCCCACCAACTCATCGACCACACTAGATATCGACCCGTCTTGAGCAACTCACCGCGCTTGTTGACGTCGTCGGCAATTCTGCCAGAACGTTCGCTCGGTCTCACATGATATTCGAGTCCATCGGCAAAAAGCGCCACCGGGCGCACGTCACGCTCCTGCCCAATCGGTTCAATCAGCAGATCGGGGCGACAAGGTACCGACGTCCGGGCGGGATCAATATACTTCTGTGGCGTGACGCGCCAGTGTCGCCCAGCGACCTGGATGTCTAGAACCTCGTTCTCAATTAGCACAACCTGGAAATCTGCATCTTCGCTCGTCAAATTGACCAGGCGTGAATACAACCGCCGTTCAAGCTCACTTTCGAGGAGAGAATCGATGGAAACGCCGGCAAGCCCGTTTTCCACCTTGGTGAGGTCAGAAAATGCTTCAAGCATTGTTTCGAGCAGCGAACATGCGGTGTCACGATCGAGCAGGTGGAGATCGTCTTGTTCCCGATAGGCATAAAGACATTGGTAGCAGGCGCGAACCGCAGGATCGCGCTTGTTGCAGCCACATTGTCGAAGTCGCTGCAGCGATAACTCAAGCGCTTCCTTGAGTTTCTCTCCCTTTGCCATGGCCAGTTCCGCGAGCAGGCCTGTCCCGCCTGGAACCATGTCTTGGATGATCAAATATCGCCGTCTGGCCTCGTTGTTTCCGGCTTGCGGCTGGTCATATATATCAACTCCAAGGAACTCTGGATCCCCACCATAGAGCGTCTTGAGACCCAATCGAATGGCTGCCCGAACGTTAGCTTCCCGTTTCTTGGCGTCCTCCGTCGAAAAGGGCAATAAGAACCGAATGGCTTCAGACTTTAGTTCCCGGTATAGATGAATCGGTGTTGGCTGATGCTTGGACTTATTCTTGGCGGGGCAATTGCCTCGATGAGCGAGAGATTTGCGTCCATGCCTATCCTTTTTCGGATCTGCACGCACTTGGCCGCATTCCTCGCAAACAAGGAAACTGATGTCGGGGACATTGCGTCCGCCGAGCTGGGTTATGGGCGCGGCAAATGTTCTTCACCCAAAATTTACTCGGCGCAACACCACATTGGGTAGCAACTCGAAACCAAATCCGACGGCTTCGTTGCACCACGCGTCCTTGGGCTTGGCCTCGCTGACATCGTCGAAATTGAAGGCTTCGTAATACTCGCGCTGACGCTGCTCGGCCTCATCGCCAAAGAGTGCGTCGCGCCGCCGCGCGTACGCCCTGACTTGGCTCATCCTGACGAGTTTGCGACGGCGCCCCGCTTCTTGCCAACCTGGATCCCCGCAGGCTGGGCAGTTAGTCTTCGTGTCATTTTCCGGCACAGGTGCCATGTGATGGCAGCGTTCACAGAATTGCCAAAGTACAACGGAACCCGCCTTGGATCCCTTGTCAACACTGCTCGCACGCAAATCCACATTGTCGATTTGAACCCGGACTCCACTGCCGTAAAAAGTATTGAAGGGGGCTAATTCGCGAATAGCGGTACTCGGAGCCCGAATCCAGGAATACGCCTGGGTGAGCGTTCCCTCACCCGTTAGCTTGTCTTTGTCACTTTCCTCTCCGCGCACAAAGGCGCTCAGGGTCACTCCTGGTTCGGGAAAGGCATAATTGGGCAGGAGGCTACGGTCACAAAGCCAACCGAAAAGGCCTCTATCACTAATTGAGAAAAACTCGGCCCCTAAATACCCAATCTCAGCCCTCAGGTCAGCTAGCTCCTGCTCGGGATCTTGCAGGGCTTTCATTGCCGCCTCGTCTTGCTCAAGCTTGGTGCGACGTTCCTTGGCCGCTCTGAGACGGCCTCTTACTTCGTTCCGCCGGCGAGTGACTTCTTCCAGGGCGTCAATTAACCGCTGCTCAAGCGGCGAGCTGCCAGTAGAAGTGCCGTCGAAGAACGCATGAAGCGCGACCCGCGTGCTACTTCGCAGTTCCTTGTCAAAAAGTTCAAGAAACCCAAGCTGCAGCTTTTCCCGATGAGTTGCGATGTACTCGAGCAAGGGTCCGGGAAAGACGTTCTTGCTCGCGGATTCCGAAAGGAGTTCTTGTAGCCGCCCCGGCGACTTGGGACCGGTAGCTGCCCAATGGTCAAAGCACCAGGCAAGAGCCTGTCGTTCCAGCACCGCCGGCGCATCCAAATAGCAGCCCGGGGGGCGAATTGCACCGGCCATGACTTGCTCAGGTTCCTCATAGAAATAGCGGTCGTGGGGATTGGAACCTGCAAACGTCAAGATGAGGGCATTGCCCGTCTGTCGTCCCGCTCGCCCCACTCGCTGCAAGTAGCTCGAAGTACTTGGCGGCACACTGCACAGCAAGGTCGCCGATAGATCTCCAATATCAATACCCATCTCCAGAGTCGGAGTGCAACTTAGGAGATTCGGCGCATCCGGCCTCGGGCGTTCCTTGAACTCAAGCTCAAGATCCTCTCGAACCTCCCGCTCAAGCAAACCGGTATGTTCCTCGGACCAGACGCGACCCAAGATACCGCGTTTGTAGAAGCGACTATAGTAACTTTGGGCACGGGCCTCACGAATTGGCCCACGTTCTTCCAAAGTGCCCTCGCAGCGATACCGAGGACAAGGATGGCAAATTGGGTCCAGGCAACTTTCCTTGACCGCAGGAATCTCCATGCCGCAATGCGCGCAGCACCGAAAGACGTGGTCCCGCGAGACACGCAGCGCCTCCGGCAGTAGGCCCCAAGCCTTGTATTTGCCTAGCGGCCATTCACCCAGAATACCGTGGGAAACCAGAACAGGAAGTACCTCCGCATAAAGATCCGCGACATCCGACGGAACTAGAAGGACACCTAATGAACGAACAGCCCAGTCGCCGTACCAAGTCTTACGTTTGCCAGACGCAATCAAATCGAACTGTCGCGAACCTCCACTGCAAAGAAATTGTGGGCGACCCGTGTGCTGTCCAAAGGGGGACAGTAATGGTTGCTGTCTTCGGCTCAGTTGAAAAGGCTCACCACCGGTCAGGATAAACGCTTCAAGCATTGGGTCGAACACAGCACCCCTGCGGCGCATACGCGTGATCAAGCCACCCACGAACGCCCGCCAGGCAGCAGGCTGCACATCCTGCACGCAACCGAGTTTCTCCGTCACATCGCGCTGAATCTCCTTTAGCGCCGATGAAAAGCGTTTCTCGTCCACTGTGACGCTGATGCAAGCAGACTGCTCAAGTGTGCGCCCAACGCGACTGGCCAGACCGAGTTCGCGTACGACCTCCCAGCGCAGCCGGTGCCCCAATTGCTCGAACAGCAACTTGGAAGGAGTAGGAATGGGCTCGTCGAATTCACGCCCGTAGTTCTCAGCCTCTTGTTTGCGCTTTTCACGGTCGAGAAATGCTTGCCGATATGCCTCATACGTCGGCAAGTACTCGAGGTCCTTCGGCAACAGCGCCGCAATCATGTCCGCAACCGGGTCAAATTTACTCGCAGGGTTTTGCTGCTTGCTCCAGTAGTCAAACATGGTCAGCGCAACGTCCGAGAGTGCGATATCGCCATCGGTCGGAACTACTGCAAGCATGGCCGAACGCGTCGTGAAGCGATAAGTGCGACCTGAAAAGAACCCGGCTCGATGCGAAGCATCTTGGACAGAATCATTGAAAGCCAAGAGTTTCCGGTCGGTGTTCAGGGGCGTCGTGTACAAATGGCCTACTGCGACACTTGCTAGCGTGGCCGAACGAGACGCTAGAAAGGCCAATGCATCGTCGGCGCAGCATGCGGGACAGCGCCGAACATCTTTTCGAGGCGTACCATTCGAAAGCGAGCGATGCTGATACACCCGGACTCTCTGACCTGAGCCGTCATCCTTAGGCTCAATACGGCAGGTTTTTCGGTCGAACCAGACTGCGGTTAATGCGTTATCATCCTCATCAGTCGCACCCCCCGAGAGATGTAAATACACGACATCTTCACTCGCGTTCTGCCAAGCCTGGGCAACCCGCGCGTAGTCAATATCGATAACTTCATCATATCCGAATTGCTTGTAGCGCCCAATCCAACCCGAATGCCCGCATTCCCGGCAATGGTACATCGGCAGCGCCGCGGGAGCCGCGTTCTCAGGTCGCTCGTCGCTCCAAAAGAAGCTTGGTTTGGGCGCAATTTCCCGCAGGAGACGACGCACCTCACGTACCCAAAGCTGGACCTGGACATGCACCAGAGGCATGGGCTTGGGCCCAACTTGGCGCTGAGCCCAAGACAACAAAGTGAGCATCGACGTTACTAGGATTCGGCGTTCTTTGGGGGCGAATTGCCGCAGCTCAGGCAAGTCTTCCGCAAGGTGCTCTTCGAGCCTTGTGCGCGCCAGTACGCCCGTACTGGCTCGCGCTATTAACGCCTTGCCGAGGGAGTGCCCGAGAATTGCGGGACTGAGTGCCGAACGAAATTCATTAGGCGACACCACATCAACTAGATCCGGAAACCAGTGTAACGCCACGCGGCGAACATGTGCCTCGGCGTCTTCCTGGGCCTCCGGGAGCAATCCGTCCTCAGGACTTGGATACCGGTCCCTCTCCGTAGCGTTGCCGACAACTTCGCCCAACTGCCGTCCCGTCAATCGCTTCTCGTCAATGACCGAGTCGCTATCCAACTTTTGGTCGAAAACCTTCGACGCAAACTTCAACAACTCTGAATGCCCAGAATCCTTGTCCCCGGTAACAGTGGCGCTAGTACCGACGGCGCAGAGGCTCTCCATCGAACCCAGCCGCGCGCCCAACCGCCGGATCAAGCACGCCACATCCGTTCCCTGCGCCCCGTCATACGTGTGCAGCTCATCCAATACCAAGTAACGCAATATTCCAGGCTTATTGTGCAACCACAGCCCTCGATCCTTTGGTCGCACCAGCAATAAGTCGAGCATGCGATAATTCGTCAGCAAGATGTCTGGCGGCTGCCGCTGCAGGACATCGTGATGGTCAATCACGTGGTCCTTGCCCATCTCGCGATTGCGCCCCTCGCCCCCGACATAGAGCCCCACTCGCAGGCGCCCGAGCAGCCGCGGGTCCCCATGAACAATCTCTGCAATCCGGCGCGCCTGGTCAGACGCAAGGGCGTTCATTGGATAAAGAACGATGCCCTTGATGCCACCCTGCCCCAGATGATGCGCGCGCAGGCAATGGTCCAGAATTGGGTAAAGAAAACACTCGGTCTTACCTGAGCCTGTCCCAGTAGTCACCAGCGTCGCTTCGGGCTCATGTCCATCGCGACTCGTCAGCCGCTGCCAGGCCTGCAATTGATGCAAGTGCGGCTGGTACGGCGGTTTGACGTCCAGCGGGATGTCCACGTTTGCAGGTGCAGATGCAAATGGCAACTTTACACTGACGTAAGGCCCCTGCATTAGGGCACTGCCCGGGTGGCCCTGTCCTGTTTCAAGGAAGCGAAACAACGCCTGCTCGAGCCCATGGTCAGCGAGTGCCCAAGTGGTCCGCAAATAATCGAGTAGCGTCTCGCGGATTTCGTCGGCAACAAGGGCGGGAATCATCCGAGGCGCCTCGCACTCAACACACAACGCTTAGCCACAACGAGTGTGTATTTCTTCTTGTTGGTCCGGCACGGAAACGCAAGGTCCGTCATGGGTAATTGGGCATCAAGATAACGCCAAAGTCACATTGCCCCATACTTTACTAATTAGTCTGACTTTACTGAGTGGTAGAGGATGGCAATTTAGTGAAGTTCGGAGCCCAGCCCAGGAACAATCATCAGCAAACACGCCGGCGCTATCGGGCAGTTCGGGTCATTTACCCGTTGC
This sequence comes from uncultured delta proteobacterium, assembly GCA_963819085.1. Classification (GTDB taxonomy): domain Bacteria; phylum Myxococcota_A; class Polyangia; order Polyangiales; family Polyangiaceae; genus FEN-1139. The sequence goes on from CAWFUX010000003.1 coordinate 99,992, forward strand.
AGTAGCCTCAATATTCTAGCCAGAGACACTGAAGGCGCGCGCTCCAGACGGGCCTTTTGGCCGGACTTACGGTGTTACCGGCGCTTCTCAGCGCTTCCGCGGCTGTTCTTTTGAGGCTTACTCGTAGAATAGTTGCCTATAATATGCTTGTTGCGCAGCACGTGCAACTAGAACGTATGAAGCAACTTGCGTGTCTAGTTGCTTGAAACTATCATGTTGCACGAGGCGCGCAACGTTCCTATTTTAGACAACTCACTGGTCCAGGAAGGCCTTCGAGAGCTTCAACGCCGGCTACCGCCCGGCTGGAGCGTGGGCGAACTTGTCCGTGAGCCGCAGCCCGCCTTCGTCAACGCCACAGTGGAAATTACCTCGCCCGATAAAAAGACTGGGTCGATCGCGTTGGAGGTTCGAGCCCGGTTTGAGCCAAAAGCTGTTCGCGTATTGGCGGACAGCCTGCGTGAGTCGCAAACGCGAGGCGCCTTCGTCGTTCTATCTCGTTACCTTAGCGAAAGCACGAGATCGCTCCTCAAAAAGAGCGGCATCGGCTACCTCGACCTCACTGGCAATGCACGGATCGTCGTGCCCAAACCGGGCCTCTATATTGAAACCCAAGGTGCGGCCGAAGATCCCGATCGTGAGGAACGACCTGCACGCTCACTGCGCGGTGCGAAGGCAGGCCGCATAGTGCGCACCCTGGTCGACCGCAAGGAGACCCCCGGAGTACGCGAGCTTGCGACAATAACGAAAATCGACGCCGGTTACGTCTCGAGAGTCCTCGCATTCCTCGACACCGAAGCACTCATCACACGAGTCGGCCACGGGAAGATGCAGAGTGTTCAACTGGCCTGCGCTTCTACGGCGCTGGGCACAGGAAGCACCCCTGGAATCGCGGGGCCAGGTGAAGACTTACCTCGATCCTCGCGGACTCGATGCCCTCGTCGCTCGACTCGCAAAGTCCAAAAAGCAGTACGCCGTGACCGGAAGCCTCGCTGCGGCAACCATTGCGCCAATCGCTCCGGCACGTCTGGCGACGGTCTGGGTTCACGACGCGACCGATGCCGCAAAAGAATTTGGCTTGCGACCCGCCGATGCGGGAGCGAACGTACTGCTTGTCGAGCCCGGTGACGACTGGATCTTCGAGGGTGCTACACAGCGCGACGGCGTCCGGTATGCGGCTCCTAGCCAGATCGCTGCCGACGTACTGACGAGCCCAGGACGCGGGCCCGCCGAAGGCGAGCAGTTGATCACCTGGATGCTGGCGAACGAGGAGAAATGGCGCCGATGAGCGACGTCGACGAGCTATATGTACTGGCGCGCCGAGTCCTGCTCGATGCTCTCGACGCCCTTGGCCCGCACCGAGGCGCGATGGTGCTTGTCGGTGCGCAAGCGGTGTATCTCCGCGTCAAGGAGGCCGACCTAGCCGTAGCGCCCTTCACTACCGACGGTGATCTGGCCATCGACCCGTCGATTCTCAAAGAGATACCGCCGCTCGAACAAGCCCTGATAGCCGCGCACTTCCTCCCGAAGTCCAGCGACTCCGTCGGTATCTGGATTACAAAACGCTCAACAAGCCGGCAAGTCGAAGCCGAAGTTGCCGTTGACTTACTCGTCCCCAAATCGATGAGCCCTGGCAAGGGCACTCGCGCTGCGCGGCTCCCCGGGCACGATTCGCGAGCAGCTCGAATGGTACAGGGCATCGAAGGCGCCCTCGTCAACGCCGAAGTAATGAAGATTGAGGCACTGGAAGCGAGCGACACACGGGCCTTCGATATGCGTGTGGCCGGCCCTGCCGCTCTTCTGATGGCCAAAGTTCACAAGATCAACGACCGCCAGGGAACCAGCCGCAAGAGCGACAAAGACGCCCTCGATGTATTGAGACTGCTCCGCGGTACGGAGACCGACGACCTCGCGAAGCGCTGTGAGAAGCTCCTCAACGACCATCGGTCGGCGGAAGCGGCGAAGGTCGGACACGGACTCATCGAAACACAGTTTGCGAAACGTTCCGGGACCGGCGTCGAGATGGCGGTTCGTTCCGCGGGCGCCCTCGCTGACGCGGACGAAATAGCGGCCTCGTGCGTGGCACTCGCTGGAGACCTGCTTGCCGCACTCAAGAGCTAAAGCGCGACTCTCTTGTCGGTCCAATCATATCCCATCAAACCACCCCTCATCAACATCCACCTTCTCGATCATCTCGGTTCTCACCCCAAGGCGAAGCTGCTTGAGTAGCTCGGCGAATCGCTCGCCGTCAATGAGGTCAATCGGTGGCGCGCCATCTCGCGTGGCTTCTTCTTGGGCGCCGCGTGTGAATGAACCTGTAGTGAGAAAGAGCCCCTTGTCGGATCGGCCCACCATAGCACCGCGAAAATCGCGGATTTCCTCTGGGACCGACCGTTCCTTGCCACCGCTTGCACTGAAAAAGCACCTGAAAACTGACGACAAGCTGCAATCTCAGAATGCCAATGCCGTCAATGCCGCCGTCGCCGGAGCGGCCAGTAACTCGAACTTCGATGAATCCACTTTCCCTTAGTATGCGCTGGCACAGTCGTTCAAAAGCGTCGGGGGGCATCGAGAGAAGCTTGCGTGTTAGTCGCTGCCGCCAATTTGCCGGGGCATCCGGTGCGTCCTCCTCTGAGATCATTTCCAGAGACGCATCTGCTGGATCCGGTGGCACGCTCGGCGCCGTTGAACCAGCTGCGGAAGCGGCCCGTTTGGCCGCGTACTCGCCTCGGACAAGTTCGAGCACTTTGTTAGGGTTGACGTCCTTTTCTCTGCCTTGTGGAGTAAGTGCCCACACGCCACGCTCACTGTTCGACAGGAAACCAGCTTTTTTTAGGTAAGTTCGAGCCCAGGCCATCCGATATCCCGCTTCGGTTTGGTCACCGCGCTCTGGATCGTGGAGGACCGACAACTGGTCCTCGGTCAGCTTCATTTCATCGACGACCGCCTCGTAGAGTTCGGGAATGGTCGCCGACCCGCCTAGGCGTCGGAGAGCCATAATCATGGGTCGCATGTACTCGTCGAAGGTAAGTAATTCGGTCATGTCCCTTGTCCGCTATTCCCGTCCGTCGGTTCCCACACATGCAATTTGACCCGCAGGTCCTCAATCATCGAATTGGGCAACACGGGAAAATTAATATCCGATCCCTCTCCTTCGGGATTGTCTCCGGAATCAATACCCTCGAGATTATCGATGCTGACCTCACCACCGGTAAGCACCTCGAACATCTGCGCTCGCATTCGAAGCTCTTCAAACATCCGCTCGTCATAGGTGCCGGCGAGAAACGGGACGCCGACGTCCAAGAATGGAGATAGCTCGGCCGAGCTCGCGCGTTGTCGGTCGCGATGGGCTTTGCTGCCGATGCGGTCCACTCTCCCAGTCCGTTGTTCGAGTACGGCTGGGTTCCACGCCAAGTCAAAATGCACCACGTTTCTGCACTGTCGATGCAGGTCGATGCCTTCGGCGCCCACTGAAGTGCATATGAGGATGTCAGGCAATAGTGGACTGTTGAATCCTACAAATATTCGATTTCGAGTTTCGGGGTCTGTTTTACCGTCAACGAGCACTACGGGGCCAGTCCGACCGCGCGTTGCTTGATGCAAGTCATATCTTGACTTCTGTTGGTCCCACGTGGGACCACTGGCAGCCTGAAAATCCTCGAGGAAGACCCCAAGTCTTTCGACCAGAGTTTCATGTTGTTCGGCGGACACACGGAAGAATCCTTCGACCATTGTGTCTGCCCAGCCCTGTTCTTCGCGTTTGGCACTGGCAGGCAAAATCGTAATTAGAAGGCTCCGTGCCAGCAACATACGCCGGCATGCCGTCATTGCCATCATGCGTTCATACCAATCAAGGCGCTTTTCGGCGCGCGTCACCCTAAGCAGATGGCCATGCAGCGTTTTTAGGGCAGAGGCGGACCGTTGATCCCCATTGAACCAGTCGGCGGGATTAGTACCGAGCCAGAAATTAGGCCCTTTAGCGTACGTGTCAAATATGCTGGTCTCCTTCGCACCCGCGCGGCGCTCAATTAGGTAAACCGCGAGTGCGGATGCTTCTTCTTCATTGGCACGTTTGCCGAGGGCATAGACTTCGCTGACGCCGCCCCGCTCCTGGGCTGCAACATTGTCCTGTGCGTCAGTGGACTTCTTCGAGGACGAGTCCGAATCAACTGAAGGACCTACTTGCGCCGGGTCTACCCCGTACGCGCGCGTTACCCAAGTCTCCGACGCAATCTCACTACATATTTTCCGGAACAATGGGCCCGCATGAGCCTTTTCTTTGAGCAATCGCTTTGCGAGGATGTGCTCTGTCGCTCTATGGATGAACACACGGTCGGGCAAGGTGGCACGCAAATCGACCTTTGCCCGAAGCGCAAGTCGCGCAAGTTCTATGAACTCCTTGTCCAAAAGGAGCAAGTCCTCGACGGTCAAGATGGGGAGCGGCATGTCGCTGGAGCGAGCGGCCCAGCCAATCGACCATAGAACGCGGTCAAGAAGTAGGGTTATCAACCCGTTGTCACGTCGAGTTAGGCGGCTTCGTACCTGACGCAGCCCGTCCTCTCCCATGCCAAGCTGCTCAAGCTTAGCGTCCAGTTCCTTTTTTACCAAGTCGCTTAGGATGCTTTCGAGGCGCCGTGCCGTGTGCGTTCGGAAGCAGAATATGAGCGTCTTTTCGCCACGGCGCCAAGTTTGGAGAACTTGTTCTGTCAGAGCGCGAACCTTCGGATGTTCGGGATCGTTGGCTTCGCCGACAAGGCTACGGAGAAGCTCGAAGTATCGAAAGCCAGCGCTATCAGTCTCCAGCTTTTTTTCAAGCCGCCTGGCTTCGTCGCTGTGAAGTAGCGTCGAATAGCACCCCGTCAGTGCCGACCCCAATGACGCTCGACCGCGACCCTTCTTCATTTCAGAAACCGCGCGCATCAGCAGGTAGTGCGGCAGCTCGCCCTCCCCTCGCACGTCGATGCCTGAAGAAACGTGCAATAAGTGCCTGTCCAAGCGAACGGACGTCTTTTCGGCTGGTAATTTATATTCGGCACCCACGCGGACTAAACGATGGTCCGTCTTGCGCCGGTGGCGAATGACGAGAACGCCAAGCTCCTGGGACAAATCTTGATTGAGCGTGTACAGCCAAAGCCCCTCACGTACTAAGTCACGCAGATGGTGAGCAACGTGCAATACAACTTCAGCAATTATCGAGCGTGATTGGGACTCGTCTACAACGCCCTCAGCGTTGGCCAATTTGGATAGCTGGGAACGTGCGCTGCTCAGTGAGTCAGAGGCCCAGACATCGGCGAGTTCACTCGCACATTTCGGCGACAATCGAGCCCACGCTTTCGAGAATGATACGCTCCTTACGGCCGAATTGTCGAGCACACGACTAATTATTGATTCTCGGAGTCGGCGAAGTGATTCCTGCCGTTCTGCGCAATGACCGGGCTCCCCGGATGGCGCGATCACTTCTCCAGCTCGGACGAGTTCCAGAATCTCTCGTGGTCTCAACTGAAACGGCGTTGCTGTAAGCATCAGCAGCCGCCTGGTAAGCGGCGCGATGTGGTCTTCGAAGCCCCCGTAGCCATTGCTCTTGGCACTGGGGCCATTTTTCCAGTTGTGGGCCTCGTCAACAATAACAAGCGGCAGCGGTTTCTCGATACCGGCAAAACACGCCGACTTATACAGCTTGTTCAATGCTGTCTCGACCTTCACAAAACGGTCGGCCCGGCCCCAAGTGTTAGGTTTTGCTATGTCTTTGCATTCTTCGAGCAGGTTCTCGAGCGCTTTGCTTCCAGGCCCCGATTCGTTCAACTTTCGCAACCATCCCAACAATTCGGATTCATCCGCAAAAGGCAAATCTGCCCGTTCTCTGTTGGTGAGCTGCACGAGTTCGCCGGCATCTTTAGGCCAACCTGCTGGCGCTCCTCTCAACAATCGTGTGCGTTGGTCTAGTCCGAGTCGATTTCCCCAAAAGCGAAATAGCGCACCCATTAGGACGCGACGCTTCAAATCATAATGGCGGATCCCCTTTCCGCCCGAAAGTACTCCCATGTGCGTAATGACGATTCCTGATTCGGGGCGTTTCAATGCCTTGACAAGGTCGTCGGTTCTTTCGGCCATTTCGAGAGAAAATAGGGCGGCAGCATCATCGCGATACTCTTGCGCGATACACCGTCTGACAAACTCGCTGATTTCTCTTTTCCACTTCTCAACCAAAGCCGAATTCTGGGGAGCAATCACCAGCACCTGACGGGCACATCCTTCAAAGTCACGCGACAGTGCGTTTTCGCGCAGCGCAGATAAGACGGAATAGGCCAGCCCCAACGCAACAAATGTCTTGCCCATGCCGACTTCGTCCGCGACAAGCTGAAGCTGCGAGGCGTTTCTCTCGGAGGAATCAGGGTACATGCGCCGCAGAAGCTCTTGTACCGTTGCCTTCTGGCGTTGAGCGTCCAGGCCGCCCTTCATTCGGCTTTGGTCGCGACCTAGGTCAAGTTCACTTGGAATTGTGATCACGTCAACCCCCCGGAGTTGCTAAGCACGAGCTTTTCGTAACGGCGGAAGTTGGCATTGGCCGTAAAGGTGCCGTCGATCGCTTTCAATTCCTGATACAGTCTTTGAATCTCGACCAATGTCTGGCGCGTGGCCTCAGCCCAAGCTGTGGTGATGCGTTCAGCGGCCTTCACCGGTGGCTTTACCGATTGCACACAGGCAAGGAGTTCAACCAGCTGGAAAGCCGCGGCTGTCGTGGAACGTCCCTTTGCGACGCTCTTGGCGATTTCTTTAGCGAGCGCAACCGGACTCACGGGCCCAAGAAATGCCAGGCGAATCGTCGCCGGCGTCGTCACACTTCGCTCCAGTTCCTGCCGAATGCCAGGCAACGCCTCAACGAATTCTCTAATCTGATAGGAAAGAATGCCGCTCGTATCGACGCTGGACGTCGAGGCCCCAATTGTATTGGTGGTTGAATCTGTATCATCAGAGCTCTCGGGAAACACGTCTGCAAATGATATCTTGCCTTGGTAAAATGCGACCAAGTCGCCCTCCCGAGGTAGCATTGCAGGGTCTGCAAATGGCAAGTTCTCCCGCGCCTGCAGGCTCACGTTGAGTGGAAACTCAGCCAACTTCGATTGCTCGTCCTGATTCCACGCAATGGTCACAACTCGCTGACGCATAAGATCTCGAACAACTTCGGAGTCCAATTGTACTGGCGGCAACTCCAACGCTGATGTCTCACTCACGGTCACGAGAGTTACTTTTGGTGCGTCGTCCGTTGATTTGAGCCAAATAGAAAAAGGTCCAGGCGCGGACTCATGAAGAATCACTGACAGCTCGAGACGTTCAGAATCTGCAACACTAGGGCGCAACTCAACGCTGCGCAGAAAGGCCGGATACGGGCTGCTGCCCTCTTCTTCATCCCGATCACTCAGCAGCAAACCTTGTGACGTCCCGTCGAGAGTAACCTCAGCACATGTAGCTGGTAGAATAGAACGCAATGCGTCACGCGCCTTGCCACGCCGTCGCAGCGCGACCCCGGCCTCGATATTCGTGTTCTGCTCTGACCCGAAACCCCAACCTGCCACCGTGAAATTCCCCGAGCCGGTATAGGCAAGACTGGTTTTGGCTCCAATAACTAGGACTGCCTTGGCGTGGAGTCGGCGTTCGCGCGCTATGTCCTCACGCCCGACGTCTTCACTGTCCACTTTTGGACTAGCCGCCGCAGCCTTGACTTGCACGCCGAGGGTCCGAAAATCGAAGCCCGCTAGCTCTCTAGGAAGTAAAGGACAATAGTTGGCAACGGTGTCGCGTTCGGCCGCCGCTATTAGTCGCAAGGTTGTTGAGTTGAGATCAGCACCACGGTCGCGCAGCCCCTGCAAGAATTGACCAATTGGACCCCGTCCCGTTTCAGCAGACCAGAACGGCGAGACAATATGAATTTCTTTTACTGGCTCGCCCTCAGGCCATAGCTCGAGAAAACTCCGCCACAGGGGTCTCCCAGGTGCACCCCAAAGAAATTGATCGTCATCAAGGCTTTCCGATTGCGACCAACTGGAGAGCTTTTTCTCGGCTACACCAACCGCGTTTTCAATCTGTTCATTCCACCAGGGCTTTAGGATGTCTCGCATAGGCGACAAAGCCCGCGCAATAAGCCGCGTTTCCTCGGAACTCTTCTGATTAGCGGTTATGGAAATGGCAACCTCTCGGTTGTGTCGATAACCATCTTCGGTGAGATTGGCGCTGGCGACCAACAGTCGCACGGAGTCTTCATAGACAATAACAGTCACTTTGGCGTGCAAGACGCCACCGTCTTGCGCGGTTGCAGGCGTCAAGTGGACTCTCAAACTGCGCGGCCTGCCCTGGTAGCGGCGCCCTTCCATAGCAATAGCCACGGTGTCTATCAGCGCAAGCTGTTGCTCAAGTTCGAGTCGACCTTTCGCTGAATAGTCGTCCCACGTCGACACTCCGAGTGCCGTAGGCAGAAAATCCAATTCGACGAAACTCGGGCTCAAATCGAATGTAGTTGCAAACAGGGCCTCGGGAGTACCCAATTCGCGCGCCCCCGCCAAGTGGTCTAGAAGGCGACGCGTGCCATCCTTTTCAGATCCTCGGCTCATTGGGCTACGCTCCCCGCCTGAAAGTTGTCAACGAGCGCCGTGCGATAGACGTGCGGCAGCATCTGATCAACGGACGTCACTTCATCACTTCTTTGGGAGTCAGCCAGTGTTGCCCGAATAGTTTCATCATCAACCTCGATCCACGGCATTTTCGGACGTCCGCCATCTCGCTTGGAGTTCTGGACGTGACGGTGCCTCGCCAAAATCATACGCACAAAGTCGAGAGCCGTCACACTAGCTCCCAAGGCCGTCAAGAACCGAAGCGGCTCTACTAAGCGACCGTTGTCAACGTGACGAGCAATCGATGTATCTTGGTACACAGCGTCGAGGTTCGCGCTGTGATTTCGAAATGAGTCGTAACTCGATGTGACGACAGGATCCTTGCATGCTTCCTCCAGTGACAATTGAGACATGGTGCTCTCGTTCACAAGCCAAAGCATACGGTAGAACACTAGAACGCAAAGTTGATAGCAATGCTCATACTGTCTAATCACACGCAGCGCCTCGAACAAGTCACGCTGCGGCTCGTCAAGAGCAATTGCTGCCTCAACCCTCTCCAAGCGCGACAATTCGGGTTCGCCACCCTCAATGTCGAGTGGAGGAATTTGCTTTAGCAGTTCAGCCATGCGGCTCCGCACGGATTCCCCCTGTAAAGCCTCATGCAACAAACCAGCCTCAGTTGCCCCCAATTTGCCCGTAATATGAGCGCGCGCGCCCCACGAGGTCAATTTCGACAACTTCACGTCACCGCCACTTGCCACGGCAACTCGCAATGCCCGAGGAATTTTCGTGTCACCAATAAACGCTCTTGCTAGCGGCTCACCAAGGCTCGGAAGAAGTGACAGCGTCTCACGCTCAATCAGGCACAATCGCTCCGCCACATTGGCATAGATGCCAAGCAAGCCATATTGCGACTGCCTCGCCAGAAGTCGAAACTCGGCATTCGTAACTTCAGCCTCCTTGTCGATCAATTTCTTAGCCACACGCTGCGCGTCTCGAATGCCACGAACACCGCTTGGTTCAGGGTCGTCACTCCCCTGCGACGCCAGAACACACGCCAACGCCCAGAACCGCTCCATGCGCATAATGGCAGCTTGCCTGCGCTCGAAGCGCCCGCGAGGTGTCTCGCTCGCCTCGTCATCGACCTGCTCATCAGAGATAGCAATGGCGGCGCACAACACCGAAAAGTAGCGCGGCCGGCTAGCCGCGTTTGTTAGTCCAGGTAGAATCCGCTCCGCTAGAAATACGTACCCTCGTTCGAATCCCAGCGGGTCAAGGCTTCCCCCGGGTAAATCCGATGGGTCATATGCAGAGAGAAATGGTTCGATTGACAATATCCCTTACTCCTGCGGTTCTGTAACTTCGTTTCTCTGTACGTCCGCACGCGCAATTAGGTAATGACACGCGAGACAAGATTGGAAGCTTCGATCAATTCTTCTATCATCGCAAGAGGGAACCACTGTAATCGCGCGTGCGGGTTTGGCCGCCTAACTGTGCAAAAGACATCACGCGTTGCCCGAGAACTGATGCAGACTACTCTCGACACTCACAGCTCGCTGAAACCTGACCAGCAAAACCCATTTGGCTAAACGAGATCATTTTCGACGCTTGTCCCGGCCAAATAAGTGCACGATTTCTTGGCCTATGGCGGCAAGTATTTCGAGTGCGTTTGCTATTCGATTGAGTGAGTGAATAACCGGTTCTGCGGAGAGAACTTCTGGGTCAACGCGATGCACAGCCTCCCGTATCGGCGCAGGCTCCTCCCAAGGGACGAGGGCAGAAGTGAGCGACAAGATCGCCTTCTCACGAATGTCAAAGAAGCCGTCAGCACGCGTCTGCATTTGGGCGCGTTCTGCTTCGTGTCGCGTTCCGAGTGCCACATTGGCTCCAAGAGTCATCATACGGGGCGTAGCGACGCCCAAGATCCCTCGCCATCGTTTCACCGCAAATATCACGCTCGACCAATCAATCGTCACGTCAGCATCTTCCTCGTCCAATTCGAATGCACGGGACATCAGAAACACCCCGTCGCGCAGCTGATTGGCGACTGGTAACGCGTTGCCACGAAACGCGTCAGCGTAGGCCATTGCCAACCGATTCGCGAGGCCAACCGCTCTCGCCGCAGTGACACCGAGCAGAGCCGACGACCAAGAAATGTTCGACGCAGGCAGTCGTCAACACAATTGACGGTCGTCCGTGCTTATCTTCAGACTTGGAAAACGACACCGCTAACAACTGGGTGGCGTCAAATAGGACGCACCGTTGAGCGCCCACTTCGCGCTCTGACATCCGATATAATGGTTCGAGAATTGGCCCCCAAACCAGGGTAGCTAGCTTCTTCTCCAACAGCGATATTTCGACGGACTTTGACGGCACGCAACGCTGGAACTCCTCCGTGTCCTCTGTCACGCGAAACCCTTTTCCCCACACCTGGACCAGCGCAACTGACCCGGTTCGATCCTTTTCCTCATCCATAACTTATTTTCCTCCGGCCCAGACTTGGACAAGCTGTTGAAGTCGCCGGAACTCTCGGTTGTCGGGAACAGCGCCGACAGCGTCGTTTACCGCCCGTAAAGCAGCTCTCGGGTCCTTTTCATACGAAATTACTACAAGCAGCAATTCGTCCCAAACTTCGCACGCCTCCGGATACTCTCGAGTCAGACGCTCAATCGCCAACCTGTATGTGTCAATGCCTGTTCTGTCTAGCTGTCCCGCTCGAAGTGCATATGCCGCGGGTCTGAGACACTCCCACTGTAGACTCCATGCCGACGCAGCCTCAAACTGAGGCACTTGCGTCACTTGTTCAACAGGAATGCTGCTAGGCCCTCTAGCATCTTCTTGCTCAACGGTCATGACTCGGGGTGCGTGTTGAAGTGATGGTTTCGCACTTAAAGCTTCCTGAAGCTGCTCCGCCAGCTGCTGCAGCGGGGTCATTGAACCATTACTGACGGCATCGCGAATCACTCGTGACCAGAACGCGACCCCGGCATCACCGATGTCGGCCCCACTGAGCCAACGATCCAGTCGAGATAAGGTAAGGCCTCCCCTTTCGGGTGGCATCGGTCCCAGAATGCATTCGGCGGCCGCCAGTGCCACCTCAAATCGCATCTTGTTGATTGCCTGGTCGTAGGGCAGTTCCCCGGCCGCGTGGCATTCATCAATTGCATGCCTCAAAACTTCCGGTACACGGTCTCGCTTCCACGCTGGAACCGACACATGGAACGCTCCGTCAGCCGTGAGATAGAAACTTTCCGGATCAATGAAGACGCACTGTCCACCGGAAGTGACCCCTATGTTCATCGGGCAAATATCGTAATGCAGCCATCTGCATGCCGATCCTCCTTCAGGATTCAGGTCGACTAGTACTTTAGCTGAAAGGTCATAGGCTTCACCCCCATCAATTACCTTCCGCAGTGGACGCACTTCTTCCATCGCCACAAGAAGGCCCTGATCCGTTAACCTTATCTCGAGAAGCGCGACAATGGGGGCTGCGGTGCCCTGGCGTTGCACACTCTTTAGGCGCTCCTCAAGGAGCTGAAGGTGCTCTTTCCCGGTGACCAGTTCGGTATCCGAACCAGCGTTTCCCGAGGCGAGCACGATGAATTTTACGAAAGCGTCCTTGCCACCATGTCGTAACCATTTGGCTTTCGCGAAGAGGGCCCAATTCCTGTTGGCCATCATGCCTGGAGACGTATTTAGGATGCGGACATTCTGCCATTCTCCGGCAGGCAGAAGAGAAAGTAGGTTCGGCGCCGTGTTACGGGCCATTAGCCGCCATCCATACCAAATGGCTTGAAGAGCGCCCAGGTCTTGTCGGGGAAGCTTACCACCAATACTTCGCCCCGAGTGCTCCACAATAGACTGTCAGGGTTGTCGGGGAGAATCGGCGAGTAGCTCGGACCGCTAGCAATCAAATCAGTTCCATTCAGGAGAGCAGCTGTGAGTCGTAGGTCTGTTCCAATGACAGCAACAATGTTCCTGCCTGAGGAAATTGCGATAGCAATACGAGCGTCTGGCTTTGTGGCTCCTAGCGCAATGACCTTTGCTGGCCCACTTGCAACAGCCAAGGATGCCTTGGTGATAGCTACGCACAGGCCCATCCGGTTCGTGACAATCCGCTGTGTGTCAAACTTGCAGGCAAGGGAGGGGGCGACTCGCGCTCCAAACTGACCATCTGAACTAAGCTCAACACCTTCCACGTCCACTCCGTTGAATGCGAAGACGTGGCCAGGATGGTCGAACATACGAGCACGCGAGGTTTGGTGACGCGGCGATGAAACCTTCGAGGAAGGCATTCTGAACCATTTTCCCCGAGTCAAATCGGAGGGAGTGCAGCCGCCCCGACGCATCAAGGCCAATAAGGTGACGCGCTGTAACAGCGGACCAAGCAGCCATTTCGTAGGGCAGCGAAGTCTTCGTCAGGGGCCCGCCCTTGATGCCTTGCCATATGAAGTTGCACTCTGTTCTAGCGCCGATAACAAGCTCGCCTGCGGCGTAGTGCGCTTGGCACTCTACGTCAGGATTCCACTCTGGAATGCTGCCTATTGCTTGAAAAGTTGGATTCTCGACAGATCCGCCTTGAATGACGGTCTCATGCAATTCGCCTCCCTCCGAAACGAAAACAAACGCAGGACTTCTTGCGTTGTCATCTAAGGCGCAAAGTGCAATGCCCGGCGAGCCACTGTATTCGCCAATCCGGCGCAATTCTGGAACCCTTTCAACTTCAACAGTGACCGGACGCTCAGCGATGGCGCGAATGTTGACAGGCGGAAGTAGTTTTCGACTCTCGACCAACGGCCGCTTTAGCGCCGCAGCTACGGTCCAGATGAATGCGGCAACCAGATTGTGCGGGTGGCGTTCTGCAGCACCAGGAAGCTGATTTGCTACCATCGAGCAGTCATCGCCAATTACGGAAACCCGAGTTACAAGAGATGAAGCTTTAAAGTCACCTGCTTGAAGAATCAGCGAAAGCTCCTTGTGAGTGGCATCCGTGTCCGGATGCGGTCCCCGGTAAAGATCAGCCTTTGTAATCATTACGCATACAGGAGTATGTGCCCTTCCGAATCGCTGCAGCCTCTCGAGTATCTCGTCACGATACCGCTTTCCGTCAGTTGACGGCTGTCGGTACAATTCGGAATTGACAAGCAGAATTGCGGCATGAGCTTTCCTAATTACTTCACGTGCAGTTTCATCCAACTCACGAAAGCTGCCACCCTTGATATCCGGAAAGACCACATACCCAATTGTGGAGCTGATGTTGCGCACCGCCAGAACATACGATGATGGCTCATCAGTACCCGGCGGCCACTCGTTTCGATCTATGAATCCTTCGCTGAGCTGCTGAAGGCGTTGTGTGGTTGCCGCAGCCGCGGCAGCGAGATGAAGACCACTGTATTCTTCAACAGACTGCTCCAATACATCCAAATCATCTGGGTTACGGACAAGTGCGAACTCAATTGGATGCTGGATCGGATCGCAAAAGTGAATCGCGGTAAGGAGTGAACAAGTCTTGCCATCTCCCGTCCATCCCCAGATTGGAATGTTCAGTAGGACGTTGCCTTCTTGGTGCAATCCCTGCAGTTCCGATCTAATTGCACCCAAATCGACCGGGTGGATTGCCGCTGTTGGCGCGATATCGGTCAATACGGGACTTGTCACAGCCTGCTGATCGGTCAAGTCAGGTGATTTGTCGCCCTTTGGTTTTGCTGGCATGTTGCGTGTCCTCGAGAGAATTTGCGACAAGTGTAACACAAACAGACCCGAATGAACGATTTCTATTTCGGGAGTATTTTTACCTTTTTCGACGTATCCCGGAAGGTCCGATGGGCACTTCCGATGTGAAACCTGAAGCCACAGCCACAGTGGGGGCCAGAATGCGGCGTTCTAAATCGTTCCAACCAGGAACACGTCTGACTAACGGTTCATAGTTTCTCCCCATTTAATCCTTGGCCAAAATACCGATAAGCCCGCGTCATATCCGCCTCCCGATCCCTAACCTCAAACGGCGCCACCAGCCCAAGTGTATCCACGTCCTTCGGCAACTTAGCCCCGTCGCGAAGACACTGTTGCCAGAGTTCAAAGTCTTTCCGCTCCAACCCGACGCCAGTAAGCCCTCTGTTATTAGTAAATGCAATCCGCCCCTTCTGATCATACCAAGTGTTCCGCTCATAATCGCGCAGGACGGGGAATTGGGTGCGGTAGATGGTGCAAAGCTCTTCGATGGTTAGGCCCAGTTCGAGGGCGGCCAGGGCGTCGATTTCCACGAGGGCCCAGCGGCGTTCGAAGTGGTTGCGCAGGGCCACGCTGCGTGACCATTTTGCTTTGGCATCGGGCCAGAGCGAAAGGCGCGGATCATCAAGGGACCAGCCAGTGCTTGGGGCCCAATTGCGGTTCCAGAGGTCGGCGTAGTGGGTGGTGAGGCAGACGCTGCGAAGTGCGCGAGCAACCAGCAAAGGCCCACGCATTGAATTGTGACTAGATATTGGAAGATGCAAGGCTTGCGCACATTGTAGATGGCCTGATCCTTTGGCTCGCACAAAGAAATCAATAGGCAATGCCGACCAGAAACCCGTCAACTGCAAAAGCGCTTGTTCATTTGCAAATGCTAGTGAGGCGACGCTATGGACATGTCCGGCACCTGGTGGCAAAATGGCGGGCGCCAAACTCCTTTCTCCGGTGAGTGGAAGCATTTCCCGGTGAACATGGCGGTACCGTTCTAATACGACCCGCCCTTGGTATTTCGGTGCCCGTTCCGCGTAAACAGTTGCGGAACACGCCGGCACGTAGTTGGTGCGCGGCAGGTAGCTGTCCGTCATAGTTTCAAGGTCGATTTCCTCATAATCCTTGTTGTGCCGACATCCTTCTCGCGGAGTCTTGTTGAATGGATTGCAGACGTAAAAGTGTGGCCCCGACGCGATCCACTCAGATGTCTTATTCGCAACACACGTTCTGCGTTCGATAGTGCCATCCTTCTGGGAAAGGGTTTCGTTCCATAGCATCGTGCCAAATACGTCGGCGCCAAGGTCACGCAATTTGGTGGGGTGCTTGGCTAGCTTGGCGAGGACAGACAGAACCTCTTGGCTATGAGCGAGCGGCAATCGCGCTTGCTCCCGCGGCGTTCCCTGACGATCAAATACGCCGGCAAAGAGGGCGAGTTCTTCGTCTTTGATGGTGACAATCCTGCATCTGTGGCCAGCGATTGCAATCTTGTTGCCCTCATCCTTTATTCCCGGCACTTGGCCGTGACCGTCATGTGAAAACGATGCATCCACCGTTGCGGGATGGAACAGATTGCAGATGCACTCGAATTCAACAGCGGGGGAGGAGACTGCTGCAGTGACATTCAGGACGTAGACAACGCGGTTGTGGATTTCCGGAAATAGCTGCAATTCATTCATGAATCGGCAAGCAAGTCGCAATCGCGGATACATCGCTGCCCGCAGTGCCCCGCCGTTGGGATCGTCAAAAACACCATCCTGGTGAATCAACCCGACAAATCCAGACTTTGCGCCGCATCTCCACCCTTGGGTGATGAAACACTTGTACAAGTTAGTTCGCATGCCGGCCAGCAATGGATAATTCGCCATTGCGCCAAGGAAAGACTGCGTGCCGAGCAGAAGCTCAGCTCCTGTTAGGTAGATGTGCCGCCTGTCAAGGTCCGATAGGAGTGACGCCCGCTTCTTCGCCGATTCCGTGCCGCTCAAGCCATCCAAAGCAATTCTAGGATCGAATTCCTGTAGTAGCGATGCGTCAATCCAATCAAGCCGAATCCACGGCGGGTTCCCCACAGTCAAATCAAACCCGCCCCGATTCAAGAACACTTCAGGGAACTCGAGTTCCCAATGGTGCGGCCTCAATCGTTCGCAGAGTTGGCGCGACACACTACTGAGCGGCGATTCTTTGGATTCCTTGGGTCTGTCGCTGGCTTGTGGCGGGCTGCTGGGTTTGCCGTCTTCCAACAATGAAAGCTGCGAATCAAGGTTCGGCGGTTCTTCGTCGATGCCCATGATGTCGTTGAGTTCTTTCTGGAACTTGGCTTGATCGGGTAGATGCTTAGCTTCTTCCAATGGCCAGGCCCAGAGTGCACACCAGAGGTTGAAGGCGCGACGTAGGCGATCCTTGGCCATGCCCGGTTGATTGAGGATACCGAGCGCCTTTTCACGTCTATCGATGGGCCAGAATCCGCCGGCGCGCGACTTGGGTTCCGGCTGCTTCCATACCGGAGTGTTACTGCGGCAATCGGCCAGTACTCGTTCACGCTCGACGGCGGCTTGCCGATAGAGTGCGTCCACGCGATCCGACAAAGCTTGTAACTTGGGCAGGTCACTCGGCGCCATGGGCCTGAGTGCCTTGCGGAAGACTTTCAGTGCTTGTACGCCATCAGGACATAATTCCGCGAGGGTCTTGTCGCTTTCGAAGGGGCTCATGCCCGGATCGAGGATCAAGAAGTGGTACACACTACCCTTCGGTCGCTTGCCTTCGACTACGTCATTGGGCGCTACGGGGCGCGGTGGGCGGCGGAGGTAGCGGGGTTGCTTTAGATCCTTGATGAGTCGGGTGAGGCTCTTGAGTGTGGCTTGTCGGGCAGTCTTCGCGCGTTGCTCCGGATCGATGGTTTCGCTGGGAGCCTCGGATTCGTCTTCGCTGCCGCCCGCTTCATCGCTGAGGGCGGCTTGTTCGTCGCGGAGGATGGCGCGAATCGATTCGACGGCTTCGGGGGCACTGTTCGCAGCCATGCCGAGCACCACCTCGAGCTGGGCGTGCAGATCGCTCGATTCACCGGACTTCTTGAGCACGGTGTTCAATGTCTTCGCGAGCGGCTCGTCACTGACGAAGTCTTCTGGCAGCCAGACTTCGAACCGGGCGCCCACCAAGCTGTTGCCCACTGCCAAACGCGGTGCCAACCAGGGCGTTTTCTGGTCCTTGTGCATCGTGGCCAGCCACAGCGACACGCCTGCCAAGCGCGCTGCGGTGGGGTTCAAGTCAACGCCGTAGCATTGGTGAGCAGCCAGATGCGCCGCGACCTTCTGGCGCTCGAGGGCATATTGCTCCGGCACTACTCGCTCACCCAGTTCCTGTTGCTTGCGTTCGAGATAGGCATCCGCAAGTTGACCAATGGCTTCCACCAAGAACGCGCCGGAACCCATCGCGGGCTCGCATATCGTCAATTGCAGGATTTCATCGGCAGTCTTACCGACCAGCAACTCCTTCAGCGAATACTTCACGAGGCACCGGGTCAGCTCTTCCGGCGTGTAATAGCTGGCTGAGTTTTCGCGATCACGACCCGCCAAGCGGAATATGAACGTACCCGGGTCGTAGCGGCGCTTGCGCGGGTCGCCACCGGGTTCGGTGAACGTGAGCTCGGCCTCGGAGTAACGGTGCAATTCACCCTCCGGCACGAACCAAGCCTGCTGCGTGGCATCGCCTGAGCCTTCGCCCGCGCCGTGCACCTCATACAGGACCTCCTTCGAGAAAAACCCCGTATAACTGAGCAACCCTTCGTACACACTGCCCAGCTGGTTGATCCCGAGCTGTGCGTAACTGATGCGACCTCGGCCCCAACTATTACGACCGCGTCCACGCTGGCCTTCGCTCGTGAGCGACAAGAGTCGAATCGCCCGCTGCAGCACTTGATTGCGTAACTTTGCCCGGGAGAGATTCCGCGCCGTTTTGGCATCGAACAGCGGACTATGCAGCCCCTGCAACTCGAAGCCGCGGTCTGCCAGATCCTTCTTCTTGGTCTCTTCGGTCGAGAGCAGCACCCGCTGATGTGGATCGTGCCCCTCGTTGACCAGAGTGAAGAGCCTCTTCAGGCTCTCGTCGAAGAAATAGCCGTTCTGGGATTCCGGCGTCGTCAGTGGCTTTTGCTCGAGATCCCGCAGGGCTTCCAGGGAATAGCCCAGAGCGTATTCGGGCGCGTTCATCGGCAGCGATTTCAACTCTTCCGCACGGGCTTCCGCGTACAGCAAGAACAACAGTCGATACAGATACGCCAGGCACTCGTCCGTGAGTTCCCGGGCAGCTTGCTCTGTAAACAGGGTCTTTTTGCCTTGCGTGCGCTCCCAATACACGTACTCATTGCCGAGCAGCTCCACGGCTTCACGTGCCGCAAACTTCAAATCAGAAGAAACGCCATGGGCGTGCTTGTGCGATCGCTCGTCCAGGCTGTCGTGCAGCGGCGCGCCGTCCGCGGGTGAGAGTGTGGCTCGCCCGAGCAGCGCCGCACAGATGAGCAATGCCGAGGCATCCCGCCGTGCCAGCAGCTCCGCGAGATCAAACCGCAGATATCGCCCTTTGCCCCACCGGGCGCGCTCCGCCAAAATGATATCTGCGCCCGAAAGAATTAATGCCCAACGCGGGGCCTGCTCGCCGGCAAATAAATGGGTGAGCGCCTTCGACAGGTTCCCATTGACTGGCGGGGTCTTCTTGCCCGCTTCCAGCGCCGATTCCGAGACCTTACCAACCACGGGCAATTCGAGAACCGCGTCTTCCTCGCGACGAAACCGACCTTCGAGGACGACCGCATAAGGCACGCCAGCCCGCTCAACGGCATGAATAACAGGCAGCGCCCAATCATCCACGGGCACCCAAGCACCCGATTGATACGTGTAACCAAGGGCCTCAGCCAGGTTCACTTGAAAAGGGTGACTGAGCTCATAGAGGCGAGCTGGACTGCTCAATTCCGCGGCTTCACCCACGGTGCGAAAAAACGCGCGGCCCATGCCCCGCAGTTTCTCCACGGTTTTGGCGAGTTCGCTCTGCTCGGCGGCCATCGCCTTGAGGTCCCGCTCAAGCAGCTCCTGCAAATAATGCTGACTGAAGAACTCGCCCTCATTGTGAATGCCTGTGAGATCGGCGGCCATCGTCATTCCCCCGCGAACACGGCCACGAGCCGCACATGCACCGCACCATGCGCGGCAATCCCGTTGATCCAACGCGCCTGGCTTTCCTTGGCCCGCAGCACCTCATCGCGCTTCAACTTGGCTTCTCGCTCCAGATGAATCGGCACCTTGCCCGAAGCCCTCGCCCAGGCCTGCTCGCGCTTGGTAATCAATGCCTCCATCTCGCCGGACCAAGCTTCTAGGCGCCGCATCTCGCGCCGCACCCGCTTGCGCCGCTGATCAACACCATCCTTGCGCCGCCGATCCACCTCATCGCGCGCAAAGCCCACCGCTCGCGCCACCAACGCCGAAAGCGCCGTCAGCCGCTGACTCGTGCGCCCCGAATTGACCGGATTGCCCATAAATCCGACCAATTTGAGCAATTCCTCCAACTCCAGCGTGCGCGTCCCCACCTCGTCCCCGCGCGCCTCCACGCCAAACCAAATCGCATCCACGGGAACGGATTCCTCATTACTAGCCAGCGTACTAAAAAGAAAATGCGCCACCCCCTCGCCGAGGCTCGGAATCAAAAGCAAAGGCGCCTCATGCCGCGCATAACTCGCCGAAAGCACATCCAACAACCACTCCACAATCGGATGCTGCTCCCAAAGCAACTGCCACCTCGGCCAAGCCCCGTCATCACTCTCAAGCGCCCGACTAATCTCCTCCGTAATCATCTTCGGGCTACCCGTAAGCAAAAACGGGTCATTCTTCCCCGGCAAAGCCTCATCAGGCAAAAATTCGCCGCGATGGGCGCTGAAACTCTCGGGGGCGTAGATTCGCAATATTTTTGTTGGTGCTTCACTCTTCCAATGAATGGGCTCCGGGCCAAGCAGCGGATTATCCTTGAGCTGATGAAGGGCTGTCACACACAACTCATGATCACTCTCAAACAATGAGGGCAAATCCGACACAGCATCACTGAGCGACCCCGCTGGACTGCCAGCTCGCGTGATGCTTTCGAGCAAGGCTTCAAGGTTCATTGCGGGCGCTACGGGCGGAGTTCCCGGTTCGTCTGGCTCATCGAGGAGGGCGAAGAGATCGATTTCTTCGTCTTTGATTGCCTGTTTGGCGGCCTTTGTTTGGTCGCGCCTAGCAACGGCTTCGTCGGCAACGGCCGTCCACGGGTCAGCATCGTCACTGTTCGCGGGCGCGGGCGCCCGGGGCTCGTCCGGAATGATTTCATCCACTGGGAGCCCTTCGGCGACACCTTGTGTAATTTGCAAGTCTTCCGCTTCCGCATCGTAAAGACCCAGAAGTGCGCCAACATCCCCCAATTGACGCTGCACGACCTTCTCGCGTTCAATCAGACGGTCGACAATCTGCTGATCAGCCGCAGCTTCCTGACTTCGCGCCACCATGTAGTGCAACTGCGGCTCTTGCTTCTGACCATATCGATCAATACGCCCGTTGCGCTGAGTCAGACGAATCAGCGACCAAGGAATGTCAAAATGGAACAGCTGGTGACAATGATAATGCAGGTTCACGCCCTCCGAAGCCGCATCTGAAGCCAGTAATAGCCGCACCGGGCTGGACGCTTGACCGAAAGACTCCTTGATTCGATTGAGTTCAACATCTGATGATCCAGTAGCCTCGAAGACTTCGATAACCTCTTCGGGCTTCCCAATCGAGAAGCGTGCCGCGATAGTTTCCTTGAGAAATTTCAATGTGCTAATTCGCTCCGAGAACACGATGACCCTGGGGCTACTCGGACCGCCATCAAAGCCAAGTTTCTCGAGTTGATTGAACAGCTCATTGAGCTTCGAGAATTCCCGCACCTCATCACAGGCATTAACCAGCGTTTTCAGTGTCGCGAGCTGGTCGAGATCCTGCTTCAAATCGTGAGCAAAGGGATGCTTTGGGTCCTTCAAAGCGTCATTGGTAGTCGTGACCCGATGCGCAATCGACTCAAGGCATGCTCTGGGGCTAGACAAGAAAGCCTTCACGAGATTCCAACGTTGCAGCACATCCACGCCGCCCCGCTTCGTGCCCAACGAATGCAGCTGCGTGGTTCTGAGAGCCGTCAGGGCCTTCAATTCCACATCACTTGCCAAAACCGAGTGAGTGTGAATCTTCCGGTCCTGGAATGAATCCCCTGCCTGACCCTCGATATCCCGCTTGAAGCGGCGAACAAATAGGTGCTCGATGTCGTCACGAGTAAATCGCTCGGCATCCGCAATAGACGTCGGATCCAACATCCGCATTAAGTTCGCGAAACTCTCCGGCCGCCCATTGTGCGGAGTCGCCGACGTCAGAACCAGGGCATCGCACTTCGATGCCAACAGCCGCGCCAGGGATTCGCGCTGGCTACCTCGGTTGGCAACATTCTGGCACTCATCCACAACGATTACGTCCCAATTGATTTGCTCGAGCTCCGAACGATACTTCCCGTTATTCTTCAGCGTATCGACCGAGATAATGCAACGGTCGTAGTAGCTAAATGGATTGCGATTGCTCGGGATCCGTGACTGTACCTGCCGAATCCCTTCGGAATCCAGACGAACCAGGGGGATCGTGAAACGCGCCCACAGATCGCGCTGAAACTGGGTCAAGAGCGCCTTTGTGGCCACAACGAGAATGCGTCGCGCCCGTCCACGCTTGATGAGCTCCGTGAGCAAAATCCCGGCTTCAATCGTCTTTCCGAGACCCGT
Source organism: uncultured delta proteobacterium (assembly GCA_963819085.1). Lineage (GTDB taxonomy): Bacteria > Myxococcota_A > Polyangia > Polyangiales > Polyangiaceae > FEN-1139. Next base: position 122,126 of record CAWFUX010000003.1, read on the forward strand.
ACCGTCGGCGATCAGAATACGCGGGCGCACGGCCTGGCGCTGCGTACCAGCCAAAGGTTCCCCGAGGGCACGCCGGGTCGGCACGAATTGATACGGCATGGGATCGAGCGCCGCACGATGGGCCAAGTGAATCCGCGTATCCGTCGGCGGAGTGCGTCGCAAGAGCGTTTCAAGGTACAGCCGAGTCTGACGAAACCCCGTCGAATCATCGCTCACCAGCCGAGTATCTTCGGGCCGCAAGGGTTCAATCTCGTCCAACGTATTGAGAAAAATGGCGTGATGTCCGCGCACGAGCTCCGTAAGACCGTGCACATGGACCGCGTGGCCACCGGTGCTCAGTGGCAGGCTCTTTTCAACAGCCCATTCCTCCCCGCGAACCCGCACCCGAGATCCCGGTGCGTAGGTTTGTTCGAGGCTCACAAATCCTCCACGACTAAGTCTTTGCGGCCAATGGTCGTGACGACATAATTGAGCACGGACAAATCATCATCCAGCCCCATGGCGTCCTTCGTATCGGGTCGATGGTCGGCATCCGAAATGAAGTACCGCGCGGCCCCAAGTATCAACTGACGGTGGTCCGGCGTGAAAGCATCCAGTCCATCTAATAGACCAACCAGCCGCGTTGCTATTACCTCGGCCAAGTCCACGGGAAGTAGCTCATTGCGAAGGGCCGCCGCACGAATGGCACCCAGGTGAGACACAACTTGGGAACGCAGCGTGCGCGGATTGCGGTCGTCATCGACGAGGAAAGGCTTGAGTAGCTCAATGGGAGCAAGCATGGATTCACCTGACGACTCCCCAGTTGGCTCGCGCCTCGCCCGGATAGTCAATGCTTCCATGTACACCCAAGTCCGCCCCGAATGGACCCAAATTGACACCGGTCGGACGGAGAATGTCCGAGCTATCGGGCCAAGCGCCTAGAATGCGTAAAATTGTGGCGTTAGTCCAAGGGGTTCCTGCTGCGCCGCGGCACTTTTGTCGGCGGCTCTGTACCCACCGGCGAAGTTGGCCTCATTAAGGGCTACCCCAAGTGGAACCGAAGAGCTGACTTACACGACGCCATTCTTGCTTCTCACGTAGCTCACATACGGCATGCTACTTATTCTAGTGACCCATCCGTCCGCGACCAACTTCGCGACGGCTTGTTCGACCTTTGCCTTTGGCTGGTTGACTTTACGCGCGATGATGTCGATGCTCGCTTGGAAACTCTGGCGTTCGAACAGCTCCATAACTTCCTTCATTGCTATATCCAGCCGGTTTGAATGGCGTCTCTTGGGCGTGTCAGCTCTCGAAACGACTTGTCCCAACTGAGCTTCGGCCATTCTGCGCGCTTCCACAGCCGCGGCTAACTCAACTTCTAGTGTGGCGATTCTGATCGCACTTTTAGCCAGATCGCTCGTGAGCGTGGCAACTACCCAGTTATTTTCATCTTGGCCACCTGTGGTGTCCGTATACAGTGTCCCTTTCTTGTTGATTTGTCGAAGCGCGTTAACAACGGCTTGCACTTCGCCATCCGGGCTACCGGGATCCAGGGCCAAAGCAAGAAGTTGTTCGGCTCTCGTGCAAAGAACTTTAGACATTATTCCTGGTCCCCAAGGCCAGCTCGGGAAGTTTTACATGCTTGATTGTGCAAGTTTTGCCTAATAGACTCATAAGCACCTAATGAAATTGCTCGGCATCACGCTACATTTGGGGATTGTTGCGTTACCTTACTTGGCGCGCCATTACAGCTTCTTCTTGCTGCTTCGCCTCATTCGCACGGAGGACAAGTTCTTCAGCCACAGAATTGAATAGTTCGATTGAGATTTGATTCGGACCATTTCCAATTTCAAAATTCTGTACAAGAGAGCACCGCAGTCGCTCATAGACTCGCGCCCTCTTGCGAAGTTGCTCAGCTTCATTCATGCAGTCACTGACTCGCGGCATTCTTACGGGCCTTTCTAGCCAAGTGTGCACGCCGTTCGAATTCTGCACTCACGGCATCGCGCACCATGGCGCTGATGAATTGTTCAAGGCTTTCAGCCGGATGTGGGCTTCTGCTCGGTTGTTTCGGGTTGGTGCCCTCGACAATCGCCTGGTACGTGACGCGTTTCTCCGTCGAGGCACCTTCGATGGCCACAATCTCGGCGGCTACGGCTTCAAGAATTGGATGCAAGCGGTCAACGGCCATTTCCGTGGCACGGTCCGATGGTTTTACCTCGGTTCCGTCACCACGAATAATGCGACCGCCCCCATTGTCTCCGTCGGCCCAACCAAGCACCATGGCGTACCTCAGCGCGGCTTCCAAAAGACCTTCGGTTTGGCGCAGATTCTCGAGGCGCGTGACTCGTTGCTGGAACGATTCCCCTATAGTTGCATCGGACTTTACGTCATTGGCTGGTGGAGACGGCTCATCAATTGCATCAGCCTTTTCTACAGATGCTGTTTCAACCGGGCCGCCAACTGCCGCAGGCTTTTCGTCACCGGCAGGGATTGAACGTTTCGGCCTGATCATATTGTAGTCCCAGTTGTGGATGGGCGCCTGCGCCGCGGGCGTATGAAGCCCATCTGTTTGCAGCGCACCCACGTGTCAAGTACGAGAGTATCGACCAGCGCAGGTTGCAAGACGGTCACGTTGACTTGTCTATCGAAGTCGGCAAGATGTCGCCGCATTGGCCGTTCAATTTGAATCACGTCAACGTCGCCCGTGGGGGTGGTCGCACGCACAATCCAAAGACCCTTGCCCAACTTGACCCGATGCCCGCCGACGAGAGCTGCTGCACGCTCAGCTGCTCTTAGCGCTGCCGCCAGCAAAATGGCTTCATTATGCCTTTTTTGGCCCCAAAGGGTGCGATTAGCGAGCTTCTTTATCTGTGTGACTGCATGGCGCATGGTCTGAAGCTCGGTTGGATCTATGCACTCGGACGAGACCCTCGCGCACGCGCGCGTAACGACTCTAGGTCCGTCCTCGCAACCCGCAAGTCCTTCAATATCGACGACAGGCATAGTGCAACTGTGCGCTCTATTGCAGCTTTTTCAAATAGTCTTGGTCAACATTCGAGCCTCAAGCTCACCAAGCCGAGCATGCGCATCAAGCAATGACCCAATGGGGTAACCATATGGCGGCATTGAACAGGACACAAGCGACCCAAAGTCACCTAACTTGATTGCGGCAGCGACATCTTTCGCGTTGGGAAGTGAAATCAGCTTTCCAATTCGAAGAAGATCATTTCGTTCTATTGTTGGGTCTGCGCGACAGTTTTGCGCATAAATCCAGTCCACTAGGTCAAGCAAGACTTGACCAAGCAACTCTTCAACCTTTGTGTTGCGACCAAGAGAGAGGCAATGGTCACCGAGGTACAACATCGAGCGTGGACTGCCATCGCGATTGTATCGGGCACCAGACAGGTTTGCTTCAGCGTAGATTTGCGTTCGGCGGTCGGACCGCGAGCGACTAATGCGAAATTCCGGCGCGACGCCACGAACATTTCGGACATCTGCGGCTGCGTTCGGTGGCGGAATAATACGCTTGCAGTGCTCTCCATCGGCATGGCCTGTTGCGTCCTCAATGACCAGTGGGATGAGAACAACCGAGGGCAGCACAATTCGGCGAGATATGGTTCCTACGTCCGGGATCTCGCTAGATTGGCTGTCGGTTGCTCTCAGACGCAATGCTAGGTGCCATAAATAGCCATCAAACCACGCAATTTGGTTCGAGTCGTTTGGATTGACCAAAGCGCTCTTACGGTACTTGTGGTCGACCCAACCGACGTCGTAAAGGTTATCTTCGACGTTAGACTCGGAGGCGTAGGTCCTGACGTCAACGAGAGTCCGAGCGTATACGGGAGCGCCACCAAAGGTGTCCCAATCATCGAGCGTATCCGTGCGCGACGGCGCATCGGGAATTGCGACATTATTTGCGATATCGAGTTGCTGCATGGGTTTTTACTCCAATAGGAAGGCCTTGCGCCCAAGTCGGTACAGTCTCGCAAATGGCGGTAATTGAAGCCTGTTCGTCAACACAGCCAGCCTGACAAACAACTTCGTCATGCACGTGCATGACACACTGTTTCCCACTCTTTTCGAGCGCAACCAACGTCCCGGCTAGAATGTCTCGGGCCACCGCCTGTGTGACGTTTTCGGTGAGCTTTCCCCCGTAGGTAGCCACACTTTGCGTCCCTAACTTATAGACCAATTGCGGGCGCCCGAACTTGCCGGGCTCCAGTGTCGGCGATCGATAGACGAGCGCCCGCCCGCTTGGTAATTCGGCAATGAGGTGTCCGTGGTCAAGCCGCCAAAGGCAGCGACCAGCCACGGCCGCCGAACCCGTGCGAACCACACGGACTACGGTTTCCTCCAACGTCCGCCAAAGTCCACCGCGACGAACAACATGTCCTTTGTAGTGCTCACCCGTTCGATGGCCAGCAACAGCGGGGTGGCGGTCACGCCACGCTTCAATCACGGCATCGGGCGTCATAGGAGCCTTGGACCAGTCGACACCCATGCTGCACGCATAGGGCTCGAAACGAAGCGGACCAACGCCAAATCCGCAGCCGAGCACCATGACCTTGCCTAGACTCCTCTGGTCGTCGCTCACGTCCGCAACTGCAATGCCCAATAGGTCCGCAACTTCGGCACGGTAGGGGTCAATTCCGTTCAGAAACGGATTCAGTCCAGTTTGGTCTCCGGCCAACCAGAGCAAGACCCGACTTTCAACCTGGCTGTAGTCGGATGCGATGAGCACCTTACCTAGTGGAGCGACAATGCATGCACGAACAAGAGTGCCAAGTAGGGTTGATGGGTCAACACCGTGATCTTGAGCGAATGCTCTCAGACGTTTGGTGTCGCCGGCTCTGACGATAGTGATGAGTTCTGATACTTGAGTTTCAGCCAGGCTCACCCCTCGGGGAAGGTTTTGAGGCTGGAGTCCGCGACCAGACCAACGGCCTGTTCTGGCACCCCAATAGACGAAGCTGTCGCGGATACGTCCGTCTTGATCAACACGATGGAGCCCGGCCAGCAATTTTTTGGAAGTGATACCCGATCCCATTAGTCGAGCCGCAATTACGGACCGTACGTCGTCAGGGGTATCGGGGTCGTCGAGCACAACCGACAGCGTGGCGCTCCGAGCGTTTGGGACATCAACGCCCACCTCAAGGAGCCAGCGTCGCAGCTTGGCCGGGGACGCGAGTACGGTGCCAGTCACTGGGGCAGATCTCCGTGCTTCAGATGCGATTTCGTGTTCGAGGTGAATTACGGCACGTGCCAGGTCCGCATCAAACGGGAAGCCACGCTCATTGATCGCAAGACTGGCAGCCCGAACCTCAACTTCATTGTTGGCATACGGCGCTAATTCGAGTGCGTAGACTGCACGTAATAGATGGACATCTCGTTCGCAATACTTCACTAATCGCAGACGCTCAGGTTCCGAAATGTGTGGCAGACGGCCAGTCTTTGAATCGAGTCGATTCATCGCTAACATCAGGCGATGACCATCGCGGTCTTTACCCACGTTGAGCAGATGTTGCCCCAACTCCTCTAGTCGGCCACTTAGGCCACGGGACCTTGCAATATCGGTTGTGTCAATCCATTCACTCGGATTGGGCCATCCGAGCGATTCCCAAACCAAGCGATCAAACCCATGCGCATTATGCGCGACTAGGCGCAATCCATTCTGTACGGCGGTTAATAGGATAGTGGGGACAGACTCACCGGGGCGCCAGCGAATAGTTTGCCCGTCAGGCAGTATGGCGACGAGACAGGACACCCTAAAGTCCGGATGTGCGATGTAATTGCGTGCGCCAACAACCGGCAACGACATTGTCAACTGTGTTTCGAAATCAATGAAACCCAATTCTCCAAGTGACTTCCCGAGTTCCAACAACTCTGGTTTCGCCAAGCGAACGCGAGTCACTAGCGCTTCCGAGAGTGCACCAGGTGCGGCACCCAGAATGATGTTGCCTTGGCGCTCAAGGAGGGGAATCCCCAGACTCACAAGTTCAGACAAAATCTCTGGAGCCATCATATGACAGTCTCCTCTGATTCCGTATGAACCGAATTGTCAGTCGCAGTTGTTGCGCTCGTTGCGCTCGTTGCGTACGCCGAAGGCGATCCTTGACTCTTCGTTGAGTTACCGGACGACTCCGTTGAGGAGCTAATTGGCGGTAAGTCTTCGCGCTTGCAGCCACGCCCGCGTGGAACGCCTTGCTCCTCAAATTTCACGAGCCATTTGGCGCCGCGCTGACGTACCAAAAGACGAACTCGCGGCGTTTCAAAGCCGAGAATCTCGGATAAATCAAGCCGTTTGAGATCCTCCATTTCACCATATTGGGCTCTGGAATCCCCATTATAATCGACAAGTTCTCCTAACAATTGACCGTTCGGTGTGCCCGGCGCGCACTCAAGCCAACCCTTCCAGCTAGTCCCCTTGGTAATCTGCGAAATTGGCGCATTGCGGAATGCCATATATAGCTGCCTAACAGCTTCATCACGGCCCTCAGGACTCATGCCATCGGAATCTAGATCGACGAGAGAAACCGCACCGAGATTGTCGAAGCAATACTGCCGAAAGTTGAATCTGCCGCCCGCATCACTCAACAGCCACCACACACTTGACGTAATTACGTCAAGATGCGGCCTTAGTACATCATTGCATCGCAGGTTGGCTACGTCGTCATTCATATCCCAGTTGGGCGCATTTGCAGTAAGCAGAAAACCCACCGAACGTCGTGCAAGCTCAGGCGACGCGACAATGGGTCGGGGCAACGTTGACCCGGCAATGACGATTGGTGCCCTTACGGTAGTCATGCGTTCATTTGAATACTTTGCTTCGAACGACACCTTTGAATTGAGGCCCAGGATCGGTTGCAGTCGTTCGTACACTCCCCGAACTCGCCCAATTTCATCGAGCAATATTGGTGAGCGTCCAAGCTCCAAGTGGAGTCCAATTTGGCGAAGAACATCTCGCGAGTCCGACAACAAAACGTCGCCCACTTCAGTACCGAGCATCCCAGCCCCAAGACGGACAGTCGCCGTCTTGGAAGTGCCGGGCACACCTGTGACACATACAATCGGAGGAGTGGAGATTCCGCGCTGTGCCCAAATTCCACCGAGAATTATCGCAGATAGGTATCCGCGATTGAGACCTGGCAATGCGCGTTCCAACGCACACCAGGCAATCTCAACTTCCTCAGGATCTGGCGGCTTTGAGCCCAGCATAACGGGAGGCGGCTCGCCCTGCCGGGGTGGCCGGCGTACCAGTACAGCGGAGGATGAGTCCCTTGATGGTGCAACTACGTAGGAATACCCGACAGTATCGAGAGGCACGAATCCAGAAAGTGGCTCGGCGCTGAGTGCCTTATCGATACGAGTGCGGCTGAGGCACCACGGCATTTCGCTCAACGTTCGGTCTGCGGATATTCTTCTCGACTCAAGAGTGGTTACGGACAACCAGGTTCCGTTTAGCGCACGAGCCACGTCGATAAGATCGCTTTCAGCCATGTCGACGCGCTGCCGCCACTTACCTTCCGGGTCGGCCTGCAGTCGATCCTGGTTCGCGCAGTCCAGCATGAAGCCCCACGCTGGTTGAAGCAGCTCCTCAGGAATCCCCGGCCGCGCATCCTTCAGGACGAATCGCTGGTGAGGGAAGTGCACAAGATTTCGTGCCGCAATTTGGAGTTGTGTGACTGCGGGTCGGTCATCGAGCAGCACCACCCAGGAGCGAAAGGTTTGGCATCGGTAACAGGCAACGCCCCGTTCATCGACTTGCACGCACGGATTGCATGTTCCTAGCCGGTAACCACACCACGGGCATGCCTCCGGACCATGTCTGCCAAATGAAAGACCGTGTGCGTCAAGCCAAGTTTGAACACGCGGGCCACTCACATCATGTAAGCTACGCTGCGTTGGGAACATGAAGTTCGCAGAGGCGGCAAACGTGAATACCTGACCGCAAGTCGCCGTCTCACGACGACCCATTGGATGACGACTTTCCGTCTTCAATTCGACGCGCAAATTCGTAAGATCGCCAAGTGGCGCCAATTGATACCAGGCTCCAGCAAGTGCTAACGCGGAGTTGCCATCCACTTCGCTAAATATCACGCGGAGCCCGCAGTCATGCGTCGCCCATGCTGCCAATGGTTGTGGCACCCAGTCGGGGAAAAGGTGGACAATATCCTCGTCGTGAACAGGTGGTTGCCCTTCGTCGCGATCAAAGTCCAAGGCCACGATTTTGGATTTACCTACCCAGTACAGTACCGGCTCGGGGATTGCGCTTACGTCGAAACTAAGGGCTGCTAGCAACGCTTCGCTGACCGTGGCACCTCCCACTTCGATAGCGCTGCCGGCATTCTGCTCGATACCTCGGATATGAATGGTGAAGGTACGGCCTGCGGCGTTGACCTTCTCGGATGGTTCTGAACCGGGACTCGCTCCCACAATAGAGAGAGCTGGCCGCGTCCCTGCGGATTTGCTACGCTTTGCCATAGATACCTCGCTGGAGCGGCCTCAGTCTCACGTGGGGCCGCTCCCTTACATTTAGACTGATGGAGTTGTATTGGGGGAAGTGGGTGTCACAGCACACAAGTCGAGCCAGCGGCGTAGTTCACTGCGGCGAAAACGCACCGTGCGCGGCCCCAATCGCACGTAGGGGATTTGGCGATTGTGCACCCAGTAAAATAGGGTTCCCCGTGGCAACGAGAACTCGACTTGAACCTGCTGATAGGTGAGTAGTTCGTCGGAACTCTCACCGTTTAGGATAGACAGCTCTTTCATAACTTGACTCCAGCTCCACCGACAGACTTGGCCGGCACGGCAAGCTTGAAAGCACCTGATAACGGGGTCCCGTGCAGCAAAATTGCCGATTGCTGCACGACACCACAAGGGGCTGAAAATGCCTTGTTTCTTGCTCAGTTACTCGCTTTGTAACAGGCGGGAAGGACGTTCGGGTGAACGTGTCACGTTGATCGCCCTGACTTAGCAAAGTAGTCGGGTTACGCGTCATCCAACATATATTTAGGGTGCGTATCGTGCGCATCGTGCGTATCGCACCAAATCGCGGGGAACGAGCGTTGCGCATGTTGCGCATGTTGCGCATGCAGCGCATCCGTCCAAATATAAGAGCCCGGGTTGCGGGCGGGACTACTCAATAATGAGCTCAGCAATTGCCCCTCTTTTCTCGGCTTGGCTATTGATGCTTCGTTTGGCGGGCACACTGGAAACGTGAAATCCGTCCTTGTAAAGAGACCGCGCCAAAGGCGACGACGAATTCGAAAGTATGACGTGAACGCCTCGTTGCTTCAGACTTCGAGCAACAACTCGCAGTCGCTGATGGTCCTCAATGCCAAATCCGTCGCAGGTGTATGCGTCGAAGGAACTTGTTACTGAGAGTGGAATATACGGCGGATCGAAGTACACAAGGTCGCCGCGCCTTGCACCTTCTACAGCAACTTCGAAATCGGCAACAAGTATGTTGACCTTCGCAAGAGCCTGGGAACATGCCCTCAGAGTATCGCAGTCACAAATAGTCGGATTCTGGTGCCGTCCAAACGGCACATTAAATTGACCTCTCCGATTTACGCGAAAAAGTCCATTGTAGCAGGTTTTGTTGAGGAACACGAAACGCGCAGCAACTTCAACATCAGTGGAACAATCAAAACCTAACCCGCGCACTTCGTAGAAGAGGTCCCTGTCGTATCGAAATTTCTGGAGCCTTGCAATAACGTCCTCCACGCTATTTTGAACAGCTCGGTATGTCCTTATTAGCGCCTCGCTTGTATCAGAAATGGTTGCTGCGGCTGGAGCGAGCCCCCAAAAAAGTGCTCCACCTCCCACGAAAGGTTCGAAGTAGCGACCAAATTTCTTTGGTATATGAGGCAGGAGTTGCGGCATCAGTTGCCACTTGCCTCCCACGTACTTGATGAAGGGTTTCGCGAATCGCTGAGCGGACGCAACGTTCGTTAGCGCGAATGTCATTAGTCTCTCCTTTGTTGCCTTGACGACATTGCCAAGGCCAAAGGAGGTTTGCCTGCATGGCAACAAAGGTCTCGTGCAGCGAAAATGCTTTCCGCTGCACGACATCGTAGACATACATTTCGCTCTTTTCGTTAGCCCGTTGCATCGGGTGCGAATTGGCGCTCTTCCTCGGTCTTTTCGCTTGCACCGAACGTTGGCACTTGGCTGAGCCTCCCGTAGTCTCCTCGAAACGCATTCGGGTCGAGGTGGGCGTACCGCTGCGTCATTGATTGGGATTTGTGGCCGAGTATTTTTTGCAATCGAAAAATGTCGCCACCGCCTAGCATCCAGTGGCTCGCAAACGTGTGGCGCAGGTCATGAAAATGAATATAGTGGCGCATCTTTCCGTTGCGCATCACCTTCGGAAGGTCTGCCCTCGCGAGGACTCTATGCAACACTTCTTGAAATATGCGTCCACTTGGCTGAAGCATGCCTCCGTCGCGGTTTGTGAACACGAGACGCCCAGCGTGCGTCAGGCGCCATTCACGGAGATGGGGCAGTAGGGCATCGAGGATTGGCGCCTCGCGTTTCTTATTCGACTTCGTGGGGCCGTCGAACGAATGCCTGATGTGAATGAGGCGATTGGGGAACTCGACATCCGTCCACTCTAAGCCAGCCAGTTCGCCCGCTCTGGCGCCCGTGCATACTGCGGTCAGGTACAGCATGAACGCCATTTCACCCTCTTCCTTTGCTGCCTCCAGGAAGCGCGTCATCTCTTCGCGATTCTTTAGATAACTGTAATCGTCGTCGAGCACGGATTTCGGGCTTCTTGATTTCCGGTAGTTGTTCCACCCATCGCAGGGATCGCGCCATTCGGAGAACGGAAACCAGCAGCGTCAAGTGGTTGTGCAACGTCTTCTCACTCAGTCGGGACTTCTTGACCAAATAGCGGTCCACGGCAGGCACCCACGCAGCCGTATCGTTTAGCAGGATGCGACCAAAGTGCTCTTCAAGCTGTTTGAGGATCGCGATGTCGTCTTTGAAGCTGCGCTTCTTGGGTGACCGGTATGTGCGCCAATAGTCAGTGGCCTTGGAGAATGGGCAGGGCTCTATTTCTGGAGCGCGCAGACCGCGCCGCCGCTCTTCAGCTTCGAGCTCCGCTTTCCTAAGCGCCAGCTCCGCGGTTTTGAACTCGGTGAAGGTCTTGCTGCGGCGCTTGCCCTTTTCATCGGTCCAACGGATGCGCCATCGGTCGTAATGCGGGGTGGGCTTGCTCATGAGGGATCTCCTCGCAGCAAGCGACGCGTCGTTCTCGTGCAGCGAAAATCAGGTTTGGTGCACGAAGTGCCCCGAAGCTTCTTTTCGCGGCTTTGAAGGTCTTTGGCCCGAGATTTGGCCCGAACAAAAGAAAAACAGGGAACCGAATTCCTCGATTCCCCGGAAGTTTCCTTTAGTTGCGCGGGGAGGATTTGAACCTTCGACCTTCGGGTTATGAGCCCGACGAGCTACCAGACTGCTCCACCGCGCGTCAGAGGGGGCAGAAGATAGCCACGCTCTGGGGTCTGTCAAGCCCACAGGGTTTCCAAGTGGGACAACAACCCCAAAAACGACAATATCTCGGGGGCACCGCCAAAATAAGTGACTCGCGGCCACCGGGAATGCCAAGGATTTGCACCCGGTGACCGCGAGCGCGCCCCTGACCGGTAGGCGCAACTCGACTATGCGGATCTCGAAATTTCGGGACTGTTTCGAGTCGATTTCGATATTTCTCGCGTGATCATCGCATCACACATTCGCGCTCGAAAGGCCGGTCGGTCGCGCGTTGTGACGATGCATTCTATAGTTGGGGGGTACCGCTGGCACCTGCCAGCGATCATAAAAAACTCGATGCCGCGCATCTACCTCGATAATCACGCCACAACGCCCGTGGATCGGCGCGTGCTCGACGCGATGCTGCCCTACTTCAACGAGCAATTCGGCAACGCGGCGAGCCGCTCGCACAGCTTTGGTTGGGACGCTAACAATGCTGTTGAGACGGCACGCTCAGCCATTGCACGAATTATCGGCGCTGGCAGCGCGCAGGAAATCATTTTCACCTCCGGCGCGACCGAGAGCAACAACCTCGCATTGAAGGGCGCCGCCGAGTACTACTCAGCGCGGGGCAAACACATTATTACTTGCGCGGTCGAGCACAAGAGCGTTCTCGACACTGCAAAGCGCCTGACAACCCAGGGCTATGACGTAACGGTGCTCGGCGTTGACGCACTAGGTCGTGTTGACCCCGAAGCCATCCGGGAGGCACTGACCGACAGTACCGTGCTCGTCAGTATTATGCTGGCAAACAATGAAGTCGGCACCGTTGAGCCGGTCGCCGAGATAGGATCAATCGTACACGAACGCGGTGCCCTTTTTCACGTGGATGCAGTCCAGGGCCTCGGCAAACTCGATTCCGATGTCGAACGGATGAACGTCGATCTCGCCTCTCTCTCAGCGCACAAGGTTTACGGTCCCAAGGGTTGCGGAGCCCTTTACATGCGTCGCAAGAGGCCGAGGGTTCGCGTTACGCCTCAAATCGACGGCGGCGGGCACGAGCGCGGGATGCGCTCGGGCACGCTCAATGTACCGGCTATCGTCGGGTTCGGGCGCGCCTGCGAATTGCTCATGTCCGAAGGTGTAGAGGAGTGTTGTCGCATCGCAAAGCTTCGCGATCAACTACAAGCGCGCCTGATTGCCGCGCTCCCGCGAGTCAGCGTCAACGGTGACCAAAACCATCGATTGCCCGGCAATCTAAACATGAGTTTTCACCATGTCGAGGGCGAAGGCCTGATGCTCGCGCTCAAAGATATCGCGCTATCGAGCGGCTCGGCTTGCACGAGCGCAACGCTTGAGCCAAGTTACGTGCTGGCCGCCATGGGAGTCGAGCCGGGCATCGCGCACAGCTCGATTCGATTTGGACTAGGTCGGTTTAATACGGAGGCGGAACTAGATTATGTGGCTGAACGAGTAATCACCGAAGTCCGCCGACTGCGCGAAATGTCCCCGCTCTGGGAAATGGTAGAACAAGGCACAGATCCTTCGTCGATATCTTGGGTAGCAACGTAATGACTTTACACTCTGAATCTCAGACCGTTCTGGCCATCAGCTGTCAGCAATTAGCCATCAGCCAGACGCACCTTTCGAGAAATCTTCTCAATCGCTATCAAACATGTGACTCGAAGCACCCCACAAAGCCTCTAAATTGAACTCAACAACGCAGCCCACAGCACCCCACAAAAACTTCTCGATAGAGCTCAAAATTGTCACGCAACGTATCCCAACTAGATATCCCCCCCCGGAGAGGGGGGGATTTGGGGGGGTCGAGGTCCCTCCCCAGCGGGGAGGGATTTAGGGAGGGGAGAAAATCCCTGCGGGACTTAGGGTGAAAGAATGAAAAGATGAGTTACAGCGACAAAGTCCTCGATCACAACCAAAGCCCCCGCAACGTGGGTTCTCTAGATGCTAGTGATCCCAATGTCGGCACTGGGCTGGTAGGTTCTCCCGCGTGCGGTGACGTGATGCGCCTTCAAATTCGCGTCAATGCCGAGGGTCGCATCGAGCAGGCGCGCTTCAAGACATTTGGCTGCGGCTCGGCCATCGCGGCTTCGTCATTGGTTACGGAATTGGTAACAGGCAAATCATTGGACGAAGCAGCTGACGTAAAGAACACTGCCATTGCGCAGGAATTGAATCTGCCCCCAGTAAAGCTACATTGTTCGGTCTTGGCCGAAGAAGCCATCGAAAAGGCCATCGAAGACTTTCGCCGCAAGCAAGCCGCGCTGGCATCAGACTCGACGCCGAAATAGCCAAAATGACCGACGCCTTCGATCTGCTCGGAATCGAGCCTCGATTCACGGTCGACATTGCCGAAGTCGACCGCAGGCATCGCGAGCTCTTGGCGCAATTGCACCCTGATCGAACTCCTAAGCCGGTGCCCGAGTGCACCACCGATCCCGCGCCCGAGTGCGTGCCCGTGCCCGACGCGCGCCAATCGCGCGACGCCACGCTCGCCCGACTCGGCGACATCAACGACGCGTATCGCATCATCTCTGATCCCGTTCGTCGTGCCGAGCAATTGTTGGCTCGGCGTGGCTTAGCACCCGAGTCCCAGGTTGACCCCGAGTTATTGGCTCGCGTTTTCGAGCAACGTCAAGCCGTCGATGATGCAACTCACGCTGGCGATGTTGACAGTCTTTCAAATCTTGCAGCTGCGGCACGCGTGCGCCAATCGGCGCTACTCACGGAACTTGCGGCATTCTTCGAAGTCGAGCAGGCTCGCGTTTCCGTGCCGCAGAAAACCCAAATTGCTCGAGTGCTGGACGAGTTACGCTATTTGAAGAAGCTCATCGAACGCGCCGCGCAGGCGCTCGACGACCTCTTGTGACAACGTCCCTATCCACGATTGCGCCGAACTAATGCAGCGATCACCCCAGCAATTCAGGCTGAGGACTTCCCGCCTTAGCACTGAAACTGGCTGTGCGCGCGGTCGCATCCGGTTGCGCCTGGGGTCGCGGCGCATGGCGTAGATTTCGCTGCTGCTGTATAAAACTGCACGTTTGTCGTTGTCACTTGTTTGACTCGCCAAAGTCCACCATCATGGGCGGCAATGCCGAAAGAGTTGAACATTCAAGCCCAATCAACCTGCAGCGCGCGCTATCGGCATCGATCTTGGGACCACGAATTCCCTAGTCGCATGCCTGATTGACGGCAGAGCTCAAGCGATCGCAGGGGACAACGAATCGGCATTGGTGCCGAGTGTTGTGTACTACGCTGACGACGGTCGAAGTTTCGCGGGTGAACAGGCAGAGCGGTTTGCCAGGCAACACCCGGAGCGAGTGCTGAGCAGCGTCAAGCGCTTTCTTGGTTTGGATGCGCACGAGGCAGCGCTGCAACCACTGACTGGCCTGCGGTTGAAACAAGGCGCTACGAGTGACGAAGCTCGAATGGCCCGTTTCGACATGGGCGGTTCCATTGTCACGCCGGTCGAAGCGAGCGCCGAGATATTACGCGCGCTGGCTGAGCGCGCGCGAGCTACAATTGGAGAGTTAGGCTTGACGGTGGTAACCGTGCCGGCGTACTTCGATGACGCGCAACGGCAAGCAACTCGCGACGCCGCGCGTCTGGCAGGCCTGGCACAGGTGCGGCTGCTGAATGAACCTACGGCAGCGGCCCTGGCGTACGGGCTTTGCAGCCGTAAAAATGGTCTATACGCAGTGTACGATTGGGGAGGCGGGACGTTCGACTTCAGTGTCCTTCGGCTCGATGCAGGTGTGTTTCAGGTTAAAGTGTACGGGCGGCGATACGGCACTCGGCGGCGACGATATCGACCGCGCGCTTGGCTCTGAGTTGCTCGGCGCGCTTGGCTTCGATGAAGCGACAATGGACGCTCGATCAGTTCGCCCGCTGCTACAGACCGCGCGTTCGCTCAAACACCAATTGAGTTTGGAGCCTGTCGCGCGCGCGCAGATGTTGCGCATTGATGGTACCGAGATAACCCTAGAAGTAACCCGGGAAGAGCTAGATCAGTTGGCCCTGCCGTTGTTGCTACGCACTCGACGGATCGTTCGCAAGGCGCTGCGGGAAGCTTCGATCGAGCTGACGGACCTCGACGGCGTAATTTTGGTCGGTGGTGCAACGCGCATGCCCTGCGTGATTTCATTCGTAACGGAGTTGTTCCAAAGGGCCCCGCTGTGCGATGTCGATCCGGATCGCGTAGTAGCGGAAGGGGCTGCGTTGCAGGCTGATTTGTTACAAAATCGCGGGAAGGATTGGCTGCTTCTCGACGTATTACCACTTTCCCTTGGCATCGAGACGATGGGCGGCGGATTCGAGCGTTTGCTCGTGCGACATACTCCAGTGCCAACATCGGCTCACGCGGTCTTCACGACGGCCGCCGACAATCAGACGGGGTACGAATTGCACGTACTGCAGGGGGAACGGGAGATGGCTAAAAATTGCCGTTCTCTGGCTAGGTTCACGCTTTCTGGCATCCCGCCAATGCGGGCGGGTAAAGCACGCCTACATGTCTCGTTTTGCATCGACGAAAGCGGCATCTTAACCGTGACAGCCAAGGAATCTACGACTGGCACCGTGCAAGTCGTTGAAGTTGTGCCGAGCTACGGGCTTGATAAGACACAAGTTGACCAGATGGTGCTGCAGGCCGTGGACAAGCGAGACAGCGACATTGAGGCACGCAAACTTGCGGAATTTCAAGTACATGGCGCGGCATTGGCGATCTCGGTGCGTAGTGCCCTTGTCAGTGACGGTGATCTTTTGACGGAGGCAGAACGGCTGGAAATCACCGGTTCGGTCGAGCGGTTAGAGCGCGGGCTCAAATCCGTAAATCGCAGCCTGTTACTAGAGCTTCTCTTGGAAGACTTACACGCATTGACAGAACCATTCAATGAGCGCAAAGTTAATCGTTCTATAATGCAGGCAGTCACGGGGAAGGACTTAAGAGAGCGCGCATGACGACGCCGAAGCTTAGCTTACGTGCCCGAGTGACGTTTCGAGATCCGGCAGTCGAAGTGGAAGTACCCATCGGGATTACACTGCTCGAAGCAGCCATGAGCACCGGAGCTGTTACGGCCGGCACGTGTGGGGGGATCTGCGCTTGCGGTGGTTGTCACGTGCGCGTCGAAGAGGGCGCACAGTACCTTTCGACAGCTACCGAGAAGGAAGAAGACCAACTGGACCGAGTGTTCGACGTGCGCCGATCATCGCGCCTGGCGTGCCAGACGCGGATAATCGCGGGCGGTGATATCGTCATTCGCAAGGTCGACATCGGCTAGGCAATGTACGTCAAAGTGTGTGAATCTCGATTCCGGTGCTGCTGGACTCGGGGGGGTGGTGGCGGTTTGCCATCGATTTGCAGTAGCACTGCGTGTTAACTGAAGGTCTAATCAATCCGTATGCCCAGACGGAAGAATTGATTGTCCATGAGGTGCAGACACGCGGCTTTCACAGACTGTTTTCGTAGATTCGTCGGGAATCTGACCTTGGGTAAAGGGCTAATTCCTGGTCTGTGTTTGGCGCTCACAGTTGTTCCTAAGACGGCGAGCGCTCAGGAGCTGCGGTTGCACGCCGCCGGCGGCGTCGCGCACGCGGTTGGGGGCTATCAATATCACGAACTCTCCTTCGGCGGGACTGCTCGCGCTGCGCTCGAACTGGTGTTCTTGCGCGAGCTCGGGGTCTACGCGCAGGGCAGCGGTACTTGGCTGGGCGCGGGAGATCTACCAAAAAATCCAACGCTAGCACCACTCGATGCAGCATCCAGTTACGATCTGATGTTTGGTGTGCACGTGCGACCCTTTGCTCGGCATACTCATGGTCGCTGGCTAAGCCCGGCTGGCCTCTGGGTTAGCGGTGGCGGTGGTTTTGCCTTCACCGGTGGCGCTCGGCGTTACGCTGTCGATTCTGCAATTGGGCTCGACTTGCTGTTTGCTCAAGCTCGCCTTGGCGTCGGACCGATGCTCGGTTGGGAGCACGTATTTCAGCCGAACACGGAACTGCGTCCAGAGGATGCCAATGTGCTCTTTGCCGGCATTCACGGCATGTTCGAGATTGGGCTAAGACCCTTCAATGTCAACGGGGATATCGACGGAGACGGCATTCCCGATTCAGTTGACAAATGTCCGACAATTCCCGAGGATTTCGACGGGTTCGAGGACGAAGACGGCTGCCCCGACAAGGACAATGATCAGGATGGAATTCCCGACAACGTAGATAATTGTCCGAATGTAGCGGAAGACAAAGATGGCTTTCAGGACGAGGATGGTTGCCCGGAAGCCGACAACGACGAAGACGGCATTCTGGACACAGTCGACAAGTGCCCGAATGATCCCGAAGACAAGGATGGGTTCGAAGACGAAGACGGTTGCCCCGATACGGACAACGACAAGGACGGCATCCCGGATAAAGAGGACCTGTGTCCGAACGAGCCAGAAACCTTTAACGGCTATGCCGATGACGACGGCTGTCCCGACGCCGAACAGATCCGAGTAATTGGCGACAAGATCGTTCTGGATGATCGCGTTCATTTCATGGTCAACAGTCACATCATCCGTGGCATCAGCTATCCACTGCTGGAGCGCTTGGCCAAATTAATCATCGAACACCCCGAGTACATTCATATCGACATTCAGGGGCACACGGATGAACGCGGACCCGACTGGTTCAACGACAAATTGAGCCAAGATCGCGCTAACTCCGTAATGGAGTTTTTGATCAGCCATAACGTAAAGCGCGACCGCCTCTCGGCGCACGGGTTTGGCAAGAGCAAACCTCTGGTCGATCGAACCAGCGAATACGCCTGGTACATGAATCGGCGCGTCGAATTCGAGCTCACGCGGGACAAGAAGGAAACGACCATCATCAGCAACTTGCCGGGGCCTGGTGGCAAGCTTGTTCCGACGCCGGTCCAGGGCAGCTCGACGACGACTGAACCCGAGGTGCCAAGGCTCTTGTCAAAGCCCATCAAAGACGACACGATGCCGCCGCTCGATTCCCCCAAGAAAGGCAAGCAGCCCTCGAAGAAGTCGCATCCGGCGGAGAATGACGAAGATCCAGAGTCGAAGGCCCTGCCGATGAATGAGGAACACCCGGAATCCGAGGGAACCCAATGATGCAACCGAAGTTATCGCACAGGCGCATAAACCTAGGTCGTTCGCTGGCAATGGCCGCTGTTATTTTTGTTATGGGCGGCGCGGCGTCATCCGGTTGCGGTAACAGCGGCCTGGTCGGAGGAACTTGCAACCAGGGTTTGACCAATTGCTCCAATATTTGCGTAAATCTCGACATCGATCAGTACAATTGTGGACACTGCAATCACGCGTGTCTAAGCGGCGTTGCCTGTATTAGTGGCAAGTGTGGTGGCAGCGACGAAGTGGGCGGCAACGGCTACGGCGGCAGTGCCGGCGACGGCGGACATTACCGGGGCGGAGCTGCAGGAACCGACGCGACGCCGGCTGACGCCCAGGGTGACCGAATCACCGAGTTCGATGTCGCCTACCCGACGGGCGGCAACACGAGCACTGGCGGCGCGACCAACGGCGGCGACAGCAGCGGCGGCGCGGCGGGCGCGGATGCCGGCGAAGTGGACGCTTGTACACCGCCGTACAATGACGCTCTGCACTGCGGCGACTGCACGACGGTCTGTGCCGGAGCCACGCCCGTCTGTGCCCCGTCCGCAGGCACCTACGAGTGTCGCCCGGTGTGCGACGCACCGCTGGTCCCTTGTAACGGCGCGTGCGTCAACTTGAATAGCGATCCGACAAATTGCGGTAGTTGCAGCAATGTGTGTCCGTCGGGAGCGTGCCAAAAGTCATTGACTGGCGTCGGAACTTGCGTAGGCGCACAGACGGGAGACTTCATCGCGATCTGCATGAACTACCGCAGCGCACCCGGCCTGCAAACGACGTTACTGCTGGGCAATTCGATCTTCCTGCCGCGGGTGGCCAAAGTGAGAATTCTTGCGTACGACCAGTACGCCGACGCTTCGGCGAGCCTGCAAGTGGACGCAACGATTGCCGCGGCGGCCACTCTGTTGGGACGGCAGTATTCCATCGTCCGAGTAAACGATAGCACGCTGGTCCCAACTCTTCTCACCAAATCGAGTTATGATGTGTTCTTGGTCTACGAACAACCGAATGCCGCTTCAGGTGAGTTGACGAAAGTTGGAAGCATTTGGTCGCAATCGCTGGTCTCTTTTTCGTATGTCGGTGGTGTGATAGTGCTGCTTGACGGAGGTCAAGGTGTGCGGGAAATGACTGCGCTAATTAACGGAACCACACTATTTTTGGCAGATGGCGAGGTGGGCCTGAGTTCGACGACGATTCTCGAAAAGCCGGTGCGCAATGACGCTGTCGTGTCAGGCATGACTAGCCAGCTTGCCTGTCAAAACGACACCTGCGTCTTTCAAACCTCGATCATGCCCGACGCCAATACGACGTTCGTAATTACCGAGCCAACCAATGACGCTGGCGTCGCGCGCCCCGTAGCCGTACACGTAACGCGCACGGCTCCTAATTGATTTGTGTGTGACCAAGGCGCCACGGCTAGCGCTTCTGCCGCAGCTTCAGAACTAAATTTATTGGCGGTTATCTCTACTTCCGCGCTTCGCCTTTTTCGGAATGTCGCCCGCCGTTTCGTAGACTTGCAGAGCCTGCTCTAGCTCGCCGATCACACGGCGTTGCAGCTCTGGAGGCTCGACGACTCGTGCGCGGGGGCCCCACTCGAGCACCCAACTAACTACCGGCGTGAGATCGCCCACTGTCATCGTTAGGCGAACGCCCCCGCCGGCAATTGCGCCCAAGCGTTGCGTCGGGTGAACCTTGCGGGTCTTGACGTACTCCGCGGCAGCGGCATCGAATTCGACGATGACTCGATGCTTTTCACTCGAACGCCAGATGCCGAATTCACCCTGAAAATATTCCTCGATGCTGAAACCATCGGGGAGTTCGAAACGTTCGTTCGTCTCGCACTGCGTATCGCGCATTCGATCGACCAAGAGCGTGCGAATTTCGCCGCGCGCCGTATGAAAACCCACGCAATAGATGGCATCCCGATGAAATACCATGGCGTAAGGGTGCACGGTAATCCGCTCGTCATGGTCTTTCCCGTGACTCCGATACACAAGATGCAAAGGTCTAAGGTCAGCCACGGCCTGGAATAGATCATCCAGCTCATCGACCTTGTTGGCGTAATCCTTGGGCGTGAACGGCAAGTAGAGGAATCGATCTTCTAGGCGGGCATCGGCCAAGCCCGCATTAGGCCCCCGACCGGGCCTTTGCGCAATTGCCAACAACCGATTGACCGCAAGATCGATCTCTTCATGCAGGGCTGTGCCCTTCAGGGGTAGAAACAGCCTGCGCGCCGCCAACAGCGCATAGACTTGAGTGCGGCGCAATTCCACTTTGCGAGGCAAGTCGCGCTGTGGAATTCGCCATACGACTTGCCCACCACCGCGAACCCGATGCGGCTCGAGATCATAGTCGCGGCCAACCTCTTTGAGATACCGGCGTAGCGTGCGCGAACTCACTCTCAGACTTTCCGCTAGTTCGTAGATTGTCAGACCGCGCGGGTGACGTTCTAACAAGTCCCGAACTAAGTCCAAGCGCCGATGCTGTGTGAAGTGACCAAGCGGGCGACCGCGCTGAGTTACCATGACTCGGCGGCGAGTCTAGTACATCGCTTCAAATGAAGCGATGTACTAGAAAATCGCGGAGCGATTTTGGGTTTGGGCCGATGCCCAAGGAAATGAGGATAGTAGCGCGATTGGCCGCGTAGCGGCCGGGTCCGGAGGGCCCATCATTTCAGTGAAATCGCGCTACTAGCATGTTGGCGTTACCACATGGGGCGCGATGAAATGCTCTTTTGGGCACGATCGACGGAGGCTACGATGGCTTCTACCATTGCTTGAAGCTCATCGGACTGTACCGGCTTGTGCAGGCAGCGTGTGTCGGGGTGTTGCAGTAGTTCCTGAGCCTTGGGGGTAACCGCACCGCCGGTGATGAACAGAAAGCGGTTGCGCAGGTCGGGCCAACGGTCGCTCGCCTGCACATACAAGTCTGCGCCGGATATGTCAGGCATCATCAGATCACAAACCACTACATCGTAGGGGCCGCTGTGTTCGAAACTATTGAGCGCGTGGCGTGCGTCGAGGACTATGCTCACCTCGTGATCGGGAAGCATGCGCCGCATGGCGCGGGCCACCACGGGTTCATCGTCTACAACCAGAATACGTGCCCGCCTCGGCGCGACGGGAACGAGTTGCGATGGCGTAGGCTCAATCTCCTCGACGGATTCGCTTGGAGGTAGGTACACTCGGACTGTTGTCCCCTTGCCCAATTCACTGTCTACCTCGATGTCACCCCCGAAACCGCGCACGATACCGAGGGACACGAAGAGGCCGAGGCCAGTTCCCTCACCGTGAGTTTTGGTAGTAAAATAGGGCTCGAATATTCGACCCAAGTGTTGCGGACTAATGCCAAAGCCGTCATCGGCGATCTCAATCACTGCTCGCCCCATGGCGCTCTTGCGTGTGCGCACCGTAATTGTGCCGCGATCGGGCAGATCCTCGGGAATTGCCTGGGCCGCGTTCACGAGCAGGTTCACGAACACTTGGGCTAGACGCTGTGATTCGGCTTTCACATGCGGCACATCGCCATAGTCCTCCGTGACGCGGGCACGGTGCTTGAGCACGTGCTCCGCGAGTTTGAGCGCATCTCCGAGAACATGGTGAATGTCGATCGATTCCAGTTTCTCATGTTCCCGGGCCCGGGACAACAGGCGCAAATCCCTGACCACGCGACGGATGCGCTCGGTACCGTCCAATGCTTCATTGGCCAGACCTGCCAAGTGAACCCGCTCCGACGTAGTTTCCGCCGCCGGCAAGTTCTCCGCCAATTCGCGGAGATTGGTCATGACGTAAGTCAAAGGATTATTGATCTCGTGTCCGACACCAGCCGCCAATTGCCCGAGCGCCGCTAAACGATCAGCTCGAGTCAGTGCCACTTGAACCTGCAATAGTTCTTGGTTTCTCACATCGACGTCGCGTTCGAGCTGGGCTGAGAATTTACGTAATTCCGAGTAGTTTTCAATGACGTCCTGACTAAATAAGATGGCTGAGGTAATCACGAGCATGAGCAGGCCAAAACTGGCCACGAGCGGAGTGTTGACCCAGCCGATGACGAAAGCCACCTCATGCGTAGCTGCCGCAAGGAAGATTGTAAGTCCGATGCCAAAAACCCAAGGCCTGGATTTTCGTCGTTTTGCTAGTCGGATCGTCAACAAGGCGTAGGCCAAGGAGAAGAGTATCAGCAAGCATAAAAGCGATCCCCAGATTGTAATCTCGGGGAAGCGAAATGTTCGTTGAATCAGCGGCGCATTTCTTTGAACAGTTTGCGACGAATAGGCCCAGTTGGGAACCATTGCGCTAAGCCCGGCGACCACGCAGATTACGGCCAACACCAATTGGGGCCTGGATTGACGGCCAGGCACCGCACGCCGGCAAAGTTGCAGCCAAGCAGCGGCATGTAAAGTGGCCGTCAGAATCCCGACTCGACTCAGCCAGACCAGAGTCCGCAACTCTAGATTCGAAAACAGCGAAGCGTTGACGATCGAGTAAGCCGCGGCGGTGAGTGCTACGATCGTAAACCAGCGCATGTATCGCAAGCCTTGAATGCGATCCACGGCCATCGCGGCCACGCTCAAGCCCACGCAGAGTGCTGCCGCCATGGCAGATATGAAAACTAACGCGATCACCCGGCAGCCTTGAGGATTGCAGGGTCATGATACGTCCCGTCGCGATCCAAGTGCCACGATTCTAAGTGAATCGATAGGCCCTGGGGACCGGCCAAATGCGGCCATCGCGTGGTGCTGGAATATCCCTAGGCTGCAGTCCGGCCGACGGCCGTCCGAATGACCCCTAGTTAAGAGTATGCGACCTATTAGTGAAGTAGAGCGGTTGCGACCCAGTCGCGAACGGGGCCGCATACGCGGTCGAAAAAGTACCACCAAATTAGCAGCGCCCCCATGCTCAGCACTGTTGACTCTCGAAGGCGATCAAAAACCGGGCCTAGTCTCCTGGGCGCGAGACCTTCAAAGATGCCCGCTCCATCTAGCGGCGGCACGGGCATTAGATTGAACATTCCGAGCAGAAGATTTAGATCGACAAGGATCGTCAAGGCAAGACAGCAAGCGGAGAGTGGCGACTTACTCCCGCGACCCACTGCATCCACCCAGTGATCGAGCGTGGGGCTCGGTGTAACTTGAACGACGTGCGCGGCAAGCAACGCCTTGAGTACCGCCCACGCCAAGGCACACAGGGCGAAGTTCGCTAGTGGCCCAGCCGCTGACATGATGGCTTTGCCCAAGGGGCGTCGCTTGCCCCAATCCGGATCGTACGGTACCGAAGCCCAACCCATCATCCAATGCACTTGAATGTAAGTAAATATTGGAATCAAAATCAAACCGAACGGAGAGCGCTTTAGATGGGGTGTCGGGTCTAATGTGATGTACCCGCCAAAATATGCGGTGCGATCACCCAGTAAGGCCGCCGCAAGGGCGTGTGCGTACTCGTGAAAGGTCACACTAAACAAGAAGACGATGTACCAGACGACGAGATGCGCAATCATGTGGACTACGGCGCGTCGTAACCTTCAAGCTTTGACCTGACAACGTACCGTCCACTTCCCCGACCATTCGGCCTAGGCGAATTGATAGCTACTGCGGCTTTGGAGATGATTGCAACCCGAGCGAAATTCGCGAAAAACCTAAAGTCCAAGGTCAAACCAAATCTCGACCGATGCTTATCGTAGTCGTTCGCCCACGAATATTTCATCGAGGCCGACGTGACTACAATTGCGAATTTGTATCGAAATCACTTCAACTGCTTGCCCATTGTTATTGTTACCGCGTAAATTGCCCGCGAAATGATCGACGCGATGTTTAGGCTAGCCTACCGCAGTGCCTACCAATTGATGCGCGTTTATTGGGCAGTGCGGCAGCCGCCAACACATGGATCCCTGGTAGCCATATGGGTCAATGAGCGTATCTTGCTCGTCAAAAACTCATATGTTCGGTACTTCAGTCTGCCCGGCGGCTACGTAAAGAGCGGTGAGTCGGGTAAAGATGCGGCAATCCGTGAACTGCGCGAGGAAATTGGGCTGATCGTTTCGCCCAGTGAACTATTGCCTTCTATCGATGAATCGCACATTTGGGAGGGCAAACGAGAGCGCCTCGAGATTTATCAGCTGAACCTGGACAACGAGCCCCGCATTGAGGTCGATCATCGCGAAGTCGTAGCTGCGGCATTTTACAGTCCGAGCGACGCACTGAGGCTGGAACTTTTTCCGCCGCTGCGTCAGCATATCGAGCAAAAGTTGCGCGGCGCGCAGAGCGCTTTTGCACCTGGCTGAACGACGTAGCACGAGTTGTCATGCACGTGCTACGGTGGGGCCATGGTTCCAGCCCTGGCCGGCATGTTTGCCGGAATGATGCACGTCGTATCAGGGCCCGATCACCTGGTGGCCGTGGCTCCATTGGCGATGAAACAGCCGGGGCTCGGTTTGCGCGTGGGGACCGCTTGGGGATTGGGTCACGCAACGGGAGTTATCGTCCTAGGCCTGCTTGGAGTTGCCACTCGTTCGTTCATTGACATTGGGCGAATATCAGTTTGGTCTGAGGTACTGGTAGGTTTCGTTCTCATCGGCATCGGTGCGTGGGCTTTGTGGCAATCGCGCAAGGTTGTCCTGCATCGGCATCCGCATGTCCATTCG
Source organism: uncultured delta proteobacterium (assembly GCA_963819085.1). GTDB lineage: Bacteria > Myxococcota_A > Polyangia > Polyangiales > Polyangiaceae > FEN-1139. Next base: position 147,370 of record CAWFUX010000003.1, read on the forward strand.
CATCAGAACGCTGTATCTGTGGCCCCCGCCCATGAACATCTGCACGTTCACGACGCGCACGAGCCGCACACTGAGGCCGCGCATATTCATCACCAGCGAAGTGCATACGGGGTTGGGATACTGCATGGTGCGGCGGGGACCGGACACTTGCTGGGCGTGATGCCCGCGCTGGCGCTCACACCACGCCAAGGGCTAATTTACCTGTTGACCTATGGCATGGCGGCGGTTCTTTCGATGGCCGCATTTGGTGCACTCATGGGAACAGCGGGCCACCGGTTGTCTCCTCGAGTATTGTGTCGGGCTATGCAATCACTCGGCGGAGTCGCGGTTGGAGTTGGAATATATTGGGTCGCTGTAGGTTGGCCACTGGCAACCTGAAGCTGAGGTTTTTGAGCGCTGAAGCAGCGAAGTAACACACTATTAGTGCGGTGGGCCGAGCCGGCCGAGCAGGACGGTTTGGCCTATCACCGGTTGCCTCATCCAATATATTGGCCTTGTTCAACTGATTTCTCGGGCTGCCTATCGAAGCATTCGACAGTCAATTCCAAAGCAGAACGGCACGGAACCCCGAGCATTGTCGGGGCCTTCCCCCGTCGGCCCAGAATGGCGATATTGTGCGAGAGCGGTGCCACTCGCAAAGAGGTGCTCAATTCCTTGATGGCTGTGCTAAATTTCCGAATTGTGTCGGGAGTAGCCGTTCGTGGATAGACTGCCGCCGCCTCTACTTGGTTTTAATAATAACGTCCAACACAAGGGGCGGATGTTCCATATTCAAACCGAGGACTCCGGCATAAAGTACTGCCGAGTGGTGACACATTTGTTCGCAGATGGGGGACGAATACTGCAAACCTGTCGCACGGACTACAAGAAGGACCTCGACCGACCCGATTTGATTGAGACGGTTCGTCAGCTGATGAAGGACCAGCATCGAACCATGTTTAGCGCGTTACGAGCGGGGGAATTCGACGAGGTAATCAGGAATACATTCGAAGGTCCGACTCAGGCTGAATTGGAATTGACGGATTCACCAATGAGCCAGCGGCCACAATTGAAGTCGCAACAATTTCCCGCACTCACTTTGCGAGCGCCCGAAGAATCTACGACACTCGAAGCGCCAGCCGATGTCGCGCCTGCAGCGAAAAGACCGAGCTCCCGACCCAAGCGTCAGTCGTCGCGCGCACCTGCGAACACTTCAAGTCGCCCCTCACCTGGACCAGACGCGTTCGGAAAAGAGCCAGACGCAGCGATTCAGACGCCGAGTAGCTCCCAAATAATGAGCGCACCGAAATCTCCCGTGGGACGACCAGCAATGGCGTCGAACGACAGTGCGCGGCGACAACCCAACGGGAGCATATTTGGTGATACAGCGGCCAGCGAACAGTCCCTAGACGACGTTATCTTAAGCTATCTGGAAGACGACACCGTCGAAGGAACGAGCCACAAGTAGTAATCCTTAGGGCTTGAACCGGGTACAGGTCACCGACTTCCCGGGTTGCGATGGCAAACGAGGCTCCACAAGTTGAGATGAGTCCTGTTATATCGGGAGGCATTAGGACGGGCTGGTCACTGGGCCTACATATGTCCCGCAGAAAAAGCACCGAACAGCAGTTGACGCCCAAGCGCGAACATGTAGTCTTCGCGCTCCGTGAAGCCAAAAATGGCGAGGTAGCCAAGTGGTCAGGCATCGGTTTGCAAAACCGCTATACGCCGGTTCGAATCCGGTCCTCGCCTCCGGATTCAGACATAAATAGCCAGAAAAGGGGTCTTGCGACTGTTCAGTTCGCCTGACTCGCCTTGATTACAGGTCTGAAACTCGTCAAAAGTTGTGAGACACTTCGGCACGCCCGCGCCGGACTTGCCTGAATGAAACTCCACACAATCGATGTAGGAATAATTGTCGGCTATTTTATCGCCGTAGTACTCGTGGGGCTGTGGGTATCGCGACGCGGGGTAAAGGACCTCAACTCCTACTTCCTCGGTAGCAAATCATTGCCTTGGTACCTGCTGGGCGTTTCGGACGCTTCCGGCATGTTCGACATTAGCGGCACCATGTGGCTCGTGTACATCCTTTTTGTGTACGGCCTCAAGAGTGTCTGGCTACCGTTTCTTTGGCCCGTGTTCAATCAAATATTCTTGATGATGTTCCTGAGCGGCTGGCTGCGCCGCTCGAACGTGCTCACGGGAGCCGAGTGGATTCAAACCCGCTTTGGGCGGAATACCGGGGCCAATCTCGCACATTTGAGTGTCGTCCTGTTTGCCCTGGTCAACGTCGTTGGCATGCTGGCTTACGCCTTCAAGGGCATTGGCAAATTTGCTGTGGTGATGTTGCCATGGCACATCACGGGGCACGTTCAGGGGCTCTTCGGCGATGAGAATCTGTACGCAGTCATCCTGCTCGGGCTGACGTCGCTTTACGCTATCAAGGGCGGGATGGTGAGCGTCGTCATTACCGAGGTGGCGCAGTTTACGATCCTAACCGTGACATCTCTGACTATCGGGGTCATCGCGATGGTCAAAGTGTCGCCGGAAATGGTGGCACGCGCCGTCCCCTCGGGCTGGATGAGCCCATTTTTCGGCTGGAAGCTCGGGCTCGATTGGACCGGAATCCTCGACAAAGTCAATGACGCGATCGCTCAAGACGGCAACGAGTGGTTTTCAATTATCTTCGGACTGATGATGTTCAAAGGCATCCTCGCAAGCCTGGCGGGGCCTGCGCCAAACTACGACATGCAAAGGATCCTCGCGACGCGCAACCCACGCGAAGCCTGCATGATGAACGGCATGGTCAACGTGGTCTTGTACTTTCCCCGCTACCTGATGATAACGGGAATCACCATCTTGGCATTCGCATTTTGCATGCCTCAATTGCGCGGCATGGACAAGCCTGACTTCGAGAAAATCTTACCACTCGTGCTGTCCGAGCACATTCCGGTGGGCGTCGTGGGCTTTCTACTGGCAGGCCTGATGGCGGCCTTTATGTCCAATTTTGCCGCTACGATTAATGCCGCACCTGCGTACATCGTCAACGATATCTACAAGCGATTCATCAACTCGAACTCAGCCCCAAAGACCGAGGTTAAATTGAGCCGCCTTGCGTCGCTGGCGGTACTCGTCGTTGGCATTGTGTTTGGGTTAGTCACGACTCGAATCACGGATGTAATGATGTGGATTGTGGGTGCGCTTTACGGCGGCTACGTGGTCGCCAACGTGCTCAAGTGGTACTGGTGGCGCTTCAACGGTTACGGATATTTTTGGGGGATGATGGCCGGAATTCTCAGCGCCATGACCTTACCGTGGCTCGCAACGGTGATCATAGGCCCGGGCATTAATCCACTTTACACATTTCCGGTTATCTTCGTGTTTTCGATCGCTGGCTGTCTCGCGGGCACACTGCTGACGCCGCCCGAGGATGAGACTACACTTACGGCGTTTTACAAGAGGGTAAACCCTTGGGGATTTTGGGGTCCAATTCGAGAAAAGGTGCTGCGCGACGATCCCAGCTTTGCCCCGAATCGTGACTTCGGGCGCGATTCAATCAACGTAGTCGTGGGAATCATCTGGCAGATCTGCCTCGTACTATTCCCAATCTACGTCGTCCTGCGAAACATTCCGGGGTTGTCCGTCGTCGGAGCAACACTTCTCCTAACAACCTTATTCATCAAATTCAATTGGTACGACAAGCTAGAAAGGGCGCCGATTTCGATTTCACAAGATTCCTCGACTGCAACTGCGAGTCCAGCGGGGGTCGAAGCACGCCTCGACCCCTCCTCAACCCGTTGAGCATCGGCCATAATGTCAACTAGTTTCCATCGTTATAATAGGCCGCGCGCGAGTTCAGCTTGGACCACGAAGACGCTCGGGGCCTCGGCAATTTTTGCTCTCGCACTGTGGCCGCATTCGCTTATGGCCCAGGCTACGAGCGCTGCCGCGCCTACACCCATTTATGTCACCGCACGTTTGGCCCCTGAATGCCGCGGAGCAGGCGACTTTGCAGAGCGGCTGCTTTCGCGCACGCACAGGCTACGCTGGGCAAAACCCGGCGAGCCCGGCATCGTATTTGACATCGCCGCGCAGGGTCTTCAGGGCGGCTTTATCGGACAACTTCAGATCCAGGAAATCGACGGCCGCTTCACGCAACGTTCCGTTGAAGGGACTACATGTGATGGCGTAATCAATGCACTGGCCTTCGTAGCCGCGGTTCTCGTTGATCCCGAAGCAGCTGAGCGGATCGAACCGCAGGCGCCCACGCCAGCACAGCCGTTACCGCCACCGCACATCGCCGCTGAATTCAACGCGCCGAAGATTTTTGATTGGGGAATTGGCGTCACGCTTGGCGTCACGTCCGCGACGACAAATAGCCTGCAGCCCAATATCGGTGCGCGTTTGACGTTGGCGTGGAACAGCCCGGGGTTTTCACCGTGGCTCACCGTAGGTTACGACCAAAGGTTCAACTCGAAGATTCCGTTGGTCCTCGACAGTACCCAAAATCAGTCAGTAGATACGACATTCGGTGGCTGGGCGGCCAACGTCGCGTTTAGCCCTATACGCTGGCCCGATTCGGGATACTACTTCTTGCGTCCAGCAGCCCTGTTGGAGATTGGCCAACTCAACTCAGAAGCATCGAATGCGCAAAACGTAACGGTTCGGCCGCCTCAAAGTAAGTTGTGGTTGGCCCCGGGGCTCGGCGTATCAGCTGAGGCTAGAATTTACCCACCCCTCGTCGCCATTGCCGACGTGGGGCTCGAGTTTCCCGTAGAGCGCCCGGATTATGTTTACGGGCCAACCACCCGCGAAAAAAGTGCGTTTCACGTCCCTGCTGCTGGCCTGAGCGCGCGGCTTGGGTTTTGTAGTAAAATTCAAGTGATCAGTTCTGGCGGTCACGCACATTCACACAGATATCGGATGACTCAGCTCACCGTACTTCCTTTACCAACGGACGAACCACGGGCCGACGCATTGCTTTTTCCGGAGGTGCACGCTGCGGCGGCGCACGTCAACGCCTCCGGAAACTCCCCTATTTCGGGCGAAAGAGCCACCCAGTTGTCAGACGACTGCGACGAGAACGAGATGCCCAGCGAGCCAGTTCGTAACAGTGCAATGGTCCCGCGCTGCGACGACGCTGAGGAGTGGTTGAAGAACCACAAGCCGACGCCGTCTTCGTCAAGACTAGTAGTGGTTCAAGCTCAGTCCCCCGCGGCCTCGGATAACCGACTGGTAGCGATGGTTCGCGAGCATTCGCGCAACGTGTGGCGGGCACTACGACGCCTGGGTGTGCCTATCGATCTCTTAGATGATGCGACTCAAGAAGTATTCATCGTTGCATCGCGCAAAATCGATTTTATCGAGGACGGAGCCGAACGTTCTTTCCTGTATGGCACAGCTCTCAGGGTTGCGGCCAATCTGCGTCGCTCTCGGCAAGTGGAGCGCCATGACCAACTGAGCGACAACGACACCAACCTTTGGCAGGCTGAACCCGACCAGGAGCAACTGGTCCACCGTAAACATCTGCGTGAATTACTTGATCAAATCTTAGATAAAATGCCCGACGATTTGCGGGAAGTCTTCGTCTTATACGAGCTTGAAAAGCTCACGCGTAGCGAGCTAGCCGACTTACTCGGTTTGCCTGCGGGTACGGTTGCTTCGCGCTTGCGGCGCGCCCGGGAATTGTTCGAAGACGCCTGCGAAAAACTGCGGGAATGCCCCGAAGGAGGCCCTCGATGACCACCACCGAGCGGCTGATTGACAGCAGCAAAAACCGCTTCGCGCGCGAGCTCTTGCGCTCCGCGGAATTAGATGAGGCTCCCGACAACACGGTTGCCAAGGTTGCATTTGCCCTCGGGCTCGGCTCGACCGCCGTTGTTACGACGGTTACCAGCAGTGCCGCTGCCGCTACCGGCATTGCGACGGGCGTCGGTTCAACTACGGCCGTCGCGGCTCCGACGGCGAGCGCCGTAACGGCGGTTGGCATGCTCAAGGTCATGGCCATCGTCAGTTTGACTTGCGGCACACTTTCTTATGGTGGCGTGAAACTCGCGCTCAAGGTGACGGATAGGCCTGCCGCGGCAACAACGGTAGTCGCCGCGCGTCGGGCAATCGCGAAGCCTTCGCAGAATCTGCCCGCTCCACGCGCGGTCGCCTCGTTTGCGCCCGAGGCTCCCGTCAACGTCCCTGCCCCGCCGGCTGCTGATGATTCTGATTGGGTCGCTGCGGCACCTGGACAAGAGCCACAGCAACCCGAGTTAGCCGAAGCATCTTCCCCGCGCGAGACCAACCCGACGAACGTGGGCCGTCAATTCAACAATTCAAACGTGGCGCAGCTAGGCGCGAGTTCGGCAAACGCTGGCTCGACCCATGCGGCCTCCGCCAATGTCGCGGCAGAAAGTCCCACATCGCCAATGCCTCCGCCGCGCGCGACCATGCCGGCAACGGCTTCATTTCCCACGGATGACGCGCGCGGAGCGCCCAAGGGCCGCACCGCCGCCAATCTGGAGCGCGAAGTGGCGCAATTGGATCACGCGCGCGCGGCGCTCGTGGCTGGCCAGCCCGCGATAGCTTTGCGCGAAATTGACGCTTACCGCGTGCAAAACCCGCGGGGCATGCTCGTAGCGGAAAGCGTGGTTCTAAGAGTGCGCGCGCTGCTCGACATGGGCTTCCGCTCGATTGCCGAGCGAGAAGCCGAACCACTGCTTCGTTCAGCTCCACAATCGCGCCACGCTGAACGGCTGCGTCAGATTCTCGGGATAACCTCCAGCACACCGTGATCAATTAGCTTAGCGTGATACATTGCACAGTTCATGAGCAGAACCAGAACCCTTCAGAACCGTCCCAGGCTTCCTTCCTTAACACTCATCACGGCAGCAATCGCTGCCGTGGCCTGCTCCAGCAAGGTGCAGCTGGGTGACGCCACGGATGCTGGCCCAATCGATAATTCCGGCACGGGCGGCGGCACCAGCATCCGTGGTGGCGTCGGAGGTGCTCCTGCCTCGGTCGGAGGCAACACGGCAGCTGCGGGAACTCCAGCAACCGGCGGCGCCACGACGACATTCCAGAGGCAGGCCAACAACGCGATCACCGGCATTGATTTGTTGCTGATGATCGATAACTCGTCGTCGATGGCGGACAAGCAGGTAACGCTGGCTAACGCCGTTCCGCAGTTACTGGGCCAGCTGATTCAACCGAATTGCGTGGATGCCTCCGGGAATTCTCTCAACCCGGCTGTCGCAGCCACGTTGGGCGCGGCTAACCCTTGTCCCGCGGGCTCTTCACCGGAGTTCAATCCGGTCAATAATATTCACATTGGCGTCGTCACGTCGAGCTTGGGTGACCACGGCGCGGGCGCGCTTTGTACCCCCGGTCACGCGACGCAATATACTGATCCGGGCTCAGGGGCAGCCATTCTTCAGCCTCCCGATGTGAACGACATGAGTCATCTCGTTGGAACTCTGGCGCGATTTACTCGAACCGGAACTGACACTACTTACTCAACGCTCAATTCGGGTTTCTTGGCTTGGGGTGATGCGACTCTTCCTAATCCGGGTCAAGCTGATCTTAGCGCGGCCAATGTAACTTTCAGGGACATGGTAAGCGCAGTCCACGAATCCGGCTGCGGCTTCGAGTCGCAACTCGAGAGTTGGTTCCGGTTCCTCGTTGATCCCGTTCCGCCCGTGCTTCCGCTTCTTGCACCGGATGTCAACTCCCAAACGCATCGCACCGGCAGCGACGACACGCTCTTGAACCAGCGTGCCGCCTTCCTGCGGCCGGATTCGCTCGTCGCAATCGTGATGTTGACCGACGAAAACGACTGTTCAATCCGCGACACGGACGTGGGCTGGGTGTCCGCGGACACAACCCATTCGATTCCAACCGGGTCGGCTCAATGTCAAACCAATCCCAACGACAAGTGCTGCTATTCTTGTACGGCAACTGCCCCTTCGGGTTGTGCAAACACTTGTCCAGCTAACAATGACCCGAGATACATCGCCGTTGACGACGGCCCCTACCAAGCCAATCTCCGCTGCTGGGAGCAAAAGCGGCGCTTCGGATACGAGTTCCTGTATCCCACGTCGCGTTACGTGGTTGGTTTGACTAAGCCAGTGCTGTGCCCCGATCAAACGTTCGGTGACATGGACTGCGATTGCACGTACGCGAAGTCAATTGGTGCCGCCTGTGATCCAGGCAGCCGCCAAATGCCCAATCCACTGTACAGCACGGTCGTTGGCGCGCTGAACAACGGCCAGCCAATCGCCGGCTATCCCAATTCTATTGCCCGTTCGGATAACTCGGGCATCTTCCTCGCTGGCATCGTTGGTGTGCCCTGGCAGGACCTTGGCTATGCGGATGCCAATGGGAATTTGAATTACATTCCGTTGACAGATCCGGCCTGGGTGGGCGCGGCGACGACCACCCCTCCAGTCAGCGCGGGTTCGACCGGGATTTGGGACCAAATCTACGGGGACGATAACGCCAACATTACTCCCCATGACATTCACATGGTCGAATCTGTGGTCCCGCGTGCGGGCGTTGCTGGGCCCACGCCTGGCCCAATGGCGCCAACAGACGCGAACCCCAATGGTGCCGATTACAACACGGCACGCGAGGACTTGCAGTACGCCTGCATCTACCCATTGCCTGCATCGCGCGCCTGCGCTTGCACGCCGGGTTCCACCGATTACGCGAGCTGCAAGTATCTGCACCCGAACGACTGCTGCGATCTCAGTTACCAAGCGGCTGGAGACGGCTCTGCCGGCGCTGACTACGATAAACCCATTTGCAATGGCACCACACAAGTGGCGGCCAAGGCCTACCCGGGGTTGCGCGAAATCAAAGTTCTACATGACTACGCAATGGCGAGCAATGTCGTAACCCAGGGCAATTCAATCGTGGCCTCGATTTGCCCGAAGGATTTGACATCGGCACCCACGAGCCCTGGCTACGGCTATAATCCCGCAGCTGGAGCATTGATCGACCGACTGAAAGAGAAGCTCAAGGTCAGCTGCTTGCCGAGGCCGCTGGCAGCGAATCCGGACGGTACCTTACCCTGCACGGTGTTAGAAGTTGTGTCGCAAGATAGGTTGGCGGGTACGGATTGCTTTTCGTACTGCCAGAGAAATCTCCGCGACGTTGCATCGGCTATCAATCCTTCGGGCATGCCCTCTGCAAGCATGACGGCAGACGTGTCGGAGTCGATGCGCGAAAGTAAGATCTGCGACAGCCCCGGGCAACCGACTTGCAGTTCAATGTGCGCCTGCGTGCTTCCTCAGGAAAGTGGCGCCAATCTGACGACTTGTCAAAATGCCATCGATGGAAGTCAAGACGTTCTCAATCCGGGCTTCTGCTACGTGGATCCGGCAAATGGAATAGGCAACAATCCTGACGTCGTGGCAAGGTGTCCGACAACACAGCAGCGCATTCTGAGATTCGTCGGAAATAACCCCAGCGGGGCATCTGGAACCGCAGTGCCACTAGCAGGCGCCTACGTATTCATGTCTTGCTCTGGAACAAACAACTAGGCAGCGAACCACCTTTGCAGGTGTCATGCGGGCGACTCGGGAAGACCTCCCAGTCGCCCGCGGCGTTTTGTGCTCGCGTTCGAATGCAGCAACTGCCATGCCCGAAGTATTTCCGTTGCGCTACCGGCGACGTGAGGCGCTCCCGACATGAATTGTGTTGGAAACACGCTGCTGCAAACCGGGTGACTCGAACCCCAGCGGAGAGAAATGCCACATGAAATTTTATTCAAATGTAAACTTTCAGGCAATATAACTGACACAGTTTTCAGTGCATATAAGGGTCACCGACCGGATGCAATTCCCAATTCACCCAAGTGGGAGACCCGAAAATGAAAGCAATCAGCCGTTTGGTACTAGTCGCCGACTGGTGCGTCACGTTGTTCATGGGCTATATTTTGCTGCAGTTCGGTGCCGACCGAGTCAGTCGTCTAGTCGCGTCCAAGTACGTTACTGGTAATTATGCCGAGGTCAACTGGTGGCTCACGACGCTGGGAATCGGGGCATTGGTGTCGATATTCTTTCTGATCCACACCCACACGAGGTTTTACGCGGCAACGGCCCTCGCAATCTTGCTGGGTGGGGATTCACTGAAGTCGCTAAGCCTGGGAGATCCGCAGGCGCTCTTGGTCCCCCTGATGAGTCTCGCCGCCGCCAGCCTCGTATTGCTGTCGCGTAAACCCAGCAAATTGATCTTCCAAGTAGAACACGAGGAACCCAGTTTGACCGAAGTGAACCTGTTCGAGAACCGCGCCTGATCTGGAACCTGCGAGCACTTCCACAAAGACTTCACGAGGAGCGAGCGGACTGGGCGAGCGCAGCCGGGCGGGGAGGCATAAGTCCATCGACGACTGTTCATCGGTCGCCCCCGGGCGACTTCTAGAGGGGCCCCGCACGGCGAGCACGACCAGTTCGCTCGCGACGAGCCCCCCGTTACGAGCCTTCTTTTAGTCCGTCAATCAAGTACTTCAAGTGCTCGGTTAAATGCGGCTCTAATTCGAATGCCAGCCCGAAGTGATCGCGAATCTTACTCAGGTTGAATAGGCATGGCTCCGGGGCTTCACCGATTAGTCGGATAGAGCTCTTTGAGCTGCACAGCTGGATTGCAGATTCCGCGATGCTCGCCCAACTGACGAAGGGCACACCCAGGCCGTAGTACACCTCGCGATTGTGGTCAGAATTCAACACCGCCTCGAATAGGCGCGCCAAGTCGCCGGCCGCAACAAACTGGGTTCCGTCACCAGCTTTGAGCACGATCTCGCTGTCGTTCAAGGCGCCTTCGACGATCTCGTGAAAGCGCCGGTCGGACTGAATCGACGCGCCTGGTACGACCGGGTTGCCAAATGTGTAGCCTGGACGAATGACGTTACAGCGCATGCTGCTCTTGGCCGCAACTGCGAGCACGTAGGCTTCCGAAGCAGCCTTGGTTGCACCGTAGTAGTCACTGGGTGAAAGCGGGTCGGTTTCTTTCATCTCAGCAAAGAATGAACCGAGTGCCGCCGTTGACGAGGTGTAGATGAATTGCTTTACACCAACATCCAAGCAACTCGTCAGCAGGGACACCGTTGCCGTGGTGTCAGTCCTTAGCATTTCAATCGGAGTATCGCCCCAGCCAAGCGCGATATGAATGCAGGCATCGCAGCCGTGCAATGCGAGGCGGATGTCGTCAAAATCGTAAAGGGTTGCCGCGAGCATCTGCACCTTCGGATGCGCGGCAAGTGCGGGTACCTTCTGAGGGTTGCGCGCGAGCGCAACTAATTCATGCCCCGCATCGAGGAGTCTATAAGCAACGTGTGAGCCGATAAAACCCGTGGCACCAGTGACAAAGATTTTCACGCTGGGGAAACGTTACGACAACAACCTGACTTAGTCGAACCCTATCCGAACAGTGGATTCGGCGGGCTGGGTCGCCAATTTTCGGAAAGGCGATCCTCGACGGTTCCTCGAGTCGTCGGACGCCCCGCCTGAACCGGAGTCAACACGTGAACATCGCGCGAACCTTAGGATAGTTCATTGATTCCGTGCCGGCAATTCCCCAAAAGGAAAACGTACTTTCGAGATATTATGCGCTTATTGGTTGCAGTACCTTGGTTCAGTTCGCTTGGCCTGTTCGCGGGGTGCGGCGAAAGGGATTCAATGGCGCCCGCAGTAACTGGTGGCAGCGCAAACGTGGCGGCCAATTCGAGCACGGCCGGGACTGGCGGCGACTCGGGAGGCGACGCTGGCGTCGGCGGCGCCGCGACGGCTGCGGTGGGCGTCTGAGCGGATACTCACACACACGCGCAGCTGATGCTGCCTGAGTCTCACCCGTGAGTTAATTCATCCCGCCAAGCGATGACCTGCGCCAGCGACGGCCATGCCGCGCGGGGTGGCATCTGCCAACACGGAACCCGGCAGACCTTCAATCTGCAACGCCACGCCGAGGGACCTCGCTTCGATTCTCAGGCTAGCTAGAAACTGCAACGCCGAGGTATCAAAGTATGATGCCTCGCTGCAATTGATCAGCACCGCCTGCTGGGTTTCAATGGCTTGAATCATCAGTTCGCGAAGAGCCTGGACATCGTCCAAGGTGATGTCACCCTGAAGCGACATTCGGACGGCTCCTCGTTCAAAACGTATTCCTGATGCGGGTCCAGTCGTCATGGCAGCACCGGCGTATACGGCTGCGAATCTGAGTTCTTAAGCGTCAATGTGCGCCAATTCACCATTTTGGAAGCCCCTATGTACCGGGGTGCGACCCTGTGGGGACCCATCGGTAGCTTTGCCTTACGGCAGTTGAAAACGCTATCTCAGACGAGTTTCGAGAGTCTAGTAGAATCGAAATATTCGCCTGCGGATCGATAGTGTACCTCCAACTGAAGCGCACCCCCAGCAACATATTCGTGACCAGATATGGCCGTTAACATGACGAAACCCACGGTTTTTGGGGTCCAAGACAATAGAATCACCGGCCGGTCCGTTTGCCTTTGCAGTTTGGGGGCATCGCAACGGTCAAGAGTGGACGAAAATTGCTTCGTGCAGACCGCGCAGGGCTTCACTGGTACTCGCTGCGAATGCCGGAATGTGCGGCGCCCCCAAGGAGCCAAACGCACGAAAGAGGACGCGAGAGCTGCCACGACCCCACGTGAGCGAGCATTCATGATTTACAGGCTGGCTAGAGAAGCGTCGTGGACTTCAAGTTTCCTTCAAATTGGGTTGGCGCATGGCAAGTGATGCTTCTGCGTGGTAGCGAGCCGCGCCGTAATTTGGCGTCGTGCCGCTTAACGTTTTGCAATATCGCAGTCCATATCCGTTCGATGCCAGGTGCAGTCAAAAAAAGCCCAGTTGATGATACGCAGTATCAAGACGCAGTCTGGGGCGGCGGTTGAAGGAAAACCGAGCGCGGCTAAGATTGAACCAACGTGATCGCGTCGTGGAACCCCATGTTGACCCTATCCCTTGCTTCGAATTTTAGACTACTCGCGGGTACCGCATTGGTTTCTTCACTGGCAGTTGCGGCCTGCGGAACCGGCAACAGCCAGATGTGCGACGGAAAGACCTCCGCCCTCTGCGCCACCGGCGGAGCCCCGACGGACGTCGGCGGCGCTGGCGGCGGCAGTGGCACCGACGTTGGCGGAAACAGCAGTACTGGTGGGTTTACATCGACGTCCTCGACGGTGCTGAGAATCATCGGCAACCAGCTTCGCGATCTCTCGATACCTAACACGTCGCCCGAGCCCCCCCCTGACGGCGATTCGGGCACCGACGGCGGTTTCGAAGAGGATGGCACGCCAATAATCCTGCGCGGAGTCAACCGCTCGGGTACCGAATACCAATGTGTCAAGGGCTACGGCATCTTCGATGGTCCGGATACCGAGGACTCCGTCAAAGCGATTGCCAGTTGGAAAGGCAACGCCGTGCGGGTGCCCTTGAATGAAAGTTGCTGGCTCGACATCAATTTCGACGAAAATGGGGTCTCAAACCGGTTTGCCGGTGCCGCTTATAAAGCAGCCATCCAGAGATATGTGTCGCTCCTTCACAAATACAATATCTATCCCATTATAGAGCTGCACTGGGTTGCACCGGGCACGTCACTGGCTACCGGACAACTGCCGATGCCAGATATGGATCACGCGCTGGACTTTTGGAAAGACGTTACGACAACGTTCAAGGACGACCTAGGTGTCGTGTTCGAACTCTTCAACGAGCCGTATCCGAACAATAACGGCGATAATGACCTGGCCTGGCAATGCTGGAAGAGCGGTTGCGCGACGAATATCGTGCAGTGGACACTCGAAAACGGGCAATACGTGCAGCACATACTGGGTAGCTACCAATCGGCTGGCTTTCAAGATCTCGTGGATGCGGTACGTTCGACCGAGGGCGTCAACACGGCTGCCAATCACGTGATCCTACTGGGTGGCGTCCAGTACTCCAATCGATTGACTCAATGGTCCAAGTACAAGCCGACCGATCCAGCTAATAATCTGGGCGCCGCATGGCACATTTATAACAACAACGGCTGCGCGGCTACAACGTGCTTTGACGGCGTGCCGGCTACGTTGGCCAAGAGTGCCGCTATAGTGGTGACAGAGATTGGTCAAAATGATTGTCAGGGAAACATAATTGCGGACTGGATGAAGTGGTTCGATAGCCACAATCTCGGTTACTTGGCTTGGTCCTGGAACGCCTACGGTGCTTGCTCCGCGGCGACGAGTGCTTCGAGCGGCAGCCCCTGGTCACTCGTTACCGATTACACTTCGGGCACACCCAATAGTGAATTTGCAACGACATTCCACGACCATTTAGCGGCGCTCGCCCAGTAATATTCAAGCCCGAATTCCGATGCATTGCGGCACTAGCGCAGATCGTAAACGGTGACCGCGATATCGTACTCGCAGAGTTCCTCGCGTACGATAGGCTCTATCTCTTCCCAGCGTCCCCCCGCCAACCCACACCCAATCCGCGGCATATGCACCGAGGCACTTAGCCCGTTTGCATGCTCGCGCAGGCGCTCGAGCCCGGTGCGAACGGGTTCATAGCGGATCGGTGGGCGGCCACCGGACGAGCGAATGTCGCGCTGCCCAATCAGGTTGGCCACGTAAGTATCAGGTTCGACCTAAGCCCGCTCCCCATCCGCCAACGTCATTGCAAATGTGTACGATGATCTTGTTGCCCGCAGTCGCGGGTCGAGTCGCGTCGCCGATTAGATATTGAATTCGTTGTGACATGTGTTTGTTTGCTGGCACGATTTGTTTTTCAGACTCCAGCGACCTGTACCTCTCGCTGTCCGTTCCTTTTTGGGGCGTTGTGAGGGTCCTTCGGACTTTTGTATTATGTGGCATTTGGGGCCAATTGAATTGTTGTGCGTTTTGCTGACCGTAAGCGTCATGCTTGCTCATCCGAACCGGAACGTCAACTTCGAGAACACCCGCGTGCAACGTCCGAATACTTGGGTCGTTCCGACTTTTGTTCATGCGGCATTTGGGGCCAATTGAATTGTTGTGCGTTTTGCTGACCGTAAGCGTCATGCTTGCTCATCCGAACCGGAACGTCAACTTCGAGAACACCCGCGTGCAACGTTCGAATACTTGGGTCGTTCCGACTTTTGTTCATGTGGCATTTGGGGCCCCAGCCCCAAATGCGGCGCCTTTAAATGTCGTCGCCGGACTTTTGCTTCTCTGAACATCGGTTTTCAATGTTTCCCGACAATTTGAACTGTTAGGTGTTTTGAGATTTCCGTTAGGTTAAACCCAATCGCGGCGAGTGGTGCGGCAAAGTCCTCTGGAATTGGGACACTTCCGCCCAATGTTTGGCCCGTTTCGGGGTTTTCGACCGTCCATTGCCAGGCGTGCAGTGCCAGGCGATGCAGGCCGTAGCGGGCGCGGAATGCTCGATTCAGATCGCCGCGGCCGTAATTGGCGTCACCGATCAACGGGTGATTGGCGTGCTTCAAATGCCTGCGAATTTGATGCAGGCGTCCCGTCAGCGGCGACACATCGATCAAGGAAACCGTACGCGGTTCGCTGTCCACACTCGCCAGACGACGAAACTCAGTCTTAGCCGCAAGTTCAGGGCCATCAACCCGCCTGCTCATCGGGTGATCGATCTCCAACGAATCCGGGGTCAGCCCGCGCACGAGCGCCAGGTACCGCTTTCGACAACAGCCTTGCTCGGCCCACAGCGAGAGTCGCCGGGCAGACGTTGCACTTCGAGCAAATAGCACTGGACCGCTAGCACCGCGGTCGAGTCGCTGAATCGGATGGGCAAGTGAGCCTGCGGTATACTCGCGTGCGCAATCCACGAGCGCCACGTCGGCCTGCCCCCAACCGCGGTGCACGAGCATTCCAGACGGCTTGAACAGTACGAGTACGTCTTCGTCTAAATGCAAGACACGAACGGTGTCAGGGTCGGGCATCGGGGCAACTGGAGCAGCAAGATAGCAGCAATTGTGCGGGCTCGGGCACGCACCTCGAGCCCAACGGCAGGTCCGCGGGACCCGTGCGGATGCGGACCGGGCCCAGCACCACGAGCCCAGATATCGCATAAGTACTGGATATTACTTATGTTATTGAGATTGAGAATATTTTCCGTTGGGGATTATAATTGGACAGGCGTCTGTTATAATGGATGCCGTCGCCGCGCGGTCAATATCTAGACGTCCAATGCGGTCCAATCTTTCAAGTGGAGTGATGTAATGCACATTTACACAGATAATTCCCTGTCCATCGGCCGCACCCCGTTGGTGCAATTGAATCGCGTCGTGCCCAAAGGTCCACGGGTCCTGGCCAAAATCGAGGGTCGCAATCCAGCGTACTCCGTCAAATGTCGTATCGGGGCCGCCATGATCTGGGATGCGGAAAAACAAGGTGTCCTCAAGCCTGGCGTAGAAATCGTGGAACCAACGTCAGGCAATACCGGAATTGCATTAGCCTATGTAGCGGCGGCACGTGGCTACGCGTTAACCCTCGTGATGCCGGAAACCATGAGCATCGAGCGCCGTAAAGTGCTCAAGGCACTCGGGGCCAACATCGTGCTGACCGAGGGCACCAAGGGCATGCCCGGCGCGATCCGTAAAGCGACTGAAATCAGGGACGCGAGCCCGGGGCGCTGCTTCATGCCGCAGCAATTCGATAACCCCGCCAACCCGGCTATTCACGAGTCAACGACAGGACCAGAAATCTGGGAAGATACCGACGGCGCCATCGATGTGTTAGTTAGCGGGATTGGCACCGGCGGCACAATAACGGGCGTCTCACGCTACATCAAGCGCACGAAGAACAAAGCCATCTTGAGCGTGGCCGTTGAACCCGTGGAAAGTCCGGTTATCACGCAACACCTCGCCAAGCAGGAACTCAAGCCCGGCCCCCACAAGATTCAGGGGATTGGTGCCGGTTTTATCCCGAAGAATCTCGATCTGTCGCTGGTCAACCGCGTCGAACAGGTAAGCTCCGCCGATTCACTGGCGTTTGCGCGACGGCTCGCCAAGGAAGAAGGGATTCTGAGTGGTGTCAGTTGCGGCGCGGCCGTAGCCGTAGCGGCGCGCCTGGCGGGGGAACCTCAATTCGCGAACAAAACGATTGTCGTAATCTTGCCGGACGCCGGCGAGCGCTACCTATCGGGGCCTTTGTTCGAAGGCGTATTCGACGGAGTCGCCGAAGCCAAAGCTGGGGATACGCTCTAGTAGGACGGATGCAGTCCCTAATCGCCCGTCTCGAGTCGCGCGTCCGCCACCTGTCGCAGACAATTGGCGAACGGCACTACCGCCGGCCCGAGGCGCTCACGGCAGCTGCGCGCTACATCGAGGAACAACTTTCGACGATGGGCGCCCGCGTGCTCAGGCACGAGTTTTTCGTCAACGATCAGGGCTTCGTCAATCTCGAGGTGCTCGCTGCACGGGCAAACACTGCGCGTCCTGAGCCACCGTGCATCGTGGTCGGCGCGCATTATGACACGGTGCCCGGCACACCCGGCGCCGACGATAACGCGAGCGGTGTCGCCGCGCTCCTCGAACTGGTACAGCAGCTTGGGTCGGAGCGGCTGGATCGCACACTGCGCTTCGTGTTCTTTCCCAATGAAGAGCCGCCATTTTTCCCTGACGCGGGGATGGGCAGCGCTGCGTATGCCGGAAAATTGCGCAGCGAACACGTGGACGTACATCTGATGATATCGCTCGAGATGCTCGGCTATTACAGTGATCGCGCGAAAAGCCAGAAGTATCCCCCAGGTCTATCGTTGTTTTACCCCGACCGCGGCAACTTCATCGGCATGATCAGTAACTTGACCTCGCGCCGGCGCCTGCACGAGGTCAAGCGGGCATTTATCGCCGGTACCACCTTTCCTTGCGAGAGCCTAGCCGCTCCCGAATGGACGGTGGTCGTTGGGCTCAGCGATCACCACTCGTTTTGGACCGCAGGTTACCCGGCGCTGATGATCACCGACACGGCTTTCATGCGCAATCCAAACTATCATGGGCCCGGGGACTCTGCAGATACGCTGGACTATGGGCGGTTTGCAGAGGTGACACAGGGGCTCGTGTCTGCCATCCGACGCCTCGGCACCATCGACGCGCTCGCCGACACGCATCCTCGCGCGCCTCGGAACGGCCTAACCACGTGAAGATATTGCACGCCGGGGCCGCGCTTCAAGACGGGTTTAGAACTGCACTCCAGAATCGATGTAATACATGTCCTTGAGGGTCGCGTCGGCGGGCGTCCATGATTTGATCGCGCCTTCGGCGACTACGGCGCGCCCGCCGCCGTCGGTCACGCGAATCGAGACGGGGAGACTAAACATGCCGGAATTCTGCGGTAAAACCCAGGTTCCGTAACGCTCCTGCGGCCTCGACATCGTGTAGTTCGAGTTGCGTTGCATCGCAACCCAGGTGCCAGACGGCAACCGAGCCTCGACTTGGGCGGGCGCACCGAGCCCTGCCATATTGACGACGCTGAACGCGAAGTAATACTCGTTGGCGTTCGTCTGTAGCCAGAAGTACATGTTGCCCGGCACTGGGCACGGGATCCGGCGATACTTCGTCGGGACAACGCCATCGACCATGGCGCCGTCGGGTGTGCCGGTTTGCAGGCGCGCCATCGCAATGTCGGATAGGTCGAAGTGAATGCTTTCATCCGAGGTGGGATCGTGATCTTTCGGCGGCGAGGGAGGCGCCGGGGGCAACTGGCAGCCGTACTTGAAATCGGAAACCTCGCCGCAGTGGTCGCGGCCTGATCCGCAGCACCATTTGGAATTGGCGGCACATGGACACGAGTCAACCACTTGAATCACGATCGGCGGGGTGTAGCCCGCGTCGCCCGGCTGGTACTCGGTGCCGTCCTTCTGAGTACGCAGGAGTTCGAAACATTCACCGCAACTCAGGTAGTTGTCATTGTCGCCCGGGAGGCTCGACCAAAATTGCGAGTAGTAATTGCCCTGTGGAGCGGCGAAATTGCCGTGAAGGGTCTTGTCCGCGGGGTCACGACAAAGATCAGGATAAGCCTTGCAAAAGGCGTCACACTGCTCGGCAAACCCGGAACTGAATTTATACGCCGTCGTGCACAGGCCATACAGGCCAAACGCGCATGCTCCCGAAGCGGTGAGCCCAAAGTGCGTCGAGCGTGAGTAGTGCCACGACTCGTTGTCGGTCACCGAGTGCACTTCGGGCCATTGCCCCGACGTGCAGCCCTTAGCGTTGACAACCTCGCATTGAGCCGCACCCGGGCCGCCGCAGGCCGTGCAGCTCTCGGACTCGTCGTCATTGCTACAGTATTGCGCGCAGCAAACCCCTTCGGTGAGCGCCCAATTTCCGCAAGATGCGGGATCGCCCGCCGGGCGCGGCGCTGGCTGGCGCGGCGCGACCGAGCCACCCGTTGCTAGTTGCCCGCCAGTCGCAGGAGCTCCGCCCGAACTCGACGAGGCGCCGCCGAGCGCCGAGCTCGATTGGGTGCCGCCCGTATTCGAAATGCCACCCGACGCAGTCGACGATGTTCCGCCTGCGAGAGTGGCACCACCCTGACTCGCATTGATGCCACCTTGGCTCGCATTGATGCCACCTTGGCTCGCATTGATGCCACCTTGGCTCGCATTGATGCCACCTTGGTTTGCGAACGTGCCTCCCTGACTGGCTGTGATGCCGCCCTGGCTCGCGATGATTCCACCTTGCGCCGACGTCGCTCCGCCCTGGCTCGCGATGATTCCACCTTGCGCCGACGTCGCTCCGCCTTGACCGATATTGGCCCCGCCTTGACCAAGGCTCGCTCCGCCCTGGGCGCTCGTGAGGCCCCCTTGCAAAGTACTCGAGCCAACATGAGTGTTGCTCGCTCCGCCTGGGCTCGACGGTGCGCCTCCCAAATTGCTCCCGCCGACGTTGCTGTTCGAGTAGCCCCCTGCAGGCGAGCAGGCCAACCCGAGGAGAAAATGGGCCGTAAATGCGGCAACAGAAGCGTTAGTGAACGATGAGCGATGACGAGACATCGGGATAACCTCAATGTTACTTCGCACGCCGAAGTTCGTCAAACTGCGCATCGACTCATGCAGCCGCTTGATCGCAACCTTGCGGGCGATGTCGTTGTCATGCGCGCAAACGACCTTCCCCATTCCTCCTTCCGCGAGTAGGCCTGCGTGCTGGTGGCCGGGCCGTGCCTCTTGTACCAATTGGAGTGAACTGCTCGCATCCGCAAATCGCGGCAGCACGGTCGAGCGACACGGACCCGCTGAAGTCTCTGAACCTTCGCCACGTGCTCCGAGCGGCTGTCGCGACCGCCACCGGCCAATGGTAACTTGCACCTGCGGAGGAGATCACGGATGACTTTCTCATCACATAAGTATTGCTGATTCGAGGGTTTCCCTCAAAAGCACGCGTATTTGTTTGGACCAATTCCTATTTGGCGCTACTGGCAGCTGTCGATGCATATTGGATTTGCGCCTTGGCTTGGCTCTCAATTGGTAGTCGCATGGGTCGGACTTTCAGTCGCGACGTTGCTGTTGCCGGCCTGTTCGAGCAATGGAGACACCGGCACACTGAGTGTGACTTGGACGGTCAATTCCACCTCGGACGCTACGCTTTGCGACAATTCCGTTGGGTGGGTCGTCGTGCAGGTCACGGATGCGTTGGGCAACCGTTACGCGAGCAGTAATGCGCCCTGCAGTTCATTTAGTATCTCGTTTACGAATATTCCGGCGGGTGACTACAGCGTAAGCGAGTACATGTTCAACGCAAACGACAATACTACACTGAGCAAGGTAAGTGCTCAGGCTGTCAGCGTGACGTCTGGGGAGACAATGACTGATTCGATTAATTTTGCAATTGCAACGCCTAGTTGAGTTCGCGCGCCGGTTACTAATTGTTACCGCTGACAACTCGAGCAAAAATGGGAGCTCCGCTGGCCGATGACGACTCGCACAATTGGCTCGCGGCAGCGGCGACACGGCTCGCCTTCTCGGCCGTAGACGGCGAAGGTATTCTGAAATTGGCCGTCGCTGCCGTCGGGTTGCACGTAGTCGTCGATGCTGGAACCGCCGAGCGTAATCGCACGCCTGAGGACTTTGCGCAGAGCGCGCGCCAGAACGCGCGACTCCTCGGGTAGCAGGCTCGCGGCCGATCGCTGCGGCAAAACCCGGGATTGGTACAGGGCTTCATCGGCGTAAATATTACCCACGCCCGCCAGGACCGATTGATCCAAGAGCAAGGATTTGATGGGAATTTTTCGACGAACGGCGCTCAGCTGCAAGTGCTCGGGCGTGATCGAAAGCGCATCGACGCCGAGCCGCTCTAGACGCGGATCACTGTTGCCCTCCGCGAGCCACAGCAGCTTACCAAACTTTCGCGTGTCGCGAAAATGCAGTTGTTCGCCACGATCCTCAAATGAAATGGATAGATGTGTGTGTTTGTCCGGCACGAAAACCTGAGCCGCGTTGAATTCGCGGCCGGCACGCGATTGCTTATTGTGAAGGCGCGGGCTCGCGGCGCGGCTCGTGAACAATTGACCGGTCATGCCGAGATGCACGAGCAGCCGACTTTGATCGTCGAGCAAAAACAGCAAATACTTACCCTGGCGCCCGATTTCGGTAATGCGGCGGCCGAGGAGATACGACTTGAGCCGCCCGGGCGCGGTCAAAAAGGCGTAGTTGGCGCGCGCCGTGTGCACCTCGGCGATGCGCCGATTCACGACCGCCTCGAGCAAGCGAAGGCGAACTACTTCGACTTCGGGCAACTCGGGCATGGCCCGGGCGATATGGTGGCCTCGCTCCTTCGCGTCAAGTAGAAGAAATCGCGGAACGCGGATTTGCTCACGTATTCACCCGGGTGATACTCGAAGCCGTCAACTGGGGCCTGGGCGACGAGTTCGCCCTTGTCGTCGAGCTTGTAGAGCAAGAACTTCGGGTACGACCAATTGACGTCGAGCTGCGCCACATCGACGGCGCCCGCGTGATGCATGCCCTCGGCGAGCGCGCGCGCCGTCGTGTTGTTGCTAATGCCGACGTACAGGATGCGGCGCGAAGCATCGAGGCCAATCGCCGAGCGTCGAATTACCGTGTCGCCGTCGAGCGTTGCACCCCACAGGCGCGTCTCCGGTTGGCGCAACCCAATGTGCATCGTGTTATTTTCGTACATGCACGCGGGTGTTTGACGAAACCAGCGCATGCGCGCATCCGAGCTCGACACGTTGTCCCAGGTGGCAATCTCGACACTATCGTTCGTGTAGCCAATGACGGTGCACGACTTCGGTCTCGGTTTGAGCAGGTTTATGCCGTTGACGCGCATGCCGTAATGGCCGTGCTCCGCCATGAACCCGCCGTTGAACGTTGCTAGCAGGGTCGGAACGTCCTCGGGTGGGACGCGCCCGGTTCGCTCGAATGCCGGCGCTCCGGGGTCGGATTTGGGCTCACCCTTGCCCGCCTGGGCGTGCAGCACGGTACTGTCCAGTGACGCCGCGACAACAAAAAGATCGGCCCAGGACCGGTAGATGTCGGGGTGGAGCAGCGTTTTGTAGAGCAACGCGGGGGCATCGGGGCGCCGCGGATCGGCGACTTTGACCCATTCGCCATCACCGGGCGCAAACCACTTGGGACTGAATGGGCCAACATTGGCGGGTCGAAAGATGGGAACATCGCCCGCGTCGCTCGCCTCCGGTTCGGCAGAATCGGCAGGGGGCGGCGCGGCCCAGCGCGCCTTCGGGGCTTCATTACGATGCCGAAAGCGGTTCCAGCGATCCTGCAGACCGTACGAAAACTCCTCCAGATGCGTCACCCGCTCGGCGCCAATCACGCTTCGCAGGCCGTTGGCGAACAGCGGACCGGCCCAGCTGGTGTGATTGACGAGAAGCCAGAGCGTTATCGGCAGCAAAATCGCCATGCCGAGTAGGCCCCACAGGGTCTGCTTCACCCATTGCCGGCTCTGAATGAATTCTCGAATCAATGCCGCACAAGCCTAGCCTGCTACTGCCCGAGAGTACCAATCCACGGCATTGGATCAATGCGTCCCGAGCCAGTGCAGCAAGGTGGCCTTGGGGTCGGTTTCCTGATCTTCTGGCACATCGGCCCAAAAATTCCGGGCACCGATGAGCACCGAAGCGGCGACCTGGTGTAATAAGTCTGCGTGTCCGCGTGCCCGCATCGCCCGTTTGCCCTTCGGCTGTTCGGGTTTTGCGTGGCGCTTTGCACGCTGTGGGCCTCGGCTGCGGCCGCGCAGGAAGAATCGGTGATTACTCCAATCCCCGAGATCCGACCGCCGCCTCCCGACGATTCTGCGTGGCTGGGCAAGCCCGTCGTGCGTATCGAGGTCATCAGTCTCGGTCAACGCTGGAATGGTATCTCGGGTGTTCGGCGAGTCAGGTTGGGTGAACCTTACACCGCGGAGGTCGCGCGGCGCGCCATGCGCGAGCTGCTGGACACAGGCCTTTACGCCACCGCTAACGTCGAGGTTGAGCTCGAATCCCAAGGGGTTCGGCTGACTATTCACGTAGAACCGCGCCGGATCGTGCGCGAGATTCTGCTGCTCGGCTCGCCGATCGCGGAGGAGACGGTGCTCGAGGCGGCGCATCTGCGCAGCGATATGGAGCTGGCCGAGAATCAATTACCGAAGCTAAACGAAAACTTGCGGGCAATTCTTGCCTCGCATGGCTTTCCAGCGTCGAAAATTCAGCTGGACGTCAGTGCAGCCGACAATCCGCTCGAAACGAATTTGATCGTGAGGATCGAGCCCGGCGCGCCGGCACTCATTACCAAGCGGCGATTCCGCGTCGCGCCGGCTCCCGATGCACCAGGCCTAGCGACAGTGCTTTCCGGCTACGGCCTTCAAACGGGAGACCGAGCCGATGAAGAGCAATTGGCGCGCGCCGATCATGATTTGGAGCGAGAACTCAGGCATCAGGGCTGGCACCGCGCCACCGTCGCACACCAGTTGGTTCGTGGTGTCAACACGACCCAGCTCGATATCATCGTTAGGGCCGGCGCCTTCGTAACGCTCGGATTCGAAGGGCTTCAGTCATTCGACTCTGATCAACTCTCGGCCGCCCTCGACCTCGAGAATAACGAAGACATGTCACCGCGCGGCCTCTCCGATCGCGTGCGGGCCTACTACGTCAAACACGGTTTCCTCGATGTGCAGGTGAGTTACCGCATTGACGGCACGGGCACGCCGAATGAGCGATTGGTATTCATTATTCGCGAACAGCATCAGGTCAGGGTGGTAGGCCGCGAATACCCCTGCCTGACCGGCGCGCGGCCACCAGCCGACATCGGCGCAGAAATCGACAGTTTCTTGTCGGAGGATTTGCCGGGTGCCGAGATTCTGGGACCGGTCGACCCGGCAAGTGTCGACAAAGCGCTCGGTCCGGAATCTACCACTGGCGCGCGGCCACGACCGCTGGATGTAAATCCGTGGACAACGTATGAATTGAACGTCTACGAACGCGCCACCAAGCACCTTCAAGATCTGTATCGATCCGAGGGTTACCTCTCGGCGACGGTTGGACCAACGCAGGTATTGCGTCGTCGGTGCAACCCGCATTCAATGGCGGGGACCTGCGAACCGATCGGGGATGTGCGGCGTCCGAAGACTCTGTGCGCGTACGACGACGTTGGGCTACCGATGGAGGAGCCACCGCCCGATCCCAAGCTCGGTTGCGTGGCGAACCCCGCGCGCGGCATCGAATGCGAACCGACCGCGATCCTACACTTACCGATCAAATTGGGCCCGCGCGCCTTTCTGTGGGACGTCGAATTCGAGGGCAACACCCGCATCACGGATACCGAACTGCTCGAAACGTCCGCCATCGTGCTCGGCAGCCCGGTATCCTTCGCAGAAATCGATCAAGCGCGACGTCGCGTGCTCGATGCCTACTCGGAAAAAGGCTTCGCATTTGCGGATGTTTCAACGACGATCGATCTCTCCCCCAACCGGCGTCGCGCCAAGCTCCGGATCAGCGTGCGCGAAGG
This sequence comes from uncultured delta proteobacterium, assembly GCA_963819085.1. Taxonomy (GTDB): domain Bacteria; phylum Myxococcota_A; class Polyangia; order Polyangiales; family Polyangiaceae; genus FEN-1139. The sequence continues at coordinate 172,290 of CAWFUX010000003.1, forward strand.
GGAACAAGTACGGGTATCCGCGATTTACATCCGTGGCGCAAAGTTCACACGCGAAACATTGATTCGCAGTCGGCTGGCGCTGAAAGTGGGCGAGCCGTATCGGACCAGTGACGTGCGCGCCACCGAAGAGCGGCTGGCGACACTCGGCGTATTTTCGAGTGTTCAAGTGGGCTTCGAAGATCCGTACGTTCCCGCTCGCGAAAAGGTCGTTGTCATTGACGTTGTCGAGCGCATTCCGCAGTACTTCGAGACGCGACCCGGCATCAGTTCGGGCGAGGGGTTACGGGCCGCCTTCGAGTATGGGCATTTGAACATTGCCCATCGCGCAATTCAGCTGACGATTCGGACTCAATTCGGATATTTACCCAACGCATTCATTCTCGAGAGTGACGTAAGAAGAAGCTACGAAACCGATCCGCATCTGAATACTTTTTTTGGCCGGCTCACGCGGCGCAATTCCTTGGCTGTCACGTTTCCAGATATCGGGCTCGGGCCGCTGTTTCGGTTTCGGGTCGAAGGCATTGACGTACTGAGCAATGCCCGAGATTTCCAGCTTCAAAAAGACGCCAATATCGAGACTCTTAGTTTCTTACCCTCGCGCAGACTTACGCTAGAGTTTGGTGGCTCGCTCGAACGCAATGTAATTTGCATTTTCCAGACGGATTGCCAAACCGCTGGTTCGCTAACCAAATATGTCGCGACGCACCAACAATTCAGCAATGCCTTCCGAGTTCCTGCTGGGACTAGTGTAGCCGTGACACAGAAGTTTGGTGTTAACTGGGATAGGCGAAACTTCCCACTCGATGCAACGAGTGGGACGTTGGCGAACCTGACACTCGAGCACGTGACGGCCTTTCCAGTCGGTTCGAACGCTACCTCGATTCCGACCAACTGGACCGGTGAATTTAACATTTCCAATCCATTTCAAGCAACGCACAGTGAGTTCTTGCGCTCAACCAGTAAAGTCGCGGGGTACATTCCGCTTGGGGGTAAAGGCGCCGCGTTCGCATTGAGTTTCCGTTGGGGCCTCAATTTGCAGCTTCGCAAAGATTCCAGCACGTACCCTGACCGATTGTTTTTCGGCGGCGGCGTGGACACGCTGCGTGGTTTCCTACAAGACTCACTGGTTCCGGAGGATATCGCGCAGCAAATTATCCGGAGCGGTGGGACGTTCAATATCAGCCAAGTCGTCATTCGCGGCGGCGATTTCTTTGTCAATCCGCGCGCGGAGATTCGCATACCAATTACGCACACGTTTCAGACGGCTGTTTTTCTCGACGCTGGCAACGTGTGGACGCGCGCGCCAAGCTGGCTGACACTGGTCAATGCCACCACACCCGCACCCACTGCGATTGACACTCCCAACGTCGCCGCATCGGGAGCGACGCCAGCGCCTCCCAGTTGGATTCCAAAAACGCCAGTAGCTCCTGCACCGACTTCGATTAACTATTGGCACCTGCGCTATTCGGTGGGCACGGGTCTTCGCATCGTCACTCCGATTGGACCGCTCGTTTTCGACTACGGATTCAATATCGAGCGTGTGCTCGACCGGCTCATTTACACATCCGCAGCCGACCAAGCCAAGCAGCGCTATTGGGAAGACTTAGGCGCGTTTCATTTCAGTATCGGGCTGTTTTGATCGCCTCTTCCTCGGGGTAGTTCAGTTACGGTCATGTCATTGACGTGCTTGATGATTTTGCCGACGATGCCATAGTCCACCGCTTGGGCTGCGGTCATCCAGCGGTTGCGTTGGGTGTCGCGCTCGACCTCGTCGAAACTTCGCCCCGTGCGTTCCGCAATCGTGCTGCCGATCCGCCGGCGGAGTTCCAGCATCTGTTCGAGTTCGATTTCGATATCGCTGACCTGACCGCCAACGCTCGCCACCCACCCTGTGCCAATGATGAAAACGGGCGAGCGGATAAATCTAATCACATCGTGAATCGTGTCGGCGGACTCCACGTGACCCCCCGGTGAGTTCACGAGCAGTTGAATCGGACTGTGAGGAGCGGTATCCAACACCAAAAGCTGAGCGACGACGGTCTCTGCGAGTGGCTGATTCACTTCTCCAAAAACTAGGATTTTCGAGCTTCCAGCAGCCGTTCGCGCGTAAGGCGATCATGCCAAGGCAACCCGAGGCCCTTGTGGGGCCCAAGCGACATTGGGGGCGGCGAGCGCTAGAGAGCGAGCCGTCCCGCAATGCCGTTTGCAGCATTTCCCCGGCCCTTTCGGCGGATGCCCTTCCATCCGGCTGCCGCTCAGGCGAGTAGTCCCGATACTGCGTAGCAGCCATTCATCTTCAGTCGCGACAATCAGCTTACGAACAACGCAGGTGTCGATCACACGACGCTTCAAGGCGTGACATCGCCGGCTGGGGGCGGCTTGCGGGTTGCCGATGGCGATTGGGCTGCTTGGCTCTATGTAATTGGTACTCGCCATGTGTCGTAACATCCGCCCGCTATTCAATTTCGCGCCGCCCGCCACACCAGAGGAGATCCATGCTGCGGCACTTCAATACGTGCGCAAAGTGAGCGGCACGCGCGCGCCCACCGGCAATAACCACTCTGCCTTCGAGCGTGCTGTCGAACAAATCGCTCAAGTTACTCAAGAGCTCGTGACATCTCTCGAAACCAAATCGCCCCCCAAGAGCCGCGAAGCGGAGGCAGCCAAAGCCCGCGCTCGCAATGCACGTCGCTTTAATTGAGTCGCGTCAACCGCGCTGATTGTATTCCTTGGGGTCGTGACGACACTTGGACACAGTTTGCGTTCAGTCACTTCGTCAACGATTGGGTAATGCACTTGCAGTCGCAGACGCGAATGACCCTTAACATAAGATCGCCGCCGAGCGGGACCCTTCAGCGCGACAATGCGCTGCAAGAGAAGCTCTTGGGCGGCGCGGCCCGTGAATTGGCTCTTGCGTGCCGTCACTACATAAAGAATCGCACACAGATTTTTCATGAAGTCTCAAGCATGTGACTGCCTCCGTTCGAGCAGTCGGCCTCGGCGCAATGCACGTATTTCCGCGGAAAGGTTTGTAGTGCAACGGTGTATTGAATGATGTGCAGAAGGCTACCGGCTGACCGCGTATGTGAGCGCGGTAACGGGGGTGCTGCTTTAGTAGTGCGCCGATCCTAATAATAGCCGCGTTACGGCCGTTTGGATCGGCAATGAAGGCCTGCAAAGTCATGCCTGAGCGCGCGGCAGGGAGCGTGCACCTGGCGGCAAGCTTTTGGGGAGCGGTTTCGATTGGCGTTCACAGGGCTGCGTCGCAATTTGGGGACACCGAGTGGCAGTAACCTCGATTTCGTCATTCAGTGCCACAGAGATCGCAAGTCTGTCGATTGCCGACCTTCAGCGCGCTACCGTTACTGATTTCGCGAACCTCGTTTCTTCTCAACTGCAGGCGTTCACATCGACACAGACGGCGGCACTCATGACGTCGCAGATTCGAGTCCTGTCTGGTGATCAGGTATCGGCATTCACGACGAGCCAAATCGAGGCTCTGACGACGACTGAAATTGGAGCTTTCAGTTTGAGAGGTATCGACGGGCTAACCAGTGGACAGCTGGAGGCGTTTCTATGCGCGCAAGTCGTCGGGCTGACGAGCAGTAGTGTTAGTGAACTGAGCGCGGAGCAATTCGCGGCGTTATCCACCTCTCAACTTCAGGCGCTGACGACGACGCAACTGAGAGGCCTCTGCAGCAACGACATCGGAGACATCGCCGTTACGCAGTTTACCGTCTTAACTTCGACTCAGCTTGCTGGACTCAATTTGGACGCCATTCGGGGAATCAACGCCGAGCAGATGACTGCCCTGAGCATTACCCAATTGAGCGGCCTGTCGAACACCCAACTAGCCGCCCTGAGCACGAAGGCGGTTGACGGCCTTACGACTGGGCAGATCTCGTCATTGAGTTTGCTACAGGTGAGCAGTTTGAGTGCAGCTGGCCTCAGTGAATTGAGCTCAACTCAATTTCGGTGCGCTTCAAGCAACGCAGCTTGCGGCACTGACGACGACGCAGATCCGTGGGTTGACCAGCACTGACGTCAGTGAGCTTACCTTGACTCAATTTTCCTTGCTCAGTTCCAGCCAGCTCTCGGCGCTGACGACGACCGCAATCGATGGCCTCAGCATCGACCAGATCGCAAACTTGACTGGAACGCAGCTAAAGGGTCTCACGGGTTCGAGCCTAAGCGCCATGAACTCGGTGCAGTTCGCGGCACTATCTACGACCCTGCTCGGCTTGCTGACGTCGACGCAATTGGCGACTCTAACTTCCGGTAACGTGAACGAACTGACGCTTACGGAGCTTTCTACGCTGAGCCCGACACAGCTCGCGGCACTGTCCGCTGCGGCAATCAGGGGCATTACCGGGGACCAAGTAGCGGCGCTGACCACTACCCAACTATTGGGAGTGACCTCGACTCAACTCGTCGCCCTAACCACGACGGCAATCGATGCGTTGACTACCACGCAGCTAATGGCGTTCACACCGGTGCAAATCAAAAGCCTGAGTGGCAGCTGCGTCAGCGAGTTGAATTCCACACAATTTTCGGCGCTAACAGCGGCTCAACTCGCAGCATTGGCGTCGACACAACTTAGCAGCCTAAATAGTACCAACTTGACGGTCCTATCATTGACCTCGCTTTCGGCTCTGAACTCGACACAGTTGTCAGCATTGTCACGCGCCGCCATTACGGGCCTGAGCGGCGACCTAATTGCGACGCTAACGACCACACAGCTTAGGGGTATAACCAGCTCATGCTTGGGTACTTTGGATGAAGATCAGGTCAGCGCCCTTTCAACGACGCAGTTGGCATACCTGACGACGACACAAATCAAGGGGCTCACTAGCACCGGCATCAGTGCGATTTCTACGACTAACCTCGGCGCCTTCAGCTCAACGCAATTGTCCGCGCTCGCGCCATTGGCCATCAGTGGTTTCTCAGGGGATCAGGTTGTCGCACTAACGACCACTCAGTTGAGTGGATTCACGTCTACTTTGTTAGGGTCACTTACCACCACTTTCCTTGACTACCTCGGCACGACACAGCTTGGCTCTCTTTCTGTTACTCAAATCAAGGGGCTAACCGGCGCCGGCATCAGTGAATTGAGTTCAACTCAGATCGCCGCGCTATCATCGACGCAGCTATTGGCTCTAACGGCTACGCAAATTCGGGGACTGGCAAGCACGGATATCAGCGAACTGAACCTCACGGAACTGAACACACTGAGTTCGACTCAGATTTCAGCGCTAACCCTGACTGCACTAAAAGGACTGACCCAGGAGCAACTCGGCGCGCTGACAACAGCGCAGATTCACGGGTTTTCACCGAGTGCCGTCGGTTCATTTGTGGACGCAGAGCTCGCGGCGTTGACTAGCTCGCAACTGCAAGCGTTGACCACGACGCAACTTCAGGGTCTGACGAGCACAGCCGTTGGCGCGCTCACAGCAACGACGCTTTCGGAACTAAACTCGACACAGCTTGGCGCCCTGAATGCCGTTGCAGTCAGGGGATTGACGGGGGATCAATTGGCCGCGTTAGCTACGGACCAGCTGCGAGGGCTGACCAGCACAGAGCTAGGTTCACTCACTTCGGCGGCTATCGATGGCCTGACACAAGCACAAATGGCTGCCTTGACCACGACGCAGATCAAGGGCTTTAGCAGCGCTGGCTTGAGTAGCCTCAGCGCTGATCAGATGGGGGCACTTTCGACGACGCAGCTGGCCGCCATCAACACCTATCAAATATCAGGGTTGAACAGCGCTGACGTGAATGAGTTGACCGTTACAGAAATTGCCGCACTCAAGTCTACACAGTTGGCTGCCCTGACAAAGTCCGCACTTGCAGGGTTAACCGAAGATCAATTGTCGGCGCTTACGACGACGCAAGTCAAGGGCCTGTCGAGCACGGCACTTGGCGCCCTGGTTCAACACCCAAATTGCTTCGCTAGCACCAACGCAGCTTTCCGCGTTGAGCAGGACGGCATTAGGTGGTTTTACTTTCTCACAGGTTGGTGGATTAACCGCGACACAAGTGGCAGCCCTGAGTTCCACGCAGCTTGCGGCACTAACGTCGGCTGCTCTGCGAGGCGCAACGGCCACTCAGATTGCGGCTCTCGGGACAACCCAAATTCGCGGTTTTTCAGCGACACAACTGACTGCGCTATCGCCGACCACCGTGGCTGCCCTGGTCGGAACGCAACTTTCATCACTGTCCACGGCACAGATCAAGGGGTTGACCGGCACGAGCATTGGCGGGCTCAGTGTTGATCAGCTTGCGGCTTTCAGTTCGACACAACTTTCTGCTCTAATGTTAACTCAGATTGCGAATCTAACCAGCACGCAGCTCGGCGGGCTGGACACAGCTACGCTCTCGGCACTAACGTTGACACAGATAGCGGCACTTACGTCAACGGCGATTGGGGGCCTGCGCGAAGACAGCATTTCTTCATTTTCGGTCACACAAATAAAGGGACTGACAAGTACGGCATTGACCGCACTGGCAGACACCCAAATTGGTGCCCTTGGGACCTCCCAGCTGACCGCACTCACCGCCACGGCTAGCGCCGGGTTGACGGCTGCCACAATCTCCCAATTGACTGCTGATCAGCTTGCGGCACTGAAGTCAACGCAACTAGCCGCGCTTACCACAACCTCAATTGGCGGGCTTGCGTCCGTGCAATTTGGGCTGCTTGGAACCGATCAGCTTCGTGGTCTTACCGTGACGCAGATGAGCGCGCTCACGGCACCCCAGATTGACGCCTTGGATGGAAGCAAGCTCGTATCACTGACAACAACCCAGCTCAAAGGCATCAACTCCACCGGCATAATCGAATTGAGCGTCGATCAGTTGAACGCCCTGACCGCCACCCAAGTTGCAGCATTGGCAACAACTCAGATCAAGAGTTTGACGAGCGCTCAAGTCAATGGTCTGTCAACAGCAGCATTGAACGCTCTTACATCCACGCAGTTCTCGAGTCTCACGGCGACGGCCGTTACCGGGTTCAGCGAAGCAGGCATTTTCTCGCTGACGACTACTCAAGTCAAAGGCATAACCAGCACGAACATCGCGGCCCTTGCGGATACACAATTGGCGGCACTCAGCTCAACGCAACTCTCCGCGTTGACGACTACGGCCGTCGGCGGTCTTGGCTCCGACGAATTGGCGAGCCTCGCTACGACGCAACTCGAAGCACTGAGCACACAGCAAATTGCGGTACTGACCACGTTTGCAGTCAGGGGCTTGACTAGCAACCAGATTGCATCACTCGGTGCGACTCAACTGGTCTCGTTAAGCGCGAGTCAGATCGGCGCACTGAACGCGGCTCAGATCTCGGCAATCGACTCGACTCGATTGCCAGCTCTAACCACCACCCAAATCGGTGGTTTAGTTGACACTCAGCTTGCAGCACTTTCCCTCACTCAACTGGCAGCACTTACCCCGACACAAATTGCTTCACTTTCTACAGTCGCCGTAAGTGGATTACCTAGGACCGGAGTCGCTGCGCTCAATCCTACGCAGCTAGCCGCGCTGACGTCCTCCGAAGTAGGCGCGCTGAGCGAAAGCCAAATAACGGCACTGACGACGGCACAAATTGGAGCTCTGACCAAGACACAGTTGGCCGGACTTAGCCAGCTGCAGGTCGGTGACCTGACGCAGCCGCAACTCAGCGCCCTGAGTCCGGAGCAGCTAATCGAATTGACCGCCACCGGGATCCAGGGGTTAACCTCGACGCAGCTCGCAGCACTGCCTTCTACCCAGTTCGAGGCGCTAACATCTACGCAAGTGGCAGCATTGTTGACGACCGCGGTAAGTGGACTTGCGCTGACCGAATTGCAAGCTCTGTTGACGAATCAGATTGCGGCATTGACCTCACTGCAATTGGGAGCGCTCAGCGCGCCCAATTTAGTAGCGTTGAGTTTCACGCAACTTGCGGCACTCACCTCAACCAACGTCAACGGCCTGAGTGACACGCAGATTGCGGCATTGTCCTTGCCTCAACTAGCCTATCTTTCTACGAGCCAAATGGCAGCGCTGTCGGACCTAGCGGCGAGCGGCTTTACGCCAACGGAAATGGCGGCTTTAAAGAATACACAGCTGGCGGCACTGAGTACTGCCGCAATTGGGGCCCTGTCCGGGACTCAACTTGCCGCGTTGAGTACGACGCAGCTAGGCGCAGTTACACCTACGCAAGTTCCGGCCATTTCAACGACTGCAATTATGGGTCTGACGCTTCCAGAGGTGTCCACCCTAAGCCTTACCCAACTGGATGCCCTAACGTCAACCCAATTTGGAATGCTGACTGAGACGCAGACACAAGCGTTGACACCTACGCAAATTGAAGCCCTAACAGCAGAACAGTTGGGTGGGGTTGCGAGCACGCAAGGCGGCGCATTGAGTGTTACCCAGCTTAGCGCTTTGACGGAAAACCAGATACCGATGCTGTCAATCGCGGGCGTCCAGGGACTGACCACTGCGGCAATCTCCACACTAGCGGCTACCCAAGTCTCAGCCCTCACTGACGTTCAAATTGGCAGCCTGAGTGATACTCAGTTTGCTGCTTTAACCACGACTCAATTGGGCGGTTTGACGAAGACACAAATAGGTAGTCTGAGTGCGGTTGAGCTGGGCGCTATCACGCCTAGTCAATTGCCCGCGCTTACCGCCACACAAATGGAGACACTGAGTGCGACTCAAATGGGTATGTTGACGAGTACGACGCTCAGCACCCTTTCGACAACACAACTAGCTGCGTTATCGACCACACAACTTGCATCCATTAGCAACACAGGGATTACCGGACTCACGAGTTCCGAATTGGGCGCATTGACCACGCGACAGTTGGCGAGTTTCACTTCCGCGCAGTTTGGGGCGCTGACCACCACGCAGGTTACGGGTCTTTTGCCGTCGCAACTGGGTGCTCTCTCGACGACCGAAATCGCAGGCCTTCTCGATACCCACGTTGCCGAGCTAAGTATGACGCAGCTGGCGGCATTCAATTCAACCCAACTCGCCTCACTATCAGCTGTCGCAATCAGCGGCCTGACCACTGGTCAAATCGAATCTCTACCGGATACGCAACTAAAGCAGCTCTCGTCGGCCGAAATCGCCGCACTAACGACGGCGCAAATTGCGGTCCTTTCTCCGGCGCAAATTGCCCAGCTTTCGACAACCCAGGTCAAAGGTCTGTCAGCCGCAGAAGTTGCGTCACTCGACACCACACAGCTGAGGGCGCTCACCGCCGATCAGATGGGTGCGCTAACGACCGCGGGGGTCTCCGGGTTGATGGACACTCAGCTGGCAAGCTTACCACCGACGCTGCTTTCAGCGATTGCTACGACGCAAATTGCAGCGCTTAGCACCAGCGGCATAACGGGGCTGACAACTGCGCAAATTCAGGGGCTTACCACTCGTCAAGTATCAGCCCTGACGCCAACGCTGCTCGGGGCGCTGGCAACAACGCAGATCTCGTCGCTGACCACCACTCAATTGGGCGTCTTCACGACCACGGGCGTGGCAAGCCTAACATCCACGGAAGTGACGGCGCTGACGCCGGTTCAGATCGCAGCCCTGTCCACGAGTCAACTCGGCTCCCTTTCTACTTTGGGCATCCAGGGGCTGACTGGCACTCAGTTTGCGCTTTTGACGTTCACTCAATTTGCAGGCCTCACGGCAACCGAATTCGAGGCGTTGACCCCCACACAAATGAATACGATCGCCACGTCGCAGATCGCCTCGATGAGCATTGCTCAACTCGACAGCCTAACGACCACCGCCGTGTCGGCATTCGCGCCGACCCAGATTCAGGCATTCACGACGACTCAAGTGGCAGCCCTGACCCAAACCGGGATAGCTGGATTGACATCGGTACAGGTTGCCGCGTTGACGTTGACTCAACTAGCAGCGCTGACAACTACTCAGTTGGCGGCTGTGACGACCACCGGAATTCAGGGCCTCACCGAGGCGGAATTGGACGCGCTGACAACAAGACAGTTGACCATTTTCACGCCCACGCAAATTGGAGGGTTGACTACAGACCAGATCGCAACTCTAAATTCCACGCAACTCGGCACCTTGACCGTCGCGGAAGTTGGTGGGCTAACTAATACCCAGGCTGCCAACTTACTGACCACTCAAATTACCGCGCTCAGTAGCAGTCAAATTGCCGCCCTCTCCACTTCCGGAATTAGCGGACTTACGTCTACACATCTATCGACGTTATCATCGACACAACTTTCCGCGCTTAAGCCCACTCAGCTGGCAGTCCTATCCACTTCGGCGCTCGCCGGTCTAACGGTCGATGACATTGGCATTCTGACATCGACCCAGCTCAGCAGCTTCTCGGCAACGGGTGTTGCTGCGCTTTCAACGGCTCAAATTGCCGGCCTCTCGACAACCCAAATTGGCATCCTTAGCACAACCGAGATTGGCGGCCTAACATCGACGCAGGTTGCTGGGTTTGCAATGACTCAAGTTGCCGCGTTGTTGTCGACTCAAGTCGCGGGCCTTTCCTCGACCGGAATTAGTGGGCTTACAGCCGCTCAGGTTTCGAACCTGCTAACGACACAATTGGCTGCCGTTACTCCCCAAGGCATGGCCGCACTTTCGGCCACCGCGGTCTCCGGCCTGACTACATCACAATTTGCGAACTTGACCACGACTCAGTTCAGAAGCCTTTCCGCGACGGGCATCGCTGGGCTCTCCGCAACACAGGTCGCCAATCTTTCGACGACCCAAATCTCGCTGATGACGGTCACTGAGGTTTACGGGCTGACCGCAAGCCAAGTCGCAGCCTTGACTACTACTCAGTTCGAAACGCTGACGCCGACTCAAGTTGAAGCGCTATCGACGGACGGCATTACCGGCCTAACAAAAGCTCAGATTGACCAGATAACGTCGACTCAGTTCGGGAGCCTGACGCCCTGGCACATCAATGCGCTGACTACGACGGAGATTACGAATCTGTTGACAACCGACATTGCCCTGTTGAGCACTAACCAGCTTACGGGACTAGTGCGCATGCAGATCCGGTCGCTTAGCAACGATCAGCTCAATTCGCTATCGGTTACCCAAATATCATCGCTGTCCGCAACGCAAATTGGATCACTGAGTGGGACAGAATGGGACGCCCTTTCGCCGACGCTATTGGGCGCGCTGACAGCAGATCAAATCGGCGGTCTGGCAGCGGCTCAGATAGATGCGTTGGCTTCGAATCGACTCACCGAACTGGCGGCCATACAGTTCAGCGAGATTACACCAACGACTATCTCGGAATTGGATACTGCAACTATCCCATATCTTACAACTACGGAACTTTCGGCCTTGAATGCCAGCCAAATTTGGGGTTTTACCGATACCCAATTGAGCAGCATGACCGAAGAGCAAATTACTACGCTAACTAACGCACTGGTTTAGTGAACACAATGACGACTGACATCCTGAAATCGGCTCTGATAAGTTCAATGGCACGCAATCTTAGCGTTGCCGACCTCATTCGAACGGCGGAAACACTAAAACAGAGTGGCCAACTGAGCTCCGTCGGGGCACTCTACGCAACTTGGGTACAGCACAACCAGGACCATCCACTGCTTAGTGCAGTGCTCTTCAATTACTCCGTGGTACTTTCGGACGCCGGCCAATTGGACCCTGCGCGCGCACTCCTCGAAAGAGCAGTCGCCTTGAATCCGCAATTCATGCCCGCTTACATCAATCTCGGCCGAATCTACGAACGGATGGGAAATCCCGGTTTGGCGGTGGTTCAGTGGTCAGCGGCACTGGCAAAAATGGCTGACGTCAATGGTCAATCCATTACTTACAAGACTACCGCGCTCAACCAAAGCGCCCGCGCCCTCGAGGCCGCCAACGAAGATGAATCGGCTGAGACTATGCTTCGGCAGAGCGTAGAGCTCGACTGCCAACAGCGAGAGGCAATCCAGCACTTGGTAGCCCTCAGGCAGCGGCAGTGTAAATGGCCCGTCATATTACCGTCCGACCGTGTACCGGCGCGCACGTTGATGCAAGGAATGTCCCCGCTGTCGGCGGCAGCACTCACCGACGACCCTTTACTTCAGCTTGCAATCGCTTGCCATTACAACAAGCTCGATGTGGGCACGCCATCGGATGTTAGAGACACTTGGCCCAATGCAACCCAGACGAACAAGCCGATTCGCGTAGGCTATTTGTCCTCGGACCTTCGGGAACATGCCGTCGGATATCTGATGACGGAAGTCTTGGGGCTGCATGACCGCGGCGAAGTCGAGGTATTCGCCTATTACTGTGGTCCTGAATCGAGCGATCCGCTTCACGCCCATTTCAAATCCTCGGTCGACCATTGGTCGTCGATCAATCAACTAGACGATGCATCGGCGGCTCGGCTGATGGTGGAGCAGGGCATTCAAGTCCTGGTCGATCTCAATGGCTACACTCGCGAGGCGCGACTCAAGTTGGTTGCTCTGCGCCCGGCGCCTATCATCGTAAATTGGCTCGGCTTTCCTGGGTCGATGGCTAGCCCGTATCACCACTACATCCTCGCCGACGATTTCATAATTCCACAGGCCTCGGAACTGTATTACTCGGAAAAGGTGCTGCGGTTGCCCTGCTACCAACCAAACAGTCGCAAGCGCACGGTGACGCCGTTGGCGCTCGCTCGCAAGGACTTCGGACTTCCTGACGACGCCCTGGTTTACTGCTGCTTCAACGGCGCACACAAGATCAACAGGTTCACATTCGACCGCTGGTTAATGATACTGGCTCGAGTCCCCGGAAGTGTTCTGTGGCTGCTCGGAAGTACCGAAGGAGCCAACCAAAGGCTGCGGGATTACGCAGCCGAGCGGGGCGTGGCACGGGAGCGCGTGATCTTTGCCGAAAAGGTCATCAACCCGCACCACCTGGCCCGCTACGCATTGGCCGATCTATTCCTCGACACGACGCCCTATGGCGCCCACACGACGGCTTCGGACGCACTCTGGATGGGCGTGCCAGTGCTCACGCTGAGCGGTCGATCATTTGCCTCTCGCGTGTGCGGGAGTCTCGTACGGGCTGCAGGTGTGGCGGACTTAATTTGCACTTCGGCGGAGCAATTTGTCGATCGCGCAGTGGAGTTTGGTAGAAACCCCACGCTGCTCGAGGCGTTCCGCGAAAGGCTGCGGGCTTCGCGTGACAAGTGCACGTTATTCGATATGCCACTGTTGGTGCGCCAACTCGAAGGTTTGTATCGTCAAATGTGGCTCGAGTATGAAAGTGGAGTTCTCCCTCAACCCAGCCTTTCCAATCTCGACGTATGCCTCGAGGTTGGGAACGAGCTGAACCACGACGACATCGAGGTTCAAACGATCGAAGATTACGCCAATTGGTGGCATGACAGACTCACCAAACGGCACAAGTTCCGCCCAATTGATCCAGATGGTAGGCTATCGCAACTCGGTAAGAAATTGAGCCCACCGGCAGCGCTACCCGACGTGCGTGTGCCGTCACGCCAACAAAATTCCCAGAAGAGTTTGGAAGGGAGTTTCGAGCCCTTGAGTTGACCGGCGGTTGCACATGCTTCAGGGCAATACTGGCCTGAGCGACGCCTCGGCTACATCGCGTTGCAAGTGAACCCAACCGCTGCCGAGCGTTGGCAAAGCTTGGGTTCGCCTAACCGTCCAAGCGCCCGACTCGGCGGCGCTTAAGCCGCACTTGCGCGGTGACGTAACCGCGTTAGAATTGTAGTTCAACAAATGAATGAAGATTCACCGACCGTCAAGCAGAGGCTCAGGGACAAGATCCGCGGTGCCACGGCCTCGGCCATCCTTGAGGCCGGCGAGGCGGTTTTCGCTGAACAGGGCCTGAATTCCGCAAGAATGGACGACATTGCGGCTCGGGCCGGTGTTGCGGTCGGGACCCTCTACAACTACTTCGCGGATCGAACGGCGCTAATTGCAGCATTGTTGGATTCTCGTAGGGACGAATTAATCGAGCGCCTCGACGGGGCGCTCGCTTCCGCTGACGCCTTGCCCTTCCAAGCGCAACTCGAAGCATTCGTGATGGCCGCGTTTCAACACTTCATGACGCACAGGCCATTTCTAACCATCCTGATGGAAGCCGAAGGCGCGCATCTGGCGGCGGCAAAGCCGCGCGACTCCGTGCGCGCGCTATTCGAACGCTGTGAAGCCGTTGTGGCGCGCGGTGTGCAATTGGGTGCGCTGAGAGATGATGCACGACTTGACTATGCGTCGATGCTGATCGGCTGCTTGCGTGCCGTGTTTACGCGCGGGCGCATCCTGGGCGATCCGATTGATCCGTCACCAGAGAATGCGGCAGCCCTCGTGGAATTCTTCTTGCGTGGCGCCGGGAGATCACCGTGACAACGGCTGTACTTTCCCATTACGCGCCGGCACCGGCAGCGACCAACAAGTGGCTGGTTACCGTAAGCGTCACATTCGGGACACTGATGGGAGCCATTGATTCCTCGATCGTGAATGTGGCAGTGCCGCACATTCGCGGTGCGGTTGGCGCCGACATCACTGAAATTACCTGGGTTTCTACCGGTTTTATCATTGCCACCGTGCTCGTGATGCCGCTGACTGCGTTCTTTGGACGCCTCTTCGGGCAGAAGAATTTCTACATGTTCAGCCTCGGACTGTTCATCGTGGGCTCGGCTCTCTGCGGCCTGGCGCACACGCTGCCGCAGCTGGTGGCGTTCCGCGTCATCCAGGGCCTCGGCGCCGGGGCGCTGCAACCGACCGAGCAGGCCATCTTACGTCAAACCTTTCCGCCCGAGGAACAGGGCACCGCGATGGCGCTATTCGGAATGGCCGTAATGGTGGGGCCAGCGATTGGTCCAACACTCGGCGGTTACATCGTCGATCACTATGCCTGGTCGTGGATCTTTTACATCAATCTGCCTGTCGGCTTATTGGGTTTGTTTATGGTCTCACGCTTCGTTCACGAGCCGGAGGACATTCGACTTGCCAACCGCGAGATGGCCGCGCGTCAAAAGGGAAACCTCGATTGGCCGGGAATTGCCCTTTTAGCAGTCGGTTTGGGCTCGCTCCAATACTTGCTCGAAGAAGGCCAGCGCGATGACTGGTTTCAGTCCTCGACGATTGTCACCTGCACTCTGATTGCCCTATTTTGCCTGGCCGGCTTCGTGATGCGGGAGTTTTACGCGAAGGTGCCCGTCGTCAATCTGCGCCTATTCAAGGACCGCGTATTTCTAACCGGAACGATGATTGGCGCCACGATGTTTGCGATGTTGATGGCCAACATGTTCCTGCTGCCGCTCTTCATGCAGGAGCTGCTCGGTTTTACGGCCATGCAATCCGGCATGGCACTGATGCCACGCGTGCTCGTGATGATGTTGACGGTGCCTATCGTCGGTAAACTTTACAATCGAGTATCGCCACGCCTTTTCGTGGGCATCGGAGTGCTTTTCTTTACCGCTGGCGCCTTTCAGATGAGCAAATTCAACCTGCAGACGACTTCCACGGGAGTAATCGCCGCGATTGCCGTGCAGGGTATCGGGTTCAGTTGTCTGTTCGTGCCGCTCACGACAGTAGCGCTCAGCACCATCAAACGCCATCAAATGACTGACGCGACTGGGCTCAACTCGCTCGTGCGGCAAGTCGGAGGCTCGATTGGCCTTGCCGTATTCGTGACGTTGCTTTCGCGGTACATGGACGTTGCCCGGACGTCAGTGTCCTCGCATGTATCATCCGTCAGCCCGGCGGTGTTCGAACGGCTGGCGATGCTGCGCGGCGGATTTCTGGCTAAGGGCTTCGACCCTTATCAAGCCAACCAATCGGCGCTGAGCGCGCTCGACTTCGCGAATCCGGACGCAGGCCTCGGTGATTGCGTTCGATAAAATTTTCATTCTGGCGGGGGTTCTGTTTCTTATCGTGCTTCCATTACTCCTCTTTCTTCGCATTGATCGAAAGGCAAAGTCCGCAACGCCCGCGCACGCTGAACCTATGGAGCTTTAGCTATGCCCAGTTCCCCCCATCACCCGATTCCGAAACAGAGATTCCGAGCCCGCCGATTCGGAGGCTGACGAGCGCGAAGACACTGCACCTGAACGTCAAGCCACATCCGCGGGCCGTCCCGACGGCTGTGGCGCTAAAGACGAAAGAAAGGAGCCCGAAGCGCCCGCTCATCTTGCTCAGTCTGGCTGCGCGTACTCATCTTGGGTAGCATTGGTGGTTACTTGTGGATGACGCGTAACCAAGAGACCACGGACGACGCGCAGGTCGAGGCCGACGTTGTCCCAATTGGGTCGCGCCTATTTGGGCAAGTTGGACGAGTCTTGGTCCACGAAAATCAGACGGTAAGGCCGGGCAAATACTCGTCGAGCTGGACGATGCCGATGTAAAGGCCAAGCGTGATCAGGCGCAGGCGGACCTAGATACGGCAAAGGCGCAAGCCGACGCCGCTGAAGCCCAAGTGCGACTGACCGAAGCCAGCGCAAAAGGCGGCCTGGCGACGGCAAAGGCCGACGTAACGGGTTCAGCGGAACAGGTGCAAAACACGGCCTCGCAGATTACGGTAGCCGAGGCTGCCGTAAGGCGCGCCCAGGCTGACGCCGATCGGAACCGTATCGATCTCGAGCGCACCCGGCAGCTTTTGGCTTCTAACGCTGTAACCCCTCAACAGCTCGAACACGACTCGGCGGTCGCGTCTGTGAGCGATGCCGCTCTCGAAGAAGCCAAGGCGCGCCTTGACGCAGCAAAGGAAACGCGAAGCGTCGCACTTTCACAGGTCGCGCAGGCGCGCGGCCACCTGGACCAGACGGCGCCCATCGATTCACAGATTGGCATTGCCGTCGCCAACAGTGCCCTGGCACGTGCCAAGGTCAGGAGTGTAACGGCCCAGCTAAAAATGGCCGAGCTTCAATTGAGTTACGCCAAAATCGCGGCCCCTGCCGACGGACGTGTATCGCGAGTCGCCGTCCATGAAGGGCAATTAGTCCAAGCTGGGCAGGCCGTAGCCGAATTTGTTCCAAACAACTCCTATGTTGTCGCCAACTTTAAGGAGACGCAAATTGGTCGAATCCGCCCGGGTCAACACGCGGAAATCTCACTCGATGCCTTTCCTGGCCAGAAGTTCATAGGCATAGTCGAGAGCGAGTCATCAGGCACAGGGGCTCGCTTTGCGCTGCTGCCCGCGGACAACGCTTCTGGCAACTTCGTAAAGGTCGTGCAACGCGTTCCAGTGCGAATTCGGTGGGTCGTACACTCCAAGCGTTCCGCTTCAAGCGGGCCTTTCCGCTGACGCGACGATTTATGTCAGGTAAACATCGCCCGGACCCACCGGGCGCGGGTGCGTAGGTTGCCGACTCCCGCGGTGAACACTGGCTCCGCGGGCTCACCGCCGCGAACGTAGCAGAGTCGCGCGGGCGGACAGATGTCCGGGGGCGACCGGTCAAGTGTCCGCGCTCAGGCGTAACTCGAGAGGTGCTCGCTCGACAAGACCTCGCGGAGCCGCTGGCGGGCGTAGTGAACTCGCGTGCGCACCGTGGCCTCGAGGGCACGTGTCATGCGCGCGGTTTCGGGCGCTGTGTGTCCGAGGTGTTCACGCAGCACGAAGGCCGTCTGCCTTTCCTTTGGAAGCGCC
>CAWFUX010000004.1:0-16851 GCA_963819085.1 uncultured delta proteobacterium
GTCCAACCGGTTGGTGCTCTTCCTCGTGGTGAGTTTCGAGCTCCGCGTCGAACATTTGGGTTAACTCTTCCACGGTGCACCCATCGACCATTTGTTTTAGGCCCTCGCCCAGAAACGACAACGCATGATGCCGTTTCATCACCGAGGGATACTTCGTAAATAGCGGACTATTCTGGACATCGGTGACGTGCGTTTCTAAGGCCAACAAACCTTCGCGACGCACAATTTGAAAAAGCTGATAGAGTAGCTTTAGCAAGTTGACATAGTCCGCAATTGTCGGCGTATCGACTTTGAACCCTTTCTTCAGGGCATTCAGTACACGTCGGCCCACCTTTCCCGGTGCAGAAATAATTAGCGTCCCTGCCGCGGCTCCCCCAATTACAATTAACTCATTCGGTTGAATCAGGACAGCCAAGGGCCCGCCGCCCATCAGATAGCCTCCAATGACGGCACCAAACACCACGAGCAGACCTATGATTGTCGACACGGTTCAGTCTTGAATACGGACAAGTTTCGAGAAACTGAAGTACTGGAAAATATGGGAGAATGGCGCAATTTAAGTGGACTGCTACCAATCACATGTGTGCGAAGCCTACGGTCGTTGGAGTCGTCCAACACCTGTCCAGCCGACCCCAGAAGACCGGTGAAAGTGCTGGTTGATGGTCCGGGCATGGGCCTTAAAAACCTTACCCGACGTCGCCCGAGCGGCGATTCGAGTCACTGTCCGGTGATGCCATTTGTAACGTGGCGCGAAGAACTTCATCTACCATCGACATCGGGGACACCCCAGACCAAGGATATCCATCTGAAGTGCCGCGCTGCTCACTCGAGTCCGTGGTACCCGCCAAAGTGCCGAGTAAGGCGGTAGGCGCCAATGGTTGGATTGTTGACAGACGATGTTCCAATTCGTGCGCCGGCGCCACGAAACCCGATGCAGATGACGCAATCACGGGGCGTGAATTGGTGACCAAATTCGAAGCTTGAGTGGAACTTCTCGAGCGACTTCAATTCGGACCCGTCTTTATACTCTCCTTTGAGATATTCTTCTGACAAGCTACTGACTGAGCGCTGATACGCCTGTGCATCGCCAGTAAAGTAACCGCGCTGCTTTAGGCCCTGCACGAATCCTTCGGCATTCCCGGCACGCGCCGCGCCGGTGGCTTCCGGAAAGCGATGCGTCAGCAATTTGACGTAGTCCTCAGCACCTGCTTCAGGGCTCTCGTAGGCGCGAAATCGGTCCGTGATTTGTCGCTCGCTTCGACCCCACCCTTCTTTGGTGTGTTGCTCGACGCTTAGTCCTGTCGGCCCGGTCCCTTTTATGCCGCCAAAATTGTAGTTGAACATCGACGCACCATGAGCTGTCTCGTGTGCCCATTGTGCGGTGAGCAGCGCGACGGTCTTATCATCTGGTGCCTCGCCGGTGACCTTCGTCCAGGCTCGTCGCAATTCCGCGGATGCCGCGCCTGGCGACATTTGTGTGCGCTGCACCTGAGTGCGTTGAGAGCTTGCTTGGGCTAGTGATTCCCCAAATCGCTTGCCCAAGATGGCTCCGCCGGTCGCATTCGGTTCGTGCGATCGGTCAACCAGAGCATTGCTGACGACCAAAGCCATAGGCAATGCGGTATTTTGCAAGAATTGAACCCTACATGCAGGATTCGATCATTTTCCGACATTCACGACTTTTCTTTGTCGTTACGACACTCTCAGGCAATCGGCCGCAGCCGGTCGTGCCCGCGCGAATGAGGTCTATTTGGCCTGGTGTACATCGAGATCGGCCTTGAGAATTGTCATGTCTTCCAGAAGTTCGAGCAGTACCTTCTCAATGCCCCGATTTCCGATGACGTTCAGCGCGCGCTCAATATCTTCGACTTCGTTGCGCGGCCTGAATAGGGCCGCTTCACGACGACAGCGCGCCGCAAATACAGGAATGTGTTCAATCGTTTCAGAGAGCTTGTACGGCCCTACGTATGGGTCGTTAAGTAGTGCTAGCAGGTCCTTCACCAGGTCCAAGCGTTGCAGATCTGCCGGCCGGATCTTGCAATCGTCACTTTTTGTCTGAAATGTTTTGGACTTTGTTTGCATGGCTCGATAACGCCCTAAGCCTTGTCGTCTAGGATGCCTAATTCACAATGTTCGTGCCAGCTGCTTCGGCAACACCCGTCAATTTAGCCAGAATATTGCCCACAGAATCCAACATATCTTCATGATTGGTCGCCAATCCGTTGACGACGCGTATGTCAGACGCCCGCCAAGTCTTAGACCATAAGCTGCGAAGCAGCCCTCTAGCGTCTGATTTTGCGATTTCAGATCTTTGGCGCAACGATTGCTAGAAGCAAAGCGGCGTTGTTCACTTCTGGGTGAGCAACGCCGCCCACCCACCATGAGCACTGGAATCTGGTCTGCCGCGTCAGGCGCTGTTTCTCAAATGTCCGCGTTGGACGTCGCAGCAAATAACATCGCCAACGCTAGTACACCGGGATTTCGCGCAGACAGGGCACTTTTTCGCCAAGAATTGAATCGAGCCAGCGATAAGTCCGCGGGGACACGCTCGATGAAGTTTTCGCTAACGAGAACGGTTGAGCCCGATCGCAAGCAAGGTCAACTAGTGCACACCGGTAGAGGTACAGACGTGGCACTGCGTCAGCCCGATACCTGGTTCGTCGTAAAAACCCCGCAAGGGGAACGTTACACGCGAGCCGGAGCAATCCAGGTGGCAGTTGATGGTACGCTGAGGACATCGGAGGGCTACCAATACGTGGGTTCCCACCACTCCATCTTGCGAGCGAGGTCGGACGCCCGTAGCGTTGCAATCTCCGCTAATGGCAATATCACCGTCGATGATACGGAGACTGGGCAGCAACTGGCGGTTGTGACGTTCGCCAAGCCGGAAGGTCTCGTCAAAGAGGGCTCAGTTCTCGTGCGTGCAACGCCTACAGCGGGCCGTGCGCGTGCCGCAGAGCCAGATCTGGAGACGGCAACACTGGAAACATCAAATGCTTCCGCCCTGGGCGGCATGACATCATTGGTTCAGGCAAGTCGCGAGTTCGAGATGCTGACGAAAGTTATCGAAGCATTTAGCCAGGTTGAGCAGCGAGTCGCGCAAGAGGTCGCCCGAAAGTAAACCTTTGCCTACGGGTTAGCGCTAAGCAACCGTTCCAATGGGCCACGGTGGCCCGAAGAATTCTTACGTTCAGTTGCCATGAGCCCTATGTGCACCATTTGGCCAAGCTCGGGTACCCGCTCGACGTCGTGGACGGCCTGTCGAGCGGATACGTAAAAAGTTGGGATACCAAGTCCCGCCCCGTACCACACAATGTCACGCTTATTCAGCTCGGTGACGTCTACGGTCGGGGTCCGTATTTAGCGGCGATATGCCACAATGTGGCTGACCTAATCGCCATCAAGCACCTCGAAGTTCCGCGAATCCTAATTCTTCACGTGAACCTGCAGGGCCGAATGACTGAAGAGGGTTGTTCTCTGGCCGTTGAGGATATGCAATACACAGTACGAAATTACTTGCGCATGGTCGGTGGGGTGGTCGTCGCTGCGAGCAAGCCAAAGCTCGCGAGCTGGGGCGTCGAGGGGACCGTGATTGAACCGCCCGTGGATCCCGATGAATACGGAGACTACACCGGCGAATTGCCAGAGGGGATTCGAGTATCCAATTTCGTATCGAAGCGGGCCAGTGTCCTAGCCTGGGACGTTCATAGCGAAATCGTTCGCGGTGTTCCATTTCTAATGGTTGGCAACAATCCGGATATTGCTGGGGTCGAGCCAGCTCGAGATTGGGACCACCTCCGACAGCTACTTCGAACACATCGGTTTTATCTGCACACTTCCAACCCCAATCTGGAAGATGGCTACAATTTGGCTCTTCTAGAGGCAATGTGCACGGGTCTACCAGTCGTTGCCACGCGCAGTCCCACATCTCCAGTGGTAGACGGGCACAATGGGTTCATATCCGACGACATCGAATACCTGCGTTGGGGAATTCAGCAATTGCTGAGCGATCCACAATTGGCATTGCAAATGGGCGAACGTGGCCGTCAAGTCGTTGTGCAACGATTTAGCGTCTCGCGATTTCTCGAGAGTTGGCATGAGACAATCGGCGAAGCCAGGGCGCGACAGCAGCACCTGCGTCGCAAGTCGAGGAAATTCGCCCACTAGTGCCGCGATTCATCTGCCGAAACCCAAATTGCTCCGCGTTATTCTTCGTACATCAATTCAATTGACTTGATGCGCTAGTGCCGCGATTAATCAGAATTGGTCACTACGCTGCCATTACCTTCGCTTCGGATCCTGAGCGTCCGGGCTCTGGGACTTTCGCGGCTTGGCCGGCGTTCGGCTCTTGCGTTTAGGCGAATTCACTGACGCTGCTTGCCGAGAATCGCCTTCTTTCGTCGAGCTCTTGGCTTTTGCAGGGCCCCGACTCGGGTGGGTGCGCCCGTTTGGCGGCGGATAGGGCGCCGTGATGGTGCCACCACCAAACGCCGACAGCATCCGCTCAGCTACTATTTCAGCGATGCGCTGTGCAACTAGCTCTCGCACACGGGCTTCGAATTCGTCGCCAAACCGAACTCCAGATTTCTCGATCAATGACTCAATTAGGTCGCTTTCCGGCGATTCATTGATTGGCATAGGCACATCCACCGATGTCGCCACACTTGCGTCGAGCGCGTCCGCCGATGTCGCCACACTTGCGTCGAGCGCGTCCGCTGCGGGCTGCTCGATAGGTTCAGTGGGGGCAGACGTAGCGCTATGCGCTTCAATATCAACAACCTTGTCTGGCGTAATCTGAGCCACCGGTGCCGGGACGGTCGGGTTGGCCTTTGGAGGAGCTTCACTCTTGAATCCCAAGGCCGCAAGCGGGTGAACACTTATTTGCCTGGAGCTGTTGCCGGCTTGCTCCGTGTTCGAGGGCGGCGCGCTCGGATGCGCGTCGGCTCGAAGTGGGCTATCGACAACGGGGGGATCAGTGGATTCAGTGTGATCGACGGGGTTGACCTCAATCGTCGGCATGGGTCGAACGACATCGTTGCTTTCTGACTTTGCAGGCTGACCTTCTCGCGACGCTGGCACGTAGTCGGCAAGCTGAGAGATGGCTAACTGATCGCTCAATAGTGCCGAGGCTATCAAATCCTCGCGCGCAGAGTTCAATGTCACATCCGCCGGTGCTTCGCGCTCGAACTCGGGACCATAAAGGGTGGCTCGGTCAACTTGGGTATCGTCGTCCGAAGTGACTCTGGTGTTCGGCTGGGTTGGCGGTGGCTCGCTGCCATTCGAATCATGCGGTGAATCGGCCACGAGTCGAGGGCCGTTCGAAGTATTGTAGTCGTGAATTTCGCCGGCATTCCTGCGACTTTCGCGATCTCTTTCGAGCAATGTGTCGCGAGGCATTCTGCGCGGATGGTCGCCCGGTGCCGCGGCAAAACTCGAATTAGAAGACTCGGGACGAGATGGTGGCATCGCGGGGACCGGCAAAGTGACCAAACTGTTGCTTTGCAATCGCACTCGGTTGGAATCGATCGAACTGCTGTTCTTGCTTAGAGCAGCTTCCAACATTTGTCCCCCGCCTAATAACGTGTCAGGTGGCGGACCGCTAACGTCGATGGTCGCATCGGGGTCAGTAATTTCGCGGATGGCAATTTCTTTCAACGGCTCCACGAGACGCACGTCAGCTTTGAGGAGCGCACCCGCGGACTGCGCGAACTCGGGTTGGCGACCCTCTGGGTAGTCCGGCGGCACCAACGATTGTGTGCCGCCATCATTGGTCAATGCCTCTGCGACGAATCTATTCGGGCGAGTCCGCACGAATCGAGAACGGATGAACCATTGTTTTCCAATGACATACAACAAAGTAACTAGCGATCCCAGTAGCAACGTGCCGAAGCCGGCGCGTAGCGCGCCGCGGCCACCAGCGGATATCATTCCAACTATGCCGCTGATGAAAACCGCGGCAGCTACTGCACCAAAGGCCCATTTGGCAGGCATCGGAACGGGCATCGAGCCCTTTTCCGAGCGATAGTCACGCGCACACAAAGAACACCATGCGTCACGACCCACCTGGTGGTCGGGACAAACATAGCCGCCACAGGCCGGACACGTATTTCCAAAGGTTGGACAGCCACATTCTACGCAGGGGAATTGTTTGGGAAGTTCATGCGTACGTTCACTGGGCGTTGATTCAACGGCAAGATTCATCGGCCGCTTGGGCCGGAGTGAACGCGGATCCAAAGCGGGTGCGTTTTCTCCGAGACATTGCTCGCGGCTCTCGTTGTAAAGAACTCGCAGCTCGTCCCACATCGCAGCGAGTTGGGGTTCTGATATATCGAGATAGGACGCCGCCTCGTGCTGTGCTACTTCCTTGATGTTTTCACGTTCAGGGTCCGCCTGCATGACGTACACGAGGGCATCGGAGAGGCGCACCGTTTGCACCAACGCCGCCATCATGCTTGACACTTTGTAGGCGTGCGAAGGCTCGTGATGCCAAGCAACGATTTTTGGCACCGGATCAGGAATGTTCCAAGCGGTAAGCACGTGAGCCGCCAATACGGCGTGATCGAAACCATACAGCGCGCGCTCCAGATGATGGATGGAATCGGGACGCGAAGCACACTTGGCGAGCAACTCCACGTATTGCTCATTTTCCGTTTCCATCAGCATCAACTTGCCGATATCGTGTAAGAACCCGGCAGTAAACAGATCATCAACCGGGAGGGCAAGGTGCGCACCCAAGTAACGACAGAACGCACCGACCACGGTGGAATGCTCGATAATTTGTGCGGCAACGGGACCTTTGCTATCAAATAGGTCTAGAACGGCAGCGGTCGTAGCAATCTGATGCAGGCGGTCGGTTCCGACCAAGGTCGCAGCATGTCGAACGGACGTGCAGCGCTGACGCAAGGCGTACCCAGCGGAATTTACCAAGCGCAGCAACCTTGCGGATAGGCCTGGATCACTTTCAAGTACTTGTATGACCGGTTCGATTCGAACAACGTCCTGTCGCGTCAGATCGGCCAGTCGACGAGCGGTTACTGGGAATGGTTTGGCTCCGATGATTCGACCGACGAGCGCCGCCATGCTCCTCGCCGCGGTGTCTTCGGCCATGGCGTGATCATGCGCACCAAACCAGAGTTCTTCGTCAATCGCGGGTGGGGCAACCAATCCCTTGCCCGAATTGGAGCGCAAACTGGAGTTGCGGGCCAGGCTTGCAGGGGCCGGACTAGTTGGCGGTCGCGTAGAGGATGATCCGAACGGCGCCGATTTGCTGGACCGAACGCTGAGACGCTCTGGGCGCGCTGAACGGCTTCGCGGATATTTGTTACTGCTGTTCAACGTCATCGTCGCATGTCTCCTCGCTCACGTTCCCTTATATCGAGGGTGAGGTCTTCCTGAGTGGCTGCCCACCAGCGGCGGCGGACGTCATCATGCTTCTTACCCCTCGAACCCAAACCAGCGCATCGACCCAGGCTGGCGTTAGAATTGAAAGATCGAGGCCTGTCCGCTGCACTCCAGGCCAATCCCCGTTCTCGTGAGCTTCGATCCCGGCTAGCAGTCGCCCACAGGGCCCTTCCCGCTGAGTGATTGCCAATGCGACTTCTGGAGCGAGTGGCATGTTCTCCAATACTTGGTCCATTGGAACTCCAATCAGAGCGTCAAGTACGGAGAATAGCCCCACGGTGAACATCATTTCCGGAGTTACGCCGAAGTGGGGAGCCACGCGCTCGCCAATTCGGGCTCGCATCAGCGCCGTTTCAAACAGCACGCTAGGTCGATCATCAATTCGCGCCAGGACTATTAGACTTACAAGATTTCGCAACCGATTGATTCCCAGCAAGACAAGCGCATGCTGGATTGACTCCACTGGTTGGGGCAATGCGAACAGCGACGAATTGAGCCATTTCAGCAATCGATAGCTGAGAGTGACGTCCTGCTGTACCAATTGCCGAATCTGATTGATATTGGGATCAGCCGCATAAAGTTCGCTCATCAGTCGGATGAGCGCCACTCGGTTGGCGGGGGGCCGCTTTTGGCGCATCAGCTCAGGCCGACACACGAAGTGCCCCTGAAAGAGTGTAAATCCTAGTTTGAGGCAAGCTTCGTACTCGCTGACGCGCTCAACCTTTTCGGCCAGTAGCTGGACGTCGAATTTCTTGAATGCAGCCACATCTTGGGCTACTTCTTCTAGCTGCCGCCCACGGATATCGACCTTAACGACCTGCGCAATCTTGATGAGTGGCACCAAGCTTTCACTGTATCTGAAGTCATCGAGCGCGATGCGATAACCTTGCTTGGTGAGTGTTCGTAGTCGCTGTATCAATTCGTCCGTCGCGGTCGCATCTTCGAGGAGCTCGATTACTAGATTCTTCGGCCCGATCGGAATAGGTAATTCATCCGTAAGGTACTGCGAGGTAAAATTCACCCACGCAGGTAAATTTCCTACGACGGTCTCTAATCCAAATTCCGCCAGCGCATTGGTCAACACAGTCGAAGTCGCGCGAGTGCCATCGTCGAATAGCGCTCGGTCGGTTTCGATTCCTCTAAACAGCAACTCATAGCCGACGGTCTTGAGCTGCTTGTCCAAGATTGGTTGGCGCGCGAGATTCGCCTGGGGAACCTTGCTGGGCCTTTGGGGGGCGGTTTTTTGAATCGTATCGGGCATCGGCGTCTTCGTTGGTCAACGGCCCATATTCGGATTGCCTGAAGCCCCAGAACCGTGAGGATTGGACTCATCCGTGGTCAATGTTGCTGTAGGCGCGTTAGTACCTAAGGGCGCCAGCTTCCTCCCATTGTCGCGGATGGCGACACCGGCATCGCCCGGCGCGGGTATTACTCCGCCGTCGCCAGGCCCAGTTACGCAGCGGTTAACACAATCCTGCGCGGCGGAGCGGCATTGTTGAATACAAGACGCGTCTTGGTCGCACTTGATTGCGCAGTCGGTCTGTTGCTCCTGGCACCGGGTGTTGCACGATTGAGTGCTCGTCCATTCCGGGCCAGTTGAATCCCCACTGGATATGTGTGATCGACCGAGGCCAGGCCTTGCGAATAACAAGCTTGACAGCGCCAATACTATGACGCTCGACCCACTGGCGAAGCTCCGAGATACCACTGGTTCGAGAAAACGGCGCCACCAAAGCCAATGATAAGGCTTAGTTGGGCCGCTTCCTTTGAACGGTGGTCTTTTTCAGCTTGTCGCCGGCTTGGGGGTCCCAAAATGCTGGCGGGGCGCCGCTTATCAGCCATGGCTTTTTGCTTCTCACTATAAGTCGGGATGACCGTGCGTTGCCTGTCGGGGAGTTCGCGCCCCTCCAGCGCCGCGTCGATTTCGTCCGCATCGAGGGTTTCCCTGTCCAGCAATGCTTTTGCCAGCCGATCCAGTTGATCCCGATGACCCCGAATGATATCGCAAACTAGCGCATATTGTTGATCGACGATGCGACGAAGTTCTTCATCAATCTCGCGAGCGGTGGCTTCGGAATAGTCGTCGTGTCGGGAAGCAAAGTCGCGTCCCAAAAATACGTTTTCGTCGTGATCGCCGTAGGCCACGGGACCCATGCGATTGCTCATACCGAGTTCGCAAACCATGGCGCGAGCAATGCGAGTCGCACGCTTGATGTCGTCCTGCGCGCCGGTGGTGATCTCTCCGAACACCTCTTGCTCTGCTACGCGGCCACCCAGGGCCATGGCGATTCGCGCCAGTGCCTGTCCGCGCGTCATGAGGTGTCGATCCTCGGTGGGCAGGGACATTGTCACCCCTAGGGCGGCGCCTCGAGGAATTATGCTTACTTTGTGTACGGCGTCATTGCCTTCTACCAGCTTGCCCACGATCGCGTGACCTGCTTCATGCCAGGCCGAGACGCGTCGCTCTTCGTCACTCATCACCATGGACCGGCGCTCCGTACCCATAATGACTTTGTCCTTTGCGAGTTCGAAGTCATCGTGGGTTACGCGCTCTTTATCCTGACGCGCGGCCAGCAGAGCGGCTTCGTTTACAAGGTTTTCGATGTCAGCCCCGACGAACCCCGGCGTACCCGCAGCGAGCAAGTGCAAATCCACGTCCTTGTCTAGGGGCACGCGCTTGGTGTGAACCGCGAATATCCCCTCTCGGCCGCGGATATCCGGCCTGGGCACGGTGATGCGTCGATCGAATCGGCCGGGCCTCAAAATCGCCGGATCCAGAACATCTGGTCGATTCGTCGCGGCTACGATGATTACGCCTTCGTTGGACTCGAAACCATCCATCTCCACGAGCAGCTGATTGAGCGTCTGTTCGCGTTCGTCGTGTCCCCCACCAAGCCCTGCACCACGATGGCGCCCAACGGCATCAATTTCGTCTATAAAGATGATGCAGGGCGCATGCTTCTTTCCCTGTTCGAAAAGGTCCCTCACTCGGCTGGCACCAACGCCCACGAACATCTCAACGAAGTCGGAACCGGAAATACTGAAGAATGCAACGCCTGCTTCTCCCGCAATTGCCCGAGCCAATAACGTCTTGCCGGTTCCGGGCGGGCCCATCATGAGAACGCCCTTCGGGATTCTCCCGCCGAGACGTTGGAATTTCTTTGGGTCCTTCAGAAACGCAATGATCTCTTCGACTTCGTCCTTAGCCTCGTCGATACCTGCAACGTCGGCAAACGTAACTTTGTTTTGAGTTTCGCTTAGGAGTCGTGCCCGACTCTTGCCGAAACTCATGGCCTTACCCCCACCCGATTGTAATTGCCGCATGAACAGATAGAACATCACCAGCAAAAACACCATCGGGAGTGCAATGGTCACCAAAGGCGTCCAGACCGAACTACCTTCCTCTTTATGGAAGGTAACCTTGATGTTGTGCTTCAGAAGTTCAGACAGGACGGTATCGCTGTCGCCGCCTTCGGGGCCCACGGTAACGCCCTTTTCGACTTGACCCTTCTGGTCACGAAAGCGAAAGGTGTATTCTCGATCCCGAACATCGACTTCTTCTACGCGCGGCTTGTCGGTCGGCGCGCGCACCATTGCCATGAAGTCGCTAAACGGCATTGGTTGCCGTTGGTTCGCCTCAGGATTGAGCACCTGCCATATGGCGAATATTGCAAGGATGAGAACACCCCACACTATGAAGGTTTTGTGCGGTTGCTTCACGGGCTACCTCGAAGTCTCAAGCCAGAATATGGGTCGAACACTATTGACGATGCGAAAAGCGCCAGAGACGCGCAAAAAATCACGGTCTCTTTCAATTAAGCACGTCCATCGGGTTTCGCATCCCCCCGAACGAGCAAAGTTACGCTACGAGCCCACTACGGCCATAAATCTACCGCTTCTTACCCCCAACGTGGACAAATCGACCCCCGAGCGGCTTTGATTGAATGGGCCGAACAACCCCGCCAATTGAGTCGAATATTTCGGCACTGCCGAAGACACGTGCAATTCACGCCCAATTGTCGTCAGAAGTGCAGAAATTGTCCCTCTTTGCAGGGTCTAACGGAAGTGGATCGGCATCATTCGAATGAATCATCTCCGATTATGGGTTAACAGCCGCGCGAACACGTATTTTCTTCCGTTCGAGCTTCAATATCCAGCCTCCAGGCAAAGCGATTTCGGCTCCGTCTCGTGGAAATTGCACCATTCGCTGCAGGAGTTCCGCTTGGGAGCGGGTTAGACCCAACGATGACGAGGCATTTCCGACGGCGGTCAATTCTTGCATTCGGTCGGCCAATGAATTCAAGTGTCTGACTATTCCGGGAGCTTCCGTCAATAGTTGGGGCAACAGCTGTTGGCGGACGCGCGAACGCAAATAGTGAAGGTCGCAGTTGGACGGATCTTCAGCAAATTGAATTCGATGCCGGCCAAGGTACGCGATTATATGACTTTTTCGCGCTCGGGACAGTGGGCGTATCAAGTCGCCAGATCGGGGAGCAAGCACCGCGAGGCCCGTTGGCCCCAATCCGCGCATGAGCCTCATCAAAACCGTTTCAGCTCGGTCGTCGGCGTGGTGGGCGGTGGCGATGCATTCCGCACTGAGCGAATGTGCAACCTCTCGCAGTTGAGCATAACGATAAGCGCGGGCGCGAGCTTGCAGGTTCGAACCCCGTTCCACTGAGAGCTTCGATCTGGAGAAGGAGACGCCGAGCTCGCGGGCGAGACATTCGGCATTGTCCAGTTCCACCGAGGCCTCTGGACGGAGGCCATGGTCGACCCCGTGCGCGTGTAGCTCAATCTTCAGTGAAGTAGAAATGGACGCCATTGCATGCAGCATCGCCATCGAGTCACCGCCGCCGGACACTGCCAAGAGGATGCGTGAACCTTGCAGTACGTGACACTCCTCGCGCAAAGTCCGTTCAACGACCACCGGGAGTGCGGGTGGGTGGGAGCTCGTCATTAGGTCAACTCGAACGCTTTGCAAAAGACAACCGTGTCATCTACGCGCAGGCGGCGAGCGCGATGTGGCGCAGTACCAAACCCTAAAGAACATTCGAAACCATTCGGTTCGTAATGAATACAGTCGTCGCAGCAGAACTTGAAGTTGTATTGCACGACATCATCGCAGAACCGCAAATCCACTGTGGTTATCATGGAAATGGCTGGGCGGGCTGTCCGCGCTGGAAGTAGAATTTGAACCAACCGGAAACATCACTCGTGACATCCGGGCTAAACGTATAGTCAGAAGACATGTCGCGGGGATCCGCGAAGATTATGTGGTCAAAGTGTGCGTATGTTAGCCGATTGTCGCTATTAGTTTCATTGGGGTTACCGCTGAATAAGTTCTCAAAAATAATGGCGTTGCCCGTCGCGGTGCCTGCGTCGTCCGTTGCAGTGCTGCCCGCTACGTTGCCACCTATCGAGTAGATGGCGCTATTTTGAATGTGACAGGAGTCATGCAGGTAAAGCGCCAGACTGATCAGCGGCGGGTTGGGATTGAGCTTCAACGGTATCCCTGGGGGCGTTACGCCGGGCGGTAGTCCCACCGCCAACGGGGTGCCCAAATATGAAGAGCGAATGGTCTGAACGTCATTGATCATGACGCTTAGACCGTCAGAAACCTCCTCATTGTCGTCGCCACGTTGAACGCGGATAGCCATCACGTTGTCAGAGAATGGATTGGCTCCAAAAATGTGGGGCCCAAATCGAACTCGCCGCTCCAACAATTACGGACAAATAGGCGCTGTGGTTTTCTGCTGCTAACGCTTCCTTCGCCAGCACCTTGCGTGCACGCCGAAGATATCGTCCCAGTGAGTGCAAGACAAACCAACAAAAACTCAATTGGAATTGCAGCGTGTTGCGACCGATGTTTCGAGTTTTTCATGGGGACTCCACGGCAAGACCAGGGCTGCAATTTCGGCCCGTGGCGACTATTTTGCCACCTCCCACGACTCGATCCCCGTTAAAAAAGACGGCGAACTGCCCCGGGACGACTGGCGTCACCGGCCGATCGAATTGGACCCGAAATTCGCCATTGTCCACTGATAAGCGTGCTGAGTGGCGCTCACCTCGGTAGCGAACCAGGCAATCGATTTCGACAGGGTAGGCCCATGTCCGCCACCATTTGAACATCGTCGAGTCGCGCCCAATCGCGCTGAAGGTCTTCCTTGTCACCCAGCGATACGTCAGCCGACAGAGGGTTGATGGCCGTGACGTACGTTCGCTGTCCGGTTGCCACACCGAGATTTTTCCGTTGGCCGAGCGTGAATTGATGTACGCCGGTATGTTGCCCAAGGACGCGCCCATCATCCTGAACGATCCTGCCGGGGCGGATTCGATTCCCGGCCTGTTCGGCAATGAACTTGTCGTATTGTCCAGTCTGAACGAAGCACAACTCTTGACTCTCGCCCTTTGTGGCACCGGGTAACCCAAGCGTTATTGCTTCGGCACGTACGTCGGCCTTTTGACTTTCACCGAGGGGGAAACAAAGCCGCGCCAGTTGCGAACCTGTCAAAGCGTAGAGAAAGTAGCTTTGGTCTTTGGTGGCATCGAGACCCCGATGCAGTTCGAATCCTCCATTGCGCTGAACTATTCGGGCGTAATGTCCGGTCGCAAGCAGAGAGCATCCTAGGCGGTCGGCAATTGGAATCAGCTCGGCAAACTTGACCGTCTGGTTACAAGTCACACACGGGCTGGGTGTAACCCCGGCGAGATATTCATCCAAGAAGGGCGCTATCACATTCTCTTTGAATTTCTCACGACGATCGAACGCGTAATGTGCAAATCCGAGGTGTGCAGCCACTCGGGCGGCATCGTGGATGTCCTCGGGCGCGCAGCAGCGACTCTTGGGTGCCGCGTCATCCGGATAGTCCCACAAATGTAGAGTAATACCCACTACCTCGTGACCTTCACGAAAGAGTCTGGCAGCGGCCACCGACGAGTCAACTCCTCCGCTCATTGCAACGAGTACGCGGGCCACTAGCGCTCGATTCCAGCGGCTTTAAGCCGCCGAGCGAGGCGGCCAATTGCCTTTGCGTGAAGACGGCTTGCCCACGACTTGCTAAGGCCCAGATCTGCCGCAACTTCGTCGAACCTGTCGCCCTCTAGGTAATGCCGGCGAACTAACTCAGCTTCTTGCGGCGGCAAGGTCGAAAGGACGCCCACTATGAATCCCCGCAGCTCGGAATTTTCAGCGGCGGTTTCTGGCGATTCTGCGGGTGACAGTACTGCCAGTTCCCCGTCTTCGCCGCGGGCGGGAGTCGCGATCATGCCGAGTGCCATGGCAGTGGCCAAATTCGCCAAGTGTTCGGCGAGTGCATCATCGGCAGCTTGGGGTGACACCGCAGCAGCACTGGCCGAAAATGCGTCGTCTATGAAACCATCATTGAGGCTATCCATTGCCATGAGCCCGCGCAGACGTTCATATGAGCGGCGCGGCAGCGGCGAAATCGAGCGAATACCGTCGATAATCGTTCCACGCACGCGAAGCGTTGCATATGCCCTGAACGGAACGCCCCGCTGTGCATCGAATCTCCGGGCAGCATCGAGCAGACCGCTTCGACCGTAACTGAGCAGATCGTCAACCTCTACGATTGAACCGATGCAAGCTCGCATTTGGCCCGCGATTGACTGCACGAGGTCAAGAGCACCATGAAAGCGCTCGAGTACCTCGGGGGAATCTGCCGGCTCTACCACGCTGATACTCTACCTCACGGCACGTCTAATCTGAAAGCCTGGCGAGTCGCGATTGCCCGCAACGATTGCGGAATAAGCCTCCGTTTGCCATATTCGATGGGCGATGCGCTGGCCCCTTGTAGGAATTGCTTACATTCTTATCGGTATTGCAGCCAGTTTTGGCGCGTGGTGGCGAGGGGTCCCAGTTTGGACGCATCCGAAGCCTTGGATCCTTCTAGACTTTGGCTTTGAACGCTCCGTTTATAGCGGACTCGTAGGCGTTGCAATTGCGGGGCTCGTGGTGATGACCACCAGGGCACTGGTCGGCCGAGTGGCTTTCGCAACGAAGCTCCATGCAGAACTTCGTCCGCTCGCTCGCAGTATGTCAACGGCAACGGTTGTATATTTGGCGCTTACCAGCGCCTTTGGAGAAGAATTGCTGTTCCGTGGGTTGCTAGAGCCCTGGGTGGGTCTGTTACCCCAAGCGTTAATTTTCGGAGTGCTTCACCAGGTGGGTGGCCCGAGTCGTTGGGTTTGGATGGGGTGGGCCACGGTGATGGGCTTTACGTTGGGAGCCATGTTCCATTGCACCGGCTCATTGGTCGGTCCTGTTTTAGCTCATGCTATTATTAATGCCGTCAATCTTTCGCACCTTAAGTCCTTCGATCCGCACCGCGAGCCAAGGCGTCTTGGCGGCCTTTTGTCGCTCCGCGCAGATCGGACTCGCTGATAGAGGTACGCGATTGATTATAAGTTCGCGGTTCTTTGGTAAGGTTTCCCCGCCCGTCAGTCTCGCCCCCTCTTGCGCAATAACCAAAAATGCCGGAATCACATGCTGGAAAGCCGAGCGACAAGCCGAGAGTTCTCGTTGTTGACGACGAGAAGTTCATTCGCGACATTCTCGCAGACTTTCTCAGTCTCGAGGGTTACGCGGTTCGGACGGCGCAAGACGGTTCGGCGGCAATTACCGAGCTACACAACGCTCCCTATGACCTTGTCATAACCGACTTGAAAATGCCCAAGCTTGGTGGCTTGGACTTGTTGAAAGAAATTCGGACGTGCTACCCCGACATAGAGACTGTCATCATGACGGGTTTTGGCACGGTCGAGACGGCAATCGATGCGATGAAGCAAGGGGCGTACGACTACATTCTGAAGCCCTTCAAAGCAGAGGAAATGGTCCACATCGTTCAACGCGGCATCGAAAAGCGCAGGTTGACCGCAGAAAACTTGCGCTTGCGTGAGGTGGTGTCGCTATACAAGGTGACAGAAGCCATTGCGGCCAGCCTTTCTCTGGAGGAAGTTATTACGACCGCCAGCGACAGCGTAATCGCAGAGGTACACGCAGACATCGTATTGACCTGGCTCGATGATGGCAAGGGCGGGGTATTTCAACGCGCCTTTAGCGTCTCGCCCAGTGTCGAGCAGGCCACCGACGGAATTCAGCTCGAACCTTCGAGTGTGCAAGAGCGGCTCAGTTCTGGGCTGCCGCTGGTGGAACATGGTTCGCGGGCTCACGGCTTCTTCGTACAAATACCCGATCCCCCGGTGGAGAGCTTCTTGGCAGTTCCACTCAAGGCGCGGGAGCGCTTGATTGGATGGATCGCAGCTGCATCCATCACGCAATCGAAGCGATTCGACGAGGGGCAGCGGAAATTGTTGAGCATCATTGCGTCACGCGCCGCCGCTTCAATTGAAAATGCGCGACTCTTCGAAGACTTGCAGGCAACGTTTCAGCAAACGATCCAGAGTCTGGCTCGAACAATCGACAAGATCAAT
>CAWFUX010000005.1:0-32449 GCA_963819085.1 uncultured delta proteobacterium
CTCCATCTCATGCATATTTACGAAACGCAGCACATCGGCATTGTCTTCCACTACCAGTATTTTGGTCTACTTCGGCCGCGCATCTCCCCGCGACGCAATTCGGCGCTCAGTTGCTTCGGCGATTTCGAGAAACCGATAATCCTTGCGCTCAAGCAAGAGTCTTGTCCACTCCCGAGGCTCACGATCCTCGCCTCGCCGCGCTTCCGTGGCCGGGTTGACCGATCGCCGCCGCTCTAGAATTTCGGGTTGAAGGTGGGCGCCGCCGCGTTTGAGGTGAACCACGAATTGACTGCCTTCACCTTCGACACTTTCAACAGTGATTCGGCCGCCATGCAATTCTACAATTTCTTTGGCAAGCGCCAGCCCAATGCCCGTCCCACCATAGCGGCGCGTTGTTGTGCCATCGGCCTGGCTGAATCGCTCGAAGATTCGATCCAGCTGGTCGGCTGCAATTCCCACACCCGTATCGCGCACGCCGACTTGAACTTCATTTCCGCGGCTGTCAATCCAAATGCAGACACGGCCATCCAGCTCCGTGAATTTCAGTGCATTCGATATTAGGTTTACCAGCACTCGCTCCATCTTCTCGATATCAACTTGGAGATCGGCATCAACGTGATTTCGCTCGAGGTCCAATGAAATGCCCTTTCTCGCTGCCAACGGACGCGCTTGCTCGACTATGTCCGTAACCAAACCAACAAGATTTGTTTGTTCGACGCGAAGTCGCAAATACTTCTCTTCAATCTTGGCAAGATCGAGCAAATCATTGATCAGCTTCAGCAATTTCAGAGCATTGCGTTGGATGGGCCGCAGATACTCCTTCTGGTGCGGGCGCAAGTTGCCAATTTCACCCTCCAAGAGGCCCTCCAAGGGCGCCATAATCATCGTCAGCGGTGTGCGTAGTTCGTGAGTAATGTTACTAAAGAACTGCGTTCGTAATCGATCCAGATTCTCAATTCGAACCCGGTCTTCGGTAATTCGCTCCAGTACCGCGGCGGGAGCGGTAATTGACAGCGTTATGACGATGAATAACGCTATAGTGAAGCCGAGTGCGGCAAAGGACTGGCGCGTACGGAGAAACGGGTAGTCCAGGTTGTGAGCTGAGAATAAGTAACAACTTACTACTAGTGCTTTGCCGGTCAGGGTAAATTTCTCGCGATGCAAAAGCAATGCGCGCGAAGCGGTCACTATTAGTGGTGTCGATACCGCTATGCAAACTGGTAGAGCAATCAGCCAAAATGGACTGGATACCAATGAGAGGCCACCAGCGGCCAACAGCGAAGCGGCAAATATTATAGTGAATATTCTATTTGCTCCCGCAATCGAAACGACACCCATAACCAACTGAGCCAGCGCGAGATTGACGAAGTACGTTACGGAGAATCCCAGAATTATTCGCAAGGATCCATTGGTGGCCGCACCCTGCGCCATTAAGCTAACGCACGAAGTAGCCCACACGAAGAAGAGCCGCTTGTGTAATTCGCCCCCGCGCCGAAGCCAGAGCAGCGCAGACAAAGCGACGTTGATTAGTAGAATGCCGGCGTAAAGAATGAGTAGATTGCTAATCAGACTCATGAGACTTCCTAACGTTTATTCGAAGGAAAGTACTTCGCTAACTGGTCGTCTCAATGAGCGTACAGCAGGTGGTCCGGTTTTGGCGATTCTAAATAGCAGCAATTCCGCAATATTCTTATCGAGCCTGAATAGCCCTTCGTAACGTGACCTAAGTGCGGTTAGAACCCTAATTTCGTTATCGTCGAAGCCCGAACCGTGAAGAAGTCGCCCAAAAATGTATGGTAACGTGCTCATTGGTTGAATGGAAAGCCCATTCGCCGTGGCACTGAGCCACACGGATTGCAAGGCCCTTCCGCCCAAGAAGAACGTCTCGGCATTGAAACCCTTCATGGTAAGCAGGCCAACTGCCGAAGCCGCTTGAACTGCTTTGCGTGAAAGGTCCTCAATTGCGCCGCCAACACCCAAGCGTTTTAGGAATTGAACCACCTTCCAAGACGAGAGAAGTTTCAGTCCAGCTTCGTCCACATCCCGGAGCTCGAGGGTCGCAATGTCGATGCCGTCACGAGTTCGTTCTGCTTCCAGTGAATTCCAGCGCATTTCGCTCATCATTTCGCGAAACAGTGGCTCACTGAAGAATCGGAATCTATCACATTGACCCAGTATTGCTCCGACCTCAGACAATTCCTCGCCTTTCGACAAGATTTGCAATTCGGCATTGTGTGAGGCCGCGGCATCGACGAGCGCTCGATAGTTAGATGGGTGGATTTGCGATCGTACTCCTAGGCGACGATTGGTAGCGCGCTGCTCAATCGCACGTATCAGAGCACGCTCGCTTTGAGATACGACGTCTCGCCTGGGCTCAAAATGTACCTCGAAAGCCAGATTACGATCCGGGCTCGAAATTGACGAGAGTTCTGCGCTATACCCTGCGTCGAGCGCCGCCAACCGAATATTCTCCACTGCCGCGCCAAGTGCGAGGTAGGCTGCGTGTTGCTCGAAGTCGAGAAATGACTCAGCACGGTTGGTATCGATAAAGCACCGCAGCCTAGATGATTGCGTCCAGATGAACTTCCAAGGTTGAGCATTGCCGCCGGACGGCGCCAGGATTCCCGCGGCAACCACGCGACGCGCGAAATCCTCCGACGGTCTCGCTTGCTCGGAGGCCCGAAGGGGTTCAGTCACCGAAACGTCGTGTCTACCGGGGGCGAGCGGGTCGCGCGCGGTCTCGTCACGGTCAACGGGTACCACGAGTTCCTTCGGGCTATCGGAGATAAGCTCGTGAACATCGACATAGAATCGGCCTGACGTATTCAATTCGCCTGTAAGTATGCGTCGTGCAGTGTCACCGGCTACGCCGCCCCCTAACATTGCTCCCGAGCCAAGTTGCGGCCAGCTCAATATAGTCTTGTCAATTTCCACTAGCGAGGCAGCAAGCCGTTGTGACATGTTACCTTCGCCCAAAAGTTTTAAGACAAACGGTACCTTTTCCCGGCTCGACAATCCCCTGAGTTCTTCCGCGCGGGTGTTACCGAGCATGCCATGAAAGATTGGTCGCTCCGGTTCGAGATCGAAGCGCTCGATGTCGAGCATGCCGCGGTCATTGGTTTCCATGATAACCGGTACGCGGTGCACTCGTGCTCGCTCCCTGATCAGGACTTTCATATAGAGATCGTCACACTCTTCGACGAGTAAATTGAGTTTTCCCCCATCCAAGATGAACTGATCTAAGGTTTTCTCGTCAATTCCCTGCTGAAATGTCCCAATTGTAAGATAGGGATCGAACTCATACATCCTTCGGGCAGCCAGGGTTGCCTTGTTAACTCCAATATCACCGATGGGGCAAGGTAGACGATTGAGATTGGATAGTGAGATGGTATCAGGGTCAGCGAGACGGTATTCCGATGCACAACCCTCCATTGCCAGGACTTGGGCGATCGAATGTCCGACGGAAAGTCCCACGATGCCCACACGGCATGCCCTCAGAATGCGTTCTTCTTCCTCGGTGACCTTGTAGTGGTTGCGGCTGCTGCGAACTTCGTGAAACTCCGCTCTGGGTAGAATCTGCACCAAGTTATGACTCCAGGGATAATATACCCAAACGCCATATTCCTGACTTGGAACGCCGTCGAGATGACTGGCAACACGGCTTGCTTTTTCGGTGTCGTTGTCCTTGATGCTCGGATCTCGACACTCCATCAATTCGGCAAGTTGGCGCGAAATGTTGGTTGGATTCGAGACCCGAGCGCCGCGTCGCGCTAACTTCGCCAATTCGCGCTGATGGTCGCGCCGGCTGGCGTCAAAAAGCTGCGGCTGCCATCGTTGTTCGGGCTCATCTCGTTGCAAAATTCGTGACCCTTTATCCACACTCTGTCTGAATTGCATCGAGTTTGGTCCCAATGATTGCACTTACTGGTTGCTCATCCGGGTCAACGCCGCCCTGTAGGCCCATGACGTCTTCAATGTAGCTGCGCCAAGCTGGCATAATGTCTGTGCGTGCCAACCAGCGGACTCCTTCGGACACAAACTCGTAGCCCAGACCGGAAGCGACGTCGTGGTTCTCTTCGTCGCGGTCGATAAATACAAACGCCATTTTCCCCGCCGATCTGTATACCGATACTGCACGCGAGAGGAGGCGCTCCTTGATTTCAAGCCGCTCGGAACATTCTGCGAACCAAAATATGCGACACCTGTTCAAGAGGCCAAACACATTTGCTCCCTCGTCACCGATGTCCGCCAAAAGGGCCGCGATTGGAACACCTGATTGATATGCGACGATAGTGCTGCGCGAGCGATCCTGTCCCACATTGGCAAACTCTTCCCGAAATGACTTCAGATCGATTTCGTGCTCGGCATATGCAAAGGCATCAAATTCCAAATGCGCCAACTTGCGTCGGAGATGCGCGGAGATGTCTTGCAGTTGCCTACCTTGGACCAACTCAATGCGAATGTCGCTTCCAAGTTGACGCGCAGGTACCGCAATAGCGGTTTGTCGCCTAAACAGGCGATAATCGTCAAAGAGCATCGCTGAATCGTCGGAATACGCGGCAACGAAGTCTCGATAAAGCAAGCTGGTCCAGCGCTTCGCCTTTTCTACGTAAAGTACAAAGTACTTCGAATTCGGAGAGTGCTGCACCAGATGAAGGATTCCGTCGTACATATCGCGCGCAACATCGAAGAAGAATCGACTGCGGCTGCGACGCTCCTTATCAACGCCTAGGCTGTGGAGAAGCCACGTTCGTGGGTAGTTTCGGCTGGCCGCGATCGTACCGATATTTTGATTGCCCTCCGTCAAGATGGTTAGGTGCCCGCAGTTGGGGTCAACTAGACTCCACGATTTGAAGAACGAGGATTCGAGGCGATCGCGCAGAGCGCGTGGCGTCCAGAGTCTCAGGTAATCCGAAGTATCCAGAAGGTGCCAGGCAGCTGGCACAATAAATGGCTCATTTGCTAGCGCGCGCGGATGGAGTCGCTCGAATATGAATCGCTCCCAAAGTTCACGGTCCCGATCGCACGAAAACCTCAATATTTCGATGCCACACTCGCGTCCCGTCCCGTGAATGATCCTTGCGACACGACGAACAATTGCCGACATCGTAAGACAGCCGACAGGCAGCTCGATAGTCAGTTGCGGTAGCTGGTCACCGGGAAGCAGTGGGTCGAACTCATGTTGAAGGATAAACGAGAATCCACTGACTGATACATCTAGGAGGACACCGTTGATGCGCTCGTCTTGATTGCGCGAATGGGGTGTGACAACTGGAATGGTCTCCGCCTCAGGCAGCTTTCTACGGCCCGACGCACGAAAGCCGCATTGGCGGATTTCAGACGGAACTTCAATGGCGACTGATTCCTTTGATGCTTGGACAATTGAAGATGAAAAAATGCTAGCGGCCATCTTGCCAGCTAGGACAAAATCATAGCTTGTCCCTGGTACGAGATTGCGGGCATCTTCGCCGTGCGGAATTGTGTTCAATACTTGTTTGCCAGCCTGATGATCGAGGTCAAGCGCGAACAAACGCGCCTGTAACGGAACGCCACCCCGATATACATAAATTGGAGTCGCTTGCCGTATTGCCTTGTGACGCAGGAGGTCCGTAACAAACACGTTGCTTCGAAAGCGAAGTACTTTTTCGCGTGCCTGCCATAAGTGAGAAAGTCGGCGTTCTTTTCTTACGAACCCATCGATTAGAAAATCGCCTAGTTCCCTGAGTGTTTGATGCGTTGGATCGATAAAGCGCGCGCCCAGCCTACGGACGTCCGAGCTTTGCGCAACTCGCATGGGTTCCAGGCGCACCGCAGTCTTGCGTTGTCCGAACCGCAACACTCCGCCGAGCTCGCGGTGATGTTGATCGAAATCGCCAGGAAGCAAGAGTCCGACGCCGGATACGCTTACGTCGACCAGCTCAACGCCATCCAGGCCGAGTGTGTCCAAAGATGCCTCGCCAGGATCAAGCGAAAGCCTCAGCGCTCCACGCTGTTCACGGTCCAGCGAGCGCCGCTCCACGATGGTATCAAATTGTATGGGATCAAACATATTTTCGTCCAACCCCCCGGTCTTCTTGGGTTCGAATTACCCCCTTCGAATTCCAATCCCTTCTTATCCGCTAGCTAGAAACCTGACCTTGCAAAGACAATTACCGATTCGACTCGTCAACTACTTCGAGACTTTGGAAGACTTGCGCGGTCCTGCAGCGCCTAGAGATCTAACTTAGTCATTGTTGTTGCGTTACGTTGACCTTGCGCTTTTTTGCCTTGGGCTGAGGGCCAAGTATCGGGTCACTCAAGACTTTGAGCGGGAACCCGTTGCAATCAGTAGTTTACATGTAGCGCTGAATCGATGACCGCTTGCAAATTGCAAAAGTAGTCCGACGCGGCGCGGGAAGCAAACATGGTTGTAAACTATCATACCTAGGAGCAATCAGCCCAGCACAAATTGCGAACCTTCTCGCAACTTTCTTATGGCAATGTCGGAATGTCGAGTAAGCGTCGTGTCTAGGCGCAAACTGCCTCGGGCCATTGTTAGAGAATGCCCGGCTTTCCTGTCTGGCCCCTAAAGCCGCCCAATGATTTTCCAGCCAATTGGCAATATCAGCCGCTGGGCTCCGAGGCGACCTTCACTGCGAGTTGCTGTCGTTTCCAGTTTGAAACGAAGTTGCCTTGTGCTGGCTAAACCATGGCTTCCCACCACACTGCCCGAACTGCGCAATGGTCTTCGCTGTACATGCTCTCAGTTTCAGGAAGCTCTGGTACTAAATTGTAATGGGCCAAGTGTTGCTAAACGAAAGCCTATTATCATTGGGTGATTGAATTCTCTGGCTAGGCTGCTTCCCAATAGCATCTCTGTTTTCCTGGTTTCGCATAACACCGACTTTGCGGCAATGCCGCGAACGTCTGATTGCAAAGGTGTGAATTTTGCGGTCAACTACGTAGTTGCTGCAAGAACGTGCAGTCATTCCCGATATTGCTTCGCTAGCCCGGAAATCGGTCATAGGCTGGAATATTTGTGGCAACTTCAATCTAACGCAGGCCTCCCGCGCAAACAATGTTGAACACTCGGCCGTCTCAGCAATGAAGACGTCGCAATTTTTCCGGGTGACTAAGTGGGCAGTCACTAACTTCTTGGTCGTGGCCCAGGGAGCCCTGGCGGCACCACCCAACTTGGCTCCGTTCGTTCTCCCTTGGAGTGATTGCGACCGGTGGGACTACAAACCTCAGTGAGCATTTTCACGACCCGGTTGCCGCACGTCGGGTCTTCGCTTTGGCTGGCTTGTCGCTGTTTTGCTCGAGACGGACGCGCTATCGCTTGCCTTCGAAATGGTAGTCAACGGTGCCGTTGGCTTGAAACTGCTCAGATTGGACGGTGGCCTCCAGAATGAGGTCAACTACAAGCGTTGAGTCG
Organism: uncultured delta proteobacterium; assembly: GCA_963819085.1. Classification (GTDB taxonomy): domain Bacteria; phylum Myxococcota_A; class Polyangia; order Polyangiales; family Polyangiaceae; genus FEN-1139. Next base: position 7,415 of record CAWFUX010000005.1, read on the forward strand.
CGCAGCGTGGCCGTTCCGGTCCTTATGTGAACCGACAGATTCATCGAGTCGTCTTCATTGCCGAAGCAGTCTTGACCCGGCTCAACCTTGGCCAGATTCGATTCGACATGAGCCGAAAGCGCGCATATGTCGTTTCCGGTGCTGGTATCGATCAATATCAAACTGATTTGTTGGTTGCTCGGAGACTCGACACGAATCCGCGCATTGGGATCATCCATCGGTTGGGGCGGGAAACTCGGGATCTGATACCGCGTTGTGTCCTTGCCATGCCAAAGGCCCAACCAGTCGGGCAATTTCGTTGGCGTGGGAGGGGCCTGCGCAATTGCGCTGGATGCCGCAGGCGAAGCGGGTTCAGCCTTCTTGACTGGCACATCAACGTTTACTTGTGTGCTGCCAAACGACTTTGACGGAAAGTCCGATTTTACCTGATCGCGACTGGGCTTCTTGTAATCGATTTCTTGACGCTGAGCCGCTAGGCGCTTTTGCTCAGCTTCTTCGGCTTGGGCTAGGGGACCAAAGCCTAGCGGCGCAATTGCCTTTTCCGTGCCGGTGCAACCCGAAAAAAGAAACGATACAAAAAGGATTGTGCGAGGACACATCAGGCAGGTTGTAATTGTCGTAGGGCCGTGAGAATTCATCGTGCTCGCTTCGCGGGAGTACTTAGCATACCTGAATTGGGGCTCGGTCTCTACGATGTCAATTCTTGCCGAAGTCGTGCTGGCAGTGCACCAATTCATAGCACTTCCGGCTATCGGCCCCGAGTGCGCCGGGCGAATTACGACCGCATTGATTGTTATCAATTGCCCGCCTCGGATGGCCCCAAACGCGGTTGGCTAGCGATGAATGATGACGGTTGTCGATGGCTCTTTGCTGGGGATCCAACGGACACCGTACCAGCCTTCGGGGATCACGGGCTCGGTCCAATGAAAGAGAAAGTAGCCATCGATGGGCGAAACATTCACGCATCCGCCGCTCATCGGATTGCCCCAGTTGTCATGCCAATACGCGGTATGAATTGCGTACAGATCGGCGAAGTTCTGCGCGTAAGGCACCTCTGAATGTATCAGACCGGTCGGCCCTATCATAGTCGATGATACGAATTTACCGTTGATTTGAAAGCGGCCAAGCGGTGTCGAAAAAGTGTCGATAGGTGCCTGCCCTTTGTGCGGCAGCCCACCGCTTCCCGGTGAGATTAACGTAACGAATACCGGACGACTGCCTTCATAAGCGATCAGCCAGCCGCTGACGATGCTCACCTCGATCCACGTGGCGCGCCCCTTCGGAGTGGAAGCAGAAGCAGAAGCAGAAGCAGAAGCAGAAGCAGAAGCAGAAGCAGAAGCAGAAGCAGAAGCAGAAGCAGAAGCAGAAGCAGAAGCAGAAGCAGAAGCAGAAGCAGAAGCAGAAGCAGAAGGCGATGCCGAAAGGTCTACGGGATTCCCCCAAGGTGTCACGGCAGAAGGCGTGGGCACCGTTGCGTCACTCGACTTGACCCAGCCGCCGTCGCTTGTTTCGAGCCATTCGAGATTCTCGATGCGCTTCCGTTGCCCGGTCAGCTTGACCCAGGATAATCGCGCGTAGGGTTTACCAGCAGGCTCCATCTGCTCGGGCTTCGACAGCGCGTAGCGCGGCCGGTCGCTGCCTTTGAAGAACGCGATGGGAAGAGCGATATTTCCCGCCAAATGGACGCCCCGAAACTGTGAAGGCGGGTACGGCGTTACCTTCTGCTTCGCTATCAATGCGTAATCCGACGTAAGCAGCCAATCTTGTCCTGCGTGCTGAGTTTCAGCGGTGTACGCAACAGTGGAACGATCAATCAGGGAGGTGTGCGCCTCGTGCACGCTTGGGGACAGCGCGTGGAAATCGATTATCTCGTCGTCGCTGCCGGCATCGGATTTGCCGCGCGTGGCAGTGGCCGGAAAATCGAAATATCGTGTCAGTGCGCTAGCCCTGCCGTAACGATGTAACCAGGGTGAGTCCGTGCGCGGCGAGTAGCGCAGTAGTTGTCGGTAGACAGAGTCATTCGGATCGATTGTGCCGCGGTTGCCATCCGTGCAGATGAAACCCCAAGGCAAAATTGCATAATAGAATGTGCATCCGGGGCCATAAATTGGACGCGTGCGCTTGAGTCGCACGCTGCCGCCCGTCCACAGAAAGCCGATCCACTGAAGTGCGATATTCGGCTCTGGATAAATCCACACGTGCCTATTTTTTACGTAGTAGCGGGGTCCGTCAGTTGCTGGGACACGCCTTTCGAGCGCCGCTTCGGACCAGTCAGGTGGCGCGAATTGCTCTGAATTGGCATTGGGCAATGCCGACGCCCAATCGCCTGCGCCGCCGTCCAAGACTAGTTTCGGTGGTGTGCTTGGTTGAATTGGTGACTCACCGACGTGCGCTGAGCCTTGAGCACTCGCGTGAGCAGAGCTAGGTCGCGACTCATTTTTACGGGATTCGTGACGGCAAGCCAATAACCCCAAATGGGATGTTAGAACGATGGCGAATGCGCGCGAAAACGACACTGCACGCGCACGCTAGTGCCGGGGCTCGCGACAGGCAATCGCTACTTTCAAGTACTACTCAGCCATGCATTGGGCAGCGCGCACAGCTCATCTAGCCAATTCAACCGCATGGATTATGCTATTGCCGTATGCAGAGCCGGCCAGAGCCGCCAGAGTCCGAGGCCGAGCTTTGGTCTCGTGCCAGGGCTTTGGCTGGTTTGTCGTTGGCCCAATTGGCTAAAGATGACGATTCGAACGTGCCCGACCGGCTCCTTTACGCAAAAGGCTGGGTGGGGCAATTGCTCGAGCGGCGCCTGGGTGCCAGCGCCGGCAGCAAGGATGAACCTGATTTTCAACTCCTCGGCATCGAGCTCAAAACATTGCCGGTCAATCGGATCGGACGACCGTGCGAGTCAACCTTCGTGTGTACGATTCCACTGCTGGACGTGGCAGGTACCGAATGGTTGCAATCGCGAGTGTGGCGCAAATTGAGTCGTGTGCTTTGGATTATCGTCGAGGGCTCTCGCGATATTCCCGTCGGCGAGCGACGCATTGGCGAGCCCTTGCTGTGGAGGCCGGATGCGAATGAGATAGCAATGCTCAAGCGTGACTGGGATGAGTTGACCGGAATTATCGGTCGCGGTGATATCGAGTCGATCACGGGGCACCTCGGTCAGGCCATGCAAGTGCGTCCCAAGGCGCGCGATTCGCACGCGCGACGCATGGGCCTCGATGAAGATGGGGTGCTCGTAGAACGGCTGCCGCGCGGCTTTTACCTGAGGGCTTCGTTCACCGGGAAAATTCTCGAGCGCGCGTTCGTCCTGCCACAGGCGCGCTAATTGCTCGAGTTTCTACCTAAAGATTGCCAGCGCCTCGGAGTGCCAACTAGTCATATTGAAACGCGGTCCCCAAAAAAGCCTCTCGATGGAGCTCGAGAATGTAACGCGCAGGAATCACTGCCAACGAAACGTCTTGAGAGCGATGACGTATCCGGCCGTACCCCAAACGCCAAGCACCAAGAGCTGAGGCCACGTGCTTCCAATTGAAACACCATCGTTGAAGATAGCTCTCAAGCCATCGTTCAGGGCGGTAAGCGGTAATGCTCGAATTGGCCAATGGAGCCAGCTGGGAAATCGTTCATACGAAAAGAAAGCACCCGATAAAACCCACATCGGCAGTTGAACCAAGTTCATCCAGCCATTGGCGGATTCCGTATTTTCGACTCTCGCCCCAATCAATAAGCTAATGCCAGCGAATGACGCCGCTCCGAGGAAACCGAGCACCAAAAGTGACAGGATGCTGCCGTGAATTACTGTCCCGAACACGAACTTACCGAAAAGCAGCAAGAGGCCAATCTCGAGGATCAAGAACAGACTGCGCGCAAAGAAATACGACAAGAGAAACTGAGGGCGCCGCATCGGCGTGACGGCGAATCGTCGCAATAGCCGACGTTTGCGCGCCACGACGAGGTTGTATCCGACACCCCACATGCTGGTGCCCATCAAGTTCATACCGATTAGCCCGGGCAGCAAGAAGTCGATGTAACGCGAACCGGGCTCGGACGACGTAATCTCTTTGCTAACGATGGGATCACGACGGCCTGCAGCGCGTTCGAGAATGTCGTCAACGAGCAGCCTCGCGCTAGGCCCCTTTTCTTGCGTGCCATCGAAAATGTAAGTCGGCCCCGTTGAGTCGAATCGGACGATGACGTCGGTTTTCGCGCGTGCTAGGTCGCGACGGGCGGTCGCTTCGTCTTTGAGTTCCGCCATCACCCGGGGGCTCGACAGGATTGCTTGACTGAGCGATGTAGTATGCCCTTTAACCACGGCGACACGCGGTCGCTCGGGGGGCTTCGAGCGGAACGCGATGCCAAGACCGAAGGCCATCAGGAGCGGAAATGCGAACACCCAAAACAAGATGCCGGGCTCGCGAACGAATTCGCGCAACCGCATTTTTACCAACTCGAGCTGGGGATTAAGGCGTACCTGGCTCATGCTGGTGTTGACTCCGTTGCGAGCGCGCGCCCTGTCAGATGAATGAAGACGTCATCTAAGGTGGCTTGATGCGTGCTAAGCCCAATCGGGATCGCCCTTTGCCGGTCGATTTCGCTCAAAACGCTGGATAGCGCAGACAGACTCCGATCGAGGCGCACGCGGTAATGTTGGCCCCGATGCTCGACGCTTTCGACCACTGGCAGCGTTTTGAGTGCGGCTTCGTCGAGCGAATCCGAAGTATCGAATTCGAGAAATTGCACGTCGCCGAGGCCATCTACCAGCGAGCGCGGTGTTCCTGACGCAATGATTTTGCCATGGTCCATGACGGCAATCTCGTCGCACAGTGCCGCCGCTTCTTCCATATAGTGAGTCGTGAGTAGCACCGTTCCGCCCTCGCCGCGAAACCGCTCGACTACCTTCCACAGCGACTGACGCGCTCTTGGATCGAGACCCGTTGTCGGTTCGTCCAGAAACAGAAGTTCCGGCGTACCCACCAATGCGGTCGCGACTGCGACGCGCTGCTTTTGCCCGCCTGACAGCCGTGAATATTGCTGATGACGTTCGGCCTCGAGATCAAGCAACGTTAGCAGGTCCTCGGTGCTGCGACCTTTCGGATAAAATGAGCGAAAAAGGGTTAGTACCTCATCCACGTGAAGTTTGTCCGCTAGTTGCGTGTCTTGGAGTTGAACGCCAATCCTTTCTCGCAATGCGTGGTCTTGATTTTGGCCCCAGCCCAACCCAAACAGGCGGATCGTGCCGGACGTCGGCGAGTGAAGGCCCTCGAGCATTTCGACCGTCGTCGTCTTTCCCGCGCCGTTCGGACCCAATAAGCCAAAGCAGCTACCCGCTTTCACTTCGAGATCGATGCCGGCTACAGCACGCTTGTCGCCATAGTGCTTGACCAAGGCGGAACAGACGATAGCAGGCAATGACATGGCGCGCGGACGTTAGCACGGAGCTCAGGTAAGTCTCGACGTCGTTTGCGTTCTGGCTTTTCCGGGCCGAGCAATCAAGGCACTGTCAGCGGGTTGGGGAAGTTGCCGGTCAGGAAGAGCAGCGTGTAGACCCCGATTGACTCCTGATAGTAACGATTGTTCTCGATGCTGGTGGAGACGGCCTCTTCGAGCGCTTCACGACGAATGTCTCCCGTGGTCTTGCCGTCATCGTCGAAGATGCTCACATATGAGCACATAGCCGTGTTGACGAAGTACGAGTTATGACCCATGCCAGGGTCACAATTCGTGACATTGCCGTCGGGCATAAGATTCTGACAGATGCTCGAAAATCGATTGGCATTGACTTCGACGGGATTCTTCACGTGGAAATTCGCGAAGAAGTCCTGGATCAAATCGATCTTCGCCTCCATCTCGGATTTGCCAGTGTAATGCCGTGACGAACCCGTGGCATTCTCCACGAAATCTTGCCGATTGCCGAACCAGGCAGCATCGATGCCTACCCGCCACATGTAGCGGGCCCAATTGTAGTTATCGATGCCGCTGGAACACGGTGCAGTATAAGTGCCCGAGTCGGTCGTCAGCGCCGGGTTCACGCCGGCCTGATCGTAGCAGCGCTCTAACAACTCGTAGACGGTCAACGCCGTCTTGTACCAGAAATCATGATGAGTTTGGCGCTCGGCCGCAGTCGATTGCGCCGAATCCATGTAATTTTGCAAAAAGTCTCCGAAAACTCGGAAGTAGCCGGGTGGGTAATAATTCACCAGCAACGGACCGTTGGAGCCCGACGTATACTTGCAGGCGGAGCCCGGGTAACCGCTGCAATCCTTGTTCGCGGTGTCACCGTTGGACGGATAGTTCCACTTACCGTCGTAGGCCGAATTGACTTCGCATTCCATCTTGGTCAACCAACCTACGGCCGCATTGCGATACTCGGGCCATTGCATGGCTGCATAGACAAGGCCGATCCCGATATCGACGTCGCCATCAAAGGCGCTATCTTCGTTTCCGTCGCAAGTTTCCTTCGCTGGGTCGCAGGGGCTATCTAAGGGGCGGCAGGGAAGTGCACCATCCCAATTCCAGCCCATAAGCCCACCGCAATATTTGTCGGCGGCTTGCGAGAGGAAGTGACGCGTGAAATTCCAAAGCTTATTGAATGTATCCTTGTCCCCAATAGCGGCGGTAATCGCCATTCCATAGCCTTGGCCTTCGCTCACGGTCCGGCTGTTACTGTCGCGCCAAGCTACGCGTGCCGTATCAGCGCCGCAAACTCGATCTTGCGTTTCGATGTACTGGTCTCGCCAGAACTCGTACCTCTCTTGCACGATGTAGTTGAGCAGCTGTTGAACGATGTCCGGCGCGGGATACGTTCTGGCCAAAGACGCACCGTAAGGATAGACGTAGTTCGTCTCGTCATACGGAAACCAACCGCCGTAGCCAAGCGTCATTCCCGTAGTTGACGGGGGCTTAGGCGCGCAAGCGGCATCCCCCCAATTGCCAACCGCCGAGAAGTCGCCCCCGATGCCGTCCGGGTAGAACGTGTAAACGGTAAATTTCTTCGCGTCTTCAGCGGCACTCTCCGAGTAGTCGGGCTTGCCGTAGGTCCAGCGGATCCAGTATTCGCCGGGCGTACTGGGAAAGGGGTGCGCCATTACGGTGTTCCACTCGGTCGGCGCTCGGGTCGTGTCAGCCGCAATCCAAGTGGCCCCGGCGGTGAATGCCGAGTTTGGTACTGGGCAATTGAACCAGGGCCTGTCGGCTTCGCGGAAACAAATAATTTCATTGCCGCCCACCCGCAGGACAATCCAGGTCGGCATGAATTCGGGTTTGGGGAAGTACGTAAACGTCTTCTGCCCCGCCCAAAGGTAACGGAAATGCACCGGCGAATAGCCGCTAGGCACGGGAGGATTACACGGATCGATCTTGACATCGCCTCCGCCACAGCCTTGATAGCCGGGTCCCGGATTTTGAGTGTAGAAATACGTTAACGTGGCAGGATTGTAACGGCCGGTACAAGCCTGCGCTTCGGCCGTGGTTACGTTCTGTGGCGGACCTGCATAAGCTAACCAGTATTCCGTTGCAGTAGCTGGAACGGGCAGGCTCACACCCGACAAAGCCGACGAATCTCCGCCAGGATAACTGACTTTAATCGTTGCGCCAGTGGTCCACTGGTCTTCCGGGACGTCGATTACGTACCAGGGGCAGTCGCCGTTTTGCAACTCGAGCATGGCAGTTGCGCTTCCGCAACCGGCACCTGCATCAACTCCACCGGAAATAGTTACCTGCAAAGATGTGGGATACGGGGGCGTTGTAATGCCCAAATTCTGATTTTCGCAGGCTGTTCCCGCGAAACCAGTCTTCGCAGGATCTCCCCACAGATATCGGAAATGCAGTCGAATGGTACCAGCAGCAGGGGCCGCAATGGGTGGGGTGCCTGAAGGGCAGAGTTCGCTTGCTACGTCAGATTGACTCGTTGTAATTCGAAACTTACCAGCGCCGATGGCCATCGTGTTGGGATAATACCCATAGTCCTGCGAAATACTGGCTGAGGAACCCGTATAGTCGATCCATACATCGCTACTTGTTGCGTACTGGCTGAGGGCGATTGTACCCGAATTGCTGGTTGGTTGCTGACATGCGGCGCTCTGCGCGCTCAGCGCGATTGGTCCAATCGACGTGAGGTTTAGGCAAGTCGAATACCAATCGCAATTGGAACTATCTTGGCGTGCCGAATACGTCTGCCAAGTTCCGACTGTCTGAGTCAGCACGACTGCACTCGGGCGACTATTCAATATCCCGAGTGTCGGATTCGCCAACTTGGACCAAACATCACGCACGTGTACACGCGTCGTACCGCTCGGACACTTGTAGTCTTCGGTCAACGGAGGCGGCGGTTTCGTCTCCACCACTGCAGCATCTTGACCGCCCCAGTTAACGACCTTGGTGCAACCCGGATTCACGGCGAGCAGATCGCGCGATCCTGTCTTTGCGGTGATATTGACCAGGGCTCCGCCGTCGCAATTGTCCGTTACGGTAACGTTACTGCAATCTCCATTTGGGCAGACATTGTATCCGGGGTTCGTGCTTCCGCCGACGCCGGTTGCGATACCATCTGGGCCGACCTTATTGGCGGTTCCACCCGAGGACGCCGAGCAACCGATGGCCACCACCAGTGACGCTCCGAGGACAATCCCGAGCGCCATGCTCAAGCGGTTTCGAAATGCCAAGAGGCGCAAAAATAAGTTTGCCAAGGATACCCTTTCCCGATAGTCCAGCCGAGCGCTAGCCTGCGATGCCGGTCAATATTCCCACGCATACGGTGCCTGCAACAGGTCGCAGCGGCTCACATTTGTAGATTTCACTCAAGTGTCGCGAAATATTTACCGGACGACCTGCGACCCGGCACAGCAAGTATTTTGCCGTGAGCCGCCGCCGCGGGGCAGGCAAACTGGCAATTCCCGCAATTTCACCTAAATGGCGGTTTTTGGGGATGGCGCAGCGGCGCGTGGCCAAAATTTCACCCGCGGCCCGAGACAAGGCAAACCGGAGTTCGGAATCGACTCATGCGTGCTACGGCTATATTTCACTTGGCGCGGAGCATCGTATCAGTCGAAAAAATGCCCTAGGCGATGCCGCAAAATATCAAGGCGCCCTTGTCCGAAAACGGCCGTACTTGCACAAGGGCGGCAACCGCACTTGGCGCCGTGCAGTGTTTCTTCTGAACCGAGTCAAAGCTGGAAGATATGGGCCGGCCTTGCCAGTGAAGTAATGACCAGGAAATCAGAACTACTTTTCCCAAATGCAACAATGCAACCGATCCGGAGGCGGCGGCCCAGGTTACGTTCTCTCCAGGGTTATTTGTAACGCCTGCTTGGGATGAGTTCATCATTCCGAAGTTGAATTGAGGATCACGAGTTTCGAAACCGGAGGTTTTTAAGGCGGCGGCGGCCCGAGGCGATATCGCGGCATCCCGAATCGAGAAAGGCGCTTGGGCTTGATTCGACGGCGGCCGGCGGGTAGGACTTGACCCTGATTCTTCGCGTGCTACGAGGCGCGCTCTCGTTGGATCCCGTTGGGATCCGGCTGGGCCATTAGCTCAATGGTAGAGCAGCGGACTCTTAATCCGGAGGCTGAAAGTTCGAGTCTTTCATGGCCCACTGAAAAATATGGCGGGGCAACTAGCGAGGCTGAGAAGCGGCTAGTTGATCAGGGTGCGATGCAAATGACTCCGCCAGCTCCCCTGCAAAACGGTGTCGTGCCCCGATGCAGACCAGACGGTCCGGGACACGCCGTTGCGCATTCGGAGCCTTGATCCGTAGACACGCACTTTTCGTTACTAGCGAATTGCGGCTGCTCTGAGCTCGTCTTGGGCGAGAACGTCTTTTCACGATGCCGAGGGGGTGGTAACCGTCGCAGGCAATGAAGCTCCTTTACACACCCAACAGTCCTTATGCGCGAAAGGTTCGCATCGTCCTACGTGAAAAGGGCATCGCATGCGAGGAAACACTGGTTGCCCTCAATGATGTCAGCGTTGAATCCGCTAACCCCCTCGGCAAGATTCCGACGCTTATCGTTGACGAGCAAACATCGATGTTCGATTCCGTAGTGATTGGGGAATATCTCGAACTGGTTAAGACCGAGCCACGAATGATTCCAGTCAACCTTTGGGAACGCGTCATCGTGCGCAAGTGGGAATCGATCAGTGATGGCTTGTGCGACGTGCTCGTCTCCACAGTGTTGGAACAGCGAAGGCCAGCCGACAGGCAAGAGGCTTCAGTCATTGTTCGCTCGGACCACAAAGTGGCCGCCACTCTCAAACATGTCGAAGCCGAGATTGCGGGTCGAACGTTTGCGTTTGGCAATGAGTTTACTTTAGCTGATGCAGCATTGTTGTCGGCGATTGGCTACGTGGCACTCCGCCGCCCACAATTGCTGGAAGGCTTGACGGCCACAGCGGCATACCGCGACGCGCACGCCCTTCGCCCCAGCGTTATCGCCACCCTTCCACCCGGTTAGCGACCTTAGGTCGGAAATGTCTTGGCAATAGAGCCACGAGCCCGGCTGCTCGGGCCATCGGAACGAACCGGAGTGAAAAAGTACAACACGCCACTGGTTACGAAGAGTCCCATTTATAATCCCGGCACAAAAGTTGACGTAGAGCGCATAATATGCGAGCCGATAATGTCACGAACTTCGTCCTTATTACTGACAAATCGGACAATTCTGGGGCTAGGCACTGGCGACCAAGAGGGTGCTACACTGACAATGCCTCGCCAGTGAGTGGCGGCGATAGAGGAAAATTCTTGATGACCAAGCTCCAAAGGGTGCAATCGTGGCAAGCAATTCAGATGCACAATTCGCCTCGAGGAGCAACGCGGTGAGTTTGGAAGTAGGCCAGATACTCGGCGGCAAGTACTTCATCGAGCGCGTCATTGGGCGGGGAAGTATGGGGTTGGTCTATGAGGGTCGCGATACCTCATCGAGCCAACGTGTCGCGATCCGACTTATCCTACCCGAGTTCGATAACGAACAGGTGCCGGCATTTACGGAAAATGACGCGACTGTGGTCGGTCAATTGGGCGACGAGCACATTGCTCGCTTATTTAACATGGGCTTCTTGCCGAGTGGCGAGCGGTGCATCGTTTCAGAATACGTAGAGGGGGAGGTCCTGCAGCGTCGGATGAAACGGCTGGGCAACATGTCGGAGCTCACCGTGGCCCAATTGCTAATTCAGCTATTGGAGAGTCTATCGGCCGCCCACGAGGTGGGGATCGTTCACCGCGACTTAACCCCCCTTAGCATCATCATGGTGCCGCGCTCATCGGGCGGTGGCGAAGCCGTAAAACTGATAGATTTCGGCATTTCCAGGTTGCAGCTTTTGACGGCCAACCCTAACGCTCCGCCAGCTTCGATTGTTGCGGAGACTGAATCATTTCAGTACCTGTCCCCTGAACAACTCAATGGGTTAAGGGAGCTGGACCCGCGAAGCAATATCTACACGCTTGGCGTAATCGCATATGAAGCCATAACTGGAAAGCTGCCCTTCGAAGGCAAGAACATCGGCGATCTGACCTTCAATATTCTCAGGGATGATCCAACTCCAGTAGAGGAACTCGTTCCGGAATCGAGCTCGCCTTTTGTACAGTTGATTACCAGGGCAATGGCGCGTTCGCCGAACGCGCGCTTTCAGTATGCCGAGGAAATGTACGCGGCAATCTCGAACTGGGCCAGCCGCGCTGGTATCGCTCGGGCGACACTCGAGTTCGGCGTGACGGAGGGGCGGAATCACGACATCGAAGAGCCGGTATCAAGCGAGCGGGCCTCAACGGCAGAGTTGCATGCCCAGGAAGATAATGAGCCCACGGGGGTGACGGAGGCAGTCAATCCAGCGCCAATTCCGGTGATTTCACAGGTGAACGCGAATGTCTCCGAGCAGCCTGTCATCGAGCGAACCGATCCCGGTGTTGCACGCGTGGGCGAGAATGAAACTTTGCCGTTCCCGACTACCGGCGTCTTGATAGCCACCGGTGATCCGTTCACTCAGCAGACTCCGGTTGCCTTGGCCGAAGAAGATGCATTGTTCGCACCGCCACCTACAGCGCCAAGAGACGAGCTACCATTCGTGGCGCTGGACGTACTTGCTTCAAGTCCCTCGGCGGCAGTGCCCGAGGAGCGAACTGCAGAACAGCAACCCTTCCAGCCGCCGCCAGAGGTTGCCCCTGCGAGTGCCGGCTTCGTTCCGCAAGTACCGGGCAACCGCGAATTTTGGCCATCGAATCCCGAGGTTGCGGCTCAAGTAACGCCAGCCGTTAGCATTGAACCTCCGATTGCGGTTCCGACCGCAGCCCCGAGCGAGACGGCATCGGACACGGCAATAATCCCGCCTCAAGAGCCCTCACTTCAGCCAGTTCAAACGGCGGCAACACCCGCTCAATACGCACCCGGACCAACACCATCTCAACCAAGCACCCCGATGGTGTCCGCTGTAACCTCGCCGACTGCCGCGGAAGGTCCATTTCGGCAGTCCCGCACCATTTTGGGTATTGGTGGGGTTGTTGTCCGCGCGCCGCAATCGGCGGAGTCCGGCATCGGTTCGGACCCGGCGCTACGCCCACAGGCCGAGCCCGCGCCGTTTCGACCCCGACAGGCGACGGAACCGGGTATCAACCCCGTTCCTTCTATCGAACCGCCGCTAAGTTCGCCGAGCGCTGCCGCTTCGCCCGTGAGCGCTCAGCCAGCTGCCCAAGGCAATGCCTTGTCGGCGCTAAATACCCTTGCGGAGGGCAGGGTCCCTGCCTCGGCCGCTCAGCCCAAGGCAATAGAGCCGGGTCAAGCGCCAAAGGCGGTGCCGGTAGCGGTACCCGAAACTCCGCAACCCCGCGTCGCCGAAGCCGTGGCCAGCGACTTGGACGACATGGGCCCGTATGGCGTTGCACCATCGCGTTCAAGAAAACGACTGGTAGTTACAATTGTTGTTTTGGGGCTTGCCGTGGCGGGTGTTGCATTCGCCTTGCTCCAAAACAAACCGGAGATCAAAAAGCCCGTTGCATCTGAACCAACGCCTAGCGCGGCGCCACTCACCCCTTCGGTCGCGGCGCCCTCAGCCACGGCCCCCGCAGCCAATGCGCCGTCAGCCCAGCCCGAACCCGCCGACACTGCGCTTGCCGCCAAGACGGTTGACGCGAAGCCAGAATCCAGCGCCAAGGAGGCTGCGGCCACCAACCGAAAACCCCCTCCAACGCTCGCCCAATCCATCGCATCGGCAGTGCCTAGCGCGCACGTTTCGGCAACGACTCAACCAAAGCCTCAGCATCCTCAACGTCCAGTTCAAAATACCCCGTCCGCAACCGTGAGCACACCGACCAAGCAAGGCTCTCCCAAAGCTGCCGCAGGTTACGATCCCTATAAGTACCGGTGAAAAATGTCCAGGACAAGCAAATCGATCTACTCGCTGCTCGCGATCTGCCCCGTGCTTCTGATGGCGGGAATTGCTCGCGCAGACGACCCTGCCGCGGCGGAAGTTCTGTTTCAGGAGGGCAGGCGCCTGCTGACAGAAGGTCAAACATCGGCTGCCTGTGAAAAACTGAAGGAGAGTTTTGCGCTCGATCCGATGTCGGGCACTTTGCTCAATCTTGCTGCTTGCTATGAAAAACAGGGTAAGACAGCTACTGCATGGGCGCGTTTTCGTAACGCAGCGAGCCTTGCCAAGTCTCAAGGCAAAGCCGAACAGGCTGCCGAGGCCAATCGGCGCATCAAGGCGCTCGAGCCCGACCTATCTTATCTAACAATCTTGGTGCCCGAACCCGTCCCCGGGCTCGAAGTCAAGCGCGAGGACATGGACGTAAGCCCTGCGACTTTCGGCGTTCAAGTACCCGTGGATCCAGGGCCCGTGCAGGTCGTTGCGTCCGCGGCGGGGTACAAAGCGGTTAAGTTGAGCGTCGAAATCTCTGCCAAGCGGGACAAGCGGACCCTCACGATTCCGAAACTCGAAAAGATGGACAAGGCTGCTGCTGCCGAGGCAGCTGAACCAGCCGAGACCGCCGCTGCTGCCGCGCCTGCAGAATCCAAGGAACCTGAAGCGAAGCCGGAAAAGAAACAAGAGAGTTCCGAGGAGGAAAATAAGGCTGCACCGGAACCCGCTCCGATGCAACAGCCTGAGATTGTCACCGAAGGTCCTGGCAAGATGCCTTGGATTATTGGCGGATTGGGAGTTGCCGCCGGTGCAACGGGAGGGCTCTTCGGATACTTGGCAATTCAGTCGAACAATGATGCGAAGAACCTGTGTCCAACGCGGCAACATTGTTCGCAGGCCGCGCTCGATGCCGTCGATAAACGAAATCAACAGGCCATGATCGCCAATATTGGCGTTGGCGTGGGTATCGTTGGTGTGACAACCGCTGCGGTTTGGCTACTGGTTGGCGGACCGAAGAACCAAGATAGTGATAGCGCCAGAGTGGTCGTGCGACCTTCGGTGACATCCGACTCGGCCGTATTGTGGGCGGTAGGAAAATTCTGATTCCGGTGCCTAAGTGCCCAACTGATGACACTGGTGGTACAACTGGAGAACCAGACCATGAGCAAATTCTCGCTTTTGCCTAAGTACTCGGGACGTCTTCGGGTCCCCGAAGTATTGGCTTTAGCCCAAGTTTTGATTTTAGGAGTTGGCTGCGCCACCGTCGCAGGGTTCGAGGATTTCAAGGGTAATGGTAGTGGAGGCTCCGGTAGTCTTTTGGGTGGTACAGCCAACAACGGCGGTGCCAGTTTCGTAGTAGGCTCGGGTGGTCGTAGCAATGATGAAGCTGGCACGGCTTCATTCGTCACTGGTGGTGCTGCAACATTGCCAGGCACCGGCGGCAGCGTAGCTAGAGCAACAGGCGGGCAGCTAGGCACGGGTGGTGCCACTGGTTGCGGACAAGTACTAGAAGCTTGTTGCAGTGGTGGCATCTGCGGCTCTGGGCTTGAATGTTACCAGAACTCGTGCCGAACCTGCGGTTCCGATCGGCAGTCGTGCTGCAATGCTGGATCGGCCTCACCTTGCGTCACGGGCGCAGGTTGTTGTATCACGGGTGCAGTTTGCGTCACTACTTCCAGCACACAGCTCCAGTCCGTATGCTCGATTAGCTGCGGTGCTCTCGGGCAAGCCTGTTGTACCGGGGGAGCATTTACCGGAACGGGTTGCGCCGAAGGTACGGCCCTGGTTTGTAGACTAGGTACTTGCAGCAATTAGAATCGAATTGCGTAGAGCGACTCGTATTTCCTCGTCAAGTAGCCAATAAAATCGGCTGCTTTTAGCCCCGCCCCGGTAACTCTACGAACAATTTCTTCAGCCTCGTAAATTCGGCCCCATTGGTGCACCTGGGTCCTGAGCCAATCGCGAAGGGGCAAGAGGCGGCCCTCCGCTATGTGCGACATTAGGTCCGGAATTGCTCGAAGCGCGGCTTCAAAAAGGGAAGCGCTGTAGAGATTGCCAATTGTGTAGGTTGGAAAGTAGCCAAATTCGCCCCAAGCCCAGTGAATGTCTTGCAGAACACCCTCAGCGTCATCACTGACGTTGATGCCTAGCAAGCGGCGGTAGCGCTCGTTCCAGGCTGCTGCAAGGTCGTTTACCTGCAACTGACCCCGGAGTAACATTAGCTCCAATTCGAATCGAATGAAGATATGCAGATTGTACGTGACTTCATCGGCTTCGACTCGAATTGGGCTCCGCTCGACGCGGTTGACGGCCGCTACGAATGCCGACGGTGACACGTGGCTCAGGTGCTCCGGAAAGAGTTGCCGATAGCGCGGCAAGAACGCATTCCAAAACTGCGCCGAACGACCCACGAGGTTTTCCCAAAGCCTCGATTGTGATTCATGCAGGCCCATTGAAGTTGCCGAACACAAAACTGTTCTTCGGTGTGTAGTGGGCAGGCCTTGTTCGTACAGGGCGTGCCCAGCTTCATGAATGCTCGAAAATACGCTGGAAAGCGGCAAATTATCGAAGACGCGTGTGGTAATGCGCACATCCTCCGGATCAAAACTCGTCGTAAAAGGGTGCACCGAACGATCTTGCCGCCCGGCTTGCTTGTCAAAGCCCATCGCCTCGATCAACTCGAGCGTGAACTGCCATTGCCGCTCGGCATCGAAGTGCCCTTCGAGGAAATTACTGCGCGGCGCCGGTTGTTCACTTATTTTTTGAATTGCCGGCACGAGCCAATCGCGCAGAGTCTCGAATAACGGGACGAGGCGTGCAACGCGCATGCCCTTCTCATGGCCTTCGAGCAGCGCATCATAGCGTTCGCCACCCACCGGCGCGCCGTAGGCATCCGCCATTTCACGCCGCAATTCTAGTAAGCGCCCGAGCTCCGGCGCAAAGAGCCGAAAGTTGCGATTTTTACGCGCCTCGCCCCAAGCCGACAGCGCCGCCGCCTGCGCTCGAGCGATTTCCTTGACGAGATCAACCGGTACCTTCGTTGCTCGATCGTGGTCAAACTTAAATTCACGCAGCGTGCACGACTGTACTTCGGTGAGTCCGTCAGTCGATTCCAGTTCCGCAATCAAGTCCCCGACTTTTGAGTTGAACCATTCGCTCATGGAGCAGTCCCTGCAGCGTTGCCATTTGCTCGGCGCGCGCAGCCATGCCCTTTGGTGGCATGTGAGTTTCTTGATCCCAAGATAAAAGCGCTCCAACATTACCTAGATCGCGAATCTCGGCCATTCGTGCTGCAAAACCTTCCCAATCGGTCGCGGGCATGCCGTACTTTGGCCGTTTTCGCGTTGAGTTACAAGCGACGGCATTTCTCGACCTATCAGTTGTGCCGTGCCAAGAAGGACATTGAGTAACTCGAGGGCAGGGAGCAAGCGCCCCTTACTGCGGCGAGCGGGATGCAAAAAATGGCTCGTTGGTCCAAGTGAGATTGGCCGCACGTGCAAT
This sequence comes from uncultured delta proteobacterium, assembly GCA_963819085.1. Lineage (GTDB taxonomy): Bacteria > Myxococcota_A > Polyangia > Polyangiales > Polyangiaceae > FEN-1139. The sequence goes on from CAWFUX010000005.1 coordinate 24,270, forward strand.
GTGTCTAGCAATTTCCTGAGCGCGGGACCCCAACCCAAAAGGCACGAGGCTCCCATCAAGCCAGAACGAACTTAGCAATACATAGAAATGTCATGCAGTGCGTACCGGGAAAACCAACGTCGCAAGGGATGCTCCCGCGGCATCCAAAACTGACCGCCGTGGGAATCATCAGACCGGGCACTGGCCTAGCACTGAGCCGTAAGCCGACCACCCCCGGGTCAGCCAGAGTCAAGGGGTAAAGCAGCCGATTCTTCGAAGGAAATTTGAAAACAAAATATTGCGTGTCGCACCTATCGCAGGCTACGACACAGCCTTTGTGAATCGGCCCGTTGACAGGTAATTGTGTGATCATTCACTTTGGCGCATAACCGAGGTTGACGCGTTCGCTCGGCTGACAGAATCTATTCGCTTGGCCCCCATGTCCGGTCCTAGTTATCAAACGGATGAGCACGAGCCCAAGTTTGGCGGGCCTCGGCTGCAGAGATTTGCACAATTCGCCCTCGAACGCGTTTCCGACGCCGTCTATTGGATTCGCCTCGATGGTAGCCTCGTCTACGTCAATCGAGCGGCGTGTGACATGCTGGGTTACACGAAGGAGGAGTTTTCCGTTAAATCGATTTTCGATATCGATCCCTATCTTCCCGCCGAGCGCTGGAAGCCGATGTGGGACGCCCTTTTACAACAGGGTCAACGGAGATTTCAATCGGCGCATAGAACCAAAGACGGGCGCTGCTTGCCGGTCGAAATTACCTCGAGCGTGTTCGAGGTTGACGGTGAACAGTTTGGTTGCTCTCTAGCCAGGGACATTTCAGAAGAAAGTGAAGTCGAAGAGGCCCACCAACGTGAGCACTCGCTCATCCAGAGCTTGATCGAAACCGCACCCGTTTTGATCCTCGTGCTCGATTCCCAAGGGCGCGTTGTTCGATTCAATCACTGTGCAGAGCAGACGACGGGTTATCGCTTCGATGAAATCCGGGGTAAGAGCTGGATTGAAACGTTCGTGGCCGAATCCGACCGAGATGAAGTTCGTACGCTACTTCAGCATTCGATGTCTGGCGCTACGATGCGGGGCGTCGTGTATGCGATTACGACTCGGGGCGGGTTGCAGCGAGAAGTACTCTGGCACGACCAACTCTTGAGCAATGTAGGCTCCGAAACCCTCGGTCTGCTAGTAATTGGCCAGGATGTTACCGACCATCGGGAACTCGAATTGAGACTATATCAAGCCGAAAAGATGGAAGCCGTTGGTCGCCTCGCGGGCGGTGTTGCACATGACTTCAACAACCAACTCGCCTGCATCATGGGGTGGGTGGAGATACTTGGAAATGAGTCAAAAGACGAATCCGCTGTCCGCGAGTGTGCAGAGCGCATTTTGCAAGCCTCGCGTCGCGCGGGGGATTTGACATCGCAGCTGCTCGCCTACTCGCGCAAGGGAAAGTACGTAACGCGACCGGTAGACTTGCATGAGCTTGTGAATGAGGTGACGGCCATTCTTCGCCGCAGTGTCAACAAGCGAATCACACTGAAGGTCAACCTCAATGCGCCCGAATTTCATACCCTCGGCGATTCGACACAGCTCGGTAATGCAATTCTCAATCTTGCGCTGAACGCGCGAGATGCCATGCCCAACGGCGGAACCCTTGCAATTAGGACCGAACGGCGCCAGCTCGATCAAGAGAATGCTGCTGCCGCCCCGTATGAAATTGCACCGGGTACCTACGTGGACTTGTCCGTCTCGGACACCGGCATGGGAATGGACGCTGACACACAGCGTCGGATGTTCGAACCGTTCTTTACGACCAAAGACGAGGGCAGGGGGATCGGCATGGGGCTTGCTGCGGTATACGGCACGGTTAGGAGCCACCACGGCAGTATCTCGACACGAAGCAGCCCAGGCCTCGGTACCTCAATTCATATTCTGCTTCCGATTACTCAAATCGAAGTTAACGAGTCGGTTGCGGCGCTCAAGGCTGAAAAAGGGGCATTGTCCGCATGCAATGTAATCGTCGTCGATGACGAGGAACCCGTTCGTGAGGTTACTACGCGCCTATTGACCCATCTGGGTTGCAAGGTGGTAAATTTTGGTAAGGGCTTTGACGCAATCGAACACTATCGATCTCAATGGTCCAATGTGGATATAGTGGTGCTAGACATGATAATGCCGCTGCTCGACGGTAAGAGTGTCTTTTATGCGTTACGTCAAATCAACCCTCAAGTTCAGGTTATTTTGGCGTCCGGCTATAGCCTGGATGGCGCGGCCCAGTCATTGCTCGATGAAGGTGTCTGCGGGTTCATACAAAAACCATTCACATTGCTAACCTTGTCCGACGCATTGTCGCAAGTAGCGAGAACCAAGGAGTCCCAATCAAGACGTGAAGAATCATCCGGCCAGGAACCGCTCTTGAATTCATTGTGAATAGCAAGTTGGTTCCACGGAGGATTTACTGGCATGTCGCGCTATTGGTCGTGCAACTGGCCGCCTTTGCTGCGATTGGTTACAGAACCCCACTTGAGTCGGGGTTCCCCTTGGATGATGCGTGGATTCATCAGACGGCGGCAAGAAATCTGGTGGAAAACGGAACTATGGGCTTGTTCCCGGGCCACTTTGGTTCGGGAACAACCAGCGTCTTGTGGGTATTACTTTTAGCCATTAATCACGCCTGGCTACATTGGCCAGCTTCAGCGTTCGCGGCACTACTCGGTGTGTCTTTGGCCATCATTGCCGGGCAAATCGTGCTGGTTTGCGCGAAAAATGACGGCTGGGAGAGCGCTCGGGCGTGGACGTTCGCCGCTCTATTCTCAATTAGCCCCAATCATGCATGGTTCGCGCTTTCAGGCATGGAAGTGTGTTTGGGTTCCGCCCTACTCGTTTTGTCGATTTTGCTTTGGTTCTCGAGGCCTGAATCGATTCGAACTGCGGTCGCTTGTGGCTGCGTACTCTCGCTGCTGGTACTTACGCGGCCCGAGTCAGTCGCCCTTTGCGCGTGTCTGCTGGTCTTGGCGCCTCTAGCGCGTCGCAGATTGTCTCGAGTCGCGTGGGCGGCTGTGCCGCCAAGTCTGGCCCTCGCGACTTATCTTGGTTTTAACCTGCTCAAGAGTGGACACGCGGGCCCTTCGACCCTCGGGGGGCGACGCTGGCTCTGGCTACAGGACGTAACCGACTGGCCTTGGCACGAAATTCGTCTTCGGCTGATATCGCGATGGCTAGACAGACTGTGGCGATTTACCCTCTCCGAGCCCTGGTTACCGCTCTTCTGGTTGATGCTAGGCCTTCTCATCCTAGGCCTAGGCTCTACCTGCTTGCGCAAAGGCCGAATCGGAACTCTAACGATTCTCGCGCTAATCCAGTTCGGAACTTACTTGTTACTTTTGCCCGTTGAGGGCCACGGTGGGCGCTACCAACCGTTGGTTGCTGCGCTGTTCTTGCCTCTAGCATGCGAAGGATTGAGGATATTTTTGTTGTCGTTGGCCCGCGCGCAGCCGGGGCTACAACGGCTCGAACGGTTCGTGCCCTGGCTGTTGCCAATTGCGCTGCTCCCGTCGCTTGCCGCAAGCTTCGTAAAATGGTCCGAAGCGCAGGAATACTCCGTCATGCATGTGAACGCGACCGAAGTCGCTGCTGGGCATTGGGTGGCGTCTTTGCCGCCCAATGCGCGAGTTGCAAGCTTCGATATTGGAGGCGTTTCCTACTTCGGCAAACACGCGACATTGGAAATCGGGGGCTTGACGGATTCAACCATCCTTAGCGACGTGCAACACGGTCGCATTCGCGAGCGACTCGAAGCGGAGCGGATCGAATATCTGATAGTCCCGATGGGCTATTCGGATGAGTTTCCCGACCCGTGGAGCTTCACGTGGCGCCTGGGTCTCGTAGGCAATCAGCGCCCGCGGATGCAACCCGTTCAGGAATTTTACTCGCCGCCCGGCATTTGGGTTCCGGGCCTTCTGGCGACCCTGCACTGTGCACCCCGGCAGATCGTGTTTCGGCTCACACCCAGGGAGCGCGATCACTCATGATCAAGCGAATTGCGCCGATGATTATCCCGCTATTGTTGTGTGCGTGGGGTTGCGGCGATCTCAACGGTAACGCGCGACGCGACACTGACGCAACTCTCGCGAGTTTGCGCGCAGCGGGCATTACGGCGCGTGTCGAACTCACACCGGATGACGCTGCGCAGCACCTGCGACAGCTCCGACTAAGAGCCGGATCGGATGCTATTTTAGTCGTAATTTCAAAGTCCCAGGTTGCCGTTGACTTTCCGGATTCACTTTCGCAAAGGTTGGGGGAAGTACAACGCTCACGGACATGGGTATGGAGTTCGCTCTATCTAAGAAGTAACGATCCCAAAGGGGCGACGCGCGCGGCTGCGCGAGGGCTGCTGGTCAACTTGATGAATGCAGGCCTAATCTCACCCAGACCGGTGCCGCCCTTATTGCTGATGCCTTCGGACGCGACCCAGTGCCCCTCCTATCATGGTACATCGGGAGCGTTCATCGTTCTCGGCGTAGTCTTGCTCGGAAGCTACCTGGCGCAGCGTGGACGAGCAGTTCCAAAGTCTCCCGATTGAATAGTCGATTACGGGTTTTCCGCTCGATACCGGTCACATTTGAAGGAATCCCTCGGAACTTGAGCGCCAAGACGCCATCCGGCGCCTGCACCGTCGAAATGCCTCGAATCTTGAGCAACCGAGCGGGTTGGGCCCCCCCCCAAGACCCTTTCTGAAGAATTCTTCAGCCGTCGCGAGTGCGGTTTTGATCTACCATCTTCCCGTGCCTGTGTAAGGTGTCAACTCTTTCACTCTTCGAAATTCTCGCCGGAAAAGTACCCCGCATTGACGGGCATTCGCGCATTTGCCGCGTACCTAGTTTTCATTCATCACTATGCCAATCGGCCTCAAGTGTCTGGTGGCCTGGCTACGCTATTCAACCAAGGTCATGTTGGTGTCACTCTCTTCTATGTTCTGAGCGGCTTTCTGATCACCTACAACTACTCGCCGAATGCGGATCTCGGGCGGAGGTTCTGGTTCCAGTACTTGAGCCGTCGAGTCGGCAAGATTTACCCTGTATATATCTTCCTGCTCGGGCTCAGCTACTTGCTATCGATTCGACTAAAATTTCCTCCGCCCTCGACGTTGTCGGTGCTGCTCAACGTTACACTGTGGAAGGGCTTCTTCGATGACTTCAAGTTCGATGGCATTGCGCCAAGTTGGTCGCTAACCGTCGAGGAGACTTTCTATGTTCTTGCACCGTTCCTTTTCTTGGGGGCTCGCAAGATCGGCCATTTTGCGGTGCAAGTTTCGTTATATGTCATCGGAGGCCTGCTATTGTTGCTGGGCAGCAAGGTCGCCTGGCATGGGTTCTTTGGCAATTTGCATTTTGTCGCGATGTACACATTTTTTGGGCGAAGCTTCGAGTTCATGCTCGGAATGGCCCTGGCGCACGCGCTAATTAGGCGCCCCGACTTGTTGACAACATCGGCCAAGCCGCGACTTACTTATGCTGGTCTGGGTGGGAGCATTCTCATTGTCGTATGGATGTCCCTATTGAGGCAAGGTTCCGTTTCGGGCATTTTACTTCCGCTCGGTATGGTGTTCAATAACTTGGTATTGCCGGTCTTCGTTTGCATCCTGCTCGGGGGACTGATTTCGGAAAGGACGCTGATTAGTCGGGTACTCGCATCGCCAATCGTTGTATTTCTTGGTCGGTCTTCATATGCGTTTTATCTGGTCCACCTTGGCATCCTTACGACGATCATCGGTTCTCACATAGCAAACCTCGACATGCGTCTTCAGGTCTGCGTAATTTTCGTGAGCGCTAACGCAATATCCGCCGTCCTGTTTCTGCTCGTTGAGCACCCTGCCAATACTCTGGTTCGTCGTTGGGCTCATGGCCTTGGCAATTGGCAGCCAATCACCCTCCGATCTTCGGACCCGGGCCGCTTGCTGCGTCAAATGGCGCTCTTATGGACATGCATATTTGCTGGTATTTTCACCATTTGGTGTGCAAGGCACTTGGACTTTCGCAATCTAACGACTCTCAAGGGTTCTCTGACGGGTGAGACTTCAGAGGTTGACATTGATCTTCCGCAATTCGCTCGTCCTTTCTCTGCGCACACTGATTTTGGCATCCTGACTTCTCGGATTGAGAACTTGTCCCGTCTCAAGCACACAGTTGGTGGCGAAAATATCGCCGGGAAGCATTTCATTTTCGCACACGCCAATTCAAGACTCGAATACGAACTTCCTGATGGTAAGTGGTCTCAGTTCGAGTTTTCAACCGGGCTCGACGATATTGGCGGTTCTGATCTCGGAAGTGTAGTGTATCTGGTTAGAGGTGACGGCAAACTGCTGTTTAGCAGTCCAGTTGTACGAGCTCTAGAGTGTCCACTTTCACATAGTGTCAACGTGCAGGGGGTACGGCGTCTGGAGTTGCTGGTTACGGATGCACAAAACGGAGTTACGAGCGACGAAGCCTATTGGATCGAGCCAGTTCTTCGGTAGAGCAAGAAATTCCACCCTTGGCGCAGCGTATTGCGTGCATCTCACGGCTTATGTTCCCTAAGCTATTTGGGAGGCGTGCTAAGGATACCGTTCATGCTTTTTCGCTGGGCCAACGGGGCTTGCTTATTGCTAAGTGTAACATTGTGTGTAGGACGCGGCCATGCTCAATCAGTGCCGATGCAGCAGCAAAATGAACCCGAGTCGGCGCCGCCAGTTCCAACTGCCGAACCTACCCCAAAGCCTGCGGTTACTCGGGTAACGTTGCCGGTAGCAATCTCCACCCCTTTGGCGTACCCGGAGGGAGCAACTGGCGAGCATGTAGTGATCCTCGCTCTCACTATCGGTGCCAACGGGAGCATAGTCGATGCGTCTGCGGTTAAGGGTGAGCCACCCTTTCTCTTCAGGCGGTGCAGGCCTCCCGCGCTTGGCTCTTTCGGCCGGCAATGCAAGGCGATAAGGCGATTGCGTCGAAGATTCAATTCTTGGTCAAGTTCGTGCCGCCGGTAGACGAAGCGTCCCCGGCGAGCGAAGTTGGCGACGAACGGACGCTACCTGCGACTGCCTCAAAAAAGTCCACCAAAGTCCCAGAGCCCAAGGACTACGAGGTGATTGTGCAGGGCGAGCGGAAGCCAATTCGTCATGAACTCGGACGGGCTGAAATCCACGATATGCCTGGCGCTTTCGGTGACCCGTATCGCGCCATCGAAGCGCTGCCGGGCGTTGTTCCGATAGTGAGCGGGCTCCCCTATTTTTACGTGCGTGGCGCTCCACCGGGCAATGTAGGCTATTTTTTCGACGGCGTGCCTGTGCCGTATCTGTATCATTTTGCTGCGGGTCCAGGAGTATTGCACCCGGCATTCGTCGAGCGGGTCGACTTGTACCCCGGTGCATACCCGGTGCGGTACGGTCGATTCGCGGGTGCAATCGTAGCGGGCGAAATGGCGCCACCGAGCCGTCGCTTGAATGGCGAAGCCAGCGTTCGATTGATTGACAGCGGCGCCATGCTCGAGGTGCCGTTTGCGGAGGGCCGCGGCTCGGTCATGGTGGGCGGGCGCTTTTCCTACACGGGCTTGGTTCTTTCCTTGATTGTGCCTGACGTCACATTGAACTACTGGGATTATCAAGCGCGCTCCCGCTATGATATCGACAGCCATAACAGCGTCGAATTGCTGGTGTTTGGCTCAGGCGACTTTCTCTCCAACCGAGAGACGACCTATTCGGATGTGGGTACTGTCCCGGTTGGGGGTACGCCAAGCTATGTCTCACAATCTACGACGCGAGAAAATACGCTTGTCGATGTGGGCTTTCATCGTCTCGATCTGCGCTTTGATCACCGCATCCCCGGCGGTAATTGGCGCAACGCGTTGATGGTAGGGCTTGACCGCACCGGCTTTGACAACGGCAACGTGAGCGTAACCAATCGACTCGTAGGAGCCCGGACAGAGTTTGGGCAACGGTTTGCGGATGGGCCCGAGTTGCGCGCAGGCGGGGATGTCCTGTTTGAGTCCCTGTCTCAAAAGGTTGACTCGGGTAGTTCCGGTTCGAGCGTAAGTAATACGGGGGACACGATTGGGACGAATGGCAGCACGGCGCCGTCAGATACAACTTCACCTAGCTCGAACACCCAACTGGACTACGGGTTTGATCGTTCTCGCAAGGATTTGACGGGTGGGGCATAGC
>CAWFUX010000006.1:0-47455 GCA_963819085.1 uncultured delta proteobacterium
CTACGCACCGGTGTGGGGAGAATTCGCGATGACTTCGGCCGCTGCCAATCATCGCTTCTTCGTACACGCCTGGCGTCCGTAAGGCGCCAGCTGCATCACACAGGTTGGCGCGATGCGTCACGACTGTAACTGTGTGGGCACGCCGCGCTGGCGTTGCGCACTGCGGCAAACACGGGCTCAAAGAGCAATTTTCACGAAAAGCTCATAATACCCGAAAAGCGCGCGATAATGTTGCGTAGGCAAGGTTCGATGCTTTCTTCGTACTGTGTCCGGATTCTCTCGCTTCTGCGTTGAGAATCGACTAGTTCCAATGCATTCTCGCGCCTGGATTTGCCCAAAGGTGTCTCTGGTATTCAAATGCGAACGCACGACGCATGGATAGTGACCTCGACGGCACGCTTTACATGCCCAAACCGTTGAAGTGGGCAATGGCCGCGGAGCTATTGCTCCGCGGCGTAGCGGTGGTGCGAGTATTGCGACGCTTTCGCGAACAACACGAGTTGCTGCGCGCCGAGGGCGGCTCTTACGAACCTTCGCCGTTCGATGAGCAACTGAACCGAACAGCGAGGGAGCTGAATCTTTCGGTTGAAGATGTGGACAAGATTGTCCGCGAGTGGATGATTCATCGACCTTGCAAGTGGCTACGCCGGTTCAGGCGTCAGTCCCTAATGGAAGAAATTACCGCATTCCGCGCCGAAGGCGGACGCACAGCACTCGTCAGCGATTACCCGGCACGCACCAAGCTCGATGCGCTCGGAGCCTCAAACCTATTCGATCGCGTCATTGCCAGCGGCGATCCCGGGGGACCGAAACGACTAAAGCCTATCCCGGATGGTCTCCTGCTAGCCGCGTCGGCATTGGAGGTCGAGCCTAAGCGCTGCCTGGTCGTAGGGGACAGGGCCGACGTCGATGGAGCCGCAGCGAGCGCCGCGGGCATGGAATTTCGCCTAGTTCGGTGATCCGGCGCGACCCGCTCGAATTATCGAGCGAGCCCTTTTCACGATGCGGCGCGGTCTTGCGTAGCTACCTGGGTGAAGTCTGCCGCTGGACCACCGGGTTTACGCTCGACCTGCACTGCCGACAAAAATGTCTCGACGGACATTGCACCGAGCTCAGTACCATGACGTGTACGCACGTTGACCGTACCCGCGGAACGCTCCTTTTCTCCAACGACGAATATATAAGGCGTCTTCTGAAGGCTGGCGTCTCGAATCTTGTACCCCACGCGATCGGGTCGTCGGTCGGTTTCGACTCGCAGTCCTTGATCGAGGAGTATCTGTGAAATGGAGTCAGCGTAGTCGTTGAATTTGTCACTGACGGGAATCACTTCAACCTGCACCGGTGATAACCAAAGCGGAAAGGCACCCGCGTAGTTCTCCGTGATGATTCCGAAGAAGCGTTCGATGCTTCCATAGCAGGCGCGGTGAATCATTACTGGCGTGTGCCGTGCACCGTCCGAGCCAACGTATTCCAGGCCAAACCGCTCAGGCATCGAAAAATCAAGCTGAATCGTCCCGCATTGCCAGGATCGTTTCAAGACGTCCCGAATATGAAAATCAATTTTGGGTCCGTAAAACGCGCCGTCGCCCGGGTTGACTTGATACTCAATTCCGGACGCATCCAGTGAACCCCTGAGCGCGCTTTCGGCACGCTGCCATATCTCCTCGGTACCGATGCTCTTTTCGGGGCGCGTGGAGAGTTCGATTCGGACGTCACCCAGACCAAACGTGCCGTACACTTCTTTGAAAAACTCGATCAGCATCGAGATCTCTTGCTGAATTTGATCGGGGGTGCAGAAATGGTGGGCATCATCCTGAGTAAACGCCTGCACGCGAAACAGCCCGTGACGCACGCCGCTCAGCTCGCGACGGTGTACTAGGCCCATCTCTGCGATTCGAAGCGGGAATTCATTGTGACTGTGTAGCCGACCTTGGTAGATCAACAGGTGACCCGGGCAATTCATGGGCTTGACTGCCATGGGCCGTTCTTCTTGCACGTTGTCGTGAATGATCGACTTTTGTTTTTCGTCACGAAGCTTGAGCTTCGTGAAGAACATGTTTTCGAGGTAATTGTCGTAGTGACCGGAGGTGTGCCAGAGGTGTTCGCTGAGCACGAGTGGAGTGCGAACTTCCTGGTAATTGCGACGACGCAACAAGCCCCGCATATAGTCAACCAGCAAGTTGAATATCGTGGCGCCCTTCGGGTAAAAGAACGGAAACCCGGGCGCTTCTTCGTTGAACGTAAACAGGCTCAACTGTTCGCCGAGAACTCGATGATCGCGCCTTTTAGCCTCTTCCAACTGGTGCAAGTAGTCTTCCAAATCTTGCTTGGAAAAGAATGCCGTCCCATAAACTCTCACGAGCTGCTCGCGGCTTGCATCACCTCGCCAGTAGGCACCGCTGACTTTGGTCAAGCGTGTGTGCTGTAGCCAGCTGGTATTGGGAACGTGGGGACCTCGGCACAAGTCAACGAAATCGCCGTGGCGATAAAAGCTGAGTGCTTCACCGCGGCCCCTGATGTCTTCGACTAGTTCAGCCTTGAATTTGTTGTGGCCGCCGTCAATTGCCCTATAACGCGCGTAGGTTTCATCCGCGTCATCCTTCACCTCGCAACGAAGAAAAGGATGGGCTTCTTTGGCCACTCGCTGCATTTCTGCTTCGATGCGCGGGAAATCTTCAGGAGTGATCTTGCCGCTGTCGCGCAAATGAATGTCGTAGTAGAATCCTTCGTCGATGGCGGGGCCGATTGTTAATTCCGCCTGAGGAAACAGCCGCAAAATGGCGTCGGCCATCAAATGAGCCGCTGAGTGGCGCAGCACACTCAGCGCATCCGGGTCCTTCTTGGTCAGAAGTGACACTTCAGCTCCGTCAACCAACTCCGAAGTCAAGTCGACGATCTTACCGTCAACCTTGGCCGCCACTGCCGACTTTGCCAGCCCGGGTCCGATCGCCGCTGCAAGATCTGCAGCCGAACTTCCCTCGTCTAACGCCTTACGACTCCCATCGGGGAGAATTACCTGAATCATGCTGACTTCCTTTCCGGCAGCACGGAAACGACCCGTCCTGCACTGGCCTTCGGCGGATACGAACCGTCGGAGGCGTGAGCGAGTTATAGCGTTGGCAACGCAAACACGCCACTAGGTGGCACCTCGGCGCAAACCAGGCACCAGACTTAGTTAACCTCTCTTAGAGCGGTGGGCGAACGAAGCACATGTTCCGAATGGCCGGAACTTCGGCTCTCCGCGCAACGTATCGGCGCAAACGAAAACTAGAGGCCATTGGGGCAAGCGCAAGTAAATGACGCAACTGCTCCGTCCCTCGGGGCATTGCCGCCGCCGATTGCGTTTATGCCGCAAACGGCGCTATTGCCGACACAATCGGCACCACTGGCGTCCTTGCCGGTCACGGGGTTGCAACTGTGCAGGAAGTAGCAAAGCAAGTAGGATTTGCACAAGGGGACATCCGTCGGATTCAAGTTCACGCAAAGTCCGCAGCCGGATGGGCCCTGGCCGTTCAACTCTTTGGCGATGCAAGACGTCGGCGCCGTGCAGACGTTGGTTGAACAATTGAGAGATTTGCAGTCCAGGTTCGTCGTGCAGCCTGAATTGTCGGCACATTGGAGACAGGAAGCATCGAGTTTGCTCGTGCAACTCTTGGCGCATGTGCCGCCGCAGTCGGTCCCGGTTTCGGTACCATTCTTGGTTGAGTCATTGCATTGTGGCGTGGCGCATTTGCCTCCGTTGCACCAACCGTTAGCGCAATCGAGATCTTTGGTGCACTTCTTCGCGTCCGCACATTTCGTTGGACAAGTGCCGCCACAGTCCGCGTCGGATTCAGTGCCGTTCTGCACTGTATCAGAACAAGTTGGATGCGTGCACGTGCCAGTAGTGCCGCTGCTAATGACGCACCAGACCTCTAGACAGTCCGTGTTTACCTTGCATATCTTTCCATTGGGGCAAGCGGTAGTGCTGGTGCTGCAACTGGGCCCGCCGCAATCGATGTCAGTTTCTTGTTGGTTCTGCACTGTGTCACCGCAGGTGGGTGCAGAGCAGGTGTTGCTAGCACCACAGACGCCGCTTATGCAATCAGCTGGGACAGTGCAGCCAAGGCCAGTGCCGCAGCGCGCGCAGCTCGAAGTGCCTCCGCAGTCCGTCCCGCTCTCCCCTTGATTCGGGACACCATCCGAACACGTCGGAGGAGCGCATCGCAATATACCGGTTCCATCCGCCGCACAGTGGCTGCTAGTGCAATCGGCAGCGACTGCGCACTTCAAATTGTCAGCGCATTTCTTGCAAGTGCCGCCTCCGCAATCCGTGTCAGTTTCGCTTCCGTCTTGAACTTGATCGTTACACTGTGGTTTGGCACAAATACCGTTGATGCAATCTATATTGGCTATTGTCAGATCGCAGTCAGTCTGAACCTTGCAAGGTTGACCTTGCGCGCATCCTTTGCAGCCTCCCCCACAATCCAAGAACGTTTCTCCGCCGTTTTTGACGCCGTCGGTGCAGGAGGCCGCTGCACAAGTCGTGTAGGCACCGGTCGAAGTATCCTTTTGACACACGCTGGAATCGCAGTCGCCAGGCCCCTTACAAGTGTTGCCTGCCGGACAACCCTTTGGACAGTTGCCCCCGCAATCCATGCCCATTTCATTGCCATTTTGCACCGAGTCAGTGCACGTGGGTGGCTGACAAACTAAGGCCGTACACACGCCCGAATCGCAATCAGATGGGTACTGGCAAGTTGCACCAGGTCCGCAGCGTGTTGAACAACCCGTTGTCTTAGGATCTCCCCCGCAATCGATGCCCGATTCACCTTGATTCTTCTTACCGTCCTGACAATTGGCCACCATGCAGACGTTCATCGTCGCGCACGAACTGGCTGTGCAGCAATTGTTGCTCGTGCAATCGCCATCAACTCCGCAACTGAGCCCGGTGCCACAAGTCTTTACGGGGCTGACTAGGGCGCAAGAACCGCCGCAATCCTGTCCGGTTTCCGTTCCGTTTTGAACGCCGTCACTGCAAGTGGGAGCTGAGCACGTATTTGTCGATGTGTTACAAACTTTGCTTTGACAGTCCGAATCCGACAGGCATTTTTTGCCATTCAAGCATCGCTGCGTGCAAGTAACTCCGCCGCAATTAATATCTGTTTCATTGCCATTTTGCACTGCGTCGCTGCAAGTCGGTTTGTCGCAGGTCTTCGTTACGTTATTGCAGACCTTGCTCTGACAGTCCTGCCCAGTCGTCGTGTCGGCGCACTTAAGACCGTCCGCGCACGGCGAACAACTTCCGCCGCAATCCACGTCGGTTTCCGTCAAATCCAGGGTACCGTTGGAGCAGGTGGGAGGCTGGCAAACGCCAGCAGAACAGGTGTCGAATTGGCAGTCACTGTTCGCGTTGCACCCTTCACCGTTTGGGCATTTCTGAGGTGGCGCCAATGCCGCGCAGGGACCGCCGCAATCCTTGCCTGTTTCCTGTCCATTTCTGACACCGTCGGCGCAACCGGCAGCCTGGCACTTTCCGCCCTGACAGACCTTGCTAACGCAGTCGGCTGAACCATTACACGCTAAATTGTCAGCGCATGGGTTACAGGACCCACCGCAGTCCTTGTCGGTTTCCGAACCATTGACTATTTGATCGCTACAGGTGGGCGCCGCGCAGATACCCGTAACGCAATGGTTCGAGGCGCAGGAAATCGAGTCCATGCAAGTCATGGCGGTGCCGCAGCGCGGGCAGATACCCACCACATCGCCGCAATCGACGGCAGATTCACCGCCGTTTTGGCTGCCGTCGTGGCAGTTCGCGGTTGCGCAGGTACCACTCTGGCAGTTCAAGCTTTCGCAGTCCGCAGCGACTTGGCAGGTCCTATCGAGGATACAAGCGGAACAGGAACCTCCGCAATCGACGTCCGTTTCTGAACCATTTTGCTTGCCGTCAAAACATTGAGGGTCGCCACATTTGTTCTTGGTACAAGGGACATTGCTGACGCAATCGCTCGATTGATTGCAGGTTTTGCCCTTGTCGCAAACGGGGCATTGGGTTCCACCACAGTCTATATCTGTTTCAGAATTGTTGATTCTGCCATCTTGGCACGATCCGATGTAGCAAGTGCCACCAATACAAACATTGCCAGTGGTACAATCCGTATTCTGCAGACACTTCTTGGTCACATCACAGGCAGGACAATCGCTGCCGCCGCAGTCGGTATCAGTTTCAGTTCCGTCGAGAGCGCCGTTATGGCAGGTTGCAACACGACAAATATTGCCGATACAGGCGTTGCCCTGAGTGCAGTCGGTGCTCTGGCTACAAGCCTTGCCAGCGGGGCAAGCGGGGCATCGAGCACCGCCGCAGTCAACATCGCTTTCGGTTCCGTCTTGCTTGCCGTTCTGGCAAACGGCATCGAAACACACGGAATTGATGCAAGCCACGCCGCTAGCGCAGTCACTTGTTTGCCCGCATTTGCCGCCTGCTTTGCAGGCTGGGCAGGTATTGCCACCGCAATCAACGTCGGTCTCAGTTCCGTCTAGTTTTCCATTTTGGCAAGTGGCGTTGAAGCAAATGCCGTTGACACATGCCCCACTGCTGCAATCGCCGCTCTTCAGGCACTTCTTGCCGGCAACGCAGCCCGGGCATTGGCCGCCGCCGCAGTCAACATCGGATTCATCGACGTCCAACCTGCCATCTTGGCAAGGTGTGCCATTGCATTTACCTTCAAGGCAATTTCCAAGAGAGCAATCACCGTTTGCCTTGCAGACTTTCCCTTCCGCGCATGCACTGCAACTACCACCGCAATCGACGTCTGTTTCATCTCCGTCGAGTTTGCCGTCGGAGCAAGCCTGCGCCTTGTCGGCATTGTAACTGGGAGCCGAACATCCCAACAGCGTTGTGACGACTAAGAAGATCCCAAGAATGACTGCTTCAATCCGACGAACCATTGGCAAATTGTACGCGGCCAGACTGCCGCGAGCACGTTCGTTTGTGCCCTAAGATTCTGGTCGATTGGTTCGACAGTGAGTCCTTTGCGCAGTGCCAGGCCCCTCTAGTGGCATCGCTATTGTACCGAGGCACTGGACGCCGTTGCAGGTGCCACGACGGGTTGACTGGGAGCGCTGGTAACGGTTGCGGGACTGTCGGCTGTTCTGACGGTCAGCGCAATCTTCGAAGAACCTACCACATCGGTTGGTGTCGAAGCCGATATGAGCTCGGCCGTAACGGCATATTCGCCGGCACTTGCGTATCGATGCGACACGCTAGGCGTAGCGGAAATGACTGGCTCGCTATTGTCGCCAAAGCTTATGCGAAATTGCGGAGCCTCGGGCAATGGCCCAGTTGCCTTTACCAAGAACCTAACCTCACTTTGGGCCTGCGGATTGGTGTCTAAGACCGTAAACTC
This sequence comes from uncultured delta proteobacterium, assembly GCA_963819085.1. Taxonomy (GTDB): domain Bacteria; phylum Myxococcota_A; class Polyangia; order Polyangiales; family Polyangiaceae; genus FEN-1139. The sequence continues at coordinate 7,389 of CAWFUX010000006.1, forward strand.
GAGTTGAACCGGCTGCACGGAGATTTGCCGCGTTGCGAAGCCAATCTCCTGCTTGGGCTTTGCCGGATCGAAGACGGACACGCGCAACGTAAAATTGCCCGGCTTGATCCAAACGTGCGAACGCTCGACTCGGACGGTACCGTTAGCAGCGAGATTCGAACGCTCTTTCGGCGTGTCGTCCGAGTAGTCCCACTCGAGGTCTATATTCTTCAGCTCGGGAAAAATCCCAGTGAGCTGGAGACTACTGGAAACGTTTTGTCCCGGTCGGACTGCTATCGATGCCGGGCCTTCGATGGCGGCGCCAATAGTCACATCGTCGTAGCGCAAAGTAACAACGGCATTTTGCGCCATGTTGGAGTTGACCCCGACAATCACGAATGTCTCGGAACCGAGGACGTCGAGCCGAACGTTGCGAGTAGAGGACAACGCGGCATCGAGTATTTGGCCCGAGCTAGGGCGCAACAGCCTCAAATTCATCCCTGGGGATGGGTCTGCAGCCAAATTCAGCCTAATGCTGCGATATCTGCCGGCCGGCACATCGAGTTCGAGGCAGGCCCAGCGCGCCGTGTAATGCCCGGGCAAGTCCAGCTGAATTGCGCCGCTCTTGGTGGCGGCGGGAATTGAAGTCAGTGCTGGACAGCGCTCCGCAGAGTTTGCATTCGAACCCGCTCCCGCCGCTGCAAAAAGGCGCTCGGTTACGAAGTCAACGTACTGGTCGAGTAGGCTCTTCTGGGTCTCCTGCTGCAATGCCAATTCTATGGGAAGTACCGGCGATTGTCCCTCGGCGCCTGCCTTGGTATCGAGTTCATTTATCACGTGTGTCGTCTCGGTCCAAATACGAAAGAGATCCACGTGTTGATCGAGGGTCCGCGATACTAAGTTCAGGTACAGAGGCGCTGAAGGCCAATCCTCCGCCACGAGCGAGTTTTGGAGGCGCTTGGTCGAAGAATTGCTGCCGGTAACCCGCAATCCAATTGTCTGTAATGCTACCGCGTGGAACATCGCGTCGAACCAGAACTCGCGACCGTCAACCGAACGTGAATTCAGGTAAGCAGGAGTCAATGTCGCGAAGGCCGCCCTCGCCAAGGAGAGGTTATGCGCCTTCGATAGCTCGGCACGACTCACAACGGGTAACAGTGCCATTGAGCGGTGGATTGTCGAAGAGGCCGCGCATACCCACAAGCGCCCGCTTGGTACCCTGTAACCCGCTTGGCGATATTGAGAAAGCGCCAATTCCAATTGTGAAAGCGCCTTGGAGCGGTCTCGCACAGGCTTTGCAACGTTGCCTGCGCTCGGCTCGATAAGTAATTCGAAATGTTCGGAGGAAGCTACGTTCTCGGGCCCCGCCACGAAAAATAGTGCCAAAAGGCCTGGCTGCCACAATTGAGCCTTCGCTCTGCGGCTATTCGGGTCGTATTCCGTTGGCAAGAGCTGCCACACTTGTTTGGTTTGATCGAATAAGCCAATTGCCACCGCTGCGACGCGGGACTTGGCGAGTTGCTCCGCATCGACGGCTATCTCAACGGTGCCCGGATGCGCCCAAACGCGATTGTACGCGGTCTCGATTTCGAAGACCGGACCAGCAAACTCGGTAGCATTACAAAATGGCGTCCCCTGCTTCACTGAACGAGCGACTACCAAATGCGTGGTTGCGTGAAGTGCATTGGAGGGCAAAGTCAGGCTGATAAGATCGGGAACATCGATCCGTTGTTCCTCGGCGACGTTGTCAATACTCTTGTCTGCTAGCAGTGCTTGCGGCGCGGGAGCGATCGCAGTAGCGCCCGGCCTGGCCATTACATTGGGGGTTGCCATTGTCGGAATTGCGCGAGGACCGTGGCGCGATTGGCTCATCCACTTGAGGGCAAAGTGGCCGCCAAGCGTGACGGCAAAACCCAAAACAATCATTGCCAATATGCCGGCCAAAATGCGTTGAATACCGAAGTGCGTGGGGGCCACCGGAGTCGTCTGCGGCGCTGGAATCTGTTTACGGTCGCGCATCGAATTCAAGGGCAGCGACAGACGGAGCGGTGCATCTGCCAGCGTTTGGTCCTTGGCGTCCCACGGTTGTGGTTCACGAATGCCTGAGTCGTGAACCGGCATGGCGATTGCCGCGACCTGTTGGGGCGCAGCGACATTGTCAAGTGCGGATGACTCGGTTGCGTCGTCCAAGAACTCCAGGGCGACTCCGCCAATGCGGAAAAGTTGACCTCGCCGCAGCTCGAGTTCAGTGACCCGTTTCACTCCGACCCAAATCCCGTTCGTATTGCCGAGGTCGGTCAATATCCAGCCACCGGGTTTGCGCTGCAACCGGGCGTGATGCAGGGAAATCGTGCTTTCAGGAATAATTACCGCGTTGTCCGGGCCACGGCCCACGGTTACGTCGTCCCCAGGGATGCCGATCAGCGATCCCAATCCTGGAATCGAAGCCGGGGAATGCAGGCGCAACTTCGGCATTTCCCGGGTATATCACTCGAGCACGATTACCGCGAAATTCCGGTTTGCGACCCTCCGAGAACGCTCCTTTGCCAAATTGTGCCAGCGCGACTCGTCTGGGCCGGGCCCCACGTTAGAAGCACCTTCCTAGCTGCCCTAACCTTTATCTTTGATTCTTTCGTGTGCTTGCGCGTAACCACCCTTTAGATTCTGAACGTCTTTGAAGCCGATCTGCTTGAGGATTCGCGTGGCAAGGTGTCCGCGCAGGCCGACTTCGCAGAAGACAATCGTGCGCTCTTCGGGTGTAAGTTCCCGATGGCGAGAACGCAATTCGTCGAGAGGAATATTGACGGCTCCTTCGAGACTACCTTGAGCAAATTCATTCGGGCTGCGCACGTCAACGAGTTGTGCCGCGGGCACCGGCTGCTCGACGCCTGGGCTCAAACCCAGTTGCTGATTTTGCGCAACGAATGCGGCATAGTGCACCGGATCTTTGGCACCGGAGAATTGGGGAGCGTAGCAGAGGTCGAGTTCCGCCAGGTCCTCGAGGGTGCCGTGGAAATGAAGCAGCGTCGCAACCACGTCGATGCGCTTATCGACGCCAGCGCCGCCAATTGCCTGCGCGCCGAGAATCTTGCCGTTCGATCGGTCGTAGACCAATTGAAAGTGCATGCGCTTGGCTCCGGGATAGTAACCCGCATGATCATTCGGGTGAATTATGACCGTGTCGGCATCGTATCCTAGCTTTTTGGCGGAGGTGTAGCCGAGCCCCGTCATGGCAACATCGAGACCGAAGACTCTAACCACAGCCGTGCCCAACAACTTCGCCGCGGACTTTGCGTGACCGGTTGCGGCATGTTCTCCCGCGAGACGTCCGTGACGGTTGGCCGCGCCGGCAAGTGGTATCCGCATGGCAATATCGGCGACGCCTTGCGTGACTTCCGTTGCGTCACCGACCGCGTAAATGTCCGGATCCGACGTGCGCAGGGCTTTGTCTACGACAATGCCGCCAATCGGGCCCACGGCGACGCCCGCAGTTTGTGCGAGCTTGGTCAAGGGCCGCACCCCGATCGCAAGTATTAGCAAATCAGTTGGAATATTGTTGCCGGCATCGGTCTGAAGACTGCGAACGCGGCCATCTTCAACCTCGAGTGCCGCAAGGCCTTCGCCCACGCGAACCTCGACTCCGTGTTGGCGCAGTTCCCGTTCAATCCAACCCGCCATTTGCGCGTCGAGCGCGGGTAGCGCATACGGCGCCTTTTCAACGACGGTGACCTTGAGGCCGCGCGCATGCAGCGCCTCCACCATTTCCAAACCTATGAACCCCGCGCCCACCACCACGGCGCGCTTGGGTTCGGCGTCACTCAGGTACCTTTGCAACTTCTGGGCGTCTTCGACATTGCGCAGGACGAAAACATTCGACGCATCGATACCAGGAACATTTGGAATAATTGGCGCGGCGCCGGGCGCTAAAATGAGCTTGTCGTAAGCAAGACTGAACTTCTCACCGGTCTTGTGATTGATCCCTTCGACGAGATGTTCTTGACGATCGATACGCGTCACTTCGTGGTGCACGCGCGCATCGATTCGATAGCGTTTTGCGACACGTTCAGGCGTTGTCAGAAATAGCGATTCCTCGTTCTTGATTTGACCACCAATGAAATAGGGCAAACCGCAATTCGCGAACGAAACGTAGCCGCTTTTTTCGAGAACGATGATGCTGGCGTTTTCGTTCATGCGCCGGGCGCGCGTAGCGGCGCTCATGCCGCCGGCCACTCCACCAATAATGACGATTCTGGGTTCCATTTCTTTCCCCATTCGAGCCAAACTGTTCGGCAATAGATTCAACTAATTCGTTCCACAGGCTATCTCAAAATCATGCTGCGCGTCGCAACGCGCGAAACCGGCGTTGGCGCCGATCTGTTCGACGGGACCGAAGCGGCTCGCGGCGCTGCGCCCACGAACTTGCGCGGCACTTCTCGCCGAGGCCGGGTGTGGCTGGGTGAAATCGGGACGCCGCAGTCGCGCGAATTGGCTCGGCTTGTCGGGACGAATGGCCGGTGGTGTCTTTTTATTTTGTCTTGCTCTCGCGTTTCCGTGCCGTCACGACAAAATAGCGCAGCAAAGGCTTCAGTCGCTGGGCGACGGACTCGAAACGGCGCTGCATGCAGCTCGCCGTAATGGGGATCGCGGATTGGCTTCGAACGCTGGGCGTTGGATTTGTGGAGGCGGCGCTCAGCCTGGCTTTACCAGGTTGTCTTCTTCTCGAGCCATGTCGTCGGCAACCGAGAGGACCCGCATGTTGGCTATCGCGGAATATTTGGCGACCCGCATATCGACCATTGGGGCCTCTGTGCCATCCGCAGCTGCTTCGGAATCCTGCGGCTGAGCGCGGGCCTCAGCCGAGATCGTCACCTTGTCGCCGCGATCGGCGCGGGCAATTTTGGCTGCTGCAACTGCGGAGCGATTGAATTCCCGCCCAATACCTTGGACGGAACTTTGAAACATCGATATCGCACCTAGAAGGTTGCTCATACACCCCGTGAACGGTTGTTGCGCAGAATGCTTGAGAGAATATTATTGCGGGTGTGGTAAGTCGTCGAGACCGTATGCCTGTCCCGTGGACCGGCGCGGGTTGACCCTGGCTAAAGCCAGGCATGCTCGATGTTCCAAGGAGTCGGTTTGGTGCTGGATTTATCGGTAGTCATCCCCGTTTACAATGAGGAGTCGAACCTGCCGATGTTGCTCGAACAGGTGCACGCCGCGCTGCTTCCGATGTCGCGTCTGTACGAAATCGTGATCGTTGACGACGGTTCGAAGGACGGCAGTTTTGCGCTGCTCGAGCGGATGGCGCGTATCGACCCCACTTTGACGGTGATTCGATTTCGGCGAAACTTCGGGCAAACCCCTGCGATTCAGGCCGGCATCGACATCGCCAAAGGCCGCATCGTCGTGACGATGGATGGGGATCTGCAAAATGATCCCGCTGATATACCGCGTCTTGTTGCGAAGCTCGAAGAGGGTTTCGACTTGGTCGTCGGCTGGCGATCGAATCGGCGCGACGCGTTTATCAATCGGCGGTTGCCATCGATGATTGCCAATGAATTAATCAGCCGCATTACCGATGTAAGGCTGCATGACTATGGCTGCACGCTCAAAGCAATTTCGGCGGATTTAGCCAAGCAATTTCGATTGTACGGCGAGATGCATCGGTTCATCCCGGCGGTTGCCGCATTCATCGGCGCGCGAATCGTGGAGCTGCCGGTTAATCATCGGGCCCGCCAGCACGGTGAGTCAAAGTATGGGATCGGTCGAACGCTGCGAGTTGTGCTGGATTTGATTACTGTCAGGTTCATTCAAAATTACTTGACCCGGCCGATGCAAGTGTTTGGACTTCTAGGGCTAATCCTCAGTACGACCGGGCTCGGAATTAGTCTGTGGCTAGCGATCGAAAAGATTGTCTTTCACAAGAACCTTGCCGACCGGCCCCTGCTCTTGCTCGGCATTTTGCTGATCGTGGTGGGAGTGCAATTGGTGTCGCTGGGGCTCATGGCGGACATCGTTGCTCGCACTTATCATGAGGCCCAGGACAGGCGCCCGTATTTCATTCGCAGTATTACGGTAGGACGAGAACTGCAAGCAGACACGGTCACACCCCGGAGAAGTTCCGAAGATCTTGGTGCGCGGGATTTGTCGTAAATTGCCGGGGCCCCAATTGCCACATAAACAAAAGTCGGAACGACCCACGTCATTCGACGAACGATCTCGAGCTCCTTGACGTCGACATGTATGGTCACGACAGTAAGGCTGGACGCCTCCGGTTAGCAGTAGGCCCAGAATGAATGGCCCCTTAGTCGTGCGTTTCAGTCTCGCCTGCGTTTTCTTCGGGTTTTTCCTGCATCATTTCCGATTCGCGCGGGCGGCGGATTACGTAAAGTGGGCGCTTTTTCACTTCGGCGTACATTTCGGCAAGGTACACCGCGACGATTCCGACACCGGTGAGCAGAAGACCACCCAGGAACAATTGCAGGAGAATTACTGTGGTAAATCCGCTCAAGGTCCAGCCGGTTACGAACCGATACAGCTGCCAGGCAGCTAGTAATGCCGCGAATATTAGAGTGCAAAAGCCGGCTGCCGCTACTGCGCGTAGCGGCATCTCCGAAAATGCGAGTAGGTTTCGAATCGAGTAGCGAAGAAGCCCCCAAGACGACCATTTGGTCTTGCCGGCAGCTCGCTCTCTTACGGTGTAGGGTAAGCGAACTGAACGAAAACCGGACCACGCTACGAGCCCTCGGAAGAATCGCCGCGTCTCGGGGAGCTTTCGTAAGGCATCGGCTACTTGTCGATCGAGCAGCTTGAAGTCCGAGGCGCCTCGAAAGTCGGAGTCAGCCGCACCCGCCATCAGCCGATTGAACAGATGGGCAAAGGCGCGATAAACGAGGGGTTCCCGGCCGCGCTCGTCCTTCACGCCGTTGACGATGTCGTAACCCGATTGCCAAAGTTCGAGCATCTGAGGGATGAGTTCCGGCGGGTGTTGCAGATCCGCGTCGAGAAATAGCACCGCATCACCATCGGCTACCTCAAGACCCGCGGCCATCGCTGCTTCCTTGCCGAAATTTCGCGAGAGGGCGACCACGCGAATACGCTTATCCGAATCGGCACGGCGGTACAATTGACCAAGCGTGCCATCGCTAGAACCGTCATCTACGCAAATGATCTCGAAGGGATGGCCCGTAGCCTCGAGTTGGCCGACGAGTACTTGCAGCGACAGTTCGACCAATTCCTGCTCATTGAATAGCGGTACAATTGCCGACAGGGATTTTTCACTGTGCGTGCGTGGTTCGCCAGCCATTATCCCTCACTGCGAGAATCACGCTCGCCTCGGCGCCTGGCCACGACTTTCATTCCGTGGCCGCGACCGAATGCACGCCCCGCAAAGTATATGCCGGACAAGAGCAAGTTACCAATCGTGCCCTGTTTGAGTTCGGCCGTGCGAAAATTCTCCCAGCACAAGGGATCGGGGACTATCTCGAGGGTGTCAAAGCCACAGTCATGCAGCAAACGCTTCATGCTCGATTCGTTGAAGAAGTACAAATGCTCGGCGTGGTAGAGTTTGAAAAGTGCCGTCTTGTAGAGCCCAAACGTCAATCTAAAGCTCAGATTACCAACGAAGTGGAAGGGGGAACTCAGTGTGGGCGTCCGCAGAAAGAGGATACCTTCAGGCTGCAGAACGTCATGGATGGAGCGCAGCAGCCCCACCACATCGCTACAGTGTTCGATAACATCCATCATTGTCACCGCCGAGAATTGCCCTTGCAGTCCAGGTGCCAATGCTTCGAGTGTTCCGCAGTATACGCGATCATCGCCCAGCACGGACTTTGAAATTTCACAGGCCTCAGGTGACAGGTCGAGGCCATACGCTTCTAGACCCATGCGATTCATAGCCAGCGCAAAGTCACCTTGGCTACAACCGACGTCTAGTACTCGACCCGCTGAAGTAAATCTCTGCAGATGCTGGACTCGCGATTCGTTTTCCTTGCGATAGGCGAGCCCGCGCAGAGTTGAATCTTGTCCGCCCGTCATTTTTCGGTGGTACTCAGCGACGTAGTATCTCTTCAACTCTTCAATCGACACCGGCTCTCGGAATCGCAGCCCGCTGACCGGACATTCCCAAATCGTCACGTCCTTAGTGGCGACGCCCCAAGATGACACCACCGCTTTCTTGGCTTTGACCTCGAAAACGCGGTGCGCCTTGTAATGGCGAAGCGAAGGTACGGGTGATGAGGGAGGCTCGGCGGCCATCGATTCTCCTGATGTTTGCCCGAATTGAGGCCAGCGACCGTACTTTTGGACTCCCGCCGCGTCAAGTGCTGCGGCCTCTGCGTTGGCCATGCTACATGGCTGACTCGTGTGACGAACTTTTCCGCGGGCAAGTTCATTGCAATTGTGACGGGATATTGGCGCCGTAGGCTGCTGAGTCCGCGTGCGCTCAGCGCGCTGGGACTGTGGGTAGCATTCTGCGGCTATGCTGCACATTGGGTACAAATGCACGCGGGCTTTCTCTTCTTGCCAGCACTGCAAAATGACGATGTGCGTACAGCGGTATTTCCGTTTCATCGTTACGGACTGAATCCCTGGCTCGCCAACGATCCGATAGCGCGTGAAATGATGGCGTACGTTACGCCAGGCCTTTGGAGCCTGTATCGTTGCTTGGTACCGCTTACCAATATTTTCGTCGCGTCCAAGTGCGTTCAAGGGTTGGCCCTGAGTTTGTTGGTTGTGGCTGGTTGCGTCCTCGGGCGTTCGCGGCGCTCTGGGCTGGCAACTGGGCTATTGCTGATTTTTTTGGTGTTGAGTGACTCGTACGCCATTGGTCGAATCGCCGGCGGTCATGCGCGGTCATTCGGCTTTCCATGCTTCGCATTGTGGGTCGCTGGCGTGCTTTCCAAAAGGCGCTGGGCGCGGTTAGCTGCGCCAATAATCGGTGCTCTTTTCTACCCAGCGGTGATGCTCATGATCTTAGCCGCTGAAGGTTTCTACTCACTTCGGAACTTCTTGCGGCTGGGGGTCACGGCACGGCGACTGCGACGGTACGCTTACGTTGTCGCAGCTTGCATAGTGTGCTGCTTGCCCTCGGTCGTCGGCGCCGATACGACGCGCGGTCCGATCCATACGCTAGAACAAGCGGCAAGAGATCCAGCATTTTTTGGTGGTGGCAGGCTTTGGGTGTTGCCATTCGGAAACCCGGCGCATGAACTTAGTTCCGCATTTTTAGCTCGTTTTTCGGCATCGGGCACCTGCCTGTTCGGTGGCACATCGTCGGCATGTCCGGCTAACTCAATTTTGATAGCGCTATTTGTTGCTGCGTTGTTTGGCCTCGGCCGCTGGCTGGGCTGGGTGTCCGTGTCGCGGAGCGTTGTTTCGTTCTTTCTCGGGTCGGTTGTTCTGTACTTCGCTGCGCGTGTGTTCGCTTTCCGATTGTATTCAACGGAAAGGTACTATGCCTATTGCATGCGAATGACCGCTTGCCTGTTGATCGCTGCAGTTTGCTGGCAATTCATGGCCAGAAGGCGGCGGGCGCATGTTACCGCTACAAACCTTTTTGCGACGAGCGTCATACTGCTGCAATGGACGTTGCTTGGCGACGGCATTATTCGCAACAACGGGATGACTCTCGACGCCCACTGGGACGCGGACTTATACGGGTACATACGGACGCTCCCCTTGACGGTTCGATTTGCGAGTCATCCGATGGATGGTGATGGCATTCCGTACTACGGGGCGCGCGCAACCGTGGGCAGTTTCGAGACGCTTCAGCCTTGGTTCGTGGATTCCTGGAAGCGCCAGAAAGTGCGGGAATACGCGACCCTGGATGCCTTGTACAGCTCCAACTTTGGGGACATTTTGGAGTACGGAAAGAAGTATTCCGTCACGCACTTGTTGGTTAACCGAGACCGGTATCACACCGACTACGCACGACATGCCGCGAGCTTCGAACCATTTACGACTTATTCGAGTAACCTAGTCAATCGGCCCAATCGAGAGGCACCGGCCCTAACGCACATTCCAAACTCAGCCGTAGTATTCGAAAGGGCGCCTTGGGTAATCCTCGATCTAGAAAAACTCAGGCAGAGTGTCGGAAATTAGAGGCCTTGCACACACGCCACAATGGCGGACAACGCCATTGGACGGGGCTCTAACGACGCTCCCAAAGCACAGCGATCAGCCAGCCCGCTAACTCGGACACCAAAGCTGCTGCCCGAGCCAATACAGCAGCGGCCAGCGCAGTGGACGCACCTACTTGCGGCGCGAGCGCGTATGATATTACGGTTTCGCGAACACCGAGGCCCCCCGGTGCTACTAGTGCCAGAAAACCGATTATGGGCGCAAGTAAGAATATCACTGCTTGACCCAGCGCCACATCGAGCGAACTACCCACGGCTGACAGAACAAGGAACCCAAGTACCCACCAACCGAACCAGGCCAATAGCTGCATACCAAGCATGCGGAGCGAGACCAGTGGCCCTGTTCCCTCGACTCGCAGCAGCCGCCGAACCCACTCGGGAAGTCAACGTTGATCTACTATCGCAACAGCAGCCAAACACGAGCTGATGACCAGCAGCGCCAGCAAGATCCATGTGCGGTTCTGCCCCGGAATCAGTGAGATCCCGCTCGAGTTATTAAGAAGTGACGCACAACACACCAATGAGCCAACGCCAATCCACGCAGCGACTTCGAGGCCAACGGAGGCGGCTATTAGGTGGGCGGACACTCCGAGTTTGGCAGCGCCCGCGATACGCACCATGGGCAAGCCAACCTTCCCAGGCGTGTAACGCGCGAGCTGACCCGACATGAACACCGATATTAATGGTCGGAGCGCAATCGACCGCCCTGCCATACGCTCAAGCAGGTACTTCCACCCCAGTGCTTGAAAGAAGTTGGCGACAACGAGGGTTACGACTGATAAAATGAGCGGAAGCCACCGAACATGTACGTCGCTACCGTTCCATCGCTGCGCTATCCGATAGAGCGCAAGTAAGACGCCGAGCGCAACGATGAACCCCAATGCCGTACGAAGCCATCGGAACAATCTTGGGCTTGCCGGTGGCAAAGGCACGGCCGCGATATAGCACGAGCACTGCGCTAGGCGTGCCGAACACGGTCGGAAAGTCTAGGCCCTGGCCTTGACCTTCTCGATTGCGGCTTTGGTGCTGATAAAACTTTCGGAAATGTCCGATGTATTGAGCAAATGGCTTTCTTGCGCGGGCCCGGTGCTCTCTCTAACAATTAGTTCTGTGTCGAATTCCAGCTGTTCAGGTATATGCAATTCGGTCCCCTCCACCATTTGAAGGACGAGCCGCGCCGCAGCCGAACCAATGGCGTATAAGGGCTGGGCGACCGTTGTCACCCCGGGCCAAAAACGTGCTCCCTGCTCGATGCCATCAAAACCGATTACGGAAACTTCGTCGGGAACGGATACGCCTCGATCTAAGGCCATCTTCAGAAACAACATCGCCTGCTCGTCATTAGCCATGACAAGCCCAGTCGGTCTCGATTGGGTCGGTAGTGCTAGCCAACGCCTGGCGTAAGCGACGCATGCGTCGGAGTGGTAACTAGACGCAAAGCCAGAGTGTTCGTGTTCGAGCGACATGCCCTTGGCTTCCAGGGCTTCCTGCACACCTTCGTACCTGGCGCGGGCGGCCAGTGACTCTTTGGGCCCCGCCCAACAGGCGATTCGCTGGTGTCCCAATTGGATTAGGTGATCCGCTGCAATTGCGCCCGCCTTCTTGTTCTTCGATTTGATCGATACGCCGTATCCAAAATCGCAGTCCGCCCCGATTATCACAGTCGGTAGGTTAGATTCCTTTTAATGCAGCAATGAGATCCGCATTTTCTTCTTTGGCGCGTGCAATGATAAGACCATCAACGCGGCGCTCACCAATCCAAGCCCTGACCGCGCTTGGATCGTACGTACCGCGCAGGCCTAGACTGGCGATAACTACACTCGAAGAACGACCGACTAGCTCTTCCTCGATTCCGCGAAGGAGCCCTGATGCCCAGGTTCCAAAAACGTTCCACGAGACGAAACCCAACAACCCGGTGCGACCCAACTTTAGGCCTCTAGCGCTGGTTGAGGGAACGTAACCCAGCTGTCGAACGACACTCTGGACCCGAGAACGAACCGTGGGCGAAGCGTAACCTCCATTTAGGACCCGGGAGACGGTACTAACTGCCACCCCGGATTTCTTTGCGACCTCAATGATTGTTACGCGTTGTTTCATAGCGACACCCTCGACCCGAATTTGCCGTGAGACCGGAAGAAATCTACCATGCACTCACAACTGTGGAAAGGATGACATGTATTTCCACATGTGATCCGCAACTTCATACCATGTTGGAATATTGAAGTTTTGCTGAATAAGAATTGTCTGAGCGGTGGTTCGCTGCAGAAAAAATCCCCCAAATAATTGGATTCAAAACGGCCCAATCAATGCGACTACGGCTTGAAGTGGACCGTAAAGGTGCTTTGTAAAGGCCGGACGCAATTCTGGTCACACTCCTAGTTGCCGCCACGGCGGAGGTGAGCGCACCCAAATACGCAAGGCCCAAATATCAAAGTGCAGGCCTGTTCCTTGACCCCTCTTGTTGGACTTAGAGCGGGAGATAAGCCCACCGGATACCGACCAGCCCTGCCCAGGGGGCTCGCAAGCGCCTTGGTTTTGGCAGGGCTTTCGTCGGAACTTGTAGCATCCAAACGAACGATGCGACCTCGGTGTCCCAACGACCTGAACGGCCGAATCCCCAATAACTTAAGAGCGAAAGTTGTGATTCCTTTCGTCCTAGCGACTGAACATGGTCGGCCAATCAGTATCGGTTCGATGTTGTGGTAGTATCCGCCGCGAATGGTTACGACTGAGCTATAAGCTAGAGGCAATGGCTAGCCGTGCGACTCCACGCGCAAAAACTCGAGCACCCGTAGGCACCCTGAACGGTGAGGGTGAGGCTCTCGAGGTCAGTACAAAGCCCGTTGCCGATAAACTAGGCATTCGCGCCGGTGACAGGTTGGTCGTTGTGGGTTTGCCTAACGACATTGCGCCGGTGGCACTAGAAGGCCCAGAGCACGCCGTGGTGCTTTCGCTACCAAGAAAATTGGGCGCAAAATACGTAGGGCTAGCATTTGTTGCGCATCGCGAAGCTGTGGCACGTTTGGCAGAACGTCTCGCAACGCGACTCGAGGGCGATGTTCGACTGTGGATCGCTTACCCGAAGGGGACGAACGAAATCAACCGTGATCGCGGCTGGGAACCGATTGTAGCCTTGGGACTGAAAACGGTTGCCCAGGTTTCTTTAAGTGACCATTGGTCCGCGCTGAGATTTCGACGGATTGAGTTCGTTGGGCGCTAACTCATCGTAGCCTGCCGGTGCGCAATCGACCGGGCAATCGTCGTGAGTTGCACATTGGGGTCCCAGAGGCGCTGCAGTGTTGCACTGGCGCTGACAATCGTTGCACCTACCACAATGGATGGCTGGACGTACATGAACTGCATTCGCAACTGTGAGCAGAGTGTGCCGTAGATTTGCGGGACTGCCAATGCCGTCAAGATTTCTATGTCAATGTTGCGCGGCAACTCCTCCAGACTCATTTCCGAGCAACGATCTTCACTAGTGAATGCCTGATCGCGAAGTTGCTCGAAGAATTGATATACGGTTCGGTTGCGCTCCTTATATTGCGTGAGCAAGTGTTCTGAATCGCATTGCGTTGGGTTGCGCAGCTGTTCTTGCAGACGATCCGTCCCATGCAGCTCCGGGCGAGCCAGAAGCAACGTATCCGGTGCCGCCAATATCGTCCGAATGTTGAAGAACGCATTCAGTGCAACCGGAACGCAACGAGTCGCAAATGCCTCCGTAATTTCGCGCCTCACGGAATCCGATCCGTATCTGAGCGGTACCTCCTTCATCGCGGAGGGAAGCGCCTCGAAGGTAACAATGTCGATCTGACCCGGGCGGTCATACGTGGAGTGAGCCTGGGCATGGCGATCGATGTTTACTATCCCGTGGACTTTGGAACTAATTTCCCAAGATCTTTCATGCTCTTCGAATTCGGCGGTCTGATCGGAGTCAATCGAATTGCCATCGGCACCTGCGTGGCGGTCGATTCGGTCGGACACTCGAGATTCATCGGCATCTTCGTCGCGAGTTCTTCGCGTGCGCCGCAACACGGGCATCCCGGAAACCACGCATTCGTCGTCCTTCACAAGCACCGTATCGCCAGCCTCTATTGGAATCGTCTCGGTTCGCTTAACGAGCAGGCCGATTACCTGCCGCCACAGCTCGGGGTAGGAGCGGCGAATAAGCTCGATAAAGGAGCTCGGCGAAACTCTGTCACCATTTCTAACGCGATTCAGAAGCGCGGTATCTTCCGACAACAAAAGAACCATAGCTACTAAGTTACAACGTCAGACCCTGCCAAAGTCAACGCGCTTTTGGGCGCAGGCGCCCACGGGACGACTCAGCCGAAGCCCGAGGGCGCGCGGCCGCCTCGTGGGTCAGGAGCGCAACTAGGCTCAATTGCAATTGTTTTGGCTCGATGGGTGTGGGTCGTTGACGGCAGTCAAAAGCGTTCTTAGGCTGGTAGGGATGTTCGCACCCTCTGGGCGCTTCATGGCAATGTTTCTACGCCGGTTGCTGAGCGCCAGTTGGGGTGTCGTGTTAGTGAGCTTAGTCACATTTTCACAAATGGGAATCTGTCGTGCGGCGAGCGACGTGCAGTCTGCCCCGGGGGACGCACCACGCATTACCTCCGATGCGCCCAACGTTCCGGTACTTCCCCCGGGATTTTACACGCACGACGGAGGGTGGATCCATTTTTACTATCCGCCTGAATCACGCCCAAGGATTCAAAAACTCATCGATGGTGCCGATTCCGCAAGGGCGCTACTAAGTGATCAATTGGGTCGTTTCGTCCTACATGACGTGCATGTTCGAGTTGCGCGATCGTCAAGGGAAATGCTCTCATTGGCTCCAGAAGGAGTGCCGTACCCCAAATACGCCTCGGGAGTTGCGTACCCGGAATTGAACCTTGTACTTCTCACGCTCGTGCCTGAATCCCCGAACGAACGCCTGGATATTCTCGAAACCTTTCGGCATGAATTAGCCCACATCGGCTTATCACAAGCCGTCAACAACCAAGCAATCCCGCGCTGGTTCAACGAGGGCTTTGCTGTGTTCGCTTCGGGTGAAAGTTCAATGCCGCGCCTTCAGACTTTGTGGACCGCAACACTAGCTGGCACACTGATGCCGCTTGAGCGCCTTGAACGTTCATTCCCCGAAGACGCGATTTCGGCCTCGATTGCCTACGCAGAAGCTGCCGACGTGGTGCGATATTTAGCGCGCAAAAGTGACCACCATCGCTTTGACGGCCTCATCGAACGCATTGGGCAGGGCGCCGGCTTCGAGTCTGCGCTATCGGGCGCTTACGGCCTTGACCGATTTGGGCTCGAATATGAATGGCGTGAAGACGTGGCCCGCCGATACACATTTTGGCCGATCTTATTCAGCACCACGGTGGTTTGGGGCGGTATTGTCGGCCTGTTCTTTTGGGGTTACCGGCGCAAGAAGGTTCGTGATCGCATTACACTAGATCGCTGGAAGCGCGAAGAGGCACAGGAAGACGCAAGGTTAGTCGCCCAAAGGGCTGTCGTCGAACAACCCCCTGAGCGCGTGCACATCGTCGTTGCTGGCTCGACGCAGCAACGCCTAGCAGCGTTGGCAAGGGCCAACGGCGAACCCGAACGGGATGTGCCCCGCGTCGAGCACGATGGTCGCTGGCACACGTTGCACTAGGTCGTTGACGACTGGTGTTGTTCGATGCGGCGAGACTCATCGATGATTCGTTCGAAAACACGCCGCACCAATTGTGCGTCAAGCGTCGCCGGAGCAAGACTTATGAGTCGTTCAATGACGGCGCGCTCTCGGGCCGGGTCGTAGATGGGTAGCGCCAGCCCACGCTTATAGTCGGCAATTTGCAACACGAGCCCGATTCGTCTTGCAACTAGGGTAAGGATCTCGGCGTCAACAGCGTCAATGGCAGCCCGCAGGCACTCTAATTCCGAGGCGTCAGTCACTTCGTTTCCATCCTAACTCGAATCGAATCTGGAAGCGAGACTCAGACTTCGGGCCGGTGGAAAGCGGAGTCACTGCAGCAAAAATTGAGGGGTCATTGAGTGGAAACCGTTAGCGCAAATGGGCCACCGTCATTCGACAAAGAATCGACGACTACGTAGTAATCCCCGGCGGCAACGTCGGTCAACTCAAGTGTTGAAGCAGCAATTCCGGGACCTGTGTCGTCATTGCAGCCGAGGATCTGTGTCGAGGTCGGGCTGCACGCCGAGGTCACGTATAGAACTGTGTCTGACTGTGTCTCGCGACGATCTGTGGAAAGCGTAAGCGTGGCCAACTTGGTGGGTACGTGCAATTGGAAGACCGTTTCGGGGCCATGTAATCCAATTCCTGGAATGCAACTGGCCGGGGGATCCCAGATACTCGAACCACTTCTGTAGCCGGTCACGACGGGATATTTCGTGGTGGGATCAACGACCGGCGCTGCTTTGCATGCCGCCAATTGTGCTGAACCCACGGGTTGACAGGTATTGATTGCACCCAAGATTCCTGGCATGCACGCGGCGGTGCCGGCGCAGTAGTTGAGCCCCTGGACATTGCAGAGGGCACCGCTGCCGACAGAAGGTTGCGGGACCAGAGATGCAGTCTGAGACGAGCCCTTCTTGTTTACCGCGTTGAACCGGAACGAAACTAATGCTCTTCACAGTTTCCGTGAATAGGACAGATGGATTGATCTGGAACGCGAACACACCGTCACTCGACGTGATTCCTCCAGATTCCGTGAAAGTTGACACCATGAGGGGATGGTCGGGGTCATTGTTCACGTCAACTTGCACCGATGCGCCATTTGAGTCGAAAAAGCCAATGTCCATTTCGATGACGTCGTCGGCATTGTCTAAACCGGTGGCTAACATCACGGGGCCATTGCTCGTCGTCAAGTAGGCGACCTTGCTCAGGCTCGGCCCAGTGTGATTAACACAGGTGTTAGTACTTGCACTGCATTCGAGACCAGTGGCGCAGCGGTCGGCCTCCGCGGTTGGATCACAAGCTTGGCCCGACGTACGCTCGGGTTGTTGCTGGACCTCAACCGTAAGCTCGTTGGATACGGCGTCAGCTCGATCATAGAGCGAGACCTTCGCTTGCGTCCAGTCGAGGAGCTCCGACGAAAGAGGGATGATAATATCGAAAGTAAATGTCGCTTCATTGGGAATTCCCTGTGGCACCAAAAATCCGGTGCATGATTCGAGAGTTGAATCGTGATCTGCGTCAAACCAAGCTAAGCAGTTTCCGTCACGGTCCAGTGCCGTAACCGCAACGGAGGCAAACGTCCCCGCGGTTTGCTCGCCACTAACTGTCAATCGAAAGCGGCTACCCAGACGGCCGTCAACGTGCACCGTCGCATTCGTCAAATTGAGCGATTGGCTGGGCAGCGCGGACGAGCCGCCGGTGCCGGGTGGGCTGCCACCTACATGAGAAATGTGCGAGCCAGTACCCCCAGTATTGCCCTTCGAGCTGGCGGCTTTTTGACATCCGACGCTTAGGCATAGGCTCATGAGTGCAAAGACCCAATGTCGGGAAATTCCAAGCATTGACGCAAAACCTTTCCTTCAATCGACTCCGCTGGACTAAGAAGCGGTGTCGCCTATGCAACGCGCCTGCCAATCATTTGCAGTCTGCCTACAGGTCGAACCGTCGGGACAGGCATCAAAGCCGCGCATGTCACAGGGCGCGTCTAGGTCCAGTTGAGGAAGTCGATTGAGATCAGCTATGTCCGTGTTGCTGAGATTGCCGTCTTGGTCCACCGCCTGAGCGCTCACACTTGGCGCAGTCGTTGCCGCTGATTTGCTCAGGGAAAGCTGCGCAAAGAATGTCTGACCGGTAACATACTGTGTTGCAGGAACGTGCATTGTGGTCGAGTCGGCAACGCCGTCGCCGTTTGTGTCAACTTCAACTGGGATGCCCGCAGCATCGAGAAATGTCACGTCGATGAATGACAGGCCACCTGATGGCGCATCGCCGGCCACCATCAACGTCGTACCACCACTTGTGCTGATATAGGCCAGATTCATGATCTGGAGCTGCGCTACTGTGCCGGTACTGTCACCACTTGACAGATTCATGTCACCGGTGCGCGTATTGCTACAAGCCGTCTCGAGTAGAGTGCCCGTAAGCAGTGCAAGTACAATTAGATAGGACCTCGTCATCTCAATTCTCCGCAATGAGGCGTGAAGGGCAGCTATGCGCCTGTGCCATCCACTACGGTCGTTCTGGTCGATTCATTTACCCTTAGACGCCGACGAATTCGTCTATTTTCGCGCGGGCAATGTCGTCACTCTACGCCTGTACAGAGCCCCCGCTGGTGACTCGTCGCGGGCGTCAAGACATCAACACGGCGTCATCGATTTGGCGGGGAGGTCCGCTAGTATTGCGTCTTCCAGCAGCCAACGAATTGACTAGTTCCACCACCCGCACATGCCGCCAGGTCCAAAGGATCATTGCCGCAGTCAAGCAGTGAGCTTGGGCTGCAATTGGCGGTCAGCGTTGCGCTAGCGCAGTCGCAGGTCCCCGTGAAAGTTCCAATGCACGCTCTGGTTACCGGATTGCACGTTTTGCCCCCACTGCTGGTGTAGGCGTTGGCATCGAGTTGGTCGTCTCCGGCCTTGCCCTCAATCCAGTCCGCACCACCAAGTCCAGTTAGCAAGTTCGATGACGAATTGCCCACTAGGTGGTCATCGCTCGCGGTACCTACCGCGTTTTCGACATCGAGACCTACCGTGTCCGTGTCTGTCGGCGAGATATTCATGATGGGCTCGCCCATTGTAAAAGTGCAGGCGCCAGAGTGCGATACGCCGTCGAGAACCACGCAGACCCCGCCTGATCGCAGAGAGTAGTCGACTGTGTCGGTGCCTTTTCCTCCGTTGTACGTGTCGTTACCATCGTCGGAATTTGCGCTCGCTAAGAATGTGTCGTCACCATCACCGCCGTTGACGGTGTCATTTCCTAGGCCCGGCGTTATTGTATTCGCCAAGGAACTTCCCGTGATGACATCAGCATAGTCAGTGCCAATGGCGTTCTCAACGTCGAGCCCCACGTTATCCAAGTCAGCGGATTCGCCGTCATTGGCCTTGCCATCGCCTATGGTTATTGTCACCCCGTGAGAGCGGCCTGAATAGTTGACCGTGTCGATGCCAAGCCCACCCTCGAAGGTTGTCTTGCCGCCAGGGGAACTGATCAGGATGTCATTGCCGTCCCCGCCAGTCAGACAATGTGTTGACGTCGCATCTAGGCCCGCAACTAAAGTGTCGTCGCCTGAGCCACCGATGATATTCTCAATGTCCGACTCAATGATGTCTTGCTCCCCACTACCAGCCGGGTCGCCTGACGCTGTCACGCCGTCGGCCGCGGCGATAACCCCCTTGTTTCGCGAAGCATAGGAGAGAGTATCAATCCCCGAACCCCCGTGAAAATGGTCACCGGCGATCGTCGTGTTGGTACCGGCGAGCAGGGTATCGACTCCAGCACCGCCGTATACATCCACTTGAGTCGCGCAATCACCTTTGTCGAAGCTGTCGTTGCCGTCGCTTAGGTCGATGGTGTACTTGTTGTCAGCGTGGCCCGCTACTTTGACGTCTGCGCTCGTTGGCGAGGTGAGCCCGAGGCAGTCCTTGCCAGAATTGATGCTACAGCCGATCTTGTCCGCCAGCTTCGAGCCGAGCACGCTGACCTGGTCCCCGCCGCCACCTAGGTCGACGAATATACCGCTGCTTGCCACACCAGTGACGGCCACTGCCCCATTGCTGAGGTCCAATATGACTATTTCTGACGTACCAGTAAGATCAACCGCGTGACCCGATGTCGCATCGGCGCCAATGTTGATAATCTTCACCTTCGTGGCAAGTGCCGTAACAGGAGCCGTACCACTATTGTCCACGCAGGTGTCACTCTGAACTAGCAATGCTGAGTCCGCCGACCGCCTTGAGATAATGGCCGTCTCATTGGGATTCAGAGAGACTGTCACTGTTTGTGTGCCAGCCGCGTATTTGCAGGGCGTAGTCAGCGGGGTGAGGTTCTCAAAGTACTTTGCCAGGGGGCCTTCACCAGGATGGGAACTAGTCTGAGATTTCTGACTCGGCTCGCCATCGACACAGCCGCAAAGGCCCGCGACTGCTAAGCATTGGATGACTTTGGCGATAACGAGGTGACGCATGGGAACCTTGATAAGCAGCAGCACACACTCCCGAGAAATCACGAAGCCCGCTGAGTCACTGGGGCTCAACAGGCTTCGAGGGGGCTCCGCGGTTACTCCACCTTCGCCGCGGATTTCCCGGGGTGATGTTGAGTCACCCCGGAAATCTTGCTTGCATCAGATTATGGTTGGATCTTCCAACATTGCGTGTTGGCCGTCGTCCACACCGCGGCGACGTCGAGGGGCACGGTTGCGCCAGAAGTGGCCGTCTTTATTGTTCCGGACGTAGTCGTCGAGCCTGTAACGCCCGCGCAGGACACTATGTCAAGCGGGTCGCCACCGCAGTTCACGTTCACCGTCGTCTGTCCGCAGGTTGCAACCATCGAAGTAGCGTTGCAAGCCGTCGTACCCGCACCAACGGCAGCCAGATTGCTCGGGTTGCATATCGAGTTTACTTGATTTACGGCTGCGACAGTGCAATCACAACCACTCTGCGACCCAAGAAGCGTTGTGCCACCAGCGACGGTCGTACACTTGCCACCGGCGGTGCCATCAGAAGCAAGTCCGCACCACTTGCCGGCCGGCGTCATCGCAAGATATCCGTTCGCGTCAACTACGTCATTGCCTGCCATGCCGTAAATGGTGTCGCCGCCTCCCATTCCCCAGATGCTGTTGACGCTGGCATTGCCGGTAAGCGTGTCGGCTCCAACGGTACCAACCAAGTTCTCGACGTCCACACCTAGGAAGTCGGCTTCTGTACTGCCGTTGCCGGAATTGGTCGGGGTGTTAGTCGCTGTTTTGGCGTCAGTGCTGAGCACTGCGTCGAGCGCTGCAGTCACTGGCCCGGCCAAGATACGGGACGAGTAATCCACTGTATCTACGCCATTGCCGCCAGCGAAGTGGTCATTGCCGTCAACCGCATCATTGGGGCTGCCGTTGACGAGACCAGCAACCATGGTGTCGTCGCCGTCGCCGCCAAGAACGATGTCGTCACCGCCACCAGGCGTAATGATATTCGACAACGCGTTGCCGGTGATAGTGTCGGCAGAATCGGTCGCAATCAGGTTTTCCACATCTTTGCCTACGTTGTCGAACGTAGCGGTGGTGGCCGGTGTCGCACTCTTCTCTCCATCATCGATCTTGGCACCGTCCATCGTGACGGTTACACCACTGGTTCGCAGGTGATAATCGACCGTGTCAGTTCCGTCGCCACCATTAAATATGGCTTCATGGTCTTCCATACTCGACAGCGTGTCATTTCCTGCGGCTCCGTTGAGCGTGTAACTAACCTGCGTGTTACCCGAAGCGAGCACGTCATTGTACGCAGTCCCGGTAATCACTTCAAAGTCGTCAAGCACGTTGTCGTTTTCGCTCGTTGCAGTGTCGCCGTCGTTGGCCGTGCCATCAAGTGAAACGCTGACGCCAGCTACGCGAGCAGCATAGGTTATCGTATCGGCCTTTGCGGTGGTGCCCGTCTCGGTGCCGCCACTAAAGATGTCGCCCTTGGTGAGCGCCGTGCCGATGGTAATCGTGTCGGCTCCGATGCCGCCATACACGGACATCTTCGTCTTGCAGGTATTTTGATTGAATGTATCGTCACCGTCGCTGAGGTCGACCGTGAAGTGGTTTGCGGCTGCGGTGGCGGGGGTAACGGTAATGTCGGCTTTGCCGTCTCCATCCAAATCGATCGTGTCGTTGGCAGTGCCGTCATAGGTGCATTTCATAGCGTCCGTCTTGGCAGTGCCAAGGATCGCAATCTCGTCCGTAGCCGACGCGGCTCCGAGAGCCACCGACATTGCAGCGGTTGTTGCACCCTTGACGATGATGCCATTACGAATGTCAAAAATGATGGTTTCGTCAGACGCGGTGACAGGCCCGGTTACCGCGACTCCGGTAACCATGGAACTCGTTATAATTGGTGTAGTAACTCCAGCGGTCGTGTTCGAGCAAAGACTTCCATTCAAGAGCACGGCGGAATCGACGCTACGGAGTGACAGAATGCCAATTTCCTTGGCCTTCAGTGCAACTGCGATGGTTCCTTTCGTGGTGGACCCTGTGTTTGCCGTCCAGATGCAGTCTCCGGCTGCGAGCGGAACTATGCTCTCGTTGTACTTGGCTAGAGCGCCTGTTAGGCCGGGGTCGTAGCTGCTTGATTTTGATGTGGAGCCGGTGTCGGTGCTTGAGCAGCCTGCGAACGCAGCCGCTAGTAGGGACAGGGCGACATAATTAGAGAAATTTCGCATGATTGTGCCTCCTAATGCGGGTTTTTGTGGTTGGGCGTCGCAAGCTAGAAGCGACTAATTTTGTAAACCCGGTTAGCTGAGGCGAGTGAACGGGAGGTTTTGGCTAACCTTGAGAAAATTGTTTTCTTTCCTTGACCGCTTAACCACTGGGAAGACGCCGCCGTATTCTGAGGCTGAGGGTGCCATTCGAACGTGTGTTTTCGAGTGACAAGGCAGGCGTTACCCCGTCAATTGATTGACGTCACCGCGGTGAAAGCGTTGATTCACAGCTGGCACAATCACGCCGCTACGCCAGACAACTTGTTGTTCCAAAGCGTTACGCGATTGCGCCCGCCGCGCTTAGATGCGTACAGCGCTTCATCGGCGCTCTTGAAGAGTGATTCCCAGTCTTGACCAGCAGTTGGAAATGTTGCGACTCCAACCGAGGCGGTCACTTGGAGCTCACCCTGCTCGGTAATGAAGTGCATGGCTTCGAGCTCTGCGCGGATTCGCTCGGCAAGTTGCAGACCACCCTTGTCGGTTGTCTCTTCGCAGAGGAACACGAATTCCTCACCACCAATACGCGCCACGACGTCAATATCCCGCTTAACTTGGCGTAGCGCGTTGGCAAAGCCCTTGATCACCTGATCCCCGACGTCATGGCCATAGGTGTCATTGACGCGCTTGAAATGATCGATATCGCACAGCAAAATACTCAAGGGTTTGCCAAATCGGCGCGCGGCTCGAAGTTTTTGGGCAACTACCTCGAGCAAGGTTCGACGATTCATGAGCCCAGTCATGCCGTCGGTCGTCGCCAATTCTTCCAGGCGGGTCAGCATTCTGGCGTTGGCGAGTGACACCGCCATATGACTCGCGAGGACCTCGAGCGTTGGTCGTACGGATTCGCCGAATGCACTCTTGCGTTTCGAGCCGAGC
Organism: uncultured delta proteobacterium; assembly: GCA_963819085.1. GTDB lineage: Bacteria > Myxococcota_A > Polyangia > Polyangiales > Polyangiaceae > FEN-1139. The sequence goes on from CAWFUX010000006.1 coordinate 30,786, forward strand.
ATGAGTGTGCCGAGGGCACGGTCATGCACCAACAGGGGTAACACGAGCAGGCTGGGCAACACCGGCACCTCGATGCCTCGCTCGAATACGAGTTGACGGATTGGGTCGTAGTCGCCGCGGTACGGCAAAGGGTGACGGTTGGTGACAACCATCGACACGAGGCCCGCGTTGTGTTTGAAGCGCCGGCCCACGAGCAGTTCTGTGCCCTCTCCGCTAGCCGCGCAAATCTCGTGCTCGAGGGCGAGCTTGTCGAACAGCGTTACGATTGCAAAGTCGAATGCGGCAAACTCACGCGCGCAGCCAACGCCGGCCTCAATTACTTGAACCTCGGTCGTTGCAGCCGCTAGCAACCCGGCGGCTCGATACAACTTGCCCTGTTCGATTTTTGCCGCTTCGAGCTGCACGAAGACCCGCTGATTCTCGATCGCCCGCAGCAAGAAGCGCGTGGTAGCTTGGAGCAACTCTTGATCTGATTCCGTGAATTCTGTTGTGTCCTCGCGGTCAACGACGAGCACACCACGCGGATGGCCGTGATCGAGCACGGGAGTGGCGCACACGGACCCAACCAAAGTCAACTCAGAGTAATACGGCGCGTTACGTGCCGCCCTAGGGCCCGTGAGGGCGACTGGCTTCTGCTGTGATAATGCGGCGGCAATAAGCCCATCTCTCGCGCTGAATGGCCCGGTCTTGATGCCATCTTTGGAGCTCGAAAGTTCATTGATGCTCAGGCGCTGGCGACTATTGTCGAGCCAGAGTAGGACCACCGATTGGAGATTGAGCGCGCGGCGCAACTGATCCAAGGCGAACTGCGAGGTCGCGTGGATCTCTTCGACTGCCGCGGTTTGCGCACGCTCTTCGTCGCCGCGCAGCGGTAGCGGCCCGGTGCGCTCGATGGCACTGCTGGGTGTCGTGAGCAACCGGTATGAACGCGCCGCATCCTTCGTGCGTTGCAGTTCAGCGTCGATGCGCTCGCGAGACAGTCGGCGGACCCTGGCAATCTCCGCGCGAAAGACCAGGAAGTTGAGACTGGTAAATGCGATGCCTAAGATCGCCTGCGGCCAGAGTCGCTCGAACCACTGACCCGGGTTGAGTGCTCCAAGACTCGCAGCTTGATAGGCCAGTGCGAAGATCAAAGTCCCAAATGCGGCACCCGGCCGCGCAAATGCCGCTGCGAGCATGAACACTATATAGGTGCAAGCCGACCAACCTTGTCCAAGGCTTGGACCAGCGAGCAGCAACCCTGTCTGAACGAGCAGAACCAGTTGGGTAAAGAACTCGAGGTCGCGGCGTACCGAATCCGAGGCGACGAGTCAACGGCTGCGTAGCCGTGTCGCCAATGTGAGTCCAAGTGCCGCCAACACCAACCATAAGAAAAACGGTGAAGCCTGGCCCGATTGGATCAAGATTAGCAGGATCGCTATACCGACATTCAGCCCCATGTATAAACAGCGACCGAGTAGGTTTTGCGTCACGAGGGCGGCGCGGACGAGCGGGTCCATGCGAACCTAGCGGGTATCAGAATCGACGCATCACGGCATAGTTTCCGGCTGTCGGCCTGTGGATTCGTCGCATTGTGACAGCATTGTGGCCGATTTCGTCGATGGGCTAGGCTCGCGCCTCCGGGGCAATGCGCGTGTGCTTCGAGCGCTGTTCGCTTTGCGACGGATTTGTATCGGCCAACAATTCGGGCAACGGTCGCGGAATATGCGAATATGCGCGGGCGTGCGCATCGGTCTACGTTTGCAAATTCTGCTGTTAGTCGCGGGCTTGCTTTTGTTGGCGTTTGTCCCGTTGCTATGGGCCCAACGCGCCTTGGCGCGACTGTCGATCGATGGGGTTGAACAGCGCGCCGGTCTCGAACTGGGCCGCAGTGTTGCCGAGGCTGAGCTCTCGGGGTTGGACATCAAGTCCAAACTCGGCAAAAGGCTTTTGGCTGTATGGGTCTTACAACCCCATAGACATGAGCCATCCCAGTGGGGCGAGCCCGCGTGGCTCGAACGGCTTAGGCACCGAACTGCGTCGTCAACGGAAGGTGCACTTATCGAAGTGCAGCAGCAGCGGGCCTTAGTCGTTACGGTTTCCGGCGCGCGCGGCACGGCACGCGTGGCAATTGCTCTCGATGACTCCGGCGTTCAGCTGCGCGTCTTGACTCGCTCGTTTGCTTTGTACATGGGCCTGTGCGCATTGATGCTACTGGTCGCCATCTACATTGCCCTCGGACGACTCGTGATTCAACCCCTCGATACGCTTTCGAGTGCCGCTGTGCGCGTCGCGTCCGGATCGCGGCGTTGGGTAGTCCCGCGGATGCCTGCACGCGAACTAGGTCTACTGAACGAAAGCCTAGCCACGATGACCGCCCACCTGCTCAATGAAGAGCAAGAAATGCGAAGGCGCATCGATGAAGTCCACGCGGCGACTGAGCGGCTCAAGGATGCCCAGGAGCGACTCGTACGCTCCGAGCGGCTGGCATCCGTAGGTCGGCTTGCGGCAGGGCTCGCCCATGAGATTGGCAACCCAATTGCTTCGCTGATTGGCCTTCAAGATTTGTTGATCGAGGGGGGGCCATCGCCGAGTGAGCATGGCGATTTCCTCTTGCGCATGCGTCAGGAGACCGAACGCATCCACAAAATCCTGCGCGATTTGCTCGATTTTGCTCGACCGAGTCAAGCTCAGGATCGAAATGCTTTGAAGGAACCTGGCGACGTTGCGGGCGCCATTGATGACGCATTGGCGCTGGTGCGCCCGCAAAAGATCATGAAGCAGGTCCCCGTCGATCGGCGATTGGAAGAACTCTTGCCGCTGGTCGCGCTCGCGCGTTCCGAATTAGTGCAGGTATTGCTCAACCTGCTGCTGAACGCGGCCGATGCACTCGGCGGCGAGGGCTCGGTAATCATACGCGCAAGACTCAAGGGTGCGCAGGTGCGGATCGAGGTCGAGGACAATGGCCCGGGCCTTGCCCCGACCGTGCGCGAGCGATTGTTCGAACCATTCGTAACGACGAAGGAAATTGGCAAGGGCACGGGCCTCGGGCTCGCCGTTTGCCGCGGATTGATCGAGGGCGCCGGAGGAATTATCGGGTGGGACGCGTCGTTCACCGCGGGCACGCGATTTATCATCGAACTGCCTCTGTTTTCGGAAACCAATGACGATGCGCGAACGCTCGAAAGCAAGTGACTCGCCTCGGCCTCGCAGTCCGCTTGGCCTGTCTCGGGTTCGCTATCCTAAGTGGGCGCTCTTCGCTGCCGTAGCCGGTCTTCCCCTCTGGTGCGCGATGGCGCTCGTGCTCGATGGTTACGGTCATCGTCGCGAACCTGACGGACACTACGATGCGATCGTGGTCGCGGGTTGTCGGGTCATGCCAAACGGCCTGCCAAGCTTATCCCTCACGCGCCGAACGACCAAAGCCGTAGAGCTTTGGCGGCGCGGTCTTGCCCCAATGATCGTGCTTACAGGCGGCGTCGGCGAATTTCCGCCCGCCGAATCCGAAGCAGCAGCAGCGGTGGCGCGGAACCTCGGAGTTCCGGATACCGCGATGGTTTTAGAAGGCAAATCGACTTCGACGGCTGAAAATGCTCGTTTCTTGCGCCGATTGGTAGACTTCAATCACATCATTGTGGTGACGGATTCCTATCACGTGCGCCGCTGTGAGTGGTTCTTTGGCAAGTACTTTCAAGTGGTGCGCGGCGTCGGCGTCGTGGGCCCCTGGCAACATCGGGCACGCGGGGCCTTTCGAGAAGCTCTAGTTTTCGCATATTACTGGGTCTTCTCGCGCTCGATATGAATGAGTGGCCACGTGCCGTAACGCCCGAAATCTCGCACCCTTAACTGAATTGATAAGCGGATAGTCGCAATCCCAGAATCGTGCCGTTATACGGGATCTGCGCGCGATCATTGCCCGCCGCGCCGGCTATGACCATAAGAGGCAACAAGTGTTCTTCCCGAGGATGTGCCAGCCGAGCCGAGGGCGCATTTTTCCAGTCGATGAGTCGCCGATTGCGCTCGGCGGGCGACGACAATGCCGTTTCGCGCAACCATGCGTCGAAGGCTTCCGCGACAGGCGCGCTCTGCGGACCGAAGGCTCGCAAATTGTGATACGTCATTCCGCTACCGATAATGAAAACGCCTTCCTCGCGCAGCGGCGACAAAGCGCGCCCGAGCGCAAGGTGAGTTTCAGGATCGAGCCCACGCTTGAGCGACAATTGCACGGTGGGGATATCGGCTTTGGGATAGGCGAGCTTGAGTGGCACGAAGGTACCGTGATCAAAGCCGCGCTCCCTGTTGGTTGCAGTGTCAATTCCAGCCGCTAGAAGTAGCTGGCCCACGCGCGCTGCAATTGCCGGATGCCCGGGCGCGGGCCAAGTTATCTCGTAAGATTCCGGGGGAAAGCCGTAGTAGTCGTAAAGCATGGGTGGATGCTCGCCGGCCATTATCGTGGGGATAGGTTCCTCCCAATGGGCAGATATGACGAGCAAGGCCTTAGGTGCGGTCTTCGGAAGCGACGCTAGCGATCGAAGGTAGGTCGCAAGATTTTCGAGCTCGAGTTTATCTCCAATTCCGCTGTCAACGAAGGGCCAGGGGCCACCGCCGTGCGGCACAAATACAACCGGCATTCGTTCTCCGGCCGCCGTCGAATGCGGATCATCTGATGAATGCGTAGCGGATCTTCCACCTACTGTCGGCAACACGGCTGCGGCTGCCGTAACGGCGAGGCCTGCCGCAATTGCTTGGCGACGCGTGAAACCCGATTCGGTTTGTGGAGGCATAGTTGAATCCTATTCTTTACACGCGCTGCGGCGGAAAATGTATCGGGGTGAGAAAACCACTGGGTTCGTAATTCTGGAAATGAAACCTAAGCACGAATGACTGCTATTCAAGGGCGTGCCCGATGGCGCCGCCGCGATAAGTCCAGAAGTCAGTGGGCCGTCATGCCAAAACCACCAATTGGCGGCAACGGCGTGTTGACTTGCACTGTCCCTGGACGTCTTCAGGAAGGCGGTACTAAGTCTAAGAAGCTTCAAGCGCGCCGCGTTGCTAACGATTCAATCGTGGGTTCCATTCGCGTCAAGCTTTCGTACTTCGACCTCGAATGAATATCCGTGTTGGCGTAAGCTTCATGCGAAGTCAGGCACGAGTCCTTTGGTGTAAGGGCCGGAGTAATTGTGACCTAGCGTTGGACGACACGCGGCCGCTCAAAGCGAACGCGACGCGCTGCATGGGAGAATTTCGTATGAGACGTGTGAAGCCCGTTGCGTTCTTGCTGCCTATTGTTTCGCTAAGCATTTTTGGTTGTAGCGGCACGGAAAGTGCCGGATCCGGTGCGGGCGGCGCTTCGGGAGCACCCGCGGGCGGCGCGAATCCATCGGGAGGAACCAGTGCTTCATCGGTAGGCGGCACCGGGGGCAGCATCGGCGCGCTCGGAGGTGCCGCGAATACAGGCGGCGCGCCCGGGACCGGCGGTGCAAAGGCAATCGGGGGCACGAGCTCAACCGGTGGTTCCTTCTTGACGGGCGGAACCAACGCTAACGGCGGCTCAACAACATCAGGCGGCGCAAACGCGACCGGCGGCCTCGCAAGTACAACGGGTGGCAATGCGAGTAGCGGTGGCTCGAAAGCCATCGGCGGTGCTACGAGCAGTGGTGGCGCCAAGTCAACCGCGGGCACGGCGAGCACCGGCGGGACGAAGGCAACGGGGGGCACCGCGAGCACCGGTAACTCGATGCCTGCCGGTGGCGCAACGAGTACCGGTGGTTCGAAAGCAACAGGCGGCGCCGTCGCTACGGGTGGAAGTGAAGCCACCGGGGGCGCCACCGGCACGGGTGGTGGCTCGGCGACAGATATGTGCGGGCGCTCGACGACGATTGCCGTTCCGAGTGGTTACACCAAGCTCGCTTGGCATGACGAATTCGACGTGAACGGTGCCCCGAGTTCAGCGAATTGGGGTTACGAAACTGGGTTTGTCAGGAACAACGAGCTGCAGTGGTATCAATCGCAAAATGCGGCGGTGTCCGGCGGCCTATTGACGATTACCGGTAAGCGCGAACAAGTCACTAATCCGAACTACAACCCAAACGGCAGTGACTGGAAGACCACCCGCCAATACGCCCAATATACGTCAACGAGCATGACGACCAGCGGCAAGCAGAGCTGGAAGTTTGGGCGTTTCGAGATGTGCGGCAAGATCCCGATTAGCGCGGGCATGTGGCCAGCCTGGTGGACACTTGGCGTGAGCGGCGAATGGCCAGCCAACGGCGAAATCGACATCATGGAGTATTACAACGGTAAGATTCTGGCGAACATCGCTTGGGCGACGGGCACGCGATGGACGGCTCATTGGGACTCAGCGACAAAAGCAGTGAACGCTACCTGGGCAGCTCAATATCACCTGTGGAGAATGGATTGGGACAGCACGAAGATCGATCTGTACGTCGATGACACTCTGATGAACACGGGTAACTTGACAGCCATGCTCAACGACACCAATGGCCAGAGTCCGTTTCTGCAAAACGCGTACATGATCGTCAACCTGGCAATTGGTGGAGACAACGGCGGCGACCCGTCCGCCACCACGTTCCCGCAGCAGTACCTAATCGATTACATTCGAGTGTTTCAATAGGTCAACGGGGGCCAGCTCGAACTGACTTTCACAGCTCGAGCTCGCCTCCGCTTCACTCCGGCGCGCTCGAGTGGATTCGAACCTCTGACATTCGGTTCCGTAGGGGGCGAAGGCGGGTTATCCGGGGGTGGCAGCAAGTTGCAATCGAGCGAAACTGTTCGAGTTGGAGCGAGAAGCCGAGTCCAGCGAGTAGCAAACAATGGAAGGAATCGCAGGCAGCTTGTTACAACCTTGTTACAGGAGGCTGAGGAAAACCCGCGCGGCACAACCAGTGGAAAGGACTCGGAGGCGGAGAACCTGGGGTCGGAGAAAGCGGCTCGGCTAATGACCGTCAAGGAGGTGGCCGCGGCGCTGCGGGTGTGTGCGGCGACCGTTTACAATATGGTTGAACGCGGGGAACTGGAATATGTGCGGTTGAGCAATGCGATACGGGTGGTGCTGAAGTGAGGTTTCAACGGCAACGGGGACGCGGTCACATCTCGGAGTGGCCGAGTGGCCGTGCATAGACGACCGTAAAGAGCCCCACGGGACGCTTGAACTTGACATAATTGTCAAACTTAACAAACTTGCCAGGTAGGTTGAGGATGTCACTTGTTCCCAATTTCACAGCTGACGGCTTACTCCCACCCGGAGACGTTGCAATGACCCTCGACGAGCTACGCGCTTCCATCTTGGTGAGTGGACCAGGGGCAGCATGCCCAAACTGGGACACGGACTGGCGACTTCGACTGGTAGACAATCTCGAGATCATGGTTCGGCAGCTCTGGCGAGTCGGGATCACCGACGTGTTTGCTGACGGTTCATTCGTTGAAGACAAGGACCATCCAAACGATATCGACGGTTACTTCGTCTGCGACCTGCGTGAACTGGCCTCGGGGCGCTTGGAACGCGAACTGAATCTTCTCGACCCGCATAAGGTTTGGACTTGGGATCCGGCGAGCCGCCGACCCTATCGCGGATATCCGAAGAAACAGCTGCCAATGTGGCACGTGTATCGCGTCGAGCTCTATCCGCACTTCGGTCAGCTCTGCGGAATTCTCGACCGTTATGGAAACGAACTCGAGTTTCCTTCCGCGTTTCGGCTTTCCCGCCGCGATGGAAAGCAGCGCGGCATCATCAAATTGGTTGATGGAGGTTCCCCATGATTCGAAATGAATCGGAGTACCAAGAAGCAGCTCGACGACAGCGCGAGGAGCGAGACCGTCTTGAGCAACACAGCGCTCGCCTCGCAGAGTCCGGACTAAGCCCTGCGGAAGTGGAACGCGCCCTCGCGCCTCTGAAGTCGTTTCACCTTCAACTCGACGAGGAAATCCAGAGCTACGAGCGCCTCCGGCGCGGGGAGCTCGATGAACTGGTCAATTTGCACGGGCTCGGTCATACATTGATCGCCCTGCGCATCGCGGTCGGCCTGACCCAGCGCGAACTTGCCGAGCGGCTTGGTATTCACGAGTCGCAGGTATCGCGCGATGAGCGCAACGAGTACCATGGCATTACTGTCGAACGCGCGACTCGCGTTTTGGACGCGTTGGGCGTGCAGCTTCGCAGCCGCTTCGTCGAACCGGTGCTGCCACCGAGTGCGGCGGCGGAGTAATGATGGCTGACGGCGACTCGTTGCGGACCGTAACCCTGCGGGTTACGCCCTGGAGCGATTTGGGAGTATCGCGAGACATCGAGATCCAATTGGATCAAACACTTCACGAGCTACACTCGGCGATTCAGAAAGCGTTCGAGCTCGATAACGAGCACCTCTACGCGTTCTACATGAATGGGAATGCTTTCGATCGGCAGTATGGATACGAGGGTTCCCCAAGCGATGCGCGTCCATCGGCCAGGGACACGACTCTCGGCCAATTCAGTCTGCTCAGAAACAAGCGATTCCTCTACCTCTTCGATTTCGGAGACGAACTGCGACATGACGTCAAGGTTGTCTCTTATGGAGATGTTGACGAAGGCGCGACGTACCCGCGAATCATCGCAAGTGTAGGCAGGGCACCACCACAGTACGACGAATGGCCGATCGACGACAAGAACTCGAATGAAGCCGGAACGGGCGAACACGACGCGGATTGTTGTTATGGTCACGAGTCTTCGGTCGCTCTTGCCGAACCAGAGCGTCAACGGATCGCGGAGCTGATACCTCGCATCGAATACGCCATCGAATGCTACGAGCATCGATCATGGGGCGATGACACGGAGCCGCGAACAGGCACAGATCTCGCAGATGAGTATCACCTCGCCCGAACTCTGTTCGAAGTCACAAAGGGCGATCCGACAACGATGCACATTGGCGTCGAACACGTTGTCAAGGGACCACTCTGGGCTTGGCTTTGCGATCTGCCAGTCGAACTATCGAGTGCATCCATGCACGACGAGGCTCTCGACTTGGCCGAGCACGTTCAGGGGTGCCTTGGCACGGTCCTTCGACCATTCCTCGGCGTCACAGACACTCTGCGAATCCGGATGCCGTGGTTCCTACTTCGCGCAAATCGCGAGGAGGATGCGCGTGCGACGCTCGCAGTCAACCTGCTGGAGTTTCCGCAGAACCCGCGCGTCGAATTGGCGGCAGCCGAACTTGAGCTCACCGTCGGCAACCCAGGCCAAGCTGAATCCCACTATCGCGAAGCCCTCGAATGGGTCGGAACGGAAAGGCGATTGCGCAGCCGCATCGTAGCTGGACTCAAAGAGCTGCTCCAAAACGCTGGCCAGACCGAAGCGGTTCAGACACTCTTGCAGCAAGAAGAAGACTTCATGGTGTCCGTATTCTCGCGCCAGCGTGCACAGTCGCCCGTGCGACGACAAGTACCAAAAGTGGGGCGCAACGATCCTTGTCCTTGCGGTAGTGGAAAGAAGAGCAAGAAATGTTGTGGCGGGGCGAATTGAACTGCAACATCCTCGAACCTTCGTGAGGCGTTTGTTCGCCTAGCTAGTGTGGCTGCCCCAGCATCCGCGCTTCCGCACGGACTTTGACGTTGTCAGCGCCGTTGTCGGTAATGGTCACGGTGGCAAGTCTCGGGTCGTGAGCGTATTTGGTGACGCGCGACATGAATAGCTTCTCCAGGACCCGTTTGGGTTCTTCTGGCGCCATGCGGATTGTCTGTTCCAGCGCTTCGCTCATTTTGCGGCTCGTTTCGGGATCGCCGTGCTGCATCAAGAGGGGGCCATTCCAGGCCATCTCGATGAATGTCATGGCTTGTCGCAAGGAATCGGCTGAATTGTCCATTGGAAAGGAGTCGAGCAGCGGCCGGCCAAATGCGAGCAGCGTTTCCGAGAGCTTTGGCAAGCGTTCGAGCTTCTTGCGCGACAATGTCTTGACGATGCTTCCGTGAATTTTGCTATCCACAGGAGCATTCCGTTCAGCTGAGCCGGCGTCTTGCGCCAGTTGCGCGAGCTTGGTCGTGGCAAGGGCACGCGAATAGTTGTTCGAGTGCGGACGGCTCTCGGTCACATCCGGGAGTCCCTCCAGAAATACGACCTCCTGCTTGTGATTCGCATAGGATTCGAAGATGTATTCCGTAAAGTAGCGGGGGCCATGCGGTGCCATTCCGCGCTTCATCAGGGACTCGTAGGCACGTTGGCGATCAGTGCCGAGTTTCGACAGGATGCGCTCGAAGTAGGCTTGCCAATCCGACAACGGCGGCCACTGAATGAGGTAAGGCGTCGTCAGTGAGAGTGCCTCGTCAACCTCTGCGAAGTGCGGCGGCAGCAAGCGCAGCAACAGAAGATCGCCGCGCTTTCCCTGATAGCCACTGGTAATTCGCGTCATGTAACGTTGATTCGTGACCAATTCCTTGAGCTGGTGAAGCTGTCCGTGACGACCCTCGTGCACGTAGAGGCCCGGTCGAGTCCGGCAGAGGGTTTGCACGAATGCAACGTAAGAGGGGTGAGCACCGAGCGACTTCGAGATGGCAGCCACGCAGCTCCCAAAGGATTCTTCATGCAACCCAATCGTGATGTCGAACAGTGACCAGTTCACGAAATAGGAGCGTGTGATGGGACTCATCGGGGGGCCCGATGGCATGTATTCTTCCTCGGCCGCAGCAAGGCGGTCTACGAGCTTTTCGAACTCCGGTAGCTGGCCGAGCGCCGTTGCCGAATCAGTCACTGTATTGACGACATACGTGTAGATGGCCTGTAGCGGATGCATATCTTCGAGCCCTTCGGAGGCGTCGGCTCGACGTTGAAGTGTCAACTCCCTGAACTGCCGAAACAACGCCGAAATCGACGACTTTCGACTGTCTGAATTCGGTCAGGCGCCGAATGACCTTCTGCGCGATGCCATCACTGACGCGCTTCGGTCGATTTGCCTTCTTGGCCACGAGAAAGTTACTAGAACGAGATTCTGCTGTTGGCTACCCAGAACCAATTATTTCGCGTCGCCGCAGCATTTCTTATACTTCTTGCCGCTGCCACACGGGCAAGGCTGGTTTCGTTCGGGAACGACTCCGCGCGCGGCGGGAACTCGATGAATGCGCTCTTGCTGCCTTCTCGGGGCCAGGAGCTGCAGCGTGTGCTCGGGTTCCCATTTCATGCGAAACTCTCGAGCTACGGCATGCGGATAATAGAAGCGCTCTGGTGCGTCGCGGGCCGTGGCTGCGACCAACGTGGCCGACGTGATGACTTTCTTTCCGTCGCTCAAGCCGTCCAGGTATGTGTGCAATGGCGCCACGCGCACGAACGTCTAGCATGAGTTCGTCGGGTAGCTCCTTGTCACCAGCGTCGAGCAACAGACGACCGAGGTTCAAAAGTGATGTCTCAAGCTCTTCTGCATCCGACTCGATCAGCTGCGACGCCAAGTCACAGATTAGGTCTATTTCGCGCCCCATGGACTTGCGGAGTCGTTCGGCGTGTTCATTATTCGCGCTCGCAGGCGCTGCGCGTAGCGCCTTGGTGATCTCGGCACGCAACCCCGTGCTACGCCGCCCCATGGCAATGAGGGCAAAGATGGTATCGAGCAGCTCGAAGAATGCAACATCTTCACCCAGTGCCTTCTTGTACGCGGGTAACAGCTGCTTGCCGAGGCGCCCGACTGCCCATGCGCCCCTGGTGATGAATGGCGTCATGCTCGTCAACGTCAGTGACCAGGACAGTGCGCTCCGTGCAGCGGGCTGACCCTCGGTGAGGGACTGAAAGTGCTCTCGGTCACCACCCATCGTCCCAAGCAGGATGAAATGGCCTGCAGCGTGGACCATGTTCCAATAGTCGTGCAGCGCGGCTTCGATTCGCTTTCCCCGGGGGTGACGAATGTTGCAGAGCAAAGGGGTCGTCTCCAGGATCTCTCGATTGAGTCCCAGGTAGATGTCGAGGAACTGCGCTGAGAGCATGGGCTCCCACGCGGAAACCGCGAGCCATTCCTCCCGACTCACAGAATCCGAGTTTGTGAACAACCGACTCATCAGATGAGCGCAGGGGCGATCTCGACTGCCTGCGAGGCTCTTCGCAAGAGCGATACGCTCGCGCAACGTGCCGATCTGCTCCGCAAACGCGTCGAGTTGCCCCCGCGTGACGACGGTCAAGTTAGTGGCCTGCATGCCCCGACCCAGACAAGTCACGAAGTACCCGTCGCGCGTGACGATTATGAACGGCCCCAGGCTCGGGTCGTCGAGCGAGATGGCAACCCGGGGCAGCGCTTCGGGAATCTTCGCCGCCGCCATAATCGCGCGTAAGAGATCCGGATCGCGATAGAGCTGCAGCGCAATGTCGACTTCACTCGTATTGAGACGGTCCAAGCGCGAGAGAAAGTGATCGGCGTGCGGCACGCAGAGCAAGCTGAGGACAACTGGCAGGTGGAGTCAAGCAAGAAGGGCTCAGAAGACATTCATGGCCGCACGTCGAACCGGAAGTCACCGGGCCTCGCCCTTTCCGGGGGAGCACGCCGCTCGGCTCGACGTGCAGTCGTGCACGCCTAACGCAGCAAAAGTACTCGGTGTGCCAAGTGAATCTGTTTATTGCTCGCAACTGGGCGTCGCTTTGGACCGATACAGCACGAGTGACTCTCCACCTCACATTCGACCGCGGCACATTGGTTCTGCGCGGCCTCCCTCCGCCGCCGTCCATCGCCCGATTACCCGGGTTGATCTGGGATTCTCGAATTGAAAGCCATCGTGCGCCAGCTTTGCGCTACCGCGAGATCGTGACTGGACTGCGCCAGATGGCCACCCACTATGTCGATGAGGTTTTTGTTCCTACTGGCAGTTTGGACACCTTTCACGTGCCCGAACTTCGCCCGTACCAACACGCGGCTCTGATGTCCTGGGATAGCGCGGGAAGAACGGGCTTGGTGGTGCTTCCCACGGGCAGCGGGAAAACTCGACTTGCCTGCGCGGCGATTGCGGCTTGCCAAGTTCCAGCCCTCTGCCTCGTGCCCACACGTGTGCTCCTACATCAGTGGCGCGAGGAAATTTCGCGTCATCACTCAGGTCCCGTAGGTTGTCTGGGCGATGGTAACCACCGAATCGAACCCGTCACGGTCGCTACGTTCGAAGGCGCCTATCGCAACATGGTGCGCCTAGGAAATCGATTTGGCCTCCTTGTCGTGGACGAGGTGCATCATTTCGGATGCGGGATCCGCGACGAGGCGCTTGAGCTTTGCGCAGCGCCCAGGCGTCTGGGGCTGACGGCCACGGTTCCCAATGGCGAAGTGCGCGAGCGCGTCATCGACCTTATTGGGCCCGTAGTCTGCGAACTCACCATCGGCGATCTTTCCGGCGAGTGGCTCGCTGCATTCGACACCATCGTGCTTACTTTGCGACTCACAGCCGATGAACAATGCCGTTACGACGCGGCAGTCGCGAGATTCCGCGCCGTATTCGACTCCTTTCGTGCGTTTAGCAAGACGGCACGATGGAGCGACTTCGTGGCCATGGCTTCCCGGTCAGAACAGGGCAAAGCGGCGCTCGCGGCTTTTCGCTACAGTCGCAGACTGACCAGCTACCCTGAGGCCAAGCGCACGGCAGTGGCAGCGCTGCTTGCACGTCACCGAACGAGTCGCGTGCTTATCTTTACCTCGGACAATGAAACGGCGTACACCATTGCGCGCACGCACCTTGTGATGCCCATCACCTGCGACATCGAGCGCGCAGAACGTGACGAAGCGCTGGCTGCCTTTCGCCGCGGTGAGCTGCACGCGCTGGTGAGTGCGCGTGTGCTCAACGAGGGCATCGACGTACCGGACGCGGACGTGGGCATTATCGTCGGTGGCGTAAGCGGTGAGCGAGAGCACGTTCAACGCGTGGGCCGACTGCTCCGTCCAGCGCCCGACAAGCGGGCAGTCGTATATGAACTCGTGGCCGCAGGAACGCACGAGGTCAGAAAAGCGAATGAGAGGAGGCGAGCGCTTGCACCCGCAGTTCACGACGCAAAGTGATCACGGTGAACGAAAGCGCGAAGCTCCGATGAGCCTCGAGCGTTTATCCGAGTTGACGTCTATCCGGACGATGTCACCCGCATACTTCACCGACGCTGACCATCCCTGGCTGCGCGCCCTGCTCGACGAACGAGAGCGATTCGTCGGACGGAAGCGAAGGGAGTGGAAGGTCCGAATTCGCGAACCGCTGTCAACAGTTGCGCCGCAAAGGAAGCTCAATGTCGCTTGGGGTGTGCTCGATCGCCTGTCACGGGACGAAGACGTGTGTTCGGTGCCCCCACGGAAGATCCGCTCGTTGGTCTTTCATCAGGCCGCGATGGAGCCTGATCGAGCAAAGGTCCTGGCCCAAACGGCCGCGCTGCTCGACATGTCGCCGCAGGCCGCAATGGAGGGGCTGTTTGCAGATCTTCCGGACGAGCGCACGCTGATGCCCCTCTCCGCGCCGGTGGCGCCCGGCGATCTCGCGCTGGCCTGCAACGCCGCCGTCATCGCTTCACTTCTTGCGAGGGCCTTGCGCGTACGTATCGTGGCTCGAGGACAGGTGCGCGCCGTCGTGCGTCACGTGAGGCTGATGGGTTTGTTGTGTCACGCTGCACCTGGGAAGGCGAAAGACGAGATCATACTCGAAGTCTCGGGCCCCTATGCGCTCTTCCGGCACACGCGCATATACGGTCGTGCACTATCGTCGTTGGTGCCGCGCCTCGCCTGGTGCGATTCCTATCGTCTGGAGGCAGACTGCGTACTTGGTATCGGCACCAGCGTCGGACGCCTCGTTCTCTGTTCGGGCGATCCCGTCGCTCCTGCGCGAGAGCTCACGCCGTTCGATAGCAAGGTGGAAGAGCGTTTTGCGCGCGAGTTCGGAAAGCTGGCACGTGATCGGGATATCGTCCGTGAGCCCCAGGCTGTCGCGGTTGATGGCGCGTTCATCTTCCCCGACTTCGAACTGCGACATCGCATCACGGGGAAGTGTTGGCTGCTCGAGATCGTCGGCTATTGGACAGCTGACTACGTGCGGAGAAAGCTGTCGATGATGAAGGCAGCGCGCGTCGAACGCTTGATCGTATGCATCGACGAAGAGCGCTGTTGTGCCGATGACCACCTGGAGATCGACGCATGCGTGGTTCGATATCGACGAAAAGTCGATCCGCGTGCGGTGCTCGAGATTGTTGACCCTGCCGTGTTGAAAGAGCTACCGCCACTGCAGAAGCGGAAGGTATCGAAGCGATCTCGAAGCCAACGGGGAGATGCGTCATAAGCAGCCCTCACCAGGAACGGTCCTGCGTTGGTCGCCAATCCATGACTTTCGGCGCGGAAATCACACGATACACCGCGCAAAGCTGAGTTGCGCGGCTGGGTGTAACAAGAACCTAGCTAAGGATTGCGAAACTTTGATATCGGATGGAATTCGACTCAGGATGCTCAAAATTTGTCAGTTCCAAACCTTTGATATTCCCGTGAATTCCGGCGCGCTCGAGAGGATTCGAACCTCTGACATTCGGTTCCGTAGACCGACGCTCTATCCAGCTGAGCTACGAGCGCAAAAGGGGCCAATTACTAGCACGGTCGGAGTGCACTCCAAGCGAAAAGCTCGTCGGGTGAGACTTGACTGTCCGAGCGTTCGGCGAGGAATGCGGCGGCGGCGCCCAGGGGGGTGTGAAATGATTGCGTAACATGCGCCAAGCTGTGACATGCCGACCACAGCTGAAGCTTAGTCATGATTGGCACAGTCGGAGGCAGGCACTGTTGTGGCAAATGAATTACCCCCGTAACTTTCGAAGAATGCGTGAATTACTCGCTTGGGAAAACCCTATTGCTGGAATGGGGAATCTCCGTTTTCGTCACACTGGCAAGCTGGCACGGGCTTCGCAGAGAGTCGGTTGCTTCGACTTACTTAGGCCTAACTTACATAACTTATCTCGTGTACTGGCTTGTTGGCCCACCGTTTGTTGGCTTGCTTGGATTTCTTGCTCGATACCGTTCCGTTCTCCTTCGACGACCCGGCGGTTACCCACCGTCGGGTCGTTTTGTTTCCGGTAACTCCTTGGGAGTGGGAGCAAAACCAAAAAGGTCGTCGGCCGGTGCTTCTGCATGGCAAGTGACGCAAGCATTGGTGGTGGGCAAAAGCCAGCCGTCAGGCGTGGCCGACCCAAACTGCCAGCCGTTGGTGGTTTTGTGGGCAAAGTAGTACGGGCCTTGTGTCGAATCTTGGCGTGAGCGGTGCTCGGCGACGAGCCACACATCGACCGGCATCGTGGCGCCGCGATGCCAGTTCATGTACGTCTCGAGCGCGCTCGGAGTAATTCGAACGAGCATGTCCCACTTAAAGGGCTCGTGATTTCCCGAGGTACCGGCTGATTGATAAGTATGAGAGGTAGTCTGTCCCGAGCCCGAATTGCCATCGCCGAAGTCCCACGAATATGATGTTATTTCTGCTCCCGTAGATTGGCCCTGGAATTGCACCGCCTGAGGGTAAGTCCCGGAGGAGGGGTTCATGCTAAAATCGGTCGACGTTGGTGCCTGAAGAGGTAGCGTTAAATCTACGTCTGAGGACGGCATTGTTGGACTTGCACTTTTAGAGCCATAGCCGCCTATGGAAGCCTGGACTGTTACTGTACTTCCATTAATAATTGAGTCATCATTAATATTAAGAGTATAATGGCCTGAGCCATCAGTCGTCGTTGCGGCCCCTCCGCC
>CAWFUX010000007.1:0-43005 GCA_963819085.1 uncultured delta proteobacterium
ACTCGGCCGCGATCCAGCCGCCGAGGCTGACACCGGGGAGGATCACTTCGTCCAGGCCCAGGGCGTCGAACAACTCGACGTAGTGGAACGCCATGTCCTCGATGGTGTCGATCTGGTCGAAGCCGCCGCTGTTGCAGAAGCCGGGATGCTGCGGCACTAGACGGGTATTGTTTCGCCCAGGCCTGAAAGACGGCAGCCAGCGGATCGCCTCGCCGAGCGCTGAGCAAACCTTTTAGCCCCCGAGAGCTTCGTTCTGCGGTGGGTCAACTCCTTGAACATCGAGGACGTCAACTGTCTCAGACGCTGCATGAGCAAGTAAAGAGCCTTGAACTCATCAGCGCAGGCTTGGCTCATGAGATTCACAACCCACTGAGCTACATTCGAAGTTCTCTCTTCATCATTGAAGAATCGATTTCCCAGTTGCAGGCTGCAGCACGCGATCCGAAACTTGTGAGTACTCTTCCAACCTTGATCCAAGATTCACAAGACAAAATTGGGCGTATGCATCAATTAGCGAAGAAAGGGATTAGCCGAATTGCACGCACCGTCGAGTTAGTGCGCAATTATGCGCGCGAAGGTTACGTTCGCGAGCCGGGAGCACTCGCGGTTGATAAAATGATTGCCGATGTAGGTCCATTGCTTTCTCCCGCCAATGATCATGACATCCAAGTGGAATTAGACTTGCAGGCTCAAGGAGCTAGGGTTAATTGCATTGCCGAGGACATGCAGCGCTCTATTGGCAATCTCTGGCAGAACGCACTAGACGCGGTTGGCCCTGGCGGGAGGGTTGCGATTCGCACTCGTCTCGAGCCCGGTTTTGTCACCGTCGAAGTTGCGGATAACGGACCCGGCATTCCTCGAGATCAACTCGAACGAATCTTCGTGCCTTTCTACACGACAAAGGATCCGGGCAAGGGACTCGGGCTGGGCCTTTCAATTGCATATCAAGTAATCAATCAAGCGGGTGGCACAATTACTGTCGAAAGTGTCGAGAACAAGGGGGCTACTTTCCGGGTGCGCCTACCGACCGTGCCACTGGAGTTATGATGAAGCACCACGGAAGAAACTAACCATATCGCTTCAGCCTGATCCGAAATTGCGTTCCCTGTCCGGGGGTACTGGTACAACTAATGTCGCCTCCATACCTCTCCACGGTGGCTTTCGCTAACCTAAGCCCTAACCCCATGCCATCCTTGCCTTTTGTCGTAAAAAACGGGGTAAATAACCGGGCTAGGGTTTCGCTGGTCATTCCGTGTCCTGTGTCCTCGATTTCGATTATGCCAAACTCACCGTCACTCCGAGTGCGAAGTGCGATCTTTTCGTTGGCGTTAGTAGCTTGTGCCGCATTGCGCAAGAGGTTGAGGATCACGTGAATCATTCTACAAGGGTCAGCGCAAACATGAACTCCTGATCGACATTCGATTTCAAGGCTGCGTCGGCGCGCCAGAGAGTCATGACCAAAAAGGCGCCAAGAGCGCTCGACGAGGGTATCTAAGTCGATTGACTGTTGATCATTCTTTGCCTCGCGGTTCTCGGTTAGTGCCAACATGTCTTCGAGCAACGCGCCAAAGCTATCGATGCCCGCTACCGCAGCCTCGAATATGTCCGCGAGTTGTCCCACGTGCGGGACCTCATTTTGAGCCCGCTTGAGGCTTTCAAGGTAGTCGAATTGCTCACGCATGCGAGTGAGCACCGTCCCCACGATCCGCCCGACAGTTGCCAACCTTTCAGTATGAATCAACCGCTGCTGCGTTAGACGCAATTCTTCGGTTACGCTATTGAGGTGGTGACACTCCTCTGAAAGCTGTTCGACCTTGTGCCATACGGCAAGTTCGATGCAAAGACTGCGATGCGCCTCCCTTATTCCGTCTGCTAGAGTCAACGGCAACGTGTCGGGCGTGACGAACTGAGCCACTCTCCAAATATTGATGGCATCCAGAAGTGTTTCCTTTCCGCCGCCATTTCCGAGCACTATTGGTCTTCCAGGCAAAGCGAGGTCCGCCAAATGCTTAAGCTTGGCACGGTCGGGGCCGGCCAAATCATCGGTGTGCAAGACCATTGTCGCCGGACCGCTCAACTCGCGACCTCGCTCGTTCGCAGGCAAGATCTCCGCATCAGATAGTTGCTCGCGAAGTAATTGTTCGCAATGGACACGCGCGACAGGTCCAATCCAAACGTTGAACGGCACGGTCTCGCGACGGGTTGCCTCAGACACTGCGCTCTTGCTCCTCGTAACTATGGTCAAACGGCAACAGCAACCTCGCTACGGTCCCTTGACCGGGTTCGCTCTCCAATTCGACGCGCCCGCCATGCACGCGGGCTGCCAATCGAGCCAGTTCGAGACCCAAACCGAGCCTCGGTGGCGAAAATCCGCTGTAAAACGGTTCCGCGGCACGCGACAGGGTATCATCGTCCATTCCGCAGCCTTGATCGGCCACTTCAATGCACAGCCATTGGTCAGATGGATGGTTGGCTGCTTCGACGGATGGCGGTGGCACGGTTCGAGCCGTCAGTTTTATCGGCTCGCGGCTACGACTCGCTCGCACGGCGTTATCAACCAGAGCGAGTAGTCCCTGCCGCATGCGCTCAACATCGATCCGTGCACTTGGCGTATTTGTCATCGTCTCGGCGGATATGGGGTGACCACCGGCCTGCATCATACCAAGGGCTGCAGTAGCGCCGAGAAAACGAGCCATATCGGTGCGTTCGAGCTTGAGGTCGAGATCCTGGGGTTGCGCCAGTTGATGTACGTTCTCAAGAAGTTCTATCAGCGACTCCATACTTCCT
Organism: uncultured delta proteobacterium; assembly: GCA_963819085.1. Classification (GTDB taxonomy): domain Bacteria; phylum Myxococcota_A; class Polyangia; order Polyangiales; family Polyangiaceae; genus FEN-1139. The sequence continues at coordinate 2,788 of CAWFUX010000007.1, forward strand.
TGAGCCGACTTGACAGTCAGCAGCACGGAGTCTGGCACGGCATGGCGCGTGATTTCGGCCATTACGAAGGACATGAGCGTGCTCAAGTTTCGAAGGTTGTGGACAATTCCGGCAACGGCTGGCCCAACGGTCGCCAACCGTTCGAGCGATAGCAATTGGTCTTGAGCCTGCCGAAGCTCCCTTAAAGCTGCGTCCAGCGCATCCCGATGATCTATTAGCAACTCAGTCAGCTGTTTGAGCAACTCGAGGTTGGTCTTGATGCGCAATGCCTCGGTCACCGCGGCTCGAAGTTCCACTGGGTCGTATGGCTTTACCAGGAAACGCCACGCTTTTGCGTGATTGATGGCCACCAACATCGGCTCTACGTCGCTGTAGGCCGTGAGGATAATTCGGACTATATCGGGGCGCTTAACCGCAATCCGAGTGAGAAGTTCGACGCCGGTCATCCCCTGCATCCGCTGATCGGCGATAATCAAGTCGATGTTGCTTACGTTATCGATAATGTAAAGTGCTTCACTGCCGCTACTCGCAGTGTGCACGTCCCAGATGCCATCGAATAGCGCGACGTAAACCTCCAGGTTCTCTGGCTCATCGTCAACGAGCAGGATGGACTGTCGACGTTGGGGTAGTTCAACCTCGAGCTCACGTAGGGCATCCTCTAGGTGCGACGGTAGCAATCAGGCCTCTTTCGTCGAGCAAACCAACAGGCGCGGTCGGGCCGGGAAGGCAACGTGTCCTTCTCAAAAACTGCTGAACTTCTCAGCGTACGCACTTTACAGCAAACTCGCGGCAGTTAGTAGATGCGCGATTGGCCGCCTGGGTACCCCATTGGAATACCTGTACGTTCGCTTAGGGAAATCCGTTGGTCATAAGCGAACCAATTGAGCCGAAGTGGCCATCAGCACGAACCCTTCCTGCGTAATCTGGCTGCATTTTCGGATATATGACAATAGCTTCCGGCCAAGTCCGTCCGAATCGTCACAAAGAATCGGAATGGCCGACCAGAAACATTCGCCAAGCGCGATGCTGGTTGCACAAATTGCTCCGATTTCGCAATCCCATTTCGCAATCGGCCAAATACTCGGGGCTCGCAACTTATTCGTCTTGGCGGCTCATGGGTGACCCCCAACGTAATCCCATAATTCTGCCAGCTCGCGTTCGAATCCTCCTGACAATATCGGAAAGCGGCACCAGGTTTTGGGGTCCAAGTTCGCGTCGTCCACATGAAATGAGGGCGCATAGCGTTCCCTCTTCCACTGATTGCGCGCCCACAATTGAAAGAAGCGGTCCACCCAGTGCGCCAGTTGGAGAAGTTCGTACTTTGCGAACTGGGCTCGCATCAACAGAAATACATCCAGCGGCGAGCGCTTGTCGCGGATAGCGGCGCGCTCAATCGCGTCCAATAAGTCATATGGCATCAGATCCCCTTCGTCGGTTTGCTCGGCCGCCGCCGGGCGAAGCTCGGCTGTGGGAACTTGTGAGGTTACCACGGAGAGCTCGGGGATATTACGGAACCCATGCGGACCTTCATCTCGCAACCATACCAACCAACGACGGATAAATGCCTTGTCGATACCGGCAATCGGACTCAGGCCGCCTGCCGTATCGCCATCCATTGTCGCATAGCCAACTGCGGCTTCACTTCGATTGCTGGTTGCGAGAAGTAACGCGCCGGTAATGTTGGCAATCATCCATACGCCGGGAGCACGCACGCGCGCTTGAATATTTTGCAAGGCCAAGTCATCGCGTTCCCAGCTCAGGGCGCGGCCCAGTGCCACCTCAATTAATTTCTGGTAGTCACCGACCAATGCATCTACGTCGAGTTCCAAATGGTTCGCGCCGAGGGCCTGCGCCAGGGTTCGTGCTGCGTCCCGCGTTGTTTTCGAGCTATGCCGCGTAGACTGGTAAACGGTGGTCAGCAGGGCGTGCACCCAATCGCGCTCCGAAGATTCAGCCGAGAGCCCAAGATCGGACACCAACCGCTCGGCAAAGCATCGAGGTCCCAATTCACGCTGACCTAACCACACGAGCATTGCGACCAAACAGGATAGTGCCGAAGAGTCCGCGCCGCCGCTGAGTGACACAACGAAACCTTTGGAACGACTCTTGCGCAAATAATCAAATAGTCCCAAACAAAGTGCCCGCGTAAATTCCTCGAATCTTAAATTCGGGGAATCTTCCCATCCTGCCTCGGCCGGTTCGTTCGGTTCCGGTAAAATATTCGGAAGGCGCATCTCTACGATGACACACGCATCACTGTCGGCAGCGTAAAATTGCGGCTGATTGCTGGACACCCAAGAATACCGACTTCGCGTTAACTCGATGTCGATTGCGGCGTCTATCAACCGAACTTCTTCAAATGAAAACCGGCGACTAGCCGCGACGATCTTGCCGCAGCTGGCAATCAGAGTATCTCCGTCGTAGATAATTCTCCCCGCCTCATTACCCAGTAAATTGGCATACACGTAGGTGACCCCAAAGGCCCTCGAGCCTTCGATGACCAGGCGAGTACGCACCGCGTGCTTATCGAACGCAAAGTGACTAGCACTGGGATTCAGAATTATATCCGCCGCTTGCAATGCCAGCTCGGTAGCAGGCCGCTCTGCCATCCACGCGTCTTCGCATATCTCGAAGCCAATCCTCACGCCGCCGACGTCGAAAATGAGGTCCCCTACCCTGATATCTTGCCCAAACACGTGGATGCTCGACCGCTCGCCTTTCGGCCAGGGTTTGAACCAGCGCGGTTCGTAGTGAATTCCGTCCCCCGCCAGGGCGCGTTTGCAAACGAACCCCACCACTTTGCCGTCTACGACCAGACAGCAGGTGTTGTATACGGCCTTGTGAAGTGCCAGAGGGAGCCCAAAACAAGTGATAATCCCCGATGTATGCGGCAATATTTCGCCCAGCACAGACAGCGCCGTCTTGTGCACGTCCGGCGCCAAGAAGGCATCTTCGCAACCGTACCCGGTAATACAAAGCTCCGGCAGGCACAGCAGCGTCACGTTGCGCGAACGCGCCAATTGCAATGCCTCGACGATGCGTCGTTGATTGCCGACCCAGTCTAGTGGGGTTTGATTGAGCGTAGCGGCAGCAACGCGGAGCAATTTCATGGTCGGGCAGTCCGGTGGGAATTAACCCCAATTTCAAGCGACAGTCAAAGCACGCCCAACATTGCCCTTGTTCGTCGCAAATCCGAAGCGCCCGGAGCGGGCAGACCGAATGCGCGGAGTCGGTCGGGGAGGCGTAAACCCATCGGGCCCCCGCTGGCGAGCGCGTTCGGTCTGCCCGCGACGACTCCACTAATCATCCAAAGGCGCAAATAGGTCTTCGATGACGTTTAGGCTTAGCAAAGCGGACCCTTCGGAGCCGTCAAATAGACTCTGGGCCAGTTGTCGCTTGCGCTGCTGCAGCGCCATCATTCTTTCTTCAACACTACCGGCCGCAATTAAATTGTGAACGAAAACTGGCCGCGTTTGTCCAATGCGGTGGGCCCGGTCCGACGCCTGTGCTTGTGCGGCTCCATTCCACCAAGGATCGTAGTGAATGACTGTGTCGGCACGCGTCAAATTCAAACCGGTGCCGCCAGCCTTGAGGCTGATTAGAAACACATCGAATTCGCCGTTTTGAAATGCATCTACTCGGCGTTGCCGATCGAGCGTCTTACCGGTGAGCATCGTGTGCACGGTGCCTCTTGCCAGCAGCTGTTCGCTGAGCCTTGCTAACATGCGCGTGAATTGAGAAAAAACCAAAATCCGGCGCCCCGCTTGCAATTGCAGTTCGACCAAGTCGAGAAAGGCTTCCAATTTTCTGGATGTCTTGACGTCACGCGCAACGGGCATACTCACCAGTTGCGGATCGCAACACACCTGCCTGAGTTTCAAGAGGGCATCAAGGACGGTGACGGCACTTTGCGCAATCCCCTTTTTCAGAATTGCATCTCGAACCTGAGCGTGCACGGCGAGGCGAATGCATTCGTACAAATCCCGCTGATCGCCATCCAGCTCAATTGGCCGTATAATCTCAGTCTTCGGGGGCAATTCGCGAGCAACCTGTTCCTTCATGCGCCGCAGAACGAATGGTGACACCCTTTCCTTGAGCGCTTGCAGCCGGAGACTATCGCCGGATCGCTGAATGGGATTGCTGAAATCGTCGGCGATACGCGGCGAGGTCCCCCAACAGATCCGGCATCACGAAACTAAAAATCGACCACAGTTCTTCAAGGTTGTTTTCGACTGGAGTGCCTGAGAGGCACAGGCGGTAGCGCGAATCTATGAGCTTAACCGCGTGGGCAATCTGACTGCGGTGGTTCTTGATGGCCTGCGCTTCGTCCAAAATGCAAAGGTGGAATGGCTGAAGGCGCAGCGTCTCAATGTCCCTGAGCAATGTCGCGTAGGGAATGACAACCACGTCCGCTTGCGGGACCTGCCTCAATAACGCGGTGCGACCTTTACCGCGATAGACTAGGCAGCGTAAAGTTGGGGCAAACCGAGTAATTTCTCGCGCCCAATTGGTGCACAGACTCGTCGGCACCACTACCAGAGTGGGCCGGTCCATTCGCCCTTGAGACTTCTCCACGCACAGGTGCGCAATCGTCTGCAGTGTTTTGCCGAGTCCCATGTCATCGGCAAGAACGCCCCCCGCATTGAGAGCGCGCAGCTTTTGCAACCACTCGAGACCATCACGTTGATAGGACCGAAGCTTCGCCGCGAGGTCCTCCAGGTACGCAGGTGCGACCGCAAGCCGCTCGACTTGCGCCAGACGTCTGTCCCCGTACGACGACGTCGCGTACGCCCTCGAAAATTAGCTCCGAATTGCCTATTTTTAGCGCTTCTTGCAGGTGACAGAGGCTATTGGCCTGGGCGCCCAGGAAGCGTAACTTTCCGTCGATCAACCGGTCGCCACGATACAATTCCAGGAGGACTCGCAGCAAAGCGCGCAATCGTTCCGGAGGCAATGTTACATAGCGTCGCTTTCCGACTGGCAGGGCTACGCGCATACTCGGCATGCCGAGAAACGAATCGAGCGATCGCCCGTCGGGATGACTTTCGAGCAATTCGAGTAGCATCGGTAAAACGTCCACGCGTTGTTCATCGACTAGTATGCCCAGTTTCAGCCCAAACCAATCGGTCTTCTCTGACTCGGACTCGACTGCGGCGACCCAAAGTGGATCATCCTCGATGACCCGATAAGTGTAGTCATCCGAATACGTGACTACACATCCCGCATCCTTGAGCTGCTGGACGGCATGAACCGAGAATGAACACCAACTGTGCACGTTGCCCGTCGGTTGGATGATATAGTCTGCGGGTGAGTCAATCGGCGCACTGAAGTCGATTGCCTGGTCAATCTCGACGGCACCAAAGCTTTCGACGAGACACTGAACCCGTCTTTCTTCACTTTGGTCGCGTTCAATCTCTTTTACGCCCTCGTCCATGAAGGCAAAGAATCGATGTCGCTGATCGGATGCACGCAGTTCCGTACCACCGTAGTCAAAGGTCAAACTAAGCGCGGGGAGCTCGACTTCCCGCTCAACTCCGTCGAGCTCAGTCACGAACCGCTCACTCAAAAGCCGCACCCTTGCCAAGCACCGTGGTCTTTGATTGTGGGCGGGGGCCGGTTCCAAGGAACGGAACATGCTGTACGTTAGAGCAGATGTTTGCCCACTTGTCGATAGGCCCAGTGGCCTATCAGGAGGGATTTACCCCTAGTTTCTTTGGTTTAGCTCAATATCCTGAGCCCAATTCGCAGCCAATCACACTTAACCGGCAGCGGCTCAGTGATTCGCGGCGCCTTTGGAGACGTCGCGAAAGGCCGGGCAAAGAAGCCGGGGAACTGAGCCGTCCCTTACCGCTCGCTTGCCTCTGCGCCTTCGATGTTGGGTGATCGGGAATGGGACGCCAAACATTTACCAGTGAGTGCACGACAAAGAAGAGGAATTGAGAACTGGTTCGACGGCCTATGCAATGTTCAAACAAATCTTACTTGATAAGGGTACTCGGAACACACCGCTTGCCGCGAGTGGCGCCAACTGCAAAGGTTCAGCTGTGATCGGTAAGCTCGCGACTTTGCCGTACTTTCAGGGTTCTCTTCGATGAGTGAGCTTCAGTCGGGCGTATTCCTCGGCCACTATGAACTGCTGGTCCGTATCGGACGGGGCGGAATGGCGAGTGTGTGGGTCGCCCGCGAGCGTTCCGCCGTCAGTGGAAAGCAGCGGCTGGTTGCGGTCAAGGCGATGTTGCCGGAACTGGCGCGGCACTCGGAATTTCGTTCGATGTTTTTGAGTGAGGTTCAAATCATTCAAAGCATTCAACACGACAATGTCGTGCGCGTTTACGAGGTCTCCGAAGACCGAGATGTTCTCTACATGGTGATGGAGTGGGTCGAGGGCGATTCGCTTCGAAACATTATTCGCGCTTCCAAAGGTCGCGGCGCTCTTCCGCCAGAAATTGCCGTGTGCGTGGCAGCGGATGCAGCGTCGGGCTTGCACGCAGCTCACGATCTTCGCGATTGGGATGGAGAGCTGCGGGGTGTCGTGCATTGCGACGTTTCGCCGCACAACATCTTGGTCGGGCTCGAGGGTAAGGCAAAGTTGGTGGACTTCGGTATCGCCAACGCCATGGGCCGTCTAGAGCCGAGCGGTGATTCAGAGACGATCAAAGGCAAGCTGAGCTACATGTCTCCCGAGCAGGCGCGCGGCGAGCGGGTCGATCGGCGAACAGATGTATTTGCCCTAGGAATCGTGCTGTTCGAGATGACGACTGGGGAGCAGCTGTTCAAGGGGCGCGATGTGGCGCATACGCTTGATCTCGTCAAGCATGGGACCATCCCACGTCCGTCACTGCTCAATCCCCGCTATCCGCTAAAACTCGAGAAGATTGTCTTGAAGGCATTGGAGCGCGATCCACAGCGACGATTTCAAACGGCCGAGGAATTCGAGTTCATTCTTTCGGAATATTTGTCGGAAGAACACGCCGTCGTTTCGCACCCAATTGTCTCCAATTTGCTGACCCAATTGCTGGGGGCGCGCATCGAAAAGCGGCGCGAAGTGATTGCTTCGATTGTGGCGGCCATCGATACGAATCGCCCTGTTGGCAGCCTTAACGGGCGCATGTCTCTTCCTGATATTCCGGTACTGAGCGACCCGCTCAACTACACGTTGACCGGACATTCCGAATCGGGTCTTGGAATTGCTGCGCGCCTTGAGGATCACACGTCCGCCGCCATTCCGATATCCAGTCGCCCGCCGCCGCCCATCGCGCAAAACTTGCTCTGGCGCTGGGTGGGTGCATTTGGGTTGCTCGTAGTTTCTTTGGCAATTGGCGGGTACTACCTGTTCGTAGTGCGTCCCAAACAAGCAGAGGCCGCGGCCATTCAGCAATTGATAGGTGCGGGCAGCGCGGCCGACGCGGCAGTGCCAGCTCCGGCTTCCAGCAATGTGCAAGCTGCGAGCAGTGCCAAACGCAACGATAAGGCTCTTAGTATTGACAGTCTGCCCGTGGACACGCCGCCCGGTAACACGCCCCGCTCGGCAAACATAGGGCGATCGAAGAAAGGCAAGAAAGGGGACAAGTCCGCGGACGATGGTACCAACGAAGCGGTACCCACGGACCAGACTGGGCAGGGGGCTGCTGCGACTGATAAGCCAACCGAAGAATCGGCTGGCGATAGGCCAGCAACTCCCCTAGGGATCGATCGGTTTGCCGCCAATGCGGCTTTGGCTGCGGCTGCGGCTGCGGCTCGGGCTTGCCGCACTCAGGGACAAGCACCTAGCCCGACTGGACGTGCCGCAGTCACCTTTTCACCCGACGGCTCGGTATCGGCCGTGAGCATATCCCAGAGCTTCATGGGCACGCCAATTGGAAGTTGTGTGATTGCTCACTACCGCAATGCGCGTGCGCCGAGTTACGTTGGAGACGCAACGACTCTATTCAGCTCCTTCGATATGTCGGAATAGTCACTCCGCGACCTGCGGCTCGGAATCAATCGAAGCCGTGTGCGATGAGCCAAAGTAACGTTCTGCCATTCCGTGACCCAAGTAGATAACCGGAATCGTAGCCAGAGCGATCAATGTCTTATACCCATAGTTAGTGGTACTCACGTTGACTATTTGCCGCATTGTAAGTTTACCCGAAATACCAAAGGCAATAATGTTGATAATATAGGTGTCAACGATCTGGGATATGAGCGTCGAGCCAACGGACCGAGCCCACAAGTATCGTTCCTTGGTCCTGGCCCGCACGAATACGAATACCGCAGCATCTACAATCTGGCTTATCGCAAAGGCAATGATCGAACCGGCGATTATCCAAAGTGATTGTCCGAATACAGTCTGAAACGCCGCATCCGATACGGGCGAAAATGATGCGGCTTTTACATTGATGCACAAAAGCAAGAGCAAGAATGCGTAGGTAATCAAGCCGACCGATATGAGCGTCAGCCGTCGAACAGCCCTCGGCCCATAATGTTCGTTGATCAGATCGGTAACGACGAAGACGATGGGCCAAGGAATCACGCCAATACTCATGGTCCAGCCGCTGACTTCGATCAGCTTGCCGCCGATGAGCTCTCCCAAAAGGGCGTGGGCCAGAAAAATTGCCCCCAGGACCAGAAAGGCCGTCTCGCGTCGTGTCGGCTGATAGCGGGTCATCTCTTGACCCCAGGCCTGGTTAAAGTTTTGACTCATCGGCGGAATTCCTCTGGCTTTAACTGAGACAGCGGGCATTCAAAAGCAACCCTCTGGGTGCCTGTGTGAATACAAGATTCTCAAATGGTGCGATCATTCGAGTTCGCCGCCGTTCAGGGTTGGGCCAAGAATGTGACAACCGTTGGCCATTCACGCGGGGAAACTGTGCTATGGGCCCAGGGCCATGCGTCGAAATATCGTTCACCCGGGCGCCTCGGAACTCACGTATGAAATCCGTGGAATCACTGAATTGGCTCACGCGATTCACGCGCTGAGCGGGCGTCCTATCTTCTGGGAAAATATCGGAGACCCCGTCGAGAAGGGGGAGATTGTCCCCGATTGGATCAAAGACATCGTTGCGGACACAATTCGCGATAATCGCTCCTTTGGTTATTGTCCGACGCGTGGAGTCAAGGCGACCCGCGAGTTTCTGGCGGCGCGCGTAAATAGCCGCGGACATGCACAGATTTCCGCCGACGATATATTGTTTTTCAATGGCCTCGGCGAAGGGATTAACAAGGTTTACACAATGCTTGCCCCCCAGGCGCGAGTCATTGGTCCCTCTCCTTCCTACTCGACCCATTCATCCGCCGAGGCGGCGCATGCCGGCTCGAACCCGATAGTTTATCACTTGAATGTGTTCGACGGGTGGATGCCGGACCTCGACGAGTTGCGCAATAAGGTCAAATACAACGAGAATATCGCCGGTCTCATGATCATCAACCCCGATAACCCGACGGGCGCGGTCTTTCCGCCGTCGGTCGTCAGAGAGATGGTCGCAATTGCGCGCGAGTTCAACCTTTTCATCGTGGCTGACGAGATTTATCAAAACCTCGTTTACGACGGGCAAGACTACCTGCCGCTCTCGGACTTAGTCGAAGACGTGCCGACGATTTCCTTGAAAGGCATCTCGAAGGAAGTGCCCTGGCCCGGTGCTCGTTGCGGCTGGATGGAAGTGTACAATCAAGACAAGCGCCCGATGTTCCGCCGTTACGTGCGTTCGATCGTCGACGCGGAAAATGTTAGAGGTTTGCTCGACTACCCTGCCCCAAATGATCATTCCCCGCGTTTACGACGACCCCCGCTACGAACCCTGGGGACGCCAGCGAAGGGCCTTTTTCGCGCAAAGAGCTAGGCGCGCCACCGAAATTCTCAGCGCTTGCCCGGGTGTAGTCGTCAACGAGCCGCGTGGCGCATTCTACTTGAGTCTCGTTTTCTCCGAGCAACTCAACGACCGCATGCACCTTCGCATCGAAGACCGCAAGATGGAGGAATTCGTGCAAAGTCGCTGTCCAAGCGGGATCTCTCTCGATCGAAAATTCGTGTACCAACTACTCGGCTCAAAGCAAATCTGCGTCGTCCCGCTCTCGGGATTCGTGTGCGACCTCCCGGGCTTCCGAGTCACACTGCTCGAACGAGACGACGAGAAGTTCGAAAGAGTATTTCAGTCGATTGCCGATAGCGTAAATGAGTTTATTGGAAGTGCGTAGATCCTAAAACGGTGGCTGTTGCCGTGACCTTAGCGGGCGCAGTCGCTGCCATTATTGCCGCTGCCACCTCGAGGATGGCTTCTCCATCGAGCTCAAGAATGTAACGCGCAGTATCCCGCGAAAATCTTCTCGATCGAGCTCAAACTTGTGATGTGCAGTATCCCGACTAGAAATCCCCCCAAGCATGGGGGGATTGGGGGGGTTCCTGCAGGCGGGAACCTGCAAACTCACGCATGCACGTAAACTACGGTTCCGCGCTCTTTATTGATCACACCATGCCAATGATCGGGCACGGGTGGGTCGGTCCATTCGAAGAGCCAGGCTGCGTCTTTCGGGGCTAGGTTGATGCAACCGTGACTTCTGACTCGGCCAAATTCGTCGTGCCAGTAAGTGCCGTGCAAAGCAAAACCCTTGTGAAAATACTGCACGAACGGCACATCGAGCAGGCTGTAGGAATCCGCGGCATCGTCGGCGCCGTCCATCGTCGCCGATACATGTTTGGCGTACACCATGAAAGTGCCCCGAGGAGTCGCCGACTCCGTTTCTGGGTCACCCATTAGCCCGCGCCCCGTACTCACTAGAGTCGCGTACACGGCGACTTTACCCACGTAGGCCACCAGCGTCTGCTTTAGAATCGAGATATCGATCCACTTGCGATCGCCTGTTGCAAAACTTGGAAACTCCGTACGCTTGGGGATCAGGCGGAAACCTGCCGTGGGGACGTAGGTACCGTCGTGGGTTTGCATGAAGCCCCCCGTGCGGCGCTCACCGCTCAAGGCGATGCCCTGCCGGCGCATGAGCGCATGGGTCGTAACCATGTTGCCGTCGGGCTGCAGGCGAAACTCGGGTAGCTGGTCTTTTTCTGCGAAACCCGCGGGAAGCCCGCCGGTTTCTTGTGGAAGCTCAATCCCGTGAAACGTGCTTGGCACCACGATCCTGACGCGATCGAGCGCCACTAGGTCATGCTCGGTAGTCATGCCGTACCAGCGTTCATCGTGAGCAAACACGTGCAACAGCGCAAACCCGCTATCCGGCGCCGCCCTGCCTGAACTTACTTTTTCTTCGACTCGATGCAGGACGCCATAGGGTTTCTGCGCCCGCCCGCCATTTTGCAAAAAGCTTGGCGGCTCCCCCGGTGTGCCGAGCAGCTGCGCAACGGCCGGACGCGTGTCGTAGTTCTGCAATTTCCAATTCGCGAAGTTCGAATGCCGATCAGACCCTTCGAGGCGCACCACTTGTTCACGTGACGGCAAGGCAAAATAAAAATGCGGCGGTGAGCCGCTAGCCATTGCATAGATGTACGGCAGGCCGTCGCCTCGCTTGGGCCGCACGGCGGCTTGCTCAATGATTGCATCGTCCATCGTCAAGCTTGCACCCTTGCCGATGCACACGAAACCGCGCGGATTGATGCGATACCAGCCTTGATCACAACCTTCGTTTTTGATGGCGGGGGCGCGCGCATCTACGATTGCGCCCACTCGCAAGTAACCAAACCGCGTGCGGTTGGGACCGGTATCCGTGTACACCCAGGTTCGCCACGCTGTGCTGGCAATCTTCAGCCCGGTTGGCGTGAACGGCAGCGAATCATCGGTTTGCCCGAGATCGCGCGGGTTGGCGTTATTGGTATTTTGTGCAGGCGGCGGTGAACCGGTCTGCGAGGCAACTTCACCGACTTGCGTCCGTTTGGTGGCTTCGAGATGTGCGGGCGGATCTTGGCGCCTACCGCAGGCCGACGCGAGCGCAACCGCAACTAGCGCTAAGCCCAGCGCCTCACCACTGCACCTGCGCCCTTCACCGAAACGACGGCGCGCGCGCTCTTTGTGAACAAGGGCCGAAACCACGGCACCGGCAGTAGCACATTGCCCAAGCGCTGTCCTAGGTCTAACGTACCTGCGTGTTACGTTTTGCAGGCTATTTCAAAGTCCTCAAGGAAGTCACGCGCCACATTTTGCGGCGACCGGTGGTGGGGATCGCCGCAGCCGCACGAACCGAAGACGGTCGTTGGCTACTGATTCGGCGCGGCGACACGGGACAGTGGGCGTTACCCGGGGGCACCTTAGAGTGGGGTGAGACACTGCGCAAGGCAATCGTTCGTGAACTCGCGGAAGAGGCGGGAGTCGATCAGGTAACATTGGGTGACGTGCTGGGCGTATATTCGGAGCCTAGCCGTGATCTTAGGTTTCACGCGGTCACCATTGTCGTCGGCGCTCGTATTGCAGCTCCGAGGAGGGCCCCCGACAATCCGGTTGAAGTGCTGGAAGTTCGATTGTTTAGCGAATCGGAAATTCCATCGTCACTAGCGCATGGCATGAGTCAAATGCTCGAGGTTGCACGCAAGGGAGAACATTTTTGGGAGTAATGAAAGTGCCATTTTTGGGCCCGGCCCCGACAACTGGATCCTTGAAACCTTATTCAAGCCGAAAAAGTTTTGCGCCCTAAGGTCAATAATCATGCAACAATCGCAGGCTGTGGTCATCAAGCATTGGATTTACGTCAATTGCGTCGTGTTCGGAGTTGCCGGCTGCCAGCTCCTCGGTGGGGCACGCATTTCGGAAATAGCTACCGGTTCGGCAAAACCAGGCAACGTGGCAACTTTTGTCGCGGTCACCGAAAAGGACAAGCCGGTAACTGGCCTCCCCGCATCGGCATTCAAGATCAGCGAGAACGACCAGGCAATTGATCCCGATACGGCCCAATTGCAGTTGGTGGAACCCGGGCGCTATGCGGCATTTCAGGCACTCCTTTTAGTGGACATCAGTCAAGCACGGGATGCCGGGTTGCGTAAAACCATGGCCAAAGCGGCTGCGGGGTTCGTGCGCCGCGTGCGTCAAGGGCAGCCGGTCACGGTTGCTGCGTATGATGGGAGCGACAAGGTCCGAGTCGTGGGCGAATATCCAGTTGACGCTCACGCAACATCGCCCGAGCAAGTAGACGGCCTGCTCAATCTCACGCCTGGTGATCCGTCCCGCAATCTGCGCGGGGCTGTGGTTCAGGGGCTGGACATTCTGGATCGTCATTTAACGGCAAGCGCAAACCCGGTTCGGCTAGGGACACTAGCCGTATTCGCAAGGGGGCCAGATCTGGCGGGCCGTTTCCCCGAAGACAAATTCAACGATGCCATGTCGGCGACTGCGGATAAACTCGTGTTCATCGGCGTCACCGGTGACACAGCGGACAATGCAGCCAAGCGACTCGCGCAATCAGGGCAAATACTGGCACAATCGGCTAACACGATTCCAATCGCGTTCGAAGACGCTGGAGCCTTGGTGGACGGGCTATTGGATCAATACTACTTGTTGTCCTATTGTTCGCCTTCGCGAGCGGGGACTCGCAACTTGAAGGTCACGGTTAGCGTGCCCGTACCCGACGGAAAGGACGAGACTGACTCGTTCAGTGTTCATTTTGACGCAACTGGGTTCACTGCCGGCTGCGATTCACAAAAAGTGCCTGCCCTAGTCGCAAAGTCCGCTTCGACCCCCTCTAAAGCTGCACAAACCCCAGCCCCGTCATCTGGGAAGGCAACTCCGGCGTCCTCGAGCAACAACGACGCAAGCAAGAGCACACCCAAGAAAACCGATGATCAAGAAGCGCCGGTGCCCTCCAAACCCGGGTACGCGCAGTAGGGAATGCTACATTGGCTATCAGCCATCAGCATTCAGCTGTCAGCCGGAACGCGGAAATCCTGATAGCTGATACCTGCTAGCTGAGAGCAACTGAATGCCGCTGAACCGAGAACGTCTTTTTCAAATCACCCTTAGCGAATTCGAAAAGGTCGTACGTTACGGCGTGGCCCGGCAAACCTGGTCGATTTACTTCGAGGATCGCTGGGTCGCCGCGCGGTTGGTGCCAGGTGCAATCGTCAATTCGTTACCCAGCAAACCCGGGCTAGTCTGGGAGCGCAGCATCGAAGTGAGCCTCGCTGCCGGAACCAGACTCGAACTCGTTAGCGAAATGCCGAAGCCGCGCAGGCAATTGGACGCGTTCAACATACTAACTCTGGACCAAGGTTCGGCGACATTGGCGCGCAAGACCCTCCATCGCGTGACGGACAAGGGTCGTTTGACCCGAATCGACCGATAGGCAATTCCGCCCACATCACCCAAGAGCGGTGATTGGACGCCTTATGAAGCCGTGGGCCGGAAGTTCAGCTCCACGACCATTTGGCCAAAATTCGACAATCGGGGTCGAAAATCATGCCACAATGCGGGCAATCGCTCGTTGGGTTTTTCAGGTATCAATCCTGGGGCCTTCAGAGCGGTGGAAAGTCGGCCGTCTATTCATTCATGCGTTCATGTCCACCCAAGTCGGTCCCCGCGACCCCAATAGCTGGAGCAGCGGACGCGTCGGGTGCGGTCGTGACTCCTAGCGTCGTGACGGAAGTGCATCATCATACCGGAGAAACTTCAGCTTCATCCTCCAGCATGGAGATTGCGCGTGCCCGCCATGTGTTGCTGGTGGATGACGACCCCTCCGTAGTTAGATCCCTGAGCCGCGTGCTGCGCGCCAGAGGCTATTTGACCTCGACCGCTTCGAACGGTCAAGAGGCGGTAAAACTTGTAACCCAGGTCAACTTCGACGCAATCCTCACGGACATTGCGATGCCGGGCATGGACGGCATCACGTTGCTGCGCGAAATTAGAACACACGACTTACACGTGCCGGTTATCCTAGTAACCGGCGAGCCTGCCGTAGATACCGCAGTTCAAGCTCTTGAGTACGGCGCTTTGCACTATTTGACCAAACCGGTGCCGATGGAAGCGTTGGAACGCGCGCTCGACAAGGCCGTGCATCTGCATCGAATGGCGCGCCTACGCCAGCGTGCCGCCGAGCTGCTCGGGCAGACCACAGCCCACGCCGCTGACCGAGCGGGGCTAGAATCCAGCCTCAAACGTTGCCTGCAAACGCTGTGGATGGCGATGCATCCTATTGTCAATAGCCGCACGCAGACCGTATTCGGTTATGAAGCGTTACTTCGAAGTCTAGAGCCCAGTCTCCCACACCCCGGGGCCGTGATCGACGCTGCCGAACGATTGGGACAACTCGACGTGCTCGGCAGAATCGTCAGGGAACGTGCTGCCGGGCCATTCATCGAAGCGGCCAAGCCGGAACAGCTATTCGTCAATCTTCACGTAACTGATTTGCTCGACCCACAACTGTTGTCCCCAGCCGCGCCCCTTGCAGCCATCGCGAACCAGGTAGTTCTCGAGATAACAGAACGGTCGTCGCTCGACCGAGTCCCAGATGTCCGATCACGGATAGCCTCCTTGCGGGCCATTGGTTACCGGATCGCCGTAGACGATCTCGGCGCGGGGTACGCCGGCCTAACGAGTTTCGCCTTGCTAGAACCGGATTTCGTCAAACTTGACATGTCTCTAATCCGCGGCGTCAACAGCAATTCCACCAAGCAGAAGGTCGTGCGATCGATGACCACGCTATGCCGAGAAATGGGTATGCTGGTGGTGGCCGAAGGCGTAGAAACCCCGTCTGAGTGCGCCACTCTGGTCGCACTCGATTGCGATCTGCTACAGGGGTTTCTGTTTGCTAAGCCAGGGAAGCCCTTCCCGGAGGCAAGATGGCCGGACCCGTGACCCCCATGGAGCCCGACGCTTCATTGAGGGCGACTCACGCCAATCGCAATTCCGACGCGGAAGAGCCGACCAATTTGGCCATGCACCATGAAGCTCAATCGCATCAAGATTCCGATCCGCCTAGCGTTGGAGCGCCACTCGAATCTCAAGCCCTCAGCAGTTCGTCGGATCGATTGCGCGCCGTGTACTTGTTGACCAGTGAGTTTGCCGACGATGAGCTGCAGACGGCTATCACTTCGCCCCCTGGTTCGCATGCGGATGCCAACTCGCCTGCACTGCATACCGAACCGGTCGACCGCCCTGTGCTCTTGCGAATGGACGGCGTGCAAGCTGGCGAGGTCGTATCTCTGGCAATTTTGCCTTGTTTTATCGGCCGCCACCCCACCTGCCAAGTTCTGATCGACGACGCGGGCGTCAGCCGTCGCCACGCCAAAATCGTCCTGCAAAGCGATGAGTTTTGGCTCGAAGATCTCGGCTCGCGCAACGGGACATTCATCGACGGTAGACGCCTCGAACGCAAGCGCCTGCACGACGGCGTGTTGATTCAGGTCGGCCTACACGCAAGCTTTCGGTTTACAGTCGTAAGCGCGCGTCAAGAAAAGCTGCTGCGTGAGCTGTACGAGTCGAGTACGCGTGATGCCCTGACTGGACTTTACAATCGGCGTCACTTCGATGATCGGATCAAGGCAGAACTCGCCTATGCCAAGCGGCACCAGCTGGACGTCGGCTTCGTGATGATCGATGTCGATTTCTTCAAGCGAGTCAACGACACGCATGGTCACGCCGCCGGTGACGTAGTTCTCAAGCACGTCGCAGCATCACTGGCCCGACAATTGCGAACCGAAGACGTAATCGCGCGGGTGGGCGGCGAGGAATTCGCGATCCTACTTCGGGGCATCGGTTGCGAAGGGGCCCGGCGGCTTGCCGAGCGCCTGCGCGCGAATATCGAATCGATGCAGATTGTGGCCGACGGCATACCGATTGCCGTGACTATTAGCGCCGGCTGTTCGGCGTTGTCCGAAACCGAGGACAACAGCCCCAAGAGCCTATCGAGCATCGCCGACCAACGAATGTACACTGCCAAGCGCGCAGGGCGAAATCGCGTCGTTGCGAGTTGATTCGGAGCCATTCGTGCAATAATTTGCGCTGACCGTGCGGCCGCCGCTGACGAGACGGTCCGGGTCTGGTACTAACGTTATTGGAGGTGAAGTGTGGCCATCGACATTGAAAGTCTCAAACAAGAGCGAGATCAGGTGAAGGAGTCGCTCAGGCAGATTGAAGCGGATACTCGCCGGCTCGATCTCGAGGTCAAGACTCTTCGCCAGCGAGAAATCCAAGCCAAGCGCGAGATAGACGCATTGACCGCATTGATTGAAATCTCCGATTCGCGCAACACTCCGGCGCCTTCCGAATAATTGCGCTGCACTTGCCTGACGCGGGGCAGGTTTGCTTGTGTTTGTCACTGCGTCGCGGGTAGGGCGCACTGCTTACTTAGGGAATATTCGTTCAAGTCTGGTCCGCAGTCACTCGGGCGATTGCGCCTCCGCGTCATTTTGCGATTTCGGGGGCAATAACTTGAGAGAGGCGCGCATGATGCGCCCTTTGGCTTCTTGAATGTATGCCTTTCCGGGTTCTGACGCCGAGGGTGCCTCCCAGCCCATATCGATTGCGTCACCAGCCTGCGCGATCTCGTTCGACGACGGCGTGCCGTCCTGCAGATCTAACCTTAACTCGAAGCGCTGTCGCGCATTCGGGGTGGACGAACTGGGCAACGCGAATCGACCCAGTGCCAAGTTCCTGCCCACACATCGAACGATTCGCGCAAGAAGCGCGTGCTCAGCCTCTTGCTCGATGGTTACCTCTTTGATCTTGCCGCCCTCGTCGAGTGCCACTTCGAACTGCACCCTGCCCTGCGAGCCCACATGATGCCGCCACCAACTCGGTTCGGCACCAATCGCAACGGGCAGCGCGCGGGTAAATGCCGCCGGCAAACGTCGTTCGCGCAAGTCAACTCCAACTGCTCCAAACGTGCCGGAACCGCTGGTTTTCTGGTTCGTGGCATCTACCATCGCTTGTTTGAGATCGACTCCGGCACCCGCGTTTGCCACAGCTGGCGTATCTGCCGTCGCTGCAGGTGATGTTTGCTGGCTCTTGGCTACAGATACCGCCTTTGCAATGGCCCGAGGCACACTCACCTTTGAATTCTCCAGGGGAGTAACCTGAGATTTCGGCGATTTCGGAATTGCGAGTTTGTGCTTGTCTGCAACTGCGAACGAGTTATTCTCCGCGAACGAAGCCTTTTCCTTTTCTGGGCTTGCCGGCACGGGATGCCCAGTTCCCTCTTCGACAACGCTCACGGTAGTGCCTACCCACACATCCTGCCAGATGCGTGGAGCCACGCGGCGGGACCCATGCGTAGTGCTGCCCCAGATTGAACCGAATGCGATGGCGTGCACCAGCACGGAAGCCCCGATGGCAGAGCGAAATACCCTGTCCAATGCGGACATGCCCGAAAGGTAGCCCGCAAGACCCATCACGCGCAATCGCTGACCTTTTCCGAGCACTTCGTAGAGTTAGTGTTCCAAGCCCCGGGGAAGTTTCCTAGAAAGGCCAGCCCCGAGAGGCGGGCCCAGGCCACCGCTGAATCGTCTATGCTGGAATCTACCTAGAATATTACGCCATCAGGCAGCCAAAAAGGCGCGGGTGCGTCGAATATCCGCGATTGATCACTTGCGAAATGGCCCCAAAGCTCGACATTCTAAGCCAGTACCGGAATGTCTAGAGCCCCCTCGACCCCATGACTGTCGTACATCTGCATCCACCGGGCTCCAACCGGAGTGAGCCAGCTCCGTTTCGATTGGGGGTCAATTACTGGCCGGCGGCAAAGGGCGTCACACTTTGGAAGGACTTCGATATCGACGAAGTCCATTGCGACATGAATACGATTGCCGAACTGGGGTTGGACCTGGTGCGGGTATTCCTGACCTGGGAGGACTTTCAGCCTGATCCAGAAGGTGTCAATTGCTGTGCCTTGTCACGGCTGACTCGTTTGTGCGACGCCGTAGCCGCCGAAGGCTTGAAGGTCATCGTCACGCTAAACACGGGACACTTGTGCGGGCACAATTGGGCGCCCGCGTGGCTGCTCGATGCCGAGGCTCACCCCTTCCATGACCAACCCGTAGTCTCGATGGGACAACGCGTGGCCGCGGGGTATCGCGACCCGTACACCGATCCTATGGCACGCAAGGCAGCCCTGCGCCTCGTTCGCGCCGTTGCGCGAACCTTGAGTGATCATCAAGCAGTCTGGGCGTATGATCTGGGAAACGCGCCCGATTTGTTCGCAGACCCCGCCAATTCGACGACGGCGCGCGATTGGTACGTCGAGCTAGCCGGCGCCATTCGCAATCTCGATGAAAAACATGCGATTACCTGTGGGCTTTGCGCACAAAGCCTCAGTTCGCAAACAGCGCTACGCGTCGATGATGCGTTTGTGTCATCCTGCTTTGCGAGCATTCAAGCCAATCCCGAAGGGCAAGTGCCGGACCGGAGTTTCCTCGACGAGAATCGAGCCGCTTTCAGCTGCGCGCTCACGACCGCACTCTCGAGCAAACCGTGTTTTGCTTCAGAGTGGGGCATCTCAACGGCACCGGCGGAGCTGCGCAGGATTTCGCCCGAGCAATTGTCCTCAATGGGTCACGGATACTGGGCGACGGAAAGCGCCGTTGCGGACTTCGCAGAACGATTACTGCCGAAGCTCGTCGAAGTCGGAGCTCTTGGGGCCTTGCTGGGCAATTACTCCGATTACGATCCGTCCCTATTCGGGCGCCCACCGTATGACACCTGTCAGCATGAACGCAGCCGCGGGCTTTTCCGTGCCGATGGAACCATAAAGCCGCATGCGCAAATCATAAGCGACTTCGCCGAATCGAATCCCCTAGTTCAAAGCCCGCCCACGCGGCGCACCGTCCTCGATATTTCGACTAACGAATATTACGAAAATCCACTGCGACATTCCCGGCGCTTCTTCGAAACGTTCAGCGCGCAATACTCGGGAATGACTCCGGCAAGAACACTTTAGTCCGGATCTCGGGCAGCGCGGCCTGTCGAGGGAGACAAATTCAGTCTGACCAAACTCGTCTAAGTGTGCGGTCACCCGTGCAGACTCACGGGCATTGTTCGAGCTCATTCAATTTATTGAAGGAAATCCGCGAGTCCAACCGCTCATCTTCCTGCAAATCCAGCAGTTTTGCCATTTTGCAACTTTGCAACCTCGATTGACAAACTTGTTACGCGGCCCCATGGGTTTTCCCGTCCTTGAAGTATGAGGTGGTTGCGTGTCATACCTGGCTTAGAGAAGTGGCTGCATGAATCACCGGCACCCCGAACAACCCAGGGATGCGGACGCCGGATTTTCCGAGTCCAGCACCGACGCTCGTCCCTCGACGATTAGGCCAGGCATGGGTGAATTCAGTCGGCACAGCGAGTCTCTGGTCGGGCGTGTTCTCCGCGACACGTATCGCATCCTGTCCGTACTCGAACAGGGTGGGATGGGCACAGTGTACCGCGGCGAGCATCAGCGACTGAAACGACCAGTCGCCATAAAAGTGCTAGCCAGGCACCTCACGGCTGATCCTTCGGCGCTGACTCGATTTCAACGTGAGGCGGATATCGTCAGCCAATTGCACCATCCGCACATTGTGCATATTTTGGACTTCGACACGACGGAGAACGGCGACCCTTACATCGTCATGGAGCTGCTGTCCGGGGAGGCGCTCGCACGTCGCCTCGACCGCGAGCGAATTTTGGCACTGCGCGATGTGGTGCAAATAGTTACGCAAACCGCTGGCGGCCTTATCGTCGCGCATGCGGCGGGCATCGTGCACCGTGACCTAAAGCCCGACAATGTGTTCTTGCTCGACATGCAGGACCACAGTGTATTCGTCAAGCTATTGGATTTTGGAATCAGCAAGCGCGCCACTGTGGGAACGCGAGTCACCGGCGAATACAACGTGCTTGGGACTCCGGACTACATGGCACCCGAGCAGGTCATCAATACCGCCAACGCGGATCACCGCGCCGATCAGTGGTCGCTCGCGGCAATGACGTATGAAATGCTGTGCGGGCGGATCCCATTTTTCGGCGAAACTGTCGTAAAAACGCTGGCAAAAGTGGTGGGCGAGGAACCGAGATCACTGACCGAACTCGCGCCGGGAATACCCAAAGAACTGGCAGCGGTAGTGGCTCGCGGGCTAGCCAAAGAGCCCTCCAAGCGGTTCGCGTCGATCATGGAGTACGCCGATAAGTTGGCGGATGCGATCGGGCTTTCGCTCGGGCCTAAGCCCGCGTCATGGATCGGCGCGCATGAATCGGTCACGTCAAACAAGAAGCCCACCCCGGTTGAAGAAGCCAAGAAGCCGTCGGAGCAATCGACTCTGGCACGCAAACGCGCACGCACCGCACGCGCACCCGCTTCGCGGGAATCCGAGGCTCGACTTCCGATCCCAACCGTTCCGAAGTCGGATTCAGCGCCTCCCAGTCGAGCCCCGACTTTGAGCGCGCCCAATCCGCGGCTGCGCCGCAGCGATCCTCCGCCTGGGCTAGACACGTCCGAATCGATTCAGAACTCGCGCCGACCTCCACGCGCGCGTTTGCGCGGCGGGCTGCCCGGCGAGGACAATAGCGCGAGTGCGGGCAGGCCGCGCACCAGCGTATCCACACCGCCGCCAGTTGATGAAACGCCCGCGCATAGCAGCGCGGGGACGCTCATCTCGCGCGGCACGCCCAAGCCCGTTTCCGCACCGCTCTCGCAGGCGATGGTTCAGCTTCGGGCAGCTATGGACGAGGTTCGTCAAGCTGTCACTTTCGGCGAAGATCAACGGGCATTCGCGAAAGCACGTGTAGTTTTGCAATTGGCGCAAGCAGATCGTTCGCGCGAGACCAAGGAATTGTTGACGAATTCGGGAGAGTTACTAAGCCCGATTTTGCTACGAAGCCTCGGTGGGCTAAGCCGCAAGGTGAGTCTGTGGCAGCCGCAGTCGGCGAGTAGCGCATCAATGAGCCCCGAGCACGTGTTCTTGCTGTCACGCATCGACGGCACGACGACCGTCGAGGAGTTGCTCGATGTTTCACCGCTATCTACAGCGGAAACACTGGGTATCTTGATTGATTTCCGAGATGAAGGTTATTTGGAAATTGATTGATGTTGCGGCACGGGTAAGTCGGTAGCCTCAAGCGGATTGGATAAGGCAGCAGTTGGCGCGCTGCGCATTCGAACTACAGCCGCTCCTGCCATTAGCAACGGCCCCCGCCATCGCTGCAGTAGCCGCAGATTCACGAAGCCAAAAGTTGGATAATTTAGCAATTACAGGCCCTTACAGCCCTCAATCGAACAAAACCCCTTGAGCCCTCCCCCAACCCGTGACACACCGCTCTGCCCATTCGCCCTCGTAGCTCAGAGGACAGAGCAGCGGTTTCCTAAACCGAAGGTCACAGGTTCGACTCCTGTCGGGGGCGCCAGAAATCATTGGGGAATTTGATTTGGTTTGGCGCGGCTCGAAGTGTCCGCGCCAAACTCGCGCCAAACTGGCTCTTGAGCCATCGGATCATTTGACCTTTCGAGCCTTCTGCTTTTCGGCTTCGGCCTTGATTCGCCGGCGGCCCAGCACGTTGTGGTTGGCGGATTCCTCGGCCGCTTTCCTTGCTGCAGCTATCGCCTTTCGCCCAGGTGACTCGTATCGTTTAAGGTCATCGAGAGTGACGGCAAGAACCAGCTTTTGGATTTCCTGGGGGAGCCGTTCCGATTGCTCTTCATAGGAGCCGTCTGTAACGCCAACAGCCCCATGCCCGAGAAGGGCTCTCCTCAGATCGAATGGAGTACCCCTTCGTGCAAGCCAGGACGTGAAACTGCCACGCGCCCGGTGAAACACGAATCCAATCTGACCACGGAACTGAGTTGGAAGCCCTGCCAGATGAAGATCAGCTCGGAGCAGCTCCGATGACCGAGGACGCCATGGTTTACCGGAGGGAGACGGGAAAACCAGATCGGCCAGTGCGGCTTTGCGCCCCACATAGACTGCCCAGCCCTCATCGAACCACCACTGCAAAGCCTCCAGGACCAGCGCACCGAGTGGAACGTCGCGGAAACTAGTGTCGGTCTTTGGAGGTCCTTCGCGGTAGCCTCCCTCTTCAAGGCGCAGTTGCTTGTTGACGGAAAGCACCTGAGTCTCGCTTCCAAAGACGTCCTGAAATTTGAGTCCGGCAATTTCCCCGTCGCGTAACCCTGTAAGAAACGCCAACACGTAGCGCACCTTCCGATGCACTTCCACGGCAGGGCATCGCAGTAGCTGCTCTACAACCTCGATACTCAACGTTGGCTTGACGGTTTTTGGAAGTCTAGGCAGATCGTCAACAACGCTCTTGTGACGCGCTGGGTTACGAGGAACAGCCCACCATCCCTCGGCATCAACGTCATCAAGGAAAGTCTTAATCACACTCCAGAGGTTTCGAACGCTGACAGCACCGTAGTCAGCTTTTCGGTGATCGCTGAGCAATTTCCGTATTCGAGTGTGATCGAATGCATCAATACGTACGCCTACCAAACAGCCCGTCAAGTGATTCTCCCACATGCCCTTGTCTTGTTTCAGGGCCGCATACGAGATTGTCTTGGCATCGTACTTCTCTTTGCGAAGTTCCAACCACTTGGTGCTGAGGTCGGCTACGAATAGAGCTTCAATCGGTCGTGGCACTTCTATGGCTGCACCTGTCGAAATCTCCACCGCGGCCATCGAATAGGCTTTGAGCCACTTTCTTGCCGCGCGTTCAGCACCCAGCCTGTCGTCTGGCGACGACACGAGTTCCTTCGGTAGCCGAGACTCGTGACGATCCCCCCTCTGATCATAGTACTTGATTACCCAGACGCGCTCGGACTCCCGGTAATAGACGGACCAATCCGTTCGAGATCCTTTACGGCCCCGCATTTTCTGACCCTTCTTTGCGTGGCTTAGAATGACGTTTGGCAGCTTCTGAAGCACGTCGAGCTAATGGGTCACGGTTCGCGAGCATCCATGCGTCGCCTTCGGCAATGGGTATGCGACGCGCTTTTCCTTCTCCACAGTTTGGTAATCCACGAGCAATATATGGTGTGATTTGCCGACTCTTGAATCCCCACCTTTCTGCGAATTTCGGGACCAGAAAGTGCAATCACTTCAGTACCAGTCACCGAAGACAACGCAGGCACCGGCGCTTGTTGTGGCGCCACTACATTGGCTAGAGACACAGGATCATTCGAACATGCGACCGAGCCTCCCTTCGCTTTGATGACTTGACCACTTATTGGTAGCTCGCGCCCATTGAGCGCGAGTTGACCGAGGAGGCGGAGCCCAGCACCCAACTCGGTTTCAATTCTGCTGAGCGGGACTGTCCGCCCGAAGATGTCACCGTCTTGAGTGTCGTCGTTGGCAGCGATCTTTCCGAGCCGAATCAGTCTCTTGGCCTCGGAAGCGGTATGTGCCGCAACAAATCCATCATCGGCCCCGTACAGAATTCGCCGAGCCTCGATGACCGGCAGGCTATTCTCGTCGTTGATCCCCAAGTCACCGTCGAAAATCTCAAGAACCGCTTGTGCCGCTTTCAACAGTGGTCCGGCAAAAGGGTGTTTGAGCGGGACCAATGAAAGTTGGTCGCAAAGTTCTGGGATATCATCTGCGGCTGTATCGGCGCTCATGCCGGTACAACGGGGACCGCTTGTTTCGCTCAACTCCGAATCTACGTTCGGTTCACCATCTTCAAGTCCGACATGCGGGCCACCTTCTTGGCCCGCAGCGTTCTGGTTGACGTGATCTAGTTCGAGCGCGGGGTCGGTATTCTTCTTCGCGTCTATGCCCGAGTTACGTGCTGTTCGATTTCGACGTGCCATGATTAGAAACTTTTCTAGGCCAAGGGTCTGACCCGCTTGAGAAAACCCGCTGACGTTCGTGAAGCCCTGCTTTTGCGCAGTGGCGTGCAAAGTGATGAAGGACAAGCCTTTGGCGTTACCAACCGACGCACCTGACTTCCGATCGCGTTCACCGGTGATGGGCGGACAATTTGCAAAATTGCCTAGTTCCTCGGGCGTTTTGTGGCTTCCGACAATGTGCCAGCCTCAGCACGCCCAACGCGTTTCTGCGCGGGACCGCTGAAGCTGACTCGTCAAAATTGCCAAAATATCGAAGGATCTTGGCTACCCGTGGTTTAGCTACGCCATTTCACACTGTCAATCCCACGGTGGGGGCTCCTGCTTTCCATATTTTTATATACACGATCCGAAATTCGGCCCACGAATCATCAAAATTCACGACATTTTTGAAAGCAGAAATCGACACGTGCCATCGCTTTTTTTCCGCGGCGGCCAGTAACAGCATTAAGTCACAGGCAACGTGCAATTCGGGCAGCGGCACTGAGGCTAATGCCGCCCATAGGCTCCATTGACGGGGCCGTTTGCAATACTCGAAATGCGGTTGAGTGATTCAACCGCGGCAAGCTCGTGGCACAAAGGCGCACATCGCAACCTCTGCCGCAAGCACTATCGTTGCGGCGTGTTTGCTGGAACAACAGCTCCGAAAACGAAGTCCCGCTCCCACGCGTTGCCAGCTTGCAGCTTTTATGGTGGCACCGGGTTCACGAATTGCCCTTGCCACCGTAGTGACGCAAATCTCGCATTCCCGTGATCCCAAGCTTCCGTAATCCTGTGACCCCGTAATTTCGCGTAAACATGTGGCACGAAAAGCCAGGGTCCAAGGTTGAAGTTGACGCGCCTGCCCCGTTGATCTGGACATGGGTAATCCCAAATCTCCGTTAGATCCAGCGGCTTTCATCCCTCGCCGTTTTCAGTCATCGGTGTCCACCGATTCTGTCAGCGTTGCGCCGAAGGACCGCGCGTTGCTGCGTTCGACGGACATGGCTGATCTCGCAGTTGCCGCCGAACTGTCAGCGCAGAATCCGCCGACTTCCCGTAATACCACGAGCCCCTGTTCAGAGAACCATGGTGGAACGGCCGTGCTCGGTGATATCGATCCATCGCCCGGCATTAGTTCGACCAGCTTGCAATCGCAGGTTCCGAGCAATTCCTCGGCGCCCCCACGGACCCCAGTGACTCAGGGGAACAAGGCATCGACCGAGCCGCTGACTATTTCACTGAAGTCCGACCTGCTCCGCAAGGCACGCATTCTCGCAGCTTCTAAGAGCATAACGCTGAGCAAATTGATTGGGCGAATCTTGGCCGCGGCGGTTGACCGAGAGCTGCCGGCAGTCGTGGCTGGCCTCCAAGAAACCAAAGAAGGCGAGGACCAATGACACCCCTAGCGCACCGTAACCATGAATGTACTGGCCTAACATTGACGGACACTCTTGACCACTTGAAGCTTGCTGAAGAACAGCATCTGCCCGATGCTTGTTCCGCTTCGCGAGTTGACGTGGAGCAATGAAGGACTCGTGGTCATCCCCAACCTTGGGCTCGCGCGCCCCAATGATTGGGCCAGACTGCAGCTTAGCAATCTACTTGGTATCCGGTTTGATCGTTGGTTCGAGGCCGCCAGCCGGGAAGACCGTGCAGACGAAATGACCCGACGGCTACGACGTGCCACGGGTAGCGTGCGACTGCGACTGTCTCAAGACCGGGGGATTCCAATGCTTAGGGCGGTCGTGGGACCTGGCTATACAGCAATTGAAGATTCCGTGATCTTGGGTGTACTTGCTGACGAGTTTCAGAGTACTGAGACCCAAGTCCATCGTCTTGATGTAACCGAGCGGTTGACTTCGGTCCTGATAGGAGTCGGTCAACCGCAACACGTCGGCGGCAAAGTCGGCCTCGTTTGGGGTTGCCTCGGCATCACAAATTCAAATGTCGGGTGGGCAGGACTATCCGTAAGCCTCTCGCTTTACCGTCTAATCTGCTCGAACGGGATGCGCGCGCCAACAGTCAACGCGCAGATCGTGCGGGTGCGGCATCGCGCAATCAATGTTGACGAGATTCGGGTTCTTCTCGCCAAAGGCATACGGTCGCTTCCAGAGAACCTGACACAAGCCAACCGTCTACTTGAAGCATCATCACAGTGGCCCGTGATCAATGTTGAGGCCGAGGCTCGTGAACTATTGAGAGAACGAGGTATGATCAGGAGTCATTTGCCAGGCGTTCTCGCAGCATATCAGCAAGAACCTCATCGATCGGTGTTCGGGCTGAGCCAGGCGATCACCTTGCACGCCCAGCAAGTGACACCAGAGGATTGTTTGGCACTCGAACAGCTTGCCGGATCGTACGTCCTTCGTAGCGCCCCGTAGACTGTCTCTTTTTCGCTCCAGGTAGTGTAGACACAAACCCGGCGGGCATTTCCACGGATTGTGTGCCAGGCATGGTCAATGAAATCTTGAGAATCTTTCGATAACTCTCCTTCGGCTGAGGCCTCCAATGTTTCTCACCAACACCAACATAGCCCACCGAGTTGCTAGTCGATATATCCGCTCTCGATCTAACATTGATCCGCGAGACCACGCCATCGTCTGGACGATTCCGCCCCGTGAATTGGATATTCCCGATGACATAGTGGTGCAATGTTCCGATGGTTGCACCGTCACCACTCAGGATGTTGAAGCAGCCATTGCCAAAACACGAGGAATCACACCGGGCTCGTGCAGATTGTTAGAGGTTCATGCCAACGACGGAACTAACAAGGTAAGATTCAAACTCAGGCTCGAAGATGGTCAGAGCGTCGGGGGCACGGTGACGGTGAATGTTATTGCCCGTGAGAGTGACTTGACGGCGTTTTCGGTGATCGAATTGGATAATGAACTTGCCGGTAAACGAAGTTACCTCAGGTGACATCTGGTCACATGCACTTGGGCAGTGGCGCACGGCGCAAACATGCCCACCGCACCGATGCGCAAGTCGAGTTCCACCAAGTGACCCTCAGAACTTCACTGTGAAGATTCTGATTCGAAAAGTCCGCACCCCTGATGCTCAAACGTGACCATCCCTACCCTCGGGCTCCTGGGGTTGCCGCAAACACCCCAGTCTTGACCAATCTCACCGCGAAACATCAGATAGTGTCGACAACCGCAAGAACAATCGTCTTCTCCGTTGCGTTCTCGCGTCCCGTAGGGTTCAAAATCAGAGGGAAGGCGCCGGCAGACGCGCGCCAGCAAGTCTCGCGGACCGATGGGCTGTGGTCGCTCGGTTGCGTTTGTCCTCGTTGGCCAAAGTACCGAAGCCATTGGTATCTTGAAGGGTCGTGGCTCTTTGGCACCGAGTATTAGAACCGCGTTTGCCCGGTCCATCGCAATGTCCCCAAGCTCCGGCTCCCGCTTTCCAATGATTTCGGACCAGCGCACAGGTAGCTCGTGAACCCGCTCGTTGGGCGTGCCGGCGTACCCAGTTATTCTGATGAGGTCTCGAAGTGCGCGGTCCCAATACAAATGTAGCCAGCCCCTTCGACACATGGTGGTTACCCACGCTCTTTCGATTTGTTGATGGTTGGCTTCAACGACCGAGCGCAACCTGTCCACGTCAATTCCACAAAAGTCACCAGCAGGCTCGAAGGCGGGTTGCCCGTCAGCCGTCTCAAGATATGTCCGCCCCGACCTACGGTGCTCAAGATCCATGGGTTCGATGAACATACGCGGCTCCAAGCCGTTAGCAAACCAGCCCCAAGCCCAACCGGACGCGGGGATGTCTCGCAGGACGATCGCGGCGGTCTTGGACAATGCGAATCGTTGGGCCACATGCCTGGCAAGCACTTCGGTCAACACGGGGTGATGTGCTGCTTGGGCAATTCCAGGTGATTTGGTGCGCGCGCTTGCAAACATGACTTCGGGAACCTCAATGAGGTCTCCCTATCGATAGAACAACGCCCTGGCAACGCTCCCATGACATTCCAATTCAAGGCACCCACCGTCCCAGAGTTGGCCACGGTCCCGGGGGACTTGTTAGCCATAATTCGTGCTGGTGCTCAGAAGGCGGAATTCCGTCGAAAGATTCGAGAATCTTGAATCCAATTTATCCCGTTGGTCTTCATATCGTACGCATACTTGGATTCGGTAACCAACGCTTTGTCACCATCAAACGCGTTATGCCGACAAGTGAAGAATAGGGACCTGTCGTACAGCAACTCAGTCACCTCGCAAGAATCGTGAATTGACCAGGATTTCGGTTTGGTCAACAGGTAGCTCATCGCTGACTGAATGGCTGTTGTTCTTGGAACTATCGATTGCGTATAGAAGGTTGCCAGCGTGTCAACAAGTGACTTCTCAACTATTTCGCGATTGCGAAGGTTCAAGCCTTGCTCGTACCGCAGGAGCGTCCAACTCAGACTAGGGCCGAGACCGCTTTGGTCATTTGCAAATGGGATACTCCGAGAGCAGCACAACGCGGCTCTCTGGGGTTTGGATTCGTGGGAAGAGCTTCCACCACCGCTTTCACAGCCGTCGCCACCTCCACGGATTTGCAGCTTTTGGTAATCAGCGGCGAACGAAGCAGTCCAGGTTTCAATCGAAGCAATGTCGGGAATGGCCGAGCAAGCGGCTTGCCAAAGTGGCTCAGTACAAAGCCATAACCCTCTTGTCCGGCATTGGTCCGCCGCTTCTTGAAATGTCTTGCCTCTACTTGCTGGCTCGTACTCAATAGCAAAGCCTCGCGTCTTGCCAAAGCCCGGAGCGTTGGCCATTGGGAATTCAATTGCAAAGGGCTTGTCGCTCGTTAGCTTTGGAACGACCGGGTTGACTACCAATCTGAGTATATTCTGGTCGGATTTGTCGGATCCGAATGTGTCAGACACAATTTCAATTGTCCTATCCCCATCGATCAACTCGTTGCGCTTATTGCCAGGCTTTGCGAGCAACCCCAATCCCTCGTAGACCGCACGTCGTTTTGCTGGATTTGAATATTCGGACGATACTGCTTCAAGCAGCGTATCCCACAGCGCGAGAAGTTGACCTTTCGCAGCCAATGGGTTTCCTTTGACATAAACCTCGACTTCATAAAGTAGTGATTTACCTTGCATCGTGCCCCCGACTTGGATTCCCGGTGCAAGGTCTGCTTCGGCCGTTGACCACTGCAGTTCAGGCGCCTGGGTCTTCTTCCACTCGCCAACTTGGATGGATCCATTATACTTGGGTGCCACCGCATTCCACCGCGCCGCGAACTCCTCCAACGTGAGACCAAGAGTTGCCCCTCTCATCTTGTCGCTCGCGTTGGCCTTGGCAGCCTCCGAGAAGTCAAGGTTCAACTCCTCCGCGGTAACCGGCTTTGGACCAGCGTCAGCGGAATCGGACGTCAACTTGCCCTTGCACGCCTGAAGCGCAATAACGATACCCAACAAGGCGAACGTGGTTTTGAATGACATTTCTAGCCCTGCCTCATTTTGCCGTCTTCATCACGTTTGAGCCTTCGAACCAATATAGGGATGTGTCGTCCACTATCAGACGAGTGATTTCCGAAGGCCTGATCGTGACTTGCGTGGATGTGCCACCCGTCCTCGGTGCCTTGCGGATCTCAATCTGGGAACCGTGAAATGCGTAGTAGACGTTGGTACCATCAACGGCGACCGCATTGAGACCGGACTGTCCGGTTACTGAGTTGGTACCAGTTTGCCCTGCCGACGTAACGTAGCCAACAACATTATCGTGGCTGTTCGTGTACGCGATTGTGCCATCCGAGGAGGCGGCGAGATCGTCGCAGTTGTGTCCGATACTCACCGACGAAGGCGTGGTCGGAAACGCAGCCGCGGTAGACACTCGGGACAATGAGTCGTAGGAGCACCAAACGAGATTGCCATTGGCTAGCAGCACTCTGGGTCCAACATCAATGACCGACGTGACCACTTGGTCCGTGGTTCCGGTATTCGCGTTGGTCCGCGAAATCTGGCGGAGAGAATTGTCGTCCCAGAAAATGAAGCCGGCGACAACCGCCATCGGTCCAATTGTGTCACTCGTCTGGTCAACAATCACTTGACGACTACCCCCAGCAGTTGGAATGCGAACGACACGACTTAGGCCGTCATTGTGTTCCTGTACGTAAACGTACTGACCGTCCGCGGCCATTTGCCCGTATGAGCATCCCGTCAATTGAGATGAAAGCGTGGTTGGAAAGCCACCAGAATTTGGGACGCTCCAGAGGGTTGTGCAGTCAGAGAAGTACACGTTCTGGGTATCGATCGCTATCGCATCCACCGTGGACTTCCCAGTGGACCCAATCGCGCATGGACCGCTACCACAGCCAGTCTGTCCACCGGTACCGGGGGTGCTGGTGGTGCTTGTAACTCCACCTGTATTCGTGGCGCCGCCGGACCCGCCGTTGGTCAGATTCCAAGCTCCACCCGTACCCGTTGCTAGACCCCCGTTGCCACCCGAGCCAGCCAGATTTGGAGGCGGTGAATTCTGGTCGCAACGATATTGACCCTGGGTTTGCCAGGTCTGTTCGCAGGCGTTGTCCAGATCACAAACCTGGTATGTGACCTTACCGCCCGCGCAGGTGGCGATAATCCCGCTGGAACAGGCGTTTTGCACTCCGTTGTTCAAGTCGGCGCAAGAAATATCGGGGCCTTCCCGGTTGAACAGCGAACATGCCATGGTGAGCATGAGAGCGGCAAATGGACCGACAAGTATCGGGTGAGACCAATTCGAACTACGGGGATACGTCTTTGCACGCATTGAACATCGCCTCACTTGCTTCGCGAACAGTCTTGAGATTTGGCACGGAGTCGTTCGTTGGAACTGCTCGTGCAGCACGTATAGCCTTGTAGGCACCTTCAGAAAGGCTCGACTGGGCAGCCTTGAGTGTCGTTGCCAACCGCTGGGCAGCCTGGAAGTTTGCCAGTGAGTCGTTGCCACTCCAAAATTTTCCACTGACTGCTTTTTCGCTCTCAGAGACGCTGGGAACGACATCAGCATAGGCCTTCTCTGCGACCTCGCGAGCCTTGTCACAAGCAGCCTTCAGAGATGCGAATGCCGCCTCGTCGATATCCGCGATCCGATCCCAAATCTGGGGCGGTGCAGTGACTCGAAGGTTATGAAGTTCAAGTTTGTCGGTACCGACAAGTGTTAGTTGGTAGTCCTTGCCGTACTGCGACTTTGCCTCAACTTCACGGCAGTAGGTCTTGGAAACGTGAACTTCCTTGTACAGATTGGTTAGCGACCACCGCTTCTCCCCGAGTCGCTTGATGTCGTCCCACTTCTTCAGTCCAGGAGCCCATATATGGGCAGAACATGCTAGGTAGGCGTCGGCGGCATCATCGTTTACCTTGTACTCTTTATTGATTGCAGAGAGTGCCGCTTCGGTGGGCGCTCCAACAATGTACGCGGCAAGACTGCCGTCGGCCGCGGCAGAAATGCGCAGTTTCATGCCGGCATAGACGTCGTTCTGACGAACCCACGTGCCAATGAGCGGAGAAGAAATGCTGAGCTTGTGCGTGGCACTGACACCGGCGGTCGCACGAAGTGATAGAGCACCTTCTGCGAGGCACGCCAAGTTAGGCCCTTCCATCTTGGCAGCGGCTGGTGGATCGAGTGTCCAGGCGATCGGGAGTGGCAGCACACGCCCTTTCCCGTCTTTCACCTGGGCACTAACTTGTATGGTCGTTCCTTCCCTGCACGTTGTTGGGCCAGTGATGGTTATTGACTCTGGTTTCGGAGTGCAGGCCAGAGAGATGTCGGCCGCCACGACTACAGAAACCAGTCGAACCGAGTAATCCATGCAGGTCATTGTTCCCCTCCTGAGCAACGGGACTCGACACAGCCAGAGAAGCAAGCGGCATGGTCGCTGAAGCGCCAACCCGAGCACCCAACTCTACATTCTGCGATGCATATCTTGCGTGCGTCCGCCGCTTCTTTGGCCTGGGCCGCTTTCTCCTTTCGAAGGATGTCCGCAGCCAACGCTTCTCGGCGTTTCTTTGCTTTCTCCAGGATTTGTTTGGCCTCGGTAGCGTGCTGTCCGTCCTGAAACCCAGTGAGATACAGCTTCAGTGGCTTGCAATACGAATCGATCTGCTCGGGTGATTCAGCCTTGGTTGACTCGCACGCCGCCGGATTGATCTTGCTCCACACTTCGTCGTCACGCAGTTTCCGTAGCGTGGGACCTTGCGCGTCCAAGAGCGATTGAGCTTCTGCGGCATGAGGTCCACCTGAATATTGATCCAAGTATTCGACAATCGATGAACATGCGTTCGAAGTAGCTGGCTTAGCGCACTTTGAGCGATCCAAAGCAGACCAAGCTCGCGCCTCCCTAATCGTCACGAGTGGCGTCAGGTCGAGCTGGGCCACTTTCTCAGTACCAACGATGACGGCATACTTGGAGTCAGTCCACCGCAGGTCTAGGGGAACGATGGGCTCCAAATCCACTTTGAGGGAACCCATAGCATCGGTAGTCCCAATCGGTAGCGAGCCAGAGCCTTGATAGGAAGTGTCTCCCTGACGAACTATGGCTATGTCCGCTGACGCCCTGGGAGAGTGCTTGCACGAGACCCCTGATTCCACGACATCGCCGGTTTCGTTGACCTTGACGTGTTCCACCGTGTGTCCTTGCGCCCGCAACGCATCAACCACAGGTACCGCTAAGAGAGCTACGCCCACAGCAGTTAGGCCAAAGCCGATGGCTTGGGCATTGCTCGGTCCCACTGGGTTGTAGTTCTGACTGGACTTGTCGGATGAATAGACGTGGCTGGCATCTGACACGGTGGCAATGCCTGCCCCGGAAAATGCAACGCCGGCTCCTAGCAGTGCCCAGTCGAGTGTTGTGGATTCATTGACACGCTCGCTGATCCGAGTTTCACCATTCGTGTACTCCTCGCGAACGTCGCACACCTGCACGGCTTGGATCACTAGGCGCGACCCGGTCAGACGTACCGTCGCGGTTGTACCCTCCTTATGAGGCCGCTCTTGGTGAGTGGTTTCGATCCTAACAGATTTTACCTTCGGTCGTCCGTGGCCGATTGTGGCGCACCCTGCAAAGATGAAGGGCATCACCACTTGCACAACGAGCGACTTGTACCCCATAATCATCAGCGGTCTCTTCAACATTGAGTTTCCCCTGTGCCTTGCTGGGTGTTGACTTCAGGCGCGAAGACTGCGGCATCTTTAGAGTGAAACTTTGAGCCAGTGCCACACGCAGCGTTCCTTTGGCTGAACACAGCAACGTTTGCCCATCCATGTCGGCCCAGCACCGTCATCACCGTGACCGCAGCAACCCTTTGCATCCTCATTGCCCGCCAGACTTCGAAAATGAACTCGACAGGATGGTTACGGCAAGCATTATCATCCCTATAGTGGACGCTAACTAAGGGACGACTTCTGGTTGCCTGGAACACGTGGATTTCACGCGATTCCGAAGGCTGGTCGGGAACAATGTAAGGAAAGCTCGCTGGCTTCGCGGGCTCACTCAATTGGATGTGGCTGCCGACACCATCACACCCAGGCTTTTGGCTCAACTGGAACGTGGTGAAGGGAATCCTCGATTGGATACCCTGCACAGAATCGCAGCAGTCCTCGACGTGTCCGTGCGTGATTTGGTAGATGTGGGAGGCGAGAAGCCGCTGCCGACGCCGCTTCGACAAGTTCAGGTTGCCAAGCCAAAGCCTGGCCCAAGACCAAGACCTCACCGGTTCCCGAAGAAACGAACTCGGACCTGAAGTCATTATTGACGACCCCGGCGAGTCCGCCTGCCCGCCGCGAAAAAGGCCTTGGATACGATAGCCAGCGCCCGAGCCCATCGGTCATTGAGTAGCTCCTCAATAACCATGTACTGCGCCCACTGCTCGTCAGTGACCGACACACGCAATGCCTTTTGACGACGGACGAGCTGACCGTGGAGGCGGCGCAAAGTGCGGTCGGCGAGCAGGACTTGATTCGATGGCCTCGCCGACGAGGACATCGTCAGCGAGGATGTCGGGGGTTATTCGTGTTCGAGGTAGCACCTAGAACTAACGAGCCACCGGCGACTGTTTCAACTTGCGAATTTCAGATTAGAACCTCATCGATGCAGGCCCCTTCTCCACCCAAAGCGAAGGGGCCTTTAGTCGAAGAATTCTTACCGGAATGGAATTGGGACATGGCATAACAAACGGTGTGGCGAGTAAGGCGTCAGTCCAATTGAATCATTCGTCTTGGGACAACGCTTGGCGCAACTCGAGTTACTCTGCATTCGACTGGTTGCGAAATGCCATCAGCTTTTCTTGCCTTTTTCGCTGTCGTTATCGGGTAGGCCTCTATCGAACGTAGCAGCCACAGTTCAGGACGGTCTTCCTTTGTCTTGCCAAGATATAGACGCAGTTCGAGCGATTCCCCCTTCGTTCCAGCGAACACCTTACAGAGCGAATCGACCGTAAACTGGGGCGCAATTTCGATATCAAGAACATTGCGCTCAATTACAATGGGTGCGGATAGACTCTTTACAACCTGCCCATCAACTCGTGTCTCGAACCAAACGCAACTGTTGTCTACGGATACACGCAAAGCGGCCACCACTTCAGCATCTGACATGCACGACTTGATGTACTTCACGGCACACCCGATTTCTTTGGCCGATACATGGGATACAAACTGATCAACTTTGAGTGAGTGGTAGGGGAGCCTGCCGTTAACATCCGTCGGGGTCTCCCAAGAGATGAACGCGCCATGTCCATCGGACATGTACGTGAGCGTATTGTCGGCGCAAATGCTAAATGATTCAAATTCTCGCACGAACTCGCGCACTTTCGCAAATATCTCGACGGGAATGAACCACGGCGTGTCCAATAGTTGGTCCGCCTTGAAGTGCACACATTGGAGACCGGGAGTAATGCATCCGAGCCCGTAATTCGTCATTTTCACCTGAAGGCTGGGGGCGAAGTCGTCGCGTTGACTTCGTTCCCGCTTTCGTGCAAATGGCTGAATTACGCGCATCGCCTCGTGGAGCAAACTCCCCGGCAATACTTTGCCAATTGGCGGGGAGTTGATTTCATCCTGCCATAGCGGCTCACACCGGACCACGACTTGCGATTCCTCCGAGGCAAAGATACGGGTTACGCTGAATACTACTTCACGATCATATCCTGAACCGTGTACGCAAACGCAGAAGTCGCTCAGAATGTCGTCATACTGAGCTAGCTCCTCATCCGACATCCAGAAACCGACAGTCTCGCCAGTACCCTCGGCTAATCGAACCGGTGCCTGGCAAGTAATTGTATCCGAACATTTCCTGACTACGAGCGTGCCATTAGTGAAGAGCCACTGCGTTTGCTCGTCCTTTACGATGTCAATACGAGTGAACGC
The DNA here is from genome assembly GCA_963819085.1 of uncultured delta proteobacterium. Classification (GTDB taxonomy): domain Bacteria; phylum Myxococcota_A; class Polyangia; order Polyangiales; family Polyangiaceae; genus FEN-1139. Next base: position 38,817 of record CAWFUX010000007.1, read on the forward strand.
TCTTTGCAGATCGCCGGCAGCGAAGCGAAACTTTGCGAGCAATGGCCGGTCCTGATTGGCGCCCGGTTGATTACTGGGCACTAGAGATTGCGCATGCTGATCGGTTGCCGTGACTGTGTCATTGAGGATCTCTGCGTGATTGCAGGTTGTGTCTGTTTGTGCGTAAAAGTTCGACATGTTGAACTCCCTTTCAATTGAATTGCTAATTGTTGTTTTGCGATTCGAGATAGAGGACTCCGGAGCTGGAGCGGAGACCTCCCCTTCGGATGGTATCCGAAGCATCTCCTCCTACAGCTTGTGATTGTGAGGGGTTGTCACAACCTAATCTTCGTCCTCTGATGGCAATCCGCTAATATACTCAGCCAATTCGTCGGCCCAAGCTTGCGCAACGTCTTTTGCCGCCGCTTTGATTCCCCTGACTCCCAAGAGAGCATCAATGGTATTTATTAGATTTGGGAGGACATCGTCGGTGTCGTAGCCCTCCCACTCTTCGAGATCATCCTCATCCGAATGTTGTTGGGCTACGCGCGTAAGTTCTGTGGCTAGAATAACCTCAGATCTTGTCACAGGACCACCGTGACTTGCAAAAAGCTCGTGGTGCTCACTGCATACGCTGAGCACCTTATTGATGTGCCCCTCATAAGGGAACTTGTCTGGTACACTTATCTTTGGCGCAGCACCTGGTTGGATTTCAATGATTTGCATGACAAATACTGTCCTTTCTAGCCCAAAAAGCCCCCGGGTCACTAACCTTGGGGGCCGGTGGGTGAGGCTGTGTGACATCACAATCCCGGATCGCCTAACCGCGCAATGCCTAGGCATCCCGCTACCGACTGCATCGACACAAGGTCAGGTTGCTGCTGTAAGGAAGACCTTTGGTTCATCACAATGTTCTCCTGTTGAGAGATAGGGTCAGGGCAATGTCTCACTTCGCGCGTCAGGTACCCCATCTCCCTATACAGACCACCAACCACATCGCCTGAACACTTCAGGAATTGACGCGATTCGCCCTGATTCGAGCCGCACGTATCGGATCTTGTGTAACCAAAGGCGCTCCAATTGTCTGATGCAGCACATATCGAGGGTATCGACGCCATCTGCGCTAAAAAGCTGCGCCAACCAGTCCATCGACCTCGCGGTCCCAGCCTCTTCAAAGCCAGTCATGCCGTGGTCTCCTTCCTGGTGACTTGCACGGGAAAGAACCAGTCGTCATCATTTAGAAAGATCGCACTACATAGCCGAACCGCTCCCGGCGCGACACAATGGATTGCACGGGTAACCGAGTGGCAAATCCGCTCATGCTCCACGTAATCACTTTCTGATTCGTAGATGATGGGGACTTCGGCTTCGATAACGACGCTCTGAATTCCCGATTCGGAGGTGTCGAGGTGAAACAAAGTCATACTCTCACGAAGCACACGTCGTATCAGCGGTTCAACTGAACACTTAGTTGGGTTAAGCGAGAGTTTGATTAGTAAGGCTCCACACATTTTTTCGATTTCCTTTCGTTGACTGTGTTTCGCTATAGTGCGTCTGACATGACGATTCTGAGGTCATCGAGCTTCACTCGACTCGCGGACCACTGCGGGTTTCGCTGCTTCGATGGTTTTGCGGATGCTGGCTTCTTCACGGTTTCGCCTCTGAAGCCGCTACATACAGTGGTCCTGGCAGGATATTGTCCTCAATTCCGCACGCAAGACTTTCGAGGCTGCCTCCTGTCGTATCGTGCAACGACCAGCACACCGAGAACAATCCCCCATCTTCCCCACAAGGATTTTCTTGCACGTCCACTACCCTATACTCAGAGTCGAATTGGACAAGCAGGAAGTCCCGCCCCTCACTGCCTGTGATGACAATGGAGCGATTCGAGCACCAGGTGAGCACTTGATTCACTAGCTCCGTGAGCGTCGGTGTTGAGTGGGTTCCGCCTTGGCGCTCGCATACGTTTCCCATTGCCGGAGAGCAGTTGGCCGCACGTGGTGATTTCGAATTGAAGTTCATCTTCTCGGCTTCCTTTTCAGTGTTTTGAGTCAAGGGTGCGATGGGCTCGGGCAATCCGGCGCCACGGTCGTGGTACCGCAGCACAAGCAACGCTCCTTCCTGAAGCAATCGAGCCTTCGACACTCCGAGTTCGATTGCTAGGTGGTCCAAGCCGTCAGACCATGGCCGAGGGAGGCCCGTCCGAACTTGAACCGTTGGTGGCTCATTGTGAAGTGGATGCTGCTCGTGAATGTCTTGCGGTGAATGCATACCCTAGACGTCCTATAAAGAGGACATTGGGCCTATCTGTGACCGTCAACCGGTTGAGAATCTCGCTACTCGATCGACATCCACAACGCCGACATCGCGCCCTGAAATGCAGAGAAACTGCGATACTCATACTCGTCGCCGGAAAAGTGCAAGTCAGTTATTTCGGCCAAATCGTGGCGCTTCTGATTTAAGACTGCTCGACCACAGGCGAGAAGGTGGTCGGGGCTCGATACTCAGCGACCATCATGCTCGTGGGCATGAGGAAGTCTGGGGTCAGCGACGGCCCCAGATAGATATACCGCGAACGGTGGCAGACTGCGGGTTCGCTGGGCAACGTTCCGCCGAAGCCAGCGTGGCTTTGCTGCGCGAGAGACCCGCAAACTTCGACCGTTTACGGTATATCTCGATGCAGGTGACCGGTGGATGCTATTGAGTCAAGACTCGATGTGATGACCTACCATGGCTACACTTCATCAGACCATTCCTCGGTCATGATGTCGATACCGAGGTGAGTGCTCGCATCTGATCGAGGGCGGGCACTTTGTAGCACTGGCTTCTATTCGACGTCGATCACCCATCTGCTCATGGGTGACCACGCTGGATACGCGGTGACGGATTCTTCGTAGCCCATTTGTTGATACTCGTGACCAGAAATACCAACCTGCCCCCAAAAGAAGAAACCCAGACCGCACCGTCCGGTCTGGGTCTCGCCTTCCACATTCGGTGCTGCTAGTTATTGAGGTGGGACTGTTGAGTGTCGTCGAAGTTCCAGGCCTGATTCGTGGAAAGCAATGCTACCGCTTCCCGAATTGCGCTACTGAGACTCGTGTAGTGTGCGTGAGTGGCGGTCCAGAGAGCAAGAGAAAAAATGGGCAAGTCAGCGTTCTGAAGGTCGTCGGTCAACAACGATCTCAGTTCGGAGGACGATAAGTCCGCAGGTGCGCCCAGTGCATGATCGTTGGAACGGAATATCTGTGTAAGTAGCGAAATGAGGCCCTTGATCGTGCCATCACTTTTAGCCACCACGCCAACTGCATCATCGGCTAATACGCCTGGAGCTCGGTCTGTCAGTTCGTGCATGCGATACGCAGTAAGCATGCACGAGAACTCGATCAGCGCTGAGACTAGACAGGCGACAAACGCGGCCTCCTGGAATGACAGTCTGTCGTATGGGACATCCAGAACCAGTGTCTTCGCCGCTTCAACAACAAGCAAGTCCGCGACCCTTGGCTCGTGTTCTGTTATCGACTCGATAGCAGCGTCGAGTTCCGCGATGAACTGCTCGGGGAGTCGATCTCCTAAATTCTGATTTGCCCACTTTCGAACAAAACGGAGGGCTTGAGTCCCTCGCGTCTGCAAGATCCGTCGTCGTTTCACTAGCCGTCCCGAGTGGCCGTCACGATCTGGCTTTCGCCGTTCACCAGCATCGTCGATTTGCGCTAGGACTGCAGAATACTTGGCGGAGAAACGTGCGATATTCGGAATGATTTGCTGTAACATTGTCCTTTACCTTTCACTTACCAAAGCCATTGCATCTAGAGATCCCGTGGCTGAGGTCTGCCTGGACCAGGATGACGCCTCGAACGAGGCGATTCCTTACCCTACCGACTAACCTAATTGCGTCCGTGCTATCTGAGTCAATCCACTCGACTAACTTGTCGTCATAAAGATGGCGATGTCTATGACCAACAACTGCAATTCGGTTGGCCATCAATGCCTCCTCAGGGGTGGTAGCGGCTCCGGGATGCCTTGGCCGCGACCGTGATAGCGAATATAAAGCCCTATGACCTTTCTGACCGCTTCAGATCTGGTCAGCCTCAAATCGGGAATAACGTGTTCGAGCGCGATTGCCGACGAAAGCGGGATCGTCGTGCGAAAGTGCAGCACATCATTGCTGTACCCATCAGTGTTCGGATGCGCGACGGTGACCTGGCTTGAG
>CAWFUX010000008.1:0-48599 GCA_963819085.1 uncultured delta proteobacterium
CAACCGGGACTGAAGTGATGACCAGTAAGTCGCTCCACGTCTACCTTGACATGATGCTCCCGTTCGAAACGCGGAATCGCTTGCCGGTACGCGTCGTAGTGCGCTCCGGTAAATGTGACCAGGATCAGATCCGGACGTTCCGACTCTTTCCTACTCACGGCGATTAGCAAGATAACGAAACAATGGCCATCACGAACAGCCAAAATGGCGCTTTGCCGTAGGGAAAATTGTTGATCATGCTCGCAATTGGGGGAGAGGGCCGTCCAAAAACCCGAGGCAAGCTAACACGGTTTTCCGGGATATTACCATCGGTACGCGCCAAAAAGGCCGATCGAAAATCGAGGCCGCTCAAACAATGCGATCGGCGGCCGACGTGAGTTCGGTTTCGGTCCCGAGGAACGCTTGCACCGTGAACGGATGCGTGCCATTCGCTCCGCGCCATGAGCACTACTAGCACGTTAAGTTTAGAAGGTCGGGTTGCCGTCGTTCTTGGGGGTACGTCGGGGATTGGTCGAGCGATCGCGATTGGTCTTGCCAAAGCGGGGGCCAATGTTATCCCTAGTTCGCGTCGGTTGGATGCGGTCACCGAAGCCTGCTCACTAATAGAGTCACTGGGATGCCGAACCGTTGTGTGCACGAGCGACGTCTTAGATACGCCAAGCCTCGAGCAAGTCAGAGCGCGCGTGCTTGCCGAGTTCGGTCAATCGACATATTGGTCAACAGTGCCGGCCGCACTAAACGTACACCTTCCATTGATGTTTCGCTGGAAGAATGGCATTCGATCGTCGAGACCAACCTGACCGGAACTTTCCGCGGATGCCAGGTTTTTGGCCGACCTATGCTTTCACGCGGCTACGGCAGCATCATCAATATCGCATCGCTTACCAGTCACGTAGGTATGATGGAAGTGGCGGCATATACCGCGAGCAAATCGGCTGTGCTTGGGCTGACCCGTGCACTCGCCGTCGAGTGGGCTCTCAAAGGCGTGCGGGTAAACGCTATTTCCCCTGGGGTATTTCCGACCCCTTTGAATGAGCATTTATTGCGTGGAACGGCTCGTGGGCAGGAGCTCATTATGAGAACTCCGATGCAACGTTTTGGAGAGGTCGAGGAATTGGCGGGTGCAGCCGTGTACTTGGCTTCGGACGCGGCCGGGTTTGTTACCGGCACTACCCTCAACGTTGACGGCGGATTCTTGGCCAGTGGCGTGAACCAATAATGCGATTCAGCCCGTGTCCACGTTTCGATGTGTCAAAATCAAATCTTGCCACAGCGGCACGATGCCAGCGGGTGACTCGGGTCGCAGGGTCTGCAAGTTGGCCAAGTCGGCGACTTGCCAGCAGCTACATGTGTCGAAATTAGTCTGAATTTCCTTTCGAAAAGGCTTTTTCGCCGCAGTCGATTCGGCTATGTTGCCCCCGGTTTCAAGGCAATTTACGGCCATGAAATCCCAAGGGCGGTCCGGTTTACGTGCCGCAGCGAACAAGCAGGTGTGAATGATAAGCCGACGAAGCACGAGAGGAATTGCCGCACCTCCGAATGCGTCTGCTCAAGGTTCGTGGCGGAGGCGATGCGATCGTCGCAGGCTGGTTGCCCTATTCTTGGCGACGGGCATAGTCGGTTCGAAGGTGCCATTCGCCTTCGCCCAAACGGCGCCATCGTCACCAAAGACGGACAATGACAAATCGATAGTGCCGCCCAAGAGCAGTAGCGACGCTACACCCGACAATTCAACGGACACGCCAAAATCCAACGCGGATTCGTCCGGTGCACAAGGCAAGAGCGACACGGCTTCTAGTGAGAACAAAGAAGCGCCCAGCGCGGACGAAGATGGTGAAGTCATCGGAAAAGTTCCGTTGGCAGAGCCGCCTCCGGAGGCTCCCAAGGTTGGCACTGCGGCAACGCAACCCACGATGGCAGGACAAATTTCGTCGAAAGACGAACTCGATGATCCTGGATATCTTCCCGGGTACAGGCGTTACTTTGGATTGGGTCAATCCCCGTATACGCCACCGGTAGCAGCTCTACCGGGAGGCTTTACGCCCGGGTACGGCGCGCCGATGCCCGCCAAGAGTTGGACATTCACTTTTGCGGGTTCAGCGAATGTTTCGGCTCAATACAGCGGCATGTCGCGCAAGAATCCAACGCCCGATCAAAGTTCGTTCGTTCTTCACACCCCACCGCGCACGATTGAAGAATGGTCTTCATTCACATCGAGTTCGACGGTGCCGGGGGATTGGGTCAGCCTGCGCTTCGTCTATGGGACGTCCAAGGTAAGCGCAAACATGTCGATTGATACCTGGAACCCCGTCGAGCCCACCTCATACTATCAGATGGGGAGCCAGTCTTACATCAATAATGCGTACATATCTTTTACGCCGGATCCCATTGGTAAGCTGAAACTGCGCACGAACGCGGGACAGTTCGTTTCGAGTTACGGCGTGCTCGGGAAATATGGCGGCGGTGTTTACGTCAACCCGCTTGCCGCGACGCTGCGTGGCATTGGCGAGACGACCACCATCGAGTACGAGCTAACAGACAAGATTACGCTCAGCGCCGACCACGGCATCATGTTGACGCGCGACGGTACGCCACCGATTAACAACGTACCGATGGTCTCCAATGGCTATCGGCGCCTCTACTGGGCGGGCGCTTACGTCAACCACGCTCATTTGGGGTTCAGGCTAGCCGGTCCGTATGAGGTAGTGGCGGAGCTACACTACATAAACAACTTTTCCCACGATGACCGCTCGCAGGCGCTTCTCGACAATCCTCAAACGCCCGAGATTGATGAATCGAACGTAAAAGATCCGCACATTCGGGTATACACGGCTGACGTAAAGATATCGCATGACGTTTGGGGTCTGCTCGGGCTGGGCGTCAGCTACATTCAGGCCAAGCATTCCTATCCGCTCAAAGGCATACTGACGTACGGCGGCGACGGTGAGTGGCTAACCGATCGCTGGTTTGGCGTCACAACCGGAGGTTCGGGTAAGCTGCTTGTCGGTGCAATCAACTACGGAGTGAGTCTCGGCCGTGTCGCCGCATACCCGACACCATTTTCCGGCAATGGGCCTGACCTGGTCATCAATACGGGCTTGCACTGGACCAAGACTTGGACGGACTACGAACCGTATAACGGTCGCGTTCGGTGGAAAGGGGCCATCGACGGTCTTTACACCTTTATTCGATACATGGGTGTTGGCCTGCGTGTGGATCACATTGCACCCAATTCGTACGATTCCGGTGAGACGTACAACGTGGTCGCGCCCCGGTTGCAGTTCAAATCGGACTGGAACAGCCGCGAAGCATTGACGCTGATTTACGGCAAATGGTTCTACGGACCTCGCTCGCGTAATGAGGGAACTGGTCTCCGAACACCGGATCGATTGGACGACAATTTATTCGCGCTCAATTTCAACATGTGGTGGTGAGTGAAATCATGGCAGCCCAACGAACAATATTTCCCGGGACGCACCCGCGGTCGAGAACAGAAAGCAGGTTCCGCATGTTACGCGGTCTGAACCTCACAGCCCCCGTGTTCCTTTGCTGCTCGGCGCTCGCATCGGCATCGTTTGCGCAGGAAGCCGAAAAGAAAACCGACAAAGACGAGGCCAAAACTGGCTTAGCGCTCGATCCCATGTTGGGCATCGATCCGACCATGCCGCAGGTGGGCGCGCTGCCGGGCGGTTTGACTCCAGCTTACGGACAGCCTTCGGGTGGCGAGGGTGATTGGCGCTTTGATTTTCACGGTTTTTTATCGATGCCGCTCAGGGTGGGTTTGAATACCCGCGTCGATCCCCGTCCTGGCCAGAGCAGCTACGTTATGCATGCGCCGCCGGTTGTGCCCGATGATCTTGAGACTTTTTCACACACGGGCGTTGTGCCGACACCCTATGCTCAATTGAACTTTTCGTACGGCAATAGCGTGGTTACAGCCAACGTCTCCATTTTGGCGCAACAAGCCAATGTCTCGACATCATTTTACGACCCGCCGTCGCAGCCCGGCATCAATGATGCATTTTTGAATATTCGTCCGAAGCTCGGCAAAAATGTGCGCCTGCAGCTGTATGTCGGCGCGTTCTCGAATCGCTACGGCATCATGGGCGAACATGATCTTGGTCGCTACGGCACGCCGCTCATCGCGCGCACCAACGGCGTCGGCGAGAACGTGATTGCCACGTTCGGGATCACTAAGAAGCTATCCGCGCAGGTCGAACATGGGATTCAAGGGCAATCAAACAAGGCTGCACCCGACCTGGTACCCGACGAGTGGAATGGCTTTGCCAACTCCAATGTGGGTTCGAGCTTCGTCAATCACTTGCATGCAGGCCTTGCTTACAACGGCATGTTCACATTGGGTGGGCATTATATGCAGGCCTGGGAGCAAGACGACTTTGCAACTGGCACACTAGCTCCCGACGGAAAAATCCGTGTTCTCGGTGTTGACGCCCGGGCAACTCTCGGTCGATTCGGACACTTCTATTTCGCCGCGTCATCGCTGCTGGCGAGATATGCCGGCACCGTGGGGCGCATCATCGAAGTGCTCAATACCCAAGGCGGGCAAGGACTCATTGACAACTACTTTGGTGATCAAAGTAACGGAAATGGCTCCCTCTTCACGTTCGGCGGGCAGTACGATCTGAGCATCGGTCGATTGGTGAGCTACCCGGTGCCGTTCACCGGTGACGGCCCCGACATCTACGTGAGCATCTTCGGAATAGGCACCAAGGTGCACAGTGACGACAAGCGCCTTGACCCGGCCACCGGCAAGCCCCGCTATGATGGTGTTACCAAGATCAAGTACGGTATCGAGGCGAGCTACAGCATGCTTTCGTGGTTTGCGTTCTCAACGCGCTACGACCAAGTCAAGCCAAGTTCGGAGAATGATAGATATTCGTTCGCTGTGATCTCACCGCGATTGATCTTCCGAACGGATTGGCAGGCGACCGATCAATTGGTCCTGCAATACTCCCACTGGATCAACGGCTCGCAGACGGTCGTTCGCACCGGTTACCCACCGAAGGAAGACCCGACCACAAGCCCCGACACGGACATGGTTTCACTGACGGCCAGCATGTGGTGGTAAGGAAGCTCGGTATGAAGGCTCGCATCCGTAATCTTTTTGTAACAACCGCCTTCTTTGCGGGCGTCAGTTGTGTGGGCGTATCTGCGAATCGAGGCAGCCAAGGGAGCAATTCGATTCCCGTCGCCAAGATACGCAATTGCCCAACCGGGGTGGTCCCCGCAGATGACGGACTGATCGATGATTTCGAGGATGGCAACACCAAGACTGCAGCGAAGGCTGGTCGCGGTGGCTATTGGTGGAAATCAGCCGATCCCAAGGGCTCGGCATTTCGACCCCGACGAATTGCGGATCGAAGAAGGTGGACCAGACCATCCGGGTAAAGTCATTCACATGTCCGGTACCACCTCGAGCGCGCCGGATGCCTGGGGTGCCCTGTTTGGTGCCAACTTGACCGCTGAGAAGACTTACGATGCTTCGAAGTATGTCGGCATCTCCTTTCGCGCCAAAGTCGGCAAAGATTCATCACCCAGCATTCGCTTCAAGGTCGGTGACATCAACACGCACCCGGATCTTGGTGTGTGTACATCTTGCTGGAATCACTTTGGCAAGGACATTAGCCTGACTACCGAGTGGAAAGAATACAAAGTGCCGTTCAACGTGATGCGGCAAGAACCTTACTGGGGCGCCCCGAGGCCAGAATCCATCACGACAACAGCACTCTACTCGTTCGACTTTTCGATCAAGCCTGGGCAAAAGTTCGACATCTGGGTCGATGACATTCAGTTCTTGGTGTGTGATCAGTAGTTCGCTCTCCCAAGTTCCTTTGGGAGGGAGTGTCAGCCACCGGTGCTATGTCGATTGATTTCAGGGAGCAGCGGACATTCAATTGGGGAATGACGGCACGTAGCTAAGGGTTGAGGACGCCGACGCTTTTTTTCGGATTCGTCGAATTTGTGCAACTGGCCTCGTGTGCCGCCTGAATATGCAGCTCTAGGGAAAGTATACAGTAGTTGCGACGCAGCGATTAGGCCCACTGGCTCCGTCACCGAGTTGACCCAGATCGTCAGGGCCCCAACACTCGACGGCATTGGTCAGTGCGGCACAATAACAGCCTCCGCCCGAGATGTAACGCAAGGAACTCGAATCACTGGTCTTTATGCCGTTCCTCAAATAGGTCACAGGAGTGCCCGCGATGGACTGTGAATCGCTCTGATTCGTATCGCCGTTACCGAGCGCACAGGCGCCGTTTTCGCCCCAGCAAGTCGCCGTGCCGTCCGTCAATGTCGCGCAGGTAACGCTGTCGCCCGCCGCAACTTGGACGACATTATTGCTCAGCCCCTGTACGGGCACCGCGGTGTGACGTTCAGTCTTGGTTGTTCCGTCACCCAACTCGCCGAAATAATTGTCACCCCAGCAATTGACGCCTCCAGCTCCGAGCAATGCACATGCGTGGTAGACACCGACTGTTATGTCCTTGACGCCTGCTACGTTCAAAACCGACACTGGAGTGGAAGTGTCAGTCGTAGTGCCATCTCCCAGCTGGCCGTGAAAGTTCGAACCCCAACATTTGACGTCACCCGTCCCCAACAGGGCGCAAAACGTATACAAACCTGATCTGAGGGCGACGGCATTGGTAATTCCGCTTACTTGCACGGGGATCGATGGTGGAGCGAATGTGTCTGTGCCAGAACCGTCTCCAAGCTGATGGTTGAGGTTGTTTCCCCAGCACTGGATCGTGCCGCCGTTGATCAAAGCACAATCCACGAGGTATCCAGCGGAAACCTGCAACGCATTAAACACTGGGGGAATTTGCATGGGCTTCGTCCCGTAGGTGATCGGGTGTACCGTATCGGGCAGCACACCCCAGCACCACACGTGGCCGTCTTGAAGCGCAGCGCAAGTCTCATAGGCCCCAGCTGAGAGGGACACTACTTTGTTAGTCGTAGAACTGGGCAATTCGATGACTTGCGTCGGCGTGTGCGCGGCCGACGGGATATTACAAAGGGGGGCACCCGGAGGGCAAGGATCGGGATCTTGTAACCCATTGCCCAATTCGCCGTGACGGTTCCAACCCCAACACCATATACTGTTGTCATCCTTAACCACACAACCGTGCCCACGCCCCGTCGCAATGCCTCTTGGCGGCAGTGTTATCATCCAATCCCATGGAATAGCGATCTTCCTTGCCTCACCGCCGTTGACGTCGTCGGTCCAGTACAGGTATCGACCTCCTACAGCTAGACCGCTAATTGTGTTAGCGGAGCCTGTTGTTGCCAATGTAACGATTGGGCGACCGACAACTGAATTAGGCCGCATTTTGATAGCACCGGGGGAACCATCAAGCTGCGGTGCTTCTGACCAATAGACGTTATCCAGGGAATCCACAACGAGGTTTTGAGGCCGATTCAATCCAGACACTTCGGTCTGAGAAATCCATGTCCCTCCACTGGAGAGGAACCCGAGTTTCAGGCTGCCTGCGTTCTCCGAAATCGTGGGCAATGTGTTTTGCGGGTCATCGAGCCAGTACACACTTCCGTCGCTTCGCATCGCAAGACTTACCGGCGATTGCCCGGTCGCGACAGTCGTTATCGCGGTGCTATTGACGGCCGAAGCGTAAATAGTTCCACCCGAAAACGACGCAGAAGCACTGACCGAATCAAGTACCGACTGATAGTACTGGGAAATCCACGCTGAGTTTGCACCTCCGCATACCAGCGCTTCCGCGACCATTGCGGCAGAGTGGTCCTTGAGGCTTGCCCAAAAGACATTAGTGGCCTTGGAATCGACTGTGACAAGATCGATACCCTGCAAAGTTGGAAACAAAGTCGCGGGTACTGCGGGTGTAAATCCAGTATTTGTCATCCAGGAACGGTCATTAACGAACCTTGTGTGTAGTCGGGCTGTACCCCAGATATTGTGTGCGTGGGGAAGAACACGGAACCGCCACCAACGGCGAGGTTACCTAGCTGTCCAAGACCACTGACCGAAGATAGCGTCGTCGATGCTGTGGCAAAAAACGATTTAGCCATCACGGATCCATCAGGGTAAAATTGCCAGCACCCGATGCTGTGCCAAATGTAGACCAATAGGTTGTGGAGGAATCTTGCACGAGATTGTTGATAGTAGCCTGGTTTGAAGCCAGCAAGTTCCATGCCACCAAACCCTCCTGCGTAGTCGACCACAGCGCGCCATCCGCTGCCCCGTACGCACTCGGCAGCGTGGAAACGTAAACGTAGGATGAGTCCACAGCAATGCGGGACACACCGGTTTTGGATTTCACGGTAAATGGTTGACAGGTACCCGAGACGCACAAATTGCCAACGTCCGTACGCTGCCCCGCGCCGCAATCGAATCCGCATACCCCGCAGTTGTGCGGATCAGTTTGCACGTCAACACAGCCACCCCAGCAAAGTGACTGTCCCGAAGGACACGTCATGGGCGACTGGGAGGTATTGGCTAGTGCAGCTATTAGGGCACAAGTGGGGCTGCCCCAACCAGTAACTAGATCAAAGCCGCCGATGGCATTGTTATACAACCCTTGGGAGCCCAAACTGCTAATTGTCTGCCCTGGCGGTGGCTGACCATCGTGGAACAATTGCTGATTTTGAGTCGTGTCCTTTGCGAGTTGGTAAATCCCTAGGTTGGCGAAGCCTACCGGCCCATGAAGATTGTGTGCAGCTTGTTCATTGACCAGCGCCATGAACCCAGCCCAGAGCGGTGTGGACAGGCTCGTGCCATCAAATGAGTTCCAAACACCGCTATAATACACCGCACCGTGCGTCGCCACCATTGCCACATCCGGGAAGTTCCGGTGACTGGTCGAGCCACCAGCTAAGGCCAACTGCGTGTCCATTCCAGACTGGTAAGCCGGTAGTAGTGGCCTATCTGGGGCAAAACCTCCAACACTTCCAGACCATGAGATCTCAGAAGCGTATCCGGTGAGAGTCGAATTCAATGTCAGTTCCGTGCCACCGACAACCGTAACCCAGTCTGCCTCACGAATGTCATTTGGCGACAGTGTGTTTTGCGGTGGGGACTTACCGTCATCGCCCGACGCTTGAAAGTACGACTGGCCCTGCGCCGCCATCTGCAGTAGCGCGACTTGGACATTGAGGTCCGTCGAGAACTGCCAGGAACTGCTGACCTGATTCGCCAATGGCACGGTGGTCGCGGCGGCGTGGAACATCATGGGGAACGATGTGGACTCGAAGACGTACACCTGCTTGAGGTCTGGTGCTATGGACAGCGCTGCCTCGATATCTATATCGGTCTCTCTTGTTCCAGGGTCGAACCCAAAGTCGGTTCCTGGCGGTTGACCCCTTATGACTCTGGTGACGGGCACATCGCGCAGTAATTGTATTCCATTGGGACCTTTGAAGTAGTTAATGTCATCGTCAAGGTAGTCGACGGGCCCGATAATACCGAGGTATTGGTCGGTTCCCCTGAGAGTATCAGCTGACGGACAATTGCCACTGCCGTCAGACGCAACGTAGGCATTCCTGTAGTCGGACCCCCAGTACAAATTACACGAGATGCCGTTGGCTCCAGGCGAACAATTGGGCTGTGGTGGTCCGCTGCCATAAGACCCTCGGGGCGCCTGGGACTCGTCAAGCCCGCTGATCCAAGACACGGGATAAGGTGAGTCCAGCGACGGGTCGCGGTCTACTGAGACGAATTGGCTGCCGTCGGCTCGCTGCCGGTACACCAGGTTTGCGTACATCGCTTGCCCAAATGCCGCGGCCGTGCCGCTAATCGTCATCAATAGGTTATTGGGGTATGTTTCGACCAACGTTAGCCCCTTGCCTGCAAGAATGCCAGAAAGACCGCTGTAGTTGCCGGGCAAGCCACCATAGAGCCCCGAAAAGTCTTGGGGTGGCACGTAGGCGCGATACTTTGGGTTTGTCGGGTCTGACACTTGCTGAGCGAGTTGCTGCAGCCCCGTTAGGTTCTGACTCGGTACACCAAAGGGCAACCTCACTACCGTCGCTGGCGGTACGGACCCCATTATCGGCGCGTTTGACACCGCTGGTACCATGTACCCGCTCAGACGCTGCGACCCGTGCGGGGCCGCGCAGTCCGGCGCGTTGATGCCCGAGCTGTATACCAGGTTGCCCTTGTAGAAGACCGCAAAGTGCCCGTCCGCTACAAAGCCCGGGTTGGCCAGACACGTGCTGTACCATTGGTTCGTGCCGGGCACAAAGCTCGCCCAGGTATCTAGGTGCACCACCGTCTGAATGTTGTTCCACTGCTGACCGGGCTGCAGCGTCGTGCTGTCTGTGGTCCCGACTGCTACCTCCCAATTGGCTTGGTGCGTCGGGTCAGACGCGCAGGCCGTAATCGAAGTCCCGGTTGCTGCCACTGCCGTCACCGTATGTAGACACGTTAGGTTGGACGGCGAGACGACCACGCAGCCCCCGTAGTAAATATCCGATACGATGTGGCCCCCTGTCGTGTCATCGACCCAGTAGCAATACGTACGAGTCAAGCAAGAGGGCAATTGCAATTGCTACTGGGTCGATGACACGACAGGGGGCCACATCGTATCGGATATTTACTACGGGGGCTGCGTGGTCGTCTCGCCGTCCAACCTAACGTGTCTACATACGGTGACGGCAGTGGCAGCAACCGGGACTTCGATTACGGCCTGCGCGTCTGACCCGACGCACCAAGCCAATTGGGAGGTAGCAGTCGGGACCACAGACAGCACGACGCTGCAGCCCGGTCAGCAGTGGAACAACATTCAGACGGTGGTGCACCTAGATACCTGGGCGAGCTTTGTGCCCGGCACGAACCAATGGTACAGCACGTGTCTGGCCAACCCGGGCTTTGTAGCGGACGGGCACTTTGCGGTCTTCTACAAGGGCAACCTGGTATACAGCTCGGGCATCAACGCGCCGGACTGCGCGGCCCCGCACGGGTCGCGCGTCTGAGCGGGTACATGGTACCAGCGGTGTCAAACGCGCCGATAATGGGGTCCGTACCGCCAGCGACGGTAGGGGTAATGCCCTTTGGTGTACCGAGTCAGAACCTAACGGGGCTGCAGCAACTCGCTCAGCAAGTGTCAGACCCGACAAACCCAAAGTATCGCGCCTACGTGCCACCCCAAGACTTTTCGGGGCTCTATGGTGGCTTGCCCGGCAACTACAGCGGTCTTTCTGGCATTCTTGCAGGCAAGGGGCTAACGTTGGTCGAAACATACCCCAATAACCTATTGATGACGATTAGCGGCACGGCCGCGGCATTTGGGCAAGCGATGTACGCAAACCTGGTGTACCGGCAGCGAGCCGACGGCAGCCAATTCGTCTCGTAGACCGCGACCCGTCGCTGGACTCACCTTATCCCGTGTCTTGGATCAGCGGGCTTGACGAGTCCCAGGCGCCCCGAGGGTCTTATGGCAGCGGACCACCACAGCCCAATTGTTCGCCTGGAGCCAACGGCATCTCGTGTAATTTGTACTGGGGGTCCGACTACAGGAATGCCTACGTTGCGTCTGACGGCAGTGGCAATTGTCCGTCAGCTGATACTCTCAGGGGAACCGACCAATACCTCGGTATTATCAGGCCCGTCGAACTCCTTGACGATGACATCAACTACTTCAAAGGTCCCAATGGAATACAATTACTGCGCGATGTGCCCGTCACCAGAGTCATAAGGGGTCAACCGCCAGGAACCGACTTTGGGTTCGACCCTGGAACAAGAGAGACCGATATAGATATCGAGGCAGCGCTGTCCATAGCACCAGACCTCAAGCAGGTGTACGTCTTGAGTCCACATCGTCCCCATGATGTTCCACGCCGCCGCAACCACCGTGCCATTGGCGAATCAGGTCAGCAGTTCCTGGCAGTTCTCGACGGACCTCAATGTCCAAGTCGCGCTACTGCAGATGGCGGCGCAGGGCCAGTCGTACTTTCAAGCGTCGGGCGATGACGGTAAGTCCCCACCGCAAAACACACTGTCGCCAAATGACATTCGTGAGGCAGACTGGGTTACGGTTGTCGGTGGCACGGAACTGACATTCAATTCGACTCTCACCGGATACGCTTCTGAGATTCCATGGTCTGGAAGTGTTGGAGGTTTTGCCCCAGATAGGCCACTACTACCGGCTTACCAGTCTGGAATGGACACGCAGTTGGCCTTAGCTGGTGGCTCGACCAGTCACCGGAACTTCCCGGATGTGGCAATGGTGGCGACGCACGGTGCGGTGTATTATAGCGGTGTTTGGAACTCATTTGATGGCACGAGCCTGTCCACACCGCTCTGGGCTGGGTTCATGGCGCTGGTCAATGAACAAGCTGCACACAATCTTCATGGGCCGGTAGGCTTCGCCAACCTAGGGATTTACCAACTCGCAAAGGACACGACTCAAAATCAGCAATTGTTCCACGATGGTCAGCCACCGCCAGGGCAGACAATTAGCAGTTTGGGCTCCCAAGGGTTGTATAACAATGCCATCGGCGGCTTTGATCTAGTTACTGGTTGGGGCAGCCCCACTTGTGCCCTAATAGCTGCACTAGCCAATACCTCCCAGTCGCCCATGACGTGTCCTTCGGGACAGTCACTTTGCTGGGGTGGCTGTGTCGACGTGCAAACTGATCCGCACAACTGCGGGGTATGCGGATTCGATTGCGGCGCGGGGCAGCGTACGGACGTTGGCAATTTGTGCGTCTCGGGTACCTGTCAACCATTTACCGTGAAATGAAAACCGGTGTGTCCCGCATTGCTGTGGACTCATCCTACGTTTACGTTTCCACGCTGCCGAGTGCGTACGGGGCAGCGGATGGCGCGCTGTGGTCGACTACGCAGGAGGGTTTGGTGGCATGGAACTTGCTGGCTTCAAACCAGGCTACTATCAACAATCTCGTGCAAGATTCCTCCACAACCTATTGGTCTACATTTGGCACAGCATCGGGTGCTGGCAATTTTAACCCTGATGGATCCGTGATGGCTAAATCGTTTTTTGCCACAGCATCGACGACGCTATCTTCGGTCAGTGGTCTTGGACAGCTAGGTAACCTCGCCGTTGGTGGCGGTTCCGTGTACTTCCCCACGCACACAATATCAGGGGAACAGCCGAGCTACACACAAGGTTCGTTAATGACCGTTCCTGGATGAACAAATACTGGATTTACACCCGCAGTACCCGCGACTTTGTTTCCAACTTTGCAGGGTATCGATCTTGTCACAGTCGATTCCAAGGCCACTAATGTCTTTTGGGCAAGCCTCAAGGACCACTCTGCCGCAATGGTCGCGGAAGCGCTGGTATGCGGAGGTGCAAACTCAGCGTGGATTTCCCAGTACTATGAGTCGGTTCTTGATTCGGTCAGTGCTTCTGCGTCGTTTTCGGGTGGAACTATTTACGCTTCGGCCGTCAATAGCACCGCGATAACGACTGTCGCGACCGGGCAATCGCCGGTAAGTCTTGCGATGCGAAGCGACGGAAGTGTGTACTGGCTCGATATCCCGCAAAACACATTGCCCACGATTTCGGAGAACGCAGGCAGCCTGAAACTCGGGTTCCTCTCCAGTGGAGGGACATGGAATTCTGCAGACCGAAGTGTCTGGATTGAATCGGCCTCAAAACCTGGGTTGTGGATTCCCTGGATAACGTCTATTGGTCAGAAGCACCGCAGCTTGATGGTTCCCCCGGTGCTATCAAAATGCGGCCTAATTCAGTTGTCGGTCGCCCAATCGTTACATTGGCAACAAAACAGGCTCCGCTAACACAATTAGCAGTATAGCTGTTGGCGGAGGGGGTCGATACCTCTACTGGACACGCGACGTGAACGGCGGTGAGGCAAGGAAGATCGCTATTCCATGGGATTTGATGATAACACTGCCGCCAAGAGGCATTGCGACGGGGCGTGGGCACGGTTGTGTCGTTACAGGGTGAGCAACAGTATATGGTGTTGGGGTTGGAACCGTCACGGCGAATTGGGCAATGGGTTACGGAGTTCCCGATCCTTGCCCTCCGGGTGCCCCCCTTTGTAATATCCCGGTCGGCCGCGGGCACGCGACGCAAGTCATCGAATTGCCCGTTCTACGACTAACAAAGTCATCCCTCTCAGGCTTTTCGGGGCCTATGAGACTTGCGCTGCGCTTGCGAGACAGGCCACGTTAGTGTTGTGGGTATGCTGCCGATACGGTACACCCGATCACCTACGGGACGAGGCCCATGCGAATATCCCAGCCATATTTAATGCGTTGCAGGTTTCCGCTGGATACCTCGTGGATTGTGCTTTAATCGACGGCGGCACGATCCAGTGCTGGGGAAACAACCTCAACCATCAGCTTGGAGACGGTTCTGGCGCAGGCACGTTGGCTTCCACCATCAATCCCCGTGCAAGTAAGCGGAATTACCAATGCCGTCGCCCTCAGAATCAGGGTGTATTTGGTTTGCGCCCTGTTGGGGACGGGTGACGTCAAATGTTGCAGTTCGGACACGGCCAGCTGGGAGATGGCACTACGACTGACACTTCCACTCCAGTGTCGGTTTGAACGTAGCAGGCGTCAAGGACATAACAGTCGGTGTCTACCACGCATGTGCATTGCTCGGAGCTGGAGGCGTCAATTGCTGGGGTGACGACTATTTCGCGAGTTGGGTGACGGAACAACCAAGACTGAACGTCACACCGGGTGCCCGTACAGGGGCTGAGCAATAATGTGGTCCAAGTTGCGGCGGGCGACAGCGTTACCTGCGCGACATTGACGGACGGCACGGCGACTTGCTGGGGCGAAAACGGCGCCTGTGCGCTCGGTAACGGCGATACGAATCAGAGCGATTCACAGTCCATCGCGGGCACTCCTGTGACCTATTGAGGAACGGCATAAAGACCAGTGATTCGAGTTCCTTGAGTTACATCTCGGGCGGAGGCTGTTATTGTGCCGCACTGACCAATGCCGTCGAGTGTTGGGGCCCTGACGATCTGGGTCAACTCGGTGACGGAGCCAGTGGGCCTAATCGCTGTGTCGCAACTACTGTATACTTTCCCTAGAGCTGCATATTCAGGCGGCAGAGAGGCCAGTGCACAAATTCGACAAATCCGAAAAAAAGCGTCGGCGTCCTCAACCCTTAGCTACGTGCCGTCATTCCCAATTGAATGTCCGCTGCTCCCTGAAATCAATCGACATAGCACCGGTGGCTGACACTCCCTCCCAAAGGAACTTGGGAGAGCGAACTACTGATCACACACCAAGAACTGAATGTCATCGACCCAGAGGTCGAACTTTTGGCCAGGCTTGATCGAAAATCGAACGAATAGAGTGCCGTTGTCGTGATGGAATCTGGCCTGGGGTGCCCCAATAGGGTTCTTGCCGCATCACGGTGAACAGCACTTTGTACTCTTTCCACTCGGTAGTCAGGCTAATGTCCTTGCCAAAGTGATTCCAGCAAGATGTACACACACCAAGATCCGGGTGCGTGTTGATGTCACCGATCTTGAAGCGAATGCTGGGTGATGAATCTTTGCCGACTTTGGCGCGAAAGGAGATGCCGACATACTTCGAAGCATCGTAAGTCTTCTCAGCGGTCAAGTTGGCACCAAACAGGACACCCCAGGCATCGGGCGCGCTCGAGGTGGTACCGGACACGTGAATTACTTTGCCCGGATGCTCTGGGCCACCGTCTACGATCCGCATTTCGTCGGGGTCAAATGCCGAGCCCTTGGGATCGGCTGATTTCAACCAATAGCCGCCGCGGCCAGCCTTCGCGGCAATCTTGGTGTTGCCATCCTCGAAATCGTCAATCAGTCCGTCTTCTGCCGGCACGACGCCGGTCGGACAATTGCGCAGCTTGGCGACGGGAGAGCGAATTCCTCCTTGGTTGCCTCGATTAGCAGACACGCCCACACAACTGACGCGCGCAAGAGGCCATCGTTACAAAAAGATTACGGATGAGGGCCTTACATACCGCGCTCCTTACCACCACATGCTGGCCGTCAGCGAAACCATGTCCGTGTCGGGACTTGTCGTAGGGTCTTCCTTCGGTGGGTAGCCAGTGCGAACGACCGTCTGCGAGCCATCGATCCAGTGGGAGTATTGCAGGACCAATTGATCCGTTGCCTGCCAATCCGTTCGGAAGATCAAACGCGGTGAGATCACGGCGAACGAATATCGATCATTCTCCGAACTTGGCTTGACTTGGTCATAGCGCGTTGAGAACGCAAACCACGAAAGCATGCTGTAGCTCGCCTCAATACCGTACTTGATCTTGGTAACACCATCGTAGCGGGGCTTGCCGGTGGCCGGGTCAAGGCGCTTATCGTCACTGTGCACCTTGGTGCCCATTCCGAAGATGCTCACGTAGATGTCGGGGCCATCACCGGTAAACGGCACCGGATAGCTCACCAATTGCCAATGCTCAGATCGTATTGCCCGCCGAAGGTGAAAAGGGAGCCATTGCCGTTACTTTGATCACCAAAGTAGTTGTCGATGAGCCCTGCCCGCCTTGGGTATTGAGCACTTCGATGATGCGACCCACGGTGCCGGCATATCGCGCCAGCAGCGATGATGCAGCAAAATAGAAATGTCCGAATCGACCGAGAGTTGCCCGCGCATCAACACCGAGAACTCGGATTTTTCCGTCGGGAGCTAGGGTGCCAGTTGCAAAGTCGTCTTGCTCCCAAGCCTGTATATAGTGCCCACCCAATGTGAACATGCCGTTGTAAGCAAGGCCTGCATGCAAGTGATTGACGAAGCTGGAGCCCACATTGGAGTTGGCAAAGCCATTCCACCCGTCGGGTACCAGGTCCGGCGCAGCCTTGTTCGATTGCCCTTGAATCCCATGTTCGACCTGCGCGGATAGCTTCTTGGTGATCCCGAACGTGGCAATCACGTTCTCGCCGACGCCGTTGGTGCGCGCGATGAGCGGCGTGCCGTAGCGACCAAGATCGTGTTCGCCCATGATGCCGTAGCGATTCGAAAATGCGCCAACATACAGCTGCAGTCGCACATTTTTGCCGAGCTTCGGGCGAATATTCAAGAATGCGTCATTGATACCCGGCTGCGAAGGCGGGTCATAAAACGAAGTCGACACGTTGGCCTGTTGCGCCAAAATAGATACATTGGCTGTAACCACGCTATTGCCGTATGAAAAGTTCAATTGAGCATAGGGTGTTGGCACAACGCCCGTGTGCGAAAAGGTCTCAAGATCATCGGGCACAACCGGCGGCGCGTGCATGACGTAGCCACTTTGGCCCGGCTGGGGATCTACGCGGGTATTCAGACCGACGCGCAACGGCATCGAGAGAAAACCGTGAAAGTCGAAGCGCCAATCACCTTCGCCACCCGAAGGTTGTCCGTAAGCTGGCGTCAAACCGCCCGGCAGAGCGCCCACCTGCGGCATGGTCGGATCGATGCCCAGCATCGGATCGAGTGCTAAGCCAGTTTTGGCCTCGTCCTTGTCGGCCTTCTTTTCGGCGTCCTGCGCAAACGATGCCGATGCGAGCGCCGAGCAGCAAAGGAACACGGGGGTTGTGAGGTTCAGACCGCGTAACATGCGGAACCTGCTTTCTGTTCTCGACCGCGGGTGCGTCCCGGGAAATATTGTTCGTTGGGCTGCCATGATTTCACTCACCACCACATGTTGAAATTGAGCGCGAATAAATTGTCGTCCAATCGATCCGGCGTTCGAAGACCGGTTCCTTCATTGCGCGTGCGAGGTCCGTAGAACCACTTGCCGTAAATCAGCGACAATGTTTCGCGGCTGCTCCAGTCCGACTTGAATTGCAGTCGGGTCGCAAGCACGTTGTACGACTCACCCGAATCTTTCGAATTGGGTGCAATGTGATCCACACGCACGCCAACACCCATGTATCGTATGAAGGTGTAAAGGCCGTCTATGGCGCCTTTCCACCGAACGTTCGTCCGTTAAACGGTTCGTAGTCCGTCCAAGTCTTGGTCCAGTGCAACCGGTATTGATGACCAAGTCGGGCCCATTGCCGGAAAACGGCGTCGGGTATGCAATGATTCGTCCGAGACTCACTCCGTAGTTGATCGCACCAACGAGCAGCTTGCCCGAACCTCCGGTTGTGACGCCAAACCAACGATCCGTTAGCCATTCGCCGTCTCCGCCGTAAGTCAATATGCCCTTGAGCGGATAGGAATGCTTAGCCTGGATGTAGCTGACGCCAGCCCCGAGCAGACCCCACACATCATGAGAGATCTTTACATCCGCCGCATATACACGAATGTGCGGATCTTTAACGTTCGATTCGTCAATCTCGGGCGTTTGGGGATTGTCGAGAAGCGCCTGATCGCGGTCATCATGGGGAAAGTTGTTGATGTAGTGAAGCTCCGCCACGACCTCGTACGGACCCGCTAGTTTGAACCCCAAATGGGCATGGTTGACGTAAGCGCCCGCCCAATACAAGCGTCGATAGCCATTGGAGACCATCGGTACGTTGTTGATCGGCGGGGTACCGTCACGCGTTAACATGATGCCGTGGTCGGCGCTGAGCGTAACCTTGTCTGTTAATTCGTATTCGAGCGTGGTCGTCTCGCCAATGCCACGCAGCGTCCCAGCCAATGGGTTGACGTAAACACCGCCGCCATATTTACCGAGCACGCCATAGCTCGAAACGAACTGTCCGGCGTTCGTGCGCAGTTTGAGCTTGCCCATTGGATCCGGCGTAAAAGCTATGTACGCGTTATTGATATAAGACTGGCTCCCCATCTGATAGTACGACGTGGGTTCGACGGGGTTCCAAGTATCAATCGACAAGTTTGCGCTTACCTTGGACGTCCCATAGACAAAGCGCAGGCTAACCCAATGCCCCGGCACCGTTGAACTCGATGTGAATGAAGACCACTCTTCAATCGTGCGCGGTGGGGTATGCAGAACGAACGAACTTTGATCGGGCGTCGGATTCTTGCGCGACATGCCGCTGTATTGAGCCGAAACATTCGCTGAACCCGCAAAAGTGAATGTCCAGTTCTTGGCGGGCATCGGCGCGCCGTAGCCGGGCGTAAAACCTCCCGGTAGAGCTGCTACCGACGGCGTATACGGGGATTGACCCAATCCAAAGTAACGCCTGTATCCCGGAAGATATCCAGGATCATCGAGTTCGTCTTTCGACGAAATTTGTCCTGCCATCGTGGGTTGCGTTGCCGCAGTGCCAACCTTGGGTGCCTCCGGAGGCGGCTCTGCCAACGGAACTTTTCCGATGACTTCACCATCTTCGTCCGCGCTGGGCGCTTCTTTGTTCTCGCTGGAAGCCGTTTCACTCTTGCCTTGTGCGCCGGACGAATCCGCGTTGGATTTTGGCGTGTCCGTTGAATTGTCGGGTGTAACATCGCTACTGCTCTTGGGCGGCACTATCGATTTGTCATTGTCCGTCTTTGGTGACGATGGCGCCGTTTGGGCGAAGGCGAATGGCACCTTCGAGCCGACTATGCCCATCGCAAAGAGTAGGGCAACCAGCCTGCGACGATCGCATCGTCTCCGCCACGAACCTTGAGCAGACGCATTCGGAGGTGCGGCAATTCCTCTCGTGCTTCGTCGGCTTATCATTCACACCTGCTTGTTCGCTGCGGCACGTAAACCGGACCGCCCTTGGGATTTCATGGCCGTAAATTGCCTTGAAACCGGGGGCAACATAGCCGAATCAACTGCGGCAAAAAAGCCTTTTCGAAAGGAAATTCAGACTAATTTCGACACATGTAGCTGCTGGCAAGTCGCCGGTTTGGCCACCTTGCAGACCCTGCGACCCAGTCACCCACTGGCATCGTGCCGCTGTGGCAAAGGATTGATTTTGACACATCGAAACGTGAACGTGGGCTAAATCGCATTATTGATTCACGCCACTGGCCAAGAATCCACCATCAACGTTGAGGGTGGTGCCAGTGACAAATCCGGCCGCGTCCGAAGCTAAATACACGGCTGCACCCGCCAATTCCTCGACCTCTCCAAAACGTTGCATCGGAGTTCTCATAATGAGCTCCTGCCCACGAGCCGTTCCGCGCAATAAATGCTCATTCAACGGGGTCGGAAATACCCCAGGGGAAATGGCGTTTACTCGCACGCCTTTGAGAGCCCACTCGACGGCGAGTGCACGGGTCAGCCCAAGCACGCCGATTTACTCGCGGTATATGCCGCCACTTCCATCATACCTACGTGACTGGTAAGCGATGCGATATTAATGATGCTGCCGTAGCCGCGTTAAAGCATGGGTCGGCCAAAAACCTGGCATCCGCGGAAAGTTCCGGTCAGGTTGGTCTCGACGATCGAATGCCATTCTTCCTGCGAAACATCGATGGAAGGTGTTCGTTTAGTGCGGCCGGCACTGTTGACCAATATGTCGATTTGACCGAACTCGGCAAGCACGCGCGCTCTGACTTGCTCGAGGCTTGGCGTATCTAGAGACGTCGCTCGTGCACACAACGGTTCGGCATCCCAGTGACTCTATTAGTGAGCAGGCTTCGGTGACCGCATCCAACCGACGCGAACTAGGGATAACATTGGCCCCCGCTTTGGCAAGACCAATCGCGATCGCTCGACCAATACCCGACGTACCCCCAAGAACGACGGCAACCCGACCCTCTAAACTTAACGTGCTAGTGGTGCTCATGGCGCGGAGCGAATGGCACGCATCCGTTCACGGTGCAAGCGTTCCTCGGGACCGAAACCGAACTCACGTCGGCCGCCGATCGCATTGTTTGAGCGGCCTCGATTTTCGATCGGCCTTTTTGGCGCGTACCGATGGTAATATCCCGGAAAACCGTGTTAGCTTGCCTCGGGTTTTTGGACGGCCCTCTCCCCCAATTGCGAGCATGATCAACAATTTTCCCTACGGCAAAGCGCCATTTTGGCTGTTCGTGATGGCCATTGTTTCGTCTATCTTGCTAATCGCCGTGAGTAGGAAAGAGTCGGAACGTCCGGATCTGATCCTGGTCACATTTACCGGAGCGCACTACGACGCGTACCGGCAAGCGATTCCGCGTTTCGAACGGGAGCATCATGTCAAGGTAGACGTGGAGCTGACTCACTGGTCATCACTTCAGTCCCGGTTGCAGAACGCCATCTTGGCCAATACCGACGTACCCGATTTGGTCGAGATGCTCGAAGGTTCACTGGGGTACTTCACACGAGGTCCACGTGCGGACGTCGGGCTCATCGACTTGACCGAAAGGATACACGCTGAAGGCATCGATCAGCGCGTGGTATCGTCTCGATTCAGCTTATGGACAACGCAGGGGCGCAACTACGGTATCCCTCACGATGTGCATCCGATCATGTTGGCTTACCGGCGCGACCTCATCGAGCAGCTCGGGATCAACGTCAACGACCTTGACACCTGGGACAAGTTCGTCGAAGTGGGTCGTCGCATCACGAAGGACAAGGACGGCGACGGCGTAGTCGATCAATACATGATCGATCTGCCCTACGGCGGCAATTGGGGGTTGGTACTGTTACTCCTACAAAAAGGAGGTCAGTTATTCGACAAAGACGGCAATGTCGCGTTCGATAGCGAAGATACGGCTCAAGTGGTTGAGTGGTACTTGCACCAGACGCGCAGCAAGGAAAAAATCGCGACCGATTGCGGCGCAACGCAGCTGCTCATGAAGTCAATGAGCGATGGCCTCGCTTTGTTCTTCATTACGCCCGACTGGCGCAGTCGTGCCTATGAAATGGACATGCCCAGTCTAAAGGGTAAAATGGCCCTCATGCCGATGCCAGCCTGGACGAAGGGCGGGCGGCGCACGTCAGTTTGGGGTGGCACGGGTCTCGTTATCACCAAGCGCACGAAGCATCCTGACCTCGCATGGGAACTGGCCAAGTACTTGTACTTCGATAAGCAAGAACTCGGTCAGCGTTATAAGAAGACCAACATCATTCCGCCCTTCAAAGAAGCTTGGAATCTGCCCGAGTTCAGTGTACCAAACCCGTTTTACTCCAATCAACCGATTGGCAAGCTATACGCGGCTCTAGCTCCAGAAACGCCACCCACCTATTCCGCCGCCGTCAACGGCGTGGCGCGCGCCAGCCTCGATCAAGCCTACAGCCGCTCGGCAGAATACTACAAGGCCAACGGCGACAAAGGCCTGCTGGACAAGATCCGCGCCGAGCTCAAGCGGTCGGCGAATCGCGTACGCGAGATGGTCGAGCGCGACAAGGTATTCCACCGGGAGGATACGCTATGAAGCTCGCCGAACTTCGTAAGACCAGGGGGGCTGCCCCGTACTTGTTCTTGATGCCGTACCTGTTGTTGACGGCTGTCTTCTTCATCTATCCGTTCGTCAATGCGGTCGTATTGACGTTCTATCGGACCAACGGTCCGCGCAGTCGGGTGTTCATCGGGCTCGATAATTTTCGCTACCTACTTTCCGACACGACATTTCACACAGCCCTCTGGAACACGACTATTTTCGCGATTGCTTCCGTGTGCCTACAACTTCCCCTGTCGATGGCGCTCGCGTTACTCCTCAATCGCGGCAATGACAGGGTCAAAGGCTTCTTTCGTCTGGTGCTGTTCTCCCCAAACCTGGTGGGGCAGATCTTTGTGGGCATTCTCTTTTCCGTGCTGTTCACTCCCCGCTATGGTCTGATCAATCGCACATTGCAGTCGCTGATCGGTTGGGGGCTCGAGGAGCGGTGGCTGAGCAACCCAAAGCTCGTGATGCCGGCCATCATCTTGACCTCGCTTTGGCTATGGGTCGGCTTCAATATGGTGTATTTCTTGGCGGCGCTTCAGGGCGTGGACAAGAGCCTAGAAGAAGCCGCGCGCATTGACGGGGCCAACAACTGGCAAGTCTTCTGGCACGTGACTTTACCGTCGATGCGCCACGTAGTCGTATTCGTCGTCATCATGAGCATTATTGGTTCGTATCAGCTTTTCGAATTACCGGTCGCGCTGTTGAGCTCAACAAGCGGATTTGGACCGGATAACTCTGGACTAACGGTAATTACTTACTTACGCTCCGTGGCCTTCCAATCGGGAGATCTGGGTCTCGGCTCGGCTGTAGGCTGGGTCGTTGCTGTCATCATCTTTGCGATCAGTGTGATCCAGATCCGCGTCACCAAGGTAGTCGAGGACTGACATGAATTTTATTCAGTCGAGTTTGCTGATCCTTTTGGCAGTATTCTTAGTGCTCCTGGTGCGCAATCATCGGGATCCTCGACCTGCAATACGCTACGCGCGTTTGATCGCTTTATGCCTCGCGGCCACGGCCGTGTTGGCACCGTTCGTGTGGCTCGTGGCAGCCGCATTCAAGGATCGTACTGTTCTAAACGAGTACGTTTTCTTTCCACCACTCGGACACTGGTCGCACAAGACCTTGAATCTCCAGAATTTCGTCCGCCTTTTCGAGGGTAGGAATAGCCCTCAAGGCCGCGTCTACTTTTGGCAATACGTACTCAATTCGACGTTCCTCGCGACAGTCAGCACCTGTATCCAGCTTTTCTTTTCGTCGCTGGCAGGTTATGCGCTGGCAAAGTTCAATTTCGCCGGCAAGAAGTTGCTAATGAGTTTCATGCTGGGCTCAATGATGATTCCCGGAGTGCTGCTGCTGGCACCCGTGTATCAGATGGCAGTCGGCATGGGGCTCGTCGATAAGTTGTGGGGACTTATCGTGCCCGGCATGGTGAGCGCGTACGGAATCTTTCTATTCCGGCAAGCTTGCATAAGTATTCCGTCGGAATTGATCGATGCGGGTCGCATTGATGGTTGCAGTGAGTTTGGCATTTACTTCCGGCTCGTGATGCCGCTGGTTCGGCCGATGTCCGCCGCGTTTTGCCTGGTCAGTTTCGTCGGTAATTGGAATTCGTTCTTTGGCCCCAGTGTTTTCCTTCATAGCCAAGACAAACTTACGTTGCCCGTTGCGCTCAACTTGTACGTGAGCCAGTACGAAAATGATTACGGGATATTCTTAACCGGCACTTTGCTGGCGATGGTTCCGCCGGCTATTTTGTTTTTCGCGCTGCAGAAGGAATTTATTAGCGGGCTGACTTCAGGCGCTGTGAAGGGCTGATTTTTACCTGTGCCGCTGAGATAGCGTGGCTAAGTGAAATCGCGGGGTCACGATCTGGTTCTGGGCCTTGCGCAATCGGAGCTGGGGGCCCTTCCGGCCTTTGCTTTCCGGCTGCTTACCTTGCGCGTCGAACGCGCAAGGGCGCCTACGCATGGGCCACCCTTATGTACAGTTTGGTAGTGGCAAGATCCTCAACGGGCCTCCACCCCAGCTCCGATAGCTCCAGACCCGCTCGCTCGGTATCGGCGACTATGCCGTCACTACTGGAAGGCAGCCGCGCTTACCTATTTCTCGAGTACAAGCGTTACGACGGAGCGGGCGGGCATGTCGAGAGCGCTGTCTGCCGTGAGGCCTTTCAGTTCTTCCCATTGTTTCGAATGCCCGGGACGATAGACAGTCCTAAAGGCGGACAACTTCGTGGCGCCGTAGGATGCAGCGTCAACGCGCACATTCATCGAGTTCTTAGCGGTGTTGAGCATCACGACCGTGACGCGCCGCCCGTCCGGCGCCAGGTAGGCAGAAGCCAGCACATCCTTGGCGTCTGAGTTAGCTGCTACTCGGATGTAACCGGGATCGGTAAAGCGGGCAAAGTGGCGCATCGAATAATATTGGTCGCGGGGTTTTGGAGTCTTACCCCGCATACTGACCAATCCATGAGCCCCCTCCCACACTAGGTCCCAGTAAATGAATGACACGGCGCCTTCCGCGACCATTGTGTGATGCACTAGCCATGCGGTTTCGAAACCACCATCAATTCCCTTGTCTTCATCTGTTTGGAACTCGGTTTGATACAGTGGCTTTCGCGTAGCTCCGGCTACACCCTGCATTTCGTCGAGGAAGCTGTCCGGACCGGGGTTTCGCCAATCCCAAATCCCATCGCTTCCCATCTCGTACAAATGGTGAGCGACCCCGAAGATTAAGTCCTGATTCATTGCTCGCAGATAGTTCTGCACCTTGTTGTAGTGGATGCCAAGAACTTCTGGTCCGAGCATTTTGGGAGGCGGATTTAGCTTTTGCAATGCCGCGTACACGGCGGTAAGTGCCTTGTTGTAGCCGGGGTATTCTGTAGTTTCACTGGGTTCGAATTTGCAGCCTTCCCAATCCGGGGGAATGAAGTCAGGTTCGTTCTGAATGCTCACGTAGTCGGGGACGACGCCTAACTTTGCGTAATGTTGCAGGGATGTGAACCAGAAGTCTGCGTACTTTTGGTAAACGAATTGGCCGTTCTCTTTAGCTAGCGTGCAGTCCTTGTTGTTATGGCACTTTTCAACATGGCTGGCCTTCAGCGAGGCCGGGGGCGACCAAGCGGACATCAGCACCTTCAGCGGGCGCCCCATTGCTTGGTTGGCTCGCTTTAGGATTTCCGCTTCCCACTCGGGGTGATTATCCGAATTGTCCTTACGACTATCGCGATTGCGAAATCGAACGATGTCCAAGCCCAAATCCGGGAACAAGAGTTCATATACGCCCTTTGGAGTTTCGCCAATGATGCGATCCTCGTACCAGGCTACCGCGGCTCCAAAGCCGTCAAGCGTCTGAAAGTGAGAATCGAGGGCAAGCGCTACGTTGGCGCTGCCCGCTGCCGCGTTGGGGTCCACAATGTCAGGATAATCGGCATCGTTGGCAGGAGTTGCGGGTTCATCCGGTGCGGATTCGGAGGCCGATGTTGCCGTTATGCCATTACCCGCTTCGCGACCGATGCAGCCAGTAGCAATGTTACCGAGCAATGCCGCCAATGACAGCACAAAGTGGGTTGATATTGAGGCTTTGATCTTCATGTGCGGTCTCTTGTATCTTAGCTCGATCAAGTAATCACCGTCATACCATTCGTTCGACTGCGTGAATCACGCCCCTCAGTTCCGCTAGGCCCCTTAATCGACCGAGCCAAGGGTAGCCAGGCATAGCATCGATATCTCCTTCGAGCACGGCGCCGTGATCCGGACGCATCGCGATCCGTGCAGATGGACCAATTGCCTGAGCGCGACGACGTTCCTCCAAAATCAAAATTCTGACGAGCTCGACGACATCAGTGTCGCCGTCAAGGTGAGGCGTCTCGGAGAAGGAGCCGTCGGGCTCGACGTGCACGTTTCGCAAGTGCGTAAAGTGTACGCGCGAAGTGAACTCCCGTGCGATGCTCAGTGGGTCGTTATGCAGGCGCGAAGCCAGAGAACCCGCGCAGAGAGTGAGCCCATTGACGGGGCTCGGGATTGCCGAGAAAAGACGTCGAAAGTCGTCAATCGTGCTGGCGATGCGCGGCAGCCCGAGCAAAGGCCGAGGCGGGTCGTCGGGGTGAATGCACATTCGCATCCCGAAGTGGTCGCAAGTTGGAATGATTGCTTCGAGGAACAACCTGAGATTTTCTAGCAATTGTCCTGGAGTCACACTGCGCCAAGGTTCCAACGCCTTGCGCATTGTATCGAGCGTCAAGCCGGCTTCATTGGCGCCGGGCAAACCAGAAACGACATTCGATATCAATTGGCGTCGAGCATTTTCGCCGATGTTACTGAGCGCCTTCTCAGCAGATTCGATTTCGTCAACGCGGTAGTCACCGGCAGCGCCTTCGCGTTTCAGTAAGAAGACGTCGAATGCAACCCACTCCGGCCAGTCGAAGCGCAAAACCTTGGTTCCGTCCGCTACAACGCTCGCCAATTGAGTGCGAGTCCAGTCGATAACGGGCATGAAATTGTAGCAAATCGTCGTTATGCCCGCTTGACCGAGATTGCTGAGCGAAGTGATATAAGTCTCGATGAATTTCTCAAAACCCTTAGCGCGCAGTCGAATGTCGTTGTGTACTGCCAGACTCTCGACCACGGACCAACGCAAACCAGCGGCCTCAACGAGGTGCTTTCGCTCGAGAATCTCAGCGAGCGACCAGACTTCGCCTGCCGTGCGATGGTGCAGTGCGCTAACGACGCCGGTTGCTCCCGCCTGCCGAATTTTCGTCAGCGAGATCGGATCGTTGGGGCCAAACCAGCGCCAGGTGGGTTCCATTGCGTTACCTCGGACGAAGACTACCGTCGTTCGTTTGAAGCTCAATTCGCATCAGAGATCTCCGTGTGAAGCACCAAGGTCGCCACCGAATGACTCGGCATTAGTAGCGGCTGGTTAGAATCAAGGCTGCCCAGGGAGGACCAGTATTCGGATGTGCCAGCATCACCAGTACGATAAATTGTGCGGTAAATCTCGCTCGCCTCAGTCGTAAAATTCTTAGTCGAGTCTAATTTTACCTGGGTGTCACCCAATCCCGTATTAAGTATGATGAGCGTCAGCTGGCTATTGTCCGGAGCCAAATAGCCTGAGACTCGAACGTCCGAACTATTCGATTGCGCGTCCACACGCGTGTAGCCCGGATCGGTAAATCGCGCGAAGTGGCGTACGGCATAGTATTGGTCTCGAATAGTGTACTGGCCTCCGGCGAGCCAAATAAGACCACCCGGAGTCTGTCCAACTCCGCCACCCCACACGAGACTCCAATATAGAAAGGCAGACACTCCCTCCACTGCGAGTGCATTGTGCATGACCCACGCGGTTTCGAACCCGCCGGTAAGATTGCCATCACCCTGCGTATCGAATTCTGTTTCGAACAAAGGAAGAGCAGCAGCAGAGGTCTTTGCATCGGTCATTGATGCAAGATAGGTGTCCGGGGCACGCCAGAAGTTCGATTGGTACAAGTGATGCGCGGCGCCGTAGAGCAACCCCCGCGTTGCCGTCACCAAATAATTACCGAGCGCACCGTTGGCTAGGGAATAATTCTCCGGTCCAATTATCTTGAGGCCTGGGTTCTGTTGCGCGATTGCCGAATGAACAGCGCTCAGCGCGGCATCGTATCCCGGATACGTTGTGGTCTCGGTCGGCGAGAAATAGCAACCTTCCCAACCATTGGGCACGAAGTCCGGCTCGTTCTGAATGCTTAGGTAGTCCGGTCTAATCCCAACCGTGGTATAATAATTAAGCGCATCGACGAAGTAGGTTGCAAACTGATCATAAACGTATCGACCGTTTGCATCCTTTGTCAGCGTACATGTCGTCTTGTCATTGGTGCAATTCTCGAGGCCGCTCCCCTTGAGAGGACCCGGCGGCGACCAAGACGATAGGAGCACCTTGGGAGCGTGACCCAGTGATTGGGTGGCCCGTTGAAGAATCTGAGTTTCCGCGGTGATGTCGCTCGAATTTCCGGCATCTTGGCGACCATATCTATTACGGAAACGAATGATGTCCAACCCGAGGTCGCGAAATGCAACATCGTACACTGGCGAATCAGCTGGGAACGCGGCTAAAGTCTCCGCATACCAAGCTACGGCCGCGCCGAACCCTTCGAGGGTCTGATATCGGAGACTAGCATCAACCGCTAGGTGAACGAAACCGTCCGACGGCGCAGCATCGGCAATCGGAATGCCGGCGTCCGATTCCGATGGATATCGGTCGAGCGAGCAACCCACAACTAAGAGGGCGATTGTTCCCCAAACTTGGGAATCGAAGTATTTCATTATTGTTTCGTGCGGTAGAATCGAACATCTGAGATCCAATAGTCCATCCAGCCGCGATCCCATTGGATTCGAACGTCGGTAAGTGAGCTCAAGTCCAGCTGATACTGACGTTTTGCCCAACCCTGTTGAAGAAAATCCGTAAATGGGATCTTGATGAACGTCCAGTCGGTACTCAAGTTCACGGGCTTCATCCAGAAGTCACCGCATTGCTGTGTACCTTCGACTGGATTGGGATCGGAACCGGGATTGTAGCAATAAGATCGAGTAATACTGCCCGTCATAGCGAAGGGCGTGCACGCGCGACCGTGATATTTTGGATCGGGCGCTTGCAACGATGGGTACTCCAGATTGCAGGCGTTGTCCCCGCAAACGGTGTAATTGTAACCGGGTACTTCTTGGTAAACGGGATCCGGATTGATGTCGCAAAAGAACCGAATCCATTCATCAGCAGGCTTTTCTGGCGTGAATAGATCGCCACCACAAATTTGATAGTTGTTGACCGTGGTAATCGGGTCTCGCGGGTCCTGAAAGACGCGGTGATTAACGAGTTCGGCGCGCGTACCATCGGGTGGCGTTGGATCGACCGCGGGATCGAAGCAAAAGCCATAGATCTGTGGACCTCTTACGTCAGTTTGAATTGGTTGGCCGCTACCGACCATCGGACGCCCTGCCGAATCCTTGTCGTTTCCTGGGCAGCCATTGTACGGAGATACCGCAGAACCGTCTGGAAATGATCGATTCTTACCGTTCGCGTCCTTGACGACTTCGCCACTTAGGTTGATAAGAGAGCGGCCATCCGCGTCAACCGCCGGAACCTTGGGACATGGGTTGGCCAAAGTAGGTTGAACGTGCGGATCGTTTGCATACTTTAATTCGGTTGCCGTCCACGTCGAACAGCATGTAATCAACTAGCAGCGGCGTGCAGGGCTTGTTGTTGTTACAGCCGCAAGTCGTTTCCCTTTCGCAATAGCGGACTCGATTGGGATCGTATTCTTGACTCAAATACATCATATCGTCATCGACGAACTTGTCGGCAATGGCAACCCTGAGCCCTTCCTGACTGTTGAGGCTGCGCCTTGCCCAGAACGCGATCCCTTCCCAGCCACGAACCGGAATATCGACGCCCGAAGGATCGTGCATCACATGATCAGTCAAATCGAGACCCATCCCCGTCATGTAAGGCTCGTCGGTCTCGTCGGGCTTCCCGTCCCGGGCATAGTTTAGATCGCGCTGTGGGCAGACACCGATCATGACCTTCTCATAGTCTGCGCGATTCTCTGGCTTCGTCGTGGCAGACTTACAGGCTGCGTACGACAGGGACAAAGTTGGATCCGCTCTAAAATTGGTCGTCGTACGGGCGCCACACAAATACTTATTGATGTTGAGCGAGTTAGCCCACGGGTGTCTCGTTGAATCCGTACTGTCCGTATTCATGCACTTGAGCATGCGTCCAAAACCACCGCCCCACTCCATGAACGGGCCTCCGTACGCGTGCAGCGCAAAGAATTGGTTCGGGCTGTCGTCGCCACATCGCGACACGGGGTCGGTTGTGGGTTCCCAGATCTTGCCCGGCACCCGATACGGCGTGGTGTTATCGTCATACGAATACATGCCAACGGCAGTATTCCGTTTATTGCCCGTTGAATCAGTAACGGGCCCCATATCCCAAATCGGCAACGGCAAAAACTCGAGCCCAGACTCGGCTTCATCGCACATCTGTTGCGTCATCGGACGCGGACCGGGATCCGGCAAGCATTGATTGACGCACACGATGGGCTGAGGCTCACCCTCGGGACGATGATTGGCACAACCCGCAACCGAAAATACCAGACTAGAAGCGAGTCCAACTCCAATCAATCTCCGAAGCATCCGTCGATAGTTTGTTCTAGGAATTTGCATGGTATCCCGAAGCATCCGTGCGTTAGTTCTTGCCGAGTGGCAGCGCATCACGGTGATTTTCGAGGGGACAGTCTGGCCCCGCGAGACGCGGGGATTATCCCACCAAAAGTCTGCCGGTAAAGTCGGACTTATGCTAAAATATGCGGCCTTCGCTTCCGAACACTTACCCGGACCAGAAAACTGCCTTGCCATGCCGCCATCTGTCTCCACGACCCACCCATTTCAAGATCCCACGCTTAGCGTCGATGAGCGTGTAAACGACCTGGTCGCGCGCCTCGATATTGTAGAAAAAGCCGCGCAAATGGTCCACGAATCCGCCGGGGTTTCACGGCTTTCCGTGCCTGCGTACAACTGGTGGAACGAAGGCCTTCACGGCATGGCGCGCGCCGGCATCGCCACCGTATTTCCGCAGGCCATCGGGCTTGCGGCCATGTTCGATACTCAATTGCATTTTGGTATCGCAGTTATCATATCCGACGAGGCCAGGGCCAAGCATCACGAGTTCATTCGGCAGGGCGATCACGGCATGTACAAGGGGCTGACCATCTGGAGCCCGAACATCAACATCTTTCGCGATCCGCGTTGGGGTCGCGGTCATGAAACGTATGGCGAATGCCCGTACCTGACCGCGAAGCTCGGCGTAGCGTTTTGCAAGGGGCTGCAGGGAGATCATCCCAAGTATCTTAAGACGATTGCCACACCAAAGCACTTCGCCGCGCACAGTGGTCCTGAAGGCTTGCGGCACAGTTTCGACGCCATCGTGAGCCAGAAGGACTTACGCGAGACTTACCTGCCTGCATTTCATGCCTGTATCACCGAGGCTCGAGCGTATAGCATCATGGGGGCTTACAATCGTACCAATGGGGAGGTGTGCTGCGGCAGCCCAACCTTGTTGCAAAAAATCCTGCGCGATGAATGGGGCTTCGCAGGCTTCGTGGTCAGTGATTGCTGGGCCATCAAGGACTTTCACGAGTCGCACAAAGTGACGCGCACTTTCGAGGAATCGGCGGCGCTCGCGATCAAAAACGGCTGTGACCTCAACTGCGGCTGCGCATTCGAGCACATTCCGCAGGCGGTCACACAGGGGTTGCTGGCTGACACTGATGTCAACACGTCACTGAAAAGGCTGATTCGCGCGCGCATGCTACTCGGCCTTTTCGACCCACCCGAACAGGTGCCTTACGCTTCGATTCCCTATGAAGTGAATGATTGCGAAAAGCATCGCGACTTGGCATTGCGGGCTGCACGTGAGTCGATCGTGCTGCTGAAGAATGACGGCACTTTGCCGCTTTCACCCGACTTGAAGAGCATTGCGGTGATTGGCCCCAATGCGCACGATCCCTCGGTGCCCTTGGCCAATTATTTCGGTATGCCGTCCCGGTTGGTCACGCCCCTCGACGGGATACGTGCCGCAGTAAGCAAATCCACCAAAGTCTGGTACACGGACGGCTGCAAGCACACGGGGCTAAAAACCGACGGGCTTAGTCGCGCGGGCAATTTGTCCGAGGCCAAGAGCATGGCGGCGCGCGCGGATATTGTGGTCTTGTGCCTGGGCCTATCCGCGGAAATCGAAGGCGAGCAGGGCGATGCAAGCAATTCGGAAGCCGCTGGCGACAAGTTGGATTTGAATCTGACGGGCTTGCAGCAGCGTCTGATGGAGGAGATCGTAGCGCTCGGTAAGCCTACGATACTCGTGCTCTTGGCGGGCAGCGCGCTCAGTATCACGTGGGCTCAACAAAACGTAAGTGCAATTCTAGATGCCTTTTACCCCGGTGAGGAAGGCGGCACCGCAATCGCGGATGTGCTCTTTGGTAAAGTGAGCCCGGCGGGGCGCCTACCGATTACATTTCCGCGCAGTATCGAGGACGTTCCACCAGTTACCGATTACAGCATGAAAGGTCGCACTTACCGGTATCTCGAGAAAGAGCCGCTCTATCCCTTTGGATTCGGCCTTTCATATACCCGGTTCGAATACACCGATATTTCGATTTCGAAGTCGCGATTACAAGCGGGTGAGGCTCTGACTGTTGCGGCAATCGTTAGAAACAGAGGCCGGCGCGCAAGCGATGAGGTGGTTCAACTCTATGTCAGGGATGTGGCAGCCAGTTGTCGGGTGCCTCACCATGACCTGCGCGGCTTTACTCGATTGCACTTGAAAGCCGGCGAGTCGCGCCGATTCGAGTTTACTCTGACACCGAAGGATCTGTCTTTGATTGACGAGCAAGGTCAACGCTGGCTCGAGCCCGGAAAATTCCAGCTAACGGTCGGTGGTAGCCAACCCGATGCGCGAAGTGTGGATCTGATGGGACAAGCGCCGCTTAGAGTTGAATTCGAAGTCGTTGGGGAACGGCTTTTGCTTCCGTACTAGGACGCGCAGGCCCCGAGCGCTCGGTCTAGGTGGCGTCTTTCGAATCCTGCCAAAGGGAATTTCCGACATGTCCAATCGTTACAAGAACCCCATAATTTCAGGGTTTCACCCGGACCCGAGCCTTTGCCGAGTCGGCGATGATTTCTACCTGGTCACGAGCAGCTTCGAGTATTTCCCGGGCGTACCGATTTTTCATAGCCGCGACCTCGTTCATTGGCAAAAGCTTGGACATGTACTCACTCGTAAGCGCCAACTCGACTTGGAATGTGCTCCTAGTTCGTGCGGCATCTACGCGCCGACGCTGCGCCATGCGAACGGGCGATTCTATCTTGTTACTACAAACATTGGCCGAGTGGGGAATTTCTTCGTAACAGCGCGTCGCCCCGAAGGACCTTGGTCGGACCCAATCCCGATTGACGAGGAAGGCATTGACCCATCGTTCTTTTTCGAGGGTGACGAAGTCTATTACACGCGCAACGCAAAGGGACGCGACTTCGATCATCCCGTTATCAAGCAAGCCAAGGTTGATATTTCGACCGGCAAGCTCAAGGGGTCCCCGCGCACCGTTTGGAAGGGCACCGGAGGCGTATGGCCAGAAGGGCCACATCTGCAGAAGATCGGAAAGTGGTACTACTTGATCACTGCCGAGGGAGGCACGTCTTACGATCATTCAATCGTGATTGCGCGCAGCAAAAGACCCTTTGGTCCTTTCGAAGGGTACCCGCACAATCCGGTACTGACTCACCGCGATAAGCCGCGTTCGCCGATTCACGCCGTCGGTCATGTGGACCTGGTGCAGCTCAAGGATGGAAGTTGGTGGGCCGTCCTGCTCGGGATCCGGCCGAAAAATGGCCGGTTTCATCATTTGGGGCGCGAGACGTTCTTAGCACCAGTCTCATTCGATCAAGACGGTTGGCCCCGCATCGGGCATCAAGGCGCCGTTCCGATGAGCTACCCACTACCGGCATTGACTGTTCATCCATTTGACGCGCAGCCCGTGCGCGATGACTTCAACACGCAGACGCTCGGACTCGAATGGCAATTTATTCGCAATCCTAGGGCCCGTGACTGGTCACTCAAGGCACGTCCCGGTCACCTGCGACTGATGGGTTCACCCGCAACGCTGGACGATGTCCAATCTCAGAGTGCCGTCGTGCAACGTCAACGGCACTTCAACGTGCGTTGTAGCGCAAAACTCGATTTCGAACCCGGACTAGATCGTGAAGAGGCTGGCCTTTTTGTGCGTGCTCGTGAAGGCTTTCATTATGATTTGGCGCTGCGGCACGTGAACGGCGAGCGACAACTGCAACTCGTATCTACGGTTGACGGGATCCGGGTCACCGTCGCCACGGCGAGCGCAGGACGCGGGCCGCTCGTGCTAGAAGTCGAGGCCGACGCGAAGAACTACGCGTTTAGCGCGATTATTCGTGGTCGTCGGCGAGTGCTAGGCGCACTGCCAACGCGGCCACTCTCTTGTGAATACATCTCCAGACGGGGGCCGATGCACTTCACCGGGGTCATGATTGGCCTTTACGCAACCGGACATGGGCAGCGCAGTCGGACGCCCGCCGATTTCGATTCGTTCGAATACATCGCCGGGGCGGACTAGCCAGTTGTCGTAGAAGCCGGCTTTCATAGGCGGGGCGAGACCCAACCATGAATTCTCCGTGAGTGGGGTTGTGCCCACAAGTATGGCCCATCGAGATGAAGGGGCTGAAATCCCTATTTCAAATTCGTGCGTGACCAGGCATAAACATCGGCAGGTCAGCGCGCGACTGAATCGAGGACGAAAATGAGTACGCTCACCCCAGGCAAGAAGGCACCGGCATTTACGCTGCAGGATGAAAAGGCTGCCAACGTAAAGCTCTCTGATTTTACAGGGAAATGGGTTGTTCTATATTTTTATCCGAAGGACGACACCCCTGGATGCACGGTTGAAGCTTGTGAGTTTACCAGTGGGATTTCCGGCTTCACAAAGCTCGATGCGGTGGTCCTCGGGTGCAGTGCCGACTCGCCTGAAAAGCATGTAAAGTTCATAACCAAGCATGGCCTAAAGGTTAGACTCCTATCGGATCCCGATCACAAAGTGATCGAGAAATACGGCGCGTGGGGCGAGAAGAAGTTGTACGGTAAGACCAGCATGGGGATCATTCGCTCGACGGTGTTGATCGACCCGGAGGGCAAGGTGGCGCACCATTGGGCCAAAGTTAAGGCCGAGGGCCATGCCGCCGAAGTGCGCGCCAAGCTTGCCGAGTTATCGAACTAGGGGCACCCGCGACATCAAGCATCTGTAGCTCGAGTGGCTCGTGCCCGGGGGAACTGAAGGCAGGGCACTGATTCAACTCTAGAGACTCCAGCCTTGGTAGCCGGTCTCATGCGGTTGCGACTAATGCAATCGATTCGGGGCAGAAGCTTTGTAATATTGTAACGTACCCGGAATCGAGGTTTCCCGGCCTGTCTTTTGTCTAAATCGCGTCAATACTTCGAGTCTGGACTGCAGGTACACTTTGCTACTCGCTCGGAGTTAGTGTCTCGAATCTCGGAGAATTTCGCGAGGACTTATGACGACTCGACACGCACGTGCGGAAACGATTTGCGCAATCGCTGTGGGCGCGTTCTTGGCGGCTTGCAGTGGTTCGGATAGCAAGAGTGCCTCGTCGGGAGGCACTCTTGGCGTGGGCGGAGCGGCTGGCGCGTCCTCAGCGATCGGAGGGACATCGAGCATCGGCGGCATGCCGCAAACAGGAGGCACGTTGGCTACCGCTGGAGATGCCAATACGGGTGGCGCGCTTACCACGGGTGGAGCTTTGGCAATCGGCGGCACATCTGCAGCAGCGGGTGGACTTGGTACGGGAGGCAGCATCTCAACGGGGGGGACAGTAACTTCAATCGGTGGCAACTCAAGCACGGGCGGAAGCAAGTCTGCAGCAGGTGCTCCGTCGATGGGCGGCACTGCCAGCACCGGCGGAAGTAAATCGACTGCTGGAGCTTCGACGGCGGGCGGTTCCGCGAGTACCGGGGGCAGTAAAGCTACGGGCGGCACTTCGAGTATCGGAGGTTCGACCCCCGGTGGTGCCAAAGCTAGCGGGGGGACCGACAATGCGGGCGGCACCAAATCTACCGGTGGTGCCAGCGCGGCGGGTGGAACTGGGGGCAAGCCGTACAAGGGCGTCGCTAATTCGCCGTGCACTGCGCGCACGAATCTCAATGTTGCTTGGTATTACAATTGGATGCAGACCGCTGATGCCCCGTGCAGCAGCCCCACAGTTGGTGGCGAATTCGTACCGATGATTTGGGGCCATACGGGGGCGGAACAAACCACCGCTGGCATAACCAGCGCGATCGCGTCGATGGTAAGCCGGGGCAATACCACCGTGCTAGGCTTCAACGAGCCTGATAATACCGGCCAATCCAACCTAACCGTCGCAACGGCACTATCGCTTTGGCCGGCCTTCAACAACCCGTCCATTCGAGTCGGAAGCCCTGCGACACAGGCCAACACCACGGGCGTTGCATGGTTTACGAGTTTCAATACCCAGATCAATGCCGATGCTACGCTACGCGCAGATTTTATTGCGATTCACTGGTACGGGTGGAATGCCGGTTCGTGCGACGCCAACGCAAACACATTGATGGCGTACATTGCGCAAATTGAGGCACTGCCTGGCAATCGCCCCATCTGGCTCACCGAGTGGGGTTGCTTGAATGGTAGTGACAATGCAAGCGCCGCCGTAACGCAGGCCCATATTGCTGGGGCGGTGGCGAAGTTCGCTTCGCATCCTCGCCTTGAACGATACGCCTGGTACCCGTGGGCAGATGCCGCGCACGCGTTGAATAATTCGGACGGATCACTGACGACGCTTGGAATTTTTTACGCGTCATTGCCGGCCTACAAGTGACGAAGTGCCAAAGGGCGCAGCGGCATAGCGTTGCGCCACAAATCTCAGCAGGGCTGGATGCCCGTAAGGCGCGGAGCCTCGGCTCCATTCATGGTGCACGATTAGGCTACGATTTCGCGCGCTTGATGCTCAGAGTTTCCGTAATAACCGAGTAGTCCGAGGCGCCTAGTCGCCCGAGTAGTCCGAGTTTCTTTGCGGGCGGCTCGCTACCACTGAGAAGGCCATCTTGGACGTGTGCAACCAACGCCTCGAGCAGAAATAAATCGGTAGGTCCGGTACCCACTTCGAGGTGGCGATACACCCGACATTCGTAAGCTATGGCTACGTCAAGAAGTCGCTCTGGCCGCACTACGTCGGACTTTATTGAGGCCAGACCCGCGCTCGAGAATTCGTCCACATCCGGACCGACATCGCTACCGGTAGTTACCATGGCTTCAGCGAGCTTGCGATCCACCAGGTGAACGACGGCCTCCTGCGTTGCGAGGAGGTTGCGCGAAGTATCCTTGAGCTCACCGCTTCGGCGCCCGACACTGATGTACAGGATTGCCGGCTTATGCGAGACGATCCCAAAATAGCTGAACGGCGCCAGATTGCGGGTATTGGCTGAAGAAAGCGTGCTCACCCAACCAATGGGTCTAGGCGCCACCGTACTGACCAGTAACGAATAAACATCGACATCACCGGGTGCCTGAAGATCAATACGCACGGTTCGCTCCTTACCAGTAGTGCAGGGTTCCATCGGTCAGACGCGCCACGGGCAAGCAGGCCATTGAATACGGGAATGTGGTCGCCTTGTCTTCGTCGAATTCGACTCCAATGCCGGGTTTATCGTCGATGGTAAGATAGCCGCGGTCGAAGCGGTAGTTTACTTTGAATACCTCGTCGACCGTCGGCAGGTGCGGCATATGTTCCTGAATGCCAAAATTGTTGATCGCTAAATCGAAGTGAATGGCGGCCGCTAGCGTGATGGGGGACAAATCAGTGGCACCGTGAAAACCCGTACGAATATGATAAATTCCCGCAAAAGCAGCCATTTTTTGCAAATGAGTGATACCGCCACCATGCGATAGCGGCATTCGCACGTAATCAATCAGCTGCTCAGTAACCAAGGTCGTGTAGTCATAAACGGAATTGAACACCTCGCCAATTGCCAGCGGCGTCACCGTGTGACGGCGAACCCAGCGCAGGCCCTCTTGGAGTTCGCCGGTAACCGCGTCTTCGAGCCAGAACAGATGATAAGGCTCGAGTTCCTTACCGAGACGCGCCGCTTCGATGGGCGTAAGGCGATGGTGCACGTCGTGCAACAGCTGAACATCGTCGCCGTATACTTCACGCACGCGCGCAAACAGACGCGGTACGAATTGGAGGTACTTGGCGGTGTCCCAGTTCTCCTCGGGAGCAAGGCCCGCCTCCGCCGGCTCGTAGGGGCGGTCACCCTTAGCTACTCCGTAAGTGTGCCCGACTCCAGGCACACCGGACTGCACACGCACGGCGAGATATCCCTGATCAATCGCGTGGCCCACGGCTTCGACGGTGGACCCTAGGTCTGGACCGTTTGCATGCGCGTAGACAAAAACTTTGTCTCGGCTCTTTCCCCCGAGCAGGTTATAAAGAGGCGTATTGAGCGATTTAGCCTTGATGTCCCAAAGGGCCAGATCGATCGCCGAGAGTGCTGCCATTGACACCGGGCCGCGTTTCCAATAGGCGCCTCGGTAAAAGTAGTGCCAAATGTCTTCGATCGCGCTTGGGTCTTTACCGATCAGCGCAGGAATGCAGTACTGCTCTAAGTATTCGACAACGGCAAGCTCCCTGCCATTGAGCGTGGCATCGCCAAGACCATAGATACCCTGATCGGTGAAGATCTTAAGCGTGACGAAATTGCGCGAAGGGCAGCATACGATAACCTTGGCCTGCGTGATTCTCATTTTCTCCCAAACCGCCTCTCGGGGATGCCGGGCACGTAATATTGCGTAAGCTCTTGGTAGTAATCAAGCGAATGAGCCGGCGGCTCGTAGCCCTCGGGCAAAGGCAATCGAGAAAAGGTTTGGAAGTACTGAACGCACGCATCGCGCCACCAGCAAGCTTCTTTCTCTTGAATTCTCAGCAGTGAGCACACGTGCGCGGCGCGCCTTTCATCGATAAACTCACTCACTGATTCCCAGGTATTCCGCATATCTCTAACGGCCTTGACCCCCCGAGCGTAGTGCTCGCAGAGCTCCTGCCACAATGTTCGCCCCGAGCGAAGCGTCGTTTCCCACGGAACGTGATGAAACCACAAG
This sequence comes from uncultured delta proteobacterium, assembly GCA_963819085.1. Classification (GTDB taxonomy): domain Bacteria; phylum Myxococcota_A; class Polyangia; order Polyangiales; family Polyangiaceae; genus FEN-1139. Next base: position 38,925 of record CAWFUX010000008.1, read on the forward strand.
AGCAACTCCTCGGGACACGTGGTGGGGTTGCCGGTAAATTGCCTGAAGTTCTGGGGCATATTGGGCAATGGCATTGCTACCACTCGGGCCCCGGTTAGCCCCGAGACCGCTGACGTCAGCTTGATGGTAGTAGGGCGAAGTCCAATCGGCGCGGCCTTGTTTCACCCAAGGCCCTGGCCCGTGATGGTGATCCCACGCCATGATGTGGTGCAGACCGAGCGGAGTCATGTAATTGACGACCGCTTCACGCGAATCGAGCATCATCTTCAAAACGGGTCCGACAAAGCGAACGTCGTTGGTAAACGTCATTCGAACCCACTCGTCAGCCACGGCCTCGGCGCTCAGCGTATGATCCCAAGCAAGCCGCCCAAAGGCATACCAGTTGGCTGCAGCAAATGGATGACCGCACCAATTGGGCTCTGAACCAATATTGGACACGCCGGCAATTCCAGAATCCGAGTGACCATCGACCGTGCCATCCACGACTTTGGCAACGGTAGAACCTGGGCCCCGCACATAGGTATCGGCCAAGATTGTTTCCTTGAATAGCGGCGCCAGATAGACCAAGTGGGTCGCATTTCCGAGGTATTCTTGCGTAATTTGAAATTCGAGAAAGATCTTCGTTCTTGGCATTGCCCCGAATAGCGGGTGAAACGGTTCGCGCGGTTGAAAGTCGATCGGACCATTTTTGACCTGGATGAACGCGTTTTCTCGGAATGCTCCATCCAATGGTTCGAATTCCAAATTGGCCTGTCGATGCCGCTCTTCGGCGATTGCAACGTCGTACACGAAAGCACGCCAGATGACGACGCCACCATGTGGCCCGAGCGCATCCGCGAGGACATTCGCGCCGTCCGCGTGATTTCTCTTGAAGTCATTGGGACCGGGCTGACCCTCGGAGTTGGCTTTGACTAGAAAGCCACCAAAATCAGGGATGAGTTCGTATATCTCGTTCGCCTTGTCGCGCCACCATGCGACAACGGCAGCATCGAGCGGATCGGCCGTACTTAGGCCGCCAATCTCGACTGGTGCGCTGAACCGCGCCGACAGGTACACGCGAATGCCATACGGGCGCAGCACACCGGCCAAGGCAGCCACTTTTCGAAGATAGGGCGCCGTTAGCACCAGCGAATGCGAGTTGACGTTGTTCAGTACGGTGCCGTTAATTCCAATGGACGCGTTGGCTCTCGCGTAATCCAAATAGCGTGGACTCAAATAATCTGGGAGTTTATGCCAGTCCCACAGAGAATAGCCCGCGTAACCCCGTTCAATAGTGCCATCCAAGTTGTCCCAATGGTTCAGCAGGCGCCGGCGAATTCTGGGAGCACTCGCTTGCTCGAGATCGCCGAGAGGAGTCTGTCTCTGAATCGACCGAAGTAAAGCGAAGGCACCGTAGAGCACGCCCACATCGCTGTTTGCAGCCAGTAGTAAAGACCGTCGAGAGCCGTGCTGCACGGGCACAATTAGGTAACCCTCTGCGCCCAATGCCGCGAGCCTAGCTTGCTGTCCTGCGGCTCGAACCCATTCGCTATGCTCCGGTGTCCCCAGATATAGTGCGCCCTCGGGCCCCGCTTGCTGCTTGGCGGGCACCATTTGACCTAGAACGCCTCGCAACCCCAACTGGAGTTCTGCAACCGCCGCAGCTATAGAATCCGAACTACGTGGAGCAACAATATGGTTGATTGCACTTAGGTACTCCAGACGTTTCGCCTCATCGGTGATTCGGTCGTAACGAAGCCAAAGTCGATACCCATCCTCACCTTCTGCGATTTGGATGGGTGGCGCGTCGTCCTTCATGATTGTGGCTTTTAGCACGTCCGAACGCTGTCCCGGTTTGCGCGAGAGTCATTCTCTCGCCTTGCCCTCGTTGAGTGACGTTTACAGCGGCGAATTTCCGATCGGGGTAGCCATCGAGCCCGTTCAGCTGTGTGAGCAGGGTCCGGTCGAAGACAGCTACGATTTCGCCTAAGTGATGAGCAGAGCTGGCTCCATGGTTGGCCAATGCAACGGCGAAATTACCGCTTGCTATTCGATAGGGAGCATCGTTCCAAAGCGGCCCTGCCGGCAATTCTCGAGAAGTCCCGTTAGGCCAATTTCGTCGGAACCCGGCCAGGCACTTGCGCGAAACGCAATCCGTGGCCAAATTGCACGCTGTGGCTTCTGTTGTCATTTACACCACGAAAATATGCGCCTACTGCGGGCGAGCCAAGGCTCTCTTTACACGAAAGGGCGTCGCGTTCAGCGAGATTGACGTCTCGGACGACGACGAGAAGCGAATCTGGCTGATGCGGACCACCGGGCAGCGCACGGTTCCTCAAATATTTATCAATGAACAATCCGTCGGCGGCTTTGATGAGGTTTGGGCGCTTGAGCGCAAGGGCGAATTGGATCGATTGCTAGTGTGAGCAACCCCCGAGTACACTGACGTTTCCCTCGGGGGGTCGGGTGGATGAGCCCCTCAGGGCAATCGAACTCAAACTTACGGCCGTTCCGGACGAGCTTGTGTAGCGCGCAGACTGCACGCGTGTGGCCTGGGATGATGTGACCAGTCGCCGGATAACTATTCGACAGTAACGGCTATCGGCAAAATCGTGAGCGTGTGTTCCGTTGCCAATAGCGGGGCAAGTCCGGTTATCCACGGCGTGACACTGCGGGGAGCCAAGCCCAGAGGGCTCCACAGTCGCTTCTTTTGCTGTTCGAGCGCGTGCGACAACTCTTCACTGCTAGCGGAGGCGTCAAGGCCTAGTGCCGCGAGCAATCCCTCCGCCTGACCTTCGACATGTACAGGCGTACCCTTCGCCAGGCCCGCCTGCCGTCGCGCAATTTCGATGGCGTTAGCGAGGCCGCCGAATTCATCGACCAATCCTCGCTGTTTGCCTTGATCTCCACTCCAGATTCGTCCTTCGGCCACGGCTTGAACTTGCTCGATCGAAAGATGCCGACCCTTGGCGACACGATCCACGAATAGATCGTAAACCTCACTCATTACCAATCTCAACCTTACTCGAGTGGCTTCATCCCAGGCCACGAATGGAGATAGGTACGTAGCTCGAGCGGCCGCCCCCTCATCACTGCTCGCAGGCGTAGTTACCGTGTGCACACCGTGTGCCTCGAGAGCAGAACCAAATACTATCTTGCCGCCGAGGACCCCAATCGAGCCGACGATACTGGTTCGCTCTGCGACTATGGATTGTGCGGCGCATGCCAGGTAGTAACCGCCGCTGGCCGCCATGCTACCTACCGATGCGATCAACGGCTTTTTATCCCCCAGCTCGCGCAACCGCGACCACAGCAGGTCACTCGCCAGCGCCGAGCCGCCGGGAGAGTCAATGCGCAACACGACGGCTCGAACCGCGTCATCATCCGTTAGGCGCGAGATGGTTTTTGCCAGCGACTCGAATACGATGCCTTCACCCGAAAGTAGCCCTTCGGATTTCATCGTGATGCCGCCTATTGCTGGCACTACGGCAATGTAGGGCTTACCGTCCGATGCGGAGTCACCGCTGCTCAACAGTCTCAGGATTTCCGTGAGCCCATGTTCAGCGGCACTGTCCGCAGCTGGTCCGTAGGCGACCCGCGTCGAACCCGCATGAGCCAGTTTGCGCGCATCGCGGCGCGCTTCGTAAATATCACCGAGCTCGTCTACTATGCCGTAGCCTTTGGCTTCGCGGGCGCCATAGGGCCCATTTTCGGCGAATTTATCGGCAGGGCCTCGCGCGCCGGCCATGCCCTGCAGCCAGGCTTTGCGCATCGACTGTAGGGTTTCCGACAATGCCAGCTGTGCCTCTGGACTCGGGCCTTGTCGCGTGAACATTTCCGCGGCGCTCTTGTAGCGACCAATCGAAAGAAAGTCTGCCTGAACCTTGAGTTCGTCGAGTAGCCCCTTGATGTAAATCGACTGAGCAGCTATTCCGATCGAATCAACCGAACCGGCGGGACTGAGCCAGAGCCGGTCGCACCCCTCGGTGACGAGCCACAGCAACGCATTGTCGAGCCCGTGGGCATGGCACACAACTGGGATCTTGGAATCTCGAATGGCGTGAAGCAGTGGCGAAAGTTCCTCGACCTGCGACAGATGAAGTTTAGCCATACCGAGATTGATGAACACGCCGGTGGCCTTCTTATCGTCCTGCAGATGCTGCAAGCTACGCACTAACCCAACGAAAGTGCGTGTAGCCGGCAGCGGTAGCCAGCCGCCCGCGTCGGTCGATTCTGGGACGCCACCACTTAGGTCGACTTCATAGAGCGTTCCAGAACCGTATTGAGTGATTTCCCGTTTCTTTGTCTTCGCGACGAGCCTTGGACGCCCTTCACACCCAACGCAGGCGCACAGGACGGCAAGCACCCCTAGAAGCCGGGCCTTCACAGCGATTTTCCTGGTAAGTCGGTCGTGTCGATACTCGGCGCGGCCTTCGGCGCCGCTGGCTCGGGTGGCGTGGGCTTTTCGGATTCGCTCGGGGTGTTCGACTTAGGATTGGATGATTCGCTGAGTTCACGGAGCCGCTGGGATGCGTTTTGGCCATAGCCCGGAGACTCGCCAACTTGATCCACGATGCGATGGTAAAGTGTCGCGGCTCCGGCTTTGTCACCGGTCTTCCATTTGACGTCAGCCAGCGCCGAGAGGGCCGGCAAATACTGGCCGTTACCGGACAACACGCGTTCGTAATACGATATGGCATTGGCCGTATTGCCGTGCCGGCGTGCCACGTCACCGAGGCCCGTGAGCGCCTCGGTGTCCTTGGGTCGCTCCGCGAGTACGGACCTGAACAGCTGCTCTGCGCGCGTGAGTTCATTGCGTCCGAGCGACTCAACGGCGCGCCTCAAACGAAGGCGGAAATCTCCCTCGCGAGTGACTTCCGCAATCGCTTCGGCTTCTCCAGCTTCTGCAGCCGGGGCGGTACCACTATCCGGAGCTGCTGCCTGCTCGGCTGCCGCGCCTTGATCGGCCACACGCCTTACGAATGCCTCGATCTCGGCGAGCAGCGGGTGGCTACGCGAAGCGAGCTTTAGACGCTGAACCTCGGCGCGTGCGCTCTCCAAACGGTTGCCCGCAACGCAGGCCAGAACCAACATCACCGGCGCGCGTCCGAGGCCGCTGTCCTTGGCGCGCGCCTGACCCAGCCAATCGAACACTTCTTTGTACCGGGGACTCGGTTGTAAGAGCTCGACGCTTGCGAGCGCGTACGCGAGATCTGGCGTTAGGTTCGTTCCTTCTAGCGGCACCGCGGCCTCGTGAGCTTTAGACTGCTCACCGCTAATTCGCAGTGCATCGAGACGCGCCGCCACTATCTCGGTCTCGGCATTGGCGAGGTGCTCGACCAGGTTCAGGGCCTTGATCGATTGTTCGAGATTCTCTGACAATTCGCGCTTGAGGGACTCGACTCGGCTCGTGTCGCTCGGATCGGCGAGGCGCACCGCTAGCCAATTCATGTCGGCTCTGACGATGTCGTAACGAGCCGTCAGGATTTGCCAGCGCGTATCGCGCGCGCCGAGCGACTGCGAGGCTTGCAGGTGCTCGTGCGCCTGGTTCAGATCGCCGACTCGCAACGCTTCGCCAGCGGTTTGCAGGTGCCGCTCGAGATCTGCAGCGCTCTTGCCCGGGACACTCTGTGCAGAATCGGGTGCTCGATATCGGGACCACACGAGTACCAGTGAGACCAAGGCAACAAATAAAATTACCAACAGCCAACGTCCAGTTCGAGCGCCTTGCACGGGCACGCCCGCCGGGCGCAGCGCCTGACTATGCGTGAGGCGCATGGGTGGAACAGTTGGAATATATGCCGCAGGTTCAGCCGCCGGCTGCGAGATGGGCAAGCGAGGCGAAGACGGTGGCGATTCCATCGGCTTTGCTTCAGCTCGAAAGACGAGGCCGGAACCCTCTTGCGTTGGCTCTGAAGGATCAGGCGCGGGAGGTCTCGCATCACGAAGATTCTGCGCAGATCGCTCATCCGGGCTCATCGGCACCGTGGGTTCGAGCACTGTTGGCGGTTGCGCGGAAAGTTGCGTTGCAGCATTCAGGGTTCGCTGCGCGGGGGGCGGTTCTGTCGGCGGTTTTTCGGCTGTAGAAGTTCCAGCAGATTCCGTGGGAGCGGACGCTGACAAAAGTGTCGCTGCTTGGTTGTCGGCAGGAGCAGTGGTACCGCCGACGGGTGTCGGCCGAGTGCGACGCGTGGGGCGCGGCGGCGGAACCGATGCGGGCTTGTCCGCGGGTCTGTTACCGGCGGCTGCCAACTTCGCGTTGGACGTTCCAGGCTTGGGCGCCTCGCCGTCGCGCAACGTGGGCGGTTCGGAAGCTGTTCGAGGTTTGTGAACGGCGGGCTTTTCCAATTGAGCTGCCGCCGACGCTGAGGCAACAACTTCCGCAGATTTTGTTGGTTCGGCACGAACCTCTTCGGTTCGCTCGGGATATACGATCGGCTGTTGCGCGGCTAGCGGCTGTTGCGCGGCTAGCGGCTGTTCCGAGGCCAGCGGCTGTTCCGAGGCTGGCGTCGGATTGCCGATGCCGAGCGCGGTCTTACGGCCACCGAGTGGACGCGCCGCCTCGTTATTCGCTACGGATGCGGCGGGAACTTGAATGGTGGAAAGGCCCACCCGCGCAACGGGGACTTTGCCCGTAGTCGAAGGCGGCCTGGCACCGGGAGGCGGCGTCGCCGCGGGTGGCGCCACGCCAGTCAGAGTATTTTGCTGGCGAGCAGCACCCGCTCGAGTCGGAAAAAATGGATCGAGTTCCGCTATTGATCCGAGGGGCCTCGGCGGGTGACGGCCGCGCAGGAGTGTTGCCTCGCGCCCCACTTCGCCTTGCGATATTCCTTGCTGCAGTTCGCGTAGCGTCCGAAATACGATCGTTTTGCCGCTAGCATTCACCACGCGCCATTCGTCGGGTTCGGCAGGTATGACGTGGCTGGGGTGGACTCGAAACTGGTGTCCACATTCAGTACAACGCACCATCGTCCCGCGCTCGGAGATGAGCGCGTCGTCGAACTCGTATTCAATGCCACAGCGGGCGCAGCGAACGTCCATGAGTATCTGGGGATTCCCGCAGCTTGTTTACCAATTGCTATTGTACGTTGGCGATGCTTGTTTCGGCGAAATTCCGGTGAATTGCTTGTCCCGGTCGAGCGGCTTGCTACGGTACGCACTGTGACGAAAATAGCCGTGGTTCGAAGGAGCCGACCATGAAGCGTGCAGTTATAACCTGCCTTTTGACATTGGTTGCCCTATCAATGACGGGCTGCCCCATTTATCCGAGCGATAACCTGTGCCACAGCCATTGGGACTGCGCGCCGGGGTACACCTGTGACGAGGTAACTGGGGCCTGCGTGGCGGTCGCCACGGGCTGTACCAGGCCCGCCGACTGCGACGCGACCAAAAGTGAGACTTGTACATCCGAGGGCATTTGCCAAATAGGGTCTTGCCACCAACTCGGGTGCGTAGCCGGATATAGCTGCAACATTTCGCAGGAAGCTGCTAGCTGGACCTGCGAGCTGGGGGCCGGCTCTCCGGGAATCGGTGGTGCCACGGGCTCTGGTGGAAGCGCATCAGCGACCGGCGGCTCCGCTGGTGCGACCGCTGGCGGCGCGCCGACCACCGGCGGTTCGGCTGCTGCCACGGGCGGCGCGACCCCAGCGACCGGGGGGACCCGCAGCACAGGCGGTGCGAATGGAATTGGTGGGACGACCGCATCCGGCGGTTCAACCAACAACGGCGGCACGAGTTCATCGGGTGGGCTGACGAGTCTAGGTGGTGTAAGCGCCACTGGCGGGAGTTCCACGTTGGGGGGCGCTGGCGGATCGTCAACCCTCGGCGGTTCCTCCGCGACGGGTGGCTCTGCAACAGCCAGCGGCGGGATCAATACTGGCGGTTCGGGAACATAGGAATTCGCGCCCCGATGCTCGCAAGACCCATCACTTCAACGGCCGGGGATTATTTTACGACCCTAAGATATGATGGTAGTTCGCGCTTGCCGCCTGGAACGGCAGAGGGTCTAACGCTCTTTGCGGCGCTAGGACGCGGCTCTGCCTTCGGCTGAGCGCTGTCATCGGTCGCAACAGCGATTTGCGGTTGCCCATTCGACCCGGAGGGAGAGTCGGTAACTTCAGCCACCGGCTGCGGCGATTCACCGATGGTGTCTTCGCGGGCCGCGGCCGCTTCTGGCGATGGAATGGCCTGAAGGCGCGCCCGCCCCTGCTGACGTTGCGCCTTGGCGGCTTCTTTGGCCGCTTCTTTGGACGCCTGTTGCTGCATCTGGGCCGCGATCTCCAGCGGCACATCTTCGGGCCAAATGCGCCCGCGCCCGTCTTCTCCTACCAATCCGAATATGGCTGACCACGGGACGCGACAGAAAAACGGACTTCGATTGAAACTCAGCGTGCAACAAATAGCGAGTTCACCGATATCTAGGTCCGGAATGCGGACTGCCATATTGAGGCCGACTTGCAGAACCAGTTGCGGTTGCTTCTTGAGCCAACCGGGAACCATGACACCCTCGCGCCGAGGATCGAGATGAACAAACACACTCGATTCCTCAAGGAGCGCAATCGCAAATTCTCGCTTAGCCGACGCACTGTCCATTCCCAACTCTTATTAGCTTCGGCGTGGCATTTTGGCTAGCAACAACCGAATCGGCCAGTCTGTTAGAGGGGGTAGATCAATCATGCTCGTCCGACTGCTTCTTCAACATAGCGGGGTAAAATAGCCCCACGAGACTGCAAGGCATGGCCTCCGTCAGGTCATTCCAGGATCCAATGGCAGCAGTGACAATGGCGAGTGAGCCGGTCTTCATGACAACTGGCCGATGTACGAGCCGGGTTACCAGCCCTTCGAAGGTTGGGTTATGACCAACGATGAGCAATTGATCGATTGCGGTCGCCACGCTTCGAATAATCTGAAAGTGCTGGCCAATGTCGGAATCGTAAAGTTGGCGAAGTTGTTGAATGTTGAGATTTGACTCCGCGATACGTAGTTCTGCCGCGCGGAGCATTCCCCGCGATCGTATTCGGCAGCACGAACGGGAGTGTCCCGTTCGGCTGGCTCGGGATAATGGCCGATATCCCGCCTTTTGGATCACGAGCTCATCTACGCTCATAGCGATAGGGGGTTCGCGCTCTGCAGCATGCGATCCGCGTCGCGCAGCCGTTACTACATCCAATGCCCGCTCGACGAGCGGCTCGAGGACTGGCCCGACGATCGATTCTGGGGAGGAATTGCGAGCGCGGCTTCCGTCCGAATACGGCGATCGGCTCCGCACCGGCCCCTCCATAGAAAAGAGCATTGCGCCTCTACGCAGCTTCGTGGTCGAGCCCATGCAATACGGGCGCTTGTTCCTGGCGGGCGACGCGGCGCACATCGTGCCGCCCACCGGCGCCAAGGGATTGAATCTGGCCGTGGCGGACGTGCGAGTACTCCACGAAGCGCTGGTGGAAGACTTCCATCGCGGCGGGAAACGCTGCTCGGCGAGTACTCGAGCCGCGCCCTGCGCCGCGTCTGGAAGGCGACTCGGTTCTCGTGGTGGTTCACCAATCTCATCCACAAGCTTTCGATGGAGACGTTTGCCGGCAAATTGCAGCAAGCCGAGCTCGATTACCTGAGTCAGTCCGAGGCCGCGTCGCGCTCCGTTGCAGAGAGCTATGTGGGCCTGTATGCCTGATCTCTCATGGATCAGAGGCGCATCATCCC
>CAWFUX010000009.1:0-95317 GCA_963819085.1 uncultured delta proteobacterium
ATTGTTTATTACTGGTTCGGTTCGTCTATGCTGGGACTGCCCGCGACCATGGTCACGAAAGGCGCTTGAACGGGGGTTGCGTTCCCCGGGCCGCCTTCGACCTGGGTCGGCGGCTTCAGCGTTGCAAATGGCGCGTAGCACGACGCGCCATACGTGCAGGAGCCGCGCACATCATACGCCGTCGATTCGTCTTGGCTGAAGTTGACGCCAAACGAAGGGTGCAGCCGCCAAGATCACCGGAATAGTCAAACGCCACTCCCTGGTATTCGAAGGCATCGATGCAACTCGAGCTGGTAAAGTAGAGCGCGACTCCCAACCAATTCTCGGTCACAGGCGGCACGAATCCTCCCACCATATGCAGGCCATCACCGTCCGGCGTCACTGTGGCCGTGGGAGGCGTCTGGCCATTGGAGCCGTACGCATCCAGGCCCCACTGATAGGGCGCCGATCCGAAGACGATGCTGTTTCCCGAGCCGCTGCCAAGTGTCGTAATCGGGGCACTCGGAAGCACGATGGTAGGGCAGGTATCTGAAGCATCGCTTGAGCACGCATTGTCCAACTGGGCTGGTCCGGCATCTATCGCCGCAGACGCACCCTGCGCGAGCGTCGCTATGCCTTGTCCGTGCTGTGCATCACCGTATGTCCACGCGGCCGCCGTGCCATCATCCGGGATGTCGATGGCGGTAATGGACGATGCGGGTATCGTAAAGGTTGCGGGGGCTGGCGCATTCGAAAGCCCCGTGACCTGAAAGCTGAGCGGCGCGGAAGACGTGGTCCAATTGACGACTATCAAATCTGTTGCGTTGTCCGCTTGATTGCGACTGGCATAGGTTCGAATGCCCGACGGCTGTTGCACGACATCGACAAGCGTGGTCCCGAAGTGATTGGCATAGAGTTGATAGGCATAATACTCTGGGCGGGGTGTATGGGTGGGGGGCGGGCTGAGTAATCCCATACCCCAGACATCGGGGTCGCTGATGTCCCATACGGCTGAAGTCCAGAGATTATTCTCGATGGCTGTTCCAAGGCCGTCAGCGAGCCACAGCGCCGAGCCGAGCGTGCCGGGTGATGCCTCAATCGCGCACGCAGACTGTTCGTAGACAACGTTCATTTCGGTGAGCGCGAGCGGCTTGTCGCCCGTGCCAGTCAACTGCATGATGCCGCGAATCGAGGTGAGCAGTCCGCCGAACAATGTCGCGTCCACACTGGCAGCTTGCAGAGTCGCTTGCGTCGAGCTGAATGGGTAGCGGTGGATCGAGACGATATCGAAGAGGTCGCCGCAGCTCTGCAGAATCGGGGTCAGCCAATCATTGCCAGCGATATAGTGCCAAGACAGATCGGGGCCAACGATCGTTATCGTTGGATCGACCGCTTTCATCGCCGTCACGTAGGCCCGCACCGAGGTGCAATACCCGGACGGTGTGTAGTTGGGAATCGCAGGCTGGTTCTGGTCACTGCGCGAGCCTTGCGTGGCGTAAAGATCCGGCTCGTTGCCGATCGAGAAATACTTGACGCCGTAACCTTGAGTAACGTTCGCATACGTCACCATGGCAGCGGCCGTTGCGGCCGTTGGCACACTGCCATCGATATCCGCAAGCAACGGCACTTGGATGAGGGGTTCGGCACCGATGGCGCGCGCGTAAGTGACAGCCCGGTCGAGCTGAGCACTATTGAAGGGATCGGGTAAATTCGCGTCGTTATTGTAGCCCCCGACGCGAAAGACCGCGGGTTTGAGTTCAGCTACTAGCGCTTCAGTTCCCGTCGTGTAATCGCCATAAGAGGGCATCCACTGCCAGTAATTCACCGACCAAGTCGTCGTGCGCGGCCTGCGCGTCGCGACTGACACGACAACGGGACTCGCGCTCACACTTCCGCCGCTTCCACCCTGGGAACCCGCGTCGAGGTGGACTGGTCCCGAGCCCCCTTGAGGCTCCGAGCCGCCTTGGGGTCCCGCATCAAGGTGTGTTGGTCCGATTCCCCCAAGCGAACCCGCATCAAAGCCTCCATCCTCCTCGGTCCTGCCGCAACCCAACATGCCATTGAACGACGCGACCCCAAGAACTAAAAGCTGCTCCAATCCGAGGATCCCCAATGATTTCCGCACAGTTGGTTCTATTCTATTCATAGTCGTGTCTCCTAAAAAGTGTCTCTGGTCCTGTCAATACATAGTAATCGGGGCTCGCGAATGTTCCTTGATGTCGTGACGGCACGGAATCGTTGCTTGAGCATGATTGGCGTTTCCGTGCCGAGTAAAACAAACAATTCCCAGTCGGTGATTTCCGTCGGCAAAGTTAGTTCTTGATCGAGAATCATCTTGGATGGGTCGCTTCAAAGCTTCAATAAAACGCGACATTCTCGACAGTGAAATTCGCCGAGCAACCGACGCCCCCGCTGGGCGCGCTGAGTTCCCATTCCACGGTCATGATGGTAGTTGGATCGATCTTGGCGTTCGGACTGCCACCAGTGAGCAAGGCGAAGGGGAACCGAAGTGTTGTCGGACCTGCGTCGGCCGAGCCTGACACGGAAGGTGGAATCGCGATTGACCTCGGAGGGTAGCAGTTCGCGTCGCCCAGGGAGCAGTCGCCTCGTTGCGGATTGTCCGCCGAGCTCGAGTCGCCGCTGAAGTTGACGCCGAACACGAGTGAGCAGCCTCCAAGATCGCCCGAGAAATCGAATTTTACACCTGTGTAGTTCGAGCCGTCGATGCATTTCAAACTGTCGAAGTAGAGCCCCAATCCAGACCAATTGTCACTCACGGGGGGCACGAGGCCGCCCGTAAATTGAATGCCGTTGCCGTCGGGTGTCACTGTGGCGGCCGGTGCGCTCTGGCCGCTACCGGCGTAGCTGAACGAACGCCATTGGTACGACGCCGGCGTGAACACCAAGCCGGTTGTGCCGTTCTCGCCTCCCGTTGTGATCGACTTGTTCGTGAGCACGACCGTCTGACACGTGACGGACGCGTCAACCTCACAGGCGTTGTCCACCTGGGGAGGCCCCCAGTCAATTGCAGCGGACGCGCCCGGGGCGAGCGCCACTATGCCCTGATTGCTGAGACGTTGCGCTTCGCCGTACGTCCAAGCTACGGATGCACCGTTGTCGGGGATCTCGACAGCGTTAATCGACAAATCCGGAAGCGTGTAAGTGGCTGGAACGGGCGTTGTTGGGAGCCCCGTGACTTGAAAGGACAACGGCGCCGATGACGTGCTCCAATTGACGACGATGAGTTCCGTCGCATCGTTTGCACGGTTGCGACTCGCGTATGTTCGAATGCCTTGCGGTTGCTGCGAGACATCAATCAGCGTTGGTCCGAAGTGATCCGCATAAAGTTGGTAAGTATAATAGGCGGGACGCGGCACATGTGCCGATGGCCCGACGAGACCAAGACTCCAGGTGTCGTCATCGCTGATGTTCCACACGGCGCAAGTCCAGAGATCGTGATTGATAGCCGTACCGAGCCCGTCCGCCAGCCATAGCGCCGAGCCGGTTGTGCCTGGCGACGCACTGTGCTCGCAAGCTGTCGCGGTGTAAGCGATGCCCATCTCCATGACTGCGAGCGGCTTATCGCCAGCGCCCGCGGCCTGCATGGATGCTCGCACCGAGGTGAGGACATTGTCGAATTGGGTTGCGTCGCCCATCGCTGCTTCGAGTGTCGTTTGCGCGGAATTGAACGGGAGGCGGTGAATCGAGACGATGTCGAAGAGATCGCCGCAGTTTTGTAGAATTGGTGTCAGCCAATCGGAGCCGGTGACATATTGCCAAGATAAATCCGGGCCAATGATCTTGATGCTCGGGTCAACAGCTTTCATGGCCGTCACGTAGGCCCGCGCCGCTGCGCAGTAATCAGATGGCTGGAAGTTAGGGAGTGCGGGCAGGGTATAGTCATTTCGCGATCCTACCGACTCGTAGAGATCGGGCTCGTTGCCGATTGAGAAATACTGAATTCCGTAACCCTGTGTGACGTTCGCATAGGTTACAATGGCTGCTGCGGTAACGGCCGTTGGTGGGTTGCCGTCGATGTCCGCGAGCAGCGGTACCTGGATGAGAGGTTCGGCACCGATCGCATGCGCGTACATAACAGCCTTGTCGAGCTCGGCATTGTTGAACGCATCGGGAAAGTTGACGTCATTGTTGTATCCGCCTATCCGCAGAATCGCCGGCTTGAGCCGGGCAACCTGGACCTCGGTGCCGGACACGTCGTCGCCGAGCGATGGCATCCACGCCCAGTAGTTAACCGACCAGGTAGTCTTGCGTGGTTTAGGTGTTGCGGCAGACACGATGACGGAGGAAACGTTTAGGCCCGCATCGCCACCCGCGTTTCCGCCATCACGACCGGCGTCGGGGTTCCCGGGCCCCGCGCGCCCTTCTGATCCCGCACCGACTTGCGCCGCTTCGTTCTTGCTACAGCCAATCGCTGCAAACGCGACCGCAAGCGCGACGGCCGCCACCGGCCCTAACCGAAGGCTAGTCAACAGTGCCCGCGCCATTAGCCCAATTCCAGTCATAGTCGTGTCTCCGATATAATCTCCTTTGTGGCCCATGCCTAGTCACCAGGGGTTAGGCAAGTCTTCCTTTTCTATGTCGCGGCGGCACGGAAACGTGTCGTGGGTACGCTTCGCGCTTCCGTGCCCCAATAGGTTCTCAAAACAACGATGGGTTGGCGAGCTGCGCGAGTTGCAGCGCTTGATCGGGGAACCAAACACCTGCTGCTGGATCTGTCTCGCCCCACAACGGATCGAAGTGGCTTTGCGCGTCGGCAGCTAGATTCCACGGGTTGTACGCCGTGAAATCCCAAGCGCGTGCGCCACCCGCGATATCGCATGAGCCATCCGACTGCCCCGGGGTCTTAACCCAGAGATACGCATCGAGTAGCGCTTGGCCCGTGCTCGCCGTCGGCCGAAGGCCTGCGCCAGCGCCGAATGAGTTGCACCAATTGCCACTCTGCAGACCACTGATGACGCTTGCGGGTTGATTATATGGGGCCCCTGCGTACGGAGCAGTCTTGAGTGGTCCATTTCCGTTGCGACCCGTGTTGACCACGAAGTGGGCCGTCAGCTGAGTCGCGCCTAACATGTTCGTATATCGCTGGTTGATTCCAGACGTATTGAGCGACACTATATCTGTGCTGTCGCTCCACTGACCACTCGAATCGAGCGCGGTGCCGTTCCATTCTCCATTGAGCTGCGCAATTTTCGATGGAAGAGGTCCACCGTTCCAGTATTGGTTCGGACAACTGCCAAAATCACCCGGCGTGATGCTGGTAGCGTATGCGAGGCACTCCGAAATCCAGGTTCCGTACTGCGACAAGTTGGGCGTGAACTGGTAGTTAGAGACGTTTAGGAAAAAGCCCTGCGCTCGCGCAACACCAGCCGTGGACAGCCGGTACGCCGCTTCACCCACGTTGAGCCAAGCAGTGTGTGTGCCATCGAGGTACGTGTTTGCGTTGGGGGCCAGGCTCTTGAGGCTATCAACGGCGTGGTTGATCTGTGCGTAACGTTCTGCCGGACTCGCGCCGGGTGCAGGCACCGTGTTGCCCTGGGCGTCGGTGACGGTGGGCTTGCACCATTCAGCTGAACCGTCGATGTTTGTATTGTACGGTATGAGCCCGAGGCCATCGGGTTCGAGGATGACTACGGCTTTCCCATTGCCAATGCCAGCTGCGAATCCGTCAATCCAGGCATTGTATGCAGCCGTGTCCGTCGCGCCGCCGGCGGAGTATTGAGAACAATCGCGGAACGGCACGTTGTAGGCGACGAGGATTGGGACCCGATGTTCGCACTTGGCCAGGTTCATCGTCTTTTGTACCGCGGCTTTGACGTCGCTCGGGCTTCCGCTGGAAAACCACACGGCCTGCGGCTCCGCTACGAGAGCGGTGACTCGGGCTGCGTCGGCCCAGTGCTTTGCATGGATGAGATCGCTCACCTGCTTGACCACGCCGCTGCTAGGCGGCGGAACGTAGAACTGCGTCGTTGAACCCAATTCCGATTGGACTTCCGACACTGGGTTATTTGTTGGCGCCTCGGCACCGCAAGCCGAAGCCATCAGGAATACGGGTGCACAGATGATTGCTGTTCGTAACATAGTCACACTCCCTCTTGTCCGGTGAGAACTTTCACCGTGGGCTGCCCTGAGCAAGACTCGGGCCACAGTTTCGTCGAAGGTTCAATGTGAACCTTGCCGCAGGTCCTGGTTGAGCTTGTTGCACTCGGTGCCGTTCCCCCCCGGCAACAGGACTCTGAAACCGCCGCAGCAGCAATGCGCGCGAGCGCATTTGCGCGCGCAAATGCGCGAACAATTTCATTGGCAACCCACGGCTCCACGATCTGAAGATCGTGAGGACTGTGTGTCGTCTGAATGGCGACAAGTCCACAGCTCGTAGACGATTTAAATCCGACACACCCGGGCGACCCACCCCAATACCGGGCGGGTATCCGCAAAAATTCCCGCGCGATCTAGTTTTGTCTGCGGATCTCCACTGCGGGTGAACTTGTGCGCGGCGGCACGGCGTGTGCACTGCCCGTCGTCTGCGCCAAGTTGCAAATGTGGCGCACAGCAAGTTGTGTGAAGCACCACAACGCGAGAAAGTCTAATATCATGGCTGCCACCTGCTACCCATCCTACAACAGTAACTGTGCCATTTTCTAGATTGAACACTGCGTGTTGGGACAACAGCGGACTCTCGTTTACTTCGGGGTCTGCCGTAACGGCTGTGAATCTGGTTGCACCGGGGACGGCAACCAGCACGACGCCTTTCGACTTTTGCTTTCTGGGTTTGACCGTCCAATGAAGCCAGGAGCAATCGCCGCAGAGATGCTAATCTCGACCCGGTTGCTTCGTAACCGAAAGACCGTGCTTTCTCACGAGGCGATTCAAGACATGGCGACTGGACAGGCCCAATGCTCGCCATGTTCTTTCGATTGACCCGTTGTTAGCATCGAGAGCTCGTTGAAGCTCAGACGTGCCATCGGGGGGCGTACTGGACTTATCTGGAACTACTTCAGTTGGGCGCTGTTCGGGCCATTCCAAGCGATCACCCCGGCTCTGCGATACCGCGAGCCAGAGCAGATTTCGCAATTCTCGCACATTGGCCACGTAATTCCGCCGCACGAGCTTTCGCACGAATCCACCGCTAAGTCTGGGCAAGCCGTTTGGCATGAAGAAGCGCTGCTGCAATTCGGGATCTTCCGCGCACATCAGTTTCAACAAATGGCGTGTTAGCAGCGGAACATCCTCGCGCCGTTCTGCGAGATCTGGCGTACGCAAGCAAAACTCGAAACGGGCAACGATGTCCGCACGCAGCGCTGACTCTGGGCGGTTCGTTGCCGCAATGAGTCGGAAGTCCGAACGGCGTGCCGTGTCTTCCCCGAGTCGATGGTATTCTCCTGCGTCTAGTACGCGCAAAATGTGAGCCTGCGCGCCGCTCGGTAAATCGCCGAACTCATCGAGGAACAGACTCCCTGTATGTGCGGCACCGAATAGACCCTTGCGCTCCGGCATGCCCGGGTTCGGATAGCCCTTCATGTTGCCGAAGAGTTCCGCGTCAACCAGGCTTTCGGGAATCGTGGCGGCATTGCGCGCCACTAGCGGCCCCGTTCGATTCGAGCTGTTGTGGATGGCCTTTGCGATTAATTCCTTGCCTGTGCCCGTGTTTCCGAACACGAGAACATGCCCACTGCGCGGGGCCGCGAAGGTCAATTCTGAACGCAGTTTCCAGGCGACCAAAGACTCTCCAACGAATCCGTGCAAGTCGGGTTCGCCGAATGCGTGATTCAACTTAGTAGTACATTCATCGAGCGCGCGGGGCCGCATTACACACATTAGGGCAAGTTGGGTGCCCAATTCCACGACGTCACCAGCCTCAACCTCAGCCTCTTCAACGAATTGCCCGTTAACGAAAAGCCTACGACGGCCCACGTTCGTGAGCTCGAGTCGCGCGGGCGCTGCCCGGCGAATCATTAGTTGAACCCTCGACAGTGTTGGGCTTTCGAAAGGCGGTAACGGCTCATTGCTTTGCGGCCGCTGCCGGACGGCTACGAGTCGTACATGTTCGTCTTGGGGCCGCTCCGCGCCGCGACCAAACACCACTGTGTTTCTTGTCGGACCTGCAACAGGCAGGAAAGCTCCAATTGTACTGGGCTCTTCAGTGTTCCAAAGCACGAGAAAACCAGGCCCCAGCTTAGAATCGATTTGCAACTCGTGAGCAGCCCGTGACCGAACGTCCTCGGACTCTGGGATCGTTTCGAGAATGTTGGGACTGTGTGACACTGGAGGTGAAAAACTATAGTACTGAATTCGATTGATCGAAAGGTTCTTCCGGTAGATGCTGCAACACTCCGCGAGTCATTAGCCGAGCCAAAGATGACTCAACATTCCAGTCCACCAGCGGAAACATTGTGGGCACGTGACCTCGTTGACGCCCCGACTAAACGAAGAGATAACATTATTGTCGATAGTTCACTTTCGCACTATTCACTTTCGCGCTAATGTAATCGCGAGATTAGGATTGAAGTGTGATTCCGCGAGTAACGCTTTCAGCGGTGACGTCGGAGGATTCGGACCTCATTGGCGTCGCTGCGTCACGCATTGGCACTACACTTCACGGGAAGTACCACATCGATCGAATGCTGGGTGTCGGTGGCATGGGTATCGTTTACGCTGCAACTCACCGCAACGGCAAGCGATTCGCCATCAAGTTACTGCACCCCGAATTTTCGAGCAGACGCGATATTCGCACTCGGTTTCTACGCGAAGGCTATGTAGCCAACGCCGTCAACCACCCAGGTGTAGTCGCGGTGCTCGACGACGATGTGGCTGAAGATGGGTCGGCATTCCTCGTAATGGAGTTACTCGACGGGAACACCGTTGATGCCTTGGGCGCACGGCCAGGTGCGAGGGTACCGCTTCGGGAAGCGCTCGGCATCGCGTATCAACTGCTGGACGTCCTGGACGCTGCCCATACAAAGACGATTGTTCACCGCGATATCAAGCCCGCCAATTTATTCGTGATCAGGGACGGGCAGCTCAAGGTCCTCGACTTCGGGTTGGCTCGACTTCGCGACGCAACGACCGGTCTGAATACGACACGGACCGGTGAAACCATGGGAACACCCGCATTTATGCCCCCTGAGCAGGCCCGGGGGGACGTGAGCGCCATTGATCCGCGCACTGACATTTGGGCAGCCGGGGCGACAATCTTTACCGCGCTCTCCGGGCGCCTAGTGCACGATGGCGACAATGCGAGGCAAGTCATGGTGCGAGCCGCCACGATGCCCGCCCCTTCGCTGTCAAGCGCGGTTCCTGACGCGCCGTCCTCGGTAGTTCGATTATTGGCAAAGTCGCTTGAGTTCGAAAAGGCTGAACGTTGGTCCTCGGCGGCAGCAATGCGTGACGCCGTAAAAACCGCCTACGAAGAGCTATTCGGCGCACCATCCCGCGAGCATCTCAAAGTACTTTTCGACCTCAACCCAGGCACGACCGAGACCGCAGCTACGGAGGTGTCGCCCAATTCAAATTCGATCCCGAGGCTTCGTGACTCGGCGGTCGTGTCGGCCTCCACCGGGGTGAGCCGTGACACGCAATCGGAGCCGGCCACTTTAGCGCTGGCCGAGTCACCCCGAGAGCGACCGAAGATTCAGCGCAGTAGAGGCGCAGTAGTCGTGGTCGCGGGCCTGCTGACATTAGTGGCTGGCGGGGCTGCTGTGTCCCTGTATAGAAGGGGGGCGCGTTCAAACAATGACGTTACACATTCGACCAGCTCTATCAGGGGCTCCAGTTCACCCGTGAATGGTGAGTCGCCGGATTCACGATTGAATCCACAAACAAGCGATTCATCGCTATCATCGAGTCAGCCCGTAATTTCCCCTGAGAGTCTGCCACCAGTCACACAACCGCCCTCGGTTTTGCGAGTTTCGCGCAACGCTCCTCCTGCCGCGACGAGACCTTTGTCCCCGGCAGCCCCCGGGAAACTGCCTCCACCCGTACCAGCAGCAATACCTCCTTCATTGGCACCCTCTGTGCAACCCGCACCCGCGCCCGTAAACAACAACCTACCCGCGAATGGCAACACTCTTCCCGAGGATTCGAGAAAACATCGCCGCATCGATGATGCCGTCGATCACCAATGAACGAGCGGCTCGAAACCAACCGGACAACATCGCGCAATTCTCCGTTGGGCAATCCTTTAGCTCACACAAGTTCAAATGATCAAGAATCACAAGACTCCGGTGGCGAGACTTTTGTGCAGCCTGATTCTCGTGACGGCACAACAGAGTTTTGCCCAATCCCAGAACAACAACCTCGCGAGTTGTATGGCAAATCCAAGAGACGCTGCCGCAGCCGCCGTGTTGTTTCACGAGGGCTATAAGCTCCGCCAAGAAGGCCAAGACGACGCCGCCTGCAAGAAATTCGAGGAGAGCGCTCGCCTGGATCCGATGGCGGGCACGCTGATGAACCTCGCGGAATGCCGGGCGAATCAGGGCAAGATTGCTACCGCTTCGGGTTGGTACCATAAGGCCGTGATCCTCGCAGAAAATCAGGGGGACAAGGTGCTCCTAGAGAAGGCAACCGAACATGCGCGCGAACTCGATGCTGAGCTGTCGTATCTTGAAATTCAAGTTGAACGGCCTTTGCCGGGTCTAGAAATTCGCCGCGATGACGTAATCATTGGCGCCGCGCAACTCAACGAACCGTTGCCGATAGACCCCGGCACGCACGTGATTACAGCAAGCGCGCCGGGCTACAAGATGTTCACGCAATCGGTAAGTCTCGGCGAAGTGTCGGACAACAAGACGGTCATCGTGCCCGCGTTGGAACCACTGCCACCGCCCTTACCCGTGCCGCAACTTCCCCAAACACGCCAAGAACAACCACTCATTCAAACCAAGACCAATCCTTGGCCTTGGGTGCTCGGGGGAGTCGGCGTCACTGCAATCGTGGTCGGAGGCGTGTCGGGAATTCTTGCTCTTCACGACAAGAGTCGAGTCGAGTCAGGTTGTAATAGTGCCAAGGGATGTCAAGACGCTCAAACCTTCGCGCTTCAAAGTCAACGCGACGTCGAATGGAATGTGGCACGAATCACGTTTCCCATCGGAGTTGCCGCGGTTGGCGCCGCTGTAACTTGGCTAGCACTCGATAAAAGTTCGCGCGAACTGCCCAGGTCCGATTCAACTATAAACGGGTTTGGCGCATCCGCTGACCGCGCAGGCGGCCTTCTCTGGGTCACCGGGGGGTTCTGATGACTCAAGGGCGCACAGGCGTGGGGCGCGTTCATTCAATGCGAACATCGATTGAAATCATGGCGCCCCTTTTTCATTTATGTCGTTTGCCCACTTGGACACGGGTTAAGGCCGCCGTTGCTGCGGCGATAGTGACGTCTATCATATCAATCGGTTGTAGTTTCGAACACTATCCCTACATTCCGACAGCCACGGATGCGGCATCGGGTACAGGCTGCGACGAAGATGTTGGAATGCATTGTGAGAGTCCTTCCACATCCACTGCAGGCTCTTCGGTAAGCAGTTGCGGTGGCGATGCAGGAAACCACTGTGAGCCCGCCTGTACCGTAAGTGTATCCTTGGACGGAGGTTACCCGGACTCACTGGTGGCCCATTGGACATTCGACGGTGATGGCGACGCGTGGCTTGATTCGGAAAAGGGCGAACATACACTTACTCTTAGTCCAGGCGCCGATGCCGCGACGATGAGGTATGGAAAGACGCGCATCAACGGCAAGGGCAGCTCGATAGCGCTCAATGGTAGCCAATTCGCCAAATACACCGGCAGCATTATTGATCCACTATTCCCGCTGTCCCAGCCGTCGCCTGAGACAAACGGTTTCACTATTTCTGCATTCATTTCGATAGACTCGAATTCGTTGAATGACGCGGGCACGTCATCATCAGCCCGCGTGTGGCCGATCGTGTCAACGATGACTAAGGATTCCTGTGGTTACCAGCTAGACATTCATTGGAATGAGGGCGATTCAACTCCGATTCTCGCTTTTTCGTACGGCTACCAGTCGGAAACCGATGCAGGAAATAGTTGCCAAATCAGCACAATCGAATACCCGATTATCCTGCATGAATCCCAGCCACTATCCGCGTGGGGAATGGGGCGCTGGCATCAGATTACGGGAATATACATCAAAGATAGTGGCAGCGACTTGGCCACTCTGAATCTCTACTTCGACGGCAATCGGGTCGCTAATAGCAGGGACCAAAACGTCGAGGCCGCGCCGCCGAT
Organism: uncultured delta proteobacterium; assembly: GCA_963819085.1. Classification (GTDB taxonomy): domain Bacteria; phylum Myxococcota_A; class Polyangia; order Polyangiales; family Polyangiaceae; genus FEN-1139. Next base: position 12,238 of record CAWFUX010000009.1, read on the forward strand.
ACATTATTCGGATTATAGCCTGTACGTCGGAACGAACGCCGGGAAATCTCAGAAGTTTCTGGGATATCTCGACGAGATTGCTCTGTTCAATCAACCGCTCAGCGATCGCGATTTGGCGGACTTCATAACGATGTCAACTACTCGTCCTGGCCCCAGTCAATGTCGATGGGTTGCACAAGAGTATTGGGACAACGTTGCCCCCGACGCGAGCACGGCATCCTGGGAGAGCGATTCCACCAACGAAAGTGCGCACATCGTGGTGGACGATAATAACTGGGGAAATGGCGCACTGCAAGCTGGGCTTACGCCGGTAAAGGACTTGCGACTATATGACAGCGTGTACGTGGACGCGACCCTTCAGGCGGACAAGGTCTTCCAATTTCAGATTTGGAATGGCGAAGGTTATTGCGAATGGCAATTCTTAGGCAAGGGAGTTCGACACACATATCCGATTGACTTGAGCAATCCGTCTTACTGTTATGCCTCGGGTTGCGAGTTCAAGTTGGACACGATTGATTCGATATCGCTCGGCTCGGAATGGACTATTCCTCCAATAAATGGCGCTTCGGTGAACAATCCTCAACGTACCGCTGGACCAGTTGACATGACGCTTCATGCAATCGCATTCGGACTCAGCCCGAACCCAGTTTCCGATTGGTCCGGCTACGGCGGAGCTATTGGACCCAACGGATGGTGTTGGCGTCCAATAAATTACGACCTGTTAGGGGGAGCGCGATGGGCAAGCGATCCGTCGGCTGCGTCGGTAAGCGTGAATTTGATAGGACCGCCAGAGACCAGTAATCGGATTGGTGCCGATTTTGGCGACAATTACCGTCATCTGCCCGAGAACGCGTGCATATTAATCGACGCGAGTTCCAGCGTTCCGTACGAGCTGTCAGATTTTGCGATTCAGGATGCCGCTGGATCCTATGGGAATTGGGATATCTACCTCACATCATCGGATTCACCCTCGCCGTGCATGTTGCAATTGTTCGACCCGCCATCTTATTCGAGCGTGCGTCACGAGTACCCCTTCGAAAAATTCCCAAACGCCATCGATTGGAATAGGATCCAGTTCCTTGAGATCCAAAAACCTTACTTACACGATGCAACGGCTAAGGCACCGGTCAATTTCGTGGTGCGAGACATCACCATCTACCCAGATGACGGTCAGAGCTGCAAAACCCTCGCAAATAATATTCGCGATTGCACTGTCAAACCGCCCTAATCGCGACCGGCGTGAGTTTTAGCGTCACCCAGCCGAGTCATTCCACTCGGTGCCATCGCCCGCCCGGGCGCGTCTGATAAAACTGGCTTCCGGAAATCGCCGACGAAACGCCCGGTACGAATCAGCAAACGTGGCGCGTTCGGTCTTCATCCGTTCAAATTGGTCCACCGACACGACGACTGCGACTGGCTGTCCCCGCCGCGTTAACTGAATTTCCGAGCCTGCTTGAGCTTCGTCAACTACTGCGGGCAAGTTCTTTCTGGCATCGGCGATCGAGTATTGCTTGAGCATATACTGTAGTGTACATTCGGATGTACATATTGCAACCATCGTCGTCGAAGCTGCCCAACTCCGGGCTGACCCCGGCGGCTTTCATTGCAAAATGTCGTGGCAAGTTCCATCTCTCATGAGCGGTGTTGTCGGCTGGCGGCTCGCACCCCGTGTGGTAAAGTATCTGATGCGGTTTACGATGAGGTGCTTGCCCTGGCTCGCGACAGGCATTGCGAGTGTCCTTGGGGCATGCGGCGGCAAGACTGCCGGAAACGCAGGTATCGACACCAGTCGTTCAGCCAATTCTGGCGGCGCCGTCGCGACGGGAATTGGTAGCCCAGATTCTGGTGGTTCGGTGAGCACACTTGGCGCGATTCCAGATGGAGGGAAGCGCTTCGATTCAGGAGGCTCGGTGAGCTCAGGCGGAGTCACGCCAGCAGGAGGGGGGCCGTCCGATTCCGGCAGCCAATCGAGCGCGGATGGCGCAATCGTGGACGCAGGGTGTACCGTTGACTCAGAAGAGGACGGCGGCCCTGGTGAGGCTCAATCCGACGCCGCGGCACCGGTGGCCTGGGTGGTCCAAAGTGAATCGACGAACTTCCCAGGATTTCAAGTGGCCATCTATGGCGATGGGAGTGCCGTGTGGAGCATCATTCCGTCAGGGTGGTACGGACGGACAACAGGGCCAGAGGGGGAAACTTACGGACCGAGCCCGTCTTACTATCCATCCGGCTCACTATCCATCGTGCAGTGTCTCTGCGACATTGAGCAGGTCGGCGACGTCTCATCGATCGTTTCTGACGGCTCCTTTTGTTCGAAATCTGTGTCATTCGGAACGTGGACCACGATTAGTGCGTTTGGAAAGGTCACTGCTGATTTGCAGTGTGCATTGGCGCCCTTGACAACGGCCCAGTCCCAAATGAAGTTTGATTGTGAGGGGTTGCTTTGAGCGCGAATTGAAATGAAGTGCGTAACTGGCTTGACTAACTCGTGCATGAACCGCGTGTAGCGCTTTCATGACAATGCCGTTACACAACAACTGCAACAAGTTGCCGTTACGTCATTCGCTGCAGCAATTTGATCTGCCTTTTGTCATTCGCTCCCTTGCGATGAGTGGCCCTTTGCAAGTCGCCATTGCAGTTTGATTCGCGCTGTGTCATTCGCCGCCTCGCGGGAACCCCTCGCACGCCGCCGTGGCAAGTCAATAGAAGCAGGAGGATCAGATGGCTACATTTCATCGTACGGGTTTATCAGCATTGGTGTCGATGGGGCTCGCAGCGAGCTTGGTCGGTTGCTCGAGCAACGAAAACGCTGCAACCGGCGATTCGCCGCCGGTACCTACCGTGCAGTTCGCAGTGTCGTCTAGTGATCTTCCGCCATGCCTCAATCTAATTGACGGGGCCGTCTGGTATGAATGGAGCTCGAACCAGTTTTACGTGTGCAAGGGTTCCACCAAGACTTGGACCCCGACTAACATCACGGGTTACAACGCCCTAGTGAGCATCGTCCCGCTCAGCGCCGGCACCGCGTGTCCGACCGGCGGCGTGACGTTCAAGTTTGGTTTGGACGCGAATCGAAATAGCACGTTAGATACGACCGAAGTCACAGCGACCGCGAACCTGTGCAATGGCGCAACCGGCGCTGCAGGCCCACAAGGCGCTACGGGTGCCACGGGCTCAACCGGGGCAACGGGTGCAACCGGAGCCACGGGTGCCACAGGCGCAACGGGTGCCACGGGCGCAACGGGCGCAACCGGCGTAACTGGAGCAACGGGTGCGACTGGAGCAACGGGTCCGCAAGGTGCGACCGGGCCTCAGGGCGACGCGGGTCCCGAGGGCGTCGGGCACAACTCTCTGGTGACGCTCACACCCGAGCCCAAGGGTTCGAATTGCGTCAACGGCGGCGTGAAGATCCAATCCGGTGTCGACCTCAACGACGATGCCGTGCTCGAGTCATCCGAGGTTAACGTCGCGGAGACTCAGTACGTGTGTAATGGTGTCGCGGCGCCCCCCACGTTTACCGTTCAGGCATCGCCTACGGTCATCACCCCCGGCCAACAGCCGGAGCTGCATGTGGTTCCGAGCGACGGCGCGAGCGCAGCCAGCTGGAGCTATGCGTGGGATGACGGCATGAATGGTTCCTCGGTGGGTCGCTTTGCGGCCAAGGTCGGCAGCGATCAATCGGATGTTCTTTACACTCCCGCCTACTGCGCGATTCTCGGTAGCGGCGCTATCCCGATTTCGCTCACGGTGAACGTCACCGACAGCTCCACCAGCCTCACTAAGGCTGCCTCGGTGCAAGTCACGCTCAATTGTCCTGCACTGGCCAACCTCACCACTGAAACGCTCTACCAGCAGCAACAGATTTCTTCGACCTACGAGTCCGCGCCGGCTGGTTTCAGCCCGGTGTACACCGAGCTCGTGGCTCGTCACGGCGCTCGCGGCATGTCGAGCGAAGGCTCCGACATCGCGGTTTACAACATGTGGCTCAAGGCTCAAGCCGATGGCGCTCTCACGCCGCTTGGCCAGCAGTTGGGTTCCGATCTGCTCACTTTCATCCAGGCCAACACCATTCTCGGTGCGGGCGTTGCGGGTATTACCGCGCCTGGTTACGGCAATCTCTCGCAGCTCGGCGCCGCGGAACACCAGCAGCTCGCCACCCGGTTGGCACAGCGTTTGTCCAGTTACTTCACGCAAGTGGCGGCGAGCGGACGCAAGCTCGTGGTGCAGACCTCGGGTGTGAACCGCGCTTACGACAGTTCCGGATACTTCGTGAACGCGCTTAGCGCTGCGAACCCAGCATTGCAGCCGCTCATCACCTACCCCCCGGCTGTGTCGGGCTATGGCACCAAGCCCAAGGCGCAATTGCCCGGTACCAACCGCTTCCTGCTGTACTTCCACAAGCTGAGCGCGGCCCAGGATCAGGTGACGAGCACGAGCGACCCGTACTACGCGACGTACCAGTCGAGCCTCGCGTATCAGACGTTCAAGGCCAGCGACCCCATTCAGACCGCGAAGGTCAACGCGATCAATGCGATTCCGGAGGTCAACTCCGCCGCTCAGATCGTGTTGCAAGGCCTGTTTACCCAGGACTTCATAAGTAAGCTCGGCACTTCCGGTTACACCTTCGCCGACACTGGCACCTTCGGTCCGTACATCGGCGCCGACGGCAAGAGCTACACCACGACCGGCAGCGGTGGGACGACGATCGCCAGCGCGCTTGACGCAGCCACAGACCTGTACGAGACCTACATCATCGCGCCCGCCATGCCGACCGAGCTCGGCGGCGTTGATTTCACCAAGTACATCCCCGACGCGCAGGCAACCGTGTTCGCCTACCTGGGTGACGCTGTGGACTTCTACCAGATGGGTCCGGGCGCTACCGAGAGCGGCAACGCCACCTACGGCATGGCGCAGGGACTCCTGAATGACTTCTTCACCGAGGTCGACACAATTGCCAAAGGCACGCTCACCACGGGCGCCAAGCTGCGATTCACCCACGCCGAAATCATAGTGCCGTTCACGTCGATCCTCGGCCTCAAGAGCCTCTTCGTTCAGATGCCCCAGGCCGAAACCTACACGTATGCCGCCAGCAGCCCGTGGAATGCTAGCCTGGTTGTGCCAACGCCGAGCCCGTGGCGTGACGAGATCGTCGCTCCGATGGCGTCCAATGTTCAGTGGGACGTGTACAGCGACGGCAACGGCGGCCTCGTCGTCAAGATGATGCTCAACGAGCAGGAGACGGACTTCACCGCGGCCTGCGACAACGCTCGCCACGCGCCGGGCAGTCACTTCTACGACTACGCCAAGCTCGCAACCTGCTACGGACACGTCGCTCAGTAACCAGCGCGAAGTCCAGGATGAAGCCGGCGGCTGCCGCCGGCTTCGTCGGGCGACCCAGGCGAGCGGTCCGTCGATCTGCCGAAAACGGGGTTCGGACTCAGCGCCGGGATCGACCTAGCTCCCCTTGCGGCGCCGGATTTTTGTGGTCTTGCACTCAAGCTTTGCCGCCGATTGATTTCTTGTGGCAGCATGGCCGATAGGAGGCAGTCCGCATGCAGCGACAGCTGTCCGCTAAGGCACGAAGGCAGAGCTTCAGATGCAAATTTACGGTAAGGCTTGGTTGACATTCGTCGCAATTCAATGCACCGCGGTATCGGTCGTTCTGGGTGCCTACTACGGCATAAAGACGAACATGATTGCGCTCAAGGATGAGGTTCATTCCTTGGAACAACGCGTTCAACTGTTGGAAAGGTCGTTGAACAGTCCGATTCTACTACCCTCGACGAGTAGCACAGCCCGTGAGGTCGCAATGGCTTCGGCCGCACCTAGCGTCTCGAGCACGGCACCCGAGCGAGCAACAGACAAGAATCGAGTCGCCCAGCAAGGGTGTTCCCAGTTCGACAGCTTCGGAAAAGCCTGGTGAACGGACCACCTGCGTTAATAAAATGACTCACACGATATTTGCGTGTGACAAAGCCGCCAAGTGCCTGGGGCCCAACAATTTCGACGGTACTTACTTCAAGAATCTGCGAACCAAGCTTGGTCTTGGTGACGCGGATTCAATGATGATTTGCGACGAAAAAACGGCCGAGACGGAGCCTTCACCCGCGCAAGGCAACCCGGGCGAGTAATTCTTGTCCAAGTGCCGCCACGACAATAAGTAGAGACTTAACGAGCGGCATTCGTTCAGCGTGCCCAATTCGGAGGGTCGGGCCAGTTATCTGCACACGGCTGCAAATCCGGCAAACGTCGTCTCAAGATTTGGGAGATTCAGCCGTATTGCTGAAAGTGCCTTCGCGATCGACCCGGGTCCGATGAATTGCTGAGATTGTACTGAATCGAGCAACATGTCGGATCCACCAAGCTTTCCCGCGTCAGCCTGCAGTAGCACAAAGTTGCCGGTGGCTCGCTGCGTCGCGCCCGACTTTCGCGAAGGCCGAAAGACGGTTGCGGTCTTGGTTGATTTCATCGACCAAACTACCGACGGCTATGAGTCGGCGTTGCGTGCCGGATTTGAAGCGCAATGTCGAGTTAGGGACCTCAATCTGCTCATCGTAGTGGGGCGGGCACTCGAAGAACCCGACTTTGACAGCGCCCATCACAACGAGGTGTACCCACTGGTGGTGCCGCAATGCGTTGCTGGTCTTATCCTAATATCTGCCGGACTCAGCTACCGCGTTGGACCGTCTCACTTCAAGCGTTGGTGCGAAAGCTTTGGTCCACTTCCCGTTTGCAGCATTGGCATTGAAATTCCCGGATTTCCGAGCATCATAGCCGACAATCACGCGGGGATGTGCGCCGTGGTCGAACACATCGTCGTTCACCATGGGCGCAAACGCATTGCCTACCTCACTTGCGAACGTAATGCCGACGCGCTCGATCGGCTCGATGTGTGTCGTCGGGTCATGGCCAAACAGGGCCTAGCTCTCGACCCTGACTTGGTTATGCATGCTAGTTTTGAAATGTCCAGGGCCGAGCAGGCAATTAGCGATCTGCTCGACAAAGGCGCGAAGTTCGACGCGGTCATAGCCGCCAACGATGGCATGGCAGTCGGAGCCCTGCGGTCGCTCACCGCTCGGGGCATTCGCGTTCCAGAGGATGTATTGATTTCTGGTTTTGACGACATTCCTATTACACGCTTCACCGAGCCGACGATCACGACAGTGCGTCAGCCCTTGCAACGCATGGCGGAACTAGCGGTCGATTCGATTGCCGACCAGTTAGAAGGTCTAGCGGTTGAAGCGCGAATCACAGTCCCGTCGCAACTATTGGTGCGCAACTCCTGCGGTTGCGAGCGCCAAGTCGCGTTCGTTGCATCCACGGTCCCAGCGCTTGGCGCGGCCGTGTCAAATGGGATTACCGACGAGGATTTGAGCGAATTAGCCAAGCAAGCCACGGCCGTGCTTCAGGGCGAGGCTGATACCGGCGAGTACGAGGCGCTTCAGATGGCAAAGGCCATATTCGCCGAATTGAGCGGGCAGAAGGGTTCGCTCTTAAAAACGGTGGAAAGGCTGCTACGTGAACTCAGCCCCAACGAGAACGGCTGCGATACATTGTTGCCACTTCTGGCCGCACTGCGTCTTCAAACCAGCGCGATATGGCCACAGGATTTTGAAGATGTTTGGCACGCAGCGCAAAAGGCAATCTCCAATTCGCAGGCGCGGTTTCAGGCTGAACGTCGACTTCAAACTGAATCGATGTACGTTTCCTTGCTGCGAACGGCGAGCTTCGTAGTTGTATCGCGCGACATGCTCTCGCTCAGGCGCGGTCTGGAAGAAATCTTGCCGGCCATTCATAAGAAGGATTTGCTCATCGGGCTAATTCCGGAGGATGGCGCAGGTCAAGTCGAGGCGCTGCTCGCGCTCAGAAACGGCGAGATATCGCCCGCTCCCGGTGGAACGATTACCCTATCGCAATTTCTTGCTGGGGAACAATCGCGCCGCCGGACGATGTTCGTCTTGCCGATTACTTCGGATAGTCGTCTGATTGGTATCGTTGCAATCGAAGCGCAGGACGCGTTCTTCAACTACCAATTGTTGAGGGATCACATTTCGGCTGCATTCAGGGTTATATCCCTGCAGGAAGAAGCGGTCCGACAAACGACCCTACGCGAAAGGAGCGTTCAAGAACGCTTGGCAACGGCGGAACGCATGCGCAGCCTGAGTGTGCTAGCTGGCGGCGTGGCGCACGATTTGAATAACGCACTAGGATCGCTGGTGGCCCTGTCAGACGTCGTGCTCGAGGAATTGGACGAACACCGAAAAGACCCGGAGCACGACGACACCGAGATGCGTACCGACTTGGTCTCGATTAAACTGGGTGCACTACGTGCCGCAGAGACCATCAAGGATTTAATGACACTCGGCCGTCGCAGCCAAGTGCTGCGTGAGCCGCTCGACTTGAGTCAGACGGTCCACAATTCCGTTCGAGACGCACGAGTACAATTGTCGTCGGAGCGGTTCAAAGCTGTTCAGATATACCTTGAAGCCTCAACTGCATTGCCGATTCTAGGCTCCGAGCCGCAAGTGATGCGTGCAGTGAGTAATTTGTTGCGCAATGCAATTGAAGCCGCCGGAAGTGGGGGCGTTGTTGTCGTCAGGACTGACTCCGTCAGGTTGACAGAACCTCTTCTGGTATACGAGGCGGTGCCCGTCGGAGAATACGCATCCGTCTCGATTGCAGATACTGGTCCCGGAATACCTAGTGAACATCTCAACAAGGTATTCGAACCGTTCTTCTCGACGAAGAAATTAAGCGAAATCAGCGGCAGCGGGCTAGGTTTGGCGATTGTTCACAGCGTCGTCAAAGAACACGGCGGGTTTCTCGACGTCTCGAGCCGCGTCGGTGAAGGTACGAAGTTCACGTTGTATTTCCCGCGCGTTGATGCAGTTACCCAACTTCCGGTCGCGCCGGATCCCGTCCGTGTTGGCCGGGCAAAGGTTCTAGCCGTTGACGACGATCCAATTCAGCTTAGGGTGGCGCATCGTGTCCTAAGTCGCTTAGGCTACGCCGTTACAACGCTAACCAGTGGGGCTCAGGCATACCGGCTGCTTTGTGCCGAGCTGCCGCAACGAATAGCAGGGGGCCAATTGGACAAGCCTGTGGTCAGTGCGTTTGACGTACTAATCATGGACATGGCACTCAACGAAGACCAGACGGGCTTTGAAGTCTTTCAGAATGTCCGGAAAGTCTTCCCTGCGCAAAAGGGAATTATTGCATCAGGGCACAGCGTCAAGTCCGAAGACAGTTCAATCGCGTCGTGCGACTTAATCTGGTTGGCAAAGCCGTACACTGCCGCGTGTTTGGCACAAGCGGTCCAAGCGTTACTCGGTCACTCGGGATAGTGAGGAAGGGCGGCCCCGGGCCCGATTGGCTTGGTCGGCCCCCCGTCAATGATTACATGCTAACTGAATCCGCCCCCGCAACTGCGTTTGGTTGGGTATAGTGGCTAAGACCAACTAAACGGAGCTCAGAGGATCAAAAATGATTCACAAAAGCATCCAGGATGTGCTCAACACACAGATTAATCTCGAGCAATATTCGGCCCAACTCTACCTTGCCATGAGTGCCCATTGCGAAACCAAGAGTTTTCGCGGGTTCGCTCACTGGCTACGGGTGCAAGCCCAGGAAGAGACCGCACACGCGATGAAGTTGGTGGCGTTCGTGCTCGATCGCGGAGGGCGACTCGAACTCAAGGTGATTGATGCTCCTCCCACCGAATTTGGTTCGATCACCCAGGTCTTCGAGAAGATTCTCGATCACGAACAGAAGATTACGGCAAGTATCAATGCCTTGTTCGAGCGCTCACGGCATGAGAAGGACTACGCAAGCGAGATTACTCTTCAATGGTACGTGACCGAACAGGTCGAAGAAGAAGCCAACATCGGCCAGATTGTCGATCAGCTGCGCGCGGTCGGTGAACAGGGTGGCGGCATCTGGTACCTCGATTCCAAAATGGGCAAACGGGGCAAGGTCTGACGCGCCGTCAGTTGAAGAACTTCACGCCAGTAATAGTGACGTCCGCGGTGCACGCGACGCTTCCTGCAGCAACGGTGAATTGCCACTGGATCCCCGTCAGTTCCTTGGTGTTCACGGCCCCCACTGGATTCCCACCAGTAGCGTCAGCCCAAGCTACCTGAACCGCAGTGGGTGTTGTCGGAAGCGTAACGGCCTTTTGCGGAGAGTAACAGTTACCGGTGCCCAGCGTACAAGAGCCTTTGGGGTCCGTGCTAACGTCGTCTGCCCCGCTGTAGTTGGTCGAGTACTGCATTGAGCACCCTGCAGTCATCGTGCCGCTAATCGTGAACTCTACGCCCTTGAAGGCGCTTGCATCCACGCAGTCGTTGAAAAATAGCACTGTCCCGACATATTGCGCCGCGCTGGTTGCAGCGACGTCCTCGGTGATATGTAAAGCTGCCCCGCTAATTGTTGCGGTGGGCTTGGCAGTTCCCCCGTAAGTAGTAACTCCCCCCATGATTTCGATGCCTGAGTCTGCGGCTGTTCCCACGAAATCTGCAATCAGTCCGTCCGCGGGCGCGGTATCCGTTCTGCTAGAGCAACCCGTAGCTGCGTCCGACATATTGGGATTGCCGCCGGTGGCTTTATTTCCGCCGGTTGCGCCACCGCCTTGCCCGCTAGCACCCCCGGGGGAACCTCCTCCAGTTGCGGAAGTGCCGCCGCTTCCGCCGTTTTTGGTGTCACTACTGCAAGCAACGGGCACGACTGCGGCCGTAGCAAGACCTGAAAATAGCGCGGAACCCACCCATCTATTCATCGTCAACATGTCGATCGCTCCTAAGGCAAACGAGGAAGAAGCTCCCCGTGGCACGCACGGTGCGCGATTACTTTACCCCTAGTCGCGAACGCCGCCAGTCTGTTTCACGCCGCAAACGCCGCACATTTTGACCCCAACTAGTAGAAACGTGTCCCACACTTGTGCGCATGAACGACCGTCTACTTCGCATAAACAAACCGGACCCATACAGCCCCCACCTGGAATCGGTCCCTGAATGAAAGCACAACTGGCTCGAATCCGTACGGAATCATTTCACGCAATTGGGTTGCGACGAATTCGGTTCGGGTGTCGTCTTTCGAGTATTGCAATCAGCGCAATGAGTGAGGCGCTAAAAGACATGATGACAGCAAGGGCAAGCATTGCGATCCCTCAGAACATGAGTCCACTTTGAATGTTGGAACGGAAGTTACGGCGGCGCCGTCGCGCGGAATACCTCGCAAGGCTCGAAAATCCGCCCAGGAGATGTACCAGTGTCCACAGGGTAACAAGCACCGCGAGGATTGTTCCTAGGGGTCCCGCAAGTTGTGGCCAAGGGCCTGATTGGACTGCGACAACGGCCAACGTAGTCATGGTTACGGGTTGAATATGGGCCCGATCCGATTCAAGAAGCCGTCAAGAGCTCGCCCAGAGTGGTCAAGATTGCATCAAGGAATATGTCCAACTACACGACGACAATTCGGAGCGCGACATCGCCGTAATCGTTTGCCAGACTTCGTAGTGTGACCTTGGTACCAGCGGCTCACTCACAGTGAGAGTGGCACATGGCTACGCAATTTGCTCCGGGCGGCGGCCCACGGGTTGTAGTCGTAAACGTGCCTTACTGTCTGAAGGATCCGCCTGAACGCGCCGAACACTTCGAGTAAAGCTCAATTTGTCCCTTGAAATCGCGCAATTGCGATGTCTCGCGCAATTTTTGTTGGTTGTCACGGCACTTGGACACGGCTGGTGCCGTTCTAGGGGGCCACAAACCCTGTATTTGCGCGCAATGGACGCTTTCTTGAAACGAATTGAGTTCTATACATCAGCGAGGACAAAACGATGGACGTCGAGATACTACGTACAAGTTTCAAGATGGTTGAAAACCGCGAGCCTGACTTGGCAGCGCGGGTCTATGAAATTCTCTTCTCTCGACACCCCCAGTTACGTCCCTTGTTCGGTCGCAACTCGCCCCAACTGCAACAGAGGATGTTGTATCAGGCGTTGGTAGCCGTCCTGGACCACCTCGAGGATGCGTTTTGGCTCGAGGACGCGCTGATGAAATACGGGGCAAGGCACGCAGAATACGGTGTGACCGAGGAAATGTACGATTGGTTCGGCGAATGCCTGCTTGCCGCCATGGCAGAATTCAAGGGACCGGTTTGGACGCCAACGTTGGCAGCGGCATGGGCACGCGCGTATGCGGTCATCAGTGGTCTAATGAAGGCTGGGGCTAAAGAGCGAACCAGCGAGGTCAGGGAGCGGCCCCGTCCGGTATGACAGTCACGTCGGCAAGCTGATGAGAAGCGTCGTGCCACTGCTTCAGTTGGCTCAAGTCCTGCGGTGCTGCCCAGGTGAGACTACTGGAATTACGAGTACTTTTAACGCAACAGTCGAACAATCCCCCTCATCCCAAGAAATGTCGTGCAAGTTCGGAGTTTTGAAGGTCTCGGGCCCCATTTCAATTCGCATGGCATTCACGGATTGATTGATCTATTTCGATTTTTGCTTGATTAGAACAGATAAATTGCGTTTCGGCACTGAACTTCCCCGTCCAAGTGTCGTATCGACCCACGAGACACTCGATCCAACATGCAGTCGAAGGCAACCGCACCCTAGCGGGCTCACGTGGAGCAAAAATCATGCAGGGTCTTGTCATCAAACGCGGCGCGGTGAACTTTGCGCAATTTGCTGCGCTCGGTTTTAACCTTCACACGGAGGCTTCACCGAACGCTCGATACGAGCTTAGGCTCCTTCCGGCGAAAGCAAGAATTCAAATGACACAAGATCAGGCAATGTCCGGCGTGTCAGCCCCATTGGGCTCAATCGAGCACGTTTGCCTTATGTATCGCACACAGGCCGAGCAACTGGGAGCGGTGGGTTCGTGGTTTCGTTGTGCAATAGAAAGAGGGGAACGCTGTGTCTACATTGCAGACGACAATTCCATAAGTGAAGTTCGGTTAATGTTGGATTCTCAGGGAATCGCGGTTGATACGGCCTTAGAAGCGGGCGTAATGCTGGTGAACACTAGCTCGGACCCGTATATTCGTCGTATCGGCTTTGAAATGAATGCCCTGTTTACCTATGTTGACGCACTTTGTGTCGATGTGATGCGACGCGGCAGCGGCGGAATTTGCCTTGCTCGGGAGATGACTTGGACATTGGTTGACCGTCTGAGCATTCAGAATTTCATGGAATCTGAGGATAAACTCAACAGGGTTCCGATCCCGCGATTGCGACTGATGTGTCAATTCAACGTCAATCGATTCGGCCCCGACATGTTTGATGAAATAGTCCGGTTGCATCCAACAGTGATCGTCAATGGACAGGTCAGCAGCAACCCCCAGTATGCTACGGCGTAAGGGCTGAATCGGCGGGGCAATCCTGTTGCGTTCTAGCTATTCCTGAGGCGTACCAGAGCGGGATGACTGATCTGGACCTTCACGCCTGGATTGAAGCATTCGTGCCCTCTGTGGGTTGGATTGGCGTAGATCCAACCCGTGGCCAATTGATTGGAGACGCGCACATTGCGCTCGCGACTGGTCGCAGTCACTTGGATGTGCCCCCGATACGCGAGGGGCATTTCGAGGCTGTGCCGAGCAAAGTGTCCAACACGACCTATGTAGGCTAGATCATCAGGTGGATCACAAGGACGAATGGTTTCGCACGCCGCGCTTCGATAACCGGCTGCTCATCGAATTGATGATGCGCGACAGGCTGACCAGAGCCAATTCCGTTGAACGGCCGACCCTACAATAGTCAGCCCGGTGAGGGAGGTGCTGCGAGCTTTTCTCGACAACTACAATTCGCTTCCTCCCTGGCCGCGCTTGACCGCTTCGGCGAACAATTGTGTCTCGGAAGCCGCGTGTCGGTCGAACGTCAATTTGAAGAACGAGGCCTTGGAGTGTAGGTTCGCCCGCCCCAAAAGCGACAAGTCCGATTTCAGATCGGAGCGTATTATTTCGAAGGTTTCGAGGATTTGATCGTGCTGTGCCACAAATGCCCGAACTTGCGAATCGAGTGTCGGAAATCGTTCCTCCAGTCGGGGAAATACCGTATGGGAATTATTGCAACTGTATTTCGCGCCACCGCACATTGGGCTCGGTCACATTGTGCTATTTGTTTGTCTAGACAAACTATGGGGGTGCCGAGGCCACGGTGCTCGGGGTGTCTTGCGTCCGACAACGTTCGTGAATCCACCGCGCGACCCCATGTTGTCTGATCGTGTGGCGGCTTTGAGGGGTTGGTCGGTGCAATCAGCGCTAGTAATCATGACAAAGGTGGATAGTATATTTGCTGGAGGTTCCCTTGTCTGCATTGACTCAGCGCATACCGCCGCCAGAGCATCCAGGTATCGTGCTCATCGTAGATGACGAGCCACTGGTGCTTCGCGCGCACGCCCTTCTGCTAAAACGGTGCCCCCATATGGTAGTGCCTTGCCTCACGCCCCATGAAGCAATCCGCTACATTATTGAGGGAAATGTTCGAGTTGTGGTCAGCGACGTCATGATGCCAGAATTGTCCGGCATCGATTTGTTACGCATGATTCGACAACATGAGCCGGATCTTCCTGTCGTGCTCGTCACAGGTCAGCCCGCCATCGGTACTGCTGCAGAAGCCGTCGAGTTTGGCGCATTCAGATACCTGGTAAAACCAGTCAATCCCGAATTATTCGTGACTACGGTCGGGCGAGCCGCGCGTCTGCATCAGCTCGCGCAATACAAGCGCAAGGCGATTGAGCTCTTTGGTGAGCACTCAGCTGAGGTTAGCCAACTGGGACTCGAAATCGATTTCGAGCGGGCTCTCGATGAGCTTTGGATCGCATTTCAACCGATTGTGCGCGCGGACGATCGAACCATTTTCGGCTACGAGGCTTTGCTCAGGAGTAATCAGTACGCAAACCACGCACCCGAACATGTCCTGCGCGCCGCTGAGCGGCTCGGAGCGCTCGCGCGATTGGGGCGCGCTGTGCGACAACGGGCGGCCGAGTCGATAACCGGCGCGCACCCAGCGCTAAGTCTGTTCGTAAATCTACATCCCCAGGATCTGCTGGATCCTGACCTTCACGATGGGCAGGCTGCGCTTTCCAGCGTTGCCAATCGCGTCGTGCTTGAAATTACCGAAAGGGCGTCAATAACGGATATCGAGGGAGCTCGTGGCAGGGTTTCCGCGTTGCGCGAGCGAGGGTTTCGAATTGCCGTGGACGATCTCGGGGCGGGCTATGCCGGCCTGAACAGTTTTGCCCTGCTCGAACCGGATTATGTCAAATTTGACACGACTCTCATCCGTGATGTCGACACTTCGACGGTAAAGCAGAAGCTTATCAAGAACCTCGCTTCATTGTGCAACGACATGGGTCTGCATGTGATCGCCGAGGGCGTTGAAACTCGCGCCGAGCGCGATGTTCTAATCGAGCTCGGCTGCGGATTACTTCAGGGCAATCTTCTCGCTCGCCCAGGGCCAGCGTTCCCTGAGATCAGCTGGGATCGGAGTAACGATTCGTTGTTTGCAGATGGGGTTGGCACCCGGCATTGACGGATCACTGGCAGGAATGGCTCGGTTTTGACTGATTGTTACTTGCCCCTTGAAGGGCATCGATACATCGCCCTGAGCCGCGGTACCTGACGTTTCGAGGATCACGGTGCTGTCGCTTGGAGCATTGATGTCACCGCCGGTTAGCCACAATTCGCCTGCCAAAGCGTGAGTTGCAGTTCCTTGTCCTGGTTCTGAAAATGCCTTGGGCGTGCCGTCCAAAACATCCACATCAACACCGCCCGGCACGGAAGCCACGCATGAGCGGCTCGCCGATAGTCCTGGCCACGCACGCAGCGGGCAGTCTTTCTGAGGGTGGGGAAGGGCAGCTCATTCGGGACGTGTTCGAGTCCGGGTGTTTGGGTTCAGGCTTGCATTGGTGGGGCTAATTTCGGCAACGGGTCCTGGCTTGAGTTGTTCGAGGGTTTCCGGCCGCAATTGGAAGGAAGGAATCGATGAAGTGAGAACAGAAGGCTATTATTTGCCGTATTTTTGCCATTCTTGAGATGACAAATCAGCAAGGAAACGTGATGAGTTTTGCAATGATCTCCCGCGTCGGTTGACAGTGAGCTGGCCGGGTGCCACGAAATGGCCGCGGATGCTGAGAACCCGACATCGCGCCGTGCTAGTCTTGTTCGTGACCCTTTGGGTTACGGCCTTGGCATTGGGCGACATAGTCAGAGGCGTTCATCTGCTCACGGAGCCACATGTCGTTTGCCTTGAGCACGGCGAGCTCATGGAGGCCGTGGATCCAGCGGGCGCGGTTGCAGCCCCTCGGGTGCACCGGCAATCCCCAGCATTTACGGAACGACGTTCCGCTAGAGAACATCACCCGCATTGCGCGATCGCGGCAAAACCGGCTAATTTGGTATGGTACGCGGCACCGCCAGGCCTTGTCATAGGCATCATCGAAGCGCCGCGCGGGCATGCCCTTTTTGTCTTCGAAGGCAATGCCTTTCCACAGCGGTCGATTCTTGCCGATGCTCCCAAGCAGTCGCCTCCAGTGTGATCCGCCAGCCTGATCAAAGAAGGCCCTGAGTAGGCCTTCTACGCGGGCGCATGCACACGACTTGGGGCGTGAGCCGGCGGTAGGGCTCGGTTGGCTCATGAAGCGTTTGCGACCGTCGCGATACGCCGGGCCACGCCGTGTACGCGATCCGCAGTAACTTGTGGTGCCCACAGCCACCCATCCCCATTGCTGACGGGAGGAAATGGAGTGGAGCGAACTGCATTGGCAATAAGGAATATCTGGCTATGTGTCATCAACTTTGGTTAAAGCGGCTTCGTCTGCATGCGACAGACCGTACCCTGCTTCGTGTCGCTCTGGGACTTTCGACGGCTGGGGCGTGCTTTGTCTATCGCTATGAGCAAGCGTGGGCACAAACTGCCAACGTCGAGGTAGTGCCCCCCACGGTGCTAACGCACGTCAACGCGGAATATCCTTCCTCGGCTTTGGCGGCTCGCGAGCACGCCGACGTGGTCGTGGCAGTGACCGTGGACGTGGATGGCCACGTTTCGAAGACGGACATCCTGCAGTCGGGTGGGGTGGACCTCGACGAAGCCGCGATCATCGCAGTTAGGCAATGGACATTCGTGCCCGCCAAGCGACGAGGCGTCCCTATTGCGAGCCGGATTCGCATTCCATTTCACTTTGCACCACCGGCGCCGCCGCCTGAAATGGTCGCGCCGCCACCCAGCGCAGAACCCACGTTGCCTTCGAGGATGGCCGTGCAGCAAGCGCCCTCGGCTCCCAAAGCAGCTGCAGCGCCCATCCCGTCAAAGGGCGCGCCCGACATGGAAGTCACCGTGACCGAACGCCTCGTTGCTCCGTACCGCGGCGCGTCGGACTTCAATATTACTGTTGGGGAGCTGCGGAACGTTCCCCGTCAAAATGCAACCGAGTACTTGAAGCTCGCGCCCGGCATTCTGCTGACTAATGAAGGCGGCGAAGGGCATGCCGAGCAGGTGTTCATGCGCGGCTTCGATGCGCGCGAGGGACAGGACGTCGAGTTCTCCGTGGGCGGAGTCCCCATCAACGAAAGCGGCAACCTGCACGGCAATGGCTACGCGGACACGCATTTCATCATTCCAGAGCTGATCGGTTCGCTGCGGGTCGTCGAAGGGCCGTTCGATCCGCGACAAGGCAACTATGCCGTTGCGGGCAGCGCCAACTACGAGCTGGGGCTCGATAAGCGCGGTCTGACCGCAAAGTACACGGCCGGCAGTTGGGATACGCAGCGGCTCTTGCTCACGTGGGGCCCGAACGGCGAGAGCACCCACACCTTCGGCGGAGCGGAGATTTATTCTACACAGGGTTACGGTCAGAACCGCGACGCCCAGCGCGCAACGGGGATGGGCCAATACGAAGGTAGGCTTGGAACGAACGGATCGTACCGAATTACGGGTGCGGCTTATGCGACCCATTACCACTCGGCGGGCGTAATTCGCCAAGACGACTACGATTCCGGTAAAATCGGGTTCTACGACAGTTACTCGATTCTCCTTCACCAAGCCGTGAAGCCGGGTGGGGACGCCTCCCGGTTCTCAATTTCCGCGGATGTGGAAACGCGCAAGGGTAACGAGACCTTTTCGCAACAAGTCTTCGTGATCGATCGCGACATGCGCCTGCTGGAAGATTTCACCGGGTATCTACTCGATGTGCAGCTGCCACTGCAGAGCCTGCATGACCAGCGCGGGGACATGATCGATCTTCATGTGCACGAGCTCACACTCGGTGCGCGCGGGGCGTCGCGTCTCACGGGCACCGTGTTCGGTCTTGAGCAGCAGCTCGAGGTCGGCTACTTCGCGCGCGGTGATACCGTGACCGGCACGCAGCAGCGCATGGCGGCCGCGACCGGCTACCCCTATATGACCGACACCGACCTTACGTCGAACCTCGGTGATATCGGACTTTACGCGGATGCGAATCTCAAGCTCCTGCCGTGGCTCGCCTTTCGAGGCGGCGTGCGCGAGGATCTACTTGTCTTTCGGGTGAACGACTTGTGCGCCGTGCAGAGCGTGGCGCACCCGTCACCGAGCACACCGCTCGATCAGAGTTGCCTCAGCGAGGCCGATCGTGGACTGCCGCGCGAGCCCAATCAACCGGCGAGCACTTCGAGCATCGCGCTGCTGCCGCGCGCGTCGTTGATAGTCGGCCCCTTGAAGCATTTTTCGTACAGTCTTAGCTACGGCAAGGGCGTGCGCTCGGTCGATCCAAGCTATATTACGCAGGACGTCAAGACACCGTTCGCAAGCGTGGTTGCGTACGAGGGTGGCATTACCTACGCGAACACTGTGGGTGACATGTCCCTCGTCGGACGCTCGATCTTCTTTGAGACGCACGTTGACAAGGATCTAATCTTCAACGAAACCGTCGGGCGCAATGTGCTCGGTGTTGGCACGACGCGCACCGGTTGGGTTGGCGCGCTGCGACTCACCGGCGTGCACTTCGACGAATCCGCGAACCTAACGCTCGTGCGCTCTGCCTATGACGATACGCACCTGTTGGTTGCCTACGTGCCAGACGCGGTGCTGCGTTCGGACAGCGTGTATGTCACGGAGCTTCCGGTCACAATCGGTGAGCGCCCCGTGCGTGCGACCGCTGGCGCCGGTATCACCTATGTTGGACCCCGCGCACTGCCTTTTGGGCAGCGCAGCGACTCGATCTTTACCACGGATTTGACCGCATCCTTATTGTGGACGAATTTCGAACTTGGACTTTCCGTTACGAACCTTTTTGACGCTCGCTATCGACTCGGCGAATACAACTACGCGTCGAACTGGAATCCGCCCGGGTCTGGTCAGCAGCCATCGCTGGTGCCCGAACGGCAATTCACAGCGGGTCCACCGCGAGGCATCTTCGGCCACTTTGCGATCAACTTTCAAGGGACCTGACCGATGAACCCTCGAACGATACATCGGCTTTTCGCTCCGCTCTGCCTGCCGGTTGCGTGGGCACGACGGGTGGACAAATCATCGACTTCGATGTGGCCGCTTCCGGGCCGAAGGACGCAAACGGGGAGCTGACCTTCGATATCGCGATTACGAACGGCACCCGCTGGAACGTCGATCTGACGAAGGCAACATTGCACGTGGGCGCCGTCTACCTCGACGATAGCCTACCCGTATCGGGCGCGCAGAACACTGCGTGCATTTTGCCCGGCACGTACGTTGCCGAAGTTACGACGAGCGTTGACGTGGATCTCTTGTCCAGCGCTGCGCAACATTTTCCCTCGCGCGGCCACGGCACGACGCTCGCGGTGCAGGCCGCGCAGGTTTGGCTCACGCACGGCGACGTGGACACGATTGCCGACCCCGATCCGTATCCGATTCTCGATGTCGAAGGCACCGCATCGCTTGGCAGCGACGTGCGACCGTTCGTCGGACAGATCACCATCTCGAATAATCGCGCCAATACGAGCGGGAATTTTCCCGGGGCGTATCCGATCTGCAAACGACGCATCGTGAGTCCGATTCCGACTACGGTTGGCGTGCAACCCACCGGCGGTCTCGTTCTAACCATCGATCCTCGACTACTGTTCAATAACGTGGACTTCGGTCAGCTGGCGAACGTCTCTGGCAGCTATGTGTTCAGTGACGACCCGACCGACAGCGATCCAGGCTCGCCCACATTTTACTCGCAGCCGAGCGCGAACCTCTACTCAAACCTGGTGTCCGCCGGCAGCACGAACGGCCCGAACCTCTATTCATTCGAATGGGATCCCAAACTGTAATCCATCAATGTTCCATTTCAACCATCACGGAGAAGCAAAATGGCAACAATCACGCAGATTAAGACAACCCTGGTCGGCATGCTGGCTCTACTCGGTGCTGGCGCCTGCTCGAGCACGAGCACGCCCGCTGCACAGTCCAACACGGGAGGATCCGGCAACAGCGGTGGCGCTGGCAACGATGCCGGGGGCGCACTCAAAGCGTTCAGCGCACCTACCGATCCGGGCCCGGGAGGCATTCTGTTCGCGGCGTCGGGCGAAGTACTCGCGCTCACGGGCTACGACTTTCCCCCGGCATCGGCTGACGATGCGGCGTTCGTCGACGGCTGGCAGGTGAGGTTTACGCGCCTTCTTGTCACGATCGACAAGATCGTGCTTTCTTCCAATCCTGACTCACAAAGCGACAATCAGGCGGTGACCGGGCCTGCGGTTGCGGAGGTGGACGGACCTTGGGCGATTGACCTGCACCACAGTGATACGAGTTACTTGCCCGGCAAGGGTGGTGCCGGAGAAGAAGCAGTGCCTATCGCCGCGCTTAAGGTGCAAAACAAGAACGGCAATCAGCCGTTCGACACGACGGGCGGCACGCGGTACGCGTTCGGTTTCGATACCGTGAACGCCACGCACAACGCCTACAATGTGAACCTCGACGCGCAGGGACTAGCGGACTACGACGACATGATTCAGAACCAATGCGTGGTCTATTACGCAGGCATCGCGACATTCAAAGGCGATAAGACCGACTCGAGCTGTTACCCAGCTAGCCGACAGGGCTGGCCCGATGTCGTGAACTTCACGCTTTGTTTCAAGTCGCCCACCTCGTACATCAACTGCCAGAACCCGGACAATGGCTCGGCGGCTGCGTTCGCCAACGAAGAATACGAGCGCGGTATCGCGTTTTTGACGAACAGCTCCGTCATCGGACAAGTGACGATCCACACGGATCACCCATTCTGGGACAGCGTGCTTCACGACTCACCCGCGCATTTCGACCAATTCGCGGCGCGCGTCGTCGGGAAGGATGCCGGTACTCCCACGGTCACCTTGGAGACGACAAAAGGGGTCGATTACACGGGATACACCGATGCGCTCGGCAATGTCCTGAACTGGCGCTACTGCATGACTCCGCCGACCGACGTGCACCCACAATTTACTGGAGTGATGCGGTTCGACCCGCAAAGCGTGCCTCACGCAACGAACAACGACCCATCAACGGGGCTACGGGACTACTACGATTTTGCCACCTACGACCAGAGCACGCAGGGTCACTTGAATTCTGACGGACTCTGCTATGTGCAGCGGCACTATCCGTCGCCGAATTAGCTCTACTCCAGGAACCATTTCTGTCGGGACTCCTGCAGATTGTGGTGGGTTCTGCGTTCTTGCTGCACTCCGGTATTGAGGGGCCGGAACCAGCCTGCATCGCGGTTGGCGTAGTTCTCAGGCCGATAATGTCAACAATGGGGGTTTTTGCGGCAATGAACAAGGCCAGGCATTCGTCGCCAGGAGCTTGAGATCACGCCACGAATCGCCGGTGGATCGGGCGCGGTCCAAGACGCAAATTCGAAAATCATGAGATTGACGTGTGAGCTGTCGAGCCTTCACTCAGAAGCTAATTGTTGGGAGCGCCGCAAATGAGCCACGTTAGCAGCTTCGTGCGTTCGGGCGCGGTCGGTGCCGGGTCACCGCTTGGCGGCATGTTGCACGCGTAGACCTGGTCGAGGATCGCGCCTCGATTCGCATAGATGGCCGCGTAGTTGACGTAGGTACGCTGGGTATCCGAACCGTCTGGCGAATGGCAAACCACGCATCGGCTGGCAAATATGGGTGCCACGTCCGATTGGTAGCTGGGCACATTTGATGGGCAGGCAGTGGGTAAATCTTGTGGGCAGGTTGCGCTTGCGGCCGAATGGGAACTGCACGCCGTCAGCGCAAGCCCAAGGAGGAGTTTCCTCGATAATGCCGAGTCGGTGCGCGCCCTCATGGCACATTGACGTAGAACGCCGCGTGACCATGCGGCGAAGTCGGCTCGTCGCAACCCGTCTCGAAGAAGTGGAACCGCACGGTCCATTGCCCTGGGGCGTCGAATTGCACCGGCCCGATCGAATAATTGCCCGGCGAGGGTTCCTGCGCCTTCTGACTGCTTACGAGACCTGGATGGGTGACGGTCAAAAACGCTTCGATGACGGGATCAGCGCCCGCTACCGCGGCCCCACCCGCTTTAGCGGTAAGCTTCACGTTGAACGTAACGTTGGCATTCTCGCAAATAGCGGTCGAGCTCCACGTAACGTGGTACTTACAGTCGTCGTCATCGCCCTCGGCGTTGTACAGGGTATCTCCGTAATCAGTGGTGCCGGTACCCGCGTCATCGGTGGGCTGTGTATCGACTGCCATTGTACAAATATTCGGATCCACGGTGAGCACCGTGTTGCCGCAATGGCTATCGGCCGCCCCTGCGACGGGCCCTCCGGGATTCGAACAATTGGCAGCGTTGGTAGGAGTGTTAGAACTCGAACTACAACCAAGGCAAGCGAGTAGCGCGATCATTGCCGCAGGCACTCCTCCAGAAACGCTCAGTTGCGTTTGGCGGGGGACTTGGATTGAATTCGCCCAGTCGCAGAATCCAGGCCCGAGGACCTGGCCCTCGATTTCTTCACGATTCGATGTATTCATTGTTGAGATCCCTCTGCGTGAGCGCGATCTATAACGAAGCGCTCGGTCGTTGGGGAGTGCGGCATATTGTCGCACCCTTGAACGAAATTGCCCTTTCTTAGCGCAGGTCGCCATTCCCGCGGCCAGGGCTATAAATGCTCTTGCGCCATGAACCTCGCACCAAGCTTTCGGCTGGCTTCGGACTCGGCGTCCCTCTCATTTCTAGTGAGGCTTCGTTGGATCGCTACGCTGTCCCAATTCGCGGTGATTGTTGCCGTACGCTACAGTCTGTTCGCCCAGCTTCCGATCGTGCCCCTACTGAGCTTGGTGGCGGCGGCGGGCATCAGCAACGTCGTCCTGATGAAGTACGGGGCAGCGTCGACTCATCCAGGCAAGTGGTTGCGCTCCGTGCTGCTGCTTGACACGGTGCTACTTACCGCTCTCTTGGCGCTCTCCGGGGGTGCATCGAATCCATTTTCCGTCTTGTACACGGTTCACGTGGCGTTGGCAGCTATGCTTGCGGGTCCGATTGTCACGGCTGTCGTCGTCGTGCAGTCTATCCTGGGATTCGGCTTCCTATTCCTGTATAACGTACCCTTACCACCCGAGCTCGGCGGCCATATTCATGGCGGCGGCGCGTTTTCGGCGCATTTGCAGGGTATGTGGCTGGCGTTCTCCGCGACTGCGCTCACGATTGGTTTCTTCGTGACTCGGTTGTCGTCATTGCTGCGCAAGGAAAGAGACGACCACAACAGAACGGTTCGGCTTCTTGGACTAGCGACCCTGGCCGCGGGGGCCGCGCACGAAATTGGCAATCCCCTGGGAACGATCAAGATCGCAGCGTCCGAGATGCTGACATCAATGTCCGAGCATCAAGTGCCTCGGGAGTTTTTGGACGACGCGGAGCTCATTCTCGCCGAAGTGGACCGTGCACACAGTGCTGTTCAGCGCTTGGCGATGGGCGCCGGCGAACTGATGGGCGAGCTACCGGCTTCGATGAAACTCGGTGAGATTGTCAATCGCTTGAATTCACAATACTCATACGAAATAGGGACAGTTGCGATGACGTGTGAGGATCCGCAAGTGCAGGTTCGTTGGCCCACACAGGCTGTTTTGCAGGCGTTGACTCAGGTTCTCCGAAACGCGATTCAAGCATCCCCGGTGGGTGAAGTCGTGGCTTGCCGAGTCAAAGCGCAATCGAGTCAGGTGCTCTTCGAAGTTCAAGATTCAGGCCCGGGAATCCCAAGAGAGATTCTGGATCGCCTTGGGGAGCCTTTCTTTACGACACGCGACCCAGGCCAGGGCATGGGGCTCGGCCTATTCATTGCGCGTTCGCTCGTCGAACACTTGGGAGGTGGGCTCAAGATTGATTCTGCACCGGGTCGCGGAACAAGAGTTGAATTGCACATACCCTTTGGAGCTCCGGCATGAACACGGAAATTGAATCTCAGTCGCTTTTGCTAGTGGATGACGACGATATATTCCGCACTCGCCTGGCTCATGCGCTCCGCAAGCGAGACTACGAAGTGTGGACCGCGGGGGACGCGGAAGAGGCCATGCGCTATGCGAATATCGAGAGCCCCGAGTTCGCCGTCGTTGATTTGAGAATGCCGGGGCAGTCTGGATTGGCGCTTGTGGGGGCCCTGCTCGAATTGGATGAGGATATACGCATATTGGTTTTGACGGCCTATGGAAGCATCGCCACGGCTCTTGAGGCAATACGGCTAGGCGCGATCGGTTTTCAGCAAAAGCCAGCGAGCGTCGATGAGATACTGCTGGCCTTGAATGGGGGGTTCTTCGATGTTACGGGCCCCGCACCTGACCCGCCATCGCAGGTTCCCACTTTAGCCCGCGCTGAATGGGAGCACATCAATCGAGTCCTTGCCGAGTGCCAGGGTAACGTTTGCCAAGCCGCGCGTCTACTGGGCGTTCATCGCCGCACATTGCAGCGGAAGCTGGCAAAAATTCCCCTTGCGTAATAATTTGCTGATCACGAAGCCAGGGGATTTTGGGGTTCCGGATTGCGCCTGCCCTGTGAATTGACAACCTCATGCGCCGAAACCTGGGTATCTTGTTATTGGATGATTGCTGCGGCAGTGACGTTGACTGCCTCAAGTCTGCCCCCTTGAGTTTACTTGAAGAGAGTTGCTTTCAGTGAGCAGAATGCACCAACATGCCAACGAGCGCTCCCGCAGCGATGAGCCACGTCGAATTGACCTTGAAACGGACGAGCAGCACCGCGCTCAGCGTAGCCAAGACGACGGCGATCCGGTCGATTAACGCGGAACGCGCGAGTTGAAACGTGACCTCTGCCATCAATGCTAGCGATGCCACATTCACACCGTCGAGGAATGCGGACGCAATCCCCGACTGGCGTACTCGGGCGACTAGCGGTCGAATAGCGGCGACCAGAACGAAGCCTGGCAAAAAGATCGCAACGGTTGCAACGATTGCCCCGGGAATGCCGCCCAGCACGTAGCCGATGAAGGTGGCGGTTGTGAACACCGGGCCCGGTGTGATTTGCCCGACGGCAACCGCGTCGATCAACTGAGCTCCGGTCAACCAATGCAGGCGCTCGACGAGATCTGCGCGCAAAAACGCGAGTAGCACGTAGCCACTTCCGAAGACGACGGCACCCATCTTTAAGAATGTAAAAAACACAGCACTCAGACTCACAGCGGAGTGCAAAGCAGCCGTCGTTGCAGCGACCGGTCCGAGCGCGAATAGCGTGCGAGCGTGCTTGGGCCCGCGTTTTCTCGTAGCGTGACCGATCGAACAGATGATGCCGGCGCCTACGAGGACGGCGAAAACATCGACGCTAAAAGCCGCAAGTGTGCATGCGAGAACACCCACCGTGAAAAGCCAGGGTGACTTCTTGATTGCTCGCGGCGCAAGGCTAAAAAGGGCTTGAAACACAATCGCAATCACGACTGGCTTTACGCCATAGAGCAGACTCGCGGCGCGCGGCAGGGTTCCGAAGCGCACGTACGCCCACGCCAAAGCTCCCGTCAACAAAGCAGCGGGCAACACGAAACAGAGGCCCGCCACCAGCAGACCTAGGAGGCCTGCCTGCTCATATCCGATGAAGATGGCAAGCTCGCTCGAGCTTGGGCCTGGGATCAAGTTCGCTGCTCCCATCATGTCGAGGAACCGCTCGGGTGTGATCCAACCGCGCCTCCGAACTACCTCGTTTTCCATGAGGGCAATGTGCGCCGCCGGACCTCCAAATGCGGTGCAGCCAAGCCGCAAAAAGAGCAGTGCCACGTCGAAGATTGGGGCACGGTTCCGCTCGGACGGAATGGGCGCTGCTTCTCGCATGGTTCGTGCTGTTGGCCCAATTGTAGCCAGGATTATCCGAAAGAGGATTGTTTTGTTCGGCACGGAAGCGCGGGCCGCCGCCCCGTGACGCTTTCGTGCCGGCAATTCAACAAAACAAACAGTGCTAACCGGAATGCGCAACACCACCCACGTTGCCTAAACCACCGTCGACCAACACAAGACCGCTATTAGCAGCATCACAGCCTCCGAAGATAACGGATAGGCTAGAACCGATGATTAGTAAGCAGTGGTTACAACTGTTGGCTGCAAATTGGGGTTAGAATCTGTAATCACGATTCTCGGAGCTTGTGCCGCAACTGCCTCAGCAGACATGCCAATCGATGTGACGGTCGGTGTCATGTTATCGCGACTAATCCAATGCCGACCAATGATGATTCCAGAGGCCAGGACTACCAACACGGACGCGACAATGAGCATCCGATCCCGGCGGGCGGCCTTCGATATTTGCGGGATCGAACGCGACGCAGGCGGTGCTGTGGGTTGCAGCGCCACGAAATTCTCGTCACGGGCTGAAGTTGAGGTCGCACCTTCCGCCCGCGGCGATTGCATGCTCGGGGCATTGCCACAAGAATGCAGCCATGGTGGACCCAGGCGCCGTAATGCCGGCAATCAAGCTGACGCTCTTCGAGCGGGAGCGAGTGATGTGGCTCCGGCGCAGTCGGCGCAAAACCGGGTCGCGTGGACATGGCCAACGGCGGCATGCTTTTCCTGGATGAGATCGGCGAGCTGCCGTTGACCCCCACCGGAAGGCACGCGGCGCCGCGATTATCTCGTACAGTGTGATCCCGCGGAATTGCCCCGCGACTTTGTCCGAGCGTTTGACCCAACGGCTTGGGCAAGGCTTTTCCACCACGAATCTTTGGTATTTTCGCCAGTTTTACCTCGCGTACGCTGACCGAACGCCCACGATTCTCCACGAGCCTAGTGGAGGATCCATGAGAGCAAAGAAACTCCACGAGCCTAGCGGAGAATTCACGACTCAGGCAATCCCACGAAATACCGACAGTTCCTCGAGCGATGTTGGCCTGGCACTCAAACGTTCTGTCGAGAAACAGTCTTCACCCATCAAGACGTGGGGCAAATGGACGGCTACATGCGACTGTTCGACGCCGAGGGACGTACCGCTGGAGATGGGCCGACTATTGGCCTGATTCTCTGCGCCGAAAAGAACGCGGCGGTCGCGCGCTATTCGATCTTGCACGAGCACCAGCAGCTATTCGCGGCAAAGTACGTTACCTACTTACCGAGCGTCGAGGAATTACAGCTCGAACTCGCACGAGACAGACGCCTGCTCGAGGGGCGCATCGAAGGTACGACGAGAACCAAGCCACACATGCCGAAGGCAGCCAAGGCGAGAGCCACTCGGAGCAAACAGCGATGAGCGAGACCTCAGAGCCCCTCACCGCATCGCTTCTCGAGAAGGCTTCGAGGCACAATTGTCAGGCGCGGGTTCGCCTCGCCGCCAAAGCCTTCCTCACCTGCTTCTCATGGTTGACGTAACCGTCCAGGGACTGGTTCATTCCGAACACGAGCTTAGCCATACCGCTGCCTTTCCTCACGCGCCTCATCCGCGCGGTTTTGATTGCCTTATGCAATCGGTTGTAAGCTAGACTCGACTGATTTTGTATCGCAATTGGTTTTGCAGTGCGCATGAACGCCCAACGCTCGGGCTGCCCGAGTAATCTGACTCTCGAGGCGCTGGGGGCTTCGGGCCCTGGTCGTTTGCAAAAAGAACCCCGCTGCAAAGCGACTCGAGAAGCAGGTAACCATTCGTCTCGATCAGGAGACCATTGAATACTTCAAGGCGCTCCGGAGGTCTGGGGTTCGATCCCACACAGCTCCACTAGGAGTGTTTGTTGTTTTTGCGGCACGTGGGAGGCGAGTCGCAATGGGTACTGTGTTGGTCCTGCCAGTGGGTAATGGTCTCCAAGATTCGAGGCGATTACCAGCCCATCAAGGACTTCAGGCGCGTAGCTAGCACGTTACCCATAGCCTGCTGACCGGCAGTGTTCGGGTGTTGGTTGCACCCGAGATTGTTTTGCGCGGAGCTGACACTAAGCATTTCGATCTTCGATTCGCCGCCCGCCTTCAGAGTGGCAATTACGTTATTGATCCGGGTGAGTCGCGTGCCGCCATACATGTCGATGAGGATGAAGTACGTGCTTGCATAATTCGAGCGTACGGTCTTGATAAAGCTGACGTACGCTGTTTCATACGCCGTGCCAGGATCTCCAGCGCCGAAATCGTTCGTGCCGAGGTTGATGACTGTGACTTGCGGCTGATAAAGCGAGAAATCCCATAGCGTAGTGTCGCTCGGTACGGAGTAGGGGTAACGAGTAGGCATCGTGTTCGTGGTTGTGCCATCGTAGTTGCGGTAAACACCGATGCCGGACCATGCAATCGTGAACACGTCGGCACCCACGGCGCGCGCGGCGACCGAGCCGTACGCCAGGTAGTTGTTGGTGTAAGCATCGATGCCACCCGTGCAGGTTGCATTCCCTTCGACGCCCGCACCTACTGAAAGCGAGTCCCAATGACCTCGATGCGCTTAGCCGGTGCAGCTGCGGGTGCCAAAAGCGCGCCCCCCGTGCCGAAGCTCGAAAGGTTCGTGAACTGTGTGATTCCGCCGTTGGTTTCCGTGTTTCGCCAAATGACGATATCGTGCGTCCCATTCGTCAAGCCCGTCGCGAGCGACGTTGCTCCCGTAGCTGCCGTAACTGTCTTTGGCGTGCCGCCGTTGACCACAACCGTAAATCGGGTTCCTCCGCCTGTCGAGACGCTTGGGACAAGCACCGAAGCACTCACTCAAGGCGAAGAAGAACACGATCGGCCGCCCGCCAAGGCAGTTGGAAAAGCCACTGGAGTTGTGCTGCAGATAAGTCAGAATCGTTGACCAGTTCTGGGTGATGTAATACGACCCATGCGTGCACAAATCTCCACCGCTGCAGCCCGCAACGTTGCAATCGCACAGGTTACTCAAGGACTTTGCCGTATTGGCCGCAACATACACGACATCCACAGGGACCTTGCCCGCTAGCGCCTGACCCGTTGCAGTCTCCGTGCATACGTAACCCTAACCCGAGTTGGTGCTAGTTGGCGTCGGCCAATCACCGAGCATCCAACCCGGCGTGACGAAGTCGAGCTCAGCGATGGTTGCAGCGTTTGATGCCTTGGCGATCGAGTCAATTGTGCCGAAGTGGAAGCGACATTGACTGAACACGCTGCCACTACTAGATGTAGCGCCTCCCGTTGCAGGTGCTCCGCCAGTTGCAGGAGAGCCCCCGGTCGCAGGAGAGCCGCCGGTCGCCTTGCTGCCTCCAGTCACAGGAGCTCCGCCCGTTGCTGGTACCCCGCCTGTTGTCGCCCTACTGCCGCCCGTTGTTGGTACCCCGCCTGTTGTCGCCTTGCTACCGCCCGTTGCAGGTGCACCGCCCACCGTGCTTGAGCCGCCGGTGCCATTCGCGCCACCGCTTGGCGCGGCACCACCGGTTGCTTTTGAGCCTCCTGTCGCTGGAGCTCCACCCACCGGAGCTCCCCCCGCAGCCTTACTGCCACCAGTCGCATTGCTTCCACCAACGGTCGCTGAAGTCCCACCGGCAGGGGCAGCACCACCTGATGAAGTGCTTGGCCCCCCCGATGCATTGGTTCCTCCGCCCGTGGCGTGCAACCCTCCAATGGCGATCGCACCAGCTGAATTCGACGTGCCGCCGACCGCTGTTGAGCCACCCAAACCTGCAGAGCCACCTGCAGAATCGGGCGGGGTGGAACTGTCGGTTCCGCTGCAGGCAACCGACGTGAACAATGCACCAGCGATACAGAAAATAGTCAACCTGTGGGTAAGGGATCTCATGCAAAGTCTCCATGGACGCTTTGCGCATTCGAGCGAGACTGCCCAACGCAAACCAGCTCCAACTTGACCGGTAGCGGTCCGAAGAAATCCGGCTCACGCTGCAAAGGTTACCGGAACGTCATGTCCGCGTGTTTCGTCCGATCGCAACTCGACCGACTTCAACTGTTTGCGTCATAATCGCATTTATATGTTCGAATTGCTTGCCCCGCGATTACGCGTGAGGGATGTGGCTAAAATGGGCTGAGGAAAATTAATCAGTAGACTGATAACGATTTCCGACGGCCCTACACCTGACCTATCCGGTCCAGTCGTAGACTTTGATCCAGTCAATATCCGCGCTTGTCGGTGCGGAAGTCGACGTAATTGGACCGGCCCAGCCCGCCGCGCTCGATGCCCAGATAGTAAGGAGAATCGTTTGCGGTAGATTCATTAGACCAATATTGGCGGTCCAGGTTCGAAGCAGCGCTCCATCGGCGAAGAACTTCACGCTTTGTGGGGTCCACTCGATATCGTAGAGGTGAAAGTCCGCTTCAGCGTCGAAACCCAAATTCACGACCAGGGGGTCCGGTGTTGGGCTAACCGAAGCAGTGCAGCCCGTCACGGGCGTGCCCGTAAATACTTGACAGTTGAGCTGTGAGGTAGTGCTCGAATTACCTAGGTGTTCGATGTCGATCTCATTCCAATTGCAATTCGGATAGGGTGTGTAAAAGAGGACTAGACCCGAGACAACGCCCGACCCGGTTGCGAATCGCATGCGCGCCGAGACCTTCCCGTAGAGTACCGTCTTGGAGGAACGCATCTCGACGCCGTTGTACGGTTCGGTCGTACTATTCGGGTTTGGCGTGAGGTTGATACTCAGTATACCGTTGGTGACCGATGCATTTTGCGTTGAGAACTGAGCAAGATTGCCGCCAAAGGTAAATGTCTGAAGGTGCCAGAACGTAGTATCGAGGGTATTGAAATCATCCTGCCACGACAAAACAAACGGATCGCTGCCGCTGTCTACGACTCCGCTCGCACCCCCGCTTGCCGACACACCTCCCGTACTATTGCCGCCCCCAGCGTTGCTAGCGCCACCGACCTGCGCGGGCGTCGAATTTGTCGAACCACAGGCAAACAAGACGCCGGCAAGCAGTGCGGCACTCAGCGAGGTCGACAATCTGTCGCAACAATACGAATTCATACACGGGAAGCATAGCGAACGGCGGCTCCGAGTCTTCGCGTTTTGTGCGTATGATGGCTACTCGTGTGGTTTCCTCCTGGCTTGGATCACTATCTCGCTACGGCCAGTGAGGATTTTGAACTTCTCACAACCGGTTTTCAGCCCGAACTGTTAGAGGCATTTAAGCGAGAGCACTCACGGACGTTCAGCTTTGCGGGTCCGTGGCAGCAGCTTAACGAAAATCAGGCACTGAAGGTGGCTATCGTGTTGGGCCAGACTCACGAGGCGACCGACCCACAGAGTGTCGAGCTGCGTTCACTCGAAGTCCTTAGGACTCTGTCGCGGTTGAGCACGACAGGAGCATCGCACCTCGGCCATCGAGCGGCTTCATTCATCGTTGCCCATCCCACAATCTCCCGCGATCGATTGGCGCAAGCTGTACGTAGTAATCGCGGCGATATCAGCCGTCGCTTCCATCGCGATCATGGGATGACACTACGTCAGTATCGGAATGTTCTTCGTACGCTCCACTTTATCCGACTGAATAACGGCGGCACCTGCACTCTCGCGGGAGCGGCGGTCCACGCCGGTTTCGGCAGTTATTCACAATGCCACCGCGTAATCCGATCCTTGTTCGGGATTTCGCCACGGGAGCTTGCTGCGAAACGGCCTCAGTTCTCGAGCGAAGACGAATTCAAGCCGCTGTCGGAATTTCTTGTGACGGAAGCGCACGCGGACGATGAACTCCCGACCGTTGCGGATGGTCCAGCGCAAAGGTAAGAAGCGGCCCAGCAAGGACAGTTCCATTTGTTTCGAAACGACGACCAAACGCACAAAATGCGATATGCAGGGTTAATGGTATGAGACTTACGACGTTTTGTGAAGACCAGATCCTGTGCTTTCATAGGCGGGTCCTATCGACGCCCCCTACAGGTGAGTGACCGCATGACGGGATTCGTTACTAGCCGCTTTTCGATCGCCGCAGGGCTTGCCATACCACTGCTTACGAATTGCAGTACGGGTTCATCTTCTAAAGGCACATTCACCAACGCAGGGACTACGGCCGTAGGTACCGGAGGAGCCGGAGGAGCGGACGTAACTGGTGATTCAGGTATTTCGAATGACGCTAGTGCGACCGACTCGGCGGATGCGGCCGCAGTTGATTGGGATTCGCTCGGCACGATTTACTCGGGCGTACCCTGGCTCGATACGGACGGTAAGTTGGTCAACGCGCACGGAGTGGGCTTCATCCGGGTCGGCGATGTCTATTACATGGTGGGCGAACAACGCTCAGGACTCAATGACACCTACTCCGGTGCTCCCATCAATGCTGAAGACACATTTACCGGAGTCAACATGTACACGACCACCAACTTCGTCGATTGGACGTTCGTGGGCACGGTCGTGAATCCCATCTCAGGCACGATTCTCGGTCCGCCCTATTATGGTGAAAGACCCAAGATTCTCTACAATTCTTCGACTAATAAGTACGTCATTTACATCAAAATGCTGAACTACACGGGGGACCCACTAGTTTACGTGGGTTACTACGCTGTGCTGACAAGCAGCAGCATCGCCGGGCCGTATACTTATGTTGGCAATTTGAAACAGAGCGGCGCGGACGTGCAGGGCGCCAATGACTTTCAGGTATTCGAAGACACCGATGGCAAGCAGTACTTCGTCAGAGATGGCGGCGAACTCGACCTGCTTTCGGATGACGGTTTAGGCCTTGCGCATCCTGTCAAATTCAACGTTCAGCCGGGTGAAGGTGTGTCCCTTTTCGAGGCCGATGGCACGTACTTCTGGCAGAGTTCGCAGGGGACCTATTGGCACAGTAATGACAACTCGTACTCGTCGGCAAGCGGTGGACTCAGTCAATTATTCGTTGCACACGGCACTTTCTGCCCCCGCGGGACCATGACCTGGCAGTCTCAGAGCACGGCCGTCTTGCCCGTGCGTGGGACCTCCGAAACAACTTATATCTATGTTGGCGATCGATGGGTAAACGGCGACTTGCCGGCATCTACGCTGGTCGTTCAGCCTTTGACGATTAACGGAAACACGGAAACTATCCCCGTCTACAATGCTGCCTGGAAACTTGATGTGGCGAGCGGCACGTGGAAGGTATTCACCCCTGACGGTACGTCCATCAATGATGGCACGATCGGCACCGGGCAGAATCAATTCAATTACAGCGGTGACTGGGCATCCAGCGCATGTACCGGTTGCGAGGGCGGCGATCTTCACTCTTCGTCAACCGCGGGTGCGACCGCGAGCGTGACGTTCAGCGGCAACCAAATCCTCCTTTACTCCGCCTACGATAACAATTCCGGAATCATGGGGGTAACGCTGTGCGACGCCAATGGCAGCCCGCTCGGTCCCGAGGTTCACGTGAGCCTTCGCTACGACGCTCCGGCTGCAGGCAACTACCTAGTTCCCGGCGAAAAATACGAATTCAGCTTGAAAGAGGCTGGATATTATCTGAACGACAATGGAAATAATCAGGTCGGGGTGTCTGTTTTCTCGGTGAAATCGCTAAACCCACTGAAAAAGCAGAACCCCGATGCGCGAAAAGATAGCTCAACAAGCCCCCCTGATGCCAGCCCCGATCAACCACAAGCACGCCCGAGAGCTGCAACGGATGAGTGAGGTGCTTGACCAACTCCCTGGGGTGACCGAACTGGTTCACGCCGACTTGGTGCGGCGGGCACGCAAATCCAACAAGGGCCGCAAAGGCCTGCCCGCCGAGCAGGTTCTGCGCGCTCTGCTCGTCAAGCAAATGAATGGTTGGAGTTATGTGCAGTTGGCGTTTCACCTGGCGGATTCCAATTGCTATCGCTGGTTCTGCCGCTTGGGAATTGGCGATGTCGCGCCGGACCATTCGACACTTCAGAAAGCCATCAAGCACGTCAGCGCCGAAACCTGGGAGACCATCAATCGCAAGATCGTCACCTTCGCCATCGAGCAGCGCATCGAGCTGGGACATAAGATACGCACCGATTGCACTGTCGTCGAGTCGAACATTCATCATCCCACAGACTCGTCATTGTTGTTCGATTGCGTCCGCGTCATGGCTCGCTTGATGAGCGTTGCGCAAGATAGTTTTGCAATCCACTTTGCTGACCACACTCGCCGCGCCAAGCGACGGGCGCTGGGGATTCTCAACGCCAAGACTCACTCAGTTAGAGTGCGTCTTTATCGGGACCTTCTGAAGGTAACCGCCAAGACCGTTGTCCAAGCTGAGCGCGTTGCTGAGCAACTTGACCAGGTCGTGGTCGGCGACATGACGACGCTGGCAAAGGTCCAATCACTGGCATCCGAACTGCGGCGCTACGCAGAATTGACGGGTCGCGTAGTTTCGCAAACCGAGCGCCGCGTATTGCGAGACGAATCAGTACCAGCAACCGAAAAGATAGTCTCCATCTTCGAGCCCCACACCGACATTATCGTCAAAGATCGACGCGAGGTGCTGTATGGGCATAAGATCTGTTTGACCGCGGGCGCGTCGGGCATTGTTACCGACGTGGTGGTTGAGCAAGGCAACCCTGCCGATTCGACCCTTGCCGTCAAAATGATCGAGCAGCATTGTGAACTCTTCGGCAAGCCTCCGCGACAAGCGAGTTTCGATGGTGGCTTTGCTTCGCGAAGCAACCTTGAAGACATCAAAAAGTTGGGCGTGCAGGATGTGGCCTTTGCCAAGAAGTGCCACTTGCAGATATCGGACATGGTCAAGTCGTCGTGGGTTTACCAACGTTTGCGTAACTTTCGCGCGGGCATTGAAGGCGTCATCTCCTTTCTCAAGCGGGGCTTTGACCTGACGCGCTGTTGCTGGAGTGGATGGGCTTCATTCAAAGCTTACGTTTCAGCCTCAGTGCTTGCGTGTAACCTGGTCGTTGTTGCGCGACATCTACTCGCCCGCGACGCCTGAGTTGTCCGGCGCTTTCAGCGCCCAATGCGCACGACGCTGATATCGCGTCGAGAGGCGGAGCTATGCAGTCCACCGTCCAAAACGGCGACTTCCAGTGACTTCGACGCACCCACCAACCGCAGATTCAACCATTTCGTGTGTCCTCGCTCGCCCTCATCCCCGAACTTTTCCCAAATTTTTTCATTTTTCGCCGGGAACTACCTAGTCTACGCAAGCCCTGCCTTGACTAACGGTTCGTACGTTCTGAAGGTTCGTGTAACGGGTCTTAAGGACTTCTACAGCACCGGCACTGCCTGCAACATCGATCGAGTTTTGATCCTTGGCGGGTCCAGCAGTGGCGGGGCGGGTGCTGGCGGCGCTACATCCACGTCAACTTCAGCTGGAGGCACCTCGAGCCTCGGAGGGTCAGTGGCCGGCGGCGGCACCTCATCGACAGGTGGAACTACGAACTCGGGCGGCATGACGAACGACAGCGGGGCTGCCGACGCGGGCAGCACATCGCTTGGAGGAGGCACTTTCGGTTCTGGCGGCAGATCGAGCACATGAATAGAATCTAAACTTGTAGTTGCCCGGTCCATAAACCAGGAAACTCTGCCAAAAGTACGTGCTTGCAGCCTTGTAGAGTGACGGACCCTCGCCGCTCTGTCCGTGAAGTCCTGACGATGCTCCGAGCAAGGCAGTTGCACGAGGAATTATTTCGGCTCAACCCTGATCTACGGGAGCCCAGAAACAACGCTTACCTTCGGGCGCAGTCCGCTGACGCCGTGAACTGTGATCGTTTCTTGATGGTCTTTTCGGCACGGGAAAGCAAAAAACGGGAGGAATAGTGCCGGGACCGCTCGATGCTATAACGATTTCACTCGCAAGGACCACGAGCCAGGTTCCGTCTCGCCCTCGAGCTACCTGAGCCACATTTGAATCTACCGCAACTGAACTAGCACCCACTGAATCGTTGAGCCCCAGTGAGCCTTCATTTGCTTGAAGGACCTCAGATTATGAACCTAATACCCAGTCCTCTTTCGACTCTCGCCATTCTCACTATTTTGGTGGGAACCGCTTGCAGCGGAACAGACAGTGGTACGGGACCCGACCAGGTCGGAGGTGCAAGTGCCGTCGGCGGCGCGACAGTCAATGGCGGCACGTGCATGAGTACGACGACAACGATGTTCAATGCCATGCCTCTAGCCATGCTCGCAGTCGCTCAGCGGTACCATCCGAACATCGAAGTTCACTGGCCTCGTGATGAATACCGAATGGGGGCCATCTTACGACACTCCTGCAGCGCGGGACAGTGAAGTCAGCGCTAGCTTCATCGCGAAAACCGTCCACTTGATCGGAACGGACCCCGCCAACCCACCGCCGTTCATGTTTGCCTACTGGGTCCTGTCGGATTTGTACGAGGAGTTCAACTCTGGTACCAATACGGCATTCCGCGAGGGCAATTACGGCCTATTGCTCAAGGGAGATGCTGCAATTCCAGCATCCTTCGACGTTGCAAAACCGCCGTTCAACGCGTTTCGTCTCCTTCACATGCTTGGTGACGTTGTCGTTAGCACGACGGGCGGGACCACCGCAGACGGAGTCAACGCCGTGGCAACCGTGATGAATGACAATAGTGCCATTCAGATATTGGTTTACAACCACGTGAACGGCGGGGCTGCCAATTCAGCCAGCTCGAATCTCGTTACGCTCACGGTTAACAACGTGCCGCTAACCGGCACCATCAACGTGCGTCACTACATGCTCGATCGCACGCACTCGAACTCGTATCAAACCTGGGCAACCATGGGCAAACCGGCCAAGCCCAATGCCACCCAATGGTCGCAATTGAGCAGCGCTGCGGAACTCTGCTACTATCAGGCTACAACCTCAGGCACGACCTATACCGTGACATTTCCCCAAAATATCTACGGGGTTAGTCTGATAATATTAAGCCACTGACGCGGTACGAAGCCACAAGCCGCACTTGTTTGTTTCGGGGCATGTCACTTGGACGGCCAGGCTAACCTGTCTACGCAGACGAGACCGGAAGCATCACGACAGACTCGGAAGTCTTGGCATCATTCGTTGTCGCGAATCCTTTGTTGTCTTGTCTCGCCACTTCCCTGGCGGCGCGCCTTCCCATTGCTGACCGAAAGGAGAGGTATGTGGCACGCCGGCCACGCGCGCGCTGCCAAATTGTCGAATACCCTAACTGGTGAGCAAGTACGGTGCCGTGTTTCGTGATGGATCAAAATACGCAAGTGATGGACGATCTTGCGGCAAGCAGGTTGGCACGCCGGTTGGCTAGCCACTCCGACCTTAATAAGGTACTGCGGCTTGTTTCCGGGCGTCGCACTTGGGTGGCGTGTACCTCCTGATTCCTTTCTTGAGTTACGGCACGCGCACGTCGCTCGCCCGCTCGAGCGAGCTTTCCCTAGTCATGCAGAAGCACGCATTGGCGCCCTGTTGCCCGGAGCCCTGTTCGTTGTTCATGCCAGTCACACGAATCTTCCACTTCGTTGAAGATTCCACTCCGGTTCGAACGCTCGTCTTGGGAACACGCGTGACGCCCTCGTGTTGCGTCGCGGAATGAGTCGCGTGTGCTCATTTACATCCCACGGGTTCGAATGTTCGATTCAAATGCCCGGCGCGGAATGAGTCGTGCTCACGTTAATTTTTGCGGAGAGGGAGGGATTCGAACCCTTCGAGCAGCGTTGGACAAATCTTCAAGCGGGACGCGACCTTGCACACCAACGTCTGGAAATTACGCTTGAAATGATTCGGATCGCTCTCTCCGTCAGTGCCCGCGAGTCAACGCTAGTCGAGCGGACTCGGGCAGAACTTGGGCAGTGGATGGGCCGCGCCTACACGTGGGCTCCGCCAGCGCGTAGCCCAACACTTCTACCGGCCTAAAGTTCGGCGTTCCTGCCCTGCGTTTCATGCAGCCGTGGAAGCTAAGCACCGCCTGGCAAGCTCCCGACTGAGTTTGGCTAGCGGTCGCCACCCAGTCGTTTAGTTTCCGCGGCCCAAATGACGAAGGTCGTGGGAAGGCGCGTTGTGTGCTGCTGGCACGGGCTCGGTGCCCAGCGCGTCCGACCTGACAAACGCTTCAGCGGCCGCCGGCCGTCGACCTGTCTACGAGCGCCGACGTCCGGAGTTGGGGACACTTTACCAAGTCGTTCGCGACAACCTGCAGACGCTCTACGCTGCAGTTGATGAAGGGCTCGCCACGCCGCTACCCGAGTTCGTACGTAGCGAGCTGGAGCAATATCTCGACTGCGGGTTGCTATGTCGAGGTTTCGCCTGGCTTTCTTGCGAATCGTGTCACGCACAACGGCTTGTCGCCTTTTCATGTAAAGGCAGGGGGTTTTGCCCATTATGTATGGGCCGACGTATGGCCCAGACAGCGGCAAATCTCGTGGACCACGTTCTGCCTATCGTCCCGCTCAGGCAATTCGTCATCACTTTTCCCTTCGAGCTGCGGGCCCGCTTGGCTTACGACGGCAAGCTGCTCGGGGCCGTAACACGTATCGCCGTTGATTCGGTATTGGGCTTCTACCGCCGCCGGATTCGTGACGTTAACGGCGTTGTCGGTCAAAGCGGTGCCGTGAGCGTCGTGCAACGCACTAGCTCCGACCTGCGACTGAATCCGCACCCACACGCAATTTTGCTCGATGGCGTATTTGCTGCACTCGACGGCGCCCCCGCCTTTCACCCACTGACGAATCTGGACACGTCAGACGTAGCGGACTTGTTACAAGTCGTCCGGGTACGTGTGCTCAATTTCCTCGAGCGCCGAGGCATTGTCGAAAGCCGGCGTGAGCTGACGCTGCTCGATGATGACTTCGCCGACCGCGAGCCTGCCCTCGCTCAGCTCGCCTCGGCTGCCGTGACCGGTTTGGCGCCAGCCGGGCCCGAGATGCGTTCTCGTCAGCCCGTTGCGCTACGCGGCCAGCCAGGAGTCGATGTCACCGCCCCGTTGTCCGTCACCGAGATGGGTTTTTCGCTGCATGCTGCCACCCTCGCGAGCGCCGACGATTCCCGCGGCCGCGAGGCGCTGGTTCGCTACGCGCTCAGGCCTCCTATTGCACAGGAGCGATTGCACATCCTGCCCGACAATCTTGTGCGTATCGAGCTCAAACGCCCCTTTCGCGACGGCGACGCCGAGGAGTGGTTGAAGAACCACACCGTCGCCATTGACCTTGACCCGCTGTCGTTGCTCTGTCGTCTGGCGGCTTCAGTTCCGCCTCCAGGATTTCACTTGGTTCATTACGCAGGAGTACTCGGGGCAGGATCCAAGTTGCGGGCTCTCATCGTGCCGCCTGCGCCACCCCGGGCCCCAGCGCAACCGAAGCACTCGCACCGCGAACAGCCGCCCACGCATCGCTCCCGCTATCGCCCTTGGGCTGAGCTAATGAAACGGACATTTCAACTGGACGTCGAGCAATGCGAACAGTGCGGCGGCAGGCTCAAGCTGCGAGCCCTGGTCACCTTGCCTCACAATATCGAGCGGCTGTTGCGCCATCTCGGTGAACCTCTCCAAGCACCGCTCCAGTCACCCGCCAGAGATCCTCCGTACTTCAAATCGCAGGTGCTGCGGCGCAAGTTTGGCGAACTCAATTAGGTTCGGACTGAGCGCCAACGGTGACCCACGCGCTATTGCGCAATGGGCAATGCGAAGGTGCGTTCGAAACGAAATATTTGTGCCGACCCAACTGCATCAAACGTTGGCCTGCATGCCAAACTCTTCCGCAAGTGTATCCGCAGTCAACAACCTCAGCGTTCGTTCCGCCGTCACTACAAGCGCCACACGTCCAAAAGCCTTTGGACCCCTGCTCATATTACCTACGCGCATTGCTGTCAGTGTCTCCCTGTGCATGCCTGCTGACAGCCTCACGACTGCGCAAGGGCCGGCTCGAGGCATTGGTATCGCCGACGTCAACGCAGCTTTGGTCGAGATACTGAGCGGAAACGGACCAGCAATTGCCATGCACAGTTGCTGGGGTGCAGTTATTGCGCGTCACCGTGAGAATCTTGTAGTTCTGACCGCCGCCCACTGCTTTGTGCCCCCATCGCAGGAGACTGCAACATCTGCCTACATCAAATTTCAGAATGCGGAAATATCGCGGCCCAACCAGGTATTCGTGCACCCGAGGTTCAATCCGTCACATCGTTCGGCAAACTTTGACATTGCAACAATCGCAACAGGTTCAGGCGATGCAAGTAGAAAAACGATACCTCTGGCAGCGAAACTGTTGCGACCGCAGCCTGGAGAGATGGTCACGGTCTTGAACAAGAGTCTCTTGAACGGAACAGTAACCTGGAGTGAAGGTCCCATTGCCGAAGTAACTACCACCTCACTCACGTTGGCAGCCAACGCGCCCTTGTGTTTGGGCAGCAGTGGAGCGCCCGTATTGCTCGGCGGCATCGACGGCTACACGCTCGTTGGTGTTGTTTCTTCAGGGTCGAACGATTGCAGTCATGGAATCAAAGTTGCGCGTGTTTCATCGGCAATCCACGGCTTTCTGGAAAATGTTATCAAAGGTTGACAACCGAGCGAGGTGCAGCGAACCTGCGGGGAATGTATTGAACAGTCGTGGGAAGGCGATGCACCTTGCGTAACCAGCATTGATGCGTGCCGTCATGACCAGCATTGTACTGAGGGGCTTGCCTGCATGGCGGACCCATATCCCGCGCATTGTTCAGGTTACCAGTTCGCTCCGAAGTCTTCGTCCGACCTACTGTTTCGCGTGCGACGCTGCGTGTGTCGTGTAGAATGTGCAGGAGAATGCGCGGATTCTTGCCGGAATCTCTAGGTTCGCCGAACGCACGTTCGACATGCATCCCAACCTAACCCGGCAGATCGGTTGGCATTCTTATCCGCCAATCGCCAGAGCCAGGTCACCCGACTTCTACCAAGAGTCGTTCGCCGTGCTCGCGAGGACTTCGCGCGCAGTGGTTGGCTCGGTGATGATTCGACGGACTTCGGTCGACCGCCGCAAAGGCCAGGCCAGAGAATCATCCACGCCGCGCGCTATCACCAGTGCGCACGCCAACCGCAGCACGCGGGGTCGATGTCAATGGTGAATATCGGCACTTTTGACGGTCGCAAGCGTGGCGAATCGCGGTGGTTCGCCACGCACTGATATTGGCCTTCAAGGCACTAATTTCCAGGCCGTTGGTACTGATCATGGCAATATCCTCACAGAAATTGGGTTCCAAGGCACTGGTCTTCAGGCCAGCGGTACTGATCATGTCCATATTGTCACGGATCACGTTCGCATTGGTACTGATCACGTCAATGTTGTCACTGACATTGGACCTTGAGGCGCTGGCAGTCAGCTCAGTGGCACTGATCGTGTCCACATTGTTAGTGACGGTGCCTTCAAGGACACTGATCGTCATCTGGTGAGGACTGATCGCATCCATTTGGGCAATCGTGACGTGCTGGATGGGTCCTGGCAGATATCGATGAACTATTGATTCGCGGTCGGGCTGACTGCGGGCGTCGGCACGGGTGCTGGCGTGGGTGTCGGAGCTGCCAGTTGACCCGAGCGACGATGCAGGATCGATAGGTTGTATCTGGCGGACACCTGCGGATCGCCTGCGTGCAGCTCGTGTCCGGCGTCGTTGATCACCTTCAGCCCGAGGTAGAGTTCACCTTTGCGGGCATAGAAGGCCGTGCCGCAAGGAACTTCAAAGCACGTCACCAACGCACCAGATTACCAAGCAGCCATCGGTTTGCTGTCCGTGCCCCGCCTGGACTCCAAGTTTCCCGACTAAGTGCCGCCTTGGGACTCGCCAACGGCCGAACAGATCCGTCGAGCGTTTCGTCTCAAAGTCGACCGCAAACAACGAGCGTCCGATGGCACACTGAGCGTTGCTGGGATTAGGTTCGAGGTCCCCAGTTGCTATCGACATCTCGACCGACTGACGGTGCGCTATGCCCGCTGGGACTTGTCGAGCGTTGACCTGTGGGACGACTCGCTTGGCAGGATTCTGACAACCATCTACCCCGTTGATCGCGAAGCCAACGCCAATGGTTTTCGTCGGCCCCTGGGTCCCGTATCCAACGCGCCCATGTCCGCCCAACCCAGCGGCATTGCACCGCTCTTACGCAGCTACATCGAGCAGCAGCGGCAAACTGGTTTGCCGCCGGCCTACTTACCCAAAGACGACCTCACTGATTCGGAGTTTCCATGAGCCGTGACGCAACGCTTTCCTCACTCTATGGCCTCAAGTTCAACCCGTTTTTGGCTGACATTCCCATCGACGCCATCTGTGTTTCTAGCGTAGTCGAGTCCTTCGTCAGCCGTTGTGAAAGCCACATGACCGAAGGGGGCTTCGCCTTGCTGACAGGCGTACCAGGACTGGGCAAATCGGTCGCGTTGCGTCTGCTGATGTCCCGTCTATCGCGGCAGCGCGATGTCATGGCGCGTACGATTACCTATCCGCAATGCCGCATCGGCGACTTCTACCGGGAACTCGGCGACGCTTTCTCAGTGCCGTTGTCGTGGAGCAATCGCTGGGGCTCATTCAAGATGGCGCGCGAAAAGTGGCAAGAGCATCTCGAAACCACCAACACTCGTCCAGTGCTCATCATCGACGAGGCCCAAGAAATGTTGCCCGCTGTGCTTCGAGAGTTGCGCTTGCTGACCAGCAAGGACTTCGACTCCCGCTCACTGCTATTCGTCGTGCTTGCGGGCGACTTGCGCCTGCTCGACAATCTGCGCCATCCTGACCTATTACCTCTCGAATCACGGCTGCGTACCCGTGTGCGGCTTGAGCCCGACTCCGTCGCCGAACTGACCACATGCCTGAGGCACGTCCTGGACAGGGCGGGCAGCGCACAACTCTTGACCAATGGTGCACAGGCTGCCCTCGTCGAGCACGCAGCAGGTAATCCTCGCACGATGATGATGCTTGGCAACGACCTGCTTCACGCAGCCGTCGCCCGCGAAGCCCGCCAAATCGATGAAAAACTCTTCTTCGAAGTGTTCTCCCGAACTGCACCCAAACCGGAAAAGAAACGACGATGACCGCTCTGCCCGTGCGTCTAGCGCACCAACTCGACGTCGTTGCCCCAGAACAACGCTGGCTCATTGAGGGCCTCTGGGGTGCCGAGGCCGTGGGCATCATCGGCGGTGAACCCAAGTGCTGCAAGTCATTCCTCGCCCTCGATATGG
The DNA here is from genome assembly GCA_963819085.1 of uncultured delta proteobacterium. GTDB lineage: Bacteria > Myxococcota_A > Polyangia > Polyangiales > Polyangiaceae > FEN-1139. Next base: position 55,590 of record CAWFUX010000009.1, read on the forward strand.
CCGTTGCCGTCGCTTCTGCTACCCCATGCCTACGCCGTTTTCCTGTGGCTCGCTGCGGCCGCGTCCTGCTCTTCGCCGCCGAAGACGCTCTGACGACCGTGCGTGTCCGACTCGAAGGCATCTGTATCGCGACCGACTTGCGTCTTGCTGATCTTGATCTGCAAGTGATCACCGCTCCAACTTTGAGGCTAGATATCGAGCTAGATCGCGAACGCCTCGAAGATACAGTGCGCGCCTTGCGTCCAATCCTGTTGATTTTCAGATCCATTCGTGCGACTGCACCGCGTCGACGAGAACGTGTCAGCCGATGTGGCCCCGCTCCTGGACTACCTGCGTGGTTTGCAGCGTCGTTACCAGACTTGCGTCGCCCTCGTGCATCATGCACGCAAAGGGGCCAACCATCTTCGCGCCGGTCAAGCCCTGCGCGGAAGCTCTGAGCTGCACGCCTGGGGCGACAGCAATCTCTACTTGCGCCGCACTGGCGAAGGCGACGCCATCGCCCTGACCATCGAGCATCGCGCCGCTCCCTCATCGGAAGGCCTCGTACTTCATCTGGTCACGCGTGGCGACGGCCTCGCCCTCTGCGTCATGACGACTCAGCTGGCCCCGACGCGCCTGTCTGCCACCCACAGCTATAGACCGCGTTGAAGCCGCCCTTGCCGCTGCGACCGCACCCCTTTCGCTCAAAGCTCTTCGCACCAGCGTCAAAATGCGCGCCGTCACCGTCTCTGACGCCCTCACGGCCCTCGTCACCCAGGGCCGCGCCCATCGCTCGGACAAGGGTTACTCCCTTGCGGCCCAATGACGCTGCCCCATGATTCCCGATTCCCGTTCCCGAACATCCTTACAGTTGTTGGGAATCGGAATCCGGAATCGCGCACCCGAGCGCCACGCATAGACATCCCTCCTAAAGAGCCGTCTCTATCAGCAAACGTGCAAAAGACTCACGCAGATAGTGAGATCACGGTCACAGGCTCGGCCAGGCCGCAGGCGTCGTCATCGAGTCGACGTACTCGTCAGGAGCCTAGGGAAGCCAAACCCTATCATCTTGCCAGCACGCGCCGTAACCAGCCGCTCGGGGCCGTCATCGCTCAATAGTGCGATACCGTGTTGCCAGATTGGGCAGCCTTGAGCACCCTCTAACGCGACAAGACCGGACGCATTCGGACGAATCGGAACACGGGCCTGGGCAATATTTGGGCAACAGATGGGCAATGCAAACCGATGGTGGCCCTGCGAAAGTTCAAATAGCGTTGTTGCGGAAGCGCTCCCTCGCGGCATCGGCAATGATACTGCTGTGAAACGACACGGTTGAACCTAACAGGTGTCCCTTCATCCGCCGTCCGTTCCCGCATCTCCACGGGCAAAATGGATTGTGGCTGTTGCGCACCAGGGAGGCGAAAATGAATCGCCGCCGGTGGCCGCGTCCAATCTAATTGTGCCTTGTTGTTTGAGTAAATCGCAAGCAGCACCCTGGAGAGTGATAGAATTAGAGTTCGAGTCATAAGACCAACCCGAACTGCCTCCGTCGTGGTCCACCGGGGAAACTTCGACGCAGTTCACGGCGATCGCCAAGAAATTCGCTGCCCTTGCAGTCGGCACCGCCTGAAGTAGGATGACGCAACCCGTTAACCAGATATCGCACCATACTTCCCCGCCCTGACAGGGTGGATTGGGCATTCCACAAGACATCGGTTGTCCCGCATCACATAGTGATTCAGGCGCACCCCCCGAACCTCCCGTGCCGGATGACGTACCTGCATCAAGGTGATTTGCACCATATCCGCTGTCTTTGCCGCAGCTAAGCGGCACTATTGCGGTCGTCAAAAGCATCAGGGTCACTTTGGCTGCCCATGAACAGGCGAACTTCATAGTTAGGGCCCCACCTGATTGCTAGCATGCAAGTAATTCGTGCCCGACACGTAGTCGTAAGTCAACGCCCAATTGTCGCACGGATAGGGAAGGCCGTAGCAGTAACAGTTGCCCGAATCCTCAAGACCGGCAAAACCCACGGGTTGGCTGGCACCTGCCGGAATTATGAACTCGTATTGCTGCGAATCTTTCAGATTACCACCGCCACAACTGTTTGAGTCTCCGTGGTAGAAGGAACCGGCAAGTTGGAGGTCAATCGACATATCACCTAGCAACGTGCAAGTGCCGGAAAGTTGGACTCCAAGCTCATTATAGCACAACTGGTTGGGCCCCACGCTAAACGACGCTGTGGGGTTGGTCGCGCTCACATCGCAATTGACATTGACCGGAGGAAATCCGCTATAGACATTGGTGGTGCAGTCCAATGCGTGGCAGAAGCAATCATCCAGCCTTACGCTACCTGTAATCGCTAGGCGTCGTGATATGTGCCCAGTCGCCAACAACTCAATAAGCCCGCACTTCGGACTACCCAAGCCCGTCGCTAAGTCATACCCTGCTACCGCTGAATACTTCAGTCCGTGGTCGGTGAAGTTATCGAACGTACAAGTTGTCGTGCCGTCAGGCCAGTACCAGTGAATGCCTTCGGCCCCTGCGCTTCCGACTACATCGTTAAAGGTTAGGCTATACATTTGTGGAGTCTTGCCAATCGAATAAAGGTTGGCGTTGAGGAACCCGACCGGATTCAACCCGGCATTCGCGGCACGTTGATTTATCAGAGCCGTCACTCCAGCCCAGAGCGGTGCCCCCAGACTCGTGCCGCCGATGACGAGCGGCTGCCCGGCTCCCGTGCCGTCGGAGCAATCGGCGCTGACCTTGCCGGTGTAAGTAGCGACTAACTGCACGCCTTGAGCCACCATGGCAACATCTGGGAGATTTCGATAGGTCGATGACGCTTGGGTGCCAATACCTTGCTGGTAGTCCGGTATGGGCACGTCTGGCAAGTAACCACCACCGCCCAATGCCCAAGGAATTTCAGACTGGTAAGTGCCGTCTGAATTCACGGTCAACTGCGTTCCTCCAACGACGGTTGTGTTCAAAAGCTCGCGATTGTCATAAGTTCCGTATGCATTACCAGCCGCGTCAGTGTAGGCGCCCTGATCCCCGGACGCTTGAAAGATGGATTTACCAGTTGCAGCCATCTGGTCGATAGTGTTCTGAATTGTGGCCTGAGGATACGTTGTCCAGAAAAGCCAACTCGCGGTCCACGATGAAGATAATTGGTTGCACGCGCGTGTTTGATCAGTGAGCATTGCGTTGAAGATTGACGAAATGTTAGCGCCTTCATAAACCACAATGGTCGCGGCAGGTGCGACAGTCAGTGCCAATTCAATGTCACTTGGCGTTTCAAGGTCGGCGGAGCTTTTGGGGAACGGTACACCGGTTGATGCGTCCGGCGGAGAATAGTCCGGAAGTGCTACCCGCTGCACATTGTAATTCGTTACGTAGTTCTGTGGCAGACCCGAAAATTGAGCCATGTATTGCGCGATGTCTCCATCCGCGAAGGTGCGATTCCAATCAACTATGCCTACACACTGTCCATTGCCGTCCAGTCCCAAAGCGCTGGCACAAGGGATGTATGCATTTCTGATTTCGTTACCCTTTAGCCCATTGGTTCCAGCGGAAAATGCTGGCTTTGGACTTGCAATGTCATTGAGCCGCGTAATTCCCGAAATGGTCGTGCTCAGGTCAGGAGATGGATTCCTATCGGGTCCATAGTATTGAGACCCATCTGGCCGTAGGTAATAGTTCAGGTTCACATACAAAGCCTTCTCTATCGCCGATGCTGGACCGCTCACATCAAGCAGAATTCTATTTGGATAACTGGTGACAACGGTAAGTCCATTCGTCTGCGCCCAAGTCGTCAGTGTCGTATAGCTGGCTTGCAAGGGTCCGTAGTCTGCCGTTACTTGAGTCAAGGATTTGTACTGTCGATACGTTGGGCTCGAAGGGTTCGAGACTTGATGAATGAAATTCTGCAGACCTGCGGGGTCTCTGATGGGTAACCCAATTGCGAGGCGAACGATCGTTGTCGCCGGAACCGGACCAACCAACGTTGGAGCAAGCGAGGGGGGCGTAACGTAACCGGACAGCGGCTGTGTCCCATGCGGAGCCCGACAATCCGGCGCATTGATGCCCGACGAAAATACAAGCTGATTTTGGTAGTAGACGGCAAAGTGGCTGTCTGGAGCGTAATTACTGCCGGTCAAACAAGGACTGAACCACATGCTTGAGCCGGGATTGAAGTTGGCATAGTTCGCCAGGTTCAGGGCAACCTGTAGGTTGTTCCAATAGGCACCCGGGGGCAGCAAGGTGCTGTCCGTCGTGGAAACGGTGAATTCCCAGTTCGCCTGATGAGTAGCGTCTGGCCCGCAGGAGGCAAATGTGGTTGCTGCTGGTGCAACTCCGGTGACTTGATGCACGCAGCTGGGATTGCCAGCAACACCGGTAACGCAACCGCCAGTCCACACGTGGGGCACTACACTTTGACCGCTTGTGTCGTCTACCCAAAACTTGACCTTGATGTCTGAAAGCTTGACCGACGTCGCGCCGGTGTTGACTACCCTAAAGAATTGCTGCGCCTGATTGGCACCGCAAGAATTCGTCAGCACCTGCAACTGCAAACTGGCGTTACTGAGCCCGCCGCCAGTAACCGCCTGTTGCGCAGAAGCTAAAGCTTCTCGGTTGGTAACATCATTCCGGGAGGAGCAACCTCCCAGAAGAAGCGTTACTAAATACAAGCAAACCGAAACGGCAATCTTTCGACTACTAAGAGCAGCAAGCATAGGCCACCCCTTTCTGATGTGCATTGAGTGTAGCCCCGTTCCCCCGTGTTATGTCAACCGGGCCCGCTGCTATGTTGAAACCCATTGAAATCATTCGAGGAATTTGGCGCTCGCTAATCGCGTTGGGGCCTTTGCCGTGGTCGCGTATGTCAGACGCGCGGAGTTCGGGTGTTCTGATGGGACAAGCATGAGACGCTTTGTGAACATTGATTGTACGGTGTGCGAAAGGGTACTTTGGGGCCATTCGAGGCACGTTGATTGGCAGTTCCGGGGCAGTTTGTGGCAAGGCCCACGAACCGTTGTAGGAACAAAAATGGCCGGGCCTTACACGCAATTTTGCTCGATGGCGTATTTGCTGCACTCGACGGCGCCCCCGCCTTTCACCCACTGACGAATCTGGACACGTCAGACGTAGCGGACTTGTTACAAGTCGTCCGGGTACGTGTGCTCAATTTCCTCGAGCGCCGAGGCATTGTCGAAAGCCGGCGTGAGCTGACGCTGCTCGATGATGACTTCGCCGACCGCGAGCCTGCCCTCGCTCAGCTCGCCTCGGCTGCCGTGACCGGTTTGGCACCGGCCGGGCCTGAGATGCGTTCTCGTCAGCCCGTTGCGCTACGCGGCCAGCCAGGAGTCGATGTCACCGCCCCGTTGTCCGTCACCGAGATGGGTTTTTCGCTGCATGCTGCCACCCTCGCGAGCGCCGACGATTCCCGCGGCCGCGAGGCGCTGGTTCGCTACGCGCTCAGGCCTCCTATTGCACAGGAGCGATTGCACATCCTGCCCGACAATCTTGTGCGTATCGAGCTCAAACGCCCCTTTCGCGACGGCGACGCCGAGGAGTGGTTGAAGAACCACACCGTCGCCATTGACCTTGACCCGCTGTCGTTGCTCTGTCGTCTGGCGGCTTCAGTTCCGCCTCCAGGATTTCACTTGGTTCATTACGCAGGAGTACTCGGGGCAGGATCCAAGTTGCGGGCTCTCATCGTGCCGCCTGCGCCACCCCGGGCCCCAGCGCAACCGAAGCACTCGCACCGCGAACAGCCGCCCACGCATCGCTCCCGCTATCGCCCTTGGGCTGAGCTAATGAAACGGACATTTCAACTGGACGTCGAGCAATGCGAACAGTGCGGCGGCAGGCTCAAGCTGCGAGCCCTGGTCACCTTGCCTCACAATATCGAGCGGCTGTTGCGCCATCTCGGTGAACCTCTCCAAGCACCGCTCCAGTCACCCGCCAGAGATCCTCCGTACTTCAAATCGCAGGTGCTGCGGCGCAAGTTTGGCGAACTCAATTAGGTTCGGACTGAGCGCCAACGGTGACCCACGCGCTATTGCGCAATGGGCAATGCGAAGGTGCGTTCGAAACGAAATATTTGTGCCGACCCAACTGCATCAAACGTTGGCCTGCATGCCAAACTCTTCCGCAAGTGTATCCGCAGTCAACAACCTCAGCGTTCGTTCCGCCGTCACTACAAGCGCCACACGTCCAAAAGCCTTTGGACCCCTGCTCATATTACCTACGCGCCCGTAACCGCAGGGGCAGACCGAGTTGGTGCAATTCATCATGGTGGAGTCGCCCGCCATCCAAATGGTAATTGGCGTTGTCCCTATGCCGGTAGCTCCTGCGGCTGCAGTAGCTCCACCGACAGCCTTGGAGCCACCCGTTGCGGTCGTTCCTCCAGCAACATTGGAACCGCCCGTGGCGGCTCCGCCGGTAGCCGCGGTTCCACACCGTGGACGTGACTCCGCCTGCTGCGAGTGAACCGCCCGTGGCTGCGCCACCCACGGACATACCACCTCCGGTAGCCTTGGAACCGCCCGTCGCCAGGTATCCGCCCGTCGCGGTGATGCCGCCTCCGGCCCCGATCGCTCCGCCGCTAGGGCCAAGGCCACCCGTTTGCAGAGCACCGCCAGTACCGAAAGCTCCGCCCTGAGAACTGCCGGTATTGCCGAGTGAACCTCCGGTACCAAGCGTCGAACTGCCGCCATTCGCACTGGCTCCGCGGTTCGCGAGGTTCGCGCCGCCAGTTGAAACCGAAGGCACATTGGTATCGCTACCGGAACAGGCAATATTCCCAAAGGCGCCAAGGACAGCAAGCCCCACGGCTGCACGGCGTCTAGTCGTGCGCCGAGATGATTGCGTTGAATTCACTATCGCACCTGTCGCCGCCGCGACCGCAGCAACAAAAGCCCGAGTAGGCCGACGCCGGCCAATGTGTTCGAACGAGAAGGTAGCCCTGCGACGTGGCAACTGCAGCTCCCCGAGTCAGGTGAACTTCCGGCGCCGCCTGTCGCAGTAACATCTGTCCCCGAACCCGGTGTTCCCGCGCTGTTTGCGCTGCCACCCGTGCTCCGCGCGCCGCCGAGCGTCGCAAGACCGCCAGTATTGGTGTTTCCACCAGCGGTAACCGTTGTGCCGCCGACTGCAACTGCGCCGCCGGTAGCATTGGCTCCGCCGGTGCTAATTCTGCCACCGGAAGCAACACCGGCGCCGCCGGTATTCGATGGTGATCCACCGGCATTCGCAATGCCTCCGGTCGTTACCGGACTGCCGCCGGTGGCGGTCAAAGCGCCGCCGGTGCCATTCACCGCTCCACCGGTGTTCGTTCTGCCGCCCGTAGTCGAAAGTCCGGAACCGCCGGTGCTTGTCGGTGCACCGCCGGTGCTCGCCTTGCCACCCGTGCCCGCGCCGCCTGTGCCTGCGCCACCCGCTCCCGTTGAGGCTCCGAACTCATACGCACCCAAGTCCGGCGCCGCACCCACGAAGGGAAGCCCGACGTCGGTGCCCTTGTCTATCATTCGGCTGCCTGCGACCAGCTTCATGAAGTCCACATTCGGCAAACTGCCGTCAGCTTGGCGGGGCCCGAGCGCCGGTGAAGTCGTTTCTAGGGCCTGGCCAGTGCCGGAGACCGTTGGGTCCGTAATGCTTAGAAAATCAGTAGCTGCCGGAGTGATGGCCAGATCCCAGGTGTTGAATTGAGTGTTGACCCCATCCATGTTGCTGTTCTTGTTGGGATAGCCAATGTTGTTGCGCATGAGGTGCGCAAGCGCGCCCGTCAGGACAATCGTCCCCGTCACGTTGCCGGAGGAATCGAAACTGCTCGCCAGCATGTTGTACTGAGTTCCATTCTGGAACGATGTATTGTTATACCAGTTGTTCCCACCCGTGGAGTGGTTGGCATAGAACCCCGTCGCCTTGTTCTTCCAGGCAACATTGTTCTGAACGGTGTGCCTGACGCCGGTCCTGCTGCTCCCCATCTTGAAGCCGTTGCCATTTCCCGACGACGGATTGGTGGCTCCGTAATCCGCGTAGCCATTGGCAAAGGCCCAGGAGTTCTCGACGATGACCGGGACTTCTTGGTTTATCAGATCGTAGCCATCGTCAGAGTTCCACCACGCCCGGCAACCCCTGACGATCGTGGTGGCGCCGGCTGTCTGATAGTGAACGCCGAAGCCGTCGGCATTCTGTCCCTGGCCTTGCGATGAAGTCGCATCGTAGTTGTCATGCGCATCGCAATTGAGGACCAGGTGACCACCCGCGGACTTGCTGCCAATGAATATCCCGTTGCCACTGTTGTGGTGCATGTTCAAAAGCTCGAAGATGTCATTGCCACCGGCTGTCACCGCCACGCCATTGTTGGAGAAAGTGTTCATCGGCACATTGCGGATCTCGAGCCCCTTGAAATGCAACCAGCTGCCAGAGACCACGAACCCGTGGGTATATCCGGTTGTAGATATGACCATATTGGAGAAGTCGAAAATCGGAATCTCACCGTTATAGGCCCAGTACTTGATCCTCGCTGTATCCGAGGTCCCGCTCTTGGTGAAGTTGATTCCGGCACCCGTCGTCGCGGGCGTTGTGATCATGTACGTCCCGCCTCGAATCCAAACCGTGTCTCCGGCCACCGCCACGTTTACGCCCTTTTGCAACGTGGCAAAGGGTTGAGCCAGCGTGCCGGCGTTTGTATCACTACCCGTCGTTGCCACGTAGTAATCTGCGGCAAGTGCCGTGCGCGTGCCGAAAAAACCCAATCCAACTAACAACCACAGTTGCAGAGTGTGCTTTTCACCACGAATCGACAGAGATTTCATGTTCTTCATACGTGCCTCGCGCAGCGATGAACCAGTGGAGCCAACACTCCCGGGTCCAATGGTTTCCTGCTTCGTGTAATGCACGGGCGCCCGGAATCGATCACGCGGGTCTACGGCCGTTCAATTCACCAGTGCTTGCTGCAAGTACTTGAATTATAGACAGTTTTGTGGCCAACGCGGCCCGAAGAGTCACAACCCCGGCGGGAACATCACGAGTGCGGCCGGCACGCCGAATATGGCAGTCCGCCTCGCGAGCGGGGGGGCAGCGACGCGCGACAGGCTAGTTGCGCCTGACTTTGATGGTTTGACGGCACGCCCCAGTGAATAACGTCCGTGGGTATGGCTTCAGACGTTGAATTGGACGTAGATTGAGCCGGCGCCATGGCAAAGCAATCCGACGACTGGAAAGTTCTGAATCACGGACCCATTGAGCAATTGACCGACAACCTCTGGCGTGTGGTGGGTTCGATTCCGGGCATGTCGCTGAAGCGCGTCATGACGATTGCGAAAATGTGCGATTTGCGTTTGGTATTTCACAGTCCGATTGCACTCGATGAGAGCACAATGGCCGAAGTCGAGAAATTGGGCCCGCCCGCGTATGTGATAGTTCCGGGTGGTTATCATCGCATGGACTCCCCGGCGTACAAGAAGCGCTATCCTGGGGTTCAAATATTGGCTCCCCGCGGCTCTCGCGCAAAAGTCGAACAAGTGATGCCGGTTGACGGGACATACGAAGATTTTCCCGACGACACCTCCGTTGCTTTTCAAACGCTACCCGGGATCGGTGACGCTGAGGGGGCTATGATCGTGCGATCGAGCGACGGGGTCACCGTAGTGCTCAACGATATCGTCATGAATATGGACCGCAAACGCGATCCGCTGGGCTACTTGTTCACGACGCTGATGGGTTCGGCTCCGGGCCCCCGAGTTTCCAGACTAGCCAAACTTGCCTTGGTCAAAGACAAGCAGGCGCTGCGCGCCGAGCTCGAGCGCTTAGCTGAGATTCCCAATTTGGTTCGATTGGTGGTTTCGCACGAAAATGTCGCGAGGGGAAAGGATGCCGCAGAAGCATTGCGTAAGGCAGCGACATTTCTTCAATAATTATGGACAATATCGTGGTGTGTTCAATTGACTGCGAATACCCGCGATCGTGTCGGGCGGCGACTGAACTTGCCGTCGGTGCCAGATTGTAAGGAAGGAAGCTCTGCGAACTAGCAACCTCCTGGGCTCGGACCCGCGCGCCATCCGATGAACCCCGGGAACTCGCCGGAATAGGTTGCGTCATCGCATCCGGCGCTTGGAGTAAGATGGCCCGAGCACAAGGCCTGATACATATAAGACCTACCACTAGGTTGCGTACAATACGCATCACATCCGGTGCACGGCGCGGCGCAAAAGAGGGTTGACCCAGAATACCAACCTGTAGTCCCGTCGGCGGATGTTTTGCAGGAGACATAGCCGGACACGACCCCGCCAGGTCCAATAGAACCGCCCGTCCCCAAGCCACCAGCTGATAGCGTTCCACCTGTTGCAGTAGTGCCGCCGTTGCTAGTAATACCACCCGTATTGGAGCTGCCCCCTAAGTTAGTCTTACCGCCAGTATCGCCGGTGGCGTAGGTGCCGCCAGTCCAAGCTCCACCTGTATGTATTCCTCCTGTCCCGGCAGTGCCGCCAACGCCGGGGCTACCGCCGGGCCAAGTCCCGCCGCCGGTCGCCGGATTTCCCCCGGTCACGACCGTTCCACCGGTGCTCGCATTTCCTCCGTTGCTTGTGGATCCGCCGCTAAATGTTGAGCCTCCGGTGCTCGTGCCACGGCCGCCAATTGAGCCGCCAATGGGCTCATTGCCGCCAACGGCACTGGTCCCACCGCTGGCACTGTTGCCAGCGACGGGCAGATTGGCACCGCTTCCGCTCGCGCCCCCAAGCCCTCCTACCGACGTTGCCCCACTGATGTTCAATCCACCGCCCGTGCCGGCTTTGTTCTCAATTTCGACCCACCCTGTTGGGATCATCAATACAGCCCGCCGCAATTATTGCCGCTGCCGTGCCGCAGAGGATGGAGTTGCGAGTCGAATGTTTTGTCATGGTACTAATCCCGTATTCTCGCGAGCGGAAACGGACGCATCCATCGAACATTTAACTTCAAGAATCAGCGTCACAAGGCCGCCAATATTACTCCCGGCTGGACAGACCAGGTGCTTGCGAGCGGTTCCGATTTACCGCCGCAGTCGATGTCATAGTGCGTCCCAGGACGGCGAACGACGCCGAGCATCGCTAGGCCAACGGCCATCAGCAGCGTTCGCTGTGCCACCTCTTCACGGTTGGCAGCCCGGGCAGCTAGCGTGCGCAGCGAATCCCCGGGAAGCGCCTTTACGGGCTTCGCTTGAACTGATGACGGCTCAACACCGGGTGCGCTAATCAATCGCAACATCGCTTCCGTTCCAGTAGCACTCGTCACAATAACGGACCCCTATTCTACTATGTTGACTTAGGGACACTTCAATAATTACGGACAATATCGCGGCGTGTGGGGGCGGCGTCTTCACCCGCCGAAGCGCCCGCGGCTCCATAACCCGTATCCGCCAAGATGGGCTTACCGGACACCGTATTCACCCCGGCCCAGGTCATCGAGTTACTTGCGCGGATTTTCGTATTGCCTGCATCGGTGCCGCCACCCGTCCAAGGCCCAATCGGGTAACGTATCCAACAAACGCGAACAAATGTGGGAATTCCCATGGAAGCTTTCGCGGTCCTGCTGTCCTCATTGTGAGTGTGGTGGGTCCTCCTGGATTCCGGCTAATTGATCGGCTGGTTCGTCTCCTCTGCACGTGAAAGGTCTGGTGGGCAATGGTTAGGCTGTCTGCCGCTCCGATTGGCGCGGCTCTTGTTTTTGTGTCGCTGTTTTGGGGTTGCAGTGGGTCCGACATATCTCTCCCACCCGGCGCCGGAGGTGGCGTGAACACTGCCGGAGGAATGGCTGCCACAGGTGGCGCGACTCAGCCTGGAAGCACGGGGGGCAATCCTGGGCCAAGTCAGGGTGGAAACATGGCAACAGGCGGCTCCATTCCAAGCAGCAGCGGCGGTGCGGCGCCCACAGGGGGAGCGAATGCAACCGGAGGAACAACACCGGCGACAGGTAGTACCAGAGCCACCGGGGGAACAACGGCTACTGGTGGAACTGCCGCCACAGGCGGTACCAAAGCGACAGGGGGAATCGCGGCTACGGGCGGCACGAAAGCAACCGGAGGCGCAATGAGCACGGGTGGAACGACTAACACCGGCGGCACGTTGGCCACGGGCGGTTCGAAAGCCACTGGCGGCGTGCCCGCCACGGGCGGCTCCAAAGCTACGGGCGGCGCCACGAGCACTACTACGACATGTTCGGTCGTGGGAGGTGGGCAATGCCCAACATTGTCTTCGTTGACTTGTCCGTTTGGCGGCGGCACCGCCGCTTCATCCAATGCCCAGTGTGGTTGCTACATCGTAGCTGGTCTCGGCGTCAACAAGAAGGCTATCCTGGACGCTGGGGCCTCGCAAGCCGCCGCGGATCAGCAATACGTGCAATACATGCTGGCCTCTGCCATGATGGAAACTGCGCTGTCGGACACCAACTACCCGCTTGGAGACGGCAAGACCGGCGACTCCTTCAATGCAGGCGTGGCGAAACAGAACTTGGGCATGATCAAGACGTGCCACCCCGCCATTCAGACCACTACACAAGCAGCTCAAATGAATTCCGACCGCGCGCTCGACGTTGAGGTGTACGTCGAGTGTCGCAAGTATTATGGTAGCTCATGGTGGGCGGGCCATCGTGATGGTTCAGCTGGGATAGCTAACCCCAACACGACGGACATTCAGAACTTCAAGGCGGCGAGGACTGGACGAACACGCAGATCCAAAACGGGCATCAATGTGACAACGTCCGGTTCTGGGTGAATATGCCTCCGATTATCATTCTCTGAATGGACCGGACCGGGACACGAGGTCGCCGTGATTTGCGTGAAGGCACATCGGGCAGGGATGATTTCATTTTGCGCAATAGCGGGTTGTTCAGAGCCCGCGAAACATGAGCCTATTCAGCAATCCAGGAGTTTCATCGAGCTTTCTCAACAGAATCAAGTGTTCGCACTGGCTACCTCGCTTTGGGAGCAGCGCAACCCGACAGCGCGGGCTAAGGAAGCGGCCTCGCTGACCACCGGGGCTTTGTTGGTTGATCTACTCGATGCTGGCAGCCCAATGCTCGATGCAGGAAGCCCGATGCTTGCTTCAAACGGCACCCAGGTTCGGGCCACCTGCGGAGTGACGTTCGTCTCCCCAAGCTTTGCCATTACAGCCGCGCACTGCGCGAGCGAAATCGATTTGGATTTGAACCAATTGGTCGTCGAGATGTATCGACCGACTCCAGCAATTGCGCAGGGTTACCTTGCGGCAACCGAGCTAACGGGCAGCTTCCCTAATTTTTCCCACGCACGAATGGATTCGACGCAAGGTTACTTTGTCGATCGATACGTCTGTAAAGTGTTCTCGCATTGTGGAAAAGACTTTGGTCCCGCGCTAAATTGCGACGCAGACGTCAATCAATTGGGCGATGTGGCGCTTTTGAAGTGCGACAATCGCCCCGGGGACCAATATGGTTTCCTTGAGATTGCGACTCAGGACGACCCCGGTAGCGAGGTCTTTATGCCTTGGAAGCATGAAATCTACGATGTAGACGTGTCTACTTCAAACAGTGATCAGTTCTTGCACTACGTGCTTCATTCTAACCAGAGCCTAGGCGATAATTACCATTATCAGGGACTTAGCGCACAAGGCGTGGAACAGAATCAGCTATTGCCTCTCTTGTCGATCAACTTCAGCGACGGTTCGGCCCACAGCAAAGTGGACGCTTCCGACGCGTACGACGTCGTGACGGATCTTCTTGGTTGTCACGGCACGTCCGGTTCGGGTGCGCTGCAACTGGGCGATACGGGTCTTTGGCAGCTGCTCGGACCTGCTCGTTACGGTGACGCGGAGTTGAATGATTACCTCTGCGACCATATTCCAACACTCGTGCTGGGTGAGCATCTACCGGGAACTCGTGGCATTAGCTATGCGGGGCTGGCCGGTACCCAACATGTCTACTTGCGTAATCAGACGGAGATTGAAGCAGACTGCAGTGCGCTTACAGGTGAATCGACCAGTCTATTCACACATCTGAATTGTTGCTTGGCTCAGCTTCGTGCCGACCCTGCGAATGCTGATTTTGCGAATCGGCTAATCACGCCGAACCAAGCTCCACCCTGGGAGTATCTGCGTGACCCTTTGGCACAACTGGGTGCCGGCGAATCGACCCAACTGAGTGGATTTCGGCTTATTCCTGGCCAAAGGTACCGTTTCGGGCTCAACGTCGGCTGCTCGATCTCGCCCTGCCCTCGACTCACAGTGTCAATTCAAGGCACGGATGTTCTCTCGTTGGCGCCCACTGGACTTGATTCGACAATGCGACCCGCGGCGGCGAGTTTTACCGCCTCAGCCACGGGAACGTCGATCCTCACGTTTCGCGCCGAGGGAAGCAACTCGGTACAACTGGGTGGCATTAGTTTGCGACCCGACTCACAAATCAATCACTTCGAGACCGCGCATGAGCGGTTGGAAGTCGAGCTATTTGATTTAGCCCGGGCGCCTGACATGGCACAACCAATGCGATTCGTCGGGGACGGAGGCCAAGGTTTCTCAGCGCAGCTGTTGGATAAGGAGCGCTTGCTACTTACACGCCAAGCCATTGCCGCGGGGCGCCTGTGGACAATCCGTTTCGACGCGTCGCCCGCGACAACGTTGTCCTGCGGGTTTCTCGATGCATCGGGTCAGGTTGCCGTGCAAGTCGATTGCAGCTCGCGGCCTGCGCAACTCGATGATCGAACTTCCGTGGAAGCCCGAGCTGGCTTCTTCATTCAGTCTCCGGATGGCAATGCGCCAGTCACGATTGACAACGTGCAGTTACAATCTGACGTGGTGGTGAGTAGCGGCGGTGCCAGCGGTTTAGCACTACTGCCGAAAACTTTTCCATTGGTCAAGTTTCGTGCGACGGGGGGATATGGCCCAGGATTTGGACTTTTCTGCCACCACCCGGCTGCACCAATATTTCGGTCGTCTCGGAACCCACTTGAAGGACCACAGAAAGCGGGAATCGTTTTCCATCTATGCCTTCGGCATCCTGGGTGGCTCGGATCGCAAGAGCGTGGAGCCGATTGCGGCGCTTGCGTGCGCAGATCCCTTGCTCACCAAGAAGATGCACGACAAATTGCTCCACTTCGTTGGACATAGCGAGTGGAGTGACGAGACGCTGCGGCTTGAATCCGCTCGATACCTCTGCGAAACGTTTGCGGAGCAAGAGCCTGTCACGACTTGGATTATTGACGATACCGGCTTTCTCAAACAGGGTCGGCATTCGGTTGGTGTGCAGCGGCAGTACACGGGCTCAGCGGGTAAGATCACCAACTGCCAGATTGGTGTGAGCCTGGAGATTGCCACCGCGACGCAGCTCGCACCCATCGACTTCGAGTTGTACTTGCCGGAACAGTGGACCAACGATGCGGGCCTTCGTGAGCAGGCCCGCATCCCCGAGCAAGTTCAGTTCCAGAGCAAGATCGACCTGGCGCTGGGCATGATCGAACGCGCCTCACACGCTCAGATTCCGGGAGAAATCATTCTTGCTGACAGTGCTTATGGCGAGTCGTGTGCGTTTCGACAGTCGATACGTGAACTCGGTTTCGACTACGGCGTCGCTATCCGAGGTGGCACCAAGGTGCGTCGTATAGGTGCCAACGGACGACTGGGCAAACCGTTGTGCGCCAGCGACTTAGCTCGAACTATCCCGCGTCGCTCGCGCCGGAAGCTTCGCTGGCGCGAAGGCACCAACGGCACACTTGGGGGCCGTTTCTCTTTCTGTCGCGTCAAAACGACCCACAACGATGGTACCCCAATCGAAGACCGTGAGGACCAATGGCTCATCATCGAGTGGCCGCTCGGCGACGAAGAAGCGATGAAGTTTTACCTCACGACGCTACCACGACGCATGAGCCACAAGCACATCGTGAAAACAATCAAAGAACGCTGGCGAACCGAACGAATGTACGAAGATCTCAAGGGCGAACTGGGGCTCGACCACTTCGAGGGCCGCTCGTACCAAGGCTGGCACCATCACGTATCAGTGGTCATCTGCTGCTACGCTTTCGTTGTCGCGGAGAGAGCCCGCGCTTTTCCCCCCTCGACCAGAAGCCAAGGTACTGCTGATGCGGACCGCATCGCGGCCTGAGCGACATTTCGCAGACTCATTTATCACCATTCGATTGGCCATTGCTCGCGAGCTGGTAAACTGGCTCCCGCGTTGCCCGCTCTGCCACAACTTGCACCATCGCGAGCACCACCAAGTCACGTCACCTGTCGCTCCCCATTTCCAATCATTCGAAGGTTTTCGGCAGTAGTATTAGGCGGCGCTGGAACAGCGGGTCTCGGCTCAGGCGGCAGCGTCGCCTCGGGCGGCAGTTTGGCTTCCGGTGGATATTCCGATCTCGGGGATGCGTCGGCGATCGGTGGCGGCTCTTCGGCGGGCAGCAGTTTGCCTGCGGGGGGCACGGCGGGTGACAGCGGCACCGGTGGATCAATGGCTGGCACACCGGCGGTGAGTGATTCGAACAATGCCGGGTCGCCAAATCTAGCCGCAGGCGCGACGTCCCTGGGAGGAAACACCGTGGCTAACACAGGCGCGACAACAAGTAGTAGCGGTAGCATTGGCGGCGGTGGATGCCGATGTGAGAGCGCTCGCGGCTCTTCGCGCGGCAAGACCTTGTTGTCGATCAGCGCAAGCGCACTCTTGGTGAGACGCCGTCGCCGACGTTTACGATGTCTGGGGGAAGGTCCTGCCGACTATGGACAATATCGTGGCGTGTTCAATTGACTGCGAATACCCGCGATCGTGTTTCCCCATCCGGTCGTGGGATTGTACTGCGAGATGGAAACCACGCCATCGGCCATGCGCGCGTTGATGTTGGCGGCCACGTTCCAGGCGGCGTCTTCACCCGCCGAAGCGCCCGCGGCTCCATAGCCCGTATCGGCCAGAATGGGCTTGCCAGTCACAGTGTTAACTCCGGCCCAAGTCATCGAATTGCTTGAGCGAATTTTCGTGTTGCCCGCGTCGGTGCCGCCACCTGAAGTGTTTATGAACGTAAACAAGCCCATGTTGAAATTGGGGTACCAGGCCGAGCCGTTGTTTGCGATCCATGGCGAGATATCCATGGAG
This sequence comes from uncultured delta proteobacterium, assembly GCA_963819085.1. GTDB lineage: Bacteria > Myxococcota_A > Polyangia > Polyangiales > Polyangiaceae > FEN-1139. The sequence continues at coordinate 72,672 of CAWFUX010000009.1, forward strand.
AACCTTGCGTTTGGCAAGGAAGCCTTCAAGGCATTGACCAGCGCCGTCATGTTGGTACCCGCCACCGCTGGCGACCAGGGTTGCGTTTGTCCACTGATTGTGTACTGGTACCAATCCGGTTCCATCTCGAAAATGATGGGGCGCCCGCCCAGGCAGGCAGCAAAACCCGTCGAGTTACTCGTGTAAGCAGCGAGAATTGCGGCCCAATCTTGCGTAATGTACTGCGCCCCATACGTGCACAGATCGCCACCGCTACATCCACTTACGTTACAGTCGCAAAGGGAATGATGAGACTTCACATAATTGGCCGCAATATAGGTGACATCAACGGGTACTTTGCCCGCCAAAGAACCCGCTGCTTCGGTGCAAACGTAACCTTGATTGAAAGTACCGAGCATCCACCCGGGCGTGAAGAAATCAATTTGCGCCGCTATCGAGGCAGTTGCGGTCGCTTTCGAATCAATCGTTCCAAAGTGGAATCGGCATTGACTGAAAACCGTGCCAGTCGAAGTTGAGCCTCCTGTCGCTGGCGAGCCACCGGTCGCCTTGCTGCCACCGGTTGCAGGCGCTCCGCCAGTCGCCTTGCTGCCACCGGTTGCGGACACTCCGCCTGTTGCAAGTGCGCCGCCTGTAGCTTTGCTGCCACCCGTTGCCGCACTCCCTCCGGCTATCGTACTGCCTCCTGTCGCAGGCGCGCCGCCGGTCCCCTTTGAGCCGCCCGTCACAGATGTGCCTCCGATAGTCGTCGTGCCACCAGTTGACTTGAAGCCGCCGGTCGTGACAGCCCCGCCGGTAGCTTCCGCCCCACCGGTCGCTTTGTTGCCACCGATGGGAGTGCTCCCGCCAATCGCGGACGTTGTTCCGCCGCTCGACTCGCTACCGCCCGTGGCCGACAATCCGCCAGTATTTGGCGTTCCACCGTTGGAGGGAACTCCACCCAACCCCAAAGCACCTCCGGCCGACTCCGGCGGATTCGTGTTGTCAGTGCCGCTGCATGCGACGTTCATCAGCAACATGCCGGCGATCCACACCAAAGTTTCATTGAAGGAGGGTGATCTCATGAAAGGTACTCCTCAGGGAACTGCGCTGCTCGGTGCAGGGTCATCCAGTTACGCAGTTGCGCATCGGATGGGAACGGCTCACCTATGCAAAGTTTTTAGGGGAAAAATTAGTCCAATACAGCTATGGGACAGTGTTGCTTCGGAGTACGACTGGATCTAGTTACCGAACTTAAGGACACGAAGGTCCTGATTCCTTTCATGTGGTGAAGATTATTTTGAACTCTTTGATTCGGTCACCGCGCCTAACTCTGTTCCGGATGACGGAGGATAGCGTAGTACCGAAGCCGAACTGCCACTCGGCAGCCTGAGTGGAGCTTCATTGGCGGGCCCGATCTCTATGACGTATGAAAGAGGGTCCGGTGCAATTGCGTTACGCACCGCAATTGCGACTCCGATGAATGCCAAAACAAGCACAACCAACACCTGCAGTCGCAATTGCCAAGGTGCACGGTTGGTCCAAGCTTGATTCGTGCTTCGAACGATCGCCAATTCGCCTCGACAACGTTGCTCGGGCGTCAGTTGGCCGATAGTAGTACGGGCTACTTCGATCAGCGAAAAAACTCCCGATTCAGACTCTTCACTATTCAATTCATCGTGTCTCATGTGTCCACCCCTAACAACGCGCCTACTGGCGAAGCCAGTTGACGATGAATTGACCGTGACCCGGTGAAGCTCCGTTGGTCTGGCTGAGCACGCTGTCGGGGAATGGGCCATCGACGGGAGGCTTGTTGCTGGACGCGAAGATGTTGCTGGAATCAGTACCGGAGGCGAGTTTCCAAGACATTCCGCTAACGTCATTTTGCGCCATCCAGGTGAACCAAAGATTTGCTTCGGCTTCGCAAACTGTGTTGGTAGGAACAACGCCACCGTTGGCCGGCGTGGCGCCGAATTCAGTAACGAAGAGAGCAAGTCCCTTCGAGAGTGCCGTGTTCCCCTTGTCTCGCAGCCATTGGGCGTGGGAACAGGAATACCAGTGAAGAGTGTAGAGCAGGTTTGTGCCGGCCACAGGATCCGCGGCCGCCAGATCAACTCCTTGTGAGTATGTTGGTGTTCCCATGATGATGAGATTGTCCGGATCAATGGCTCGAATCGCCGTCACGATAGCCGTGTGGTACGGCTTGATCTGAGCCCACGTGAGGTTGACAGGCTCATTGAAGTCCTCGTAGAGTATGTTTGGGCATGCCCCGTACTTCGTGGCAAGGTTGGTGAAAAAGGTAACTGCCTGGGACTGTGTACTCGGGGCATCCCCAGCGTGCCAATCGACAATCACATACACACCTAGAGCAAGCGCATTGCCCACGATGGTGTCTATCCTGGCCTGCATGGAAGCTTCGTTTCCGATGTATCCACCCGACGCGTCGGTACCCATTGCCGCCCGGAGCGCCATCATCTTCCAGTTGTCACGCATGTACTGCATTGCCGCCAAGCTCTCGGCATACTTGGTGCTCTCCCAATTGAGCCAATAGCTACTCACGCCTTTGAGTTGTACCGGATTGCCCGATTGATCTTGAAGTTTGGTCCCCTCCACCTTGAGCTGACCATGCGTGGCCACGGGTGAGCCTGCTGGAGCCGGGTAACTGCAACCGTTGGCGCCACCAATTCCGGCGCCTCCCGCCGCCTTGCTGCCGCCGGTCGCGGGTGTGCCACCAGTCGCAGGTGTACCGCCCGCGGCCTTGCTGCCACCGGTTGCGAGAGTTCCGCCGGTCGATGTCGTGCCACCTATACTTGTCGTGCCGGGCGTAGCTCCGGTACCCCCGGACGCAAGGGTTCCGCCCGTGGTCGGCGTGCCGCCAACGGCCTTGCTGCCGCCTGTTGTTGTGGTCCCACCGGTACTCGGGGTTCCCCCTGCAACCGCCTTCGTTCCGCCCGTCGAAGGGATTCCGCCGGTTAACGGGATCCCTCCGGTCGAAGGCGCACCGCCCGTCGGCTTCGTTTCTAACGCACTCGAGGAGCCACCCGTCGAATTTGCTCCTCCCATGTTCGCCGCACCGCCGCTCGCGGAAGGGCCTCCAGTCCCACCCGCGCCGCCCCTATTGACCTGGCCACCGGCGCCCAGCGAACCCCCAATACTCGGCGCTCCGCCGACATCGGTCGTCGAGCTGTCCGTGCCGCTGCATGCTGTGACGAAGAACGAAATGCCGGTGGCCACAAGTGCGGTGATTCTGGAATTTGCCGATTTCATGTTGATGCTCCATGCACAAGCACATCCACAATCCTTCGGATCGAGTTGGCTCAAACCCGACAGTTGCGGGTTTCAGGATCTCGGCTCACTGCTGGAAAGGATGCCGGTGTGAAGTCGATGTTCTTTGCACAAATGCGTAACAATCCAAAGGAAGTCCGAATCGTGGATAAAACACGCACATTCCTGGTGCGCTTGGTTTCAAGTTTAAAGCGAATTGTTGACCACACAACTATTTGCGGACGGCGAACGATTTTGAAATCTGACAATGATTCCTTAGGTCGGCCCCGAGTCGCACTCACTCGTGGGTGGCGTCGTTTCGAGAAAATCATCAACGCATGAAAGGAAATGGTGTCTTGGCGTCCTATACTTCGTAGTTTGCCCAAACCTAAGCCCAGTGGACGATTTCGGTGGCTTGTCGAAATTTGCATGTAGGGGTGATCTACGCACAATCCTTGCCTGCTTTTCGAATCGATCGATTCGGGCCAAAGTGCGCAGTGGCTCAGGGCACGGCAAGCTTGTAGGTTTCGCTGCCCGCGAGCAGAAAACACCCCACGCCAAAATCTTGGAAATCTGGCACCGAGTTAAGCGTGACGACGCCAGCGGCGGCCGGTCCACTTCCGGATCCTTGCACGTATCCCAGAAAGCCGTTGCTGTGCACGGCACTCGCCATGGCGCACCAAGCCTTGGCGACTATTGGCCCAAAGCTGGAGTCGAGAATACCCTTTCGCAGACCCCAAGCCATACCGTAGGCAAACAGCGCCGTACCAGTGAGTTCGGGGCCGTCATCAGCGTTTGGACCGATGAGGCTTTGGTTCCAAAATCCGTCCGAGCGCTGGATACCTTTGAGTGCGCCCGCCATTGCCGTAAAGTCGGCGATGTATTCACTGCGGTGGGATTCGGTCGCGGGAATTGTGTCGAGCACTCGAGCGAGCGCCGCAAAAACCCAGCCGTTGCCACGTGACCAGTAGCACTGGGTCGTAGACGGCGGTTTGAACGTGGCGTCTCGCCACCACAGATGGTTCGTGGTGTCGTACAGACCCTGAGTCGTTTTCGTGTTTTCGTACAATGAATACATCTTCGAAAAGTACGCTGAATTGGTCGTGTACACTGCCCCAAGCTTTGCAAATGCCGGCATAGCCATCTGGATTGCATCAATCCACGTCCAGTCACCGTTGCTCGAACCGGCGACCGTCATGGCGTCGATGTCGGCCTTGATGTTTTGGATGCGCACGGATTGGGATGTATCGAGGTTATACAAATCAATGTAGGTTTGTCCGCAGCATTGACTGTTTGCATCTCGCGTCGTGTTTACTCCTCCATAGAGCTGCCAGGGATGAGCCGGCGCGGCGCCCCAAATAACCGCGTAGTTGTAGTAACCCGTTTTGAGCGTTGTATCCGTTTCGACCGCGTACAGCCCCATCAGTCCTTCGAAATAGACCGCTCGAGTCCATAGGTTGCTGGGACGTGCCGGATTGGTGGTAACATTCACCGTTGGATCGGGCCATTGATTGGTGAAATAAGTATTTGCAAGGCGCATCGAGCTCAGAATGTCGTTTTGCCTCGGAAGTCCGCCTGGCGTGCCGGATACGGTGCCGCACGCATTGAGTGCACCCCCGGAGTTCGATTGTCCCCCGGTGCTCACGTTGCCTCCGGTGCTCACGTTGCCTGCGGAGGTCCTGCCTCCCCCAGTACTCGGCAGACCACCGGTTGACTTGTTTCCGCCAGTACTCGGCAGACCACCGGTTGACTTGCCTCCGCTCGTGTTCGTTGTGCCGCCGAATCCCACACTGCCTCCTGTGACATTCGAACCACCCGTTGCGGAAGTACCTCCCGTGCTAACTTGTCCACCGACAGCGAGGGTCCCACCGGTATTGACGGTTCCAATCTTGGTCAGGCTACCTCCGTTGCTCACGGTTGCGCCCGTGGCCGGCGTGCCCGCTGTGGATTGAACGCCTCCAATGCTCGAACGCCCGCCCGAGTGCGCCGCTCCACCCGTGTTCAGCGCTCCGCCAGTGGAATTTCCAGCGATTGGCTGGCTTATTCCACCCGTCGCAATCACACCGCCCGTTGCCGAGCCTCCACTTCCAATGGGCGCCCCGCCCGTGGTTGTCGTTCCACCCGTAGCAGCAACGTTTGCGCCGCTCTCGGAACCTGAACAACCGAATACGCCGACTAGCGCAAGTAGAACAATGCTGCGGCCTGCAACGCCGCGGGTTGGTCCAAACCAGCAAGATTTCATAGTGATGCCCCAAGCGCATTGCGCGCATCCCCGCGACTACACCGACAAATTGACACTCCAGCGAGGTATTGACGCGATTTTACGCTTATTGCCGTTTTAATGCGAGGACCGCCGCGACCGATCACGCATATTGGTCCATGCCTTACATTACGTATTGGCGCAAAATCTTCGCAATGCGTAAGTTCTCGCGATCGGTCGCTGCGGCTGCCGCATTATACGTCGCCTGTGGTGTAGGCTCGGTGTCCGCCGCGGCACGATGATCCAGGTTGTCGTCGTTCGCGGCTCGTTGTCCATCTCGGATTGCTATTATGATGATTCGACTCGGCTCAGTTCTTCCGATTGCCATGATTGTATTGACATCAGGGTGCTCTGGAGGTTCCAACGGCAATAGTGGGATCGGCGGCAGTGCCACAGGCGGGGCAAGTTACGGTGGAACGCACTCAACCGGGGGGACATCGACCGGCGGTGGCAATCTGGCCCTGGGCGGCGCAAGTACAACGGGTGGCAGTCCGCCAACGGGTAGCAGCGCAAATACTGGCGGCATCGCGAATACCGGTGGTAGGGCGGCTTCGGGTGGCGTCGCAAACACAGGCGGTACCAGCACCACAGGTGGTTCAACGTCAACGGGTGGCGCCAAGGCTACGGGTGGCATCGGCACAGGTGGAGCTCTTTCGACAGGTGGCAGCAAACCCACAGGTGGAGCACCCTCTACCGGTGGAACCAGGGCTACTGGCGGCAATGCAGGCACGGGCGGGGCAGGCGCATTTACCTGCAATCTGATAATCGGCAATTCGACCACGCAGCAATGGTTTGACGGCGGTTTCCTGACTTATCCCCAAATCGACCCGACACATTGGGAGCTCATCTGGGTGGCCCACCATTACATCGATTCGTGGGTGAACCCAACGGATGCGGGGTGGACTACTGCCTTTGATTCAGGTCACCAGTGTGCCAGCGACTCGACGACCCCCGATCGGGTAATATTCATAGTAACGTATGCGCCGCCGTATCCCTCCGAAGCGACTTATCAGACGGATATTACGGCCATCGTGAATAACATAAAAGCCAAGTATGTGGGCATTCGGCGCATCGAAATAACGACGCTGATTCGAGCCCCCGGTAATAGCGGCACAGCGTGCAGCAGCCAGGCGAACAACGAACAGTCCATTCCGGCTGCGGAGGACCAAGCGATTGCAGCAGTTGCCGCCGATCCGACATTCGCCGGGCTTGTGTTTGCTCTTCCTCCTTTCTACGTGCCGAGTTGTTCGGATTTCCTGGCTGACGCGCCTCAATACACGGCAGCTGGCGCCACCGACATTGCACAAGTGTACGGAGCATACTACGCCGCACATCCTTGACCCGCCTACGCCAGTAGGGTGCAAATATCTGATCGAGCGTAATTTGCGCGTCTTGAGGTGCTATCGGCTGCCGTACCCCGCGACTAACCCATCGATTGCGATTCGCATGACTTGCTCCGACAACCTGTATGGCGGCGCAGCGCCGTCACCAGTAAGACACGCCGCGCAGATATCGATCAACTGTACTAATCGCAGGTACCGGAGCAGGGAATGAATGTTCCCGCGGTTGCTTGAATGGTCGCGGTGCCATCGGTGAGCCCGGTCGAAGACGCGGTGACGGTAATCGTCCCGGGGCCCGTCGCTTGAACGACTGCGAATGCGAGATTGCCGTACGCATTGCGGGTGTTTCCGCGGAAGGTTTCTTGCGTCTGGCTGCCGCTATCCACGGCAATAATGATTCCAGGTCCGGCAACAGCAAACGCCACCGGAGCGGTGGCGGTAGGTACCGCAGCTTTGACGTATGCAACATCGTTCAAGTCAGTCGTTATGGAGGAATGATCTGCCGTCACAACCACCTTGCCGGCAGTGGCTCCGGTAGCAAAGGTAGTTTTGGCTAAACCCCACGTGGTCTGCCAACTGAAGGCGAGTGTCTTCGGCGTGCCGAGCTCGTCCAAGATGCCCGCGTTGCTGCCGACGGTAGGCCAAGCACCGTCAGCTTCGCCCAGATAGTCCACGCCAGTCCACATGAACAGGCCCGTGAGTGCCGCGTTGGCTTTCACCGTGGCCCATGTGCTGGTCGCGGTGCCCATCTCGGTAATCAAACCGGATTTCGTCGGTGCGCTCACCATGGCGGTAAGAGCGCTAGTGACATCGTAATTGTCGCCCCACACATCGAGCAAAGTGTTTGTTGCGCCGCCAACGTCACCGGCCGTAGCGGGGTCGAGCAAAGCCTGCGTGTCGCTGCGAGAAGGGTCGAGGGTGTGACTCATCGCGACCATCTTGGTTAGGATTGGCGTGCGCGTAGCCAACGAATCATGAATTTCATTGCCCATGCTGTAGAGAGCTACGCTCGGATGGTTGCGGTCGCGCATCATCCACCCTGTAAAATCCACTTGCCACCAGGGAGCGCCTGTTGGTGAAACTCCTGTTACCGTAGGCACCGTAGGCATCCCCGTGGGTGCCGTTGCGGTTTGATTGAAGTACGCGGCGTAGTCACCTGCGTCGGTATACTTGTGCGCGGTCCATACGTCCGTAAATTCGTCAAGGACAAGAAAGCCCATCTTGTCCGTGAGCTCGAGGAAATCGGGACTCGGTGGCTCGTGCGCGGTACGGATGGCATTCACTCCGTACGTTTTCAGCTGAGCCAGCCGGCGCTGCATGGCTCGCTGCGGCGCGGCGAGGCCGAGCCCGTGGTAATCCTCGTGCAAGCATACACCCTGGAACTTCACGGCCTTGCCATTGAGTGTCATTCCCGCATTGAACTTGATCTCTCGAATACCAAACGGAGTGACGTCATTGTCAACGGCGACTCCTGCGACGAGAACGTTCGTCGTGAGTCGATACATATTCGGGTTCGAGAGGTCCCAGAGCTTCGGGTTGGCAACCGCGACGTCGAACGTAAAAGTCGCTGCAGCTCCCGCGGCAATGCTTTGCGCTGCCGACGTGACAGGAGCGAGCGAGGCTCCGCTCGGATCGCTGACAATCCCTTGAACGCTCACGCTAGCCGCAGCCGTTCCGCTATTGACGACACTCGTCGTCACGTGCACCGTTGCCGACTGCGTTGTCGGGGCCGGCGTAGTAACGTAGGTTGCGTATTGATCCACGTGCACCGGGTTCGTTGCAATCATGCGAACGTGACGATAAATGCCAGCTCCCGCATAAAAGCGCGACGCGGGCTGCGTTGTCGTGTCGGTCTTGACGGCAATCACGTTGTCGGCGGTACCGAATTGCATGTTCGCCGTCACATCGTAGCGGAAACTGACGTAGCCGTACGGGTGATGCCCAATCCGAGTGCCATTGATGTAGACATCGCTGTTGGCCATTACGCCGTCGAATTCGAAGTAGACCTTTTGACCCGACAACGTTTGCGGCAACGTAAAATGCTTTCGATACCAGGAGATCCCGGAGGGCAGGTAACCGCCGCGGCCTGTCGTTGCGGCCGTTTGCGAGAAGGGATTCGCCGGCGGATTCGGGCCTTCGATGCTCCAGTCGTGAGGTACGTTCACGTGCCGCCACGCCGAATCAGAAAAAGCCGTAGCGCTCGCGCCAGTCGCGTCGCCATAGTTGAACAACCAATCCTTGTCGAATGGTTGAATTGTACGCGTGGCGCCGCTTGTACCACCCGACCCACCAGTGGCCGTAGCACCTCCGGTTGTAGGTGAACCACCGGTTGTCGCCTTGCCTCCGGTTGCCAATGTAGAAGCCGTGGTGCCACCGTTCGACGCGGTACCGCCTGTTGCCTTCGAGCCGCCCGTGCTAGCGGCTCCTGCTTGGTTCGTTGACCCACCTGGACTTGCGCTGCCCCCAGTACTCGCCGTACCGCCGGTGATCGGCGCGCCACCGGTGTTTGTTGCACCACCCGACGTGGATTTGGTCCCGCCCGCAGTTGGCGCGCCTCCCGTTGCGTTGGTGCCACCCGAAGTTGCGCTGCCCCCGTTGCCAACATTGGTTGCTCCGCCCGACGAAGCGAGCGAAGTAGTTCCGCCTGACGTCGCTCCGGCACCCGCAATGGATGAACCGATCATCGTGGCGCCACCCGTGGTCGAACCATTCCCACCACTCAGAGAGGCGCCGCCGAATGACGACAGCCCACCGTTACTGGCGCCTGCTAGACTCACTCCACCCGAACCCGTGGAATCGGGGGCGTTACCCGAGCAAGCGAACGAAGCGGCCAATGTGACGGCGATCAGTGGAAGTTGGGGTCGAAGTTTGGGCATTGGGGACACAAATTCTGCGCAAACCCCGCACATGCGGGGAAATTGTCGCTGAGAGTTATTTGCGAGGCTCGAATTCCGAGTACATTGCCCGGAAGCTCTGGTTAATGCCTGAGCGGCAAGGATCGATCGGCTCGTTTGCGTCAAACGAGGAAGACGGGATCGAGACAAACGCGCCGCGCATTAGCGCCCCTCCCTGCAGCGTGTTCATGATTCGAGTCGCGGCGCTTTCGGGCGGCGTCGCAGTAAGCGCGAGTACGATCAACGCTAAGTGGGTATAACGTTGCCAAATCGCGTTCATGGAAGCGACAGCTAACACAACGTGCATCGGCAAGCGTCGACCGTGCATACGTTGGGATCGTATTGGTAGGTCTCATTGCAAGTGTAATCACAGATCTGCTGTTTGCAGGGGCTACTTATGTCGTAGTTGATGCTCGGGGCTGGCCCGGATCCAACGTTGGTGGCGTTATCGGATGCAATGAGTGGCACTCCGGAACAGTAGTAATTTGCAGCAACGTCGAGTGATTGCGCTTCGCAGACTACCATCGCAGTGTACCGGCTCGCCGAATCGGCAGTTTGCGCGAGGTGAGTGCAGCTAGCCACGCAGGTAGCCGCCGTCAGCGGGCAACCGTTGACATTTGCCCAAATGCCACACATGACCGTACAGGCATCCGTCAGTGACATTGCTGATGAACCTCCTGTCACTGATGCGCCTCCGGTGGCGTTGCTTCCTCCAGTCGATTTGGTGCCGCCCGTCGAAATTGCGCCTCCAGTCGATGAAGTGCCTCCGGCTGATTTGGTGCCGCCTGTCGAAATTGCGCCTCCAGTCGATGAAGCGCCTCCGGCTGATTTGGTGCCACCCGTCGAAATTGCGCCTCCAGTCGATGAAGCGCCTCCGAGCAGCTTACTTCCACCAGTTGCGGTCATGCCCGCCGCGGTTGAAGACGCGCCGCCCGCGGCGCCGCTGCCACTCGAACTGCTGCAAGCGCACAAGCTTAACGAGCAGCCCCATGCCAGCACCACGGAATCGAATGCTCTATTGATCAAGTTGTTGCCCTACCTAGTCTCTCAGATACTTTGCGAGCGCTGGCACTCCGGGGCTCGTCTTGATGCCGTCTCGAACAAAGCCCGAGACCACGTCAGCACCTGTAGGCCCGAGGTGGGTCGTATCCGAGCCATTGGCGAAATACTCTGCGACGGCCTTGCTGACGCCAACGCTGTTGAGCCAATTGCAAGTTGTGGTCGTAAGATCGATGACAGGCACGTTCAGAGTTGAGCCGAGGTCCTTGATCACGGCTGGAAGGTTCACGCCGACGCTGTTGACATGCTGGGTCGTTATGTCGCAGGTGCTTCCGGTCGCGCGCGAGATCGGAGTCAGGTAAACGGGATTCACGCCCGCCGCCCTAGCTTGCGTCACGTAAGCTGTCATGTTGGCGCGAAAGGTGGCCTCGGTGGTGGTCTTATCGTTATGCGCAAACTCGATGAGCACCCAATCTCCCGACTTCCACGCATTCTTGATCGCGCCCCAGAGTCCACCACTATTGAGAAAGCTTCCCGAGCTTTCACCCGAGTCGGCGTAGTTGGCTATCGACGCGGGGCTTACGAAATGTTCCGGCAAGTACTGGCCCCAACCATCGTAACCTGCACTGGTCTGATCGCACACGGTGGAGTCACCGGCAACGTAGATAACGAAGGGCTGAGCCATCAATTGATGACAGATGGACGTCACCTTCGGTGCCGGTCCACCGAAGTAGACATCGAGGCCCGGTGTGCCTGCGGGGGTGCCGGGCTCCGTGGGTTGTCCCTCAGGCTGCCGCACGTTGGTCACGAAGGAGAATACTTGAGTTTGGCCGGCGGCTGTCGTGGTCTCCGCCAACATGCGTCGCCGCATCTCGGCTTCGATGATCGTATCGCCAGCGGTGGCTCCCCCGAGTTCAACGGTTACCAGATAGTTGCCTGGGTTACCCCCGAAGTGACATTCGATCCCGTAAGGAATGCTCGAGTTGTAGACGAAGCCAGATGTAAGCGTGCAACTCGAGAGCTCGTTGGTGCTACAAGTTGTAACACTGCCCCCCGTGCCCGACGTTGCCGAACCACCCGTAGCTTTTGTGCCGCCCATGTTCGCCGAGGTGCCACCCGTTGCTTTGATTCCTCCCGTATTGGCGACGCCACCCGTTGACTTGGAACCTCCGGTAGCCACGGTTCCGCCATTTGCTTTCGAGCCACCCGTCGATGTTGTGCCTCCGCTACTAGTATTGCCACCAGCTGAAGTCGCGCCCCCGACTGCATTTGTGCCGCCTGTGTTCGAGGTGCCGCCCGCTGCAGTCGCGCCGCCCGTAGACTTTGAGCCTCCGGTTGCCAAGCTGCCGCCGGTTGAGAGTGAACCCCCTACGGCAAGGGCTCCGCCGGTCGCGCTGGAGCCACCAGAACTAAGAGTACCGCCAACGGCTTGGCTTCCACCAACACCAGGTGTTCCTCCGGTTGTGAGACTTCCGCTCGCTGCCGTTGCCCCACCCGTAACAATCGTGCCGCCAGTTCCTTGCCCTCCGCTGCCCGAATTCAAAGCGCCTCCAGCGCCACTTGAGTCACCAGTCGTATTCGCGCCGCTACAACCAACAAGAGCCAACAGGCCTACTGCGACAAGATAATTCTGTGATCTCCATGTCATCTTTGGCACGTGCTCCAATTGCTGAGGGCAGCTATACGCAGCAGGTTCAACCGGTACCAAACCGGTTGCCTTCGCGACTAATGCGCCTGCTCGCATCGGCCGATCACGTTTTTTTGCATTGGAAATGCGGTCGCTGACCCAGTCGTATGCAGAAGAGCGATGACTTTACGAGACATTAAGGAGGCACACGGGATCCACTGTTCTCGATTACGCACAAAATGCGAAGACAGCCTCGGCTCACGGCAACACGGCGTAAATGCATGCCTCTGCATGACGACGGAAAGCAGGCTCGCTCGAGCGGGTGAGTGACGTGCACGTGCCGTGACTCCAAAATAGAATCAGGAGGTACACGCCAACCAGGTGGGAAGCCCGGAAACAAGACACAGTACTTTATTTAGGTCGGAGCGGCTAGCCAACCGGCGCGATCGATTCGTGCCCATCGCCGTCAACGAAATCCTTAGCAATACGGTGAGGAATTGCCCGTAGGCCTCGTCTGCAACCCGATCGAAAACCAATGGCAAGCGTGCGGCCCAATCACTTGATCCTGTACGCATCGAGCCCCAACCCTGCTTCGCCGATTCCGTCGGCAACGAAGCTGGCCATGATGATGGCCCCGTTTTCCTGAAAATGGGTGCCGTCGATTGTGTTGTCCGCATTTACCTTGAAGAAATTCTCAGTCGTGCCATCCGCAGGCTTGGGGCATATCACATTGAGATAACTCCAGGTTTTCATGCTCAGATCGACAACGGCGACAGTGTCTGCCTGACCAAGATCGAGCATCGCCTGCGCATAGTTGGCCATCGAGCGTCCACCTCCGCAATAGGCCGAATTGCGTGGCGGCGGCGTCACGAGTACGGGTATTGCGTTCTTGGCTTTGGCGCCATCTATGTATTGTTGAAGGTATGTCTTGAAGTCGGTGTTAGCATCTGCAAAGTAGGAATAGGTAACGCCGTTGAGCGTGTAGGTAGCTGTCGTGTTGCTATCGTTCGTCCCAAACTGAACGAGGAAGTAGTCACCTGGCTTCAGCAATGTCAATATTGCATCGAGATTGCCCGCTTGAATGAAATGGCGAGCGGTCATTCCGCCGACTGTTTACTTGAGGTAGGCCGCTAGAGCAATGCTCTGATCCTTGAGCGCTTGTGCGGCGGTTTGAGCGATCTGAAGGGCGCCAGCTGCCTCGAAATGCGTGTGATCGTTGCAGAAAAACAAGCCTACCTTGCTGGTGGTTGAAGTGTAGTCAGCATTGTTGGGGCAAAGCCCGAGGCTCGTGTACAGGTTGGCCGTGAGCACCGTCATGTCGATAATGGGAACATTGTCGGCCGCGCCAGCGGCTTTCGTTTCTGGCCCAAAGCCACGGTTGGCTTGGGCCGTGCTGCCACTACAGGCGATGGCGCTGGTTGACGTTAGGAAAATCGGATGCGCGCCTCGAGTAGTGGCGGCCTGTGCCATGGTAGTTAGATAGGTTTGGAAGAGCGTCGTGCCCACGTGCCGCGGGCACGTTGTGTCGCCGTCATTGATGCCGAACTCGATGAACAGCCAATCGCCCGCCTTCATCCCATTGAGCATCGCGGTCCAGTTAGCCGAGTAGGTGGTGGCAGTTAGGGTGCACTCGCCGTTGGTGCCCATCGTGCTGCTAACGTTTCCTTCATAGAGCCAGGTTTGAATGCTGCGGCCGGCCACGGAGCGGTTATCGACTGTGACATTGCTGTTGAACAGCGAACCGAACTGGTCACCCCAACCGCCGCCAACGCATACGTCGCCCGCCATGGTGGAGTCGCCCGCCATCCATACGGTGATTGGAGTATTCCCTCCACCGCTAGAGCCGCCCGTTGACTTCGAGCCACCCGTGGCAGGTGCGCCGCCCGTCGATTTGGAGCCTCCCGTAGCCGCGGTGCCACCCGTGGACTTGGAACCACCCGTCGCGAGCGAGCCTCCCGTAGCCGCGGTGCCACCCGTGGACTTGGAACCACCCGTCGCGAGCGAGCCTCCCGCGGTAGTTGTGCCGCCAACTGACCTCGAACCGCCCGTAGATAACGAGCCCCCGGTAGACAGCGAACCGCCCGTGGCTAGCAATCCCCCTGAGGCACCCACGCCACCGATTGAAGTAACTCCGCCTGTTGGCATCGCTCCCCCGGTCGAGCTCTTCAATCCACCCGTGCCTGCACCACCCGTGGCTGAGTTTCCGCCCTGAACTAGGCCCCCGGTACCCACATAGCCGCCCGCTTGGGCTGACGAGCCACCCACGCCATTAGCTGACGAGCCACCCAAGGAACTTGACCCCCCAGCAACGTTCGTCGCTCCTCCGCTTGAACCTGGTCCGCTACCGGTGTCGCTCCCGGAACAAGAAACGGCCCCGCAAATCCGACCACGGTCAAGGAAAGGGAAGCCAAGTTAGCCCAAGCACCCCGGGAAAGTGGCGAGAGTGATCTCATAATTCCTGCAGTTATCGTTCGAAAGCTTACAATTTGAGCGAAAGCCTGCGAGCAGACGTCCCAACAAGTGGCTAGCCCGCTGAACTCGCTGAAAATCAGCATCAATCGGGTGGGCTCGTTCCTATAATGCATTAGGACATGCAAGCGATCACGAAAGCGTCGAAAGACCGAGACGCACATATTTGTCATACGCATCAGCCGGCCCAGTCAATCGCACGTTCCAGAGCAGGGCACGGCAGTTGCACCCGTCAGACCCGATGTCCCCAAAGGTTGCGGGTTGAAACAGAGCTTGAGAAGCCCGCCTCGGCTCAAAGCAACGGTGCCAGTGCGCGGCTCTGCATGACGAGGGAAAGCACGCTCGTGCCGTAACTCCAAAATCCTGGTGCCACAGGTTTTTCGAGTGCGCAAATTCGGTAGTGAGCCCAATGCGGCACCGTCCACATCTAATGTCGGAGTGGCTAGCCAACCGACAGGGCGTTGCCAACCTACTCGAATCTCGGATTTTGGTTTTTACCGGCGCGTGGAGCCGAGTTCAGTGAAGCAGCCAGATCGACGCCTGCCTGCATGTCCCAACCGTTTGTTGAAATCGATTGATGCGGTTGCTGCATTAAGCAGGCGTTGGATCTTGCTGCCGCTGTCGCACGAATAATGGCGTAGGAACGTTATCTAGGCGTGTATTGCGTATTCCCGCCCCTGCCGGGGCCTCGGGAACGCGTTTTCTGTTGGGCGCAAGCGCGCGGTCGCGCAGCAAGTCGGGGCACCGTTTGCTATGGCTAATTCAAGGAAAGTAAAGGCTTTTATGCGCATCCGTTCACTACTCCCCTGGGCTTCAATAGCCGTACTCTCAGCTTGTTCGGGTGCCGAGTCGAACGGGCCGCCTTCAGCGGGTGGGTCTACGGCTACCAGCGTTGGCGGGAATTCGAGTGCCGGAGCTTCGGCCGCAGCGGGTAGTCCTGCCGTGACCGGGGGCGTAGGGAATCTTGGTGGTTCAGCAGCCGCAGGAGGCTCGGCTTCCTTAGGAGGGTCACCTTCGGTAGGTGGCTCGCCACCTACCGGCGGGGCTCCACAAACGGGAGGTGCACAACCCACCGGTGGTTCATCTGCATCTGCGACGGGGGGAACCCAGTCCACGGGCGGCACCACTGCGAGTGCAGGCGGAACGACGGCAGCGACCGGCGGCGCAAAATCCACGGGAGGCACTAGTGCGGCCGGTGGCAGCACATCATCGACTGGCGGCAGAACCGCGACGGGCGGCACATCGGCAACCGGTGGCACCAAAGCGACCGGAGGTGCAACCGCAGCCGGCACCGGTGGCGCCAAGGCGACCGGTGGCGGCACGTCAACGGGAACCTGCGTCGAGTCTACTTGCGGTTCGCACAAATGGGCCTGTTGGAAAGTGCCCACTCCGCCGAGTGAAGGGCTACCCAATGCCGACAGCTATGCTGACCTTGGCAATGGCGCCGTTCGCGACAACATTACTTGTCTCGTCTGGGAAAAGGCCAACCCATCGACGCAAGGAAATTGGCAAGCCAGCTACGATCGCTGCGCAGCATTGGGCTCGAGCAACTATGCCGGTTTCAGCGATTGGCGGTTGCCGACACGCGTGGAAATGGCGTCCATCACGGATCTGCATGGCTCGGATGGGTTTGCGCCCATTTTTACGACGACCAGTGGTTACTACACGACGGACTCCGATTGGTACGAGACAATTACGGGTCAAAATGCGTCAGGCTACATCTGGGGCTACGGCACGAATGGGTTTACGAGCAATGCCATCGCCGGAGGCGGAACCAATCTAGTGGCGCGGTGCGTACGCGGTAATGGCACGGGTGAAGCAGTGAACACATTCGCCGTCGAGCCTGCAAACCACTACAGCATCGCCAGTGGTGAAGTCACGGACAACTACACGGGTCTAACTTGGCAGCAAGGTTACTCAGGCGCGACAACGTTGAGCCACGCCGATGCTGTCACCTACTGCTCGACGCTCTCTCTCAACGGTCACACGTGGCGAGTGCCAACACTGATGGAGCTAGCATCGACCGTGAATGAAGCCCTCGTCGGAGGCGCGATCAACCGCACGGCGTTCCCGAACAACCCGAACGGCTGCGCGGCACCGCAATACTGGTTCTGGGCGTCAGAAGCCTACTACTCGGGCTCGGGTGCCTACTGGGGTCTGAGCTATTGTGACGGTTTCACTGGCGGGAACGTAGGGGCGAGCGGCACATGGGATTACTTCCCAACCGCAAACGTTCGCTGCGTACGCAATTAGAGCGGTAACGCGCGCACCGTGGCTCTACGGATTGCTGACGAACGCAAGGTCGTCGAGCCACAGGTCGAACGCGCTCGAACCACACGGTTCCCTTGCTGGAGGACCGCCTGCTTGCCCAGGCCGTGATCAATTGTTTTTTGGACGACATGCGCGAGCAACTAGTGACCTTGGGTAGCTGCCTATCGGCGGGTGACGTGTTGGGTGCAGAGCGCCAGGCACACAAAATTCGCGGGGCCGCGGCCAATGTCCGCGCGCAGCGACCGAGCCGTATGCCAAGTAATTATTCGTATACGCATCTATACCTCCGGTGCAGGTTGCGTTGCCTTCGACGCCCGCGCCTACTGAAAGCGAGTCTCCGATGACCTCGATCCGTTTCGCCGGGGCAGCAACGGGTGCCAGAAGCGCTCCACCCGCACTGAAGTTGGAAAGGCTCGTGAATTGAGTGATTCCGCCATTGGTTTCCGTGTTTCGCCAAATGACGATTCGTCCCGGGGGCAGTGCGTCCAACGATACGTAAACCCGGTGTGTCCGTGCTCGTCGTGCCGCCTGTGGCTGCAACACCGCCTGTTGCAGTCGCCCCACCAGTGCTCAAGCTGCCGCCGGTCGCTCTTCCGCCGGTAGCAGTCAACGTTCCGCCCGTTGCCTTTGTGCCGCCGGTCGCAGGAACCGAGCCGCCGGTAGCTACAGTACCGCCCGACGTTTTCGTGCCCCCCGTCGGTGCCGCCCCGCCCGTGTTCGATGTGCCGCTCGCGGGTACGAATGGTGGCTGTAGGCAGGTATGAATTTAGTGTTTTCGGCCTCTGTGCCAATAACTGGACAGATGCTACGTTAGCCTACGTTTGCGCGTGAGCTTTTTTCGCGACTCGCGCAACTGTGGGTAGTGCCCGAGGGAACATGAACCTTGCAAATATTTCGAAGAGAATCGGCGCCAATCAGACCATCATGGTGCCAGGATGGGCGGTATCCATCCTCTGCCTCGCCACAAACTGCAGTAGTTCAAATGGGGGTGGCGTTTCGGCTACATCAAACGGAGGCGCTTCGCAATCGGGCGGTAGCACCTCGCTAGGCGGACATGCATCAACGGCGGGTAGCGCGGCACTGGACGGGGGCCAAGATGCAGCCGCCAATCCCGATACCGACGGAGGCATCATCGGAGGCAGTGGTGATGTTTGCACCGGCAACATTGCGACTATTGACGCAGCTGACGCTGTCGTCATCGACGGCGCAAGCCCCGGCAGGAACTTCGAATTCATCGGTGGTCTGAGCGGCGGCGGCGGGACGTCCCGCTTGCTCTATGATTACCCTTCAGCGCAGCGTAATGAGATCCTCGATTACCTGTTCAAGCCCGGGTTTGGGGCTTCGCTTCAGATGCTAAAAGTCGAGATTGGTTCCGATACAGATTCGACAAACGGGGCGGAAGCGAGCCACCAACGATCGAGCAGTGATGAGAACTACAATCGTGGGTACGAGTGGTGGCTGATGGAACAGGCCAAAGCCCGAAATCCCAAGATCAAGCTTTACGGGCTCCAATGGGGCGCGCCCGGCTGGTTCAACGGTGGCTTCTTCTCGCAAGACAATATCGACTCCATCATCAACTGGATTCAAGGCGCGCAAACTGCCCACGGCCTGACGATCGACTACATTGGTGGCTGGAACGAAAACGGCTACTACGCACCGTGGGTTGAGAGTCTCAAGCAAGCCCTCGTCAGTCACGGATTAACCACGCAGGTGGTTTCGGCAGATGCTGCCTACGGGTGGGGCGTTGCCACGGACATGAAAAATGACGCAGCTTTCAACGCAGCTGTGGACGTTGTCGGTTCACACTACGTCTGCGGGTACTTATCGCAAGCCACCGACTGTGGCAGCGCGCCCAATCTGGCGGATGCACTCTCGCTAGGCAAACCTTTGTGGGCTAGTGAAGACGGATCATTGCCCTTCGATGACGGTGCCATAGCGTTGGCACGCAGTTACAATCGGCACTACATACAGGCCCGAATAACTGGAAGCATAAACTGGTCAGTCGTCGGATCATGGTATGCGAATCTGCCCTACGGAGGTGTTGACGGTCTTCTTTTTGCCAATCAACCCTGGTCCGGCAGCTACAAAGTCGATCGGGCGATATGGGCTACAGCTCATACGACCCAGTTTGTGGAGCCCGGTTGGCAGTACCTGGACAGATCGAGCGCCTTGGTCAGTGGCATCGGCAGCTACATTGCTCTCAGAGCACCGAACGGCAAGGATTACAGTCTTATTCTCGAGACGCTGGATACCGGGTCACCCCACACCTTCAACGTAAAGGAAACCGGTGGTGTCTTTGCGGGGCCCATTCATGTTTGGGCAACGGATATGGCTGCTAGGACACCTAACTCATGGTTCATTCAACAGCCCGACATCGTTCCAAGCGATTGCGGATATTCCATTGCGGCACTGCCCAACCACGTCTACACATTAACCACGACAACGGGCCAACGCAAAGGCGCAACCACACCACCGCCGAACGCATTACTTGGCTTGCCCTATGCTGACGACTTCGAGAGCTATACTGTTGGCGCCATGCCTAACATCCCGAAATATTTTTCAACAATTCAGGGAGCCTTCGAAGTAGAAAACTGCCTAGGTGGCCGCGGCGGGAAGTGCCTGGAGCAAGAGATTACGATCGCACCAATTAAATGGGGAAGTGTAGGCTCGCCTAACCCGTTGACAATTGTTGGCGATCCTAGCTGGAATGACTATCGCGTCTCCACCGACACTTTGCTCGTGCAGAGTGGTTGGCTGGAGCTGATCGGCCGGATCACCGCTCAGAATCAGAGTGGTGGAGGCGCGCAGGGTTATCACCTTCAGATTGCCGACGGTGGCTCGTGGACCCTGTTCGCGCAGGATGCAAAGATGAACAACACGTCGCTTGCCACAGGTACCGTAAGCTTTCCGCTGAACTCCTGGCACACGTTAGCGCTAGACTTCAAAGGTACTGCGATCACCGCACTCTTTGACAATACCCCATTGGCCACGATTACCGACAGCACTTACTCGAGTGGGAACGCGGGCCTAGGTGCGAAGCAATGGATCAACGCACAATTTGATGACTTCGCCATAACAGGCCAATCAGCGAGCAGCGACGCCGGTTCTGCTGTCGCGGATGCTGGTAGTGGAGGCTCCACCGCAGTTTGCAGCGCACACCCGCCGCTAGCTGATGCAAACGGTGTATCCGTCATTACGACCTTCTCGAACGTCGCCGCTGATGCCGGCGCGGGCGCATCGACGTGGTTCGGAAGCTGGTCCACAGACGTTTCCGTGTTCGGTGGGGGCAGCTATTCTTACCCTGGAATGGGACCAGGGACTGACTCACTGGCAAATCCCGCTGCGGGTCACTACTGCACGACTCTGGCGAGTCAGAATTCCTTCGTAGCCACGGCGACACCGGGGACGGGACTTGTTATCTCGGGTCAAGTTGCCACATTTTCCGGAATTGGATTTTACCTATATCATTGTCTAGATGCATCAGCGTTTCACGGAATAGAGTTCACCATCTCCGGCGACGTAGGCAATGAACTGGTCTCAAACATGGGTTCGCCCAATCCGGCTGAACGTTGAATTTGACAGGATGCGCAAGGCCTAAACCGTCATCCGAAAGCAGGTCGAGTTCGCCGCCATCTCTGACGAAGTACTGCTTGCCATCGGTGTCTTCGAATACCTGAAAGTCATTGGCGCCCTGCACGTCCGCGCCGCTCTGTTTCAAATTGCCAACATAAGTATACGGCCCGGCGATGCTGCTGCTTGTCAGCACAGCGTAGTAACCCACGTAGACTAGTGGGTCCCCCGTGTAGTTCAGCATTTTGATGTAAATGACGTACTTATTAGTCGAAGAATTGTAGAGAATCTTGGGTCTTTCACCATAATAGGGCGGACCGAGAATCGTGCCTGAGATGGGATTCACGACCGTGCCCACGAACGTCCAATCGACGAAGTTGGTGGTCGTGTACATGTTGACTCCGGTAAATGTGTCTTCAGCATTGATGGGAGCACCGGAGTAGGTGTCATTGAGTCCTGAGCGTTGTTCGCCCACCATGTAATAGACATCGCCGACCCGGATGAAGCCCACTCCGTGCGCGTTGACCAACTTACCGTCCGTATCGAGCCAGGGTACGCCCGAGTAAATCGTGCCGAGCGAATCCCAATCAACTGCGGCCGCATCCGCCGAGTCGGTCGCACTAGCGTCATTCGAAATACCTGAATCGCCAATTGTGGAAGTGCCTCCAGTATCAACGGCTGTGGTTCCGCCACTGGCGACTGTGACTTTGGAAGACGAACCCGTGCTGCAGTTCGTGAGCAGTGGTATGGCAAGCCCTGCGGCGATCGAAAAGCTGGTAACGAATCCCTTCATGCGGTCACTCACCTGTTGAGACGTGGATAGAACCCGCCCTATGAAAGCACAGGATCTGGTCTAAACAAAACGTTGTAAGTCTCATGGATTTAACTCTCCAGTATCGCATTCTGTGCTTACAATTGACGAGCCTTGCTCAGATTGCGCCCAATTCCTGCGGCAATGCATGGGCCAAAGCCGCCCGCGTCTCCTCCCCAACAACCCCATCAGCAACAAGCCCATTCGCCTTCTGAAACTCCCGAACAACGGCGCGAGTCTTCGGCCCATTTGCGCCATCCTCGATCAGCGGAGGCTCGACTATCTTCAAGAAATTCAAGGCCCGCTGTACGCCAATGACCGTCGCCAGGTCGAATGGGCGTGGCTTCACAATGCCGCCGTCCGCGGTCCGCGTGACGTAAGCGTGCAGGTCGTCAATCGACCCATTGAATCGATTCAAATCGACACTCCCCGCAATCCCGGGCACAGCGCCCCGCGAGGTGTATTGCCAGAATGACCATCCGGGCCAGTCGCCCATCTTTCCGGGCGTTTGGATTTCCCATTCGGCGATCCAGAGATCTGCTCTTTGTTCGATGTCTGTTGCCGGTAGTTGTTGCCAAAACGATGGCGATGCGTAGATGAGCGGGCGGCGGAGGTTCTTCGTTATGTGTTCGACCCACGTGATGACGCCGTGAACTAGTTCAGCGTTGGCGACGTTGTTCTTGGCTTCGACATCGAGAACTGGCGGCAGTTCACACGTGACGACCTTGTATAGGAAGAACTCGGCCTGCTCAATCGGGTCAGCTCCTGGGTGAAAGAAGTGATACGCGCCGCGCAGGAGGCCTCCGGCACGAGCGCCAGCCCAGTTTGATGCAAACAGCCTGTCTTCGAGGTTAGTGCCTTCGGTCGCTTTGATGAACGCGAACACTTTGCTGGCGGCGACCTTCTTCCAGTCAATTCTATTTTGGTACCATGAGACATCGATGCCTTCGACGTACGGCGCGAGTTGTGAGAGGACCTCGTACAGCGTGATGCCGCGGAATTGGCCCGCGACCTTGATTCCGTTGCGGTAAGTCCACGAGTGCCATTCAATGCGGGCCATGACTTTGTCGGATCCGAATTGCCGGGTAGACGTTGAAAATATGGGGTAGGCCCCAGGGCTATTGAGAAGTGACACCGCCCAGGCAGTCATGGCTGGGGTTACTGG
>CAWFUX010000010.1:0-6260 GCA_963819085.1 uncultured delta proteobacterium
TCCAGGAAACTAACGAGCAACTGGAGGAAAAAGCCAAACTGCTAGAAGTGAAGAATCGGGAGATCGAATACGCAAAGGGCGACATCGAAGAGAAGGCCGAGCAACTTGCACTCACGTCAAAGTACAAATCCGAGTTCCTCGCGAACATGTCCCATGAATTGCGGACCCCGCTCAATAGTCTGCTGATACTATCGCGAATGCTCGCGGAGAATCTGGAGTCCAATCTAACGCGGAAGCAGGTAGATTTTGCCCGCACCATTCACGATTCCGGGACAGATCTACTCGCACTGATCAATGACATCCTCGACCTCTCCAAGATAGAATCCGGGACAATTGCTGTCGAACCCAGTGAGGTTTTGCTGTCTGACTTGCAGACATACGTCGAGCAAAATTTTAGGCATATTGCACAGCAGAAGTCCCTGGCATTCTCGGTTGAATTGCACCCCGGGGCTGGAACGTCTATCATCACCGATGCCAAGCGGCTGCAACAAGTACTGAAGAATCTACTATCAAACGCCTTCAAGTTCACCGAGCAAGGTCGAGTTACGATGGACGTGAAGGTGGCCGGGTACGGTTGGAGTCGGGACCATGATATCCTAAATCACGCCGACACCGTGGTTGCGTTTAGCGTGACCGATACGGGCATCGGCATTCCCGAGGAAAAGCAACGCATTATCTTCGAGGCGTTTCAACAAGCTGACGGCACCACCAGCCGCCGATACGGCGGCACCGGCCTTGGATTGTCCATCAGCCGAGAAATTGCGCGCCTGCTAGGTGGAGAAATTCGCGTCGTTAGCGTACCTGGGACCGGCAGTACATTCACGTTCTATGTGCCACGAGAACGTGGTCAGGCACAAACACCACCCCACGCAGCAATCGTTGCCTCGCACTTGAACCTCATAAATCCGAGCCGAGCGACGCCCAAGATCGAGTGGGTAACCGACGGCTCCAAGCCGGCTCCAGACGATCGCGAGACTATTCGTCCGGGCGAAGCCACGCTGCTGGTGATTGACGACGATATTAATTTTTCGCGTATTCTCATCGACGCTGGCCATGAAAAGGGCCTGAAGGTCGTGATAGCTCCCGATGGCAACTCGGGTCTTGCCCATGCTTTCAAATACAAACCATACGGAATTGCGCTCGATATTCGGTTGCCAGATTGTGAGGGGTGGGCAGTGCTAGACCGCTTGAAGCGTGACGCTGAGACGCGCTCAATTCCGGTGGCCGTGTTTTCCGCACTGAATCTGAGCCAGAAGTCGCAGCGGATGGGGGCCGTAAGCTTCGTTCAGAAGCCAACACGTTTGGAGGAAATTCATTCTACATTCCTGGAATTCGAGAGACTGTCGCGCACACCGCACCGCCAATTGCTCATTATTGCTGACGATTCGGTTGTGCGCGGCGAAAGATCAATTCTTCTCGGAGGAGATGCGATTGCTATGACCGGCGTAAATTTCGACGATGCATTCGCGACATTGACGGCAAGGTGGTGGGATTGCGTCGTCATGGACACCGGCACGTCATATGTACAGGCGGTCGAACTTCTCCGGGAGGTAAGGTCGAACGTGGCCCTTCGCAATATCCCCATTGTTACGAGTTATCCCATCGACTCAACTGATTCCGATCTCGCCGAGCTCAAGCGACTGAGTGCCGCAGTCGTCGCAAATGACGCACGGTTTCATGGTAAACTGCTTTACGAGACGTGCTTGTATCTGCATCGGTCGGAGGCTTCGCTCTCTGTCCCCCAACGAAACTTGCTCTTACAAACGAGCAAAAGCGTACCGGAGTTTGGGGGGGCGACCGTGTTAGTCGTCAACGACGACGTTCGCAATATTTTCGCAATTACGAGCGCCTTGGAACGGTATGGCGCGCAGGTCCTCTATGCCGACAATGGGAAAGATGGGTTGACTCTATTGGAGAATACTCCAGGCATTCAGGCTGTCTTTATGGACATAATGATGCCGGAGATGGACGGGTACGAGGTAATTCGTCGCATCCGTTCTCAAACTCGTTTTGCCGAACTTCCAGTCATAGCAGTAACGGCCAAGGCAATGCGTAGTGATCGCGAGAAGTGTATCAGTGCCGGAGCTTCGGATTACATCGCAAAGCCCGTTGACGTGGAACAGCTAGTGTCTGTTCTCCGAGTGTGGATAGCGAGATGACTATCGAGCAGCCACAGGCGGACAGCAATGATGTTGCGGACATTCTAGTCGTTGACGATCGTGACGCCGATCGCTTGATACTTTCGAACATTCTCTCCGGTCCCGACCGGAACGTTGTGACGGCGAGTTCGGGAGCCGAAGCTCTCAAACGGCTGCTCGAGCGCGAATTCGCCGTCATCCTGCTTGATGTGATGATGCCCACGATGGACGGCTTCGAGCTCGCGTCGCTAATTAAGCAGCGCCAACGAAGCCAATACACACCGATCATTTTTCTCACCGCGGCGGGCTCCGATATTGGAAAACTGTACCGGGCCTATTCGCTGGGTGCCGTCGACTATCTCTATAAACCCATAGATACCGAGATCGTGCGAGCCAAGGTCGCCATATACGTCGATCTTTTTGGTAAAGATCGACGTATACAACGTCAGGCGGAGGCGTTGCGTGAAGCCGAGCGCCGGGAGCGCGAACTACAAATTGCGGAATTGCGCGTCGCCGTGGAGCGACGCTATGTGAATCTAGCCGAGGCTATCCCGCAAATCGTTTGGACTTCAGACGGCACAGGCGCAATGAACTATGCGAATCGGCGTTGGTCGGAGTACACCGGTATCGATATCGATCACGCGCGCGGGAGGGGTTGGCTCGCCGCCATTCATGAGGAGGACGCAGCGGAGTGCGAGAGTGCGTGGAAGGAAGCGTTGGCGAGCGGTCAGGTGTACGAGGTTCAGTGCAGGCTGAGGCGTGCCTTTGACGGGGCCTATCGTTGGCACCTTTGCCGGGCAGTTCCCGAATACGACAGCAACGACCAAATTGTCGCATGGCTTGGAACCTACACGGATTTCGAAGAGCTCAAACAGGCGGTAAGGGCTCGTGACGAGTTCTTGTCGATTGCATCTCACGAGCTTCGGACACCGCTGACTGCGCTAAAGCTCCGACTCGAGGCACTACTCTATGCGGGTAGGCTAGATAACAAACTGCGTCAAAAATTGGATAGCGCCGTTCGACAGACTCAACGCTTGGAGCGCCTAATCGACAACCTACTTGACGTGTCTAGAATTACGACCGGTCATCTCGATTTGGATACCGATCGGCTGGAGCTCGCGGAAGTCGTAAACGAAGTAGTGGAACGTATCCGACCCGAGGCGGCCGCTCGCGGATCTCGCATTGATTTCACGAGATCATCGGGCGCGGCCGGCGTTTGGGACCGCCTACGGCTGGAACAGGTCGTTACCAACTTACTTTCGAATGCCATCAAGTACGGCGAAGGCAGGCCGATTTCAGTTCGAGTCGGACTTGAAGGCGATGTTGCTGAGCTGATGGTCGAAGACAATGGGATTGGCATCGCTCCATCTGACTTGCATCGGATATTCGATCGATTCGAACGCGGAGCAATCCGACATAATCACTCAGGACTCGGTATGGGTCTATATATTGCGCGCCAAATTATCGTGGCCCACGGTGGTTCGATTCACGTGGAGAGCCGTTTCGGACAGGGCTCGAAATTCAGGGTCATTTTGCCAACTGAACTGAACTCTGCCCTGATGGACAACCTCGGCAAGGCCGCCGGGGGTGGGTCGTAGCTAGTTATTCATGGCACCCGCGTTGATCCAAGCAGCTATTTCATCCACCTGGGCTTGAGTCAAAGCCGCGCCACTTGCCGGCATCGGGTTCCCGCAAGGAGCCGACGTGCCTTGCAGCTTGCTATTGACCTTTTCCCACATTAGGCTCGTCGAAGAATCGCCCGGGGTTACCCTGACCAATCCGGACGTTCCGCAGCTGGGACCCGCTGCCGTGACGCCAACGAGATTCGCGTAGGCCGTGGCCTGATTGGTGCTCATGTTGAGATTTCCGGCCGCACCGTGACAGGAAACGCAGCGGACACTGATAATCGAACTGTAGATCTCAGTAAATGTCGGGACACCCGCAGCCGTGCTGCCCCCCGTCGCGGGCATACCACCCGTCGCCGGCATTCCGCCCGTTGCGGGCATGCCCCCGGTTGCTTTCGAACCACCCGTTGCAAGCATTCCACCGGTCGCGGGCATACCACCGGTCGCTAGCATTCCGCCCGTTGCGGGCATGCCTCCGGTTGCTTTCGAACCACCCGTTGCAAGCATTCCACCGGTTGCTGGCATTCCGCCTGTTGCGGACATACCTCCGGTTGCTGTCGAGCCACCCGTTGCAGGCGTTCCACCGGTTGCTGGCATTCCACCCGTGGTCAACGCACCTCCCGTCGCAGCAAATCCGCCGGTTGGCATCATACCACCCGTTGCCTGCGTGCCGCCTGTGTGCGTCGACCCGCCAACGGATTGTGCCCCCGCAGCCGAAGTCGAGCCGCCCACTGCATAGGTACCTCCAAGACCGGGCATTCCGCCCGTTGTGCTTGTTTCTCCACCAACCGAGGATGCACCTCCGTTGTCGCCAATGTCCGGGGTGCCGCTGCAATCGAGAAATATCGTTGACGAAGCCAATGCAATGGCTGAGCAAAACCAGGGGATCGACCTATGAATCATGACAAAGCCTCCGAATGACATCGTTTGCGATATGAGCGACCATCACGTCGCGCACTCATTGAACCACGAAACAGTATTCCTCAGTTTTCTTGCCTGAGTTTGCGGCGCCCCTCGACGTCCGCGCTGCAATACATAGCGGTACTGCCAGTTAGGTCAAGCCTCTAATATTGGCCTTTCTACCGCGTTTCCGTGATTTAATTCGCTCGACGACAACCGGCACGACCAGTTGCCGCTCCGCAAACGTCGGTGGATCCCACTCGTGTAATTCGGCTGGCCCGAGCGACATGGGCGGCGATGACTGCGAAAACCGGCGTCCGCGCTGAGCTTCGAGTGGCCAAATGGCACTGTTGTCACACTCGGGCAAAATCAGCGGCGCCAGCGCGCGAATGCTCGTTCCCAGCTGTTCAATCGAAGCAACGCAATGCGACGGGAGCTGCTCAATCGCGTCGATGAAGGCCTCCAGCGATCCGTAACGCTTTCGCGGATCGCGCTCTGTCGCCTGCCCGACTAACCGTGCTAGCGGCTCGGGTACGGGCAGCCCCATGCGTTCCACCGACGTAACAGGGGCAATTGGTTGGCGGATGACCGCGCTCTTCATTGCCGTTAAATCCAAATGGCGAGAGAAAAGCCAGCGACTAGTCAGCAATTCCCAAAGCACCACTCCCAGAGTGAATACCTCGGGCGAGCCGCAAGCCCCCTCGGGGCTGCTGATTTCCTCGGGCGAAAGCCCGGCAATCACGGCTGGACTCGATGCGATTCGGGAACAGCGCAGCAGGCACGACATGACCCCAACGTCTGTGAGCAGCGTTTCACCAAAAAGCGCGACTAGAACGCCATCACTAAAAATCACTCGTTGCGACGCCAAAATGCCCAGGTTTGCCAGCAGCCGATGCGTAACGACGCCTGCCCTCGCAGCTTCCAAGACCAAACGTACCGCGACGCCGGGCGGAATCGAAGCCTCGGTTTCGACGAGGCAGCACTGCAGATCACTGAGTCGAACACCTGCCAGATACTCGCTCGCGCAACTCAGTTCGTTGTTTATCTGCGTGACAATTTAACGAGCGAAGGGCTCCGGAGGCGCGCGCAAGCGCAAGCGCCAGCGGCCAGGCGGATGATCATTAAGGACCGTACCCACTCGCAGCCTGAAGTGAGTCTCAATGCACTCGCTTGCCGCGCGGTCGGTTGGCATTTTTATTTTGGCGGCGGCACTTGAACACGTTTGACGACTCAGTCATCCAGTGAGTGTTCGTTGGCCTGCACTGGAGGCAAGTGCAGCGCCACCGCCTGCATCGCCGACGCCCAAAGCTGCACGGCATCGTCTGCTTGCTGCAGCGGGAACTGCAATGCCGGCGTGTGTCAGGCGCTCAATACGACACCTGCGCGCCGCCCCCCAGTGGAGAGGTTGACTGCCCCAGCGTTGGGCTTTCACTTCTTTCGAATCGCCACTCCGAGTGTCACGCGGGTTACCTTGGGGGAGTCGGGCACGAAGTCTTCAGACGACCGGTCATCGGACAAACATGAGTGGCATTTGCAAGAGCCAACCGCCAAATTCACGTGCATAAGCCGGGCTTGCCCAGTGATCGCCCCCGGCCAT
>CAWFUX010000011.1:0-137600 GCA_963819085.1 uncultured delta proteobacterium
GCGCGTGGCTCGCATCGGGCTGGCCCGGGCAGAGCAGTACTGCTTCACGCTTCGTGGGCCGGTACGGCTCTTTATCGAATTGATGGTGTTGCTCGGCAGCTACTTCGACACTGACCCGCAGTACCCATGGGCAGCCAAGATTCTGAACGACCGCTCCACCTCCGATGAGATGACGCGAGCTAACCTACTGCAGGAGCAGGCGGTCAATTTCTACGACACTGTGTTGGGGCCGGACTATCGATACGAGCAAGCCGCCATTCGCTGTCTCCGTGCGGAGGACTTCGAAGGGCTCCCCGAACGAGAGGCGACGGCGTTCGGCTCTGAGTTGCTGCGGCGTCTTGAGCGCATTTACCCGGAAAAGGCGAGCTACGTTGGAACGGCTTCGCTGGAAAAGCTGCTGGACCAGGCATCGCAGCTGGCACACCATTATTCGATGGGAACGCCGTCCGGCGTATCGCTCGTGATGGCGCTGGGATTTGCGCTCGGCTATCGGTGCGACATCGATCCGCAGTTTCCGTGGATTGCGCAGGATCTAGCTTTGCGTGCCGTCGAGCATCCAATACAACTTATGGCTCGAGTCCGCGGAGACTTTCTTGCTTTCCTGCGGTACGGTTCGACCCAAAACGGAGCTTCTGGCTAAACCATGCCTGGCTGCTCAAAACCTTCCCCGCCAAGTAGTGGCCCAGCCCCAAGTGCGTCCGCGGCCGGACCCTGTGCTGCTTGCACCGCGAAACCGAGTGTGGATCCGTGGATTCAGGCGATCCTAGCCATCATGTGCCCGCAGGATAAGGCTTTTCTCCAGGACCTGAAAGCTCGCGGTGTCACCGTCACAGCGTACGACCGAATCTACTTCGAGGACCCCTACTATGATGGGTCGAAGTGGACCACCAAACACTTCGAGGCCGGAGGGACCACTTCGTGCGAACCCCCGCCTCCTCATATTGATATGATCCGGAGCGCAAGCGCAGAGGAGAACGCCGCGACGATCTACCACGAGGGTGTTCACACGAACCCAAGCCAAGACGGCATGGAATGGCGAGACAAGGAGTACGACGCATATGTCAAGGAAGACCGATGGCGGATTTCTCACGGCCTGCCACCGCACGACCCGAGCTTCCGCGGGCCGGACGGAAGAACCAACGAAGCGAACATCCAGGCGTTCGTGGACAAGGAGTATCCGGGTGTGACCTCCAAACCGACGCATGGTGCTGCTCCTGAGCAGGTGGTTGGCAAGGATTCATCGGGACTCACGATCATCAAACGTGCCGATAGGACAACGTACAAACGAAAGCCGAAGAAGGGTGACTCCTTCTCGGGCTCGCAGACTACTGTTCCGCCGGGTGGACTAGACATTGATGTGAACCAGCTACAGTGTCCGTAGAGTCAGCGTGGGAATTCTGGCAACCATGCGAAAGGTTCTGATTTTTCTATTGTTGGGAATCCCATTCTGCAAATCAACGCGTCGAGATGACGCTCGGCCAGAGCCTATCCTCAGAACTCCAGACTTGGTACGAACCATGAACAACAACACGAATGACGACGAATTGGGGCCCCCAAGCACTACCCTCACCTTTGGTGGATCCGAGATCACCCTCACCGTAGATGATGTCAAGGCCATGCAAGCGGCACTTCTCGCGTATCTTGCCTCCGTGGATACTTCGCAAGTCGAGGATCGGGACTACCTGATTGCGTGGACGGAGGGTGGGCTCGCGTGGATCGATACCGACGGGGTTGTTCGGATCAACTCATGGGTACTCCAAGTGGGCCCCCACGGCCTGAGCCTCAGATACCGCATGCCGGCACCTGAGGGGGCTGACGTGATACACGCCTATGTCGCGTCGCTGGTGCGCGAAGATTTGTGGCGAGTTGTGCGCATCGCTAGCGAACGAATCCGGCGCCGCCGTTGATCTCGCGCTGGCCGATGCGAGCGCGCTTGCGTGGGCCTCTCCAACCTCCGTCGCGACGACGAAACCATCGAACCATCAATAATGGTCGCCGGACTAACCCCCCAAAATAGGTCAATCGATACCGTGGTGCTACTGCCGGATGACAAGGTCTTCTTCGTGATTTGGCGCGCCGTCATCATGCCGTGCGTGCCGGAAGACAACGACGTCGAAGAGGTGCGAATTGAGTATGAGGGGATGCCACGGCCCGAGGTCGTGCAATGACGTTTCGAATTCGGGATGCGCAATCGGATGCCTTGCGTTGCGAGCAGACCGCGCGGCTCATGTGTGCCGGATTGGCGCAGAAGGGGGAATCCGCGATATTCGAGCATCAGAGTCGCCAGGTTCGTTCAACGGATCCCGCGGGGCACCGCTGGACATATCAGCTTGCTGGGCGTGGAAAAGTCGAAGCGATCACGACTCCACTGGGGCGAGTCTGCAGGATGCGTTTCGACGATCGAGGTCGAATCGAGGAATACGTCGATCCGAGCGGGCGTCACACTCAAATACCTTGCGACGAGCAGGGCGCCCCAACTCGATTCGTTCGCAACGGCGTTGAGTTCGTGCGCTTCTCGTGGGATGCGCCGCACACTTCCTGTTCGGCGCAGTTCTGGGATGGCACCGCGGCGCGGTTTTTTCAGACTGAAGAGGGAAAACCCCAACAATATTCGAACCGGCTCAATCATGTAATCACCGTCGATTACGACGACACCGGTCAGGTAAGCGCACTGAACGATCCGCTTGGTCAGCAGACTCAGTTCACCCGCGATGAGCTGGGTAGGCCGTCAACGACTCGCCACTCCGACGGACGGGTTGAGGCGGCAGACTATCCCGCGCCCGACACAATTGCACTAAACCAGGACTCACTGCCCATCGTTCAGATGCAGCTTGATTCGCGCGGGCAGCCGCTTGCCGCGAACTACGCTGATGGCAAGAACTACTCGCTGACGTATGATGATGCGGGTCGCCTCACGTTAGCTGAGGGACCTGAGGGGGTCTGTTCGTACGAATACAGTGAAGAAGGCAGACTCCTGAGCGAGACGACAGGAGATCAAAAGTTTACGTTCGAGTATGACGCGCGCGGACTCCTTGCCGTGACGCAATATCCGGACGGAACGCGTGCTGAGTTCACGTATGACCCAGACCGACGACTTTCCCACGCCCGCTGGGGTGGTGCGAGTATTTCGTTTGGCTACGATTCAAGTGAGCGGGGGCGTAGCCTGACGACACCGCGCCTGAAAACGCAGGTGGACTTTGCCTCCTCCGGGAAACCGACACGCATCAACGTGTCTGATGTCGCAACCCAAGGAAGTGCGTTCGAGACGGTGTTTGAGCACGACGTGCAAGGGCGTCTGGTCACGAAGCGCGACTCGAATTACGGAGAGAAACGCTTCAGCTACGACGCCGAGTCGCAGCTTCTGGGTGTCGCGGATGAGCAGGGCCAGTGGCGGGAGACCTTTGGCTATGACGCGGCCGGCAATCGCAGCTTCACGAGCGGCTACAACGTAAATGTCGCAAAGGGGAATCGCCTGCTCGCGCAGGGCGATACGCAGTGCGAGTACGACTCGCGGGGAAACCTGGTCGAGCTTAAGACTCATGGTGCGATATGGCGCTTTACCTATGATTTGAGAAATCTGATGGTGGAAGCCCATGGTCCAATGGGTCGTACCGAGTTCAAGTATGACGCATTAGGCCGGCGTATTGAGAAGCGCACGGGCGATCGGAGTATCCGCTACGTGTGGTGCGGTGAACAAATCACACGAGAGATTGTCACGACCAGCGAGGGCGAATCCGCACGCGATTACCTTTACTATCCAGGCACGTACGAGCCACTCGCGCTGCGCGTTGACGAGAACATCTACTACTACCACAACGATCACCTTGCAACGCCACAGCGGCTAACCGACGAGCAAGGTCAAGTCGTATGGGCTGCCGACTACGCTGCATTCGGGTTTGCGTATGTAACCGTAGCTACAATCGAAAACCCTTTGCGTTTGCCGGGGCAATACGCCGATACCGAGACGGGGCTGCACTACAACCGGTTTCGTTACTATAGCCCGCTACTCGGGCGTTACCTGAGCGTTGACCCGGTCGGTCTGCTTGGCGGCCATAATCTATACCTGTACGCCAACAACAACCCCATCAATGACACCGATCCGCTCGGTCTGTTCTCTTGGGGTGCACTCGGCGCGGCTGTGGTCGCTGGCGCGGCCGCAGCTGCGTTGGTCGTTTTCGCACCAGCAGTTGCGACCGTTGCGGTGGTGGCCATCGGCGCCTTGGCGCTTGGGGCGGTGATTGGTGTCGGTATTTCGGAATACCAGAGCATTGGGCACTTCTGTTGGCCATGCTTCTGGAAGGGAGCGAAGGCTGCCGCTCCCGCAGCTTTTGGGATTGGGCTGCTAGTGGGCGTGGCCGCCGTGCTGTGCCCCCCGCTTGGCGCGGCATTGATCGTCGGTGGAGCCATCTACGGTACATACGCCCTGTTTGACGCTCATTTTGGATGGTCGGGCGGCAAGCCCTTCGATCAGATGACGGACAAGGAGAAAAGCGAGCATCTCGGGGGCCTCGCGGGCGGTACGGTTGCGGGTATTGCTGGTGGCCTAATCGGCGGATACGGGGCGGGAGCGCTCGTTCGAGCTTTCCGGGGCCCCACTCCGACGACCGGCGAAGGCGAGACCACCAAACCGACGACGGGCGACGGGGAAGGACAGAGCGAAGTAGCCCCCGGCGGATCACACCCGCCACCCGATCCGGCATTGACGGAGGCCTGCGGGCCACCGCAGGATCCGGTGTTTGTACGGAACCAGAGTGAGATTGCACCGATCGACAGTGCTCGCGTGGCCAAGCCCGGTCAGCCCATGGAGCTCGACCCGAACGTAACCGATAGGTACTTGTATGTCGTCAACGAGGACGGGAGCATCACTTACGCACCCCAATCCTCTCAGGGACAACCGGAGATCATCAAGCACCCAAACCTAACTCAGGGCGGTCCCGCGAGGGTCAGCGGCGAGATCATCCACGATCCTGCGACGGACACCTGGGTGATGGATGGTTCGTCGGGTCGATTCAGCACGGAGCAGTTGCCGAACGGAGGTCTGACGTCCAACCGAACGCCGCAAAACGTGCAAGCCGCGGCGGAGCTTGCACGGCAAAGTGGCACACAGCAAAACATCGTGGCAAACGACGAGGTCTTTCCAAACCGATGAGCATGATAAGTAGCTCCCTTTTTCCCGGCACCAACGAGGTGCTGACCTATCCCGCGCCTAGGCAGGTCGTCGCTCTGCCAGCGTCAGAGGTGATGCCGTTCGTGATGAAAGAACTCGACGAGCAGGCGGCTCGACCGTTCGCCGACTATGAGATCGTCACAGGGCTAGGCCAACTCGCCCGGCTCATGAATGTGCAGAACACAGAAGTTGAGGTTGACGCTTGGCTGCAGTCTAATCCTACGGAGAATGCATGCGAAACTGCCGCGCTGTTCTTATCCGGTTTCTGGCCCGGGCAGTCGTCCCCATCCGCGTTGCTCGTCGAACGATTAGTCGCGTGCTTGAACCAGTATGGGGCTTCAGTGGGGTTCGTCGAAACGCTGATCCAAGCCTTGGGGCCAGCAGCTGCTTCCAATGACGCGGGCGTCCGCGACAGTATTCGCCCAGCGCTTTCGCGTTTGCTCCCACTGTATCCCCTCCTGCAAAGGAGCTCGCAGCTCCTATTCCGGCATGCCGCAGGCCTCGGCGAGCACCAACTGCCGAAAGCCCGTCCCGAGTTCAGCGACTTCAAGGCCTATGCCTGTACGGTTGACGGTGAAGAATACATATCGATCGAACATACTGACAGTCATCGCGAGGTGGTGCGGGTCAGAGAGCTCACTGTGAGCGAACGAGTCCTGACCGTCGAGTACGAGATTCGGGTCATCACCTGCACTGATGTGCTGGCGCGCGAGCTGCTCGCGCACAGGGTGCTTCTCGAGTTGTGCGACGACATCTACCGCAAAAGGGTTGACCAGGTTCGTTATACGAACGCCGGTCGCCGAACTTCGACGATCGTTGCCTACCCGCCGAATCACAGCTAATGTGAATGTCGCGGACTTCGCCGGATGAGCGAGATGCCGAGTCACGTTGCTCGCTTCTTGTGGACTTCGCCGAAGACTGACAACAAGTACGAGCCAATCGAGATGACGGACTTCGGAAAATCATGGGACCAAAACCACCCGGTCCAGACCTACACTCCCGAGCAGCTGGCGGCTCACCGCGTGGTGGCTGGCGACGACGGTACCCTCGTCTACGCGGAGAGCGGCAAGCCAGTGAATTGCAACAACGGCATCTACACTATGGATCAGGCCGGCAACACCTACGTCATCGAACAGCCGAAGGTCGGAGAAACGCACCATTCCACGATGCTCAAGAACCCCGCCGGGGCTGGTGAGATCAACGCGGACAACGGGCGACTCACAGGGCTCAACGAAAATACGGGGCACTTCGGGGGCAATCAGAAGCCTGGAACCGTTAACACCGTTGCCAATGAGCTTGCGACACAGGGAGTAAACACCTCCGACGCGGATATCAGCCAGTGGGGAGACCCCTGAGTCTTTGGAGCAGCCATGTCAGCTACCATTTGCAATCGCATCGTCGAGCTTTGGGGAGACGCAACACCCGATGGAGGGTCCTACCGGCAACGATCCGGGGTAAGTGTGGATGCAGTTAGAGCTGCGCTCTTCAATGAGTTCGGAGCGGACGCCGTTGGGCAAGCGTTGGCAGACTGTCTAGTCGAGCAGGGATTGCGCGAAAGCGCTGGTTGCGCGATCGAGTCGCGCGACATGTTCCTCACGAATTGTTCGTTCGAACTCGCAGGGCCCGCCGCCGAGAGCAGTCTCAGCATCGAAACCATCGGGGTACTCGTGTGCACTCTGCCGTCGATTGGCTACTATCCTCTGCTGCGCGGTTGGGTGAAACGGTACTTCGATCAAGCCGCTTTGATGCATCTTCTGGCGGACGGCGTCCGCAATTCGACCAGTATAAATACGCGTTGCTCGTGCCTGTACGGGCTTCAAATGTACTGGGGCGAGGCAACGCCCAGCCGCGACCCGGCGCTTTGGGAGGGCGTGCACGACTTCGAGGCAGCACTGCGCACGCAGGTCGAGGAAAGCGACGTGATGCTCGCGGATACGGTGAACGGGACGCTAAAGCGGCTCTGGTACTTGCACCGCGGACACCCTGAGTGGCCGCGAACGGCGCCCGGCGAGCTCCGCGCGTATCGCCACGAGAACGGGGCAGCGGTCACTTACTCCGTCGAGCGACTGAGCGACCAGTACCCGGTTTTACGGATATCGAAATTCGCTTTCACCCCGCCGAAACTGGTGATTGAGTACAAGAATCAGGAGCCGTCGCTCTTGCCGGAGGAAGTGCCCCAGTGCTTGGACGAAACGCTACTCGCCGCGCATCTTGCACCCGGCGACGCGGCGCAGGTTGAGCTTGTCCGCTATGTCAACTTCGGGCTCAAGCAGACGATCGAAAAACCTTACCGCCCAGCCGTCTCGGACTGACGGTGCCACGACAAATCGAACGGCGAAAGAGTTCGGTGAGGCGGTGGCGGCTGGGATCTGCATCGACTGTACAGTTGACCCATGCCCGAGGTTATTTACGACGTCGCGGGCCGTGTCAGAAGCGTGTTCTATTCCTCTTGTTCGCGTTGATGCCTCCAGTGGGGTTGCATGCAAGAGCACACGATTGAACTGCTTCAAATCGACGGTGCGGGTGCGGTCAACGGCCTCGAGTAAAGAGGCCACGCAGACGTTTCTCGCCGCCCGCAGGACTCCTTCACTCGAGCGTACGATGAGAGCGAGAGCGTCTTCGGTGAAGGTGCTGTGAGCGAGAGTGACGCGGTCGAGCTCGGCGAGAATGAAGGCTACTGTACTATCGGGCGCAAGCTTCGGCACCAACGCGGAATAGGTAACACGGCTTTTGATGTCGTCGTTGACGGACAGGCGAGCTTATTACCGGCTGGATCGATTGCGATGCCGTTGCCGTTGACGAACCATCCGGACGGATTTACCTGAGGTAGCTCATGGAAACCCGCAAGCGTGGCACGCGTCCATTGGGGGTGGCCGGCGTGCCATGGCTATGGACGCGTCCATTGGGGGCGATCTCAACGATCCGGGTTTTTGAAGCTTGCGCCCCGAATTTGAAGCTTGGGATCCGGTTTCTCAAGCTTCGGGCCCGTTCACGAACCCCTCCGACCGGTTTGGGAATGGCTCCGACTGGGTTTTGGAGCTTCCCTCCGACGAAACATGCTGTCTTGTCGGGATATTTGGTTTCAGTGGCGCGGTAGCGATGGTGCAATTTTGGCGATCCAGGCGTTTCGAGCCGGATTGAAGGCTTCAAGTTCCAGTAACCAAGCTTTCATACTCCGGGGCAAGCTTCGAGTCCGATCTCGCGATCGTTTAGCGCAACTGTAATGGCCTCGTCGGGCGGGCATTGGACGCTGTTGTCTGCTGAATCGGTTCGAAGCCCATGGGAAATTACACAGTGGGTATTTCCGGAAGTCATTAGTGAGTTCATTGGTGTTCGCACTCGCGCTTTGTGAATTAGTTGTGTATCGCGGCGTGAATATATCCCTTGTCGGTGAGTCCAAATTGTCATGCGAAGTCAACAGCTCTGAGGGATGTTCTTCAGGGCATCAACCACAGGGGTTCAATATGGATGAGTTACTTGATCTGAGAGAGATTGATCAATTGGTGGCCTGGGGTGGCAAGTTCTTGCGCACCGCTAGCACCAAACCGGACATTATGAAGTTGCTCTTGGGCCTTGGGTATTCGGAGGCGGAACACCGAGAGGGCTGGGAGCTGTACCTGAAAATGCTCGGATACATGGGCGCCACTGCGACAACAGCACCGATATCGGCGAGTACCACCGAGCAGCTGCAGGCGCTCACGAAGATCGATCGGTTTGATGAGCCGGCGTTCCGGCGCGCGAAAGCCGCTTTGATTCGGCTACATCCCGAACAACACGATTACATGTTCAGTGACGGGCTGTCGCCGAAGACCGGCGCGGAATCTATGGGTTCGGTGCAAACGTTCCTTGATCGCTATGCGGCTTTGCGCGACGGTACGGATGCCAAGCGCGCGGACAAGCGCGATGCCGATCAAGCGGCGGCAAAGACGCTCGAACTACGCAATATCGTCAATCTTGAGATTGAACAACAGCTTCGGCAGTTGATTGAAATCGTGAAACGACCGGCACCTCTGCCTGTTCCCATCGTAGCCACTGCATCGGAAGAAGCGTTGCAAGAGTCGGCTAAAGCCTTCCAAAGCTGGCTGCACGATTGGCGTACCACGGCTTCTGCTGGCATCACGCGCCGCGATTACAGAATCATGCTCGGCATCTCACGCCGCAGAGCCACACCCGATGCACCCGAGCCACCGGCACCTGAGCCACTGGCGGTACATGCGTAATTGCGAAAGGGTTATTGCGAGATGATTGAATAGAGAAACGGCGGCGCGGGTAGAGGACGGGGGCTCGCGCCGCCGTGGTTGCCAAGATTGCCGGGAGGTTTTTGTTCGCTTAAACGCCGATGGTTCGCGGCTAACGGGCAACGACGAAGACTTTTTCTTCGCTCAACCGTTCTTGAACGTAAAGCACGCACGCGCGAACCTGCTCGCTCGTCAAACTGCAGTTGCGCATGCCTCGTAGCTGCAACGGGCCCGTTGCAAGCCGCCACGAAGCGTGGCGTTTTAGTAAGCGCTCCAAGTTCGCATGCTTCTCTAGCCTTGGGAGACGGGCCGACGCCCGCACATCGCTGCTACGCGAACTGTTCACTGACCTCACGCAATGCGTTTTTGGCGCTTCGATGCACGGCTAGAAGGTCATGAATCAAAAGGGCCAAATTAGATTCGATATGCTCATGTCTTCGTGATAATAGGTACTGAACTGTATGAATGTTGCAGCGCAGTTTGGTTGTTTCGGAATGCTTCTTTCGGCGCTTGCCTGTTCCAGTTCAAGCACAACGAACGTTAACGGAACATCGCAAAGTGGTGCTTCGGGAACGGGTGGCGGCAGCACCAACAGTGGGGGTAGTTCGGGGATCGGCGGACATGCCGCCGTGGGCGGCAAGACAAATGCTGGCGGGGCATCGAATATTGCCGGTACATCTCCGTTGGGTGGGACTTCCGGAACGGGAGGTTCCAAAGCAGTAACAGGCGGTTGCCCAGGCACTGGAGGGCCAGCAATGGTGGCACTTCCCGAAGGTTATTGCGTTGACAGTACGGAAGTGACGCGCCAGCAGTATCAGTTTTGGTTGGATACAAGCCCGAGCATCTCGGGTCAGATATCCGATTGCACCTGGAACACAAGCTACGCCCCTGATGCGACATGCATCGCCGGAGCGGCCGTCTGCCAAGGCACGAGTTGCGGAAACCACCCTGCCGTATGCTTGGACTGGTGCGATGCATACGCGTACTGTCAGGCGGTGGGCAAGCGTCTGTGCGGGAAAAT
Organism: uncultured delta proteobacterium; assembly: GCA_963819085.1. Lineage (GTDB taxonomy): Bacteria > Myxococcota_A > Polyangia > Polyangiales > Polyangiaceae > FEN-1139. The sequence continues at coordinate 10,427 of CAWFUX010000011.1, forward strand.
AGGTGGCGGATCCAACGATTTCGGTTCCTATGCAGATGCGTCAATGAGCCAATGGTACAACGCATGTTCGTCACACGCTCAGTCTACTTACCCGTATGGAAGTACATACGCGGCGCAAACTTGCAACGGACTGGATCACGGGACGGGGACAACAGTTTCCGTCGCATCACTTTCAGGGTGCCAGTCAGCAGTAGCAAATTACAATGCTATTTTCGATATGAGTGGCAACGTGTGGGAATGGGAAGATTCTTGCAGCGGAACCGGCGCAACGGCAACGTGCCAGTTGCGCGGCGGATCCTTTTATAGTGCGGTTGGCAGCATGTCTTGTCTAATCGTTTACACAAGCACAAATAACGCTAACACCAGGAACCACGCCGTCGATAGCTTCGGATTTCGCTGCTGCGCCCCCTAAGAGATGGGGTACCGTTGAGCAATGTCGGTTCGTTTCAAATGACTCAAATTAGAGACATTTTCGACGGCGCGTTACCCGTGCATTGTTGGGCTTGGTTCTGCTATTCGTGGCACACCTTTGGCTGATCGCGCCGGTCCTTCAGAATGGTGATGGAGCGGTTTACAACGAACAAATCGAGCACCAGGATCTTTCGATACGAACAACGCACGTCGGCTACATGGTTGCCGGCATCGTCGCCAACAAGATTCTACCGTTTGGCACCGAACGCAATCTTAACCTGATGTGCTTGGCATTTGCTTCGGCGGGCGCCGTTGCGGCGGTTGCAATTGCGCGCAAGTATGGGGCGACCTGGATCACGGCCGCGTTCGCGGCTTTGCTAGTGTTCAGCCTGCGCCCTTATCTCCGCGGGGCGGTCCTGGCAGAAGTCGATGGCGTAGCCTGCGCCACGATATTGTTGGCAGTAGCAGCGTGGGTTAACGGAATGCGCGTTGCCGGCGGTATCGCGTACGGCTTTGCGATGCTGGTGACACCCCTTAGCGCGCTGTGTGTGCCAATATTCGTATTTACAAACTGGCGTCCGGAACGCGGCTTACGGGCGCTAATGGGCCACGGGCTAAGCGTGGTCATATTTGGACTTGCGGCACTGGCGGTTTACGCGCCGTTCGTCCTTCATTTTTGGCACGACTATTGGGAAGGCGGGCGTGGTTTGTTGCACGCACCGCGGCAACCTTGGGACGTCAATGAACAGGTAATGCGAAGCGTCCGCTTTTTCTCAAGTACTGCCTTGCCTTGGCTCGGGTTGGGGGTCGCTGGAATGCTTTCGACTATCACTCGGCGTAACTCGGTGGCAGTCGGGACGTTGCTCGCTACGGCTGTGGCCGCTGTCTGGGGAGAGCGCTTTCTGGACGTGCCCGTTCAACTCCCGCAGCTGTGCCTGTTTGCAATAATGGCTGTGCTCGTTGTTGATCAAATACCCAACAAGAAGATCGTAGCTTCGGTACTTGTCGCGCTTTGGGCGATCGCTTCCTTACCCAATTATCTCGATCAACGCGACGACGTAAAAGAAAAAGTTCACCTCACCGAAGCGTACCGGGCCATGGCGGCGCAAACACCAAAGCTGATGGTGATTGGGCTTGGGGACAGTTGGATCGACGGGCTTCAATTCGAGCGAATTGTTTACCATCATACCAAGCTTGGACTGGGACTGGACTTCAGGCAATTTGGCGGTTCGAGTCGATCAATTGCGCAGACCCATAAGGACTACGCAATATGGCTCATGGCGCCTTCATCACCTGGCCTCATGAACCCGTTTAGCAGGAGCTGGAGGCCAGAATACCGTTCGATCCTGGGTTCAACGCTATGAAGTCTGGTTGCCGCTGAATCAATAGACACGCCACACAATTGCCGCGGGCGTCAGATTCTGGTAGCTAGAGCTCCGCTAGCTTTCCGCCAGAGCTTTTCGAATTTGCTCCAGCGCCAAGGGCAACTGCCGAATAACGACTTCAGCGGGAACGTGCAGCACGTGATACCCCGCACGAGTGAGATACCGGTCCCGGCGTGCATCAGCGGCAGTGCGAGCTGCGTGGTACGCACCATCCACTTCCAAAATAAGTTTTGCAGCCGGAGCGACGAAATCAGCGATGTACTTGCCGATAGGTCGCTGCCGCTTAAACATGACCCCAAGTTGCTTTTTACAAATGGCTCGCCAAAGAGTGGACTCGGACGGCGTGGGCGCCTGCCGCATAGCCCAGGCCCGCTCTGCAATGAGCTGCTTGTGTGATGCTGAAAGTTGAAACTTCATAGTGCTCTCCCGCGCCCAGCGGAGGGGCGGGCGCAGCCTACTCAGCAAAGTTTTGTGACAGGCCACGATTGAAATCGCATCGGTACGATGGCGCCTGGCACAAAAGTTTCGCGTCAGCGAAGCCCGGCCCGGAGCTGGATGCGGGAGACCTGAAGCTAACGACGCAACACGCTGCGTGCGGTGAAGATGCGGGTGATAGTCAATTGACGTCACCGCGCAACGCGAGAATAAATTTCGCCAAACGCACCGTCGCGCGAGACGCATTTGCGCTTCGACGCACCCGCCAGAAAGACCCATCAGACTCGCAAAGACCCTGTCTCCCCCTGAGGCACGCAGGCTCAAAGCCCCTGCCTTCTCAGCCCGAGCTTTGGGCCGAGTACCGATTTGGGGGAGACCGCGCCGCCGGACCCGCCCACGACGCGAACCGCTCTCGAATTGAAGCCAATTGTGCGGGGAGGAGGCGCGACGTGGGGGCAGCCAAACCCGCGACCCCATCCGCGCTTGGGATACCCGCCCACGCCCAGCGGGCTGTGGCTACTTCCCTCGCAACAGCGAACCGCGCGTACGCTACGGGGGCACTTACGACGAGAAATGGAAGGCGGAGCGCGCGCCAGAATTGCCCTGAGATTTTCGCTTTGACTATTACAATGCGGCCGATCCAGAGCTGCAGGTCCAGGGGTACCTCCAGGGCAGCGAACGCGGCATACTCGAAAACGTCACTCCTGGCGGTGGGCGTATCGACTTTTTGATGCCTTGCATTCGGCCGAGATTCACGGTGAGGCGGGGAACAGAGCCTGAGAAACGGTACGTTACTGAAGCTTCGGCTGCGCTTGATACGGTCGTGCTAATTCCGGATGACAAGGTCTTCTGTGTGACTTGGCGCGCAATCATCGCGCCGTGCATTCCTGAAGACAATGACGTCGAAGAGGTGCGGATTGAGTACGAGCAGATGTACGAGCCCGAGGTCGTGCAATGACGTTTCGGATTCGGGATGCGCAATCGGCCGCTTTGGTGCAGAGTTACTCCGCTCGAAATTCGCCGGCGTTTCTCGCTCCGCTTGGGCTCGCTGCGGAACCTCAAAACGAGCCGAATGTGGTACTGGCGCGCGATCCCGAGGGCGCTAGCAGTCTGTTCGAGCTGGATGATCACGGCCGTATTAGTCGCTACCGGCAATCGTCGGGCAGACAGTTTCTGATGCGATACACGTCGCAGCACCGCCTCTCCGGTCTTGTGTTGCCTAGCGGCCAGTTCGGCGAGATGAAGTACGACTCAGAGAATCAACTCGAGGAGGTTGGGCGCGACGGCTTGAAATGGCGATTGCAGTATGGAGGGTGAAGTTCGCATGGACGGAGTCGTCGTTGCGAATCTGAGCTTCGAAGCCGGGCGGCTCAAGGAAGTAACTTACGGAGACGGAGAACATATCGCGCTTGCCTACGACGGCGACGGGCGCCTAACGCGGGCATCGACCGACGAGGTCATTGTCGTGCGAACCTACGACGACAAAGGGCGCCTGGTCCAAGAACAGATCGGCGATCAGGTGGTGACTGCCGACTATGCCTTCGACGGTCAGCTAACGGCAATTGCGACAGATCAAGGGCAGGTCGGCTTCGCCTATGACGGAGACAGACGGTTAGCATCAGCGGTGGACTGGGTTGGTAACCAACAGCAATTCTGGTACGCCACCGACGACCTCAGGATGGTGCGCACCCTGCCCGCTCTCCAGGAGGAGACGAGCTTTTCTCCTTATGGGTCCGCCGTGCAGGTCGTGACTCGCGACTTGCAGGGACAATCCGTGCAATGCTGGCAGCAATACACACACGATCACAACAATCGAGTGATATCTGCAGAAGACTCGCACTCCGGCAAGGTGGCGTACACTTACGATGCCGAGGGACAACTGCTTGCGGCTGTCGGGTCTGATTCGGTAGAGCAATACGAATACGATTCGGTGGGGAACCGGGTTACCGCGAACGGCAATGCGGCAAAGTACAGTTCCCAGAACCAGGTCCTCAGCATGGGCGCGGAGCGAATGCGCTTCGACAAGCAGGGTAATTTGGTCGAGCGGGCGCGTCCCGATGCAATCGCGCGCTACGAATTCAGCGCACGCAACTTGCTGAAGTCGGTAGTGCTTCCGAACGGGACACGCATTGAATTTGCCTACGATGCTGTTGGTCGGAGGATCGCGAAACGAGTTGGTGACAACGTTACGCGTTACATGTGGTTTGGCAACCATATGGTCTACGAATGGGTAGAGGGGCAACCGGAAAGCCGCTGCGATTACCTATTCAAACCGGGCACGCACGAGCCTCTGGCGATGCGCCAACGAGGTGCCGTGTACTACTTCCACAACGGGCACGACGGCGCACCGCGGCGCTTGAGCGATGCGTGGGGCCAGATGTTGTGGACCGCCAATTTCGGAAGCTTCGGCGCTCTGCGTCAACAATAAGGCAATCCGCACCAGCCCCTGCGCTTTCGTGGCCAATACGCCGATGAGGAGACCGGCCTCTATTACAATCAGGCTCGTTATTACGCCCCGGATCTCGGCCGCTATCTGTCACGCGACCCATTCGAATTCGTCGCCGGACCGAACCCCTATCTTTATTGCTCCAACGATCCGCTGGGAGGGCGTGATCCAACCGGTTTGTTGAGTGGCTTCTGGAAAGCCGCCGCTGCAGTAGCCATTGTGGCCGTCGGAGTGGCAGTGATTGTAGTTGCGGCGCCCATCGTGATCGCGGCCGTGAGCGCTGCTGCAGCTGCGGCAGGAGCAGTAGTCGCCGGAGCAGGCCTCGTAGGAGCTGGCGTTGGTCTGGCCATGGCACCCGACGGGTGCGTCGCGTGTCAGAGAAAGATGATGTGGGACATGGGCCTGGCGTTTGCTGGCGCAGCGCTTACGGCGATGTCCATGGCCCTATTCCCGCCACTCGCCGGGGCCGGCCTGGCGTTGGCTGGAGGCGGAGTCATGGGCGGGGGCGGTGCGCTGGCGATCGCCGGAAGCACTGGTGGGTGTCGGCGCGATGACTGCAGGCTCGCAGATGGCCATGAAGGACCATGGGGAAGGGGGTGGGTCGGATGATGATGCGGAAAGCGAAGAAGCCGCCCGCAGGCGCAAGTTGGGTGAGGATCCGGCCCGAGGCGGCAAACATCTGCCCAATGAAGAGAAGACCGCCGTTCGCCTCGAGGAAAAGCAAGGCACCAAGCTTGAGCGCTTCAACCCGAAGCCTGGTCAGAAGGGCGATTGGGTTGACCCGAAGACAGGTGAGGTTTACGACGGTTGCAGTCCGGCAGAGACGACGCACTTCGAGGGCGGGTTCGACCAGTATCCTGCGTCCATGCAGAAACATCTGAATAACCAGACTGTGGACAAGGTTGTGGTTGACGTTACCGACCTGAATCTTACCCCCACACAGCAGTCACAGCTTACGAATTAACGAGTCGGATCGAGCCCCCATCAACTCACGAAGCGAGCTGCTCCAGGCGCTTGAGGCCCATGAGCAGTGGTTGGCCGATCCTACGAAGGGAGAGCGATTGGTTCTGAAGAGTGCCCGGCTCGCGGGCGCCGACTTGCAGGGCATCCGGCTCACTCGCGTCCGGCTCGTGGGAGTCGACCTGCAAGGGGCGAATGTGAAGCGCGCCGAGGTCTCACAGTCTGAGTTCCATGAGGTCAGCTTCGAAGGTGCGCGGATGGACGAGACGGTTTTTAGCAAGGCGAAATTGCACCACTGCAACTTCAATCGGGCAATCGCCACTGACATGAGGTTCTTGAGCACCCTCAGCGAAGATTGCGGCTTCGAGGGAGCGAATCTCGACCGTCTCGAAGTCGAGAGCAGCAGCTTTTTCCGGACGAGAATGTGCGCCGCTCGGCTGACAAATGCCCGATTGGATTGGTCGGTGAGTGGGGATTTGCGGGGATGCGATTTTTCGGGGACGGACTTGCGTGCTGCTACGTTCTTCGATGCAGACTTGTGAGATTCGATCTTCACCGAAGCCACGCTATATGAGACGGGATTCAAGCGCACGAGACTGTTCGGGGCGCGGGGGCTCCCGTTCTTGGCAGACCGGAACCCGGTGCTCGCTCTCGACTTCAGCCCGGCGGGGGATGGGAGCATCTCGGGAACACTGGCGAGCTTGCGCGCGCAGTTGGGCGGCGGTTCCGGTACGGGCCCTTGGGGTAGCGCAACGCTACCCGAACGATACAGGGCCATACGAGTCACCGAGGGCGCTACGGATGGCTTCCTGATCGAACGCCAGCATGACGGCATCGAGTCGGTGCGGACGTCGCAACTCGAACGACAGAATCGGCGCGCCACGCTGGACTATCAGATCCTCGACCCGCGCTTGATGGACGACCTCGTGCAAGAGCTTCTTTTCAAAGTGCTTGTACTGCGGTTTCTCCTCGACGAGCTGCGAGGGACTGTGGACGAAGTCGAGTTCAGGAACGCCGAAGGCGGAGCCCGTGCCTCGAGGCGCCTTCCTGCGGCCCTCTGATGGTGCCGCCAGCGGCTTCGAGCTTACGGAAAGTATCGTCCCAACGAGGAGGCCACGGCTGCCCGTCTTGAGGAACAGGAGGGAACACAGCTTGATCGCTATCGCCGACGGCAATGGGCCGACTCCCTCGGCGTTCGGGCAACTTAAGGCAGAGGAATTTCGGTTCGACTTTGGCTTCATCTCGCTCCACGGCTGGTCTGGCGGAGCGCTCCCGCTCGACAGTACGGTGAGGGCTGCGTGGCTCGAGATCTCGGATCAGAAGCTCTACGACATGGCCTTCGCGCTCGAGGATCAAGATAGCAACCCGGTGAAATTCTTTGCCGAGTTGCACGTAGCCCTGAATGCTCGCAGCATGGCGTTTGGTATGGAGACGAGCGCTCTGCAGTTCTATAAGTTCTTCAACGGTTTGTTGCCGGTTGAGGAGGTTGACCAGCACATTTCGACTGCCATCGCTCCGCCAGCCGAGAGCGCAGCGGCCATGCGACGGAGCCCCTGGCTACGCGAAGTTGACGTGAACGGCGTGCAAGTGCTCACGCGCTATTTGAGCGGGCTCGACGAGTACTTTCCGAAGCCTGGCACATAGGCGATTCCGTCGGGCGCGTATGCACGAGCTCATGCCGCTCGTATCGGCGATTCAATGCTGCATCGAGTAGCGCGAATGGGGCTGGACAAGGCGGAGCAATATGGGTTCACTATGCGCGGTCCCGAGTGGCGCACATCGCGAGCCGATCGCTGTCACACGCGTTTCCGTGCCGTCACGACATCAAACAAAAACACGAGAGCCTCGCACGAGGCAGGGGTGCTAATCCTGCCTCGATATGCGAGGCCGCTCGTGAATCAGGCCAATCTCATTTTTTGATGGTTGCCCAACCATTGCTCGGCATCGAGAATTGGTACCTGGTGCCGCCAATTGTAACGATTGACGTCTTGGCTGCGCCGGAATTGTAGACGACAGCGACAACCGAGCCGTCCGGGTTCTTGAACGCAACGGCGTCACCGCCACTTGTTCCAACAACCTTCGCCCCGGCATCGACGAAATGGGAGAAGTGCTCGAAGACGTAATAGGCTGGTGTCTTGGTGAGAGTCCCGCCACTTACTGTCAGCAGAGAGTCCTGCGCCCAAGAGCGCGACGTGTCGATGCCCAGACCCACATTGTCGAGCACCATGTTCCAGGCGTTATATGCGGTCACTTTGGCTTTGGTGATCGCGTCGCGGATGTACCCCCAGCTTTCTACGCCATAGGCTTGGTCATTGGGTGCCGTGCTCTTATATGTCGGTGAGCCGGAGGGGTTCCAGGGATAATTGCCGCACTTGTGCTCGGTCGCCCAAAGCGGCACGCCATACGCCGAGAAAGTGGACGGACTGCTAACGGCACTATCCAACATGCCCCACTGCACGCCGACGACCCCTATGTACGATTTTGGCGGTAGCATCACCCATTACAGCACTGAGAATGCTGCTGTCGTTGGGGTTGGACATGGTGCCGCCCATGACCTTCGTGCTGAGACTTGCGGCGCTGAGAGCTGGCCCCAAGACTTTGACGAAGCTTACGTATGTCGCCGAGTCCCACAGGCAAGACGGGTAGTTCTGATCGTAGCCGGGTTCATTCTGAGCCGAGACCGTTTCGACCGTGATGCCCTGAGTCTTGTAAGCCTGCAGCCACTTGACGAGGTACGAGGCATACGCGGTGAAAACCGAAGAGCTGTTCGTCATGTTGCCGCCGTCGAAGTAGGACGGCCTCGTGGCGTTCCCTCCCGCGGGCGCACCGCTGGCCGTCTTGTATCCGGTCTTCATCCAGACGGGAGGTGTCCAGGGGCTGGCCCAGAGGCGGATGTTCGGGTTAACAGCCAAGGCAGCCTGGATGTAGGGGATGAGCTTTTGCGTATCCCGAGTGATCGAGAAATTAGCCATCGAGGCGTCCGCAGCGGGTCGATTTGACCCGGCCGTGTTGGCCACAGGATCGTTGCCTGGGGAGCCTGTAGCGTCGTCGAGCGTGTAGCGATTCATCGCGTAGTCGCTGGAGCCGATGGGAATCCGTCCGATGACGAAATGGGCCCCGTCCGTACCGAAGAGGGCCTGGATGGCCTGAGTTTGAAGGGCCGTGGTGCTAAGTTGGTTCCACCCCATCTCGTTGAAGCAGCCACCGAAACCTTCCCAGGTCTGAGCTGTGGACGTATCGTTGACCGTTACGTCGGCAGTGCCGCTCGTCACGGCGGTTACGGTTGCCGTTTGCCAATAAGCACCTTGAGCGGACGTTATGCACGTGGGCCCAGTTGCGCTGCTGCCGCCAGTTGCTGGAGCACCGCCTGTGCCAGCCTTGGTCCCGCCGGTATTGCCTGCGTTAGTACCACCGGTGCCGACGGCGTTGGTCCCGCCGGTGCCAGTGCCAGCCTTGGTCCCGCCGGTATTGCCTGCGTTAGTGCCACCGGTGCCGACGGCGTTGGTCCCGCCGGTGCCAGTGCCAGCCTTGGTCCCGCCAGTATTTCCGCATTAGTGCCGCCGGTGCCGACGGCGTTGGCCCCACCCGTATTGCCGGAGTTGATTCCACCGGTGTTACCGGAGTTGATTCCGCCGGTGTCGCCGGAGTTGATTCCGCCGGTGTTGCCGGAGTTGATCCCGCCGGTGTTGCCGGAGTTGATTCCGCCCGTATTGCCAGCGGTTGTTCCTCCAGCGGCGTTCGTTCCGCCTACTGCCCCCGCCGCGGTCCCACCCATGGAGGCCGTTCCACCCGTCTGAGCGCCACCGCCGACCCCGGAGCCACCCTGCTCGCCCGGAGAGGTGGATGGCGACGAACCACTGCAAGCTGCGAGGAAAAATGCGACCCAAACGCTAGTGATCGATACTCGTGCTCTATTCAACATTGATCTAGTCCTCCGACTTAGCATCCGTCCAACCGTGGTGCCACGCGCTACGCAGCCATCCTACAGTGCCGATTCAGTATGCCCGGGCAGACCGGTAATGATCAGACGGGGAGTTCCTTCCATGGCGAATAACTGGGATGATCGGCGATGGGCTGCCAACCCAGTCGCTTGGTTTTGGACGTTTTTGCGAATTGTTTTAGCGGCTTACGAGTAACAACCCGGTTCGTTCGCTAAAATCATTGAGGGAGCAAGAGGAGCAACTGCGTCATGGCGGCGTTCGCAGAAAACGAGATTCCGATCGCATTATTTGCGAAGGATATTCGATCGTGCGGCACTGCATCAGCGTGTGGGTCGGGTGCAATGTCTTGAGCAAACGTGGAAAGCGATTTTTGGATGTACTATTTTGAAAACACGGCCCTCTGGCCCCGGCCCGACGGGGAGCCCGACGCACTTGGCTTTCGCGAAATTGCGATCACCACCCAATGATGTGGGCATTAAAGCGCGGCGCGTTCGGTGCGGTGAACCCGGGACCTGGAGACGGTTTCACGCCCACTGCTGCCTTACGGGTGTCTCGGATTTTCGGCGAACTTCGAGGTTCGAGCGCAAACTTGTTCCAGGTTGCTGCAATCCACGCTAATAGGCTCAGCCAAGTTTCTCACCAGCGTACTTAGTTCGTCGTAGCCTTACTACGCTCAAGGAATTCTAGTCATGCACCGTTGCTTTTCTCTCGGTTCAATCGCTCTCAGCGGAGCGCTGTTCGCTCTCCTCGCAGCCGGTTGCGGTCACGCAATCTCGATTCCTGATTGGCGCACCATCAGTACCGCAAACAACGGCGACGCAGGTCCCGAGAAGCCCTTCGACGTCCTCGTCGAGGAGCTGCCTCCTGTCGATGCAGACGCGGGTGAAGATGCAGACGCGGGCACGGTCGGCACGGTCGTCGGCACCGGTCCATGCCCTGCCGCAAGCATGCCGTGGGAGGCACCCGCTCCCGGCTACACCGCGCAGAAAGATCCAGCCGTTGCGCCCCTGGTGAGCAGCATGAGTAACGACGATAAGTTCAAGCAGATGTACGGGGTACCGGACCCGGGCAATCGCGACGTTGGTTACGGCAACATCGAGCAAAGCCTGGATGTGACTGACCTCTCCGGTGGGAAGGTACTTCGAGGCCTCAAGTACCGCGACGCGGGCCGTGGTGTGAATCTCGACGCCCGACAACCCAATAACCGACCCACTAAAGGCCACGATTACTCGACTGCGTTTCCCTCTGAATCTGCCCGAGCAGCTTCGTGGGATGTCGATAACGAGATAGCCGTCGGTGAGGCCATGGGCGACGAGGTCATGGGTTCGTTGAACAACATGTTGCTCGCGCCTTGTATGAACATCTTGCGGCACCCGTACTGGGGTCGCAGCCAAGAAACGTACGGTGAAGACATGTATCAGGTCGGGCGCATGGCTTCGGCGCTCACCGTTGGCATTCAAAAGCACGTGATTGCCACGGCCAAGCACTACGCTGCCAATAACGTTGAGAATGGTCGCGCAACCCAGAACGCGGTGATGGACGAGCAGACGCTTCGCGAAGCCTATGTTCAGCACTTTGCCATGGTGGTGCAGCAGGGCGGCGTCGGCTCTGTTATGGCTGCCTACAACTCACTCAACAGCATCAAGTGCACGCAAAACAAGCACCTCTTGGGCGATATTCTGAAAGGCGATTTAGGGTTCCGTGGTTTCGTGATCTCGGACTGGTGGGCCATGCCTGGCTACGATCAGGCTCCGGACACATCCCATGCGCAATCGGATACCGTTGGAGCCATCAATGCGGGGCTCGATCTCGAGGTGCCCTGGTCTCTCCACTTCGCGCAATTGGGGAGCGTCCTAGCTAACGGTAGTATCACGATTAATCAAATCAATGATTCAGTGAGCCGCATCTTGGAGCAGAAGTTCCGCTTCGGCATAGCGTACCCTAGCAGCACGGACTCCAGCGCGGGTCCTTGGGGCCTTGGCACGGCGACCACTGCGCTTGGCACCGGTGATACCAGTGATTCACTCACGAAAATCGACAAGCATCTCGCTTTGGCCGAAGAGACTGAGATTAAATCAGCCGTACTGCTGTCGAATGGTACCGGTGGCACGCCCGTGCTGCCGATAACTAATAGTCCCGCGAATATCGCCGTCATCGGTTTGGACATTCCGATCACTGTATCGACGGAGACGAATCTTCAGCCGGGGACAGACGGCATCCAACATTTCGCGACGGGTATCAACACCGGGGACCGCGGCAGCAGCCGCGTCAACTCCGACCCCGCCCTGTCCATTGGTCCCTACGACGGCATCAAGGCAGCGGCTCCGACCGGCACAAACGTTGTTAGTGCCAACAGCCTCGCCGCGGCTCAAGCGGCCAACGCCGATCTTAATATCGTCGTCGTGGGCCTGACCGCCGGTGACGAGGGTGAGGAATACAGCGTTAAGACTTTCGGTGATCGGGCGAGCCTAGACCTACCCAATGGGCAAGCCGATTTAGTGAATGGCGTGTTGGCGCTCGGCAAACCCACGGTCATCATCATCGAGTCAGGCTCGATTGTGAACGTGCCGTGGATCGCGGGCAGCACGAACAAGCAACAGGCTACCATCTGGGCGGGCTATTCAGGCCAGTACGGCGGCGCGGCCTACGGGCAACTGCTTTTCGGCAAACGCAACTTTGGCGGCAAGCTGGCAGTGAGCTGGCCGCAGGAAAACGATATGAATGACCTGATTCCGTTCCGGGACCCCACGAGCACAACCAGTGTGAACATGGGCTACTTCTTTGGTTACCGGATGTACGATCTACACCCAGACGTGAAACTGGTCTTCCCCTTTGGCTTCGGGCTGAGCTACACGACATTCGCTTACTCGAATCTGCAGGTCCCTTGCGGCGCTGCGCAAAAGTCCGACGTTGTCGACATCACTGCCGACATCGCGAACACCGGCTCAGTCGCGGGTGACGAAATCATGATGCTGTTCGTGCAAGGTCCGAAACCGGCATCGACCACCAACCCCTATCGTCCGATTAAAGAGCTCAAGCGGTTCCAGCGCGTCAACGGCATTCAGCCCGCCGGGCAAGCCAAATCGCGTTTCCGCGTGACTCTGCCGATCCGCATTCAAGACCTCCAGCATTGGGACGAAGCAAGTGGACATTGGGTTGTTGACTCGGGCGATTACACGATCCTTGTCGGACCCAATTCACAGACTCTGCCCCTCGAGGGCAAACTCACGGTTCACGGGGACTAAGGCCTGAACAAAGGTCGGACAAACGCTTCTGATTCCAACTTTCTGATAGAAAGAATAGTCATGAGATCTCGAAGGAACTTTTGTAGGTCAGAGTTTGGGCTCTGCTTGATGGCCTTTGCCGTGAGCCTCAGTAGGGTTGCCGTTGCACAGACTGGCGAAGCCGTTGGCTCGAACACGTCGGGTTCGGACAATGCTTCATCACCAACCGCGGCTGCTCCGGGCGCGGGTGCGCCGAGCGAGGGGTCTGCACCTGCAACCTCTGCAGCAACGCCGCCTGCGACAACGCCACCTGCGGCACCAACGACCCCCGCAGCTGCTCCCGCGCCTGCACCGGGACCTTTGGCGGCAACCGCACCTTCAGCTGCGACTCAGCCCGGTGCGCATGCGGAAGCCGAGCCCACACCCGCGGGCGGAACGCCAATCGTGGTCGAGAACTTACCCGGCTCGGGTTATCCCGAGCCTAGGGTGCGCGGTCTCGTCGGCGGCTCGATGTGGCTCACCATGCACGGACTTCAGTTCCCCTACATGGGGCCCGAGACGAGCCCTAACCAAGTACGAATCGCGATTTCGGGGTCTGTTTGGGACGATACGTCCTACGCACGGTTGGTTTCAGGAAAGAGTGATACCACTGCGAGTCAAAAGCGTTGGTCCAACCAGGGGCGCGGCGTTTTGCGCTTTACCCCCTCTTACACGACTCGTGATGGCTGGTTCGCGCAGGGCCAGGTCGAAGCTGTCGCCAACATAGAGCAGACCGTGGTCGCGAATAACATCGGCACCGTAGACGATATGTTCGTACGCGCTGGCAAGTGGAACGTGTTCGACGTCACCGTGGGTCGCTACCAGGGTTGGGAAGTCTACCACTATGGCATGGGCCTCGACCTCAACACCCTTGAACGGACGGGCGCCAACCTTCCGAACCTTCCGGCAACTCAAATCTACGGGCTCAGTACTTACTGGGATCGCCCCTCGTTTGGCGCTGGCAACTACGCGGTTCACTTCTACCCAACGGATTATCTCCGGTTCGAGGTTCTCGGACAAATCGGGACCCAGGGACCAAACACTCGAGGAACGCGACCAGTTGCGATTTTGGACTTGGGTTACTTGAAGGTGAAAGCCGGGTGGGAGTACGGCGTTACGGCCTCCCAGAGTGACGACCAGAAGTCGCGCACGAGAAGCAACGGCTTTGGCGGGGCTGTTCAATTCGTCTGGAATCCGTATCTCGAAGGCGGCATCAATGGAGCGATCGGTTACTACGACATCTGGACCATCGACGGTCTGCCCAATCCGGCGAATAGCACTACGACCAAGAGCTATGGCGGCTTCCTCAACGGTCGCGTCTACGGCCCGCTGTTGGTTGGTGTTGGAGCAAACGAGACACGCTGGAACAATCTGCAACCCAACAGCAGAGCGGAAACCCCGGATCTCCATGGTCAGACAGACTGGTCAACTCACTTCCAGGGGTTCGGCGCCGTCCAGTACTCGTTCTGGGACAAGCTGTTCCTGAAATTCGTCGCTAACTACGCCCGCTTTCACTACCAGGATGTCGTGCAGTACCCGGCGCATCCCTATACGAACAAAGAGTGGGGTGGTCGCTTGCGCATGATGTATTTGTTCTAGTCCCTAGTTGCCTTCAGCTGTCAGCCTTCAGCTATCAGGCTGCCTGATTTCTCTGGCGATAGCTGACGGTATCCCTATCAATTCTCGCTCTTCTGGAGTGGGTAAATGAGCGTTTGGCTCGGGGCAATTGGGGGACTGCCATCCTTAAACAGATTGTCTTGTCTCGCCTCCGCTCTTAGCAGTATAAGCACCAATGAATTATCGCCGCGGGACTGCGGCTGAAGCAATTTTCGACCCACGGGGCAACTAGCTATGAATATCCCGAATCCATATCTCGCGACGGCTGGAGCTCATTCGGTGCTGGTCGGCGTCGATTGGCTAATGATTGCGATCTACTTCAGCATCTTGGCGTGCGTCGGATGGTGGGTTGTAAAGAAAGGCAAAGACGAAGCCGCCGACTACTTCCTAGCGGGCCGTAACCTCAGCTGGTGGATCATCGGGGCGTCGATATTCGCTTCTAACATCGGCTCGGAACACATCGTAGGTCTTGCGGGCTCCGGTGCCAAAGACGGCGTCGCACTGGCCCATTACGAGTTTCACGCGTGGTGTCTATTGGTACTCGCTTGGGTCTTTGTCCCGTTCTATGCGCGCTCGCTGGTGTTTACGATGCCAGAGTTTTTGGAGCGGCGCTTTTCAGTCGGCTCGCGCTACGTGCTGTCCATCGTGTCCTTGGTTACATTCATCGTTTCCAAGATTGCCGTCGGAATCTTTGCTGGTGGCGTAGTCTTTGCGACGCTCTTGCCGAGTCTCCAAATTCAGCTGGGCGGCACGGTCATCGACAGCTTCTGGATTGGCTCTGTACTCGTGATCGCTTTGACCGGCCTTTATACGGCCGTGGGCGGTATGCGCGCCGTCGCTTACAATGACGCGGTCCAGGTAGTGGTTCTTATCATAGGATCCGCGCTGCTCACCATCTTTGGGCTTATCACACTAGGTGGTTGGCACAAACTCCGGGAAATCTGTGGCTCGGAGATGTTCAATCTTTGGAAGCCGATGGTTCCAGCGGGTGTAGAAGGCACTTGGGCTCCCGTTTGGGACAAGAACGCCGCGGGCCAGACAGTGCGTCAGGCCTGGTATTTCAATCAGAATTTCCCTTGGCTCGGTATGGCCATCTGTGCGCCAGTGATTGGGCTCTGGTATTGGTGTACGGACCAGTACATCGTTCAGCGCGCACTCGGCGCGCCCAACGAAAAGGTTGCCCGTCGCGGCAGCATCTTTGCCGCCGTGCTCAAATTGTTCCCAGTCTACCTGTTCATCATTCCCGGTCTGATCTGTTTCGCGCTCGGAAAGAGTGGAAAGATCCCCGGCCTCGAACAGGTTTATGACCCAGCTACCGGAAAAGCCACGGCTCAATCTCAGGCTGCATTTCCGCTCATGGTTGAGCATCTCCTTCCCGCAGGCGTGCGCGGCGTTGTGGTGGCTGGCCTTCTTTCAGCGCTGATGGGTTCTTTGGCTGGAGTATTCAACGCTTGTTCAACGCTGTTTACCGTTGACATCTATCAAAAGCTCCGACCAAAAGCGAGTCAGAGCCAGCTCGTGCGCACAGGACGTATCGCCACTGCCATCATGGTCGTAATTGCCATGTGCTGGATTCCGGTCGTCAAAGGAGCGACAGGCCTCTACAACTATCTGCAAGCCATCCAAGGCTACATGGCGCCACCCATATTCGTGGTCTTCTTCTTTGGTGTATTCTGGAAGCGGCTGAACGCCAAGGGCTGTTTGTGGGCGATGATTATTGGGTTCGTGGTGGGCCTGTTCCGCATGTTGGTGGACACGCCGGTGACCATGAAATTGAGTGGCTTCGAAAATGGTTACACGGAACATTCCTTTCTCTGGGTAGTGAACAACATCAATTTTCAATACTTCAGCATCTTGATTACGCTCATCTCGGCGGCGGTGATGGTGGGCGTGAGCTACGCAACCAGTCAACCCGACTATCAGAGTATCAAGAACCTATCGTTTGGTACCCGCACTGCCGAGTACCGCGCCGAATCGCAGGCAAGTTGGTCTGCACGAGAAGTATTGACGTCGGTCTTCGTTGTGGTTGTTATTGTGGGTGGCTACTTGTACTTCACCGGCTGAAGCCCCGTGAACTCAAACCTCGGATCTGCTTAGTGGGTTTGTGGACCGGCACGCCAAGCAGCGTATCCGGGTTGAGGTCACGCAATTTGCCGATCCTTCAGTCGGAACACACGTGTGGCAATTGCCCTTGGATTACGACTGCGCAGGCGGGGCCGCCGGAAATTGCGGCATTCAACGCGAACACAGCACCGAATGACTACCCTTATGCCGTCGAAAGCTGGAGCTACATCAGAGACTGATCAATGCGGGGTAACGTCCTACTCAGCTTGGAACATGCCCACTTCGAGTAGATTCTCGTCGAACGTTAGTCCGTGATTCTGCAGAGCTTCGCAATAGCCTTCGAATCGTTTCTCGGCTTCCTCGGATTGCTTCGGTCCACGAATGTAAGCAATTCGTTGACAGCCATGCCCCTCGATGAGGTGGTTGACCGGCGGCCTTCAAGAATACGTGCGCGTGACTCGAGGCCGACGCAGCAACCATTGAAACGCGCTGTTCGGTGTTGGGGCTCGGCACCTTCTTGCGCGATTCGTTCAGAGTTGCTCTTGAAACTGTCTACGGTTTGTAGACTTGTCGTCGTGCGGAAGAACCAACACCGCCGAAACTCGCGCATTAGTGGCCACGCCATCTGGTCCAGATATTGCTTGGTGTCGCGGATTATTACGACCATCTGCAATCACTTCGGCTTACCCCATCACTACGGTCTTCAATCTGTCGCTTGTATGGCCGTTGGGGACTTTTCTTTTGTTTTGGGCGGCGCGGAACCGTTGACTTTAGGTAATCGAGCATTCCGTGCCGTCATTACACAAAAGAAGAATTGCACTCGCTCGGCGCCAGGTGTTCACTAAGCAGGAGAATGTCGATGACTATTAAGCGCGTTTGGACGGACAATGCAGAGTTGGTGTTCGCGGCCTGTGCGGGGCTTTTGGCGGCCGGAACAGCAATTGGCTGCAGTTCTGACAAACCAACAACGCAACTCGATGCCGGTTCTACCGGCGGGGTGGCAAACACGGACGCGGGTTCTACCGGGGGCGCAGGTGGTATCACCAGTGCGACCGGTGGTAACGCGAATATCGCGGTTGGCACAGTTACCGTTTCCGCCGCGGCACCGCGGCCACGCACTACAACCTGGTCAGTCAACTATTGGATGTGGATGCCTTCGCTCGGCGACAACGTGTCTGGGACGGAAACCCAGATTGCTGCACTCAAACCTGCCATTATGCGTGTGGGAGGTTACAACAACGACGCGAACACCCCCAACGGTTTCACCAATGCCGAGTTCGACCGAGCCGTAGCGTATGCGCAGGCGATTGGCGCTGATCCCGTTATCCAAGTGCCGCATCTTTGGGACATCGACGGTAGTCCCGCAACGGCAGAGTCGGCGGCTGCCATGGTCAAATATGCCAATGTCACGAAGGGCTACGGCATCAAGTACTTTGCCGTGGGCAACGAGCCTGATATCTACCCCACGCAGGGCTCACGAACCGACTCAACAAAGCCAGCGATCCCCAACTACTCGCCGGCTGACTATTGCGCGTCGGTGCGGACTTATGTGACGGCCATGAAGGCAGTCGACCCGACTATCACAATCGTTGGTCCCGACCTCGCCTGGCAGTATCAGCCGCCGAACGACTGGCTCTCTCCGATTCTCCAAACCTGCGGCGATCTTTTCGATATCGTCTCGATCCACCGCTATCCGTTTAACGCGAAGCAAGCGACCCTCGAGGCTGCCAGTAGCGATGCAATTACGTTCGAAAATGTACTGGCAACCGTTCGCGGGCTCATGCAGGCAACGGGCGCTGGCGATAAGCCTCTGGCACTCATGGAAATGAACGTCGTGTATGACGGGACCTATTGCCAGCTCGGCGCGTCGCCCAATACAACGGGCTCTGCGCTTTGGATGGCGGATGACCTCGGAACGGCCATCGTTAACAATCTGTGGACGTCCGCCATGTGGGACATCAGCGACGACGATGTCTGGGCGCTCGGTCTTATCGGGCCAGCACCTTCTCATAAACCGCGGCCCGAATATTATGCGTATCAACTCTACGCGGATCACTTCGGTCCGACGCTGCTCGAAGTCACGCAGCAGCCGCCGGGCGTTCGAGCCTACGCAAGCCGCAATCAAGCCGGCAATGCGACAGAATTGATGGTCATCAATTGGAACACGTTGTCGGTTCCCCTTGCCTTCCAGGTCACCGGCCTTACCACTGCACCGAATACCGCAACGTATACGTTGCCCGCAGTATCGGTTACCGCGGTGGAAATACCTGATACTGGCGATTCCAATGCGTGGACGTATGGCGACGCCCAGCATCAGTCGAGCGTGGGTCCAGTCGCGCTCGACGCGGGTGCTTCGGCCGCAGTTGACGCCGGGCCTCCCGAGCTGAGCAACGCTTGCTCGAGCGACGCGTCTTTCTCTTGCGCGAAGGTCACGCCGCCGAATCCCGCCATAACGACGTCGGGCACGTTGTCTGGGGGCACAATGACGTTCGGAACAGCGCCCTATTCTTGGATTTCTTATTCCTACGCAGCGAGCGGTCAGACGCCACCTATCGCAACGGTGACTCCAGACGGTAATGGCATCCACATCGTTGGAGGCTTTGTGCCACCAGTGTCCGCCAATTGGGTCGGTGTCGGTATTTACTTCGTTGGTTCGAGCTGTATTGACGGTTCTGCGTACACCGGAGTATCGTTCGATTTCTCGGGTTCTCTCGACGGATGCGCGCTTGCGTTCGGGTCAAACTTCAGTGGCGACGCAAGTCAGCAGGACGATCCGGCGCGGGGCAGCTGCGCGTTTAGCAATGCCATTTGCTATCCTCCACAATCGGTAGTCACGACGCCCGCCGACACAGATGCAGGCACAACGACGATCAAGGTCCCATTTACTGCGCTTGGTGGAGGTAATCCAATTCCGACGTTCGATAAGACTTCGATTGTCACCGTGCAATGGCAGCTCAACGGTGTGAGCGGTGGCCCCGGCTGTGCAGCGGACTTCACTGTCGAGAACGTCGCGTTCTATTGATTTCGCTGCGTTGCAGCGACGTTGGGCTCGGGGTCGCCGCCTGAGCCGTCACACATTGACTCAATCGCAACCGCGAGCGCCCGTTCCTTGCGCGTGCCGCGGCAAAGAAATCCTTCCCGGTTCGGAATCCAAGACAATCACACTGGATTTGGCCAGCGGGGCGGCTCTGCCGGGGCGCATTCTGTGCGCACTTTCGTGCGGCAAATTCCCCAAAGAACGCCGATCGATGCAGTGCCACGGCTTGGTCCCTGTAGTTCGAGAGATGTTGAGACGTACAGGCGGATTGAACTCGAACAGAACGCAAAATGAGGTCTTGTGCCTATTGGCGGTTCACCTAACTTCTGTTACTGAAAGAATTAGAGAACTATGCGCAAAGCCATTACGTTACTCACGTTGCTAGGGCTGGCTGTAGCCTGCTCATCCACTAGCGTAACCAATAACAACGGGGATATTGTTGGTGCAGGCACCTCGTCTGTCGGGAGCGACAAGGCCGGCACAGGCGGTCACTCGAACCCGCAGGGTGTGGGTGGCGTTGGCGTTGTGGGTGGCAGCAGCAGTGCGGGCGGCGCAACCGCGAAAGGCGGAACATACAGCGTAGCCGGCAGTTCCACGAACAGCGCAGGCGCCGGCACTGGAGGTGCTAGCGGCACAATACCTTCGACGGGCGGTAGCGTCGGCGTCGGCGGTAATTCCGCGATGGGTGGTACGTCGGCGGCCACGGGTGGCCTCGGGCAAGTCGGCGGCGCATCCGCAACCACAGGTGGTAAGTTGACTGTCACGTCGCTCACTGGTGGCGCACCGGGAAACGGCGGCACAGTGACTACGGGCGGAGCATCAACTGCAACCGGCGCCAACTCGAGTACTGGTGGAGCAGCTCTTGGTGGAGCTGCAACGGGTGGCAAGTCGAGTACAGGTGGAGCTGCAACTGGCGGCGCACCGGCTAATCCCTGTGCAAGCCTTGCGTGCGTGCATGGCACCTGCGTAGCGACGGGCTCAACTGCCGCATGCCAGTGCAGTACTGGTTACAGCGGCACTCTTTGCGACACCAACCCGAATGATTGCGCGGGCGTGACTTGCAGCAGCCATGGCACGTGCGTCGATGGTCTTGCGACTTACACCTGCAACTGCAATACGGGTTACACGGGTACACTCTGTCAAACCAACCCGAATGATTGCGCGGGTGTGACTTGCAGCGGCCACGGTAGCTGCGTTGATGGTCTCGGAACATACACTTGCACCTGCAATGCGGGCTTTAGTGGTACCGCCTGCGGTACCGCAGTACCGCCGACAATTACCCAACAGCCGCAGGATGCTACAGTGTGCCAAGGTGCCAACGGGACTTTCACCGTCACGGCTTCGGGATCCGGCACGCTCTCCTATCAGTGGAATCAGTTGGTATCTGGTGGCACTTCCAACGTAGCTGCAGGGTCGTTTTTGTCGTTACCGACCACCTCGGGAACACCGCCGTATGTTAACAGTTACTACGTTGTCGTGACCGACAGCAGTAACGGTGCGACAGCCCAAAGTAGGACCACCAACCTTACGGTCAATCCGATTCCAATTCCGGTGCGCATCGATCTATGGGGTCAAACTACCGACCACACTTGGGCGCAATTGAATTCGCTGGAGGCCGATGGCTCGTGTTACAACGCCGTTACCTATCGATATTCCGGTGACTACGGCAGCACGTGGTCCGCCTGGGAAAATGACGGCTTTTGCTACTTCTGGCCTTATGTTGGACCGCTTGGAGCTGCGTCAGGAGCAATAGTGGTACAGGCGTACCAGACGAACAGCTACGGCTGCAACAGCGCAATCACGCAAGGTGCGTACACTTACTAAGCCCAATTGCGGACGTCGGCATTGCTGATCCAGCACTTACCTCCGAGGTTCTATGTCTCACCACAAAACGCAATTCTGCTCAATCCCTAGGCACATTCCCTAATCCGCAGCCCGCCCATTTCGTTGGGTGCGTGCCGTCGCCGGTGCACCTACATTTCCCGTCACCGTCCGGAACGGTCCCGCCACGGACGGTGCGTCTGCCGGCGCAGTGCCAATCGGGTACGCCCGTGCGGGCGTCAACTCCAATAGAGGTGGCTTAGACGCTTCATGCGCGACATATGTTGCCAGGCAAGTCGAGTCCGGGGGTAGAATTCACCGACTTTGCCAAAACACAAAGGGGACGGATCATGAAGCAGAATCGCCAGCTCAAATTTTGCTACACCGCTTACATTGTTCTCGGAAGTATGCTCAGCGCAGCAGGCCTCGCTGGATGTTCTTCTTCGGTCTACCCGGCTAGTGAATGTAAGTCACCGCCGCCCCCCTTGACAGTGCCGGATTCTCCTCGGTCCCAATGCAGGGAGGTCTCGACCGAGAACGCCAAGGATTGGCCTCAGAAATACAAGGACATCCAGTACAGTGAGGAGAACGCGGTTTACTGGATGAGGGTAGCGTTCATAGAACTCGCCGATTCGACTCAAAAACAACTGAAGAGTGACTTCGCTAGGGCTCTTGCCGAAGTGAACAGTGCCGACGGAAAGTATCTTCAGCTTGTCAACGCAGCTGCCGGTAAAAACGGAGGAGACTACGCAGAGGCGACTAAGATGCTCGCCGAGGCAGTTGGGACCTTCGTCAACTTCATCACCGACCACCTACAGGGGGCAGCCGCCAACTCAATCACGTCAAGTGTCCAGAAGAACATCAATAAAGCCAAGGCCGCGTTTCAAGAGTTAAGGAATAGGGTTGAACCGACGCCGGCACCAGCAACCGAAGAGGAACAGTGAATTACTCGAGAATCGAGTGCCCCCATGTCTCACGCGGGTGGATTGCATTCTCGCCCGCTAGGAGCGTTGCATTGTTCTTTCTAGGTAGCTGCAAGCGCAATTGGAGGCTTCGCGTCGGTTGAATATGCCTGTGCATTAGCCACAACAGGGGTTGCTCTCCGCGTACCAGGGGGAATGTGTGCCCCCCTCGCTCGCTTCAGTACCGTGTTTTTGGAAAGAGAAAACCCGAACTCGAGTGTTCTCAGTATTGCCAAGATGCGGTACAGTTACTTTGATGAAGTGCGCTTTGATCCTCGTAATAGCGGTCATTGCCGCCGGATGAACGCGGGTCATTGCTGCACAACCACCCTTGCCTCATCAACTCGGTGAGCTTCATATGTTGGAGGCCAGCGCGACGCAAACACCGGGGATTGGTAAAGATTGGCGTCGCTTCGGATCAGGCTTGGAGGAGGATCAACCAAACGTTGTAAGGGTCCGTTTCGCGACAACCGCGGAAGATATTCATCCAATCGCAATGGCCGTGCGCTTCGGCTCAGGCTTGGAAGATGATGCTCCGGTCAGGCCTCCGCAAACCGCTCATCCAAGTACGTTTGCAGCCCGATTCGGGTCTGGGTTGGAAGATGATCATCCAGTCGTCTCACGGGTTCGTTTCGGCTCGGGCCTCGAGGACGATGCCCCGGTTCGGTCGCCAAAAGTGATTTTCCAACCGGGGTTTTGAGCGGCTCGTTCGCCCCGGTTCGACCCGCCTTACGCGTGCCGTCACGCCCCAAAAAAGTGCGCATCGCCGGAATGGGACTAGCGATAAGTACGGGGAATACCGCGTGGTGAAGGGCGCTCGAAAATTCGGTGCTCGCGAGCGACCACTTTGTATCGCATAGTGCGGCTTGGTTTTTTGGGGAAGGGTAAATATGTTGGATGAAATCCAATCGAGCTGGGTTGATAATCGCCTGCTTTCGGCGCTCTTGGCGTTAGCGGTAGGCAGTGCGGTAACGGCCTGCGGTGGAAAAGAAGATAGGGTGCTCGGATCGACGGTTGGCGGCTCGTCGGCACTGAGTGCAAGTGGCGGCGCGACTCGAGTTGCCGGTGGAGCATCATTGGAGGGGCGGTTACGCAAACCGCAGCCTGCTGGGACGAGGACGGCCTTCGTTGCGACAGCACGACGAACACCTGCGTTCCGCTCGCCGCGATAGGCAATTCTTGTGACTCCTCAGAAGTTTGCGGCAGGCACGCCGACTGTATCAACAGCGTATGTGTGGCCAAGGGCAAACTGGGTGAGAGTTGTGCCAACTATGCCTCGTGTGAGTCGACGTTGATTTGCAACTCCAGCTACATCTGCGAGAAAATGTCGATTGCTTGGAGCGGTAGCTGCGGACCGTGATCTCGGCTGGGACATGGCCTTGATGTCTCTGCGGCACGTGGACACGAGCAACGGCGTGCGAGACGCCGAGTAACCGGCGTGCAGCCCGCCGCGCCGCGTCAGCCCGCGTTGACGCGGCATCTCATCAGCGAGGCTATCGATATCCCGAAGCGGCCGCTCGCCACTGTGGGTGCCGGAATCACGTATGGTGCTGCGACCGCGCCAGAAGTTCCCTTGTAGACGCGGATCCCCGTCGGCGGGTTGCTGGGCGCGGCCACTGCGGTATCACAGAGTCCGTCTCCGTTGGCATCGGCGACTCCAGCGATGTCCCATCCCCCACCGCCCGTGGCTAAGGGCAAGGATACGGGCGAGGTAGACACACCGGCTGGCGCTACGGTGGTACCGACATAGACGAAGCCTGCTGCAGTCGAACCGAAGTTAACAACGCCCACGTCCGTAAGACCATCGCCGTTCAAGTCTCCAACACAGGCCGCGCGGAAACCAAACGACGATGCCCCGCTGAGCGAAGTGGTGGGGCTATTTACAAGCCCGGTGCCGATCGAGCTTCCGGTGTACACGTATGCTGCTGTCTTCTGGTAGTCCGTGATCACGACGTCTGCATAGCCGTCCCCGTTGACGTCGCCCGCGGTCGCGGCCCACCCTCCAAAGTTTCCGCCCGTCACGCGTGCCGTGATGGTAAGGGTGGGAGCCGTGCCCGGGCCAGTCGCACTTCCGAGGTAGAGGTAGACCTTTCCTACGCCAGGGTCGGACACAAGCAGATCGCCATAGCCATCTCTGTTCACGTCGCCAGCGCCGGCGACGTGACCTCCGAATCTGGACGAGCCAGTCGGAACAGGCAGGGTAATTGATGGACT
This sequence comes from uncultured delta proteobacterium, assembly GCA_963819085.1. Taxonomy (GTDB): domain Bacteria; phylum Myxococcota_A; class Polyangia; order Polyangiales; family Polyangiaceae; genus FEN-1139. The sequence continues at coordinate 34,983 of CAWFUX010000011.1, forward strand.
GGTCGGAATATTGCCGGGGCCTCCCAAATAGACGAATGCGCCGTTTTCCGATCCGACAACCAGATCCGCATAGCCGTCTCCGTTGAGATCTCCGGCTGCCGAAAGGTTCTCGCCGAACGAACTAATTGAGGCGGGTGACGACAGGACCGGGGTGTTGTTATTGCGCAGTCCTGCACTAGTGCCCATGAACACGGACACCTGACCTCCGGAAGTAGTTGCCGTCTGGTTTCCAACGGCCACATCCCCGAAGCCATCACCGTCGAGGTCGCCGAGGATAGCCGTGGCGAACCCGAATTCGGTCGCCGACGTGGACGGATAGGAGCTGAGCGACGTAGTGGAGATGCCGTTGGCCCCTCCTGCGAACAGGTACACGCCACCGAGAACGCCATTGAAACCGTCATCGCCAACGAATAAGTCTCCATAACCATCATTATTGACATCGACGATGGGCTGCCAGGCGCTCGAGGGGTGCGGCGAGCTAGCGGCCGCTACCGGCCAGACCTCCCAAGTGGCGGATAGGGTGCCACCGGTACTGGACCCGATACGCCCGCGGAGTCGCCAGAACAGGGTGCGCGAGGGGAGTGCCGCAGAGGGAGTAAAGCTGGACCCAGTGACGTCGACGCTGGTTACAACGGTGTTGCACGCGCGATCCCTGCAAATGTCGATATGCGCGCCATCGGTATTGGGCGCCAGCTGCCATGTAAAGGTGGGGTTATTCCCTGCGGTATTGGAATTGGAGAGGGGCGAGATAGGTCGCGGTGGAGCGATATCGCAGCCGGGACCTGCCTGCACGTATCCAGCATTGCAGGCAATCCCGCAGGAGGTTCCGTCACAGGTAGCCTGGGCGTTGGCGGGTGGCACGCAAGCCGTGCAAGCGGTCGTCCCGCAACTGCTCGCGCTGGTGTTGTCTGCACAGGTGTTGCCGCACAAATGGAAACCGGTTTTGCAGGTGAACCCGCAGGAAGTCCCGTTACAAGTGGCATTGGCATTAGCGGGAGGCGAGCAAGGAGTACAGTTTGTCCCGCAACTGCTCACGCTGGTATTGTCAGCGCAGGCATTGGTGCACGTGTGGAAGCCGGAACTGCAGGTGAATCCGCACGCGCTGCCGTCACAGGTGGCAGTGGAATTCGAGGGTGGGGTGCAGGGCGTGCAGGCCGTCCCGCAGTTGGCGATGCTTATGTTGTCCACGCAGGTGTTGCTGCAGTTGTGAGTAGTTGAGCCGCAGGCGAGGGCACCGCCTGTACCGTTGCCACCAGTCGCGGCGCCGCCAGTGGCGTTGCCGCCGGTCGCGGCACCGCCGGTGGCAATCGGTGGTGTGCCGCCGGTAGTGACCGTTGCGTTGCCGCCTGTAGCCTTCGTGCCGCCGGTAGATACCGGTGCAGTGCCGCCGACGCTCGTAATTCCGCCGCTAGCCGTGGTTCCGCCGCTAGTCGTGGTTCCACCGGTACTCGCAATTCCGCCGTTGGTCGAGGTGCCGCCGGTAGCTCTCGTGCCGCCGACGCTCGTAATTCCGCCGCTAGTTGTGGTTCCGCCCGTGCTCGTAATTCCGCCGCCAGTCGTGGTTCCGCCGTTGGGAGAAGTTCCCCCGTTGGTCAGTGTGCCACCAGCCGATACTGTTCCCCCATTGCTCGAGGTTCCGCCCGCACTTGTCGAACCCCCTATATTTGACGTTCCAGCTGTCGAAGTGGAGCCGCCGACAGTTGAGGCTCCGCCGGCCGTTGACGATCCGCCCACATGAGTTTCGCCGCCAACAGTGTTAGAGCCCCCCGTGACCGACGCGCCGCCGCCCGTGGAATCACCAATTACATTATTTTGTGTGATGGTTGTGCCAGAACAAGCAACGACCAGAAGTGTTGCAGTCGAACCACCGAATCGTTGCAGCAAGCGCATGACTAAACCTCCAACATCAAGACTGACGAACTATGGCAGACAACCACTCATAGCCTTCTTCCGCGTCGCTGACTACGTCAGTCAGTGTTCGTAGATGAAGGCCCTCAATGGTGATCGGCTTACCGGGCGATAATTTTTGGCTAACGCCCGCGCATTGGGGGGCGTTAGCCCTCGCCAATCAGGGAGGCCACGACGGGCTAGGCCTGCACGTTGCCGCAATTGCAATTGATCAAGCCTTCGTCAAGCAGCACGGGTTCTAGCCCTGAAAGTCGAAATCCAGGAACGCGCGGCGTTCCGGCTTTTCGAGGAGCACCCACTTATTGGTGTCAAGGTTCGGTAGCTTCACGCTCAGGCGCACGACGCGACCCGACCGTTCTACTTTGAGTTTTCGAAATGCCAAGAGCACCGCTCTATTGCGCGCATCGACAGTGGACTTCAAGGTTTCAATGACGAACGGAAGCATTCGTAGCAGCGATTCGGCCGTCGCATCATTGACGAACTCGAACTCGCCCGACAGAGTGACGATGGGCTCGAGCTGAATGAAAGAGCGTATTTCCACCGTCTGCGCAAGCACGCGGATTTGTGTGTCCGGGATTTTCTCCGAACTCGCCATTCGTTGCAGCATCGGGAACCCCACGCGTATCGCGATATCTGCGTCGCCCACGCTGAAACGCAACGGGTCGCTGGCCTCGGACCAGTCGAGTGGAGTTGAGGTGGAAAGCGACGTCTTTAGGCCCAATGTACCGCTTCCGAGGGCCTTGAAGTGCGCGTGGGTCGAGTTGGCCCGCGGCGCGCATCACGAACGGGCGATACGGGCTCGCACTGATGCGCTCGAGATTCAGGTAAACTACGAACGCTGTGTCATCGGAAATGTACCTCGTCGGCGAGTGGGTTACCTTCTCGACCACCCTCGGAGCGGGCGTCATGGGCGTGCGAGTGCATCCCAAAACAAAAGAAGCGGCAATCGAGAAATTCGCGAGTCCACGGCCGAGGCCTCGTTTCGGCTGTAATCCGGGTTTTGCGCGTGAGCCATTCATCGAAAAGCCCTGACGCTATCGCTCGAGATCCGCCTTGATTCGGTCGAGGACCATTTTCGCATCAGAAGCAATCTGAACGCGAGTCGCTCCGATGAACATCGTCGGTGTTCCCTGAACTTCGACCAGTTCACCGAGCTTGATGTCCGCAGCGACTTCGCCGGCAAAGCGGTGCGAATCGAGATCCTTTTGAAAGTGCTTCAGGTCGAGCCCAACTTTTGCCGCATAGCCTTCGAGATCCGAGCGGGACAGCGCGTTGATATTCTCGAACATGGCGTCGTGAAGTTCCCAGAACTTTCCCTGAGCGTGCGCCGAGAGTGCGGCCTCTGCCGCCAAGTGGGCGTCATGTGAAAGGACAATGGAAACTCTCGAAACACGATCCTGACCCGTGAAGGAAAAGTCGTGCGGATCTGCCGCAGGACTTCAGCCGTTTTGGCCGAAAATGGGCATTGAAAATCGGCAAATACAACGACCACGACCTTGGCGCTCGGCGGCCCAAAATAGCGCTTTGGCGTGCGCACCCAATGAGCCCAAGCCCTAAGAGTCCCGCAATTGAAAGATTCATGAGCAAGGCCAATCTAATCTGGATACACGAGGTACTCACGCGTGGCAATGACCCTGCACGCCAGTTGTGTTTGCGCGTCCGCTGCGATCACATTCGGGAATTTTTGGGGTCACAGCGGCGCGAAAAAGCCTATATGACGGGAACACCCACGAAATACCGAGCGGCCGCATAGCCGCCATTCGGCTGCGGGCCGGAACCGGTTGCGGTGCGCGACTGCTAATGGGTCGCACGGCACTCGACGTCGCCCGGTTGACGAACGCTTTTCGCACAAAGCGATCACGAGCATCGTCTCGCGGGCATTACTGACTGAAAACTGAAAATTAGAATTACATGAGCCTGGCTTCATCTGGTGAAGCCGAAAGAACCAGGAGCGTTGCGCTGCCCATGACCATACAATTTCGACCCTCAGTCCTAGTCTTGACTCTCGGTGCGTATGCCCTTGGTTGCTCGGGATCCGGGGCGGTAAACTCCCCGACGAGTAGTTCCGCTGGTGGGGCACTGGCTGGCGGCGGTGGATCGGGCGGAACGGGCCTGGGCGGAGCGAACACCGGCGTTGGGACTAACAACACCGGCGGTGCCACCGTCACAAGCAGCGCGCAGTTGACCGGAGGTACAACCTCTATCATCGGCTCTACCGGCGGAGCGAACGCGGCAGGTAGCACCGCTGTCACGGGCGGCTCAAGTTCGATCGCGTCGGGAGGTGACTCTAACGGCGGCGGGACTGGCGGCAGTACGAGCAGCACCACGGGCGGCGCGAGCAGCATCGGCGGCAAGAGCAGCACTAGTTCGACCGGCGGCGCAAGCAGCGCCACGGGCGGCGCAAGCAGCGCCACGGGTGGCGCGAGTACTTTGCCTGTTGGTGGCACGAGTAGCGGCGGGTCCACGGGCGGCGGTTCCACCAGCACCGGCATCTCTTCGAATGCAACATCCACGATTGTCGGAAATGGCTGCACTGCGCCCGCGCAGTACGCGAATCTCTTCATCTCGCTCTTGGGGGAAACGCAGGCAACCAGTGATGCCAAAATCCAAGCCGCGTGGAATCAGCTCTATAACCCGTCGAACGCGAACACCGTCTTTTACAACGGTCCGGGCACGGATGAATCGTACGTCGAGGACATCGCCGACAACGTCGTGCGCAGCGAAGGCCAGTCGTACGGTATGATGACCGCTCTGCAGCTCAATCATCAAACGGAATTCGACCGCCTGTGGACTTTCGTGAAAAACCACATGTGGAAGAGCGGCAACACCATCTCCTGGCAAACGAGCACGAGTGGCGCCGTTACGGGGTCCGGTGGAGCGCCGGACGGCGACGAGTGGTTTGCGGCCGCCCTCGTTTTTGCCCACTATCGCTGGGGCGACACGTCGGGCAAGTACAACTACGGGACCGAGGCCCAGAAGACACTCGACTTGGTCCGGACTACCGACTTCAACCAGAGCCTAAATCTCGTCCGCTACTACTCGGGCACAGACTCGAATGGCACCGATGCTTCGTACATGCTGCCGGCCTTCTATCAAACGTGGGCGTGTTTCGACGCAACCAACGCGGCCTTCTGGAACAAGGCGCTAACGGCGACGCGCGCCTGGTTGCAGACAGCGGCAGGCACGACCGGCAACGTTGGCGACCAATCTTCGTTTGCAGGTCAGACGACGAACTCCGGCGGCGACGATAAATTGCGCATCGTCGCGAACTTCATGAGTGACCTCAATTTCTTCAACGCCGATCCCTTTGAAACAACGTACGCGAGCGAATATGCAACGTGGGTCAGCTCCAACAATAACGGTTCGACGGCCATGACAGCGTGCAATGGACTACTCGGCTTCGGCCTCCCGGCGACCACAGGCAAGCCCTTCGTGCAGAAGCTCTGGTCGGCAGCCATCCCGACAGGAAACTACCGTTACTACGACGGCACGCTTTATATGATCGGGCTGCTCCACGTGAGCGGCGCGTTCCATCTCTGGTACCAATAACACCAACAAGTTCTGGCTGCGTGTCCTTCGGGCTGGCCCTGCTGGCCTCGGGCCTGCGCGGATCCTGGACCGAGTCCTAGCCTTCAAAACCTGAAATCAAGGGTTAGGATTAGGACTAGGCCTCAGGGTTAGGCTCAGCCTGAAGCTAAAAAAGCCGGAAGCCTGAAGGGGTAGGTTTGCTCGTGGTAGTAGGAGCACAGTTCATATGCTCCGAAGGACCCTGCTCTCATGAGTGAAAAGCTCTTCATCGAGCCGAAGACCTCGGCACTGTTAGTCATGGACTTCCAGCGAACAATCGTGGAGGGCTATGCAACCGACTCAGACGCGTTGCTCGCGCGAACAGCGGAACTCATCGCTGCCGTGCGCAAAGTAAAAATGATGGTCGTTTACATCGCGGTGAGCTTTCGTCCAGGCTATCCTGAGGTGAGCGCTCGTAATCCGTCATTCGGCGCAGTTCGATCAAGCGGGCGTTACATCGAGGCTGCAGCCGGTAGCGAGGTGCATTCGGCGGTTGCACCCATGCCGGATGAAGTCGTCGTCAAAAAGCACCGTGTGGGGGCATTCACGGGCACCGATTTGGACATGATCCTGCGCGCGAACGGCATAGATACCCTGGTACTGGCGGGCATTGCAACCAGTGGCGTCGTGCTGTCGACGGTTCGCCACGCAGCTGACGCGGATTACCGCCTTATAGTTGTTCGCGACTGCTGCGGTGATAGGGATCCGGAGGTCCATCGAGTTCTCACCGAAAAAGTATTTCCGCGGCAGGCAACGGTAACTGACGCTGAATCGATCCTGCGGGTGCTCTCCTGAAAAATGATTCGGGGTCACTAGGAGCAACTCGCGCCGCGCTGGCCATCGCGCCAGGCGTGTTGCTCGCCGGTGTTGCCGGAGGCATCGCTTTTCCGATTCTGCCGCTCATCGGAGTGCAGTTTGGGTTACCCATACCCTTTATCGGGATCATCCTCGCCGCGAATCGCGCGATGCGCGTCGTGTCGAGCCCGATTGTCGGTGTCATGACGGACCGCTTCGGCGGGCGGCGGACGCTTATCGTTGGCCTTCTGCTTCAGATTGTTGTCATGCTGCTGTACACACTCGGTGTCACGACGGGTCACCCCGGCGCTTTCTTCCTTGCCGGTCGTATGCTGCATGGTCCAGGCTCAGCTTGCGTGTTCGTCGCGGGCCAGGCTCTCGCGTTGCATGCAGGTGGTAAAGCGCACGGCGGGCGTACCGCAGCGACCGTAAGGGCCGCGATGTCCGTTGGTGTACCGCTTGGGCTCGTGGCAGGAGGCATTCTTTCCGACCGCTGGGGTAACGTCACAACCCTGGAAGGCGCGCTCGTAGGCATCCTGTCGGCTGCGCTCGTCGCAGTGTGGCTCGTGCCGGATCTGCGCGTAGCAGTTCCTAAGCGCTCCGGATGGTCGGAGATGGTCGGGGCGATTGCAGATCGGCGGCTGCTTCTAATCGGTGCACTAACATTCGCGGTAACATTTTCAGCGCAGGGGATGGTCCTTACGACGCTGACGTTGCTCGTGCACGCACGCCGCGTGTCTCTAGTGGGGCTTGGAGTTCAAGGCAGCTCGAGTTTGCTGATGGGACTCATGGTGATATCGGCAGCCGGCATCATGCCGTTTGCAGGGCGCTGGGGCGATCGTTTTCGCATACACGCTTCAATTGCCCTCGTCGGTATCATCGTGTTGCCCCCCGCTCTCGCGTTGATTGCACTCGTTCCGACGCCTTTAGGGCTTGTCACGGGCCTGACTCTCATGGGGCTGGCGACGGGCGCACTGAGTCCTTCGTTGCTTGCGCTCGTCGGCGAAATCGTGCCGCAGGAACGTCGCGGAATGGCCGTTGGAGTCCTCCAACTCTGCGGTGACATCGGTGGGACGCTGGGTCCCCTAGTTGGCACGGTGCTGTTTGCGGGGAGTTTTCGCGCACCCTATCTTGCAACGGCGATCCTGCTCGTGTGCTTCATTCCACTCGCTGTGCGACTCGTGCGTTACAAATCCGGTACGTGAGATAATCCTGTTCTTTTGGTCACAGCGGCACGGAAGCGCGCACAGCGTCAATGCGTCGATGAAGGGGGTTCGACGGCGGGCTGCTGGGTGATGTCTGGCTATGGTTACGATTGCGCCCTTTCAATTGATGGTACGGAGCTTTGAGATCATACCATTATGCCATGATCGGCGAGTCGCTCGCTCTGCGACGACTTGGGCTTGTTCGCCATGGTGCGACGTAGTACTGGTTGATGCAGAATGCCGGAGCAAAGCACTTCACCAGATCGCAATGCGACTCCAGTCGTCAATCGGACCCGTGGTATTGTGCCAAGACGTCTTGAGGCGTGGGTGATCGCTGCGCTAGTGGGCATCATCGGTAGCTCCTGTGCCTCGCCATCACCTCCGAAAGCTGCGTTGCGAAGCGAGCCCATCACTGCAGCGCAGCGTGCGTCTCCGAAGGACGCTAAGGCTCCAGAGGTCAAGCAACAAACGGCTCAAGGTGAGTCCGAGCAGCGCCCGCGCCTGTCTCTGCCGCCGGCAGAGGCGTCCTTGTCGGCGATAAAAGCGGTGATTGTGCCGTTTCTGCCCAAGCAGGAACCCCCCTCCTATATTGCGGCAATTCTCGGAAACAAAGACCGAGTGTGGCTGCTCTCTATCGAGCTAGTCTCAACGTGTTGCAGTGTGTCATCGCTCTATGAAAGTGACGGCAAACGCATTCGATTGGCATCGCCAGCCGTCTGTGCACCGAAGGACAGCGTCTTGTTCCCACACTTTGACGACATTAGCCTGAAAGGCAACTCGCTCGAGCTCTTGGGGACAAGCGGTGGAGGATGTGGATCCGCTTCAGCATCGGCGTTGCGAAAGGGTGATGGCACGTGGCGCTGTGACAGCGAGCCCTGGGAGCGGGATGGAATCAGGCGGTTCCGATCCTCGGGCGAACTAATCAGCGTCACGCTTACCCCTTATGGGAGTGATTTCGATTTCGGCAGTACTTTGAACGGAGAATTATCGCCTCAACTGGCACCGATTGCAATTGCAAAGGGTGGCGTTCACGCATGGGCTCTTGTCGGAAAGAGCGATGGGGCAAATCTCGTCGAATGGACGGGAATGCGTTGGCGTGAGCGCGCAGACGCTCTTCCCGAAGGCGTCGCAGCCGAAGATATTCTCGCAATGACAGTCGATGACGAGGGCACCTACTACGCGGCCACGGGTACTTGCCTTCTCATCTTCGACGGGAGGCACTTCGTTGCTCACCCGGTCCCACCAGGTTTTTCCCCTGAACTCCTCGTGGCAACCAAAGCCCACGGTCTTTGGGCGTTAGGCAGTGGGCGTGCGTGGCATTACCAGCCACCGGCTTGGAGCTACGCCGTGCTGCCGATGGCTCATGTGAATAGCGAATGGCTAGCGCCCAACGGCACCCTCTGGATCGCCGGCTCGAGCGTAGCAACGCAAGACGAACTCTTCTCCAGTAGGTCCGAGCCGAAGGAGGTCGTAGTCGTGACGCTCGCACTCTCGGGAATGAAAGTGGGGTCGCCGTGATCCTCGACCATCTCGCTGGCTTCACGCGAAGTACCTATAAGTTCCCATTCTGGGCGATTGGGCTTTGCGCGATGAGCATTTGCGCTGCAGTCCGGGCAGTCGAGAAGCCGGGTTACTGCGCCACACAAAGTGGCCCTATCGGCTCCGATCCTCGAGTGGCGGTCAGGAACAGTTGCTACGATCCCAAGAGACATGATGAGGAACCGTCGCGCGATTCGTTGAACGAGACATTCGCTCCTCGAGCTCGTGTTGTTGCTTCATTCGAACGAATCCTCTCCGTTCCCACAGGGGAGATCGATGTCTCCGGTGAGCGAGTCGCGGTGGCCGAACCTGGGGGAGAGGTTTGGTTACTCACGGACCGCGCCAAGACGAGGCTCGCTCCTCCTGAAAACGTTGAGGCAGGTGACTTCACGATTGATGACTTCATTTCTCGCTTCACGCCTAGATTCGATCCGAAGGACGGCGCGTTGGTGCTATTCGGCCTTGGCACCACCGTTTTCTGCGGCGGTGGTGACGGCGAGATCTGGAAATGGCGCTGGCGTGGGCACTGGGTGCAGGAATTTCACTCATTCGGACCGACCAAATCAGACGTCCCGTCTCGAGAGCCCAAGGGGCCCTTCCCTGAGTTCTCAGGTTACGAGAGCGACGAGGAACCTACCAAGCGTCAGGATGGGAAAGGAAGATTCTGGCTCGTAGGTCCGAAAGGCGCGTACGTCTACGATCACGCAAAGTGGTGGCAAGTGGTCGATGCGCCCTCGAGCATCTCTTCGATGGCGGCTCAAGGCAACGATCGCGTATGGATCTCGAGTGCCTATGGCCTGTACCGTGGGTCGTTGCTGTCGTCCATAACGCCCGTCGAGCCGCAGCGGCGCGTGCCCCTTCTCGAAACCGGGCCGCATCCGTCGCCGATGGTGGGCACGCCGCTTACCGAAACAGAGCTGGCTGACGCAACGGTGCAGCGAGTGTCGCTGAAGATTCAGGGAGCAGAGCCATTGATCTCTGCGAGCTGGGTGATGGCAGGCCCCGACCAGACAGTGTATTTCGGCGATCGAAAGCGAATCGTGGTCCTAAAGCAGGGGATCACAACCAGCTACTCACAAGCGAAAGCTGCGGCGGCTGCGCAACCGCTCGCCTTTGCCAAAGGCGACAGCTGGCTGTTGTCGAATAACGACATAGTCCGATATCGCCAATTGAAGGTGAACGCGACGATTCCTGTGGCGTTTAGCTCGAATTCGCTGGCAATGACCGATGATGCAGGGTGGCTCGTGACGTGTCGAGCGGCAGATCCGAACCCAACCGCAATGAAATGGAACGGGACGACCTGGAGTAACGTCCCAGAGTTCCCTCAAGCTTGCTATCACTCCGTAACCGTTAGCGGTCGCGACAGTGCCTGGATGGTGGGTGGACTGCGAGCCAGCGGATTGTGGCCAACAGGCGAAGGTATTTTGGTCCACGCAGCGGGCAATTCGGTGCAGGCCTACCGCATTCCCGAAGGGGCACTGGTCACCGTAGCCGCGTTGAGTGCCGACGAAATCTATGCGGGCGGTTACGACGGTTTGCTTGTTCATCGCCGCGGTTCGGCGCAGACGGCTCTGCGCGTGCAGGGCGATCCGTGGATCTTGGCCCTGGTAGCTAATGGCGATCGAGTGGCCATCGTAGGCGAAGGGCTCGTCGGCGTTTTGAAAGGTAGGCGATTGTTTAGATTGCCCGCGCAGCAGCTTCCAATGGGAACCTGGCAGAGCGCAGCGTTCGACTCGACTGGGGCGCTGTGGGTGGTTGGAGATCCCGGCATACTCCAAATATCGCTCCGAATGCCCTAGTTTCCGGATGGGGGTCGCGTGGGCACGCAACCGCGATGAGCCCCCGACTCGGGTGCCCCGCGGTGGCCTACTCCTCGATCTTGGCATTCTTGGTCACAGTACCTGTAGTCAGGTAAAATTAACGCTTGTGATGAACAGAAGCCTGACGCGGCAGCTGTGCTTGCATCAGAGAAGCCTGAATATGGAGCTGCCACCGGAGTGGTTGGCGTTGCTTCGCCCGTGTCCACAGTTGCTGGAGTCGCTGGCGGTGGGCTCTACATCCAGATGCCCGCGCGCCAATCGATTTTTCATCGCGCAACCTCGGCTTCGAGCTTGGCCATCGCTCGTGCGTTGCGGGCAATTTCACGCTGCATGACCCGCCTGCAGTGCGAGGTGAGATCGGCGTCGTGGGAATCGACGGCGATATCGAGGATTCGATTCAGGCTCGCCATTCGCTCCGCATGTATTTGCAGCTCCGCCCTGGCTTCCGCACGAGACGCAATGGCTCCCCAGTGTTCCATGACTTCGCGCCGATGTGCCGCTGCTCTGGCATCCTGGCTCGCTTCCCACTGTGCTTCGTTTCTGATCTTATCTCGGCGTTCCCGTTCCCGCTGATCCTCTAGCGCCTGCATGCGTGCTGCAACGGCCGCGGGGTCAGTGTGTTGCATGCCACCTTGTGCTTGGGGCAGAGGAGGCGGCGGGATAGGCGCTCCAGGTGGTGCACTGGGTCGGCGATCGTGAGGTGGTGGCATGGGGGCCCCGGGTGGTGGACTCGGCCGATGCTCTTGGGGCTGAGCAAACGCCGGAGTGCACACGCTGCCACTCGTAAACAATAAGACTCCAAATCCCAATTTGATCTGATCTTTCAAGTTCATGCGCTTCACCTTTAGCCCTTATACAATCAGTGGTGACACTTTGGCGGCCCGTGCACGGTCCTCCAATTCGGAGCGATTGCAAAGTGTATCACCGACCCCAGTCAACACAAAAACGACCGCGCTCGGGGTCCACATGCCGAACATTGAGCGCAATAACTCGACAGAAATCAAGGAACAAGTGAGACAGAGTGGCCGTTTGTTCGAGGTGGTGCCAATTCCTTCCTTTGTTCGTGATTTCTTCATGAGCCAATACTCATGCGGGCTGAAGACCTACAATTTTGGATATCTTCGCAAGCCCGGTCGCCACGTTGGTTGCGTCCGCGAGCAATTCGACGCATGTCTGAGACGCGAAAGGAATACCTGATGGCTTCAATAGCGCGCAGGGTCGGAATCGTTGCAACGTTGCTCGTTGGGACCTGGGGAACAGTCGGTTGCGGCGGGAGTTCTGCGAACACTCCACCGCCGGCCACGGCTGCGAAGGCCTCTGGGGACGACCAAATGACTGCGGGTCTGGTGGAGCACCATCGCTTCCACCACCACGGTGGCGTCACGCTTATCATCGCCATGAGTCTCGACACGCTAGGCGTCTCGCCCGAGCAAAAAGCCGCAGTTGGGAAAATCCAGACTGATCTGCGCAGTCAGATGGAACCGGCGCGCAGTGCGGAGCAGAAACTAGTGGCCACGCTGGCTGACGGGCTCGCTGCGGGCAAGCTTGATACGCCAAGCGTCGAATCCGCAGTTGCGCAAGTGACCGCCGCAGCCGCGACAGTGCACGATGCGTCTGCGGATGCGCTAAATGAGCTACATGCCGTTCTTACGCCACCTGAACGAGCCGCGCTGGTCAACAAAGTGGAAGCACACTGGGCGGTCTGGCAAACGGCGAATGCCCAGGAGGCCGATCCGGCAAAACCGGAGCATGATCATCTCGCGATGCTCGCGAAGGACCTCGGCCTGACACAAGACCAAGTGGACAAGATTCGTACGAGCTTCAGCGAAAGCATGAAGGGTGTTCCTCGACTTGACCCGCAGGAAATAGCCACACACTTGCGCGCATTCGGCGATGCGTTCCGAAGCGAGAAATTTGACGCAAAAGTGCTCACCACAGCGAGCGGCGCGAATTCGCACCTGGCAGGTTGGGGTGCGACGCGCTTGGCACATCTCGTCGAAGCGCTGGGCCCCGTACTCACTCCCGACCAGCGCGCCAAATTTGCACAAAGGCTTCGCGAGCATGCGGCTTACAACCCAAACGATCGAGGTGAGTCATGAGCGTCGTCATCCGGACAAACCAGCTTCGTAAGACGGCGTGCGCCCTCGTCATCGTAGCGGCGGCCGTTGCCACAGCGGGATGCGGTGTGGAAATGGGGGCCACATATCCCGGAATCGCTATGGAAGCTTATCCGCCCGACGGGTACATAGCTACAACCGAGCCTGTGTACTACGAGGGGCGTGCCACATACTGGTACGGCGGTAGCTGGTACTATCGGGATGGAAATCACTGGAGCCACTACGACAGGGAGCCACCCGCCCTCCAACAGCGTCGCATGCAGGCCGCACCCATGCGGCGCTCATACACGCCGTCCGGAACAACTCGGGTGGCTAGGGCCGCTGGGCACCCACAGGAACGGGCTAGGCGTGAACGCTGATCGGACGTGGCGCTGGCGGCGTGCCTTCCGTCACTGAAACGTTAGTCAGCTGAGCCCAGAGTCGTTCGAGCTAAGCCGATGGCTCGTGAACAGCACCGTATGTTGAACGGGCGCAACGGCTGCGATTGCCGAATCATGTTGGCCCCACTCGCGTCCTCTGAAATCGCTAACGCGTCCATCGACCAGCCCGCAGGAGCAAGTAATCCACTCAGCGAATGTGACTGTCGCAAGCGCTCGGCCAAGCACCGCTGCGTCCGCGCAGCGTTTCCACAAGAATCACGAGCAAAGCGAATCACGAAGGTTGACTTGAAGGCCTGTGCATACGCCGGACGTAAAAGTCAATGCCTTAGGGTTGGGATCAGAGCCCCAAGTGATCAGAGCCATTGTCAAGCCCTGGCCGACGCTGGAATCAACGCGCAGCTAGCGAAGTCCTTAGCGGGCCACGCTAGTGAAGCAGCGCAGGAGAAGTGCCTTCGAAGCAGTGAGAAGGCGCGAGCGCTACCCGAAGCAGCACGTCCGCAAATCGACCTGGCCAACATTGTCAAAAGAGGAAGGGCTTCGATTGCCCGATGACATATTGCGTTTTCTTCGTGCCCAGGGTCGGAATCGAACCAACCACACGTGGATTTCAGGGGCGCGTCATGGAATTCAGGAAGCATAACCAAGCATCAATTAGCCTCAGGTCATGAGCCGGTGATGACAGGTGAGGGGTCATGATTTGCCGTGATTTGGATCGAAATACCAAAACCTAGATCCCAAACGTCCGAGCCCACGGAAATGTTAAAAGTTGAACACTTAAGCAGTGCCAATCGATATCAAGTCGCGTGGCGGCGCGTCGTCTGGCGCCCTTGGGACCTCACACGCGGCCATACTCGCCCATCTACTAGCACCCTGAAGGGTCGCAAATGGGTTTGCATGAATTGTTCCAGACGGTGCAATGGGGAGGCCCTTATCTGGATGACATGCCGCATAGGCAGCGCAGCAATCGGGGTCAGTGTAGTTTTTGCATGATGGCAGCGGGCGGTGGCAAGTTCCTCCACTGCAAGTGTCGCCAGCGCCACGCTTCGAAACACACTGACCGCTACAGTTGAATACCCCGCACTTGCTATCGCCGCCGAAGGTGCATGTGTCGCCGCTGACCGATGCGTCACTTCACGACATCGCTTTTGCCAGCGATGCTTGACCGCATGGCACAACCGCCGAAATCCGGGCGTGAATACCAATGTGCTTCACAGATGTGACGGTGGTGAAGTCTGCCAACCTCGGGCAGCGGGTGCAATATGAGGAGGCGTGCGCAACTTAAGAAGCTTCAAAAGTCCGTACCCACGTCAGCAAATCTCAGAAAGTTCAACGACCGAAACGCTGCCAATTCGCTGGATCATTTTCAGCTCTAAACCGGGAAGGTGCCAACGACCTGGGTCTGAGCAGTCGTATCAAACACTTTGACAAACGTCGTGCGTAAACTGACGTTATGATAACATGAGTTCACTGTGGCTGCCGCGAGTTGTGCCTCGCTAGCCGTGTCACTGCCCGCTTGAATCATCGGGACTGGAGTCCCATTGACGCTGACTGAAGTCGGTAGGGGAGTATCCAGCATTGCAACGAAGTAGAAAAGTTCGACTGGCGTATACTTGTTGACCTTGCGGGTCACTTGAACCGTCTGGACACGGGAAGCACCAATACGCTGAAACTGCGCAATCTCTGTCAATCGGTAACTTCCATTGCTCTGAGCTTGCGTACTGACCTTATCGTCTAAGTACAACATATGCGCGCTGTCCGTACCGGGATAGATATCGAGTGTAATTGGATTCATCGGCAATTGTCCGACGAACTGTTCCAGTGCGCGACGGGGGATGATGGCTCCAGCACGAACATACAAGGGCACTAGACTGACGGGAACATTCAAGTTGATGGACTCTCCCCCTGGAAAAGGCGCTTGCAGCGGTGCTTGATTGTCGGTGTAGGCGTACCAACTGCTTCCGGCAGGAAGATAGACATCGCGGTTAGTTGATCCACGCTGCACAACCGGGGCGACCAGCAGATTCTGCCCCACCATGAATTGATCGTTCAGATGCTGATAGACATTCAAATCGGAGCGGTCGGTCAGAAACATGGGCCGACAGATAGGAATGCCGGTTTGAGTCGATTCATAAAGGGCGTCATAGAAGAGCTGCAGCAGCTTGTAGCGGATCTCGATGTACTTTCGGCAGTCCGAGGTAACTGGCTCACCATAGGCGAACGGTTCCTGATATTGCTTGTTATAACCGTCATAGTGGTTGCGGAACCATCCAAAGAAGGCGCTCATCGTTGTCCAACGAGTGAGCAACTCCGGATCGGTGATGCCTCCAACCACCTGCCCATTCTGAACCTTGGGATTACCGTAAGTGCCAGTGCCGTTCGCCAAGTCGCTCACGCCGGACGTGGCAAAGCCGCCGACATCAGAACCGGCCAGCGGCTGACCCGAAAGCCCAAAGTTCAGAATCTCGGGGATTAGGATCGAAAGGAAGTTCCAGTCAGAGGCGGAGTCGCCCGTCCAAGTGGCTGCATATCTCTGAACACCAGCATAACCGCCTCTGGCAATGATGAACGGGCGCTTATCCACGCCGCTTGCTTTCCTCAGATTCACCAAGCCTTCGTAAGTTGCGCTGATTAGGTTGAGCGCAAACACATTATGAATGCGGGCGTGGGCCGTCATGGAATTCGTAGTGAAGTCGTACGCCAGAAGGTCTAGAGCAAGAGTCTTCCAAGGCATGGAATCGGAAACGCTGGCCTGCGTCGCGGGATCTGTCATGTCTTGCCAAACCATTTCCAATCCCGCGTCCAATAGTGGCTTGTAAAGGCTACCCCACCAAGTCCGCACAGGCAGTTGTCCCAGGTCCGCATAGTGTCCGTAGGTTCCAAGCGCGTTACAGCCCGGACAATTGCAATTTGGATCGTAGGGCGCGCCGGGCGAAGGATATGGATTTGTCCCGGCATTACAGCCATAATTCTCGTTGGTAATGAATCGGCCGGGATTGGGAGGCGTAGGTGCGTCTTCGCGCACGTCCAGAAAAAATGCGTTTTGCGCAATGCCGCTCTGTAATACGTCATAGGGCGAGGCCACTCCGTCTTCATCGAGTGGTTGAGTGGTCACGATTCCTGTGATGTTTGTGCTCGCTTTGACGCCCAAATTGGCAAGGGCCTGAAATGTGTCCTTACCTCCGTTTGGAAACTTCTTCGGGCTGGCAGTGAAGGTCCGGTAGTTGTTTTGAAAATCGACGTCAATGTGAATGCCATCGAGTGGGATTCGAGCGGCCCGATAAGCTGTGACCGCAGCCATTACCTTGTTATGGTCGTAGTAACCGTAACAACCTTGGTGATAACCGAGAACCCACATCGGCGGCAACGCGGGTCGCCCCGTTAGTTTTGTATACTGCTGGATGACGTCCGCCGTATCCTCTCCAGCCATGAAGTAATAGTCGATTTCGCCATAGAGCGCGCCAAAGTAGTACTTGCCCAACATATTGCCTGCATAAGAAGAACTGGCGCCTATGTTGAAGTAAGACTGGGACTCGTTGTCGAGAAAAATGCCGTAGCTGTAAGGAGAGCCTATTGGCTGTCCGTTGGCATCGAGCGGCTGCGGATTGTCTTCGATTAGGAAAGGGATTGAATTGTAAAGTGGCTCGCTCGGATTCAACGGCCCAGAGCACGAGCCCGGCGGTACTATGTTATCACCACCTGCGTATTTGTAATTGTCATAGTTGAAAAACGTCATCGAAGTTTCATTCATGCGCAGGCTAGGTCCGCCCTTTTCTCCGAAACCAAAATAGTTGGCGGTGGCAGGGTAACTCTTGAAATTCGCAATCGCTTCCTTGCCGGGAATGTACACCAAGCCCTGATCTGTGTCGGTGCTGATCAAAAGGCCGTTGCGGTAGACCTGGATGGTCATCGCCTGAAACAAGACATCGAGCCGAATGCCACCGAGATCTATCGATAGTTTCAGCGCGTCCTGTTGCAGGACAGTTATGTTCACGGGTCCTAAGTTAGAATTCACTACAGCGAACGATCCGTCATGGGAATAGTCGCCTCGCGGGTTGAAACGCACGCGGAAAGCTTGCGGACCCAGAATGTAGATTTTCAGTATCGGTGCGGGTACGCCTGACGCAGGACGTACGCCGGTAAGCGTAAACGAGTTTGCCCCGGCGTCGTGCACGCAGTTAATGACGGGACCGAAAGAGGTCCAGGAGACACGGCTGTTTGGAGTGAATTGGTCCACGCGCACGAATCGGAAAGATGAGGTAGAGGAATCCATTGCCGTCCCTTGTCAGTTATTTAGTCGAAGCAGTACTTCGACTCGGAACATTCTGCACTCGTTGGTGTGCAATTGCAATATGCTAGGAATCACTAAACTTCTCGCAAGCGATTGCCTAGCGTGAACAGCTTCTGCGCTCAGGCGATTGGCCTTTCCAGGGACAGAGGGCACGTGAGCTCACGAGCTCGCAGGCCGTTAACCTTGCGGTGAGAGACGTGAATTGTGTCGATCGTGGTCACATCCGAGGAATAGCCCCCGCACAACCAGCCATCGACCGACGACCATATTTACCAATTCTGCTTTGATTTCAAGCGTGTTGAATTATCGCGCAGAAAAGTCCACGAGGTCCTGACGCACAGCACCTCTCGCAGTGCAAGGTGCGCATCTGAGCCTGACTAACGTGCGAGAGTACGGGTTTCAGAGTCGGTCCAAATGCAATTGCAATTGTGCCGCGGGCTATGACCCATGCAATTTCCCATGTCCGAGTGTTCCGATGCAAGGAGCCGCAAGCGTCTTCCCGTATGTGAATGGACTTGAAAGCGTCGGTTCTCCAGGGTGAAGAGCGCGGCAAGCAGGTAACGGTAGCCGGCCAAGCCAAAGGGCCTCAGTTGGCCAACTTACGACGCGAAAAGTTCGACCAGCGCGGAACATTGGCTGACACCCGGCCGAATTGAACGAGCGACAACTACCGCGCAAATATTTTCGGTGGAGCAACAGACTCAAGTGCAATCAACAAGCGTCAAGTAAATCAGGTGCACGAGTTGGCAATGAGGGCAGGTGAGTGGTCACGATGTTCTTAGATTCTAACTGATACGCGTCACTCGACTCAAAGCATTAGCGACTGGCAGGGGCCTGACACGTGACGCCTGGTCGCAGTATTCATTTGGATCTGGATCGTTGTTCCAGATCGTTGCAATTTGAGTCGAGAGGGCATTCAAGTCGTCGTCGATTTGTATGAAGTAATCATCAGCGCCCTCGGGTTCTCTGAGAGGCCAATCATGATACAGCGCAAGCCAATCACCCAGCGAACCATAGTACCTGCGACATTACGCGCACTCTCAATGGGGCCCCAAGCGGCCGGAAATCATCAAATGCCAGGTGGCGGTTTGCCATTGAGATTACGTAAGGCGTCGGAAGGGATTGGAGGCGTCGATACCAAGGCATATACGTGCGTCGTCTGCGACCCACCTTGGAGTTTTCGCGACCACCTACCCGGACCCAAGCGGGGTGCAAGCAAACACTACGATTGCGACCTCTCATCTCAGCAGCTCATTGAGCTACACGTGAAATTGCTTGGTGGCAAGGGGCCTCGCAATGGCATCACTTCCGGCCAGTTCAATATTGCGCCTACATCCTGGCTATTTCTCTGGCGCGTGGCTTCAATGCAGCGAGAAGCAATCGATGTCGCCGAGGCATGCGGATACTCCGTGAAGTCAGAAATTGTATGGATCAAAGACAAGATCGGAATGGGGCACTACACACGGGCCATGCACGAGACTTGTCTCATCTGTACCCGTGGCACTGGAACGAGCCAATTGCGCCTCAGCGCTTCAATCCCCTCTGTATTTCATGCCCCGCGCGGACGCCATTCGGAAAAGCCGGCTGAATTCTATTCAATAGTCGAGACGCTCTGCAAAGGGCCACGCCTTGAATTGTTCGCACGCGAGCGTCGGGTCGGTTGGACGTGTTGGGGGAATGAGTTGGACCCAGTCCTGATAAGCAACGCAGCAGAATGAGTTAGAGATAGGTCAAGCGAACAAACACCATCCGAATTGTGTGACGACTATTTGCGTCAATGAAAGCTGTACCAAAAAGGGCACCATCTTGTCAAAATCCGCCGTAAATTCCTCGAATGCGTTCACGATTATGACTCAAGCGCAATTCAGGGGACAAAATTGACCGCGCTAAAATCCATTCGAACGGCGCCTCCCTCGCGTCAAACAGATTGCCTATCCTTGCCGTCCGGGCGACACGGGCTGGCGCTGTGACGACACAACCGGATATCGGGGCAAACTAAGGTCCAACTTCCTCCTCGGCATCGAGATGTGGAGAGCGATCTTTCGCCAGTTCCAAAGGCGCCTAACCACGGCTCAGCGCCCGCGTCGGGTACCCCGAGCTCCGCAAACGTACCGGCTCGAGCCGAACTCTTTGTTTCGCGAGGCGTTGCAGCAATAAAGAATTCAGGCTGCGCCAACAGAACACCAACCGGCCACTCACTGGTCATATCCCCATCGTCTGGCGAAGACTGCTCGCGTGGCCGAGCACCGCGCGCAGGCTGGCGCCGGTCACGCCACTGGCGCTCAGGAACTGTCGTACCGAACGGAAGTTAGCCGCAGACTTGACGCCTACTGTCGTCTCGACCCAGGCGTTCGTCGTCAGCGAATTCTTCACCTGGACGGTGAATGAGTAGTCCGAGCGCGGTGCCAGAGGCCGGTCGGTTGTCCATTCACCACTGTACTTTGCGCTCGTGGGTTAGATCGAGTGACTCCAGACGCGTGGGTTGGAGATCGGACCCCACAAGATGTGCCGTCGTTATAGCTATAGGACGACCAGTTCAAGGCGATTTTATTCGGCTGTTTGAGCGTTTGTGGCGTAGCGCTTTTGATCGTGACATTCGGCTTACTTGGACCATTCCCCTGAACAGGGGCTGAGCCGCTGACCTGAATCGAGACTGAGGTTACTTTTTCGTCTGCTGGAGACCCAGACCAGGTGAATGTCACACCGACGTTGAGGTCCATGCCTTGAAAGTTCTTCAGATCCTTAGGCGGTATCGTAATTGATCGCCCGGTGGGCCCGAAGATCCCGGTACTGGTTACCGTTGAGGTCGACAAGCACATCGTCGGGCGACTCCGAGTCTTGGTAGAAGGAATCTACTTCCCAGTCGATCTCCAGTGACCCATCAGACGTCTCGCCCCACTGCGTCGGTGGCCAGTGACTCATCGCCTTCGCTCCGAGACCAATGCACCCGCCCTTTGTGTACCTCTGCCCGTCGGCGGAGCTGTGGCTTCCTCCTGTTCGCAAAATGCACTTTCTGTCAAGTCTTTTGTCTGCCGTGCTACTGTTGCCATTGCTCGGTCTCCTTGGTAGTTTCAACATTCATCCGTCTTGCTACAACCTCGCGTGGCTTCGGCTTTTCGCCCTTCGCGTATTGCTGTCACAGCTTCATTATCAAATGCCCATGGCCCGACGAAGGCTACCAGCGTGACCGAACGCAGTCTGGAGGCTCGGCCCCGCGATGCCACTGGCGTAGAGGAATTGGCGGATGGAGTAGAAATCAATGTGTCGCCCCATCAGAGGAGAACGCTGCTCGTATGACTGCGTGAAGAAGCAGATCGGTGCGTGTGAAACATTTATTTTGCTGTTTACGTTGATAAGCGCCTGGTCCGTCCTAGAAATATCGAGCTGCATTGTGATGTTGTCACTACCCGGACCCGGGGAGTTCGGATCATACACCCACAGTGTCAGGTTCTGTCCCGACAGTTGGTAGGCGTACACGCAGACCTGATGGCCAATCTTCGTGACATCAGGCAACTTTCCAATGACAATGCCGATCGGGCAGGGGTGTCCCGAATCTATGACGTCACGAATCGCCGGAAAAGCCACGTGCGCCATCACCCAGTTTCGGCCATCCCCCAGAGTCGGGTCGTCCGTGTCGGGATAGACCGGATCGGCATACTTGATGAAATCCGCGGCGTCTCCCACACCGAGACTCTGCGCCAGTCGTTGCACGATATAGTCGAACAATGGGTCGCCCTCGCCTTTTGGATTCGTGGACTGAGTGGGAGCCCACAAGTGGGCGTCGAAATAGTCCCGTGACGCGAATGACATCCCACCGCATAGTCCCCACGCGGCATTTCCGACGAGTATGTCTCCAAAGGGATCGGGCAGAGTGATGGAAGTGATGTGCTCGGCGGGCCAGCGATTGGAAAAGGCGAAGCCGTGCGTCGAGGGCAGATAGAATTTCACCGCCGTTCGGCGATCATGGATCAGGGAATAGACGACTTCGGTGTTATTCCCGATGCCTCCGCTGAAGTAAAGACCGTAGGGGCCGCTGACCGACTGCTCATAAAAATTCGCGCCCACAAACGGATTGTCCCAGTGAAACGTTAGGGCATCGTTGCTCCCGACGATCGCATAGTGAGTACGACCTTCCGTTCCGGTGGCAACTCCATTGGATTCGGACTGCCACCACACCGTTGCTCCCGGCGGAATTTCCGCCGGGGGCGTTAATGGAGCCGTCCACTCACCATGGTCCAGGGAGTCATCAACGTGTCGCAAGGTCACGCCAGTCTGATTTCGAATTGTCACGCGCGTCGAGCGAGCCGCCATGATCCACCTCGCTTCAGTTGTTCATTTCCGAGTACGCCATTTCTCGGCCACTCCGGTTCTACTAAATTGCTGCCGGAGCCAAGTCGAGCGGGCGGTTTTGTCGCAACAATGATATGTAAGGGTAGTCCCCGTAACCGAATCAAGGTCCTTAGGGAAATTGGAGGATTTGGAGTCCTACTGCGCGAGGAGGCGTCTTGTACCCAAGAATTTGTCAGCACCTCCCGATAGGTCTTCATATTTGATAACCCTGTCCCGTTCGATGTCTAGGATGCGGTGATGCTGACGGTATTGCTCCACAACGTTCCAGTAACGTCATTTCCGTCCGGCCTGCCATCAGTCGCCGAGAAACTGAGCTGTGTACCGGATGGGCATGAAATTGTGACTTTCAACTCCATGGCACCCGACGCATCCGAATTGGTATCTCCAAACGCGGAGTTAATATTGGCATCGTTCACGCCTCGAATACGGACCGCGTGACTTGGAGTGAAGCCGGTGCCTTTGATATCGAACTGCGCGCTGGCTGGAGGACCCGTATAGCCGACGGTGATGCTAGGGGGTTTCGGCGGTGGAACCGGCACCGGGGCAGTCCTGAAGGTAAAGACGGGAGAACTCGGACCTTGTCCAAAGCCATTGGATGGCACGACGGACCAAGAGTAGGCGGTGTCCGCCTTGAACCCCGAATCCCCAAAGCCACCGAGGGTGGTGACAACCGTGCTGGCAAAACTCTGCCCGGTGGACTCGTCCTGGATCGCGATTTGCCAGATGGTCGCCTTCCGCACCGGAGCTCCTGGATCGCTCCATGTAAATTGGACATTCTTTAGGGGAACGGATTGATCATCCGCAGGGCGATAAATAATCTCTCCTGCAGCATTGTTATCCCAGAACAAACCCAGCTGAGTGGGCTCTAAGGGTAGTCCCAGTAGCCGAATCAAGGCCCTTACCGAAATTGGAGGAGGTGGCGGCCCAACACCCGCCGTCTTTGCCAAACCAGTAATACTCTTCATGCCGGCAGCGCTCGCAAACTGAATGAGACCTACACTAGCCACGAGACCTCCTTACTGTAACGCGATTAGGATTGGAACCAGACCCCGTCCGCTGGGCAACGGACGCAGCGCCTTTCCAATTATTGCTCCGAACGCTTTCATCGGCTCGGTTGCTTTCATGGCGTGACCTAACGTGGGCGATGTCGTCAATAGATCACCGATTTCAATTTCTCCGTAACTCGCATCAGCTTTGCAGTAGACCTTGCCCATCAGAGCGAGCGGCACCCGATTCTGCTCATCGGCTCGCCGATCCAGAATCAGCGCTGGTTTGAAAGATCCCGCTCCCGAGATTACACCGGCAACCCGCTTGGCATACGCCGTGGAACTCTCGCGAACCCCACCGTCGCCCTCTAACACCATGACCGTCCCAGGTTCGACCGATGCCGTGTCCGAAACCGTAAAATCCTCGGCGCAGTCCGCGTTGCCAAGAATAATGTCACCCTTGTTGACGAAGAGATTCCCCTCGTTGATCACGATACTGCCGTTGATTTTTGAAGGCGCGATGGGTGAAATCTTGGGATTCGGACCTGGGTTGACAACTAGCGCGCCATTGAATACGCTGGCGAAGGTTGCGCCTTGCGCAAAAATGGCAACATCATTATCACTGAAAGCGTCCACCCCGTGACCGGTGCCGCTGGTGGCGGTGACGCCGCTGCCTTTGTTGGATTGTACCGTTGCTCCCGACCCTGTGTCGCTGAAACCCCGAAGGCCCGATTCGCGTCCGTTCCCCTGCACCCCGACACCTTTGGCGCTATTGTTTGAACCGAAAACGCCTGCGGCTCCGGGTACATTGGTAACGGCGAGAATGCCCGTGCCGTGAGGGGAACCGTCTGTTGCCGTTGACGCCGTCGTGGCCTCGTTTATCGCCAGGACGGCGTTCCCGTTAGGATCGTGAGCAAAACCCTGCACGGCGTTGGAATGATTGCTGTGAGCTGTTAAGCCCGCCCCATTTTCACTGAAGCCGCTGAGGCCGGATTCGGGTCCGTTTCCCTGGACCCCAACCCCCTTCGTACTGTTGTTTGCGCCGAACACACCGGCGGCTCCAGGGCTGACCGTTAGTCCAAAAACGCCTGTACCGTGGACGCCGGCACCGGTAGGCGGAGCAGTGGAATCGTTGCTGCCAAAAATTGCATTCTGGGTTGGGTCGTTTGTCTGTCCTGTCACCAGTGCCATGTGGATTCTCCTTACAATTCAATGACTGAAATTAGAAACTGCCTAACCGTATTGATACTGCCACCGCAAAAGGGCGTTCGAGGCCCATTGTCGGTTCTCGGCGCAAGTTCGTCATCGCTCACCTTGACGTTATTGAAGCGCCACTAACACCGGAATCAATGCGGCGCCCGACTGCAATGGCAGCAGCGCCTTCCCAATAACGGCGCCGAAGGCGCGCAGGGGATCGGCCGCTTTCATGGCGTGACCTGGAGTGCCTGATGGCGTCAGGAGATCGCCCACTTCGATTGCCCCATACTGCGCGTCAACCTTGCAGTAGACTTTTCCAATTAGCGCCACCGTCGTCCGATTTCTTTCCGGCTCCCTTCGATCGAGCACCATAGCAGGCCTGTATTCTCCAGCGCCGGAAACGACGCCTGCAACTTTTCGGTCATAGGCATTCCGACTTTCCCGGAGCGTGCCATCAGTATTGATCACCACGACGGTTCCGGGCTCAAGCCGCTCTGCGTCAGTTGAGTCGAACTGTTCGGCGCAGTCTGCGCCTAGCAAGAGTATATCCTTGGTTACCGAAAGTGTGCCCGTCACTTGCACATTGCCATCAAAGCTGCCGGCTAGCCCAGGGCCTTTCCCAAAGACGCCGGGCTGGCTGGCGTTATTACTTTCTCCCCAAACCCCCACGAAGTTGGTGCTCACACCGAAGACGCCGACCTGATTGGTGCTTTCACCGTGGACACCCTGCCAGTTCGGGCTCTTCCCAAATACGCCGGGCTGCCCGGCATTGGCCGGACTTTGACTTTCTCCCCAAACCCCCACGAAGTTGGTGCTCACACCGAAGACGCCGACCTGATTGGTGCTTTCACCGTGGACACCCTGCCAGTTCGGGCTCTTCCCAAATACGCCGGGCTGCCCGGCATTGGCCGGACTTTGACTTTCTCCCCAAACCCCCACGAAGTTGGTGCTCACACCGAAGACGCCGACCTGATTGGTGCTTTCACCGTGGACACCCTGCCAGTTCGGGCTCTTCCCAAATACGCCGGGCTGCCCGGCATTGGCCGGACTTTGACTTTCTCCCCAAACCCCCACGAAGTTGGTGCTCACACCGACAACGCCAGCTTGAGTATCGCTGCCGCCAACAACGCCGCGGCCGCCTCCACTCGACTGCCCGACGATCGCGTCCCCGCCTACACTATTAGTTCCCTTAACGCCAGGAACGGTCTTATTTGTCGAATCGCCTTCTAACGGTGTCGCCATATGAATTCTCCCTTGACGAAATCAAATTGTGGACCCCTCTTCCTCGTCTCGCGAAAGACTCAGTGGGGTGGAGCAGAACATCCAATTGAGTGATCGTAACACTACCGGTTCATCAGGAATGGCTAATTCTGCGGACGACAATCCGTAGTTTTGCGATATCTTAATCGCCCAGAAATCAGGCGATTCAGGGTGACTCCCCATCCAGCGAGTTGGGGGTACTACGCCTCCCAACCAATTGACAAAATGCCATCTTGGGGGTTGTCTCCCTCGAGCAAGGCGGTTGACGAGATTCGTCCACGACACCTGTGGTGACCCTTTACCGATGGCGTATGCAAGGGAACTCTTTGCTTCTTCTTTTGGGAGTCTGCTGGGCAGTGAGGACATGTGTCGTTCTCATGATGCATCTCGCCTGTTCGGCTCGTTCGCGGAGCCGTCGCAGGGAGTTGACCGACCGAATGCAGTCGAGGCGCTCGGGTGCGAGCTACCGCTCGATCGACTCTACGTGTTCATCGGGCAATTCCACGCCAATGTCTGGAATAAGACTTCTATAAGCCCAACTCAACCATTGGGCATCAAAGGAGTCCAGAATGTCCTTTTTCGAACGCACTAGGAGTTACTTTTCGCGAGTTGTCAAAAATGATGCCACCAAGCATGGTGTCGCGGCAGCGGGCGCCGGCCTTATCCTTAGTCTCATCGTGGAAGCTGTGTGGCCTTCGCTGCGCATCTGATTGTCCAGATCATCGGTGACGCTCTTATCGAGGCCATCGAGCGAAGCCGACATCATTCATTGGCAAAGGCGCAAGCAGCCTGGCGCTGGGTTCAGCACGTGGCAGCGGCGCCTCCTGGTGTAGAGCTAGTTGCCCCTGACGGATCGAAATACACCGGTCTTGTTTTTATCGAACGGAGCCGTGCTGTACTGCTAATTGCCATTCATCATCCGCATCAAACAACCCGTCCACGTGCCGAGCACGTTGACTGGGGCGACCATGTTCGTCACCCAAGTTTGTTCAATGAGGACGACTTGGCGCAAGACGAGCGCAACCCCTTGTACCGACGCTGAGCTCTTTCAGCAGAACCATGTGGGCGCCTGCTGGGCAAAATGGCCCGGCGGCGCCCGCTTGCCATTGGAGAACAAAGTGAGAATTCAAGGCCGTACTTTGCGTCCCTCAAACCTAGCCGAGCGTCGTTTGCTCTTGTCACTCGGAACCCCAGCGTTGCGTGTGCCTCGCGCTGCTAATCCCTACTTGATTGCGCGCCGGCTCGAGCGAGCCGCCAGAGGAAACAATCCCGATGTTCTGTTTGTTTGCGATGTGCTCAATCGCGCGAGCAAAGGATCATCCTTGTCGAGGAAAGTTCCCGACCAATCAAACCCCGACCATGGCTCGACGCCCGAGTGAGCGTGGGCTGTTAGGAACGCTAGTGGCCGCGGTCGAGTCCGATGACGGTGAGGAGGAGCTCACAGCTCTATTACACGAGCAGGGCGGCACAATCTCTGCGTTACTCCGGCTAACGACCGCACAACTTGAAACCGTCGTCAAAGCGCCACCCATGGACCGCACGGTCAAGATTCGGGTGGCGCTGCGCAAGGCTCGAGAGCGGCACGCGGCGGCACTCAAGCTTCAAGCCCAGGCTCGTTCGACAGAAGCAGCTGATATGTTGGCAAGCCTTTGTCGATGGCACAACGACAGTGTCGAACTCGACACGAAGATAGTCCTTGGTACATTGCTTGCTGACCGTCAGCGAAAGGCCATTCGGTTTGATGTCGAGGGCCGCAGCTCTGTCACCATATTGAGAGACAAGTTGAAAGAGGCCGGCAGAGCTCTGATTTTCTCGGACCTTCGCTGTTTCATTGATGAGCGCGGCCTGAACTTCCGCTGGCATGGCGGTCGCGGAGGTCTGGTGCTCGTAACACAAAGCGTCGAGAAGTTTGAATCGGGAGCCGTACTCACGGTGGAGTTTCAAAAGCCACGTCCAAAGGTCAACTCGACCCTCATACCGCCGAGTCCGATTGCTCCATCCCCGGCTTGGCTCGGGGATGTGTTGTTGGAATTTGGCTTTCTCTGATTTTGGGTCTCCGGCTCAGGCCGACGTGACCTGCACCAATGACATTCGTTCCAAAGGAATCGATGATGAACGCACCCACACAAGCACAAACCTCAATGAACCTGCCGCCCCCGCTTTCGGTGGCCAAAGACATGCGGTCACGCTGGGACGATATCGACTGCGACTATGACACCGCCGCCCAATCGTTGGTGACTGCTCACGCAAACGATGGGCAACTACGCGACTTGCCGATAATGGACCTTCGTACCTGGGGCCTAAGGCCAGACAACGGGCAATTTGCGTTGGCGCCACTTGCCGGTCACGAGCCCGCGCGGCCATTGCGATCCAATGCATTCTCCCAGTTATCGAATCGTTTAGGCGCGCCTGTTGAATTCGTTCGGGATAGGCTCCCAGCGCCACTGCAGCTCGCAACGCTGAATTACCTATTGGCAGCCGCTCCGCAGCCACTGTCAGCCCAATTACGCCTGAGGGGCGAGGAAATATCGGCATTGGTCAGCGAGCGCTACGCACCACTCGACGCCCTGGAATTCGTGGATACGCTGCGACTGGCCCTCAACCAACAAGGGCTATTGTCAACCGTGCGAGCCCGGGCCGTGGCCAGTGGCACCACCGACCTAATGCGCCTGGTCGTCCCGAGTGAGAGTCAAGCCATCAAAGTGGGCGATGTCACAGCTGTTGGTTTGGACTTGTCCACGTCCAGCTTCGGCCGCTCGGCACTGCACGTTCGTGGCCTGCTATGGCGCTTGAAATGCACCAACGGCCTAAGGACCGCAGAAGGTATGGGCCAATTCTCATATCGCCACGTGGGGGAATCCCGGCGACTGCGCGACGGACTACGCGACGCCATTCCGACAGCGCTCGTTCATGCGCGCGGTGTCATGGACCTCTGGAAGAAGGCCGTGGGCGTCTTCGTGAATAATATCGCCGCCGAAATTGACGCCTTGCGTGTCCTTAGTGTCGGCGAGCGCGAGCGCGTGCAGGACGAGGTTAAGAAAGAAGCCCATGTGCTGGAACTGCCCGAGCGTGTTTCGGCGTACGACTTCGTCAATGCCATCACTACGACAGCCCATGATGCCGATCCCGCCCATCGGTTGGAAATTGAGGAACTAGCCGGAGGACTGCTACGGCGCCACGTGGGTCACGCGTGATGGGCAACCATCGATGTGTAGACCCCGAGCAGCAACTGCTGCGCGAACTACTGGGAGCTCGAGTTGCCCGCTTGGTCATTTCTGCCCCCGGTGGTTGGCGAACACTGCATGAGCGGGAGCTCCTGGCCCTCGGCCTTTCCGAGGCGTCGAGCAGGGCCTTATTGGCGTTGCAGCAGCTCACCTCCAGTGCTTGGCCCTCCTTGGCTATTGGAAGCCTCGCCAGCGCCGACAAGGTGGCTGCTGTCTACACCGAGCGGCTCGGCAATCTTCGGCATGAGGTGGTTTTGGCCGCAGCCGTTGACGGCAGAAACCACTTCATCGAAGAGCACACATTGGCCATGGGAGGCGCGCACGGAGCCGCGTTGACCGCACGCGATGTCTTTCGTCCGCTGATTCGGGCCGGTGCCAGCGGCGTCATCCTGGTGCACAACCACCCGAGCGGCGATCCCAAACCCAGCCGCGAAGATATTGCCATGACCCGAGTGATTGCCGAGGCAGGCTCCGTACTCGGTGTTGAACTACTCGACCACATAATTGTAGGCGCGCGCGGCGGCGGTTGGGCGTCGGTATTCGAACAAGGTCTCATTGAACCCAGGGAGAAATATGGCGAACAAGGAAAAACTCTGCAGGCCGTTTGTGAGTGAGCTCATCAAGGAGCGCGCGGGGCCCCACGGCAAAAAGCTTCGCTATGTGGACGTCCATGCCGTCATTCAGCGCCTCAACGAAGGCTCCGATGATTGGTCCTTCGAAATCGTCCAGCACCAGATACTCGATGCTGAGGTTGTCGTGCTCGGAAGGCTCACGCTCGATGGCGTGACCAAGTCTGCCTTTGGCGGCTCGCTGATTTCATTCCGAGACGATGGAACTGCCATCAGTATAGGTGACGACCTCAAGGCGGCTGCGAGCGATTGCTTGAAGAAATCGGCCAGTCTGTTCGGCGTGGGACTCGAGCTCTACGGCGGAAAGGCCGCAGTCGAGCCGAGCGAGCCACGGTCCAAGGCCCGTGTACAAGAAGATCCGAAGAACCGCGCCACGGTCAGACAAGTGGCTGCATTGCAAGGTGCCGCACGACGCCGCGGTCTCACACGGGACCGTTTCTCGCTCATGCTGCGCGAGCGAACAGGAAAGTCGGATGTGGCTGAGCTTGACCGTGTTGAGGCATCCCACCTCATCGCGGAATTGAGTAACAGCAACGGTACAGGTAACTAACGCAGCTGCTGAACGGCGGCAACGAATAGAAGGCCCACGTTTTCAAACACGAAGCGTGGGCTTTCGCCATTACATCAATTTAGGGCAATGGCTCCGGGCAAAAGCGCCGGCTGCTGTCATCGGAGGTGACTATGACCCTATCGTTAGTCGCATTGCGGAAAAAACCGCATACGAGCGCCTCTGCGCTCAAGGCATTCCTAACTTGCCCGCGCCAGTACTTTTTTCGTTACGTGGAGCGAGTCGTAGCGGCATTTCGCTCGGCTAGCCTTGCCTTTGGGCATGCGTTTCATGCAGCGCTTGGTGTCCATTTGCTGAAGTCTTCTGAATTGCAGGCAGTGCCGCTCGATGAACTGGTCGAGGCATTTCGGCATGTATTCATGGCCGAACTCGCTGAAGGCAACATCCCTGTGCTGTTTGACGACGAAGAGCAATCGGCCGGCGAACTTTTGGACAAGGCGAGGGACATGTTGGCCGTGTTCGTGGAGCAATTCCCGCTGCCGAATCTCGTTCTCGGGATCGAAGTTCCATTTGAGCTGATGCTGCAGCATCCGTTTACCGGTGAAACGGCCGAATTGCCATTGATAGGCGCTATGGACGTTATCGCCCTGTTCGACACTCAACGGCGCGTGCTCGAAATCAAGACCGGAAAGCGCAAATGGAGTGTGGACCAAGTGGACTATGACCTGCAGCCAACCATCTATCGCAAAGCAGCCAATGACCTGGGCCATCAGCACGCAGAGACTGAGCTAGTCGTGATAACTAAAGCCAAGCAGCCGACGCTCCACCGGTTGCCCTGTGCGCGAGGCCAACGCGACGAAGTCGAACTCGTCGAACTGGCCCTTTCCGTCGAGCAGGCCGTTCGTGCTGGCGTCGATAACCGCCGTCGCGATTGGCAATGCCGAACGTGTGGGTATGCACAGAGGTGTTCACCATGAGCCGAGGCACTCACCAAGCCGCGTTTGCGATTGCGTCTGATGGCACCCTCATCATGAACGTTGCGCATGTGGGCCGCCGCCTGACCCCGACGCAGCTTATTCAGTGGGCACTTGGTCAACCAGGTAAAGTCTTCGTCGGCGTGCAGATGTCACCGGCAGAGGTGAGGAAAGTGGTGACCTGGAGTCGTGATGTGCACGATGAGGCCGTGGCTTATGTTATCGGCGCGCGGCAACGCCGATTGAAGGGCAGCAAAGTCAAAAAGCGTAGAACCCAGTACTGAGTGACTGTTACGGAGCCTCGGTAACTTTGGCTTCAATGACATCCTGAACGGCCATGGGCACGTTGGACAGAAAATCGTAACCGGTCGCCTTCTCTATGGCATCGACCGAAGTCAAATCGTCGGTCCATGGATGGCTACCTACGCCCGCCTCATTCGGCATGGCGACCGCAATAACCTTGGTATCGGACTTTACATCCGAGGCCTGCTGCCCCTGCCGCAGAGCGACGACGATTTTGAAGTTGGCCTTTGGGACCGCTACTCCGTGTCCGATTGTTTGATGCTCGGCATCGAATATCCCTCCAGCTACTATGAACAGTTCCGCGTCGTGCCGCCGAGCGAGTTCACGCTCGTATTCTTCTAGCTTTTCCCAAGGCCCTTCATTGAGCTCGTGCAGCTGCGGCTGGATATTCGTCATCAGGAACGTCAACGAGTTATCCGAAGGGCTATCTTGTCTGTCAGCTGAGGGACATAGATGTCCGCGGTCATAGCCACTGTCGTGGTAGTCCTGTGGAATCACGTGGTAGAAGTCGGCAGGTAGCAACGGGTCAGGACGAAAGTCATTCTTGCGACGAACATGCCCGAGGAACGAGCGGTCGAGAGCCCACCCCACCCAATTCGGGACATTCTTTACCGGATTGTATGACAGAACATAGACGCCGTGGTCGATAAGGTAGTCGTCAGACGGATCACTGTCGGACGGAATGCCCAGTGCCACGTGAATCGTAGCGCCAACGCCGGATTGAGCATTGCTTCCAATTGGCCCCGTGTCGGGGGTGACCGGGTCTGGCTCATCACTGTTGCGATGTCGATGGGTACGATTGGCATGGGCGCTTTGTGCTTCGGCGGCGGAGCCCTGGTCCAGCGGCGCGGGTAGCGCTCGTACCAATGGCGCCTTGACCCAGATGGCGGCTAACCACACGAACAAAAGCACCACGGCAAAGCCGAGTAGATTGCCATAGGGTTTGCTCTTTCGTCGGGCCACAGTCGTAGCCAATCTGATGGATTTGTACCGAAAAAGAAAGGCTCGCTCGCCCATCAACAATTCCCTTCGGAACACGGGCCAACTTATTGTTTATCGCTCCGATGAAAGGGAATAGTCCCATTCAGTCGTCGTCAACTGGGCCTTTCGGGTTGCCTTCACTTGTTTAGATGTGCGGCGAACATTGCGCTACGGGGTCGTAGCAACACTTGCAAATTCGAGGCGCAAGGAAGGCACTTGGAGCGCAGGCCCGCGTGTAAGAGTCTTCTTCGTCAGGCAATTTGTCGGAAGGGAACGGTCGGCGGTCAAAGTTGGGCAGGCTAGGTCAGGCTGGTTTTTTGACGAATTAGCTCAACCTACGTCATGTGCTGGCCTTGGTCCGACGAGGGCGCCCAGGCGCTGGCATCTTGGTGTTCGATGGCTCGAAGAGCGCCAAGGCCGGGATTTTGAGTTCAGCGGCAAACAGCGCCACGCTCTTGAGGGTCATGTTCTGTCTACCCGCTTCGATCGCCTGAATGTAGCGGACACCGACATCCAGCTTCTCTGCCAATTGCTCCTGGGTCAGCCTCCGGGCCGTTCGGATCTCGGCTATTCGACGCCCAACGTTCTTCAGGAGGCGTTCAGGAGTGACGGTCTTCACCGGCAGAAACGTCGTCGATGCGAGTCCTCTTGAACCCGCTATTTAAGTAGCGTTATATTGGCAACTAAGATTTAGACCTCGGTAGGTGTCGGAACTCGACGCATAACCGGTCAATATGGCGACCAGCGACGAATATGGACAACTTCGATATCGGCAAGGCGGTGCGCGACACAATCGACGAGAGCGTCAAGCGGTACCGAAGGCACTAAGAAGCCGAGGAAGGGTAAAGCATGGTCCAACGAGAAGAGATCCTTGAGCGGCTGCGTGCCGCGACAAATTCAGAGAACCGGGCACTCGCGAAAATCCTCGGCATCGAGCTCTCGGACGAATCCGACGTGAATGTCGTACGTCTTTCCGATGCGTTTCGGTCAGCGGCCTCAGAAAAGGAGTACCGAAAGATCGTCGCGACCGTCGCAAAAGAAGTTGCGGGAAAAGCCGGGTGGAAACTGGAGCCAATTTCGGACACTGCCCAGACCGTGTGGATTGAGGACTACGTCTACCATGCGCTCGGCTTTGTGCATCGGCCCGACCTCAAGACGCTCTCCGACCACGAAAAGGCGATAGAGCGCGAGCGCGCAGAGCAAGCCCTTCAGGGCAAGTTAGCAGCGCCGCATGCGCAGTCCGAAGCCGCACTCGTCGGCATTGCGGGCGCGGCCGCTCTCGGCTTCTTCTTCGGGTTATGGTTCGTCGTGCCGGTTTTCGCAGCGGGAGTGCTCACATGGCTTCTTGGTCCATCCATGAAGAAGGTCGTGCCGGCCACGCTGATTCTCATTCACATCCGGAAGCGACAAGAATTCGAGGCAGTGCTGTCGAACATTGGGAGTGCGGCATGAATGCATTCGCGGAATACCTCGGTCCCGCGGACAGCTACGTTTCGGGGATTCTGACGGGAAAATATGGGCTCAACCACCAGTCTCAGCGGGTATTCGATTCGCAAACAGGGCGCTTCGTAGCCGGCTTCGTCCCGGGTGACGGTCTGCAGCAGACCCTGTCGACGTTACCGTTGAACGTCGGCGACGCCGCCGCCAGGCTGGCTGCTTCCAAAGGCGGCTCGGCCCTGCTTCCCGTACTTCAATCATTGCAGATCATCAATACGGTCGGTTGTCTTGCGAGTGTTGCGAACCTCGGTGTTTCCTGTGTAGGGTTCGCGCTCGTCCTGCAGCGCCTCGCGCGTATCGAAGGGAAGCTCGACGAGATGCTCACGAAGGTGGACGTGCTCCAGGAGTCCGTACGACATCTTCAAGCCCATAACGACGCCCTGTCACTGGCACACGTTCGAGCAGCCGGTGATTGTCTTGACCGGGCGATGTCGGCATCCACACCAGCGAAGCGGCAGGAACTCGCGACGCACGCCCGCAATCTCTTCCAGGAGTCGAGGGCCCTCTATCTCGAACTGTGGAAGGCCGCTCAGCCATGGCATCAATTTTCGGTGCCGGTGCAGACGGCACTTGAGATGCAAAGCCGTTACGTCGTCTGCGCCATCGGGGAGATTCAAGCTGAGTTCATTGGCGGCGATATGGGGACGTTCCGGCATGCGGTCGGCTCCGCCGTCGAAGACTTTGCGCTGCACATGTCTCTCGACGCACCCAGCGCGTTCCGTAGTCGCAGCGACGCCGCATGTGCCCAGACAGTCGTGCTGGCTCGATTCGGGTACGCACTCGCGGATCTCACCGCGCAACTCCGCGTCGCCAACGACGTTACGCGCTGGACCGCCCAACGTCTCGAAGGATTCGCGTCCGACGCCGACCTGCCTACAGAGCTTGGTTTGGAGCCGCACGAGGTCGCTCGGGTGGTGCGTCTAGCGAAGGGTGACGGCTTGTACGTTTTGCGACGCCCTCCGTCTTGAGAGAATCGTAAATGACGTGTGGCCTCACGCCCTTTTTTTCTAGCCACTTGTTCGCTCGCGGTGCCCAATACCTGATGTCTCGGGCAACAACTGCAACCTTAAGAATTAGCCACAAGCTTATTCTTCCTTTAGGTGCGCGAACGCAAAACCTCCAATAAATCTGGGATAAGTATATTACCAGATACTAGAGCAATCGAAAGATTCACTCGGAGCCAGTAACGTTCGGCGCGCGCCGCAAGGCGTGCGTCTTTGTCTAGCTCCGCGGACAGGAGGTACTATGATTCATAGAAGTCAGCATCAATTGGCGGAGCTTATCCTATCCCTCGGGACAGGCAGGATGACGCCGGAAACCGCACTGCGCCTTGCCGCATCCACCGGCACCGTCGAGCGTTTTACGATGGGCGCCAATGCGCACGGCAAGTGTGCCGAGCTTATTGCAATGAGTGTACGCAACAGCCTGAACGACCCAGGGTCGCCTTGGGTCGTCGTGAACGCACCAAGCGTACCCCCCAACTATGTACGCGCGTGGCTTAACCCCGACACCAGTAGCGCAAGAGACCTACTCTACGAAGTTCGAATTTCGGACGCGCGGCACATCTTCGTCCCGGGCGCTCAAGTAAAAGTCGGTGACCCAGGATACATAGCTCGCAGCCTACTAAGCCACGCGCACGACCCCAGGTACGCGAAGATTTGCGACGTCGATGCTCGTCTGGTGCTTTCAGATGGAACCCCTCGAGTCGCACCCGATGCCTTCACGCGAGGTCAAGCCGAGGCTCTGAAAGAGGCCGGCTTCAAGTTTGTCGGCATTGAGCACTTGGAAAAAGACGCCAAACGAGTTCATGCGGGGTTCAAGGGCATCCACGAGCACGATCGCATCGCCTACGAGCGCGAACTCATCGCGAAAGCTAGATACGCGCCAAGACAGGTTGCCTGGCGAGCCGGCTACGCTGGCGGAATCGCCTTCGCAATTATTGCGGGAACTGCGTCATATCAGCAGTACAGTTTCTACAGAAAGGCCGTAAAAGAAGGCAGAATCAAGGACGACCCTGCGACGAAAAAGGAATACGCCAAGCGGGCCACCAAAACTGTTGCCAAACAGGCAGCCATCGGTGGAGCAATTGCCGTTGCGGCCACTGTAATTGAAGCGGTCGTATTCCATGCCGCGAAGATTGTGACCAACTCTAAGACGGCCCTATTAGTGGCCGCTTTGCCCGTTTGCGTCGCCGCAGTTGCGGTCGATATTTACGGTGAATACGCTTTGGCTAAACGAGGTGAATCATCGGTCGCGTGGGCTATCTTCCATGGCACGTTGAAGGTTGCCGCCGACGTGTTGCCGCTTGCCCTAGCGGAATTCGGACTGGCAGGCGTCCTCATTGGAATGGGATTCAGCCTCGGATTGAGATGGTGCTCGGATTACATTCGGAAGACGGAAGCCGAGATGGATGAAATGCTTCCAGCAACATGAACCGGAGAAAGGCACGTTCCACGCAGAAAGTGCTTTTCTCTTAGCTCTTTGGAATTGCCAAGCCGTTTGCGATACCTGGCCCCGATGCGCCAGGCGGAAGATGCCTTTCACCAAGCACAGAAGGCCGAGGCTCGCGCTTGCAAGTTGGCCATCGAGATCGCTAGTACTGCCCATAAGTGCATCGCTCAGCTACATCGCGCGGATGTTCCCCCGTTGCAGTTCGAGGGATGCTTCGCGGCTGCGACGAACGGCATCCACATCTTCATCGACATGAACTGGCTCCTGACGGGGATTGTTGATCCCGCGAAGGAGCTAGGTTCGATCTGGGGCCGCGTTGTCGGTTCGCTCGCGCACGAGTGGTATCACTTCCTCGACACAGCACGCGGAACGCGACCCTCGCACGTCGGAGAGCTGAACACCGACACCTTTGCTGGCCGGCAGCTCGCCCGGCTCGACGTTCCACCGAAGCACTTCGCCGACCTACTCGGCCGGTTTCCGTAGTCGTCAACTCACCCGCTCGGGGGACTGCGCGTCAGGAGAGTCCTTGAGGCGCATGGGCGCCTAGGCGCGCGCTCGCCACTTTGATGGCGCGCTGGGGCGGTGGCATTGTCGTCGCGTGCTCGTTCTTCCGAGAATGGACAACCATTAGTCTTGGGCGGACACCGAACAGAACAACTGACGACCACAGGAGGAAAGTTGCCTACGGAACTATTGAACGCACGAAGTCAGCCGCTCGTGAGCGACGCAGACCACGTCGAGCTGGAACGTTTGGTCACGGAGGCCGCGTGGCGAGTAGACGAAGGCAAGTCGGACACGCTGCACGAGTTGTTCGTGGACGACGGCGAGCTGGTGATGGGCAAGACGATCCTGAGAGGCCGACAGGCAATCCGGGAGTGGGGGCGCCAGTTGGAAGAGGCGAGGACCTACAAGTGCATCCGCCACGTTGCCGGCAACATGCGGTTCAGCGTCGTCAATGACACTACAGCCGAAGGCGTCACCATACTCACCGTCTACATGGACGATGAAAGGAGCAGCGCGGTTCCCTGGGTGGTCGGAGAGGATCACGATCGGTTCGTCCGCACCGACCGAGGCTGGCGCTTCGCCTCACGGCGTTGGAGCCAGTTGTTTGCTCGCCCGACCGCATAACGTCCTGTTCGTCGTTACCTCGCGTAGCCGTCGCCCAGTGGCCCACTCCCCTACGTTCATGAAGCTGCCGCGAAGCGCGGCCCGAGGTTCGAAAGCACCCCGACCTGAGCAACGTGATTGGCACATCGCCTGGGGCATGGCGGCGCGAGCAAGCGAGGGCACGTGGTACGTAACAACGAATGGGGGTAACTCGGCTCGTCAACGTCCGCCATTCTGTAGAACGCTCGCGCGAGAACGACCAAGGACGTCAAGGCGTCATGGAAGAAGAAGACTTCGAGGGCACGCTCGTGCTGGAGCAACTCGCCGCCATCGGCAAGGTGGACGACTTCTTCGATGCCATCGACTCCGACGATGTTGACCGAGCCGTTGCACTCATGAAAAGAGCCAAGGTGGACGCTCCAACCATCGCCATCGTCGTCAAGAAGATGGAGGACAGCGATGGCGAGCACTGATCACCAATGACTCCCATCTTCTCAAATCTGGGCCGATCTCAAGAGGCCTCGACCTTTTCCGGGTGTGAGTGCTCGATCAAGGCGACCATGCATCGTGTTCCGGCATGCTTATCGCCCCGTTACAAGCAACCGCTTCGCACGTTCGGCAACGAAGGGCGTTGTACACGGGCGTGCGACGGTCGGAAAAGCCTCGAGCCAAGGCGGCAATTATTCGGGGAGCTTCGGGGCTAGGCGGGCCAAGTACCGTTGACTCGATGGCCTCGTGTTGGCTTTAGCAATGGCGACCTGATTTAGAGTTCTTTGCTCCCCCACGACACAGTGGCCCCATTGGCGCAGCGTGAAGGAGCCCACGCCCCGCTGGGCAGGCTTTTGGGTCGCAGCGGCACGGAAACGCGCGTCAACCTGACGCAATTACCCTCGAGTTCTCAAGCCATGCTAGGCAACGAAGGAATGGATCATGTGGCGAAATCGTTATTCCCATGATGCAATCGAATTGGATCGAGCTTTGGGCATCGGAGGCCTTTTGGCAATAGGAGGCTGTGGGGGTAGAACGGCTACGGACGATTTGTTTGACTCACAATCTTCAACGGACGCCAGCTGCGCCCTTCCGCCATCGGGATTCTATTCGACGACCGTTGAGACACTTACTGATTCGTGCGAACCACCCAGGTCGCAAGTTGCGGGAATGGAAGTGCCTGTAGGTGCGGCCACGCAAGGATGCAATGTCAACATCGGAGCCGAGTGGCGAAATGTTCTTAATGCGAACGTCGGAGGCGCGCGTCAGGATGTGCCCTGGGGAGGGTTACCCAAAAGCAAACTTGTACTTTGCGACACGACATTGCAAGTCGATGTGATTGCAAAATCATGTCACTCACTTCAGATCGAGTATGCCATCGACTGGGTGAACCCCACGACGTGTAGAACCGGGCTGGATACTCCGGCCTCAGATTGTTTTGTGCGCCAACGCGAGACGTTCGAACTCTCGCAGGCCTGCCCGGCAACGAATGACGCGGGCGTTTCCTGTAAGTAGTTCAACGCTGCTCCATTTCAGCGACGGGGTAGCGGCCGTGGGCGATGGTGAGCTTCGGCGGTGATTACGGCGTGGGTTGGCTGGACGACGGTTGAATTTCCTACACGAGCGAAGCAAGCTGCTTTCTGGGTCATGACGGCACGTGGCTACCGTTGACGGTGAGCGACAAGCTGGCGGGCTCGCCAAGAATGCGACGTGCATCGGGCAACCCTATCGTGCCGTTCCCTTTGGTGTTGGCGAGATCAGGAAGCAGACGGTCACGGCCTTACAGATACCCGTCTTCTATCGCGCGATATACACGCCCGCGAGCGCCGTTCACCCCGTATCCACGTCGGTCACTGGTTTCTCTGGGCCTGACCGTTTGCTCTGGGCTTGGAAAATGCTGGCACCCAAGTCCCCGATGCTGGGTCATGAAAAGCACGTAGCTACGGTTCACGTTGCAGGCGCCCTGACGAGGGAGGCGTCGGTTTCTAGCGCGCGATTCGGTAGCCGTTTCGGCCGCAAGTCCGGCACGATATGGAAATCTCATGCAAATTCCGAGAGTGCGAGGAATGCAGCACCTTCCCTTGAGCCCACTCCAAGCGTTCGCTCTCGACTAAGTCGTGGCCACTTATCCTTGCCGTAACAAAGCAAGGCTTAATGGTTAACGCGAGCCAACCGTTTTGTATCAGCAGTCGGGGTGAATGATGAATGGGCATTCTGTTGATCGGCTTAGATTTTCCATCGCAGGCGGCAAACATGCAACACAGAGGTTGCGTTCGTACTCGGTGGCCATTTATTCGCAGCAAATGCTACCTCGATTTGCTCGTCGTGCATGACGACGATTATTGTTTCCTCGAATAGCGGAACGTTGACAGTAGGCACCTGAGATACCGCACACACATCAACCGGTGCAACGAAAATATGTACCGGCAAATCAAAGAGGTCCACGTGAAAAGTTTAAGGATGATAAGTCGCGCCGTCTTCGCTATTGTACTTGTGTCCGCGCTCCTCACCACAGCTAATGCGGAAGACTACCAAGTTACCTCGAACGCCGGAATTGCGAGAACGGAGGCAGTGGACACACAACTCCGCGCCCTTAATATTGCGGTACCCGGCCCGGCGCCGGCCGTCGCAGACATCCAATTATACATCAGTTTGGACCTAAATTCACCCACGACTTTCAAGAAACCTGGTGACGAGATCAGCGCAATTCCACATGACGCGCTTCCGATCATCGAAGCCAATTCGCAATTTCTAATGAGTAGTGGTTTGTGCTATCTGCTCGATCCAGTTGACTTCGGTCAGACGGACCACTCGGGCAAGCTGATCGCCGAGGCTAAGGTGGGGCGCAAGACGCAAAAGGGGGAAGCCCTAAGCCTAATCCTCATCCGCAACGGTGTGTGCCGAACTGATAGGTTTGATGACGAGAAGAGTACGATCCCAAGCCGCCGAAATCAGAGGCACGAATTCCGTATACGCGACGCAGGAACAGTCACGCGGGTGGTCAACGAACAAGGTCAGGAGTTTCACAAGGTCCGCGTTATCGCGGACGATCCGGCACGGGGATACGTCGCTTCCTACGATCGCATCAACAGTAGTATGGTCCTTTCGTTCGGACCTTCTGCAAAAGGGACGATTAACGTAACCTTTCGACGGTGCAACGCGCACGAATCCGGGCTAAGCGACAATGCTCCCGCGAAGACCATCCAAAGCGTGCAAAACTACAAAATCACTTTTCCTGGTAACCCAAGTCCGGCAGTCCAGGCACGGGTCAGGGGGTCGCTTGAGGTCAGTAATCCTCAAGCTGCCCAAGGAGGCGAAAACCCGCCATCAAATCATGCGCTGGAAAGACTGCTTGCGAAAAATGATCCTGTTTTGTGGGACGTGCTCGTGATGCCCACGGATTTCGGCAGGGTGTACGAGGCAGGACATTCTGGCAACAGCGTATTCGTCATCTCGCGTGACAGCGAGGGGGCTCTCGTCAAGTCACCCATTCGGCTCAAGACACTGCTAGAGACCTACCTAAACTCCACGTCGCGCAGTAGCCACCTCGCGGTGTCGGATGCAAGACTCGTAAATCTACGGCTAAAGGTAACGATTGGCACCGCAGTTGGGGCTAATGTCGAGGGAATCCTGAGTAGTGTGAAGTCCCAGATTCGTTCGGCTCTCAAGGATGCCGCTCTCGATGTTGGAGAGTCGCTTTCTCTTGATGGCTTGGTGAAGGGATTGCAAAAAATCAGCGGCGTTTTGTCCGTCGCCATCACGGCCGAGAGCGTGAGTGGGATTATGAACAACCGCGTGTATTCGGATGAAAAATTCACCGTGATGTCAGGTGGGATCGTCGTGGCCCCGCCAGATACTGTGTTCGACGTTCGTTATCCCAACGCTGACATTGTAATAGAGGCGGCACGTTGAGTCGCCAGCAGCCGATATCTGTGTGGGTCTCTGTGCGAGGAATGCATTCCGCCAATTGGAGGGGAGCTCATCAATGGTCAAAGTCAATATCAGAAATCTTATTCATTTCTACGACGAAGACAAGAATGCCAAACGACACGCTAGTGCGATAAAGGCGCTCACC
The DNA here is from genome assembly GCA_963819085.1 of uncultured delta proteobacterium. GTDB lineage: Bacteria > Myxococcota_A > Polyangia > Polyangiales > Polyangiaceae > FEN-1139. The sequence continues at coordinate 76,132 of CAWFUX010000011.1, forward strand.
GGTGAAGAGCTACAGTTGCGATTACTTGTTTACTATCTCCGAAGCACTGGGATCGATGTAGAAGTGTTTGACGATCGTCCCACCGAGGGAAAAAAGAAAGGTAAACGGCTTGATTTCTGGCTCAAAGTGAAGAATGAACATCCGTATTACTACCAAGTCGAAGTCAAATCCTGGTCGTTCCACTCGTTAGGAGAAGCTCACGCAAGGTTATCGGTAGATTGCTCCGAAGATGAACTGCGTCGCTATAAACAGGAGTTTTGGAAGGAGTACTGGAACACGGCAGATGGGTACTTTGATGACCCTAAGCTGAACAAAGTTCTCAAGCCTATGAAGCACCCACCAAAATGGGAAGGGGAAGTGCTGCCGCTGGCGTGTCTCTGGACTGCAGTACATCCGGATGGGGAACGAGAACCCTGGTTCTCCCGCACAGTCGGGGCAGGATATTTCAAGGATAAAGATGTCTGGGTGTTCTCGGCATCGGGATTCCTTCGTGAATACTTGAAGAAATCTGAATTCATCTCGCTTGAGCTACCGGATACGTTGGCGCGTCGTCGGTATCTCGACAACCTGTTCCTCAACAACACTACTGGGTAACGAAAAACCCCGTTGCCCATTCCGATTCGTCCTAGTGGGTCCGGTCTTGTCTTGTTAGAGGGTGCCAGCGTCTTGCCATGTCAGCGCTGAACACGGCCGTTTCTATGTGTTACAGGTCGGCGTTTAGAGCGTTTAAGGCCACTCCATTTTGCCACGGGGTAATGTCTGACTGAGCGACGGTGAACTTGGGCGGAGGATTGCGGCGTGGGTTGGTAGGGCGACGGCCTTCTGAACGCGCAGCAACGGCAGCCGGCAAGCAGATTCCTCGAACACCCCAGCAAATCACGGCACCTCGTCGAGAGGCTCAATCCAGCCTGTCGGGGGGTATGCTAAATCCGCCGGGAACGGCAACCCCCATTGCGTATCGACACCGCACCAGTCCTCGATCCTACCACCTGTCTGAAGGATTGCTGAATCCGCCGCGAATTCGGTCGGTGACGTCCGCATCCACGCGGGCCCTCCGTTGACGTCCGTTCGGTTCGATGGTGTTCTTGTGGGCACTATGTTCGACTGGCACGTACAAGCCCACCGAGACGGCAAACCGCATGAACATCCAACGACCCAATCGAGTGCCGAGGCGGCCATAGAGGCAGGTAATAGCGTCCTGCAGAAGGCGATTGCCGACGAAGTCACGGTATACCATCGCCTGTACTCGAACCAAGTGTCCTTGAGTTTTTCCAAGGCAATCCCGACTGACGAGATCCGTCAGAATGCGGCACACCTGGAAAGAGAAGCTCAACAGGCAGCAAAAGACGGGTGATGCTTAACCCTGCCACTTGGGGGTGGTGGGGTGAAGCTGATGCCTAACTGGTATCTCCGACGCTTTGGCGGCGGGCCAAGGCTGCTCCAATTGGCAGCGGGGCAGCAGCTGAGTGAGCGACGGTGAACTTGTATACAATAGACGTCGCTTGAAGGTCAGTTTGCCCCACCAGAAGTGATTCGCGGGAAGCTGTAATGCGACGGCGTTGTGCCGAACATTGTCGGCATACCCCATGCAGCAACCAACCCGAGGAATGTCACCATGACTAAACTAATGGCCCTGCTGTTGACTTTGACGACGCTCACTGCGACGGGCTGCTACGCCCGCGCCGGTTACTACGCTGAACCCGTTTACGTCGCGCCCGTGCCCGTGTATGTGGCGCCAACGGCCGGATACGTGCAACCGTATGGCTATGGTTACGGTTACGAACGTGCGGGCGGGTACGTCTCCCCTCGGCCAGTGTACATTGCCCCACGGCCGGTGTACCGTGAGCCCATGTATGCGTCTAGGATGTCAGCCAGGCCTGTGGCGTATCGGATGACGCCCGCTGTTCGTGGTGGCCGACGATGACCCCGTTGATGATGGCGGCCCTCCTGTTTGGACTGAATCTCGACGCAGCGCCTATGTGCTTTTCGAGCGACATTCAGAAACTTTGCTGTCCCTCAGCTTGTGCAACGAAGAATAGCTCGAAATGGACGCAAGCCGACGGTGTACTTCGCGGGTGCATGAAGGGCATTGGATGTAGCGATTCGGAATCAAAGGGCGCGACCGTGTTCATGAAGTGCAATTGCGGGAAAGGTGGAAAATCATGAGGACGGTTTCACATAAACTTGGCAATGCACTCTTGGCGCATCATCGGTTCAAGACAACTCAGTTTCCGCCGGGAAAGGCCTTCGACCCTAACAAGTACACGATTTATTATAGCGACCTTTGTGAACGTGCTGGCGTTTCGGAAATAACAGCCATTGTCGGGCAGTTTCTGGCCGAAGTGGCGCAATGGTGTTCAGACAATGACTTGCCACCGCTCAATTCACTTGCAGTCAGCCTGAAGACGCGAATGCCCGGCGAAGGCTATGACCTAGCAGCGGGCTGCGATAGCAATTCCTGGGCCTCGGAGGTTGACGCTTGCATCCGGTGCACGAAGTACCCCGAGTCGTTGCCATAGGTGCATATATGCGGGTAAAGCCAATGCTTGAACACCATCGTGGCGGGCTCCCTCAAGGTGGCTCAATTTCAGCTCCAAGGCCGCGGCTGAGCGAGTGAGCGATGGTGGACTTCGGCGGGTGATCGAGGCGTGATTTGGTGACGTGATGGCTTTTGGATCACCTGTACGCAACTTCGAGTCCAGACGTGTTGCGGGCCGTGAACCGGTGGCTGCTTGGTAATCTGGTGCGTTGATGACCTGCTTTAGGATTCCTAGCTCCAAACGGATCCATCATGGCTCAGTATATGGGGTGCCACTTTGCCAACGTTTTCGCGGCGGCGGGTGGTGTTGCCGGCGCAGGAGGCTGCGCGCCATCGCGCCCGCTCCCCATCTTCTATGTACTCGGTACCGCGGACCAGACAGTGGGCTGGGACAACGGCGCGAACGCCCTTACGTGGGCAAAACGCGACAATTGCGATACTACTACGCCCGTGACGGTGTACGACCAAGGTGGGAACACGTGCATCGTCTATCAGGGCTGCTCCGCAGGCGTCGAGGTGGAGTTTTGCGCGATCACTGGCATGCCTCATTGCTGGCCAGACAATTGCTACCAAGGTTCCAGTGGCTTCACACCGTTCCAAGCGAGTCCGCTGATGTGGCAATTCTTTTCGCAATATTCTCTGCCATAATCGAGATCGAGCTCAACCGAATCTCGGGATTTTGCACCGCGTGCGAGATCTACTAGATTCTGACTTTGATATTGCGTGTGCGCCCAGCGGGGCCGAACCTCCCGAGGTGCATTTATTGGCACAGCGGCACATGGCTTCGCGTGCCGTCATGCCAGGAGAGAAGGCGGGCACAACGTGCGTCAAGTCGCGGCTCGTTTTGGGGCTTCGGTCATTTCGCGCGCCACAGCGACGAACGCGCGAAGAGCTGGCGACACCTGGGCGCGACTCGGAAAGTAGAGGAATAGTCCGGGCACGAGTGGCGCGTACTGTTCGAGGACCACGCGAAGACGGCCGCGTGCGAGCTCATCGGCAATAACCGATTCCAGGGTATAAAGAAGGCCGTTGCCTCCGAGTGCGAGCGATTGAATGAGCTCGCGGTCGTTCGTGATCACGGGTCCGCGCACGGGGACGCGCCACGTCTTTTTGCCTCGCTCGAGCTCCCACGCCCAAAGCTCAGAGTCAGGCGCCCATCGGAAACATAGGCAGTCGTGTTGCAGAAGATCCGTCGGCTTTTCCGGTGTGCCTTTGCGTTTCAGGTACGACGGCGCGCCTGCCACGACAACGCGGCACGGACCTGAGAGACGCACGTGCACCATGTCACGGTCGATCGCCTCGATCAGGCGAATGCCGGCATCGAGTCCCTCGGCGACGATATTCACGAAGCGGTTCTCCACGCGAATATCCAAGTCGATCTGGGGATACCGTTCGATGAACTTCGGCACGAGACGCTTCAGGATTAGGGGCACAGCCGCGCCCGGGACACTGAGCCTGACCCTGCCAGTCACCTCACCAGGCCCAGCGGTGATCGTCTTGAGCGCCTCGAGCGCCTGTTCGACACCGGGGCCTGCGTTCTCCAGTAGGCGCTGCCCGGCATCCGTGAGCGCTACACTTCGTGAAGTTCGAGTGAGCAGCGCGACGCCCACTCGCGCCTCGAGCTGCTGAACGGACTGGCTGAGCGCGGACGGCGAGACGCCGAGATCGCGCGCAGCCGCCGCGAAGCTGCGACGGCGCGCCACGGCAAGGAACGAGCTGAGTGCATTGAGCGGTGTGAATGCCACGTTGAGATCCCCTATACGATCCGGACCCAATGAGCACCATCTTCGCGCCGCCCGCTCGTCAGCGCCCCGCCAAGATCCGGTATAACAATAAGATTTCCTAAACGGCCCATGCGGTTCGAGTGGGTTTCCTTAACCGCGCAGCGGGCGTATGCTCTTCTCAGACGCCACGAGGGGCGAAGCCCATTTGGGCATGAGGAGATTCAAGATGTACCAGCGAAAGCTCGGAAAAAACGGCCTCGAGGTCTCTGCAATTGGGCTCGGCTGTATGGGGATGACCTCCGCTTATGGCCCTGCCGCGGATGAGCAGCAAATGATCGTACTCATCCAGGCAGCTGTGGACCGCGGCGTGACCTTTTTCGATACAGCCGAGGCCTATGGCCCATTCGTAAACGAGAAACTGGTCGGCGAGGCGCTTGCGCCTCTCAAAGACCAGGTGGTGATCGCTACCAAGTTCGGTTTCGACATCGATCCAGACACGGGTGAACGTCGAGGCGGCGTCAATAGCCGCCCCGAGCATGTCAAGAGGGTCGCAGAGGCGTCCCTAAAGCGCCTCGGTGTCGATGTTATCGACCTCTTCTACCAACATCGTGTCGACCCGGCGGTGCCTATCGAGGACGTTGCTGGGGCTGTCAAGGACCTGATCAACGAAGGCAAGGTCAAGCACTTTGGGCTTTCGGAAGCTGGGGCTCAGACAATTCGCCGCGCTCATGCCGTCCAGCCCGTTACGGCGGTTCAGAGTGAATATTCACTGTGGTGGCGAGGGCCTGAAAGCGAGATCCTGCCAACCTTGGAAGAGCTGGGCATTGGTTTTGTTTGCTTCAGTCCGCTCGGTGCGGGCTTCCTCACCGGCAAGATCGATGAACGTACCAAATTCGATGACTCGGATTTCCGCACCGTGGTTCCCCGTTTTGCCCCGGAAGCGCTGAAGGCAAACAGGGTGCTGGTCGAGCTCGTTCGTGACGTGGCGGCGCGCAAGGGCGCTACGCCCGCCCAGATCGCTCTCGCCTGGCTGCTGGCCCAGAAACCCTGGATCGTGCCTATTCCAGGCACTACGAAGCTGCTCCGCCTTGAAGAGAACCTTGGAGCGGTTTCAGTCGAGCTCACCGCCAGCGACCTTCAAGAGATCAACGCAGCGGCCTCGAAGATTACACTGCAGGGAGCCCGGCTTCCCGAAAGTATGCTGGAAAATGACAGGGCTGTAAGACTCAAGAGATTCGGGGTACTAGTTTTGGCAACGGAGGTTCAGAAAATGCAAAAGCGCATATTGGGAAAAAGTGGTCTGGAAGTTTCGGCTCTCGGTCTCGGCTGCATGGGGTTGAATTTTGCCTACGGTCCCGCTTTGGAAAAGCAGGCAGCGATTTCGCTAATCTGGGGCGCATTCGAGAGCGGTGTTACGTTCTTCGATACCGCCGAAGCCTATGGCCCGTTCACCAACGAGGAACTCGTAGGCGAGGCATTGGCACCGCTGCGCGACCAGGTGGTGATTGCAACCAAGTTCGGATTCAAAGATGGGGATACTCAAGCGGGCATGGACAGCAGGCCCGAGCGTATCCGGGCGGTCGCCGATGCATCGCTCAAACGTCTCAAGACTGACCACATCGATCTCTTCTATCAGCACCGTGTGGACCCGAACGTGCCCATCGAGGACGTGGCCGGCACGGTCAAGGACCTGATCGGCGAGGGCAAGGTCAAGCACTTCGGTCTCTCGGAAGCAGGAGTCGAGACCATTCGTCGCGCACACGCGGTTCAGCCGGTGGCAGCGCTTCAGAGCGAGTATTCCCTGTGGTGGCGCGAGCCCGAAAAGGAGATCCTACCCACGTTGAAGGAACTCGGCATCGGTTTTGTGCCCTTTAGCCCACTCGGCAAGGGCTTCTTAACGGGTAAGATTGACGAGAATACCTCGTTCGCCAAAGACGACTTCCGCAACATCGTTCCTCGCTTCTCACCGCAAGCTCGCAAAGCGAATCAGGCGTTGGTTGACTCGCTGGGTCAAATTGCAGCAACCAAACAGGCAACATCAGCCCAGATTGCCCTTGCGTGGCTGCTAGCGCAAGAACCCTGGATCGTGCCGATCCCGGGCACCACGAAGCACCATCGCCTGAGGGAAAATATTGGTGCCGCTTCCGTTGAACTGAGCAAAGACGACTTATATCAAATCGAAGAGGCTCTCGGCAATTTCCAAGTGCAGGGTGCTCGCTACCCCGCGCACTTGGCGGCACGCGTCGGGAAATAGACATGCGTTTCCGTGCCGCTGTGCCAAGAAAGGAACAGCCACAACGGTCGAACGAAGCGGATGTCGTGAAGGGTGAAGGCTACACACGCACGAATTCGTATCGTTCACAGCTTGCGAATCGAAGGAGCTCCGACTCACATATTAAACTTCACTGGGGAGCTTCAACAATATGAATTCTAAGCAATGTATCGTGACGGTGGGACTTATAGGTTCGCTCGGCGTTGGTTGCTCGAGTAGTAGCAACACACCAAGGCGGCACTTAGCGTGCGTTTCGCGCACTACTGAGCGATTTTGCCTGAGGTAGCACCGACGATATTCGTCAAAGTGGCTGGAATTTAGGGCTCGCCGAGTGTGTTGCCGTTGTTGATGAAACCAATAACAAAACGCTCGACGAGCATCCATAAGGTGCGTCGAGACGAGCTCGGTGGCAAGCGTGGAATGGGGCATGAGTTTCAGAAACAGCGGCGAAAGGTTCGGCGACCCGCGGCACACAAGATTTTGACTGGCGATCCGGATGATTCGCTCACAGGGGTCGCCGGTCTCGTCGGATTCGGTCGCTTCACCCGTGAGATTGGTCTGGATCGAAAGCTTGCGAATCGCTTCGACGAGATGAAGTCTGGGCCCAACTTAGTCTATCCGATGGGTATTCAACTGCGGTTACTTCTGGACGCGATTGTCGCGGACGAAGAGCGCGTTTTTGGGATCGAGGCACTCGCTGCCGATCGTCTTTTTGTCGTTTGGCGGGTGGCTCGGTGCCCAGCATCGATACGGTGTATCGTGACTTGCGCCGGTTCGACGAAGACAGGCTAGCCGATCTGGAGGACTTGATGGCTGACCAGGGCATGGTCGGGCTGCATCGGTCGCCTCAGATGCTGCATGTCGACATTGATTCGACGGTGGAACCTCTCTTCGGAAACCAAGAGGGTGCACTGCCTGGTCCCAATCCACGCTATCATGGCCGCCCCAGCTACCATCCGCTGCTGGCTTGTATTGCAGAAACTGGGACCTGTATTGGAGGGCTATTGCGTCCAGGTGATCGCGGGGTTGGCGAACAAGACGTCAATACCATCTTGGGATGGTTACAGCGACTTCGGCAACGCGTCGGACCCAACGTGCTGATAACGGGACGCGTCGATTCGGCAGGAGATTGCAGTGCCCTGCTTGCTGCATTGGACCGAAATAACTTCCGATTCGTTATTAAGCTCAAGGCCACTGAAGACCTTGTCGGCATCGCGCTGACCCATTGCAATTGGAGAATCACCAACTGCGATGCTCAAGACAATCCGACCGAGCGCGTAGGTGTTCTGAACTTTCGCCGTAAGGAGTGGCACCAATGCGAGAGGCCATTGCGCGTGATTGCGCTGCGCTCAACGGAACGCTGCGGCGGACAACAATTGCGCATCTGGGACAATCCGGACGAGACGACGCAATTCTACGTGAGTAACGATTGGCAAACAGCCGCTGAAGAGCTACCCAGAGAATACGACGGGCGCGCTGAAGTAGAAACCATCATCCGTGACTTGAAAGACGCGTTGGCTTTAGGAAAGATCCCCAGCGCGAGCTTCGATGCCAATCACGCTATGTTTCTACTCAAGCTATTGGCGCACAATCTGATGCGACGATATGCCGCTCGAGTTAGCCCCCGCTGCAGTTATTGGCGCACGCCGTGGTTGCGCCGACTGCTCATCGTGCGGCCTGGACGGCTACTGCGCTCGGGACGGCAGTGGACCCTTCGCACTCCACGTGACCTTCAGCTGTGGGAATGACGTAGTCACAGCATGAATATTGTTGTGGGGGAAAGGGGGTCGTCTATCCGAAGATCGCTCCCGCAGGCCTGCGTCGCTCCGTCAGCCGCGTTTTCGCCCCCAAAAGTCTGCCAAACGCCGCTTTGCTGTTAGTGTGCGAAATCGAGGCTTAGTCGGGAAACTTGGAGTCCAGACGGGTCACAGAGGGTAAACCGATGACTGATTGGTAACCTGGTGCGTTGATGCAGTGGTTTGAAGGTCCTTGCATCCGGACGCCTGTAGAGCTGCGATGTGGGTGATGGGCCAAGCGGCACGTTGCTTGCTTATTCGTCCGACGATGGCGGTAAATCTCCAACACTTGAGCCAATCGTCGAGCAAAGCGTGGCGTCCGATCGCCACAGCCATCGGATTGGCGGGGTTGCATTTTCACAGTGGGCCCAAGCGAGCGAGTCGAACCCTGAAGTGACCGCGATTGCGCCGGACCAACCCAAGTCGGCTACGGCAGACAGTACGCCGCAAGCTCCCGCGTTTTGGCAACGACCCGATCGATATCATCTTGCAGTGGGTTTCCGCCTATCTGTTGGCGCGGCGGGCTTTGATTCCGAGCTTGCCTCCATAGATGAAGGATACGCACGCTATCAATGGGACTACGGTTTGGGACTGCAAGCGTCGTTTCTTGTTATGCAGGACGGCAACAATGAAGGGTTGCCGTTCTTGACGATCGATGCCTTGACGGTTGGACCCGCGTGGCATCCGCTGAAGGGGTTTTGGTTCGATCCATTCATGGAGGCGCACCTGGTGGGTGTTGTCGACATTCGCGGTGGATATCCGGATTTGGCTGCCTGGTACCGCGAAAAGGCCGGTCGATTGGGCGCCGAGGGTATCCTTGGTTTGCAGCTCGCGTCGGACGTTGTTGCGGGTGGCTTGCACATCCGTTACGGAACCATTGGTAGTTGGCTCATGTTGGGCGCACAGGTAGAGGTGCGACTTTAGCGAATGCCGAGGCGGAGGCGACCAGACAAGATGGCATTTAGACGGTGAACTTTGGGGCCAGGTGAGTCACGGATTGTTGCTCAATTGGCCTTGTGTTGATCTTTCCCAAAGCGACACCGTTTAGAATCCCTTGATCCTCACTTCTTCGGATTCGTAAACGACCAATGCGTTTGAATGATCTTCCATTCGTCATCTTCGTGTCGGTAGACCTCTGTGCAATTCCAGCGCAGTTCGTTCTCGTTGCCACCGAATGAAACGAAGTTGAATGTGAGAATGGCTACGTCACGGGTCCGCTGCACTACGGGATTGAGGATCTCGAAACGATCAGCTCGGATTTTGCCGCGGAGCGCTTCGTAATAGTCGGAAAGAGCCGCGAGCCCGTCAATCCTCTGGTCGATGAACGGGTCGAAGTAAACGACGTCGGCCGCGCATATCTCGAGGAACCCCGACGGATCCCCACTACACCAGCGGGCCAGAGCCTGCTCTTCAAGCGATACAAGATATCGGCCGATGTCATCGAGTTGCGGGGAATCCATACCGAGCTCTTCTACATCCGAGGGTGGTGCAGCGATCAACTACAATTGCCGAATCGACACCTGTCGCAGCGGTTTAATACCCAGGCTTGAGATCCAGGGCTGCACCAATTGGCAGCCGGGCAGCGGCTGAGTGAGCGACGGTGACCTTGGGCGGAAAGCACACGCCTGAATTTCGTATGACGATGGCATTTGGGTCTCTTTGGCTCGTAGCTTTGACTGATCTGGAGTACTCAAGAGCTCCTATGAAGAATCGCCGCGCAGTAATCACCAAGCTCGGTGGACCAGAGGTGCCTGCAGTCATCGAGAACGAGTTGCCGCCACCAGAACGAGATACGGGTGCCCGCTTCAGGTGTGGCCTGTGGCGACGTCATGAAGCGTATGGGTCTCAATCTTGGCATGCCCAAGATGCCGTCCACACCCGGATACGATTTAGTAGGCGAAGTGATCGCCACCGGGCCGGTTCGGTGCGGCAACTCGGCAAGAATCTGTGGGTTTGCCTGTCGCTTGGTCCAAAGACCAGGGTAATTTCGGCCCAGCGTCGAATCGCCGCAGTAATTTGATACACTCAGAGCTGACCCGTTTCCCTAGGGGAGCTTATCCATGTTCGATGCCTTTCCGTTGCGCTTGTCTTGTCGCACATTCGTGGGCCTCGCGTGTGTTTGGGTGTTACCCGACTGCGGGGGTCAAGTTGCCGGGGTTGATGTGACCAGCACAGGGGGCACGACTGGCTATTCCATCACGACCGGACTTGCCGCAGGGATGTATACGGTTGCCGTGCCTCCGGTCGGAGGAGCGTCCGTGACGTATGGCGGTGCCAGCACGGTCGGCAACGCGGGTGGCTATGCAATTGCGGGCGCGATTGCAAGCACCGGTGGTTCGTCCGACACCGGCGGCACAAGCTCGACTTCCGTTGACTGTCGCACCGTCGATTGCGAGTTTCCCGTATGCGCCGACGGCTATACTTCCGTCACGCTTTCAGGTTATTGCTGCCCAAGCTGCATTGCCAACGAGCCAGCGTGCCAGAGCGTCATTTGTGCAACACCCTATTGCCCGAATGGCTACACGGTGGGTCGCGAACCCGGCGCTTGTTGCGACACGTGCATCGCTACGGCCACTGCAACTAAGCCCAATTGCACAGCCGATAAATGCTCAACGCCTACCAGTTGCTCGCCCGGTTATGTCGTCACCAATACTCCGTGGACCTGCTGCCCAACCTGCGCGCCCGACCCGAACTACTGTGAGACGGATTCAGACTGCATCCTAGCCAAAGACGCTGGCTGCTGCAGCTGCACGGTCAGTATCAGCACCCGCCGCTACGCGGCAGATCCCTGCTATTCAGTTGTTGGCAGTCCGCGCGTTGTGCCAGCGTCTTGCGCGCCCCAAAGTAATTGCGACATGCCGTGCTACGCATGCGCGCCCAACAATTACCCCGTGTGCACCAATCAAACCTGCTCGGCTGTCTACGATTACCCCGACAATTAGTAGCGCGCATCGTAACACCAACACGTTAGAGTGTTCTGCAGGTACTTCCAAGGTTGGTCCAATTCAGCCATTGGGCAGCGGTACGAGCACCGGTTAGCCCAAGGCGATCGAAATCCGTCAACCCAGGGTCAATCTTAGCTAAACGACGCGGGCGAGCGTGAGATTGCGCCTAGCAACATGTGATTGATCATTTCATAGGCCATTGGAGATCCTGGTCGCAGCCTGATCTCGATCTGCCTGGCTTCTTTTGCCGCGGAGATTCAAGTAGCATTGTGCCGTAGGTGCACCCTAACATGAATCAATCAACAGAGTTGCAGCTGGCCATGGATCAATGCTTTGGGGCGGATGAGGTGACGAGAGCAACCAACGCGAATGGCAAACTGACGACCCTGCAACGGGCAAAAGAATTGCTTTTTTCGGGCGGCTCGATTATCGGGCTCGCTGGAGTCATCGCATTGTTTGGCTGGTTAGTCGTGAGCACTCCGGCAAGTCTTGGAATTCGCACGGTCGTCGTCATCATCATTTTGCCCGGACTCATGCTGCTCTGGAAGTCCGTGAATTGGCTACGTGACGCCATTGGGGGACAAGTAAAGATGGTCGAAGGTGAGCCGGACTTGCGAGCGGACGTCCGTTACAGAGGCCCGAGCTACTACTATGCTCGGGTCGGGCCTACTGAACTGCGCGTACCAAACTCCGCTTGGCGCGTGCTTCATGAGAACAAGCGGCACCGGTGGCGCTTCTGTTTCCTGCCGCGGAGGCGTCGCGCGGTGTCGATTTCAATTCTGTCATGACGAATGAGACAGGGAACTGCGAAAGCCCTCGAAATCTTGATCTCCCAGTTAGGTAATGATTCGCCATTTCGCGTCCAAGGCGGCAATTATTCGGGGAGTTTCTAGTCCAAAGGGGTCACGGTCGGTAAACCGATGGCTGCTTGGTAACCTTGCGTGTTGGTGACGTGCTTTGAAGTTCCTCGAGCCGAGTGCCAGTCGAGCTATGTTATTTTATTGGGTCGTTACGGCACATGGACTAACGACGCTTGTGCTAGCTCACGCCTGCTGCCGCTAGGCGCCATCGTTATCGTCACCATCCCAACACCTACGGCCCTTGCTTGACCCTTCGCAATGGCCGTTGCCAACGACAGCCAAGTGCAACCGCAGCGATACGGCCCCCACACAGGCGATGCGCCGCCTACGTCTGGATACCTGCGCTCCCACCGATATCGCCCATGTATGTTACGGTTATTTGCCCGAGTCGCAACAAAAGTAGTTTGGACCGTGGATGTCTGTTAGTCCTATTCGCATGAAGAGTCTCTCGATTTGTGCCCTCGGCCTGGTCGTCCTTTCTACCCTTGCGAGTTGCAGCTCAAAAGGGGGGGCCAACAGCGGAACCCCGGCTCCCGACTCTGGAACAAGCGACATTTGCCAAGTCGGCTGTGTTGCGACAATCGCTGCGCACTGCAGCAATGGTCCCACTGATCAGTCGAGCTGCGTAGGGACCTGCGAAGCGTTGCGAACGGGAACGTGCTCGACCCAATACGTGGCGCTGCAGAACTGCGCAGAAGGCAAAGCCATAACCTGCGACAGCACCGGTATGCCCGTTATCGACGCCTGCGCGACAGAACAATCGACTTTCATCGTGTGTGAGAACTGACGGATTGAGTCATGGCGAGGCTTGGCGCAGTTGACGCACCCGCCCAAGCCTCACTTCGCTCAGGACGACGTTTGTGGCGTGGCTGTCCTTCTCAACTAATGGCAGTCCTCCCAACCGGAAAAGCCACGTTTGCTGGGGCAACGTTCAGTAACCCGTGCTTCAGATTTCATGCGCTAGCTATGCGTCCGTCGCCACGGCTGCACTTAGATAGTGAACTTCAAGGCTAGGCCGTCACGAGCGCTGGACCCAATGGCTACGTTCTGGGTTCAGGCAGGGCGACATGCTTTGCGTTTCCTTGACCCAGCTCATGGTTGCTCCAATTTAGCCACCGAGTAGCGGCTGAGTGAGCGACGGTGAACTTGGGCGGGTGATCGAGGCGTGATTTGGTGACGTGATGGCTTTTGGATCACCTGCCCCCCGACATCATCCCAAAGCGCATCGACGACCCGCGATTTACGTGGCGCGTCGAAGAATTGCCCTCGGCGTCTCACCCCACCATCGCGGCCGCCCTTGCCCACGTAGCAGGGGCACAGCCCGATGACGTGGTGTGGGACCCTTTCGTCGGCAGCGGACTCGAACTCATCGAGCGCGCCCTGCTCAGTCCTTACCGCGCCATGTACGGCACGGACACGGACGAGCGAGCGCTAACGGCGGCTCGGGCCAATATTGCAGCTGCCAAGACCAAACACGTAACACTGTACAATCGCGACGCCACGACAGCACCTGTCCGCGATATCACCTTGATTGTCACTAACCCACCGCTCGGCGCCCGCCTGGTTCGGGACGGTTCGCTCGGGGAATTGATGGAGGCAACGCTAACGCAGGGTTGGCGAGTCTTACGTCCCGGCGGGCGCTGGGTGTGGCTCTCGCCGATGCCGGCCCGAACGGCGTCCATCGCACATCACCTGGGATTCAAAGTCGAGAGCCGCGGGCTGGTGGACGTCGGTGGTCTCAAGCCCGAACTGCAGATCCTTCGAGTGTCTGAACGTAGACTTTCTACAGCTCCGCGATCATCGCAAAAAGCTGTGCGGAAGGGACGAATCGTCACGCGACGTGATGGGTAGCCACGTGCCGTCGGTGAGGTCGCGGCGCACATTGAAGTGCGCGATGTTCCGAAGGAAGCGCCGAGCGAAACTTATTAGGAAGGATGAGTCATTATGATTGGATCGGTTAACCAGTCAAGTGTTGCGTTTTCTTGAAAGATAATTGATCATGTTGTTGATGGCATGTTAAGCCACGCACGCAACAAGAAAGACTCCAGGGCACATAGAACAATGAGAAACGGAATCGAGAAGGAGCGATCTGGCTGGTTAGGAACTCGATTCGTGTCGGTCGTTGCAATTGGTGCGATTATAGCGATTCATCCGCTGCGCGTGACCAGGGCCGCGAATGAATTGGTACGGTCGTCCATGTTGAATTGGGTGCGGGTGTCTGGAGCAGAAAGCTGTGCGGGCCCTGAAGAGATCGCTTCAAAAATCGAGGCGCGCATTGGACATCCTGTATTTGTCGGGCCTTCTGTGTCCGATTTAGCAATTGAAGCGCACGTGGAGCCGATTGCGAATGAACCCGGTTGGCGAGTCGGAATCGTGGTTTCCCAACGGAACGGCCCAATCATCGGCGAACGTAATCTATCGAGTGGCGACGCGGATTGCGCAAACATAGTCGAGACAAGTGTGCTCGTCATCGCCTTAATGATCGATCCGGACGCGGTGGCGCGCATCAGTGCGGCCGAAGAAAAGAAGCACCAATCCAGGGAATCTTCCAGCCCTCCCAGTCCTTCCAGCCCTGTCATTTCGTCATCTGATGTTCCTGCCCAAGCCGTTTATCGTAATCAGGTGGACGCGTCTGTTACCCTTGGGGTGGGATTATTGCCGGACCCTGCTTTAGGCATATCTGTTGACTGGCTTCATACTTTTGGATCGAACTTGGGACTGGAGGTTGCAGGCGCATATTTTTCCAAGAGGGGTACCGAGCTAAAGCCGGGCATGGGTGCTAACTTCGATACGTTATACGGTACAATTGCTGGCTGCTTTCGCCCCATTAACAAGAGGGGCTTCGTTCTTGCGGCTTGCGCTGGTACACAAATTGGCGAAATGGGCGCGCGCGGTTTCGGTCTAGCGGCATCGAATCATGTGACTCGTTGGCTCGTAAATCCGGCCGCGGACGGGCATTTGGATATCCGTTTGAATGAGCACTTGAGACTGAACTGGGTCGGTAGCGTTGGTGCCCCAATCATTCGCGACTATTTCGAGGTTGGCGTCGGTACGGGTCGTCAACTGGTGTATCGTGCGGCTGCAATCAACGCTGCATTCCAAGTGGGTTTGGGCTGGGCATTTTGAGCGCCGCGAACCGTCGGCCGAACCTTGCCGGTAGATCTTAAGCGGCAGGAATTCTGCGCGTCATAAATTATTTGTTCATAAGTATCTCGAGATGCGCCCAATGACTAGGGTGGACGCTGCCGTTCGCGCAGACTCACCGATTCAGAAAAACGAGGTGGAACTCAATCGGCCGGAATTTAACGGAGTATTTCGAGATCATTGCCGTTTTGTGTGGCGAGTCCTGGCAAAGCTTGGTGTTTTTGCATCGGATTTGCCCGACGCGTGTCAAGACGTGTTCATCGTGATTCATCGGCGACTAGGAAGTTTCGATGAGACTCGAGCAACAATTCCAAGTTGGATCTTTGGAATCTGTGCCAAAACGGCGTCGGATTATCGTCGGCGCTGTTGGTCTCGCAGGGAGTCCGACAACCTCTTACCTGAGGTGGTTGTCGAACCTCATCAGCACCAGGAGCTTGAGATTCTGCGAGCGCGTGAACAGTTGTCCTCCGTTCTTTCGGGAATGGAACGAACTTAAGCGCACGGTATTCTTACTTTACGAATTCGAAGAATTGTCTATGACTGAAATAGCCACAGCTATTAAATGTCCCGTACAGACCGCTTATTCTCGACTTCACGCTGCACGTCGCGAGGTAATTGGGGCCTTTGCGCAAGCCGAAAGGAAGAGAACCTGAAAATGAACGGGACTCGCGACCCACACCGGCTACGGGAGCTAGCTAGCAATATTCCAGAATCGCTGGCGCTTGCACTCCGCCCGGTGACAAGCGATGAACCGAATCCTGAGCAATTGGATCAAGTTTCTTCGA
Organism: uncultured delta proteobacterium; assembly: GCA_963819085.1. Classification (GTDB taxonomy): domain Bacteria; phylum Myxococcota_A; class Polyangia; order Polyangiales; family Polyangiaceae; genus FEN-1139. The sequence continues at coordinate 92,197 of CAWFUX010000011.1, forward strand.
GCCTTGCAGCGAGACTCGGCATAGCTTTGATTCCTCCGATTGGTTCGTCCGCGTTACCAACAGGGCCTTCGCCGAGTGGCTTTAGTGGTTCCGAACCGGGCCTCGGAGCCACGGCAGGTACCCTGGTAAGTGCACGAGCGGTATCCTGGTGGACACCAATTCGAATTGCAACCGCCACGAGCGCCATTATTGCGGGCTCCGCAATCGGTAATTCTTCGCCAGTTAAAATCAATCCAGCCTTGGTGCCTACTGTGAGTGCTCATTCAATCCAGGTCGAGCATCACTCGATGCAGCAGCCAGCGACTGAATCAATTAGCGAGCAAGGAACTCTATCGTCAGGTCGTCAACCCGCCAAGGGGGAACGCATAAGTGCAAAACGAGCCAAGACGGGCTACTCACCCGCAGTAATTGCCAGCAGTGAACCCGAGAGCTTGCCAAGTGCCGCGCCTACAAGACCGGTTGGCCTAAACTCGACCCGGCCCGCCGAATCCGAACTCGGGTTGTTAACGCGTGCACAAGCATCTCTTGCAACGGACCCCAACCAAGCGCTGAATTTGGCGTTGCTGCATGAACGTCAGTTCAACCAGGGGTCACTATCTCAGGAACGTGAGGTTATTATTATCGAGGCACTGCTGCGGTTGGGTCAGGTCAATGAAGCTCGCAAGAGAGGTCAGGCATTTCGCGCCCTTTTTCCAGGCTCGGCACACGCCCGTCGCGTCAACGTCTTGTTGAGTGGAACGACAAAATAGTTATGTCGTCATAAAATGGTCGCGTTAGTCCCAATCACTTGCAAGTCCCGCTTCGAGTCGCAATACGACTTCAAGGACGAAACCCGAACATGAATCAACTTGGTTAGCATTGGACGAGATCATGCCGAATATTAGTACATATCGATGGTTAACGATTCTTATTGCCTCAATTGCAGGATTAGTTGATTGTGGAAACCACGTTCTGATTGGGGACGAACCGGATGGCGGTGTAAGCGCCAACACGGGTGGAACTAGTGGAATCGGTGGCTCAACCAGCGCCACGGGTGGTCTGGGCAACGGGCTCGGTGGTTTAGGCGCCGGCACTTCAACTACACCGGGAATGCAGGATGCCGGGAACTGTATATCCAACTGTTCAACACCTGCCGGTACAGTTCAGACCTTTTCATCCGTTTCAGAGGTATATTCGGCACTGGTTGGGCTTTGGCAGATCTGTCCAGGTAGCGGAAATACATATCCCGGAGCACCAGCGGATACGATCGGCGTAGAGTATGGGCAGGCTTCGTCGCAAGTTACGTCGAATGGATCAACCGTTGGTGGCAATATGTATTATCTAGTCCAGGGAGCCGCCGGGCCCGTTAGGGGTTCTGGTTTCAATTACCAACTAACGTACAACGTATCCCCGGAGGGCACCAACCTTTTCCAGCTAAACATGCATCCGATGCCGAATGCTGGTTTCGGTGGCTCATTCAGATATTCTCCCTGTCCAAGAGAATTTCAAATCGAAGGAGGCAGCGCTAACCCTACCAGTAGCGCAACGCTCGTACCATTTTGAGCAACGCCCCCGGCGCCACGCATTATTGTCGCACATGGAAAAGTTGCTCGCATCGAAGGCTTCGCCACTATGCGCATCGCGTAGCTTGCCGAAACCCTTGTCCAAGTGCCGTTACGACCCCAACAAAGGACTTCCTTAGATTATCTTTAACCTTTGCGTGCTCAAACGCGGTGCTCCAATTGCGGTACTAGGTACTCCAAAACGGTGCACCATCGCGGCCCCCACAAGAGACACTCGGCAGTGGACATAACGCCCGCTATGCACAGTCGTGCGTGCACCTAAGGCGGAGTTTTGAGCAGCTTTGATCGATTCCAAAGCACACCTTCGCCCTCGGGCGGTGCGGTGACCCTCGGGTGCCCGTCTCAGTCTGGAGTTCAATCCCAGTCGGCGGCGAACGACTCTTGGTAGGAGTCGGGTGGCCTGGCTGGCGATTGGCGGCAGATCGGTTGGCAATCCCATACTCGCGAGGACTTCTCGCGTAGTGGTTGCTCGGTGACGAGCTCGACGAACTTCAGTCTTCCGCCGCAAGGGCAGGCCAGAGAATCATCCCACGCCGCGAGCCATCGCCTATGCGCACGCCAACCGCAGCATGTGGGGGTCGATGGTGAATATCGGCACTCTTGACTGTCGCAGGCGTGGCGAACCGCGGTGGTTCGACACGCACTGATATTGGCCTTCAAGGCACTGATTTCCAGGCCAACGATACTGATCATGCCAATATATTCACAGAAATTAGCCTTCAAGGCACTGATCTTCCAAGGCTGCTCCGAATTCTACTTCAAGCACACGCACTCGTGCGCAGTCTGGGCGTTACGTCAACTGACGCGTGTCTCCGGTGGGCGCAGCAATGACGAGCCGTTTTGGAATCCCTGGCACCACTCAACGGTAACGTGATTGGGGCCACCTCATTGTCCTGGCACTGCGGGAGCTGGCAGGGTTGCTCGCTTCAGTGGAAGGTGGTCGGAGCAGGCGACTTCAATGGCGATGGAACCACGACCTGCTCTGGTACAACTCCACTTCGGGCGAGCTCTCGGCGTGGCTGACCGACGGCTACGGAAACGTGACCGGCGCGCTCTCGATCAACGTGGGATGCGAAACTACGTCCCTCTTCCTTAATGACGCCGTCCGGCTGCGGGGGGGCTTGGAAGCCGGTGGGACTGATAAACCTCCGCTGAGCATCTTTTCGCAAGCGGAAATCCCGACAAAGCGCCATGTGCCCGCAAAGGCACGCGGCGCTTTCGTGCGTTCACTCGTAGCCAGCGACGAAACGTGTCGGCGTGTAGACTGCGTCGCTCCCAGAACATCCGCTTTTTGGGCGCTCGCCTCGCTCTTCTACTATGGGCGGCGCGCGCGCGATCAATTCTTGCGCCACAAGGAACTTGTCCACGCGCACGAGCTTGGCCTCGTCCTCGAGCGCGCTAACGGGAGCGTCGAGGTGATCGGTTGGCGCGACGTTCGCTACGCCCGTCGCCACAATTACGAGCTGAAGCTGAAGTGGAGACGATTCCGTCTTTCCGAAGCCTATGCCGAGCTCCACATAAGCGGCGGAATTGCGCGAGCGTCTCCACCTACGACTTGAATTGAAGTAAGCCTCGGCCTGGCAACGACACTAAGTTAGCGAAGGGCCAAACCAGACGTAGTCGAACATATACGGCGTATTCTCGTTGAACATGCGCACCTTTCGTGGCGCGCAGCCGAACGTCATTGTTGACCCCATTGAACCACCGTTGTAATTGAGATAGACCCATAGGTTCGGGGTGCCGCTCGTGGTAGTACCGTTGTCGTACGATTCCCAGGTGCCAGTCTGTCCGAAGGATTTCCCGCGTCGCATCGTGCAACCGTCGTCCGTGTAAAGTTGGTAGAAGGTGCCGTCAGCGTCGAACTCGATGCCTACGTCATCCGTCGTGTTGATCACCGACGGCGTGGAGCAACGCAACCAAACACCCAGCATCGAACTCGTGAGACACGCTGCGGTCCTCGGACCCGGGACGGTGGTCTCGGCCAATGCGCAAGCGGCGGGAGCCCAAAAGCCGCCCGCATCCAAAGACCCCGATTGGCAACCGGGGAGAATCGCGCCCGGTCCGGTGTCACATCCCTCCCCAAGACTGCACGAACTCGCGCCAGCGGCTGCTGCTCCGCCGCCCATGCCTTGCGCGCCGCCACCTCCCGAGCTGGAGCCGCCCGCTACTCTGCCGCCCGTGCCTAGCGCGCCGCCACCTCCCGAACTGGATCCGCCTGCTGAAGCCGCTGCGTCCCCGGTGTTGCAGCTGGCATTGTCGAGGATCGTGGTGCCTCCACAAGCCGTGAGGGAAACGACGACAAAAGCCGAATAAAGCCGACATTTCGTGGGGACGGTAGCCGGGCACGGCAATGGAACAGCAAGCATGCCGCAATGCTACCTCCGCGCGTGGTGGCGAGCAAACGCCGCGTATCAGCGCGCAGCGTAAATCCGGTCAAGTGCAGGGAATGCTTTGGGGGGAGTGCTAACTTACCATTATCGCAGCACGAAAGCGAGGAACAGCCGAGGCTAACCGTGATGCCGGGCCAGGCTAAGCCTGAGTGGGGAGGACGTCATGAGCCTAGGTGATCCAAACCGCATCATGCTGCCAGCACACGTCGCGGGGACAGGTGCGAGTTGACGTAACGCCCAATGTACGCAGTAGTGCGTGCATCTAGCGGAATTTTGAGCTGCCTTGAGCGGTCCATGATAAACGTATGCAATCGAGAACTGTGTATCCAAGTCGTGTGCGAGGGGGTAGAAACGCTGGCTGAGCGAGACACACTCGAAGCGCTGGGCGCGGAACTCCTGCAGGGATATCTCTTTGGTTGACCTGCGGCTGAATTCTTCAAGCTTCACTGGTAACGGCAGAAGTAGACCCCAACTTAGAGAGTTTCCCGAACTATGCCGGGTGCCGCAAACGCGTGGAGCGTCGAAACGTCAGTGCCTTGCGGATTGTCTTTCGGAGCACATTCGGAAGTTGCGAATCATTGGGCCTGCAGGCCCCTGCGGCGCCGGGAATTTCAAGATTCCCGATGGGCGACATGACGACGGTAGGCGTGTCCGAGCGATGACGGCGCATATGTTGGGCCAGCATCACGGCATCCACGTCGCCGGGTCCGACACCAATGACCACCGCGTCGAACAACTGATTCTCACCGAGTACTTCCAGAGCGCGCTTGCTGCTTTGTACGGACACCACGACATCGACGCCCGCGTCAGACAAGGTGCGCCGGCACGACTCGTCCAACGAGAGATCCCGAGCGACCAAGAGAACCGCAGACGGACGCGATTCGGGTGCTGCTTCCAACTCTTCGGCCAGAGTAACGGGACGGATTTCCTCGTTGGAGTGAATGGCGAGCGATGATCGATACATGGGACATCCCCTGGTTCGAGGCATTAGACTCATTCGGATTTTCGAACCTTGAACACGATAATGCACATCTTGTACCCTATTTCATTGTTTCGGCGCGATTGACTGACCATTCTGAAATCGTCGAACCCGCTCCGAATCGATACTTGCCGGTCGCAAATCGCGGCGAAAAAGGAGCAACTCCAAAATTCATGCCCGTCAGGAGTACGAACTTCGACCGCAACAGTCTCGCGCTCGGGCGAGTGCGAAGCAATCAAGCGTCAATCCATTGACGCCTTTAGTCACTGACTCAACTCTCGGAAATCCCATAGGTGCCACAGGTTGACAGGGTTACGACCGCGTGCTCGCAAGGTGTTCAGGAAAGAGGATCCGCCGCCGCTCAATTCAACCAGTTTCAGTCGCCGGGCACCCGCTTGATTCTTCGACTCGATTGTCCCTGTCTTGGGCGGGCATGCAGTTTTGGGCTGAACAGCCTGTTCCATAACGCTACGGGTGGAGGCGCCGCTTCGGGTACGCTAAATTCGCGCAGCGAAAGGGCCCGGTGTAGCTTGCCAGCTGTGTCGCCTGACTTCGACGGTGAATGCAAGCACTGGTATGCCCATCCGATAAAGCTGGATGAATTGCTTCCCAGAGCCGGGGTCGAGTTGACAGCAATTGTTACTGCCGGGTCACGGCTGCCAAGCTTTGGATGTATTGCAGGTCGATGGGGCGCAGATTTGAGCATAGTGGCCTCAATTCAAAGGACCCCAAGTGGTGGGGCGTTTGCTTCGGCATTTGTCGAAGTAACAACTCGAGTAGCAACATCAATGCCCGATAGGAATCGATGAGCGCCGCCGCATTGGTGTCTGCGCATTCAGTAACACCATAGATGCAAGTGTGGGTAGGCAAACCTGAATTCAGCGTTGGGCGAGCATCGAGGACGACCCACTTCGACATTGTCTTCCGGTCGCTCTAACGTGATGTGCGCTCGTCTAACCGAGAAGGAACGCGTACATGGGGGCACCCGCACAACCACTGAGTCCGCAGGACCTATCGACGATACTGGACGAAATGCGCGAAGGCCTGCAGGTTATCGACCACGATTGGCGATACACTTACGTGAATAAGGCAGCGGCAGCCCACGGACGGCGCCCGCGCGATGAATTGTTGGGTCACACGATGATGGAGTGCTACCCGGGAATTGACGACACCGAGGTATTCGCTCTATTGCGAAGTTGCATGAGTGAGCGCCGCTCGGCGGCTACGACCACGAATTTCACATACCCTGACGGAGTCGTGCAGACTTTAGAATTGCGAATCGCACCCTGCGACCTGGGGGTGATGGTGCTGTCCATTGATGTCACCGAGAATCGAAAACTCGAAGCCCAGTATCGCCACGCCCAGAAGATGGAGGCAATCGGACGTCTAGCCGGGAGCGTTGCGCACGACTTCAACAATTCGCTGTCAGTGATCTTGAGCTACGCATCGCTACTGCTCGTCAACATAAAGCCCGTCAACCCTATACGACAAGACATTGCGGCGATACAAAAGGCTGGTGAACGTGCTGCAGAGCTGACCCGCCAGCTGCTGGCATTCAGCCGTCAGCAGGCTTTGAACCTTCGTGTGGTGTCTCTCAACGAAGTAGTTTTGGACTCCGGGCGAATGTTGCGCCGCCTGCTGGGTGAAGACATCGAGCTCGTGACACATCTGGACCGAGAATCGTCGAAAGTCAAAGTTGATCCGGGTCAGCTCGACCAGGTGATTATGAATCTCGCTGTCAACGCGCGCGACGCCATGCCCGATGGTGGCAAACTGACCATCGAGACGAAGGACGTGATGCTGGACGACTCCTACATCACTGAGCATTTTGGAGTCGCCGCCGGCCCGCACGTAATGTTGGCGATTAGCGATACCGGTATCGGCATGAGCAAGGAGACACAAGCTCGCATTTTCGAGCCATTCTTCACGACGAAAGAGCCCGGCAAAGGGACAGGCCTAGGCCTCGCGACGGTATTCGGGATAATCCAACAGTGCGGCGGTAACATTTGGGTTTACAGCGAGCCCGACAGCGGGACGACATTTCGGATCTACTTGCCGATATCAGCGGATGTCGAAGAACCGACTCATGAGGTTTTTGAGCCGGCAACGCTCGACGGAACCGAAACGATCTTGCTCGTTGAGGATCAGGACGAAGTCAGAACGGTAGCTCACCAAATCCTGCGTCGCTACGGCTATCACGTCCTTGAAGCGCGAAACGGAGGCGAGGCATTGCTCACCTGCGAGAAGCACCCTCGAACGATCCACCTCCTTCTGACCGATGTAATCATGCCGCAGATGAACGGGCGGGAGCTGGCCGAGCGACTTCTTCGAATTAGGCCCGACATGAAGGTGTTGTTCATGTCGGGCTATACTGAAAACACGATTGTCCACCACGGCGTCCTCGATTCGGGTATTTCGTATTTACAGAAGCCACTGGATCCCGAGAAGCCGGCACGTCGTGTCCGAGAGGTCCTCGAGATGCGCGCAAAACCTGCGTCGCGCCCGCCCACTCAGGCTTGACGATTCACACTCGCTGCAATCTGCATTCGAGCCCCAAGTGTGTGCGAATCACGCGCACGCAGCGCCCTGCCGGAACCGTGTGGTCTATTTCATACCCATGGGAAATCCCGTGCATCCCCCATTGGGCTCGTCCGTAAGGCGCCATCAGCTAGGATAGTAGGTGGAGATCCCTAATGCCAACGGTAACACCGCCCATTGCGGCGCCCGAGCATCCCGGAATTGTGCTCATCGTTGACGACGACCCGATGATCCTTCGCGCCCACACTCATTTGCTTGAGTGCAGTCCATACGTGATTATCTCTTGTCTTACGCCACACGAAGCCGTTCGGTACATCGGTGAAGGCGACGTTCGGGTGGTAGTCAGTGATGTATCGATGCCCGAGATGTCCGGCATCGAACTGCTTCGCATGATTCGCCAGCACGATCCGGACTTGCCTGTCGTACTCGTCACGGGTCAGCCAGACATCAAGACAGCGGCGGAAGCCATCGAATACGGCGCGTTCATGTACCTCGTCAAGCCCGTCGTGCCCCAGACGTTCGTCAGAACCATCGAGCGAGCGGCGCGCCTGTATCGTCTCGCGCAAACCAAGCGTGAAGCAATTGCGCTCTTCGGAGACGGTGCCGTTGAGTCCGAGCGAATGGGACTTGAAACGAACTTCGAACGGGCGCTTGAGCGCATGTGGATGGCGTTTCAGCCGATCGTGCGCATGTCCGATCGGACCATTTTCGGCTACGAAGCCCTGCTGCGAAGCAACGAACCGTTGATGTCCGCGCCTGTGCTTATCCTGCACGCCGCGGAACGCCTGGGAGCGCTCGATCGATTGGGGCGAGCAGTGCGCGACCGCGCGGCACAATCAATGTCAAAGGCAGATAGCTCTTATACGCTCTTTGTCAATTTGCATCCTCTGGATCTGTTCGACCCGAACTTACACGACAGTCGAGCGGCGCTCAATGCCATTGCCCACCGAGTGGTGCTCGAAATAACCGAACGGGCCGCGATCACGGATATCGAAAACGCGCGCGCGGCAGTGGCGGGTTTGCGCAAGCAGGGCTTTCGCATAGCCGTAGATGATCTGGGTGCAGGGTACGCGGGCCTGAGCAGTTTCGCGACACTAGAACCTGAATTCGTAAAACTGGATATGACGCTCATTCGGGACGTGGACACATCCACCGTGAAGCAGAAGCTCGTAAAATCTCTAACCTCACTTTGTGAGGATATGGGTCTGCATGTAGTTGCTGAAGGTGTCGAAACGCTCGCCGAGCGCGACGCCGTCGTCGCCCTGGGGTGCGATCTGCTTCAGGGGTACCTGTTCGCTCGACCGGGTCCAGCGTTTCCCGATGTGCACTGGTGACGAATAGCGGACAAAAATCTATCCCAAGCAGGATACCCATGTGGGGTACGTCGCAGATGTTCTGGGACTAATTCGAGCGCGCCTCGTTCATATTCCAACTTGCCCAGCATGATTACGCGAGTGGAATTTGGCCAAGATCTTTTCAAAGTCTGACATGAATTGTTTCGAATTTGAAGTTTTTGCGATTGCTCCAATTGCACCCGTTTCTCGCACGAGCGATGCGAGCACATGGGAGTCAGAACTCGAATGTAAAATGATCGCTGCCTTGTTCGTGAGAGAATGGCGTCGCAATACTTGGGCCAATTCGGGGCCCCCAAGCGCCGGCATGCTAATGTCGAGCAGGACGACGTCTGGTGACTCCCTAGCAACCTGCTCAGATGTGCCTAGTGCTTGTTCGCGTACGTTAACGTGGTATCCAGCGCTCTCGAGCCATGCTTTGGTTACTTCCAGCACTATCGGATCGTCATCGACAACTAATACCCTGCCGCGGCTCTGAGATCGGGAAACGGCTGGCACCTCAAATAGCAGCGGCTGTTACGCGCTGATTCGTAAGGCCCACTGCGAGGATTTCCGAGCCAAAGCAACCCTGAGCCGCCTTGATTCGATTCTGCCCCTCTGTGATATCCGCAGGCACTCGCGTGAAAGGTGTTCCAATTTAGCAGCACGAGCGAGGCAAGTCGGCCCTCAGGTAGATCAAGCGAGTAGCGGGGAGGCCAATCAATACCTGAGGGCGTTCTCGCAAAGCCTATTCGGGCCACTAACCTTCGAAGTTAAGAAAAGGTGTATTCTGCCCAGAGATGTGGCGACACTTCCACGCCATCGAGATCCGGTGACATGATGTTCAGTAAAACAAATTCGAACTAATTGAACCTGGACCGGGCTCTGGGACAACGGAGCGTCCTGCCCGCCGCGATGAAGTTCGAGCCGGTCGCGCTAACAGTTGGCTTGCCCGGGCTACCGGCAGGCAGTGCAATCGCGTTCATCATTTTTCGTTGAACGGTTTGCACAATCGGGTCGTCATTGCTGCCACGTCATCAATCGACATTCGGACGCTTTCGAGTTGACTTGACGGTCAGAGCGCCAATCTGACGAACCTAGAATCAGATCATCGGGTTCGAAACTTCACGCTGCCGCATGGGGTCGTGCAGTACGACCCTCGCATTATACGATTTGCCGAACGAATTGGTCTGAACACTGAATTGAAGGCCTCCAAGGCTGCGGCCATCATCATTAATTGTTTACCGGAAATCATGGCGTTCAATCCCAACGTCCACAAGGCCCCTTGCGGTGAGGGCATCAAGACAATACTTGACCGTGGTCAAGGTGACGCGCGTGATTGTGCGCACGTGGCGTTGGCACTCCTTCGATCAATCAGGATCCCTGCGCGTTTCGTGTCTGGTTATTCATTCAGGCGCGGACCATTTGCACCTGACACCCACGCTTGGATAGAGGCCCTAATTCCGCCCGAGGGCTGGGTTGGTATCGACCCCGCACTAGGCCAAAGGGTGGGAGAATCGTACGTTGCTTTAGCGACGGGGCGTAGTTACGACGAAGTGCAGGTGCAACGGGCAATATTTCGTGGCGGGGGCGTGCCACGCGTTAGCGAAAGGTTGCAACGCCGAATGGCACAACCAGACAGAGGAGAATTGTTTTTTAGAATACCTCGTTCGGACGAGAAGCTTATTGCGACGGTCATGCATCAGAACCAAGAACCCAGTGCCAAGAGTATCGAACAACAGATACTGCAAGCATAGCTGGCAAGGTCGAGTCACAGGGAACCGAGCCGACGTGTCATGCCCGGGAAGATTAGGCGAGGCACCCAATTTGATCGGCTATTTCGAAACGAATTGAATAATAATTCCTAGTTACGAACGCTCAAGTCCCGCCGGCATGAGTGTCAAGTCGAGCGGAATTCGCAGTCAAAGGGAGGCGCCAGATTTGTCGATGACTGGTGGATTTGGGGCAAGGGTACCCTTCTCTTCCACGACGGTGCCGTAGTGAATTGGTCCGCCACTCATATCGATATCAACCCATTGAGTAGCATCCTGCCATTCTGGAATTGTAACCCTCTCAGTTGGGATATATCTTCTTGGTGCAGTTTCTTCGGGGGAAAATGTTAGGTTTGGCCACGGGTTAGCGTACTCGTCGTCTCGGATGCGATACACCGATACTACATCTCCATTGACCACCCCAAAGACGTACCTAATGTCTTTGGCCTTGTTAACGTCAATGAACCACCACCCGCTGGTGCAGTTTTTCAAAGCTTCTGACCCAAACGTTCGTGTGCTTAGTTCTGGATAGCTCTCATTGAGACTAACAAATAGTGCGCGGACATAGGCCATGTGTGTGTCCTTGTGACTCCCCGAATGCGGGGCCCAACGTCCCAAATTGATTAGTTGTCGGCCTCACCTTCAGACGGCCGGTACAGCCGCCTCAAAATTGGCGAAAGCCCATGGCACCTAGGAGGCGGTGTTGGGCTCTCTGGGGGCTAGAATGCTCTTAATGAGGTAACGGTAGGAATTTATGTAGGTTAAGAACATTTCGACGCTGACGAGATCAAATGGACAACTGAGCGACTGGACAACCATTCGGGTTTCATCGTAGGCGATACGATTGCGGCTTTCTGCTCTGGTCATCCGCTCAAGCCCAGCATCAGGACACGATGCCGCCGCTGCACAGAAAGTCAACGTAGACTTCGCCGGAGTCGCCGCCACCATTGTTCTGATCGCTGTCGTAGACCAAGGTTCGTCCATGAGGGCAGCTTTGATCGGTGTTCTGCGAGCCAATTGGAAGCAACCGGTTTGAAGGGGTTCTTTCGGTCCGGCTCGTTGTGGTCAAGGGTCCTGGCGGCATGACGAAACCACCGCGTGCCGGCGCACGTGGCGAATCGAGGTGCGGCCAAGCTGCCTGCCCGGCTTGGCCCAAATCGAGTAGTTGAGTCGCGGTTGATTGGGTGAACTTTGGGTGAGGGATTGCGGCGTAAGCTCGCAGATTGACGGCCTCGGACGCCATTGGTTGACACATTGGAACCGATCGCACGAGTACGTCAAGTTTCGATCCAAGGAAGCTTGGAATTTGCCTTAGAGGCTCGCGGTCGCACGACCGCAAAGCAAAGTTAGGCCTTTGGCGGCGTCCATCGCGTCCGTGACGACGTTCGAGCAATCGATGGGGCAAATGTTGTTCGACCTTGGCCTTTGGAAGGCCGTCAGGCGTTGATTGGCCTCACTGGTCGCTTGATCCACCTGAGGGCTGACTCACTTCACGCTCGACAAAGGTGTGACGCGAACGACAAAGGGTACTTACGACTCATGATTTGAGAGCACACGCACTATCGTGGAAATGGTATTGCATCAAGGTGCTGCTTCCGCCGTAGGCGCTGAGATCCCGCAACAACTCGCCCCACAAGTGAACTCGGGTGTTTCGCAACGAAACGATTTCGCTCTTAAATTCATGCCATGGTGGCCGTTGTTGTCGTGGCCTCGCGCAAAAGGGCACGACTCGACGCTTCCACAAGTCGCAAAGATCGCAGACAGATAGTCCAAGGTTGGGCTAGCGTACTTCGTCTGATCGATTCAACGGTTGCGGACAGTAGTTTTTGCTCCGCTTTCCTCTCCGCTCGCGTGAGATCCAGCCGCCTCAGCAGTCGTCAATTCTTACGCAAGCTAGTTCACCAGCCGATAGTGCCGATGGAACCCATTGATTGGAAATAGAGTTGGTTTCCACTCGAACCCACCAGCGCGTTGAGACGTATCTCGAAACATCCCGAGTCAGAACGAATCATCTTGGCATAACATTGATACGTCAAGTCATGCGTTGACCTATTATTAGCCTGGCGACGGAGTTATCCTACATCAACGCGCATTTCGAGCCATCGTGTGCGTCCTCCGCTTAGCGAAGGATGTCGCAATTTTCCCCAGGGCAATAGCGACTCGCTCTCGCCATCTCAATTGCCAGGACGAAGCTAATGAACCACACTTAAGTGTCTCTCTCAAGGAGGGTGCCATGAAGGTAAAAGAGCTCATGACGACTGATGTGGTTTCAGTGAACCAAACCGAATCGTTGAGTGAGGCTGCCCGTCTGATGTGGGAATATGACTGCGGAGCAATCCCTGTGCTCGATATCGTAAGCGAGCGTATTCTAGGGATGATCACCGACCGCGACATCTGCATGGCCCTTTGGAGCCAAGATCGCCCGGCAAGCACGATCCGCGTCTCCGGGGTAACGTCTCGAGACCTCTGCGCGTGCAAACAAGATGACAGCGTCGCGTCCGCGGAGAAACTGATGCGAACCAGGCAAATTCGACGTGTCCCGGTACTGGACCAGGACGATAGACTCGTTGGCATCTTGTCACTAGCGGATATCGTGAAGGCCTGCCAGCGCTACAGCCCTACGGGCGCTACAGAGGAACTCGCTCCAACGGAAGTTACGGCAACGCTCGGGTATATTTGTAGTCCGCTTCCGACCCGAATCGTGGCTCGACAATTCTGAAATCGCGGCCCGTGGTTGCATGACCGTCATCGCAATCACCGTCCTACTCGGTGAAGATGGGCGTCGCGTTTGTCAATCGTGACAAGTCGATAACGGCCGAGTTAGATACCCTCCCCGGTTTCCGGAAATGCAGATTCGGAGCGAGGAGAAATCAAGGCAATCGGTCAACAACTTCTTGCTTTCCGCCTGTCTATCGTGCGGCGTCTTCACTCTATATGCACGGGGATTGCGATGGCAATCCTCGCGAACTTAGAACGTTCGCCGCTCTCGATGCAGACTAACACATCGATCGGCCACGTTTTCGAACGTGGGGTTGTTGGTAAAACGCTCGGAAGTCATGGTAGTGTTCAACATTTTGCGCGGGTTGGCTCCTGAACATCCATGAATTCATGGTGAAAGCGTGCGCGGGCGGGGAATTGGCGGCGCAGCATTGTGCACCGATATGTTAAGGTGCCAAAAATCTGCCGTGCGAAAGTTTGGCGCGAAATGCGCAGAGATAATGTGGCCGCACCATTCGTCCATCGAATCCTTCGGTCGTTGCCTCAATGAAACAACTTATTCCGGCTGGCTTTGATTGTTCGCTCGCTACCGCTTCTGAAACAATTGGAAAACAAAGCCGCCTTCTCGGGTGCGAGCGCTGAAGCTGAATGCCCTGCGCCCCCACTTTTGTGATACTAAGACAGAGCATTGGTGCGACGCTCGCGAAGCGCTTTGATGGCGTTTGCCGCAGCTCCGCCGACGAACGCATAACTTAGTAGGCCAGCTAACCGGAAGTCGTTACATGGGCCAAAAGGAACCCCCCTGCAAGCTAACCGGTCCAGATCATATGGGGTCGGGCGCGTTGGGTTCGCAGCGCGGCCTGTTCGTCGGTATCGGGGCATCAGCGGGTGCGCTGGAAGCGTTGGAACATTTCTTTGACAATGTCACACGCGGAAATGGCCTCGCTTTCGTCGTTATTCAGCACCTTGAGCGTCACCATCCTAGCGTTCTCGCGGAACTTCTCAGCAAGCACACTAGTATGCCCGTTGAAGAAGCCGAGGACGGCGTACGCGCACTGCCCAACCATGTCTACATCATCCCGCCCAACGCCGTGTTAACGATGGAACGGTGCGTGCTCAGGGTCGCAAGCCCGAACGAGACAAGTCTGCGCGCACCAGTCGATACATTTTTCCGCTCTCTCGCGCTAGATCAGGGAGACGCGGCTGTGGGGATTGTTCTGTTCTGGAACGGGCACGGACGGTACTAACGGAATTCGTGCCATCAAGGAGCACGGCGGCCTGACCTTTGCGCAGGCGCCCGAGACCGCCAAGTACGAAGGTATGCCCGAAAGTGCAATTGCCTCAGGGCTAATAGATGCCGTGCTCCCCGTCGAGGAGATGCCCGGCCGCTTGCAGGTATACTCGCGTCATCTGACAGATACCAAAAGTGGCGGGGCCGCAAAGCTTGACGCGGAAATTGCGGCAAATCTGCCTAATATTGCTGAGATTCTGCTGCGGCACACGGGCCATGATTTCAGCCGCTACAAAGAGGGCACGTTGGTGCGTCGGATCGGACGCCGCGTCCGTATTCAAGACTCGACTTCGGTCGCCGACTATGTGCATCGCCTCGAGCGGGAACCCGGAGAAGCGGAATTGTTGGTCCGTGACCTGTCGATTGGGGTAACACATTTTTTTCGCGATGCTGAGGTTTTTGACGCTCTCGCGAAGCTGTGCCTCCCGGCACTTCTCGACAGCGGGGACTCGAGCATCCCAGTGCGCATATGGGTGCCGGGATGCGCCTCGGGCGAGGAAGCCTACTCGATCGCGATTCTCGTGCGTGAGCACCTCTCGCGCAGCCAAACTGCACGAACTGTCCAGATTTTCGCCACCGATATCGATAGCGAACTCATCGCGACGGCGCGGCTTGGCCGATACTCCGATGAGATCCGCCAACACGTTTCCCCCGAGCGCTTGAAGTGCTTCTTCACCGCCGATGACGCCACGTTTCAGGTCGTGAAGGAGCTACGCGCCATATGCACGTTCTCGGCCCACAGCCTGATTAAGCACCCGCCTTTCTCGTCATTGGATCTCATCTCCTGCCGCAATGTGTTCATCTATCTTGGAACCGACCTGCAGAAGAAGCTGGTGCCACTGTTCCACTTCGCCCTGCGCCCCGGGGGATATCTGCTTCTCGGGCCATCGGAAGATCTCGCAACTCACGACCAGTTGTTCATTGGAGTGGACCGCCAACACCGGCTCTTTCTACGAAATGACGGTGTCATCCGACCTCCCGAGCTGCCGTTGCTCGGACGCTCCGCGTCCCGTGGAACGATTCACTCACTGCCTCCGAAGTCGGAGTCGCCAGCGCAGCCACCGATGCTCAGCCAAGCACTTGAGCGGATGATTCGGGAAGAATATGCCCCACCCTGCGTTGTAGTCAATGAGCGAGGCGAGATCCTGTACATGACGGGTAGAACGAGCCGCTATCTGCAGGCACGCGAGGGCGCTCCGACCAACAATATCCTCGACCAGGCACACACGAACCTGCGGCTCGAGCTACGCGCTGCGCTTGCTACGGTAATTAGGACCAGACGGACTGTCGTTCGCAGGAACGTGTCCGTTGAGCCCGCCGTAACGGGTGCAAATGTCCATCACTTGCATCTGACAGTTCGCCCGCTTCCCGGCGTTACGGCTGATGCTGGCCTTTACGCTGTGGTGCTTGAGGGAAGCGAAGTAGCCACGGATCTTGAGGCCGAGGGAGAAACCGAAAGTGCCTCGGGGTCCGAGCGCGAGCACTTCATCGTCGAACAACTCGAAGACGAGCTGCGCACGACACGCGCTGACCTTCAGTCATCCGCGGAGGAGCTGGAGACCTCGAACGAAGAGCTAAAGTCAGCCAACGAGGAGCTAATCTCGACCAACGAGGAGCTCCAGTCCGCCAACGAGGAGCTACAAAGCTCTCGCGAGGAATTGCAAACAGTCAACGACGAACTGCGGGAAAAGATGCAGATGCTCGACGTCGCTCAGAGCGATCTGCAAAGCCACTACGCGAGTTCACGCATCGCGACCATCTTTCTCGACTGTGACTTGCGCATCACGAGTATCACCCCGGCGGCCATCGCGCTCTTTCGTCTCATTGCGGGGGACGTGGGCCGACTTATTAGGGACCTGGCATTGCATATCAGAAGCGACGAATTGCTTGAGAATGCGCAATCCGTGTTGCAGACGCAAGTGGGGTTCGAAGGGCATGTCGGCACTACCGACGGTGGGATTCGGTTTCTCATGCGCATTCTGCCCACTTACAGACAGGGCAACGTACTCACAGGTGTCGGCATCACGTTCGTCAACGTCACAGGACTGTTGCGCGCCGAGGAGGCCGAACGCCGCTATGGGGACCTGCTCATGCTATCGCCCGACGCAATCTTCGTCTGGCGCGTTGATGATGGCACGATCGAGACTTGGAACCGCGGCGCCGAGGAGCTCTATGATTATAGTTCTAGCGAGGCGCTGGGCCAAGTGCCACGCGAACTTCTTCACACAGTTCTACCGTGTCCAATTGCCGAGATTGAGATCGCGATGCGCGAACAGGGGCGCTGGGCCGGCGACGTGGTGCAGCGGACTAAGGACGGACGGACCGTCGTTGTGTCGGCAAAGCTCCAGGCTATGCGAAGCGACGATAGAGTCGAGCAGATACTCGAGACTCATCAGGATATCACCGAGCGCAAGCAGATTGAGCGCCTGTACGCGGTTCTTAGCCAAGCAAACGAGGCGATTGTTCGGGTTCACGACGAACAGGCTCTATACGATGAGGTTTGCCGAATCATTGCCGACGAAGGACAGTTCCCCCTCGTCTCGATCGGGCTGGCCAAAGGCGATGAGGTGGAACCGGCTGCGTCATCGGGGCCCGCAGTGGACTACCTTGGAGCCGCCAAGATAACGGTGGAAGGTGCCCTGGGAACGGGTCCAACCGGCACGTGTATCAGAGAAGATCGGCCAGTGGTCAACAATGACTTCGAAACCAACCCGACCACGACGCCGTGGCGCGAACTTGCGCGTCGCCGCGGGTTTCGCGCGTCCGCCGCCTTCCCCCTGCATCGACGCGCCAAGTCGATCGGAGCGCTCACACTCTATGCCACCAGGCCTGGTGCTTTCGACGCCGAGCACGTTCGGCTGCTCAACGGGCTGTCCGCCAACCTCTCCTATGCACTCGACGCGATGCAACAAGAAGCGCTTCGCAACGAAGCCGAGCGGGCGCTCCGTGAGAGCGAGCAGAGCTTGCGCGAGATCGACCGGAGCAAAAACGAGTTCCTTGCGATGCTGTCCCATGAGCTCCGAAACCCGCTTACTCCGATTGTGAGCAGCCTGTTTATACTCGAACATGCAGAGCCCGGGGGAGATCAGTCTAGCAGAGCCAAGACTGTCATCACACGCCAGGTGGGCCATTTGACGCGACTGGTCGATGATCTGCTCGACGTGACACGCATGACCCGCGGCAAGTTCCGGCTACAGCAGGCTCGTTTTGATCTGGTCCGAAATGGTAAGCCGTGCAGCCGAGGATCACAGGGCGATATGCGCGGATGCGGGTATCACGTTCGATATTCGAACTGGTGCTCAACCGATTTGGATCAACGGTGATGAAGCTCGGATGGCACAGGTCGTTGGCAACCTGCTAACCAATTCTACCAAGTTCACTGCGAAGGGTGGGACGGTCACCTTGGAGCTTGAGGAAAATCTGATTGATGGAATGGCGGTCATGCGGGTTCGGGATACCGGAACTGGAATCACGCAGTCGATGCTTCCGAAACTCTTCGAACCATTCGTTCAGGCTGAGGAGTCTCTTGATCGCAGCAAGGGAGGGTTGGGGCTCGGGCTCGCACTCGTGAAGGGCGTCGTAGAGATGCACGGTGGACAGGTCAAAGCTCATAGCGAGGGACCCGGGACTGGTGCCGAATTCGTGATTTGGCTACCCGCGGAATTAGGAGAGCCCGCCATGGAACGGGCCAACAGGCAGTCAAGCCGTCCCGCGCCGCGCCGCGTGCTCGTCATCGAGGACAATGAGGATGCTGCCGACAGCCTTCGCGCCGCGTTGGAGTTCAGCGAGCATCAAGTCGAGGTCGCGTATAACGGACCCGAGGGCCTAAAAAAAGCTCGGGAGTTCAGACCCGAGGTTGTGCTCTGCGACATTGGGCTGCCAGGCATGACAGGGTATGATGTCGCTAGAGCGCTACGTGGTGACGAGGTACTTAGTAAAGTGCACCTTGTCGCGCTGACTGGTTACGCACTCCCGGATGATCAGCGACGGGCCAGTGAGGCGGGCTTTGACCACCACGTTCCCAAGCCGCCAAGCCTGGAAATGCTCCAAGAGCTATTTGCGAATTTACCCTCGTCAGAGGTCGAGAAATAGACCCGCATCCGCCACACGAAGTCCGCGCGTCTGAGTCGAGCCGCCATGTACCATATCCTCGACGAGTGGGACAAAAGCCACGCGGCATAGCCGGGCGGCGCCCCGTTCTCACGTCACGCCTGCTAGAACCTCTTCGAGAGATTCGATGCTGGGTGGCTTGGCTAAGTGGCGTTTGAAGCCGGCCTTCGCTGCTCGCTCGAGGTCATCTGGGAGCGCGTATCCGGTGAGCGCAATTAGGTAGGCGCCTTTGAGCGATTTGTCCTGGTGAAAGGCACGGGCTAACTCGTAGCCATCCATACCGGGCAGCCCGATATCGCAGAGCACGATTTCCGGTTCAAACACGCGAGCCTTCTGAAGGCCTTCGGGACCATTATGGGAGATCTCGACGATGTGTCCGCCAAACTCTAGTGCCTCACGAAGGCTGTTGGCAGCGTCAACGTTGTCTTCAATGATGAGTACCCGGCGCTGGCGTGGTGTGTTAACAGCTCCAACCGTTACGTTTTCAACGGTAGCCGTCACTACGAGTGGAAGCTCGACAACGAATTCCGCGCCCCTTCCAGTCCCTTCGCTGTGTGCACACACTTCGCCCCCGTGCATTTCGATGAGGCTCTTTACTAGCGCGAGTCCGAGGCCTAGGCCCCCTTCACTGCGGTCCAATGTCATTTCGGCCTGCATGAACGGTTGGAACAATCGCCGGAGTGTGGCCGGTTCAAGCCCAGCTCCCGTGTCGATGACCCAAAGTTGAGCACGGCGCCTCGCGCTTTGCTTCACAGTCTTAATCGTGACTTTACCGCCGCCTGGTGTGAACTTCGCGGCATTGCTGAGCAGGTTACCAACCACTTGCGCGAGGCGGGCGTCGTCCCCGTCAATCGAAAGCGGCTCCGCCGACAGGGACGAGTTGACGGTGATTTCTCGCTCTTCAAAAAGCAGCCGGTGATCCTCGAGGGCGCGCTGCACGACGTCATTGAGATCCAGTCGAGTGAGCCGGAGCCGGATCTTGTTTTGCGAGACGCGCGTGACGTCGAGTAAGTCGTTGACCAGGCGCGCAAGCTGAGTTGTTTGCCGATCGATAACGTCCTCGGCGCGTTTGGCCTGTGCGCTGCCGGGCGTCGCGTTCCTGAGCACGTAGAGGCTGTTTTTGATGGGAGCCAGCGGGTTGCGCAGCTCGTGTGACAGCGCCGCTAGGAACTCGTTCTTGTGCCGGTCAGCCTCGACCAATTGCGCGTTCGCGGCGCTCAACGACTGCTTCTGCCGGTAGAGCTGCAAAAACACGTTCACCTTGCTGGCGAGAATGCGAGCGTCGAGCGGTTTGACCAGGAAGTCCACTGCGCCTGATTCGTAGCCCTTGAAGATACGGGCCTGATCGTGGAGCCCCGCGGTCACGAAGATGATGGGGATCTCGCGCGTACGTTCCACGTCGCGCATCATCTCCGCAAGCTGGAAACCGTCCAGTTCGGGCATCTGTACGTCGATGAGGGCCAGCGCCACCTCGTGCTCAAGCAGAAGTTCTAGGGCACGCCCTCCGGATTCGGCCTTGAGAATCTCTGCGTCGCCGCGCCGGAGCAAGCCCTCGAGCGCCAGCAGATTCTCCGGACGATCGTCAACCAGCAGAAGCTTCGGCAGATCGTTCATCGTTCGGCCCGCGCCTCTGGCGACGGCTGCCTCGACACCTGTTGCAACCATTGGCAGATTCCTTTTGCGGATAAAACGCAAGCATCATGACACAGAGCGAGCGCCGCTTCTGGCATCGTTCTGTGTACCGCATCGTCAGGAGCTTGAATGACAACCCTGCCGCCAGCCTCCTGGATAGCTCGCAACCCGCGGGCGCCGTCCGCGTTCGCGCCCGAAACAAGGATCGCCGCGCAACGCGACCCCAGGACATCCGCGGCAGACTCGAAGAGCACGTCAATGGACGGTATCGAGAAGTTCACCGGCTGGTCCACTGAGAGTGAAAATGACGGCCCACGGTCAATGAGCAGGTGGTAATCCGGGGGTGCCAGATAGACTGTGGAAGGTGCAAGCAGTTCCTTATCGTTCGGCTCTCGCAGGGCAAGCTGGCACGAACCACTCAGCGCCCCGCAGAGCGCGCTTGGCCTGTGCCTAGGCAGGTGAACGACCACAACGATGGGCGGCGCGAAGCCGGAAGAAAGCCCACCCAGCAGAAGCGAGACAACCTCGATCGCACCGGCGGAGCCTCCAATAAGTATGGGCGTCGGTGCCGGGGGCTGGAATGGTGGGGTGGACTCGTGCGCCATTTGTCCGTCATCGCCTCTGGTAGATTCTCTCTTCGCGCGCGAATTCGGTGAACTCGGCGACATGATTCGACAAGGACAGCGTCTCCTTCGCGCCCAGGCCGAGGAAGCCCTTGCGGCAAAGCGAGTCCCGGAACAGGGCGACAGCGCGGTTTTGCAGCACTGAATCGAAGTAAATGAGGACGTTGCGACAGGTGATGAGCTGTAGCTCGGCAAAGACGCTGTCGGTGGCAAGGCAGTGGTCGGAGAAGAGAACGCCCTGGCGCAGCGTCTTGTCGAAAGCCGCCGCGTTGTACCCTGCCGTGTAGTAATCGGCCAGTGACGCGCGGCCACCTGCCTGTTGGTAGGCCCTGCTGAAGTCGGCAATTCGGGCAAGGTCGTAGACACCCGCCTCCGCCTTACCGAGAGCCTCCGGGCTAATGTCGGTGGCATAGATGAGTGTGCGCTCCAGGAGTCCCTCCTCGCGCAGGAGGATCGCGAGCGAGTACACCTCTTCCCCCATGCCGCAGCCCGGGATCCAGACCTTGAGCGAAGGATAGGTCCGCAGGTAGGGCACGACCTTCTCGCGCAGAACCAGATAGAAGCTCGGATCGCGGAACATCTCGCTCACCTGCACGGTCAGGTGCGCGAGCAGTTCGTGCATGACCTCGGGTTCGCGCAGCACTCGCTCCTGCAGCGCGGAGAGCGAACGGCAACCGAAGTGCTGCAGCGCCTGCGCGAGGCGGCGTTTGAGCGAGGAGATCGCATAGTGCCGGAAATCATAACTGTACTTGAGGTGGATGGCCTCGAGCAGCAGCGGAAGCTCGATATCGAAATCTCCGGGCAACGTCGTTCCTTTACTTGGTGATCCAGACCTTGATGAGCGAGAGCAGCTTGTCGACGTCGAGCGGTTTGGCGATGTAGTCGTTCGCGCCAGCGCCTAGGCAGTCCTCGCGATCGTTAGGCATAGCCTTGGCAGTCAGCGCGATAATGGGCAGCTTCTTCCAATCGAACTTTTTGCGGATTTCTCGCGTGGCCGTGAGCCCGTCCATTTCGGGCATCATGATGTCCATCAGCACCAGGTCCACGCCGACGGCGCCCGGGGCTTGGGTGGCTACGAGAGCGGCTAGCGCCTCCTTGCCGTTGCGAGCGAAGCGCAGCTTGGCCCCCTTGCCCTCGAGCACGCTGGCCAGCGCAAACACGTTGCGCGCGTCGTCATCGACGACCAGTATGTTCTTGCCCTCGAGCGCGGCCTCTCGGTTGCGCACCTCGCGCAGGATGCGCTGCTGCTCCTTCGGCAGGTTGCCCTCCACTTGGTGCAGGAACAGCGTCACCTCGTCGAGCAGACGCTCAGGTGACTTGGCCCCCTTGATGATGACGGAGCTGGCATAGCGACGTAGCCGTTCCTCCTCAGCCAGGCTGAGCGAGCGGCCCGTGTAGACAATCACCGGTGGAAACGAGAAGGCCTCACCGGCAGCCATCTTGTCGAGCAGGTCGTAGCCTGACATGTCCGGCAGTGTGAGATCGAGAACCATGCAGTCGAAGGTACTGTCCTTGAGCCGTTGCAGGGCCTCAGTGCCGGTCGCGACTGGGATGATGCTCACATTCTTGGCCTGCAGCAAAGCAACGATGCTCTCGCGCTGGATAGCGATGTCTTCGACGACAAGAACCTGCCGAAGCTCTTGGTCAAGCTTTTGCTCGAGCTTGTGGATCGCCTCGATGAGCTGCTCACGCATGACTGGCTTTATGGCGTAGCCGATTGCGCCTAGCTCGAGGGCCTGCTGGGTGTAATCCGCGGCCGATACGACGTGGACCGGAATGTGACGCGTCGCCGCGTTATGCTTGAGGTGCTTGAGGATCGCTAGGCCCGAGTTATCAGGTAACCGAATGTCGAGCAGCACGGCGCTGGGGACGAACTGCGCCGCCAGGCGAAGTCCCTCGGCAGCGCTGGTCGCCACTAGCGGGCGGAAATGCTGCTCGTGCGATACGTCGCGAAGTATGCGAGCGAACTCCTGATCGTCCTCAATGATCAGGATCGATCGCTGGTCGGGCTGCAAGCTCTCGCGGTCATCTTCGACGGCCGGGGATGTCGGCAGCAGAACTTGCGTCGCCTTCGGACCTTGGGCCACCGACGTGAGATCAGGCGACTGATCAGCCAGTTGATCTGCGAGCCGATGTGATTTTCTGTGCCGGAGCGACCGTCTCGATTACCCTCAGGATCGTCAGCGTGAAGGTGCTCCCGTTGCCAGGGGAACTTTCGACCGAGATGTCGCCGCCCAGACGAATTGCCAGCTCACGCGAGATGGTGAGGCCTAGGCCTGTGCCGCCGTAGTTGCGGTTGGTGGTGCCGTTAGCCTGGCGGAAAGCCTCGAAGATAATCTGCTGCTGATCTGCGGCGATGCCGATGCCCGTGTCGCTCACTACGAACGACACTCGCTCGCCCGGTGCGACCAAGACCCGCAGCGATACAGATCCCGCGTCAGTGAACTTCAGCGCGTTCGCGAGCAGGTTGCGCAGGATCTGCTGCACCCGTAGCCCGTCGCTGGTGATGGACGTGGGCGCCCCTGGGTCGAGCTCCGCCGTGAACGACACGTTCTTCTGAGCGGCGACCGGCTGGAACGCGCGCTTGA
Organism: uncultured delta proteobacterium; assembly: GCA_963819085.1. Lineage (GTDB taxonomy): Bacteria > Myxococcota_A > Polyangia > Polyangiales > Polyangiaceae > FEN-1139. The sequence goes on from CAWFUX010000011.1 coordinate 115,731, forward strand.
TCGACTCGATCGTGTGCGGCACGTCCACCGCCTCGACCTGGAGTTCCATTCGTCCCGCCTCAATGCGCGAAAGGTCGAGGATGTCGTTGATGAGAACGAGCAGATCGTTCCCGGCAGAGTAAATCGTTGCAGCGTACTTCACCTGCTCGGACGTGAGGTTGCCGTCCTTGTTGTCCGAGAGAAGCTTGGACAAGATGAGGGCGCTGTTTAGCGGCGTGCGCAGCTCGTGACTCATGTTGGCGAGGAACTCCGACTTGTACTGGTTCGTCCGCGTCAACTCATCGGCCTTTTCGACCAACTCCACCTGCGCACGAGACAGGTCGTCACGCTGCAGCTCAAGCGTCTCTGCTTGCTCCTCGAGCTGCACATTGGTCTGTTCGAGCTCTGCTTGCTGGGCCTCCAAGCGGGTCTGGGTCTCGCGCAAAGCGCGACTTTGCTCTTCTAATTCCTCGTTCGTGACACGCAACTCCTCGCGCTGCTGTTGCAGTTCTTTAGCCAGCCGCTGCGATTCGTCCAACAGGGCTCCCTGGCGAGCGCGGTAGCGCGCCGAAAGTAGCGACGTGCCCGCCAACTCCGCAATCGCCTCTAGAAATGTAGCCGTCGCCGCGCCGGGCGTGGCGAGGAAGCCCAATTCGATCACCCCTACGGTGCGCCCTCCACCGGTAAGCGGGGCGATGAGCAGATGGCGCGGCCGTGACTCGCCGGTAGCCGAGACGATTTTGACGTGATCGTCGGGCAACTCCGACAGCGAGACCATCTGCCCCTCCAGGGCGACTTGACCGACCCAACCCTCGCCCTGCTTCAGCAAAGCGGGCGGCGCGCCGGTGCCTGACTCAGCGCAGGCGAACGTCGCAGCGCGCCGCGCAGTGCCCACTTCTTGAAGCACGTAAAGCACGCCGACCTTCGCCCCAAGGTAGTGAGCGATAAACGAGAGAATGCGTAACGCAGTCGTCTCCTCGGCAAGCTCGCCCCTCACCTCGACACCGAGTTGCGCCTGCCCACGGCTAATGAAGTCGCGGCCGCGCAGAGCCGCCGCGGTCTCGCGTAGCGAGGCGGCCTTGTCGTTTGCATCCACCATCGCGCTGCGCAGTGCGCCGCAAAACACCGACACGACCGTGCCTGCCACGAAGAACATCACGGTGCCGATGAGTGCCGGGCCCTGAAAAGTGAATTCGCCGAAGGGCGCAGTGAAGTAGTAGTTGCCGATGGCCCCAGACAAAAGCGTTGCGAGTAACCCGGGTCCGCGGCCTCCGTACCCAGAAACCACCGCGATCCCGGAGAAGAAAAGGACGAATGGCGCCACCTCCGGCCGGGGATTCAAGAAATGCTGGATCAGCCCTATCAAGATAGCGACTACCGGGGCTGCCCCGTACCGGAACGGCGCGGGCAGCTTCAGAAGCCTCTGCATGCGCTCGGCGGCAGTCACGGGAAGAGAGGCCGTGTCTCCGATCTCGGTCACATTCACCTTGGCGGATTCAGGCATGGGCTAGCTTCTCAGGAGGGTAAGGCATTCGAATAGCGGTTTCTTCCGTCGGACAACCCTCACGCCGCGCGACCGCCGAGCGCGACGACGGACCATACCCAAATCCGCTAGGCGGATCCATCTCTGCCGCAGAGAGTCGTCAGGGGTACATCCCGGGCAGGCGACGCAGTCTACCGCATCAGCACCCTCGCTGGCTACCTGGGTCGTCCTCGTATCGACGGCCGAGAATTCCAGCGACCAGGCGGCTCTCCTGGAGTCGGCGAGGTGACCGCCGCGCAAGGGCGTGATGACAATCGCCTTGGACACGTCTTGATAGTGAACGCCACACAGAACGCGCTTCTTGATTCCTGATGGGTCGTGCCAATCTAAGTAGACCTGCTTAGTGTCGGCAAGCGTGAGCGTGTGCAGGTCGAGGTCAAAAGGAAGCCGATGTGATGGAACGACCGGACGCTGTTTAGGTTTTCGACTCGGTCAATGCCGCTACTTCAACCGCTCATGATACCGAGTCCGCTCGTCACCACGGCTCCACGCGTGACGTGCACCAGCAAAATGTCTGGGCGCTGAGCAAAAGTTGCTCTGCTTGCAATGTCGATGCCGTTGTGACCAAGAAGCATCCGAATAGCGCCGCGATTCTTCACGCTCGAGTCCGGCGTCGGTGCCTCGCACAATGCGCTTTGCCCAATCACCACATCTAAGATGCACTAACAACTAAAATGCCGGACAATCCTGTCCCGAAACAGCGAAGTTTGACGGCGGTTCAGGTGTTGACGCGTCCAAAACCTCACGAATTTTGTGCGCCAAGCTTTTCAAGCTGTAAGGCTTTTGCATGAATGGTGGCCTTGAACTCGGATTTACCCCAGACATAATACTTTCCTCTGTCCAGCCCGAAGACATGAGAATGGGAATTCCTGGACGTTCGGCCCGAACAAGTTGCGCTAGCTCATAGCCCGTTAATCCCGGCATGTCGTAATCGGTCATCAACAACGAAATCGGTCTAGGATCTCGAAGTATCGCCCTAAGTGCTTCCGGCCCGTTCGAATAAGCATCGACTTGATACCCCAACGTTTCCAAGATTTGCTGGGTCGTTCTTCTAATACTCGAATCATCGTCCACCAGAACAATTCGTTCCATTCTGAAGGGTGATTCGTCGAGGGATTGTCTATCGGATATGTTCGCCGGCAAGTTTTTGAACAGCTGACGCATACGGCCTCCAATGCTTCGAATGCTTCAACATTGAGCACAAGCACAGCGCGTACCAAGCCAAATTCGCTTCAAGGGCTAATCCTGCGCGCAGGCATCGAATAAGCCTTTCCGAATTTCTGACACATTCCTGTCACAAAAATATCGAAGAAATGAATTCCGGTCGAGTGACGCAGAATCCCACAGTGCCCCTTTTTGGTACAACCGAAACTGGTTACCGGCACCCCAATTATCTGACGCCTAGCTGCAATTCAGCCCCCAAATCGCTTCCGGAAGTTACGGACAAAGATTGGCGGTTGTTGGCACAGCTGCTGCTTGTGCCGGGAACAGCGGCTGTGCCAGTGAACTGATCAGCCGAGCAACAGGGAATTACTCATGCTTGTTTCAATCCAACACGAGATAGATCTCACCCATTCGGCGCCCATCTCGGAGTCCGCAATGGATCTGCACTTGGTCCCGCGAAATGATGGGCATCAGACGCTTCGCCAATTCAAGCTCGAGATTGGACCTGAAGTGCCAGTCTTCGACTATTTGGACTGGCAGGAGAACCGTGTCCAACATTTTTCGATTGTGGGCTCTCATGACCGCTCGGTCATTGTGGCGAATTCGACGATCGATATTCACCCGCAACGCTGGCAGCTTGAACAATTTGACGATTCCCGACCGATGTTAACGATGGATCATCGGAATCAAGACTATTTATTGCCCCACGGACCGGTGCAGTTCGATCCTCGACTTGAACAATTTGCAAGGGAGGTTGGCCTGAATCGCGAATTGAGGGTGTCCCGTGTTCTTGCTGCTGTCATGACTCGCTTGTATGCCGTTGTGGCCTTCAAGAGAAGCGCCACTAGCAACGGAAGATCCAGTATTTCGGAGGTCTTGACGCTGGGCGAAGGCGGCGCTCAGGATTGTGCACATGTGGCATTGTCATTGCTTCGAAGCTTGCGCATTCCTGCGAGGTACGTGTCAGGCTATTTGTTCAGGCGCGGGATGGCGGCGCTGGACCTCCACGCTTGGATTGAGGCGTTCATTCCGTCTGTCGGTTGGGTCGGCGTTGATCCAACCCGGGGTCAACTCATCGGAGACTCCCACATTGCACTCGCGATAGGGCGCAGCTACTTGGACGTACCGCTGCGAAGGGGAGCATTTCGTGGAGCCGCTGAGCAGAGTATTAAGCACGCATTGCGCAGAATTGATGTTCAGACGGATCGCCGGGACGAATGGTTTCGTACGCCGCGATTCGACAACCGAGTGCTCGTCGAATTGATGATGCGCGATCGGTTGGCTACGTCCGAATCTCTGGAGCAGCAGTTGTTGCAATAACCGTGGCCTCATAATAAGACTGAATCGGCTATTTAGAACAGAACTGTGACTGAACGGGAGCAACAATGACCGAAGACGCGACTGGAACCTCGCACGCATTTTCAGGGTTGGATGACAATTTTGCTGCATCGGGGGCCCATGAAATCGCCGCCCGGCTGGGCGGCGTTGCAAGTGGTACAAGCATGGCGTTGGTTCCAGCGGCGTTCGATCCGGCGCTAAGCTACGGCCAAACTAGAAGCGTGTTTGAAACCGAGTTAGAGCGTCGCTATGTCTCATGGCTTTTGGAACGTCACCACGGCAATATCAGTTCCGCAGCGCGTGAAGCTCGAATGGATCGTAAACATCTCCATGATCTTGCTAAGAAACATGGTCTTCGAGAACCACGAGGCAACGGTCGCCGCTAGTCTTCAAAGTCCCGTTTACGTGTGTTCGCACCTCCACGCACGCCGGCATTTGGACGATGAATTCTGGGTCTGCGTGAGCGGTTGAACTGCTGGTTTCATAGTGACTCTATCCAATTAACTCGGACGTTTTGGCTTGGGCAATGGAAAACACAACATCGACGAGTCTCCAAAGCTGTTCTTTGATTTACCCAAGGCAAATATGACTGGAACTCCTGGGCGCTCGGTGGCTGGCCGGGTTCCGCCGCTGGGCTGTTGCCGCACGCGGTCGTCCACAATTCATCAACCTATATGCGAGCTCGGTGTTCGATTGCTCTATGCGGCAAACCGGCGTCTGAAAGAATACAATGGCAAATAACGTTAGACAGATTCCGGAAGGATATCATTCGATCACTCCGTACCTCAGAATCAAAGGCGCTGCCGCCGCACTGAAGTTCTACAAACGAGTCTTCGGCGCCATAGAGATCTACCATTTGGACACGCCGGACGGAAGAATAGGACACGCGGAAATGCAGCTCGGAAATAGTCGAGTTATGTTGGCCGACGAAATTCCCGAAATGTCCGATGCGATGGCGAAGAGCCCCCAATCGCTGGGCGGAACAACGTTTGGACTGCACATTTACGTCGATGACGTAGATGCGCAGTTTCATCGCGCAATCGAGGCCGGTGCGATTGCGAAGAGACCGGTAAGGGACCAATTCTATGGCGATCGCAGTGGAACAATTGAAGATCCGTTCGGTCACTTGTGGACGATTGCGACGCACATTGAGAACGTGTCGATCGAGGAAATTGGCCGACGCTTGGCTGCGGTTGACGAACATTTGAGCTCAATCGAACCGGAAGCCATTTCACCATCGCTTGCGCCAACTGTGTGAAATGTGCATCATCGAAAGCTAGCAAGTCGCCACGGGCGTTCAGCTATAGCATTTCCAAGAAAATGCAACTCGTGAAGATTCCGTCGAGAGCCTTTCCAGGCTAGGGGGCAGGGTTCCCAGATCAATTGTTCAGCTTGGACGACTAGATATTTTGGCATCCGGATCTCAGATGACTTTCCGCACGCACGGTTACATAATGGGTTTGGCGCAAGCTGAAACCTGGCGGGGTCTCCAGGGAAGAAGAAAGCCAATCGTGGAAACTAGACTGTATGCGAAATGGGAGACGCTCACGGAAGAGGCTCGCAAAGGTATGCACAACTGTCCTACTTGCGGACAGCGGGCGGGCTTCGAAATTGAAATGATTGATACGGGTTCGGTCTTGCGAGAAGCTGTTGGCGACAACAAAAACTTCATGACGACGTTGACTTGCCTCAATTGTTACGCAGTGACCCGTGTTTGACGGAGTAAGTCTTACAAACTTTCCACTGCGAATCGCGCTACAGGTGTGACGGTGGAACGGACGGAGTGGTTGCGGTTTGACGATGCATCTGTCGGGACTTTGGCATTCACGCCAGCGTTAGTGATACTCCAAAGCCGTAAATCTGCTGGCTTAAACGAGCCTTCGGATTGAGCGTCATTTTGGCCCGTCTTGTATTGCACCGGGTTGCGCTCGCCATTTACTGGCGTCAGTCGTCAAGGCGCCCCGCTCACCGTGAGCCGCGTCCAAGTGCCGTCGGACAAGGGCAGCCGATGAATCTGAAACGTCCAGTGCCCGACAGGTGGCGGAATCCAAGACTGCTCCAATCTGGCAGCCAAGGATCCTCTGCGTGTGCGACGGTGAATTTAGTCGAGGGTTACGGCGTGATTTGACAGGACGAGGGTCTTTAGAATACCTGCACTCTGGCCGGGCCCTGTGGGACTTGGTTGCAGGGGAGGGCTGCACGGGGGCACTGACGGGCGTACATTCTGTGGATGATTGGCTTACGGGGCGCTCGGCGCGTTTTCGTTGTTTCAGTAGGGAGCAGCCTGGCTGGATGTGGCGGAAACGTGGGTTCAGGGGGCACCGTCGTGGACTCATACTCCGGAGGTTCGTGGTCGGTTGGTGGCAGCATTGGCAGTGGAGGAAGTTTTGTCGTGGCGGGCGGCGCGAGTGTCGTGCCTGCGGTAGACGCGATGGTGCCACCCGACGGTCGCTGCGGGCTATCGTACGATCCGGGCTACACGTGCAGTAGTGCGCCCCCGAGCGATGGGGTCGCCTTCGATCCGTCACTCGGGAAATGCGTGACCGTCGCCTACAACGGTTGCGGTGGGCTTATGCCATTCATCAATCTGACAGAATGTGAAGTACTCTGCGAGAGGAAGGTTTCCGATCCCTCTTGCCCCGTCGCATACAGTGATGGCGCGGCATGCGCGACAGAAGGCGCAATCTGTAGCTATAGCAACCAGCGCTGGTTGTGCACGATTGGCGGCTTAGGGAGCTGCGCCATTGCTGATTCACGCTGCGGCGCGAATTCGAATGCGGAACCCGCCGCTCCCACCCCCTGTAACGGCGACGTGTGTTCGATTCAACAAGCGGATATCATATTGGTCGGGCTTTATACCTGTGTTTGCACATCGGGCGCGTGGAATTGCACCACCATAAATATATAGAGTGACGAGCCCGCAGCCGAGAGGGCTACGTTGCTGGTCCTTCGACCACTCCTCGGCGTCGTTGCTTCGCAAGCAACGCGCGAAGCGCGTCGTGCATCCCTCCCTCGCCGCAGATACGGCTTTCTTGTCTTGACGGCACTTGGACGCGGGGCATCCCGCTGCCGGTTACTGCAACGGAACCAGCGCCCCCATCGTCGTCGCCTGCTCGTCTGAAACAGTTATGTAGTCGAGCGGTCAGGAGGCACCACGAAAAGACGAGCGACCGGGCAAGAACAAGCCTGTCGCCCAACCTGTCGAAGCCGCCTCATCTCCGTCTCTCTCCACGATTTCAAATTCGACGTGAAGGTTCGTTTTCGGATCAGACTCTAAGCGAAAGAACCTCCGGGACCCAGCGATCACGGGGATTCATTCAACCGAAAATGGGGGCAACTCACCGGAGCGGCTCGTCGCTCGTTGCGCGGCACAGGCGTGTACGACTGAAACTAGCTCATTCAATACGGTGGGTTCCAAAACATAACCAATCAAGGAAAACCATGAAATGAAACGATACCTATTGCTTCTTCCAGCGATTCTCTCATCCGCGGCGTGTTCCTTCGAGACTGGCGGCGCATCCGATTCCGAGAACATCGGTTCGGGCTCACAAGCTATGACCTCACCGGGTCCGTCGTTCTCAGTCGTGGGGCAGACTGACACCGGCTTCGTCCCTCCAGATACCGACGGTGCGGTCAGCGCCTCGTTCATCGTTACGACGGTGAATGACTTCATCAACGTCAAGGACCGAAGTGGAAACGTACGGCTCAGTGAGAGCCTGTTCACGTTCTGGTCTTCTCTGAGCCCGCTCGCATCGAACCTGACGGATCCGCGCGTCAAGTTCGACCCCTTCGCGCAACGGTTCGTGATCACCCAGTCTGCGGATTTTCAGACCAATAGTGGCAGACTGTTCGTTGCCGTCAGCAAGACCGCCGATCCAACTGCTGGTTTTTTCTTCTACCAAATCCCCGCGTCTCCCGCGGGCAATCACTGGGTGGATTTCCCACAATCTGCCATTAACTCGAAGTGGGTGGCCGTCTCGAGCCAGATTGTCGGCACGGAAGCTGACCCGACCAGCTTCGAAGGCATGTGGGTATTCGACAAGAGTTCGCTCTACGCAGGGGGGCCGGCAAGGTTCACGTTCATCAATTTGGGGCTAGGCTCCGTATTCTTCCCAGCGGAGACCTATGACGGAACGACTCCAGACATGTTCGTCTGTCGTCCGGGTACCACCTCCGACTCAGTCGATCTGTATCGTCTGAGCGGCGCTATCGGGTCGGAGACGATGACGTTGGTGTCCACGATTGCGTCTCCCTTGCCCACGAGCGCCTCGAGTTTCGCGCTTCCACAAGCCGGGGGCACGCCGACCAATCTCTTCGGTGCAACCGGGGAGAGTCCTTCTTGCGTCTTTCGCAACGGATCGATCTGGACGACGCAGCAAGTGGTCCCCGCCACCGGCCCGACGCGGCTCGCGGTGCAATGGTTACAGATCAGCCCCACGGGCACCCTGCAAAGCTTCGGCCGTCTTGATGACCCGACGGGCACGGCGCACTACTTCTTCCCGGCAATCGCGGTGAACAAGAACAACGAATTCATCATCGGCTTCACGCGCTTCTCCGCCGACACATTCCCGAGCGCCGCCTATGCCGTCCATCTCAGCCGAGACGCCGCCAACACCATCGAGGATCCGGTTGTCTATCACGCTGGCGTGGGCACGTATTCGTTCAACCGCTGGGGCGACTACACACATAGCCAGATCGATCCCACCAACGACATCGACTTCTGGACTATCCAAGAGGCGACTCAGTCTACCGACAGCTGGGTTACCTGGTGGGCTCAAGTTCTGGGCACAACGTCGAACTCGAGCTGCACGGAATCGACGGCGATTGACATTGGAGCGCCGGCCAATGCAGTGACAGTCTCGACCAACGCTTGCCTGCGCGTGCGCGACGGGTTCCCATTCTGGTGGGGCACGAACCGAACAATGCTGCTCCAAAACATGTCACCGGGCAACTATCCCGTGCCGTTCACGTGGTCCAACGCATGCAGCGGCGGAGCGGGCAACGGGACGTACACGGCCGACTGGCAATCGAAATCCCTGGCGCCCACGAGCAGCAACTGCGCGGTGCTGATCCAGCTCCAAGGCTCTGCTTCGGGACACATCACGTTGCGATACTTCGGCGGGAACTGACTCTCACGGTCCGGCGCGCGCCTACGCGTGCGCGCCGGACTTTCTTCCGACTCCAAGTTGGAGGGCAGCGTGAGCGCTTGCGGTCAAGGAGACATGGAGTTAGGCTCAAGTCGTGTATCGCAATTCGCGGTACCGGTAAGGTTCCACGGCTGCTCCAATCTGGCAGCCAGGCAAACATCTGACTGAGCGACGGTGAATTTAGTCGAGGGTTACGGCGTGATTTGGCAGGATGATACGGTCTTTGCCTAGACTCGAACACCGGCCGAACGTGATGGCCTGCAAAGGGAAGAATCCGCGTATTTGTGACGTATTCCCTTCGTGTTGCCCATGAACCGTCGAACGTTCCTAACTGGCCTCGGGGCTGCGTGTGTAGCTCTTGAGCTCGGTTGGGTGCGAATGGCAAGAGCCGGGGGCCACGGGTCAGGCACGGGTTGCGGAACCTCGGTTGAGCGGCTGGAGGAGGAGTTTCTAGATGTGGGTGCCGTAAACGCCGCCGGACCTCAACAGGTGGCGCACTTTTATTCGTCACAGTTCGATGTGAAGGTAAACGAACGTTTTTGCGTGGGACGGCAAGGTCGGGGACTGGTCTTCGCCAGCCTTGACGGTTTTCAAATGCTCACGAGTGACGGAAAGGTCTCGACGTTGCCTGCACCCGATGGCGGTCGCCTGGCTTTGGATTCAGACAGCGGTCATATCGTTCTTCAAAGTCGCACCGGGAGCCTTTACGGAAAGGTCATTATTGCGAATCCCATTACGGGAGCGCAAGAGTTCTGGGGAGACGCCTATGACCTGCGTCAAATCGTGCCTACTTCGTCGGGACTTACCGTCAGCTACGGGCTGCTCGATAGCTCCGAGGGTCGGTTGGGTCTCGTTACAGGGAAAGACGAGATGCAGGAACTCTTGCGTCTCGAAGCGGTTCCGACGCACCTCTGTGCCACAGGAACCCGCCTGGTCTATTTCCTCGGTAGTTCCGCGTACACGCTCGATTTGGCAAGCCCCAGTACTCCGAAACTCCTCGGGCGGTTGCCTTCTGACCCAACCGCGACCGTGCTGACACAACAGGGTGTTACCGCAATTACAAAGCAAGATGTTTGGCGGATACCACTGCATGGTGCGGCGTATCGGATGTCCGCCGAAACCGGTATGACGAGCCTGTTTTTGCAGGGCAGAGCCGTGATTATGGCAAACTTGCGCGGAGCATGGATTTGTGAGGGAAGCCAATGCCGCACAATCGAAGCGCCCAACTCGAACCTCCATTATGTCGGCCCCATCGAGGGCTCTGATGATTTGATCCTGTGTCGAGGACCCGTTGTTCTGAGGTACTTTCGAAAGACCGGCAAGCTTGAGCGAATTGGTAGCGGACGCCAGAAGATGAAGCTCCGCGGAGCAGCCATCGCCAACGACAAACTCCTGACGTGGTCGTCGCAGACCTGGGAAGCGACCGGTGGAGGCTGCAGCCTGACGCCGCCACCGCGGGTATATCTCGTGGAATAGCTTGTGCACTGTGTTCGGTTTTGACCCGAGCCTGGTCGCGTTCGCGACGCTCAAAGGCTGCTCCAATCTGGCAGCGGGGCAGCAGCTGAGTGAGCGACGGCGAACTTCGGCGCTGATCGAGGCGTGATTTGGTGACGTGATGGCTTTTGGATCACTTGCCCCCACCGCCCGCATTCGCGATGCCACCACCGGTAGCGAGTGCTCCACCGTCACTCACGGTGCCACCCAAAGCCGAAGCTCCCGCCGACAACGTTGAGCCACCGAAGTCCGACGTGCCGGTGTTGCCTCCCAACGAAGTCGATCCAGCGCCGGTGTCCGACCCACCCGATGCCTCCGTGCCGCCGACACCCGAAGCACCGACCGCACTGTTGTTATCCGAACAAGCGACCGCAACGGCCGCACCTAAGAGCAAGAGTCCGATATTCGATACGGAAGCACGAATAGATCGATTCGACATATATCAAGTGTTGCCGATCGAGCCTCCCACGCTAATGATTTCATATAAATCGCACGGTGAATTAGCCACGGCTGCTCCCAATTGGCAGCCAGGCTGCGGCTGAGTGAGCGACGGTGAATTTGGGCTGCGTGGGATTGCGGCGTGTACTGGCGTCGAAGGGCGAGGTTCTCGACCACAACGGAGCCGCGGGACATGCACTGGGCGGGCGGTGACCAGGTGAGCAATTTGAGCGAGAAAAACACAGATCGGGTTTTCGGTAACGACAAGCACGCGAGGCGGCGCGATTCCCGTTGCCGCGGCTACCTGCACACATACACATCCACCAACGAATCCGCATCGCGAACGTCAACATTGTCGAGGTTCCATGCTCTTATGAGCGTTGCGGTCACGGCACGTATAGTGTGACTGTGAGATCCCCGTTAGCGGCCAAAGTGCATTGACCCGAAACAGCAGCCGCTGACAGGCACGCGCAGGTCGGAGTTGACACACATGCCACGGGCAGCGATGTACAAGTATATGATCCAGGCCTGCCCAAGGCACCACCAATTGTTGCTCTGCAGTATTCTTGTCCAACGACGCAACCGATACAGCCGCCAGTAGCAGTCATTCCGCCTGTTATGGCTGAACCACCCGAGCTGTGAGCGCCGCCGATTGCCATCGTGCCACCCATCGAATTACTGCCTCCGGTTGAATGCGTTCCCCCGGTGCCACCCACGTTGGCACTGCCACCGGAATTACCGTTGACGTCTGTCGCGCTCCCGCTACATCCAACGAAGCTGATGAGCACCAATGTTTGCGGAATTCTCATGCGTGATTCTACGCTCTAAATAGCCGAATGAGAACAATTGCGATGTTCTAAATGCGTTACAAATTGAACGTAGTGCAGGCGAACGCCCCCACCATGGCGACCGATCGTTCCCGGTAGACGTTCCCTAACTCAGCACTTACACTTAGTACTCGACTTAATATGGTGACATATGCCCACGGGAAATAGACTTTGTACAATCTTCGTTTTGTTGTGTGCGGCTGGCTGCTCGTCGTCCAGCACTACAAACAACATCGTTGCTGACAGCGGGACGAATACAGGTGGCAAGGCAACATCGGGAGGCATGGGCAATGCTGGCGGCACTCAGCACAGCGGAGGTACCAAAGCTGCAGGCGGAAACAACTCGGTCGGTGGGACAAGCGTCGCCGCCAATGTTGGAGGCAGTTCACAAGGCACTGGCGGAAGCATCGCAGCGGGTGGTACCGGTGGCTGTGGCACTTGCTCCGCGCGGGGGCTCGGATGCTGCAATGGTTCTTGCGTCAATCTGACCAACGACATCAATAACTGCGGGACATGCGGCACGGCTTGTACCGGGACGAACCCTTTCTGCAACAACGGCGCCTGTGGTACACCACCATGCACCGGCGCTACCTGCGGTGGAGGGCAATTCTGTTGTGGCGGTGGTTGTTGCACGACGGGGCAGTTGTGCTGCAACGTTCCGGGGCCCGTGGCTGGTGGACCACAATGCGCGACGCCGGTCAACGGCACCTGCCCGGTGGGTTGCCCATTATGCGTCTGCGCCTCCCCAGACACGCCGATTGCGACCCCTCGCGGGGCTCGACCAATCGTCTCATTGCGTGAAGGTGACCTCGTTTTCAGCGTCGATCATGGACGTGTCGTCACGGTACCGGTGCTGGAGACCAAACAGATTGCCGTCACTAATCGTCACGTCGTCGTCCGCGTAGCGCTCGAAAACGGGTCGGTGTTGGAAATCAGCGCCCCGCACCCAACAGCCGATGGTCGCCGATTCAGCGATTTGCGTACTGGAGGGCAGCTGGGCGGCATCCGGATCGCCAAGCTCGAGGTCATCCCATATAGGTACGACTTCACGTACGACATCTTGCCAGCATCAGACTCCGGAACCTACTTTGCGGGCGGCGTTCTGGTCGGCAGTACGCTCGCGGCACCTGTAGATTTGGCGATGTCCGCGGCGGTGCCATAATCTGCGGGATTAATAGGGTTGGCAGCTCGCGCTTGGTTGAAAGGTACCGCAACGGCCCCAAAAACGAGAAGTGAGCACCCCTATGCCTCGAATGAGCCGCGGGACAAGCTTGGAACAAGACAACGCGGCAATTATTCGGGGAGCTTCGAGTCCAGGCGGGTCACCGACGGTTGCTTGGTAACCTGGTGCGTTGATTCAGTACTTTGAAGTTCTTGGCATCAAACGATGATTCCTCGCCGACGTGACAAAAGAGCTAGTAGCGAATCTCCGGCAACGTCCAAAATCAACGGGACTTCGAACGGTACACACTCGTCACATACACCCACCAACCGGTGCTCCCTTGGTCTCGAAGGGTATACACGTCATTCCCGCCGGGCATTCGCTGTCAGAAGTGCACATCCTGATTTCACCGGCAGAGCATGCGGCGGAGCAATGCGTCCCGGTGAAGTTGTTTGCATAATTTTGACAATTCGGATCGGCACTTTGCACTAGGCTTCCCGTGCCACAGCATGATTGCCCCGAATTGCAATCAGTGACGGGGTCGGCACAACCCCAATCCGTGTTATTGGACGGGCAGGCGTTGGCTTTCAGTTGACAGCTGGCAGTTCCGGTCGAGGGCTCACAACAATGTTGGCTTGCCGAGGCACAAGTCGCGTTCGGTCCGCCATCGACCGCGCTAAAGGGGCAGTAGATAGTCGCAGTGGCGTTGGTAGTGCCCGCCTTCGGCGGGTGCAGTTGGCTCGGCGCTGGACAGGTCGTAGTCGTGCCGCCGCCGGTTCCAAGCAATCCGCCGGTGCTATTTCCTGAAGCGCCTCCAGAGCCGCTTTTCGTGGAGCTGGTTCCACCTGAGCCGCCCGTACTATAGACGCCACCGCTTGAGGAAACTCCGCCTGAGGATGATGTGGCTCCACCGTTTGTGGCCCCCGCCATTGAAGTCGAGCCCCTGGACGATGAGGCCCCTCCAGTTGCAGAGCTTGCACCGGTACTTCCCGCATCGACAATAGCGATGTTGTTTTGGGACGTATTCGATGTGGAACACCCTACCAACAAGATTAACAAAAGGAGACTATCTGCAACTACGTCGGGCGTCATTGGCATCCCTTTCAAGAGCCCTCAACTGATAGCAAACAGCGCCCTCACGAGCAATCGTAACCGCGGGGCCGGGAATCGCGTGCTTCGTCATACAAGACTCGCCATCCAAGGCTGCTCCAATCTGGCAGCCAGGCATCGTTTGAGAGAGCGACGGTGAATTTAGTCGAGGGTTACGGCGTAATTTGGCAGGACGATGGATTTTAGATTTTCTGGCCGCTTGGTCTTTCACTTCCCAAGGCTAATTTCAGCTTCTTTAGAAGGTCCTCCATGGCCTCGTCGTAAGTGTCAAAAGGAATTGCTCGATAAGATTCGACACCGGCGAGTACATCATCAATTGATACTACGTGACCAAAGTACTTTTCGCCGGCTTCTGAAAAGCTGATCCAAACCTTGTATTCTCCCATGGTCACTAGAAGATCACCTTTCGTTCAGGCCGTCAACGATCTGGCCGTTTAGGGCTTGAATAGATGATAGATATTCCGCATGGCTCTGTGGCCAAAGTTATGGGTAGTTGACCCAGCTTCCCCATGGGGCGAGCCTTGTAACGATGTGCAATGAAACTAAGCAAGCTCCGGTCAACACTGTAACACGGGCGCTCACTGCAGAAGGCTACATGTCGGAGCCAGACCCCCAAAACAACGCGGCCAATGCACCAGACTACCTAAAGGTCTTCTGCAAGGGCATGCCAAAGAACAGACGAGTGGATTATTTGAACTTGGTGTGCAGCGGAACCGGTGGTGAACAAGTACAGGTCGAAGGGGAGGAAACAATTTATACTATACCGGCTTACTTGAAGACCTTCGTTGAGCGCGTCCAGTACAACCTTCCTTGTGCCTAGGCAGCTGGTGCGTTTGAAGCACACTAATTCGGCTTAGGCTTGTAGTCGCTATCTGGGATCAGTTTCCGTTTGCGTCACGATTTTCAGCACTCGTCAATAAGCCAGGGAACATCTTGGTAGGGCAACGTGACTATGTCCGCCGAACCAGATTCAATTGGATCGAACTGTTCAATTTGGATCAAACCTTCCTCGTCAACGGTGACTTCGATCATCTTACGAATTGGGAGCATTCGGTTTGCACCGGCTGGGCTGCCGTTTATCGCCGGTGCTCGGTTTCAGGTGATTTATGGGACATGCTGTGGGGCAGTAGTCAAAAATCAAGAATCCGACCAGCCGCAACAAGAAGTAACCGCGTCTCTGAACGATGGAGTTGGCGAGAGCGAATAAGCCAATTCAGAGAGTCATTCATTGCAAATAGTTTGGAAGAGCTGAAAAGCTGCCCTGAACTCGATTACTAGATCAAGGTATTCGACTCATCGAAGCCAGTTCCAATTGAACGATTCATTGAGGTCAATTCTCGGACTTGCCAACGCTTCGTCTCGATCTCCCAATTGGCAAGCGTGATGTTGATAAGGATGGGATAAACTCCGTCCGATGGCCGGCAGCTGGAACTAGAGCAAACCCGGTACCAACGGGGCTAGCTCGAAGCCAACTAAAGTCCATGTAGCGCTGAACGAATATGATTTCTCGGTTTACAAATAGTCGCGGCTTGGCCTACGGGCTTGACTGGCTTGTTCCCTGAGGCCAGCCTGGTTGAATGCCAACTCCAGTTGAATTTCTAAATTCCGTTGGGGAAAGGTTGCTCAACGCCGGGGCCATCCAGTCTTACAAATCACCCACCGGGACCACCTTCACAGTGACGAGCACAGAGGATGTGACCTTGGCAATCGAATATCGCCATGACTCCAACGCTCATGTGTTGACCTTTACATCTGGCGTTTGTATCGGTCTTCAAGTCAATCTTCGTGCGTCAATTCGCCCCTCAATCCGAATTATAGGTGGACGAACAGTCGAGGAAACAGATGTCGCTACTGAGCATGTATTGGATTTCGTGCAAAAGCACTTCGGTTGCCGACCCCGAAATATGATCTAACCAACACCTTCTCACGAGTCACCCTCAATATACCGTTAGCTCGTCCAAGAGCACAGTTCACCCCCAGAGAGCCCCCACCGCCTCCTAGATTACGTGGGCTTTCGCCAATTGAGAGCCCATTCATAAGACGCGACCCTGTGATAGGGCACGGGTAACAACTACGTTCGCCGATTTAATCATAAATACATAGCGTGGAGCCTATTTGGCCGAACGCTCCCCAGCATCATCTACCTGAACCCGAAATACTAATGTATTATTGTAGAACCGTCCCGAGAAAACATAAATTGATTTTCTACCTTCTACACGGAATGAATTGCCAACTATACGACTCAATCTTCCGATCACATTCAATACGGTAATTGTGACTTCATAGGTATCAGAATCGATTCGCTTCGCTGTGGCATTGGGTAGGCGTTCCCAGATCCCGTCCATCAGGATATCCACCGGCAAAGACGTCAACATTATGCATTACTATGACGGTATATGTCCTGCGGGGCTTGCTGTCCCTAGGAATACCTTTGGGAATTCTGTCATCTACAAGTTAGTTTTCCAGAAACGTAGTCGGCGATCACAACCAGGAATGATTGCGTTGGTGTTTCCGGTTTCAAGATGTTGGCAGGATTGAGAGCTTAAGTTCGAATAGCTCGTCACCAACAGTCAGTCGGCCAACTACTTAGACGTAATTTATGCGCGATTTGAGATTGCATATAGTTTCCTCGACACACGCCCCCCACCAGTGAGAGACGCGGGTGCTTGGCTGCTCTTGGGCTGACCAGCAGCCTTCTGCGAGCATCGAACCGGGGTTCAGGAGAAGATGATGATCGCAAGACCCGGGCGTCTGCGGTCTTCGTAGACCGTCTGGCGAGCATTCAGCCTTCATGGCCCTAATGCGCCCTTGAGTGGACTTGTACCCCCTGAATGGTGGACTCCGAACCAAGCACTAGTGAACGACCCCGCTCCCTGTAATTGGGACTCTTCCAAAGATACCACTACTCAACTTCGAGCTTTCGCATCAAATAAACTGGCTCATGTAGCAAGGGACACATACGATTCTGCAATTCGAGACCTGAGCACCTTTTCCCACAGATTGCGCGATCCATTGGTGAACCTGCCATGCATCAAATGAAGCTGCAGTTCCTCGCTCCTCCCACTTGAGTTTGGTCGGGCAGCGACCCTTATGCTTTTCTTTGCACCTGTTACGCTTCAGACTGAACCCAAAGAATGTTTTGGACACGCATTCACATTGACCCTCCGCTCTATTGAAGGCGGGAAATAGGACATCGCTTAGGTCGAATAAGGCATCCGATTCGGCCAATGGCGGGACCAGTCGGCTCTTGATGAGTAAATCCTTGAGGCCTTTACGGAGCTTATCTACTTGTGCCATCCGTTCCCGGCTTGCTTCTCCATTTGCCATCGAGAGGACAATACCCCGTTTGAACCAAGTCAGGTATGTCATTGGTCATTCTTTTGAGCAACGCTTTCAAGAATGACGTCAATGGATTTTCGGCCGCACGTTTGTCCTCAAATTTACCACTGTTGAAAGTATTGCAAGGCACTTGCAGCTAAGAGAACGCAATTGACGGGCGTTACCACCTCGGATTAGCCTACTTCTTGGCCAGCAAAGCCATCACTTGACCTGGACCTCTACTGAGAGCCAGCCTGAGTGGATGCCAACTCCTGTCCAGTTCCTTACTGCAGTTGGTGACAGATTGGTGAGGTCGGGATGCATCCTGTCCTATGTCCCGCCGACCGAAACAACCCTCACTGTCTTAGTCAAACAGGAAGTGACCCTGACCATCAATTGTCACCATGAGCCGAACCCTAAAGTGTTGACCTTCTCGTCCGGGGTATGCGTCGGGCTTCAGGTTGATCTTCGTGATTCGCTTCGCCCATTGGCCAGAATGATTAACGGACAGCCAGTCGTGGAACCGGGAGCGGCTGTGCAAATGGTCTTGGATTATTTCCGCAATCTTTTGGGTTGTTAAGAACACAATTGTCTAACAGGTGCAGTGGGTTGTGGCCCCTCAAGCTCGACGTTCACGGCTAGCCTTCGTAGGCATATCGTATGCAAACCCAAACAGGCTCTGTTGTGCTGGTTCTTCCTTGGGTGCTGGCGGAGCCAGCTCCACCTTCTTGACCGCTAAGGGACCTTCGTATCTCACATCATTGGCGACAGGGTCCGAGGGGTACACTCCCACCTCAAGCCGCCGGCTTTGAACACAGAGTTTGTCCAGTACCTGTAGTGGTTCTGGCGTCTCAGCCAGCCAATCACTGTACATGTCAGCCGGTACTACCAAGGGCATACGGTCGTGTATGGGCCGTACGATGTCGATGGCCTCGGTGGTGATGACACTGAACGTGTCTACGGACTCACCCTCTGGTGAAATCCACGTTGACTTGAGACCGGCAAAGGCAAAGATCCGATTGTCGTCCATGTGGAAGTGATAAGGCTGCTTCTTGCCAGAAGTACCCACGAATTCTCGCCACCCAGTCGCAGGTACCAGGCAACGACTACCCTTGATTGCTCCCTTCCAAAGGCGCTTTTGATCAATATCCTCGGCTCTCGCGTTGAAAGCTGTTGGAAGCTTGTTAAGGGGCTTGTTCCAAGTCGGTGGAATGAACCACCACCGGGCAAGCTTGAGTACCCGTTGGCCATCATCTCCCACGACTGCGATGAGTTGCTCATGACCGGGTCCAGCCGATGGTGCGATATTGTACTTTGGAGTCCAAGGTCGGAAGAGAAGCTCAACTTGGGCCGATATCTTGATTCTTGATATCGGAAATCTCGCCATAAACAGTGAATCGGCCGCACATTTCAAAGATATCTAGGACCGAGCACCGAAATCGGCCAGTGCTAGACTTCGCTGGTTATGGACCAGCAACAAATCGACAAGGCGAAGCTCGTAAGAGTCAGTGCGTTCACGTGAATTGATGGTGGTCTGAGCACGAAATTCGAGGGCGGTAGTTGACCGGGCATTGGGGCCGGTAGTCGCCACATCGGTTTCTGTGATCACGAGCACGTAAATCGATGGGCATCAAAATACGCGGCTTGGATCACGCTAGTTGATGGAATAGCAACGCGCCCCAACGTCCGAAAGGACAATCGAGGCGCGAGGTGTCACTAAACTAAGTTCCGTTACCGTTTACGTGTTTGCGCTTTGGGCTGGGGAGCTTGCTGGAAAGTCTCGAGATAGAGCTTTTCGTCGAGCCTCGGAAGTTCGCGGTCAGCCGCAACGGCTAGTAATTCATCAGCGGCAATCATCATGACGCGATAATTGCCGGCCGCGTGTTCAGCAAGAGCGCGCTTGAGTTCATTGGTAAGCAGTGCTGGGTTGCCTGCGGCAACAAGGAGGTGATCTAAACAACTGAGTAGTTCGTCGGGATGTGCCGGATTCATCGCCAATCGCTTGCGAATACGGGATTCGAGTGGATGGAGCTCTGGGGACTTGAGCCGCTCGAGAAGGCGTTGGTCGCCGGCGAAGATGACACAAAGCAACGACCGGGAATCGAAGTCTTTGCTGGAAAGCAGGCGCAATTCGGAAAAGACGTTGTCTAGCATTTGCTGCGACTCGTCGATAATCAGTATTGGCCGGGTCAGGCTTTGGCTGATGTGGTTCGCCCATAACGTTCGCAACGCTTTGAAACCGCCCCAGCGATTGTTCGATCGAAGGTTGATTCCATACAATTCACCGATTTCTCGATAGAAGTCGGAGACGCCACTTTGGGGGCGGTCGATCGTACGCACGGTCACATCCGGCAGTTGTGCAAGGCGATGCGCGATCACACGCAATGCGCCTGATTTCCCAGTGCCAGGCTCGCCAGTCACCAAGGCAAATCCGCCATCGGTGATCGTTAGCTCGACCCGACGACAAAAGGCGTCGACAACAGGGGTTACGTAAAGCGATTCCGCTGGAACGCCCGATCGGAATGGGTTGAATTTCAGCCCGTATAGGCTCAATAACTTGTCAGCCATCAGAAAATCTCCTCGTCTTTCACGACGACCACGACAGTCGGTTCCCTGTCACCGTGCATGAGCGGCAGGTAAGCCGGTGGGGTGCCTAAGGCTTGCTGTTGCTCAATGTGTTTTTGCAGCAGTGGCGCAACGCCGACGGCACGGTGTGATTGACCGCTTGCCTCGACCTCGATGCTTTCGAGTGCGCGCCGACCCGATTCGGCGTTGCGCTGCTTGTCGAGCGGCAATAGGGTGGCAAGCGGTACGTGCGTATGTGGATCCACCAGTTCCACCGTCGTCAGATCCCAAGCGGCGTAACGTAGGGTTACGGTCTCGAGCGTTCGAAATCGAGATGGCACTTCGAATCGTTCAACCCTCAACACTTACCGTGCCGTCGCTTTTGCGTTGGCTGCGCGTGATTGTTCGACGAAATGCCCTGCGAATCACTTCGCTCTCCGGTGCTGGACGCGCCACGCTCTTGGTGTTCACTAGGCGGTGGACGGGCGAGCAGCCCAGTTCGCGATGGTGTCGGTGATTGTATTCCCCCTCGACCCAAGCCACGGTCGCATCGTTGAGGGACTTGAGCGTTAGCTCTTCGACGCCGTCTAGCATGGGCAATAGCCGTCCCTCGATCTGGACCCAGAAGCATTCCTGCTTCGCATTTTGCTCAGGGGTGTAGGGCAACGTCAGCGCGTGCACAATCCCAAGACGCGAAAGCCCTTGCTCGGTTTCATCGGCGAGCATAGCCGCGCCGTTATCCGTCATGAGCATGCGCGGCAAACCGCGTTTGAGTAACGCTTGAGATAGGCCGTGGACCAATGCCTGCGTGTCTTCTGTCAGATACCACTGCAAATGGCAGCAGAGCCGTGTGCAGTCGTCGAGGATCCCGAGCAATTGCACGCTATGCCAGCGACCCTCAGGGAGTACGACTTTTCTCGAGCCCTTGTGAAAGTCCAGATGCCAAAGCGCATGAGCATGTTTCACTTCGAAACTGCGTTGCTCACGGGGAGCGAATTCTGGGGCCTGCTCGCCTTTGCGAGACTTCTTGCGCTTGACTCGCAAAAGTCCACTTTTCTTCATCCAGCGACGCACCGACGCATAGGAAGGAAGTAGCCCGAGCTCCGGTTGCTTTTCGGCCAATGCGCGAAGATTGTCGTAGTGCAACTGATACGACCACCGAGGGTGATCGCGGTGCTGGGTGCGTAATGCGGCTCGAATGGACTCGATAATGCTCGGGTGCTGTCCCGCGAGCGCGTGCGTTTTGCGCTCGAGTGCCGACACCGGGTCATTGTCGTTACTTCGAGCGGCGTACAACCATCGCTCGATGGTCGATAGGCCAAAGGTCGTTGGCTTACCAGTAGTTGGGTGCAACCACGTCTTGTCGGCAAGTTCTCGTAATCGTGTCTTCAACTCCCCCGGTCCTGGTGGCGCCGCGAGCAACGGTCCGATGACCATCAGTCGCAATTGCGCCCAACGCAAACGGGTCGGTTGGTTTGATGACTTTTCCGGCGAATTCACGGCAAATCTCTCCCTGTGGCTTCGGTCTCAAAACCGAACCACTGCTATGGGTTGATGTCCGTGACCCTAGAAAATCGCGCCAATTCCGTAAATACGACAAACTCTGCGCATGATTAGCCAGCCCTCGGCATGCGTGGCGTAAACAACGGCGTCGTCGTGATCGGTGATAGCCAACGAGAATTCGAAAGCCACGCATTGTCCGACTCGACGCAACCAAACACCTCGACCAATGACAACGGCAACTGCTCGAGTGCCAGTACCGCAGGCAGTCGCCCGCGTGCCGCT
>CAWFUX010000012.1:0-16264 GCA_963819085.1 uncultured delta proteobacterium
GACACCCGGCTTACGACCTCGTCAATGGCCCTTCGGGCAAAGGCGTCGATGACCTTTATACACCGGAAATCAATTCGCTGATTGTCAACGGTGGGGTTGTCAACGGAGTCGACCTCACGGCAAGTCAGGCACTCTGCGATGGCGTAACGAATTCCTTGCCACTCAGCAAGGTATCCGACTACACCACTTGTGAACCCTCCGTTATGGCCTATGACGATGTCAAGGTGCAGGCGGTAATCAACGAGATCGACGGCAAGACCTCGGATGGTTCGAGGTCCGCACCGGTGCCGACGATCCTCGGGATGAATTTTCAGCAGGTGAGCGTCGGGGAGAAGTTGCCAGTTGGCGGCTACACGGATGCCAATGGCATGCCGAGTGCTCTGCTAGCGGGTGCTATCGCTCACGTGGACCAATCATTGGGGCGAATGGTGAGTGAACTCAAGGCAAAGGGCCTCTACAACTCGACTCTGATTGTAATATCGGCCAAGCATGGGCAGTCACCGATTGACCCGGCGAAGCTGGCGATGGAGTCAGGGGGTCGAGGTAACACAACCGTCACCGACCCACTCGGCTTCATCAATGCGGCCGACCAGAATGTGAGTTCGGTGTTTGCGTCGTTCGTGAATCCGAATGACGGAAGTTCCCCCGTGGTGGACGGCTTCATGATGGCCGACGACGCCGCACTGGTATGGCTGCAAGATCAGTCGAAAGGCAACATTGACAACGTTGTAGCGCAGTTGACCAACCCAGCCAACGCGGCTGCGATGTTCGCCGATGTGTTGCCCCCCGGCACCATCTTCGATGCAAACGTAAACTTCGGCCACGAGCTTGCCGAAATATACGGCGACCCGACGTCGGGCGATCCGATCGCAGCCGCGCGTGCGCCCAACGTATTCATTCAGCCGAATTGGGGCGTCATCTATTCCGGCAGCAGCAAGAAGATATCCGAGCATGGCGGCGGCACCATCGACGACACGAACGTTGCCTTGCTGGTGTCGCACCCTGGCCTTCACCACCGGAAGGTCGAGACCCGCGTTTGGACGAAGCAGGTTGCGCCGACAATCCTGCGCGCGCTTGACCTCAATCCCAACGACCTCCAGGCCGTCGTGAAGGAGCATACCGAGGCATTGCCGGGCCTGAAGTTGTAGTAACACGGTCAGGTTCGTCGCAAGTTGCGCGGCAGGCTTACACCGACGACATTGAGTTTGGCGTACTTGTCGCTCTGTACTGTTCTGCATGCATAGGGTCCACCGCCCGGTGCGGACCCGCATGCCGGGTGGTGTGGCAGGGGACTCGAGGGATTTCCTCGAGCCCCTATGCCGATGTCTCGTTCTCACTTGGACGCGTGTTTTATCGCGTCAATGCTAAAGGCGCGGCTCAGGGTGCGCCCCACGCCGTAGCGAGTGACGTCACATCCCAGGTGGTGGCGGCGGTAGCCTGGTAACCGGCGGGTGCACCGGCGGTCACGGTGACGACGCGGTTCAGGATGTGGTCGCGGGTGTCGTACTCAGTGGCTTGCTCGGCAATGGTCGCGGAGGTACCCGCGGCTGTCGTAAGCGAGGCGATATTTAGCCCGCTGCAGCCCACGGACTTCCATCCGACGTAGCTGGCATCGCCCAGGCTTAGCGCCGCTGTGGTCGTATTCCAAAGTCCGGTGCCAATGGTGCCCGCTCCACTGAATGTCACATTCAGCAATGCTACCTGGTCGTAAAAGGCACCCGTTCCTGCATCACGACCGAAATAGGCGGTGACATTGGCGTCCACGCTGACGGAGGAGTTGAGCACCACGTAACCCTTGCCGATGGTGCCATTGGCGGTAGCCGCAATGGTCGTGCCCGTGCGAGCCACGACCAGGCCGTAGGTTGCGGCAGCGCCGGCGAGGTCATTGACGAACCGCATGTCGCAGTTCTCGAATAGTGCCGCATCCGCGGTGCCCCAGATGAAATCAACGTTCCCTTCGATGTGGCAGTTATAAAACCAGTTACGACCCGACGTCTGCAGCGTGTCCTGGTTGCTGAAGAAGGAACAATTGTGCGCTGCTAGCGTCGTGCCTGTTGCGCCGCCGGCAAAATAAAGCGTCTCGGCCTGGCTGACCGCGGACCGTAATGCCGTATTTTTGAGTGTGATGTTCTCGAGGATCAGATTGGCTCCGGTGAAGTAGAAGGTCGCACGAGTCGCCGTGCTTCCGTTCATGCCGTTGCCATTGGCCCATTGTATGACGCAGTTATCGCCCTTGTTGTTGCCCGCGGGTCCGACAATTCTGACGGTCTGCCCGGTGCCGAGGCCACCCGTATAACGGAGTAGCTCGTTGTACGTCCCCGCTGCTACGTTGACGGTCACACTAGCTGCCGTCGAAAGGTTGGCAGTTATGCCGTTCAGAGCACCCTGAACAGTGCGGAAATTGGCGGTGCTGTTCTGCGCGCCGTTGACGGTTACGTTGGCGGCGTCTAAGGCTGGTGCCGCCATCGTCGTGAAGTTCCAGGTGGCAACGGTGCTCGAATCGGATAATCCATTGAACGGGGTGCCATTGAGCGTGCCTCCGATCGAGGTCGTCGGAATCACAACGTAGTAGGCGGTGCCATAGGCAAGTTTGCCCACATGCGGGGCGAAATAAACTGTATTCCCGCTAACCCGGGCCAATTGCGAACCGACGGCCATCGACGTCCCTCCGAGAACCTGGGTCTCCCCGGCGAAAGCGATGCTGTCAGCCTCGGTACCGTCCGCGACCTTGAAGACCTTGATCGAGCCCCCCGTGTTTAGCGTCGGCGCGCTGTCGAAAGTCAGCGCGAGTTCGCCGTCGGCATAGGCATTCGTGGCACCAGGGACCGGATACGCGACGGTTGCGAGCGAGCCATAGCTGTCGGTGGTCGGATAGTCATTGACGGATACGGTGACCGTCTTCGTGTTGGTTACGGCGTTGGTATCACCGGTGTTGGTAATGGTGAGTGTGGTCACGCCACCAACGAGGCCGGTCAAGTTGATGGTTGAATTCGTAGCTCCATTGGTGACTGTGACTCCCACAATAGTTGGATCCGCTGCGACCGCGGTCACTGCGGAGACCGCGCCCCCGATGGCCGCTGCGGTGGCTAGAACGGTCGTGGAAGCACCCTTCTTCATACTCGCGGCAATTTGAGAGACAGTGAGTGACGCCGGAATGTAGGGGACCAAGCCTCCAGTGTCGGAGTCATAGACGGTTGCACCACTGGCGTCCTTGATCTGAAGTTTAGTGATCGTGGCCGCTACGTTGTTGAACGAAATGGCGGGGTACACCGCACCCGTGCCATAGACAGTGGTCCCATCAGTCAACGCACTCGCCGCGACCGTCTGAGTGGTTGCCGTGCCGCCGACTGGGCCGGCCGCTAGCATCACGTTGCCGCCGGTACGGTTAAACGACAATTGCATCGCGGTGCCAGTAGTAAACGCGACACTAGGCGCTCCCGCCGATATCACGCCCGGACCATCCACGTAATAGCCGTTGGTCGAGTTGTTGGAATTGCGCATCAGAATGTACGAATACATGTCCGTCGCGTTGAACCCGGTGGTCAACCCAAGCCCGATTCCGCAGGCATTATTAACCTTGTTCTGCGCAGTAATATTCACCTGGGCCGAAATGCTTAAATCACCACTCATGGTCGTTGGAAACGCTATGAAGCCATTGCTGTTCGTCCCGTAGTAGTTGGGCGCCACGTACTTAAACGCATTGCCGGATGCACTGTATGCGCTGCTGACGGTAATGGTTCCACTAGCAATACTTGCCGTTGTCGTGCCGTTGGTTTGCTTGACGAAGTAAACGAACGGAGCGTTCCCAGCGCCGCTGCTCGTGCCGCCACCGGTAGTTCCGGCGACTGTCGTCCCGCCCGCCCCGGCCGAGTTCGTCCCGCCGGTTGCGCTCGTTCCGCCCGCCCCCGTGGCTCCGGCGACACTCGTCGTGCTAGCGCCTGCTGCAGCGCTCGCCCCTCCGGTCGCCGTCGCGCCACCCGACGTGCTTGGGCTGCCGGCGCTGCTCGCACCGCCAGTGCTCGGTCCGGAGCCGCCTGTTGAATTGCTACCCCCTGTCGAAGTAACAGCTGGAGCAGGTTTGTCGCCGCTGCAGCCCCCAGCGATGGCCAGAAATGCCACTAGAAAACCTCTCCGTAAGATTGCCGAGCAATTCATGAAGCCTCCAAATTTCGATTCATCAAACCAGGTGGGGACTTTCTGGCGGCGAAGGAGTCAGTTCCGAGGCGCACCTACCCTGCCTTCAGGACGAAACGGGGGCCAAAAAAGGCTCACAATTCCTCACCAATTGCCCTTAGAAACTGACCGCCCAATGCACCGCGCCATGCATCAATGTGCGATCTATCGACGAGCGAGTCTGTCGCACGAAACTGCGCCCGCGCGGTATTGAAGTGCCACTGAAAAGGCGAGGCCATCCTCGACCCATGGGCGACTACTTCCGCCATTGTACGCATCATCGCGGAAAGAAGCGAGTCGTGAGCTCAAGAACTTACAATACTTTTTCTTCGCACCAATCCCCGAATTTCGCAGATGATATTCCCAAGACTGACTTGCTCCGCGACGCGCACTTCTGCGAAGTAGCGCTGGTCGTAGGCAATGTGTGTTGTCGAAGCCAGCGTGCGTTGTCAGGCAGGAATTTGCCCCGGCGCCTTCCCAGCCTCTTCGCTCAGTCGTCGAAGACCGTTACTCTGGAAAGAGGAATCGTAAAACTGGAAAGTCGGTCGATTTATCCGGGTTCCCTTATCGCAAAGGGCTTTGCCGTGCTACTCGATGCGACCGGCGAACGGCGCAAGTTGAGGTACTTACGCAAAACAATTGTGTTGATGCACATAGTCGTAAGTGGGTCCAGTGGCAGTACGTATTGAATTGGCGTGAGCGCCGCATAGGTCATCACTACTTGCCGCAACCGCGAATCTTGCTCCACGAGTGCTAGCGGCAATAGCCAAGTCACGTACCATGGCTGAAACCACGGCGTCGCGACAAGGCAATAGGCACCGAAAATTAGTAACCCCTGCCGACTGACATCCTGAAGACTGCGTGCCGTCAAGAGGGCGCGAACTCCCAAGAAGGCAAGGCAACTGATGCCGCCGAGCCAAAGAACTCGATAGACATTTCTTTTTGCGCTCCAGCGCCGAATGGCGATGTGCAAAAAGAAGCAAGATCGGACAGTGAGCGACTGGTGCGCGATGACTCTCCGCCCAATGTCAAGAGTGGTCCGCGGAGTGTCGCGGGACCTTCCCAGTAGGGCAACATCAACGCGACACCCAACGCTGCGACGAGCACCGCCATCACAAGAGCGCGGATGCGATTTCGACGAAATACGGTTGCCAAGTACAAGCACAGAATGGCGGCTGCGACGAACTTGGCGTAGACCGCAATCGAAGTGAACATGACAGCGAGCCATTCGTAGCCCTTTAGCGCGGCCCACAGGAAGCATGCCATCAGCAGGACGAGTATCGCGTCGTTGTGTGCTTGCCCGGAGAGCTCCCACGCAGCAACAGGCGCCATGGCGAAGAGTACAAACCGTTTCGCCGCATCCTGGGGTGCAAAATGGTCGCGGCATATCCGATAAACAACGGCGATTGTTACCAGACTGAACGCCAGCATTGCGACCTTCCAGACGAACAATGCGCCCAGTAGATTATGAACCCTGCCGACGGCGCCGCAGAACGCCGTGACTATGGGGCCATATACAATGGGTGTGTCGCGCCAGCGGGCTGCAATGAGTTCGACGAACGCGTCACTGTTGTCCAATACACGGGGCGTAGAGGCATAAGGGTTGAAGCCGAGAGCGGACAGATGCCCGTAGGCCAAGTTCGAGAACACGTCATTCGACGTTAGCGGAAGCGACAGAGCCGCGATGGAATGCATTGCCAGCGCGCCCACTAACATCGCCAACAATGACTTAGCGCATCGATGCAATTGTAGGAAGTACCACGCCGAGACGCCCATGAGCAGACCTAATATGGCTCGCGGCCAAAGACCCTTCAACCACGGTAAATTCAGATCATCGACCCGAAACGTTCGGACTTGAAAGCATCTTAGCCAAGAGACGAGCGCACAACCCAACATGCACAGGAGCAATATCACCAGCATGCGCCTTTGCGACATCATCTGATCCGATCATAGACGACGGCTCCATCAATGTCACCGCTACTCCGATAGTGCTCGGTGAGGTACCGGGAGAATTCCGGATAGCGTTTGATTGGAAACTTTTCGTATGACTTCCAGTGGGCGGCAGCCGTGTCCAAGATAAGGCGTGGCCGCCGGATCCTAAGATCACTGAGGACCTGAGACCATGCTTGTGGTTCACTTCGTTCTGATGGGTTGACCCGTACGTCATACTCGGAGGGCGTCCCTGGCGATTTCCAGTGAGGTAATTGCAAAAGGTAAAGCGTGTCCCGGACCTCCTATTCGCTGAGTAGTATAACCGCGGAACGTTGCCCCAGATCCAAATGGAATCACCCGTATTTGTGCGAGCTGCGAGCTCCGAACCCAGTCGTTCATAGTCAATCATGTCATCGTCTAGCCAACGGCCAGGCGTGCTCGGCAAAGCCGCACCCAGGGAGAATACAAGCGCAGGCACGAC
This sequence comes from uncultured delta proteobacterium, assembly GCA_963819085.1. Classification (GTDB taxonomy): domain Bacteria; phylum Myxococcota_A; class Polyangia; order Polyangiales; family Polyangiaceae; genus FEN-1139. The sequence continues at coordinate 6,587 of CAWFUX010000012.1, forward strand.
AAGCAGCGACGCAAATACCCAGCGTTTCGTCGAAAATAACCGAGCAGCTGGTCCAGCCGCAGCGATGGCCAGAGGTAATTCCGGTTGAAGGAAGTAATGACCGAAGTACCGACCTCCAATTGCGACGGCGAGTAACGATAGTAATGACCAAACGACGAGAAAGACGCGATAGCGACGGATATCGGCTACGCGGTTGTCACGCCGAACGAGCCGCACCAGTGTTAGGGCAGCGGACGCGTAAAGGAGCAGGCCTGGAAGAATCACACCTATACACTGGCGAGCAAGCCTTTGTGTGGCCCATGCCGCTGACACCCCGCTCCGAATGTACTGCGCGTTGAATGCGACGCCCCAGTGGGCCGCGTCGCGTAAGGCGCCGGCACGGTAGAAGTAGAGTGCAAGGCCAGCTATCGGTATGCAGAAACCAACCGACCACGCAAGAACACGCGACCGCCAGCGCCAACCCTCCGAGTCCAGGGCGATGAAAGGTAATGCGCAGAGCAACACACCTGCCTGAAATTTGCAGAGAAATGCGACTGCAATGCACAACCCGGAGAGAACATCGAGCCCTAACGCTCGCGAAGTGTGCTTGTCGTTCGCCAGCAAGGAGCAACCTACTCCAAGGATGATTGGCAAGTTCATCAGGAGCTCGCCGTTGATTGCTAGTGCGTCGTAGGGGACTTTCGTCGTCGAAGTGACTGCATAGAGCAACGGTGGGACAACTTCGAGCGGCGGCGCCAGGATTTGGCGACTTACGAAATAGAGTCCAAAGCAAGTTCCAATGGCCACCAAAAGCCCAAAGTAGTGTACAAATGCTAGGCGGTGCCGCCCGTTGCCGGAGAGGCTTTCGATCGCTGCGTAAGTGTATACGAGCCCCGGTGGTTTATGGTCCACCGTGTGCTTGTATAGCACGCCACCCGCCAGGATTTCCTGTGCCATCGTGTCGTAAATTGCTTCATCATCCGAGATTGTCCCGTAACGGAATGCCGGCCCACGTAGCAACACGCACGCGACGCACGCAACTTTTGTCCGCAGTCGTCGTCACCGCGTCGGTGTCAGTGTACTATGTGACTCACGACCCACTCGAGGACGACTTGCGAAATCTTCGCGCAACAACCCCTGATCTCGGCGAAGCGTCCCGCTGGATGGGTAAGTTCGACAAGGCATTTGGTAACGGGCTGTCTGGCGGCTTCGCTATCGGAATAGAGCAAAGGACACAGGCCTCGAACGTAGTCAAGAGACTGCGGCTTATGGACCAAGGCAAGCCGGTGCGTTCGCGACTCTTCAGCATGATTCGTAGCCTGGATGATCTGTTGCCGGAAGATCAAACAAGCAAATTAGCCATACTTGCGGATATCCGCAGGCAGCTCGATGCGCCCGAGTGGCAGCACGCCTCTGAGGAGGCGCGGCGGAGACTCCGAGATTTGCGGCCACCCGAAACGCTACGAGCCTTGACTGATGCGGACGTTCCCGAGCAAGTGGCATTCCCTTTTACCGAGCGCGATGGCACGCGTGGACGGCTGATTCTGGCCAATACTGGGCTTGGTGTCGACACCTGGAGGTTAAAGGTCGTTGCAAAGCTTCGCCAAGCAAATGCGCGCCTTGAACTTCGGCCCGCACGTGCTGCTCGGCGGTTCCGCATTCGTGTATTCGGACATGTTGACAATGATGCGTACTGATGGGCCGCGTGCGTCGTGTCTTGCTCTCGTCGCCTGTGCGTGTATCGTTCTCGTGCTGCTTGGATCTGGACGCTACGGAGTGGTCGCCCTATCTAGTGCCGCCCTAGGAATTTTTGCCATGCTGAGCGTGGTTTGTGTTCTTAGCATCAAGGTAAATTTCCTGGACTTCGTTGCACTTCCCATCACCATTGGAATTGGTGTGGACTATGCCGTCAACATTGCAGCCCGCGCGAGGCAGGCGTCCTCACTGGGCGGTGGCCGTGAAGCGCTAAAAGCAACCGGGCCCGTTGTGGCGCTCTGCTCGTACACGACGATTGTCGGCTATGGTGCTTTGCTCTTCTCTCTAAACCGGGGAATTCGCAGTTTTGGCCTGTGCGCCATGATCGGTGAGCTCACGTGTCTGACGTCCGCTCTATTTATCGTTTCTGCGTTCCTGGGTTGGAGGAGGTGCGATCGCAAACGCCCGATCGCGACACAGGTTTCAGTGGCAACGCCGACACTGCTGGTGCCGGATCCGCGCACCGGTTCGGGGGATACAAATGGATGAAAGTCGGCCTCTTCACGTCGGAATGGTCATCACCTACGACCTTTGCGAACCGGGTGGCGGAGTAAAGCAGCATGCTCGTCAGTTAGCGCAATCGCTACGCGAACGCGGTGACCGAGTGAATTTGTTTGGGCCCTCCAGCGATTCGCTGCAAGAGCCGCAAGTGCGCGGATTCCGCGGAGTGGTTAATATTTTCGTCGAACGGGTCGGGGAATCGATTGGGGGTCTTCATCTCGCCATTTTCCCTTTGGCGATTCATTCGCGCGCAACAATTTGACGTTTTACACATCCACGAGCCATTGCCGCCCGTGGTGCCTTACTACGCAGCTTGGATGTCCCCGGGTGTTCCCAAAATCGCAACGTTCCACGCGTTCTCGGAGCGTTCATCGCCGCTCTTGTTGGCCGCTCGCAGAATCTTCGCTCCCACTATTCTTCCGTACATTCATCGTGGGATTGCGGTATCCGAACCCGCATTGCGACATGCTAGGATCGATTGGCAAGGGCCCTTGAACATTATTCCGAATGGGATATGCCTCCAGAATTTCCCTCCGGGTGCGCACAGTCTATCGCGCCGCCAGATTCGCCTGCTATTCGTTGGTCGCACATCTGACAAGCGAAAAGGCTTTGACTACTTGCTAGCTGCCGTGGAGCGCTCGTACCAGGCAGGTATCGACGTGCAGTTGCATATCGTTGGTGAACGCGCAGCCCATGTTGTTAGGCGGTTTCCGCCTCACGTAGTCCATCACGGCCCTTTGTCGGAGATGGAGCTGGCTGCCCAGTATAGAAGGTGTGACATTTTCGTGGCTCCCTCGACGGGCCAGGAGTCGTTTGGCTTGGTGCTACTTGAGGCAATGTCAGCGGCTCGACCAATTATCTGCTCGGACATTGAAGGCTATCGGCGCATCGCGAATCCCGATGGCGCACAGTGGGTGCCACCACGCAATACGGAGGCGCTCAGCGACGCGATTGCGGCGCTCACCGCTCGACCCGAGCAACGTCGCACCATGGGAGAAAGTAATGCGAAATACGTGAAAAGGTTCGAGTGGTCGCTGGTGACCCCGAGAATTCGGGAGGAGTATTTGCGAGCAATCGCAGATTGCCAGCGAGCACGTGAACCGGCACTTCGCCAGGTCGGGCGAGCGCCGACACCCCCGTTGTGGCGGCCTGCTTCGAAACAGGGCAAAGCCCATCTCGAGCCTACAGAGCAGGTCGTTGGTGATGTTTAGCGTGGGCTTCAAGTGGGGGCTGTGTCGCCGATACCTTCCCTTCGTCAGTTCTGCACTGGTCACACTCGGTGTCTTGGCATTTTTGCGCCACGTCCCCTGGTTGGCGATTCGCGACGCATTCGCTTCGGCGGATATACGTTGGATGTGCTGCGTCGTTGTTCTGACGTTCGTGAACCTGACGGCTCGCAGCGTGACTCCTTATTACTTCGTGCGACCTACCGCGCAGCCCACATTGTTTCGTTCAATTCGCTACACCCTAGCGTCGATAACTGGGAACATAATTGCCCCGTTCCGTGCCGGGATGGCGCTGCGGGCTTGGTTGTTGGTCCGTCACGAAAAACTCAGTGTTTCTGCCTGCGTAGGTGTCTATATCTGTGAAAAGATCGGCGACGTAGCATCTCTGTTGGTCCTGGCGGTTCCTCTGCCCTGGCTAATAGGGCGACTGCCCCGCTGGGCGTATTGGTCGATCTGCACGCTGGCGTCGGTATTGCTGTTGTGCACGGCAGCGTTCTTTTTTATGCGCGGTGTTTCTTGGTGGACCCGCATCATTTGTCGCCTTTCGCCGCTGGGCACCGCAAGTACTCTAATACCGGCCGCTTTTGCGATCATGTGCGCATGGCTAGTCAACATGTTGATGGTCATGGCAGCACTACGCGCCGTCGGGGCGCAGTGCTCATTCGCGACGGCGGCGTTTATACTGTTAGCGATTAATCTTGCCATTACTATTCCTACGCCCGCCAATGGCGGCACGTTGGAGCTTGGTGCTCTGGTTGCGTTACATGCGCTTGGAGTCGATCCCGGCAAAGCCATTGCATTCGCCGTCTTGTATCACGCTGCACAGGTGTTACCTGTATTGGCGGTTGGTGTTTGGGACGGACCGATGCTCTGGCAAACAGGCTTCTTCTCGATGCAGACGACCTCGCGGGCCAACCCTGGGCCAGCGGCTTGACGGCAACGGTGGGCGATGCGGGCTTGTGCCGTAAAGCCCCTCACTATGACGGCCTAGTCATCGTGCCAATGCGTTGCAGATGATTCTGTGTCATCTAGCCCTCGCCGTGAATTTCCCAATATCGAGCGATAGACCAACTTTGAATAACATTACCTCACAGTCCGAAGATCGCCTATAGTGCAGGCCGACCTCGGCAGACGCATGCAGCGCGCTCTATCGCCAGCAACATTAGCCATTGTCCTCCTAAGCTTAGGGGGCTGCACCGACTCTGAAGAGCCCTGGGTCTCGATCCCGAGACCGCTCACCGTATCGGTAGACGACTGCGGTTGGCAGTCAGGGTCATCAATTGCTGGTTCCGGTGGACCTTGGAGGCTCGGTGCGCGCGATCCGAAGCTCGAAGATTATCAAAGCCTGGCGCGCATCGCGCAGGCCGCAAAAAGCCGCATTCTGACGCTGTGGGTCATGAGCGAACTCGATCGCAGCAATATTTGCGGTCGAGCCGAATACAACATGCCGCAGGCTCCGTCGGATATGACGGAGCAGGGCCTTGCCTGGGACAATTCGAGCCACGTCAATGATGACAACTTTGCACTGATGTCCTTCATGCAAGACAACGCAGCATGGCTTGAGATGGGTCTGCACGGTGTCCGCCACGAGCATTGGGAACACGGTGCTCGGACCCGCGCTGAATTCGGGCAGCGCGACGGTCAAGGTTGGGGCGTCGCCAACGGCACCGTACACCTTCGTTGTTTCGCGGAACTTCTCAAACAATACTTTGTTCCAGAAGTTAACCCATTCCCAGTGAGTTTCGTACCCCCCGACCACGGCTACGAAACCAATAGTTCCTCCACGACCGGCGCGGCCATTGCACCATTTGGCGTGCGGTATGCGCAATTGCCCGGACCCACGCGCTTTGACAATGGCGTGTTCGTGATGGACCGCGACACTTCAGCGAGCCCAAACTGGGATGCCGTAAGCTCTTTGCCGGGGCAACCTCCTGCAACCCAGAGCTGGATAATGACTCACCTGCCCAATTACTATGATTTGGAGCAGCCGTGGATTGACTGGATTACGTCGCTTGACGCGCCTGTCAACAGGGTCGTCCCAAAGAATTCTGTCATTGCAGCGTCACAGCTTCTGTATAGCAACTACGCGCGACTCGAGCTCCATGCGAACGATATATACATTGACACTCGCGATATGCCAGATGAAGCTTATGCTCGCGATCTTCTCGGTCCGATAGCACTCAAGGTCAAGCTGTGGGGGCGATCGTCGGTCCGGGCGACGATGGACAGTGACTTGCAGTTTGTTGCCACGTATCGTGACAAATACGACCATGTGGTGATGTTGTTGGGCAATCCCGATCAATCACGGGGGCGGGTGCCTCCCGGAATATTCCGGGTGCATCTTTCACAGGGGGAGCCCCAGCCGGGCAGCTGGGTTGACCTCCAAGAAAGTACAATTGACGTGTACTCCGTTTCCGAAGACTCCGCAGGCGAGCTCAAGGCTGACGTGGAAATTTTTGGACGCCAAGATGTCGTGTTGACCCTGCCAGGCTTTGAAATTAAGAGTGTCCTGGCCGACAATCCCAATGTTGCAATACTCGCTTGGAATTGGGATATTGACACCGCGCGGCTGTCAATGACGGTTTCCGGCACTAACATGCAGGGAGAGCGCACGCATCTGATTGTGAAATCGACAACCCCCACCGTACCCCGCAGCCCGTGACGGCCCCAAGCGTGGTGAAACGTCTAGCGCGAGATCCTTAGTCTCGCTTGAGCGCAGCGCGTGTGCAGTATGGTTCGACCGGTCCTAACCCACGCATCGGTTTGCACTGCCGCGACACCCGGTCCCCCGCAGCGGACGCCCACTAAGCTACGGATGGTACGGTGAGGACCAGGATCCGAACACGTATGTCCCCACCAAGAACGTGTTTGGTCGGGTGTTACCTGGCGCCTTCGGCTCAAACGGGTTTCCTTCGGACCAGTTAGCATACCGGCGTGTGGCTAGTTGGCTCGCAACGGCCTTTCATAGCTGGCCGGTTTGAGTTCTTTTTGAAGTGCTTGCCCGGGCCAGCTTCGAAGGGCGAGCAATGGTTCGGGTACGCTTGATCCCTTGCTAGGCTTGGCTTGAACGGCGGCCGCCATCATCAACGTGGGCCCATAGTTTTGGCCAAAATTATTATCCCATTGGCCGTCGAAGAAAACTGCGTATTTTACCTCACTTGCCGTGAGCGGCACGTTCACGTAAAAGGATTCGACTTGTGGTTGATACGGCAGCCCGTCGGGAGCGTAACCTTGTTGGTACGTGGCCAACGCGTCGTGGAATGTCGCCCAGTTATCGGTCGTATACCGCACTCCCACGTGTTTGGCGTAATAGAGGTTCTGTACTGAGATGCCTAGCGCAAACTGACCGTTTCTCAATGAAGGGTCATCATGCGATACGATCGCTTGTCCAATTACGGCCGTGCCGATTCCGTCCGTGCTTTCAGCGGCCGCGGTGTTGAGAAAGTAATCGTGCCCATTATTGTTGTCCCAGTAAGTGGTCCCGGCAACATCGTATTTGACCACGAACCGATCGATCGTATCACTAATGCTCGCGCTCCAGACCTCCTTGGTCGCCCCGGTTGAATGCAGATAACTCGCGGGGTAAAAGCTCCAGACCCCCGAACTCGCCGAACGCCCCCAGATACCTACGGTTTTGCTGTAGGCTATGTTGTCCACCACAATGCGGAAGTTCGACCAATACGAGTAACTCCCGGTTCCCGACGGCGTCATCCCTGCCACTGCCCACCAAAGTTGCGCTGCGCTCATTGTTCGCTCCCTTCCTCGGACGCCAGATTGCGCCCCCTCTGCCTCAAACATATCACCATCAGGGCTCACGCCCATCGCTATTTACATTGATTCGTTGTTTGCTGATTAGTCGGTTTTGAGTTGGGGGCGAGACTACAGACACCTGCGATTGTCACGAACCAGTAATGCGGACACACGCACGGATAAGTGCCCCAATATCCTGCACTTGGAGTTTCGGGCAGTCAGGGAATTGTCCCCGAGAAACCGCGATGTTTGCGAGGGGGCTCGCACTTAGGGATTCTTCAGTTTGAGCGAAGGCGTCCCCCGCAGAAGCCAGACGGCAAATGGCGGCACGAATCCCAGTGTTGCAGCTGTGGACGTCAACAGACCGCCAATGACGGCAATCGCTAATGGTCGCTGCATTTCACTACCGGCGCCAATGCCGAGCGCGAGCGGGAACAGACCTGCAAGTGTTGCGACAGTGGTCATAACGACGGGGCGAAGCCGGCGCTCGCTGGCGCGAGTGACGGCATCAACCACTGCTGCGCCCAGCGCCAGTTGGTTCTCCGCTTCTTCGAGCAGCAACACCCCGTTTTTTACGACAAGCCCCACGAGCAAGACGCAGCCCATTAGCGATGCCGCATTAAGAGCGGCGCCGGTTGCGACCAGCGATAGAATTGCTCCAACGATGGCTACCGGCACCATCGCGATTACGAGTAGCGCAAACCGTAGACGTCGGAACTGCGCGGCAAGGACGGATAGAACGAGCAATAGCCCCATCCCACCAACGTAGGTCAGTTGACGTAACGTGTCGCGCTGGCCTGATATTTGTCCACCGAGCACAGCGCGATATCCGGCAGGTAGCCGTAGCTGACGGACTTCTCGCTCCACGTCGTCTGCCACAGCGCCCAGGTCGCGGTACTCATGATCGCCGGTCACCGCCACTAGCGGCTGCAGGGCCTCGTGCAACAATTGGGAAGAAGACATCGATCGATTGATGTCAGCCACAGCGCGAAAGCTGGTCGTCGAATCATGTGCGATGAACGGCAAATCGAGCACGTGCGCCGGATCGAATCGAACGGTATCCGGGTAGCGTGTTCGGATCCCAATCAATCGGTCGAACCTTCGAATGCCGCCGACGCGTGTACCTCGCAATGCCGCGTCCAGTGCCCGTGTCAGCTCGTCCGGCGAACTACCGAGCCGCGCAATTGCGTCCCTTTGCACGCCGAAGTGTAGCTCCGGCACGGGGAGTTCTTGGCCACTATAGACGTCTACGAGTCCGGGTATGTTGCTGATGCGTTTTGCGAGATCCGCGCCTAAGTGATTGAGCTCCGTGTAATCTTGACCCAGGAGTTTAATCTCAATGGGTCGTGGGCTGCCGGCCAGGTCGTTGAGCACGTCTTGAAGCACCTGCACGAACTCGACGCGGACCTCGGGATAGCGAGCCTCGGTTCGCGACCGCAGATCAGCGATGATGTCCTCGGCAGACCGCTTGCGCTCGCTCGGCAAAGCTAGCCGCACCATGATGTCGCCGCGATTGAGCTGGGTCGCGGCCGCTGGCCCTAGCTCGGCGCCGGTGCGTCGCGTAAATGTACGTACCTCGGGGGTTGCAGCCAGTTCCTTTTCGAGTGACTCCGCGAACTTGTCAGTCGTGGCCAATGAGGTGCCAGCCGGCAAGAAATAGTCGAGCACGAAAGCACTCTCATCGACGCTCGGCAAAAAGCCCCTCTTTAGCTGAGGCGTAAGCACGATTCCCGCCACAATAAGAGTCAAAAATCCGAGCGAAGCGAGACCCGGATGGGCGAGAATTCGGTGCAGAATCGGTTCATAGAATCGAAACAGGGCAGAGGTCTTTACTTGCTTCTTACTCGATAGGCTAAAGCTCGATGCTAGCGGGACGAGTACTAGAGCTACACCCAAGGAAATTAGCACGGCAGCTGTCAAGGCGAACGCCAGGGCACGAAAGAAGTCACCAACGACACCCTCGAGAAATGCAAGTGGGATCAGTACGACAACGGTGGTAAGCGTGGTGCCTATGACAGCCTTCGATAGATCAGCAGTTCCGATTATCGATGCCACGCTAGGGCTTTCACCCGCATCACGTCGGCGTGCAATTGCTTCTACGATTACGATGGCGTCATCGACGACGAGCCCAATCGCGACTGCCATTCCACCGAGCGACATCAAATTGAGTGTTTGACGACCTACGTACATCGGGACAAAGGTTATCGCCAGCGTGAGCGGCACCGCGACTCCCGCTAATAGGCCCGCCCGAACATCACGCAGAAATAGCCCGATCACCAGCGCACACAGGACAATTCCAAGCAGGATGGCGTCTCGCACACTTGCCATCGACTCTCGAACGAGAAGCCCCTGGTCATAGACGGGTTGCACGGTCACACCGCTTGGAAAGCTTGCCGAAAGGACTCGCACGGCGGCAGTTGCTGCATCGATTACAGCGGGCGTGCTGGCACCCGGTAGTCGCGCCACG
>CAWFUX010000013.1:0-23192 GCA_963819085.1 uncultured delta proteobacterium
ACTCAACGGGCCCGGAAGTGTCTCGTCGAAGTCGTTGACATCGAAGACCAGCCGCCGCTCCGGCGAGGCGAATGCCCCGAAATTGGACAGGTGCGCGTCCCCGCACAGCTGCGCCCGCAGCCCTGACGCGGGCGTGGTGGCCAGGTCAGCGGCCATCGGCAGCGCCGCGCCCCGGAAGTAGGTGAACGGGGACACCAACATCCGCCGTCCGGACCGGCACCAGCTCCGGCACCCGGCTCTTGGCCTGCTCCAGCAGCAGGCCGACCGGATCCCGCGACGCGTCCGGCGTGAACTCCGCGTGCGACTCCAGCGGGGCTACGGCCCTGGCATCCTTCCCCCGGGCCGCTCGGTCCGCACGACTCAGCTGTTCTCCCCCGGTCCCCGAACCTCCACGGGAGGTCCGGGCGGCAGGCCTTCCTCCTCGCGCGGCATCCTCGGTCTTCACCGTCATGGCGCCCCCTTCCGTCCAGGGCCATCAACGTCATTCGTTGAGCTGCCGGCGAACCATCTGGTTTCTCCGCCGTGGCCGCGATATCACACCCGAGCACGGCCGCCGCCTTGGGGATGCGGCGGCGCGTGACCGCTCGATACATTCACGCCGGAAAAGGCAGACAGGCGGACGAAACCTTCGCCATGTGGGCCATAACTTGACCCGGGCAAAGTCACCACATGGGCCTCCGACAAGAGCTTATCGAAGAAATCCAACGAGCGCATTCCACCGGGGGACTTGGCCCAAATGTAGGGGGCATGTTCCCCACCGTAGCAGACCAATGACCGGCTCTTGAGCGCGTCACGTATCATGCGAGCATTGTCCAATGTGTGATCGACGATTGCCTGACACTCGCTGCGTCCATCTGGCGACAGCGCCGCCGCGCCACAATATTGGGCGATAATGGAAGGCCCATTGAAGAAAGTACTTTGCCGCCGATGCCAAAGGACATTCAGCTTGCCGGCGGGGGCATCTTCCGTTGCAAGGTTCTTTGGAACGATAGTCCAACCCAGGCGCAAATCCGCAAACCCGCAGGAGCTCGAGAAGCTATTGATCTCTATGGCGCAGCGGTCGGCATCCTCGATTTCGTAGATACTTCGGGGCAACGTTGGATCAGTGATAAAAGCGGCGTAGCTGGCATCGAAAATGATAACGGCCTGCAGCATCCAAGGCGTAGTCCACGAACTGCTTCAACTGTTCATGCGTAGCCGCTGCGCCAGTTGGGTTATTGGGACAACACAAATAAATCAGATCGACTTTCTGTGTCGGCGGCTCGGGAAAGAATTGATTGCCCTCATGACAAGGCATGTAGGCAATTCCTGCAGTACTGACAAGTGATCGAATTGTGTGCCTCGGCCCGACCCGCCATGACATTAGTGTCCACGTACTCGGCATAGGTTGGATCTTGAACGGCGACCACGTTTTTTGGCCCAAATATCGTCTGAATGTTGCCAATATCGGACTTGGCCCCGTCACTCACGAATATCTCGTCGAGGCTCAATTTCACGTAGCTCGGCGTAATAGTTTGCAATAGCCTGGCGCAGAAACTCCTCCCCCTGATAATGCCGGTCATAGCCACAAGTATCCGCCTGACTCAACCGTTCGCTGGTCTGGTTCAGGCCATTTACGACGGTTGATGCCGATAACTGCGTATTGTCGCTCACGTCCAGTCGATAAAGCTGTGCAGTTGGGTTCTTCTCGGCAAAGACTTTCAGATGGCGCGTGACTTCAGGAAACAGGTAACAAGTGCAGAGATTTTCGAAGTTGAGATTGATCGTCGCCATGATCGAGCTTTCCGTGGCTGGGCGTCGCCAACGACGCTTGCGTGAATCGAAGTTATCTAAATGGCCTTTGCACCGCGAAGCACGACGAATAGTTCGAGCAGAATCCGGCGCGGAGTTTATGCGGACTGCTGGCCTGTGAAGCCAGTCTCAACCAGCCATCCATCCAACGAGGGAGTTTGCGGCAAAGTACGCATCGTGATCAACAAGATACTTTCAATGTCTGCGCGTGACTGTTTACGGGAAAGTACTTAATGGATCGCACGAGAGCCTTGCGACTATTTGCATTCAATCATCACAGCACCGATCTCGGGGCACGGATTCTGCTCGAGACCAATTATTGAAGCCGCCGCGCGTCGCAGTATTACGGCAGATTTCTTCTCCGGAATTTGAGGTTTTTACGGATGATTTGTCAGATTGTTTCCGATTGTTTCCGATTGTGATTACGGGGAAATGGCAGGCAATGGGTTTCAAAAAACCCAATTGCACAAACGCTCACGTTCATCGCGAACCTAGTTCGCAAGAATTGCGCGCCTTGAAGATCGCACTGGAAGAATTGCGCGAAAAGAAAACAGCAACAGCAAGCTCGTAACGAGTTGAATGAGTCAGTGATTCGGAATAAAGGCCATACGTCGTTCAGCGCCCGTACCACTTCCGAACGTGAACGGGGCTTATCTCAACCAGTCGGTTGTGAGGACCATGCAAACCTCGAATTATGAGCCCGTAACTGCGGAGCGCAACGAAAAGTCGGCACCCAAGATCACAGCATTCATTTGCGCCAATTGTAGCCGAACCGGTCGTGTCCCAAGTTCGACGAATCGCCCAGCGCCTAGTACGCCGGATTTTTGTTGGACTTTACCGGTGCGTGAACTGCTAGTCCCTTGCACGGGACGCCTGCAACCCGAGCACATCCTGAAAGCCTTCGAAGTAGGCGCGGATGTCGTATGCATGGTGGGCTGCGCGGAGGACAATTGTCATACGCACGAAGGCAGCAAGCGCTGCGCGCGGCGCGTCGATTACGTACGCGATTTGCTCGATCAGATTGGCATTGGTCGAGACCGTCTGTGGCACTTCAAGCTCCCTGGCTCGGCACGCGAAGACATGGCCCTCGGCATCACCGGTGAGGCTGATTTAGCCGCGAAAGAACTGCGGGAAAGCTCGCAACTGAGCCAGCTCGAGCCGGAGCTTCGCGCTTTGCGCAAGGAATTGGCCGACAAGATCGCCGAGCTCCAACCTAGCCCCCTTCACAATTCCCGTTTTGCCAGCGCCATTGACTACCCGGTTGAAGAAGATGACCAGAGCGAAGACTAAGTTAGCCCAATCATTGAGCGCCGGGAAATCGGTGCTCACCTCCGAGTGTTTGCCGCCCGCAAGCAGCGATCCGCAAGCCGTCAAGCAGCTTGCATCGCAGTTGCCGCCTGCACTCGATGCCGTGGTGATATCCGATAATCATCATGAAACGCGCGGCTCCGCGTTGGCCTGCGCCGCGCTACTGGCCGCGGCGAACATCGAGCCGGTCTTGCCGCTCAGCACACGCGACAAGAATCGCGTTGCGCTCGAATCCGATGTGCTCGGGGCCTGCGCACTGGGAGTAAAGAATTTCCTTTGCATGACGGGGCTGCATCAGAGCATGGGAGCGAGTCCGCAGGCGGCTTCCGTCTACGATCTCGATTCGGCGCAGCTCGTAGAAGCGATTGGGAAAATGACCGATCACGGCCTCGGGATCAATGGCCGACAATTGGACAATATCCCGGAGTTGTTCGTGGGTGCGACCGCGCATCCCTTCATGTCGCCGCTTGAGCTGAGCGTTCTTCAGCTAAAAAAGAAGGTCCTGGCGGGCGCGGACGTGGTCTGGACCGACCCAATCTTCGATGTTTCGGGCTTTGAAGTCTGGATGCGGGCCGTGCGCGAGAGCGGGCTCGACAAAAAGGTCGCCATCATTGCCAGCGTACTTTTGCTCCAAAGTCCCCAGCAAGCCGAGGTGATCCGAAGGAAGCCAACCGGCAAGGGCATCAACGACGTCATGATCGAGCGCTTGAGGCAACCCACCAATGGCAAAAGTGCCGGTCTCCTCATCTGCGCTGAAACCATCGCGGCCATCAAGGGCATCTCGGGAGTGCGAGGCATCCACCTACTCACTGGCGGCTCCCCTGCCCTCGCCACGCAAATAATAAGCGCCGCGAATCTCGCCTAAAGGTGCATGAACTAAAATGCAACTAGCTGGGAACCAAGTAACAAGTCACAGCGGGCAGGTTTGGAACTCTGCGCCTGTGCGACTAATTTCTAAGGTGTTAAGCTGTGGATTTTCTCAACAAGTAGCCGCTCGCAGGGTCGGGCCCCTGTTGGGCATGAACAAACACCATGACAGATAAATACCACATCAAGCCGAGCCCTACGCCAAGCCATTTCCACCGCATTGGCAAGTATGGCAGCGTCGATTGTCGCGAAGACTGCTCTCGATGCACTAATTGTGTAAAACCTCGATGTCTTTACGACACGTACAAGAAAGAGACGGCGCATAATAAGAAGCCCGGATACCGGCGTCGAGCTTCTGAACGAATGTCGCGCGTGCCTCTCGTGCGTACAAGGTTGCACCAAAGGCCTCCTGTCGATATCGCTCAATCCCGAGTTTCTCAACTTGGGCGATGCCTACTTCAAGCCAGACGTCATCGAGACCACGTGGAAGCAGGCGGACACGGGAACCATTCCGGTTTCGGGCGCCGGTTATCGCGGCCGTTTTCACGGCCCGGGCTTCGACTCGATCTGGACGGACATGTCGGAAATCGTGCGGCCAACGCGCGACGGCATCCACGGCCGTGAATACATCAGTACCAGTGTCAACATCGGGCCAAAACCCATGCGCCTAGCGTTTTCGCCAACCGGCGAGCTCCTCTCGAACCCTTTCGAGCTGCTCGAATTGCCGATTCCAATCCTGCTCGATACCCCCGCCTGGTCGATGAATGAAGGCGTCGCTCAGGCGCGCCTCCAAGCTGCGAAGAAGCTCAAGACGCTCGCCGTGCTGGAAAGCGCCGATCTCGCGGCAACCAAGCCCGAAGATTTGCGCTTCGCGGTACCACTCATCGGGGCGAATGAGTCGTCACTCAACGAGCCGGCGATCAAGGCCGCGCGCATGGTCGAGATCGTCGATGGTCCCGGCGCACTCGAGTTGGTCGAACGTATTCAGGCGGTTCACCCCGGCGTCGTCATGGGCATTCGGCTCCCGCTCGGCCCCGCGACGCTTGAGCGCGTGATGGAGCTTTCGGCGGCCAAAATCAAGGTCTTCCACATTTGCGCGGATTGGCAGGGTCGCGAAGTCGGCGTCGAAAGGCCGCGGCACATTCGCGACGCGATGCGCGAACTTCACAATGAGCTCGTAAAACTCGGGCTGCGCGATGAATTGACGCTGATCATTCGCGGCGGCGTCGCTTTGGCGGAGCATGTGCCAAAGGCCATCATTTGCGGCTCGGATCTGGTCGCACTAGATGTTGCGCCCATGGTCGCGCTCGGATGTCGCGTCTGCAAAGCCATCGATAAGGCGGACCATCCCGACCATTGTACGGTCAATCCGGAGGCGCTCGATCCGGACTACGCCGCGCAGCGCATCATCAACCTGATGTGCGCCTGGCATTCGCAGTTGATTGAGGTTCTCGGCGCCATGGGCATTCGTGAGGTGCGGCGCCTGCGGGGCGAGGTTGGCCGCGCAATCTTTAGGGAAGACATTGAACGGGAGGCATTCGGTGACCTTGTCCGTAGATCCGCGTGAAATTGGGCAGGCCGTAAAGAACCGGCCAGGAGCCAAAGAGGAGGGCGGCAACGGCCGCGATTCCCATTTGGCGGGTATGTCGCAAGAATTGGAAGCCCTCGGTGACGACGGCATCATCGAGCGCAAGGTTCGAAGGACTCCTGACCGCTACCGCAACGCACTTGGTAAGTACAAGGTAACGCGCTCGGCCAATTGCGAAAGCTGCGGCAAATGCGTGGAGCTGTGTCCCGAGGGCGTTCACGTAAAGCCTGCCGGGTACGCGTATACCCTGCGCCCCAAAGACTACCTCTGCGTCGGTCCAGAATGCGCCAAGACCGAGCATTACTGTGTCAGCAATTGCCCCAAAGAGGCGCTTACTCTCGAGCGCAACTCGACCATGGACGCCATCGGAGATCCTCGCTGGACCGCCGATTTGATCCTGTCCACCTGGCACATGGCTGAGACTGGGCATGCGCCCAAAAATGGCCTCGAGTATCGCCACGGCGAATCGGGCGGCGGCTTTGATAAATTGCGATTCATCTTCCCCGAGCAGCCGCAGCCCGTCAAAGCGAGCGAAGTCGACACGGGCCTAGAACTCAATCGCCGCAATGACGGACGGCCAAGTGTACACATCGATTTGCCGATTTACGGCGGCGGGATGTCGTTCGGCTCGGTGAGCATTCACACGATCCTCGGTAAGGCTCGCACAGCCGTGGCCTGGAATACCTTCACTTGCACGGGTGAAGGCGGCTACCATGACCGGCTCAAGCCCTACGACGACCACGTCATTACTCAGGTCGCCACGGGCCTTTTCGGTGTGCGCGAAGACACGATTCAGCGCGTGAAGATCGTCGAGTTCAAGTACGCGCAGGGCGCAAAACCCGGCCTCGGCGGCCACTTGCTCGGGGACAAGAATACGCCCGACGTGGCCAGGATGCGCGAAGCCGTAGCCGGTAACGCCCTCTTTTCACCCTTTCCCTTTCACAGCGTTTACTCGGTCGAAGACCATAAGAAGCACCTCGACTGGATCAAGCAAGTCAACCCGAAAGCGCTCGTCTCCGTGAAGGTATCGACGCCCACCGACGTCGATATGGTGGCCGTTGGCAGCTACTACGCGGGCGCCCACATTATTCATCTCGATGGCAGCTACGGGGGAACCGGCGCCGCGCCGGATATCGCCAAGAAGAACATCGCGATGCCCATCGAATACGCGATTGCCAAGGTGCATAAGTTCCTGTCAGCCGAAGGCATTCGTGACTCGGTGACACTCATCGTCAGCGGCGGACTTCGCACGCCGTACGATGTCATGAAGGCGATTGCGCTTGGCGCGGACGGCGTCGTTATCGGGACCGCCGAGATGGTGGCCCTCGGATGCGTACGTTGTGCGTGTTGCGAAAGCGGCCGCGGCTGCCCGCGCGGTATCGCGAGCACGGATAAGGAATTGATGAAGTTGATGAGCCTCGAGTGGTCCACTCAGCGGCTGATCAATCTAATGAGTGCCTGGCATGAGGAGATCGTCGACATCCTGGTCAAGCTCGGGCTCAAGAGTGTGGCTGCGCTACGTGGCCGAAGTGACCTTCTTTACTACCTAGCGGACGAGGATTGAGATGTCGGAACAGCTATCAGCTATCAGCTATCAGCTATCAGCCGTTAGGAGCACGTCCAAGCCGCCCGCGACGAGCCGCAGAGAGGTTCAATCATGACGAACACTCACGATGACACGTCCATCGATAGCATCCTAAGCTCGCGGCAGAAGCTCGAGCTTTCCGACTTCGGCGGCACTCAAACCAAGGCCGCCGAGGAAGGTGGCTGCGGGGTTACCGGGTTTGCGTGCAGTGTGCCGGTGGCCGGCAAATTCATCTACGAGCCTTCGATACAGATGCAAAATCGAGGCAACGGCAAGGGCGGCGGGATTGCTTGCGTGGGTCTCGTACCGGAGCAAATTGGCGTCTCACGCGAGGTACTCGATTCGCACTACCTGCTGCAAATTGCGCTGCTCGACGCCGAATGCCATGCCGAGCTCGAGCAACAGTTCATCTTACCCAACTTCGACATCGCGGTCTCGACGCGCCAATCGCATATCGACAATTACCGCGATATTCCCGGCCTGGAAGTGCGCCCGCCGGACATCCACCGTTATGCAGTCCGCGTAAAGCCTGATGTTCTGAGGCAATTTTGCGACGAACATAGCCTCTCCGCGCTGTCCCCGCGCGACCTCGAAGACGAATTCGTCTGGCAGAACTCGTACAAGCTCAACGAGACCTTCTACGCGTCACTCGGCGAGAAACGCGCGTTCGTGCTTTCGCATGGTCGCGACATGCTCATTTTCAAGATGGTCGCGTTCGCCGAGCAGAACGTCGAATACTATAAGCTCCAGGAATTCCAGGCGCACATTTGGATCGCGCATCAGCGCTACCCCACCAAGGGCCGCGTCTGGCACCCCGGTGGCGCTCACCCGTTCATCGGCATGAATGAGGCGCTCGTTCACAACGGCGATTTTGCCAACTACCACTCGGTCTCTGAGTACCTGAAACAACGCAGCATCCGTCAGCAATTCCTGACGGATACCGAGGTCTCGGTTCAACTCTTCGACCTTTGGGACCGCGTCTACAAGTACCCGCTCGAATACATCATCGAAGCGCTCGCACCCACGACCGAACTCGACTTCGATCAGCTCCCGCTTGAGAAGCAAAAGATCTATCGCGCGATTCAAGCGACGCACATACACGCCTCGCCCGATGGACCCTGGTTTTTCATTATCGCACGCAGCCAAAAAGAACGCGGCATCATGCAGCTGCTCGGTATCACAGACACCGCAATGCTCAGGCCCCAGGTGTTTGCGATGTCCGACACCGGCGAGGTCCAAATAGGCCTGATTTGCTCGGAAAAGCAGGCCATCGACGCCACGCTCCGGAGCCTCGCTCGCGAAGACAAGCGCTTTTGCCCCGTCGCGGACAAATATTGGAATGCGCGCGGCGGCAGCCACACCGACGGGGGCGCGTTCATTTTCTCGCTTGCCGACGAGAACGGCAAGAAGCGATTGAGCTGTGCTGATAAGTTTGGGCGCCCCGTCAAGATCGACGGTGGCAAGGTGCGCTGCGATGTTGCCAAGAGTCATGGCGACACCGTGCCGCCGCTCGGCGTTGAACCGATGACAGGTGAATGGCTTCATCAAGGTAACGCGTCGGCGATCTTTGCTCATGTAGTTTCGCACCTCCCGAATTGGCCGGCGCATGGTCTTCGCGAGTTCTGCGCAGGGCTGGTTGACTCCGCCCAGGGTGCCGCCAAGGCCACGGCAATTGAAGCGCTGACACTACTTCTCGATCGCCGATACCCCACCGGCAACAAGAGTATGGCCAGTGTGCTTAGCGTCGTGGAGGATACATTGCAGCAACTCTTCGATGCTTGTCCGCTTTTTGGGGAAGCCGGCACGGGAAAGTATCGGCGCATCGATTGGGATAGCCGCAAGCGAGTGGCGCCGCCGCAGCCAGGCGAAACCACGCTCGTCGTCGATGCAGAGAAGTTTCAGCCCGAGGGTGACGACTGTAACGCGATCACTGAGCGCGAGGCGTATCAGGCGGGTTGGAAGCACTTTATCGTCTATCGCCTGCGCGGGCAGCGGTTCACCGGTGTGGGCCTGGGTCCGAATACGGAGGGCGTCCGCATCGATGTCTATGGTTCGAGCGGGGATTACCTCGCCAGCGGGATGGACGGCGAACATATCTACGTGCACGGCAACGCGCAGGACCAAGTGGGTCAAATTGCCAAACGCGGCCGACTCGTCATTTATGGCGATGTTGGCCAAACCTTCATGTACGGCGCTAAAGGTGGCGATGTCTACGTGCTCGGCAATGCTGCCGGGCGCCCACTGATCAACGCCGTCGGGTGTCCACGCGTCGTCATCAACGGCACTTGCCTCGACTTCTTGGCAGAGTCGTTCATGGCCGGCGATCCGCTCAATGGTGGCGGCTTCGTCATCCTGAACGGCATCGAGTTCGACTCGAACGGGCGCATGATCGAACAGGCTGCACCCTACCCTGGCAGCAACTTGTTCTCGCTCGCCTCGGGAGGGTGCATTTACATTCGCGACCCGCATAAAAAGCTCGTCGATCAGCAGCTCAACGGCGGCATCTACTCTGAGCCGGGTGAGCAAGATTGGCGGCTGATTCGGCCGTATCTGCAGGAAAATGAGCGGCTGTTTGGCGTGAAGGTTCAGGAGCTGCTCACCGTCAACGGCAAGCTCTGCGAACCGACGGCTGTCTATCGCAAGGTGAGTGCAGTAAAGCTGGCGGTTTTGGCTGCGAAAACCGAAAGGAAGCAAGTCGCGTGACAACGAATTCCGAAGCTCGCCCGCGTATCAGCATTTCAAGCAAGCGCATCATGGACTTCGCTGAAGAAGTCGAGGCACGCAGCCACGCCAACTTGATGGCGTGCCTCCAATGCAAGAAATGCACATCGGGTTGCCCGGTTGCGGCGCGTGCCGACCTTCGAGCGCATGAGATGGTGCGCATGGTTCAACTCGGCCAGCGCGAGCAAGTCCTACAGAGTCGCATGATCTGGGAGTGCACCTCGTGCCAGACCTGCGCTACGCGCTGCCCGCAGGGCGTCAGCGTCGCCGCCATGAACGACTCGCTACGCATGATGAGCCGTGAAGCGGAGGCGACATTCTCAAAAACCACAGTGCCCGTCTTCAACGACATCTTCCTCCGGTCGATTCGCCGCCGCGGCCGCGTCTACGAGCTCGGGCTAATGGCGGCGTACAAATTCCGCACGATGCGCCTGCTCGAAGACGTCGATAAGGCGCCGACAATGCTCATCAAACGAAAACTCAAGCTCTTGCCAAAGAACGTTCCGGGAAGAGCTGAGCGCAAACGAATCTTTGCCCGCGCCCGCAAAGCAAGGGAACAAACATGAGTTACGCATTTTTCCCCGGATGCTCGCTCGAAGGCACGGCTTGGGATTTCCTCAAATCCACCAAAGCCGTCGCTCGCAAGCTCGGCATCAAGATGCCCGAAATCGAAGACTGGATCTGCTGCGGCTCGACGCCTGCGCATCAGAGTGATCCACTCTTGTCCCTCGCGCTACCTGCGAAGAACCTGCTTGCGGCCAAAGGTGAGACCGTCGCAGTCTGCTGTGCGGCTTGTTACAGCCGCCTGAAGACCGCCAATCACGAAATCTCGACGGATCAACTCCTCCGAAAGCGCGTCGCCGACGTCGTCGGTCAGGATTACGACGGCCAGACGCCCGTCGCACATTTCCTGGAGATCCTCGTCAATGACTTCGGCGTCGGCAAGATTGCCGAAGCCGTCACTAGGCCGCTCAAGGGTCTCAAAGTGGTCAGCTACTACGGCTGCCTGCTTTCGCGGCCGCCGGGCGTGACCAAGTTCGATGACCCCGAGAACCCAATGTTGATGGACCGGGTCCTCAGAGCCGCTGGAGCCGAAGTCATCGATTGGCCTCACAAAACCGAGTGTTGCGGCGCGGGCTACGGCATCACCGATGTCGGAATCGTCAAGCAGCTTTCGCGCGAAATCCTCGGGATGGCCAAGGCCGCCGGCGCCGACGCGATCGCGACGGCATGCCCCCTTTGCCAGCTCAACCTCGACCTCAGGCAAGGCGCCATCGAGGAAGCCGCTGGTGAGCAATTTGATCTGCCTGTCTTTTACTTCACTCAGCTCCTCGGGTTGGCTTTGGGTGTCGAACGCAAGTCGTTAGGACTCAAAAGTATGATCGTAAGTCCGAAGGAATTGTTGGACTCGAGAGGAATTGGGCTTTAAGAATGGCACGGACCATATCAATCAGCGGCGAGTTCGACGCCAAGTGAACTGCACCCAAACCCGGCAACGGCACGAAGGCCTGCGGACCCGATGGCATCGGCGCTGTTATGGTTGCGGGCGCTGGGATTACCGGCATTCAGGCGGCCCTCGATCTCGCGAGTTCCGGATTCAAGGTTTATCTGGTCGAGCCGACGTACGCCATTGGCGGGCGCATGGCGCAACTCGACAAGACCTTCCCAACCGGCGACTGCTCGATGTGCATCCTCTCGCCGAAACTCGTCGAGTGCGCGAGAAACAAAAACATAAAGATCCTCACGTTGACGGACATCGAGTCCATCAGCGGCGAGCCCGGCGACTTCAAAGTCACCGTCAAGCACCGCCCGCGCTTCGTCGATGCCGACAAGTGCAACGCGTGCGGTGAATGCTCGATTGCTTGCCCCGTGTCGCTGCCGAGTGAATTCGATCGCGGCCTTGGCAATCGCAAGGCGATTTTCCGCCCTTATGCGCAGGCAATCCCGAATCTATTCGGCATCTCGAAGGCCGACGGCGCAGCGCCGTGTAAAGTGGCTTGCCCCGCGGGCGTGAATGCTCAGGGATATCTCGCGCTCGTTGCGGCAGGGAAATTCTACGAAGCCTACGACGTCATTCGCGAGCAATGCCCGCTGCCGGCCGTGTGTGGCCGCATCTGCAACCACCCTTGCCAGGGTCAATGCAATCGCAAAGACATCGACGAGGCGGTGGCCGTGCGCGACATCAAGCGATTCGCCGCGGATTACGTGCACGAGCACCGCGACGGGTACAAGCCGCCCGAGCCGAAACAAGTGAAACTGCGCGAAGAGAAAATCGCGATCATCGGCGGCGGCCCCGCCGGTCTTACGGCTGCGCATGACCTTATAGCACTCGGCTACACGGTGACGCTCTTCGAAGCTCGGCCATTTCTCGGCGGCATGCTCCGGCTCGGCGTGCCCGCGTATCGCTTGCCGCGAGATGTCCTCGATCGCGAAATCGAGCAGCTCACCGAGAGTGATCGCGTCGAAGTCAAGCTCAACAAGAAGCTTGGCCGCGACATCAGCATCGATAGCCTCAAAAAGGACGGCTACAAGGCAATCTTCGTCTCAACCGGCGCGCACAAGAGCCTGAAGATGAAACTCGAAGGCGACGCCGAGGAGTGGTCGAAGGACCACAGCGAAGCCCAGGGCGTCATGTACGGCCTCGACTTCCTTTGCAAGTCGAACCTCGGTGAGAAGGTCAATGTCGGCAAACGGGTGCTCGTCGTCGGCGGCGGAAACGTCGCGATGGATGCCGCGCGCGCAGCCCTGCGACTCGGTGCCGAAGACGTCACGGTCGTGTATCGCCGCGGACGCGCCGAGATGCCGGCACTCCCGGAAGAGATCGAACAGGCAGAAGAAGAAGGAATAAAATTCGAGTTCTTGACAAATCCCGTCAAGGCCGTCAGCGCGAAGAAGAAGGTGACCGGCCTCGAATGCCAGCGCATGAAGCTCGGTAAGCCCGATGCTTCGGGTCGTCGCAAGCCCGAGCCCGTCCAAGACTCGAACTTCGTGCTCGAGGCGGACAGTGTGATTCTCGCAATTGGGCAAGCCGCGGATCTCGAAGGCGTGCCGCTCGTTGACGGCAAGATTGTCGCTGACGAATGGCTGCGCACGGATATCCCCGGTGTGTTCGCCGGTGGCGATGTCGTGCTCGGGCCGGCAACGCTCGTTGATGCCATGGCCCAGGGTCACAAAGCGGCCCAGGCAATTGATGCCACGCTGCGCGGCCAACAAGTGCCGACAAAAACCAAAATCACAGACCTTGCTCCGAATCCGCGCATCAATGTAAAGCCGACGCCGCGCGTTGCCATGCGTCACCTCGGCGACGATGCACGCCGAAGCACGTTTGGCGAAGTCGAAATGGGCTACACCGAAGAAGAGGCCATCGCGGAAGCGTCGCGCTGCCTCGCATGCGGCCTGTGCAGCGAATGCGGCGCCTGTGTCAAAGTCTGCGCGCCGGGCGCCATCTCGCACGACATGGTCGCGACGACGGAAACCATCGCGGTAGGCTCGCTGATCTTGAGCCCCGGTTACGAGGAATTCCAAGCTGCGGCGCGCGGCGAATTCGGACACGGCCGCTACCCGAACGTGCTCTCGAGCGTGCAATTCGAGCGCATGCTGAGCGCCTCGGGCCCCACTGAAGGCAAACTCGTCAGGCCCGCCGACGGCAAACCCGTCAAGAAAATCGCCTTCATCCAATGCGTCGGCTCGCGTGACTCCTCGCACGGCAACGGCTACTGCTCGTCGATCTGCTGCATGTCCGCCACCAAAGAAGCCATGGTCGCGATGGAACACGCCGCGGGCCTCGACATCTCGATCTTTTGCATGGATGTGCGCGCCTTCGGCAAGGAATTCGACAACTACGTGCTGCGCGCCGAACGCGAAAACGGCGTGAAATACATCCGAAGCATGCCGTCGCGCGTCGTCGAAATGCCGGATTCGAAAAACCTGCGTGTCCGTACTTTTGGTTCTGACGGCACGGAAAGCCGCGAAGAGTTCGATCTCGTCGTGCTCTCCGTCGGCATGCGCCCAAGCCAATGGGTCAAGGAAACCGCGACTCGTTTGGGACTCGAGCTCAACCAATTCGGGTTCTGCGAGACCGACAGGCTCGCACCGATGGCCGCCTCCAAGCCCGGCGTCTTCGTCGCGGGCGCATTCCAAGAACCGAAAGACATTCCGGAGTCGGTTGCTCAAGCGTCAGGTGCAGCGGCCTGCGCCATGGAACAACTCGCGCCCGTTCGCGGCACGATGATTGAACGCCGCGAATACCCCTGGGAACGCGACGTCACCGATGAAGCGCCACGCGTCGGCGTCTTTGTTTGCCACTGCGGGCATAACATCGCCGGTGTCGTGGACGTCAAGCGCGTTGCCGAAAGCGCCGGGAAAATGCTCGGCGCCGTGCACGCCGAAACCAACATGTACACGTGTTCCGACACGAGCCTGCAGCACATCCAGGACATCGTCAAACAGAAGCGCCTCAATCGCCTGGTTGTCGCGTCTTGCTCGCCGCGCACGCACGAAATCCTCTTTCAAGAGACACTGCGCGAATCCGGCCTCAATCAGTACCTCTTCGCGATGACCAACATCCGCGATCAATGCTCCTGGGTCCACCGCGACGACCCCAGTGCCGCAACAGACAAAGCAGTCGACCTGATGCGGATGGCCGTCGCGCGCGCGCGCAACCTCAAACCACTGGCAACGGGCAGGCTCCCGGTTACCCAATCCGCACTAGTACTCGGCGGAGGCCTAGCCGGCATGACCGCAGCGCTCGCAATTGCCGACCAAGGCTACCCGGTCAACCTGATCGAAAAACAATCGAAGCTCGGCGGCCAACTGCAGTTCC
This sequence comes from uncultured delta proteobacterium, assembly GCA_963819085.1. Taxonomy (GTDB): domain Bacteria; phylum Myxococcota_A; class Polyangia; order Polyangiales; family Polyangiaceae; genus FEN-1139. The sequence goes on from CAWFUX010000013.1 coordinate 14,683, forward strand.
TGCACACGACACTCGAAGGCGCCGATGTCGCGGGTTACCTGGCTGAGCTCGTCGCCAGAGTCCAAAACCACCCGAAGATCACGCTTGACCTCGAATCGACGCTAGTCGGCATCACAGGCCACGTCGGCAACTTCACCGCGCGCGTCATGGCCCGCGGCCAAGAGAAGACCATCAAACACGGCGTTATCATCCTAGCCGCTGGCGGCCAAGAGAGAACCACCGAGCAATATCTCTACGGCAAGAACAAACGCGTGCTCACCCAACGCGACCTCGAAAAAGACCTCGCCGAAAATAGGCTCCCCGCGCAGGCAAACAAAGTCCAAAGCCCGACCATAGTGATGATCCAATGCGTCGACAGCCGCGACGAAAAGCACCCTTATTGCAGCCGCGTCTGCTGCAGCCAGGCCATCAAGAATGCACTGGCCATCAAACAACTCAACCCCGACTCCAAAGTCATCATCCTCTTCAAAGACATCCGGACGTACGGCTTCCGCGAAATCTATTACGAAGAAGCCAGAAAAGCCGGCATCCTCTTCATCCGCCACCCCGCCGACGACCTACCAAAACTAGAAAACGGCAAAGGCCTGCGAATCACGGTAACGGACTCCAGCACCGACCAACAACTCACCTTCAAACCCGATCTCCTAGTCCTATCGACGGGCATCGCACCCGCCGCAGACAACCCCACAATCTCCGGCATGCTCCGCACGGCACTCACGTCGGACGGATTCTTCCTAGAAGCCCACCCCAAACTCCGCCCGGTTGACCTGGCAAACGAAGGCGAATTCATCTGCGGCCTCTCCCACTCGCCCCGATTCATGGACGAGACAATTACTCAAGCCAAGGCAGTCGCGGGCCGCGCAGCCGCAGTACTCTCGAAATCCTTCCTAGAAATCGCAGGCCAAATCGCCCAAGTAAACCCCGAAAACTGCGTAGCTTGCGCCACCTGCGTCAAAGTCTGCCCCTACGGAGCACCCAAGATCAACGAACTGCACAAAGCCGAAATCCAAGGCGCCAAATGCATGGGCTGCGGCAGCTGCGTATCAGAGTGTCCGGCACGCACAATCACCTTGAGACACCAAGAAGACGGACAGATAGCCGCCATGCTTGACGAACTCCTAGTCACCGAGGGAGCAGCAGAATGAGCCAAAGCCGACCCTACTTCCCCAACGTCAACTCGCCGCTAGCAGGCTTGAAGGTACCCGCCGTCAAGAATCCCGTCGTTGAAACCGCGGCCGCTGCTCCTGTCGAGAAACCTGCAGAGAAAGCCGCCGTCGCTTTCCCCGCCGACAAAGCCCCCGAAAAGGTCGCGACGAAAACCGCCGAGCGGCTGATTCCCCTCACCGGCCCCTTCAAAGCGAAAATCATCGCCTTCTGCTGCAACTACTGCGCATACGCAGCCGCCGACCTAGCCGGCTCCAGGCGCATGCAATACCCCGCCGAGATACGCGTCATCCACGTCCCCTGCACCGGCAAAGTCGAGCCAGAACACATCCTAGGCGCCTTCGAGAAAGGCGCAGACGGCGTTTTGATAGCCGGATGCCTAGAAGGCGGCTGCCACTTCCTAGAAGGCAACCTCAGGGCAAAGAAACGCTCCAACTTCCTCAAGAAGACCCTCGACGAAATCGGACTTCAGGGCGAGCGCCTCCTCATGGTCAACCTCTCGGCCGCCGATGGCACCCACCTTCGTCAACGCGTCAACGAAATCGTCGAAACCGTCCACCGACTCGGACCAAGCCCCCTCAACAAAGACTACCCAGGCCGCACCGCGGCCGACCCCAGCGAACTACAGCAACAGAAAGGCGGAACGCCGTGATCGTAGCAACCCCCAAGACCGTTACGGAACTCATCTCCATCATCGCGCGCCACCAAAAAGTTCTTTTTGTTGGTTGCGGCACGTGCGTCACCGTGTGCCTCGCGGGAGGAGAGCGGGAAGTCGGGATCGCCGGCTACGCCGTAAGAATGGCGCGTAAGCTCAATGGTACATCCGGTAGAGATTGAGCAGATCACGATTGAGCGACAGTGCGAGAATGAGTTCATTCAGGACTTGGCTGAAGCCGTTGAGAGGAATGAGGCGGTTGTATCGTTTGGTTGCGGCGCGGGCGTTCAAGCTATCGCTGAGCGATTCCCAACTAAGCCTGTCTACGCTGCGCTTGACACACAGTTTCTAGGGATTCTCGAGGAGCAGGCTGTTTGGGCTGAGAAGTGCCTGGGTTGCGGGAAGTGTGTGCTCGCGGATTTCGGAGGAATTTGTCCGGTTACTCGCTGCGCTAAGAGAATGCTCAACGGGCCTTGCGGTGGGTCCACGCCGGAGCACTGCGAGGTGGACGAGAATCGGCCTTGTGCTTGGCAATTGATTTACATCGGTTAAGCGCGATTGGGCAGTTGGACCGACTTGAGAAGATTTATCCTGCTAAGGATTGGAGTACGGCTTGGCATGCGGGGGCCAGGAAGATTGTGCGGGAGGAGCATCGGGTTTAGAGTTCCAACCTGTCCTCTGCCAACATTCTGATTAGCTAAATTCAAGCAGCATCGCCATCATAGCACTCCAGAATTTCTGGTGGTCGCTAGCGGCAATTGAGAGGGCCAGCGCGGTTCGCATCTGATGATGACTTAGTAGCAGACGTCGAGGTCATACAGGCATACTTCACAAGCCGATGACTGCAACCGGCGTCGAGCTGTCCGTCGTGGTGCCGTTCCCGAGCTGACCGAAGCCGTTGTAGCCCCAGCATTGTGCGGTGCCATTGACGATTGCGCAGGTGCAAGATCCCGTCGTAGCGATGGCGGTAACGCCGAAGGTGAGGCCCTGCACTTGAGCAGGAGATGAGCTGTCAGTCGTGTTGCCATTGCCGAGCTGCCCGTAATAGTCAGCACCCCAGCATTTTGCAGCACCGCTGACAATTGCGCAGGTGTGATAGTCACCAGTGGCAATCGAGGTCACGCCGGAGGTGAGGCCCTGAATTTGAACTGGAGACGGGCTGTCTGTCGTCGTGCCGTTGCCAAGTTGACCATGTGTATTGTCACCCCAGCATTGGGCGGCACCATTGACGATTGCGCAGGTGTGATTAGCCCCTGCAGCAATTAGAGACACGCCGGAAGTGAGGCCCTGAACTTGAACTGGAGACGAGTTGTCTGTCGTCGTGCCGTTGCCAAGTTGACCATGTGTATTGTCACCCCAGCATCGTGCAGCCCCGTTGAGGGTTGCGCAGGTGTGATTCAACCCAGCTGCGACTGCGGCCACGCCGGAGATTAGGCCCTGAACTTGAACAGGAGAGGAGCTGTCCGTCGTGTTGCCGTTGCCGAGTTGACCGTAATAGTTGTTGCCCCAGCATTCTGCGGCGCTGTTGACAATTGCGCAGGTATAATCGGCTCCTACAGCGATAGCAGTGACGCCGGAGATGAGATCCTGAACTTGAACGGGAGACAGGCTGTCTGTCGTAGTGCCGTTGCCGAGCTGACCGGAGTGGTTGTAGCCCCAGCATTGCGCCGCACCGCTGACAATTGCGCAAGTATTATCGAGTCCCGCGCCAATGGCGGTGACGCCGGAGGTGAGGGCCTGAACTTGAACGGGAGACAGGCTGTCCGTCGTGGTGCCGTTGCCGAGCTGACCGTTGTAGTTGTCGCCCCAACACCGAACCCCACTCTGCACGATGGCACAAGTGTGAAACGGTCCAGCGGCGATTGCTGAGACGATGTTGCCGCTTGCAGTTGTGCCGCCGCTGTTGGGTGCACCGCCTATCGTCTGCGTGCCGCCAGCCTCGGTACCGCCCGCAATCGTCGCACTACCAGTCCCTTTGATGCCGCCAGTCGTAGAGGCACCGCCGTTCGCATCAGTGCCGCCTTTGCCTCCACTTTGCGTGGTCGCATCGAAATCACTGCGCCCGCCACAACTGAGTCCCCAAAACGTGAGGCCAAAAAGCCAAAGATTGCTACAGTTCATACTCTCAATAGAGTATCCGACCGGATTCGACTGTCGTCAAACGTCACTTTTCTTTGCATTTCGGTGCGGCACGGAGCAGCCGGGTCGTCGCCAAGCGGCTCGAACATGATTGCGAACGCTCACCCTGGAGATTCGCAGTTGAAACATTGTAGTTGTTTGTGAAGCTAGACGCGACCAGTATAAGAAGATTCATTGCCCTTTCACTGCCACTGCCACTGCCACTGCCACTGCCACTGCCACTGCCACTGCCACTGCCACTGCCACTGCCACTGCCACTGCCACTGCCACTGCCACTGCCACTGCCACTGCGCGTGAGTGTGACATTCTGGTGACATCTAACGAACGCCTAGACAACATGCGTGCAGCGTACCGAACGACAAAGTTGGTCTATCGACATCGGCTTTCAACAACGAGAACTCGAGCTTCGCTGTTGCTTTTCGCTTCTCTTGTGTTCACTAATCGATTATAGCGATAGAAGACGATGATTCCTTCGATGACAAAATCGCAAGGGTTCACGAGTACAAAATCTTTGCTGTGATACGAGCGGCACAACGCAGATCATAACTGCACTTAAGGGGTAACCGATGTTCAAGCGGGACAAACATGGAAAGTCTGGGGCGGAAATTTGTGTGTTTGATTTCAAAACGATGAACACCATAGTCGGATTGTGTCCACGACTAGTGTTACTGCTGGCCTGTTGGTGTGTAATAACTGTTACAACGGCTTGCCAGCATTCCACTTCCCAGGATGACACGCCGCCTGTCAAGGGGCGGCCTGCGATGCTTACGATTCAGGGCGATTCTACCAATTACTCGTGTGGCATGGGAGCGGCTTGCTGGTTGCCAATCCCCGCCGCAGACAATGTGCCCATCGATCAGGCAGTGGTTTCGGCATCGCGAAACCTCGACTTAAACGACCGCGTGAAAGTGACGTCACTCGTTTCTACGCCTTACGTGGTTAATGTGGCGCAAACGAGCACGACGAACTCCGCCTGGACAAACATCGGGGCGGATGCGTATTCCCCGTCCATCGTGTCCAGTCAGCCCGTTATGATCCGCGATCGAGCGACCACCGGATCGGTTACAACCAGCGGGACGCCGCAGATTGCCCAAACGGCGTCAACTGGAGCCGTGCTGGGAAACCAGGTCATCACGCGCAAAGACATCAAGTTTCGCATACTTTGGCCGGCGCAGCCCGCGACTTTGCAGGACGAGAAGCTCGAACCGTCGCAAACGGCCACCCTGCTCCCCGGTATCTATGGGCAGGTCGTCTTGAAGCAGAACAGCAAGGTGAGCCTTGCGGCCGGCGACTACTTCTTCGAGTCACTCGACATGCAGTCGGGCAGCTTTCTCAACGTAGATCAGTCGAAGGGTCCGGTCCGCATCTTCGTCCGCGGCTACGTGAATCTCACCGGCTCCGTCGTCATCACAGACACGACCAACCCTGCGGCAAGACCTGAGCTACTGATCGCGGCCTGGACCAATCAGGGGATCCTAGTATCTAACTTCGCTGGCATTCTGCTTGCGCCGTTCTCATCCATCGATGTCAACGGAAATGGTGCAGCGTTTGTGGCGGCCTTCTATGGTCTCGACGTCACAATCCACCAGGACGATCGGGTTTTCGGCGACGTCGACACTCGACTCCTCAAAGCAGCTACAAACGAGCCGATGAACGGCCCCGATCCAACGACCAGTTCCAACCCGATCACTTCGACGATCTTTGTTGACCGCGTCGGGTACCTCGACGGGCTAGGCTGCGATACTTGGCCGAAGGCGGTCAGTTTCTACACCTCGAATACAGGGCTTTCGGGCGAGGTAAAGCAACTTATTGACCAAATGATTGCGCTGAATATCCCATCAGTTGCGACGGCCGTCGGCGCTGCGAAGGAACTAGTGGTTACCAGGGCGACCATGCTTGTCTACGACGACGGCACTCAAACTGCGGCTGACAAGCATACGCAGCCCACGAAGGTCATCGTGGGCGTAGACTCCTCTACTGGCGCCGCGTACGCACTGTCACACAAGACACTGTGCACGACCGCGGACCTAGGAGCAGGTAACTGTACCATCGAGGCCGTGACCACCGAGAGCGGCGAGAATGCGAACGTGCTTCGCCGCAAAGCCTCCATTGACGATGTCCGTCCAGCGCAGAACGTCGTCTTAGTTGCGCCTCGCGTGCGATTCGAACCGCTCAAGAATGGCTCCGGCGCCGTTGAGCCGACCGTTATGGATGTCAATGTGGTTGTCACCGCCGAAGAGGCAATTGGTGCATCGAAGCTTGCTCCCGGCGGAAGCGCCTCTGTGAAACCTACGGTCCAGCTGCATGTTGACGTCCACGCCGAACCTGTTGACATCAACAATTGGAAGAAGCAGCTCACGGATCCGCTGGTTCCGGCGATGGTGGCCATCTTCGCCCCCCGTGTTATTGGATTTACCGCAGTCACCAGCATCGACGGCGCGGCGATCCGCGAGATCGCTCTCGCGGACGACACCAGTGTTCCTGACCCAATGCCCCCTTCGCAAGTCTTTTGCGACGACATCGGAATCCCGCTCGGACCGACGTCTGCAGAGATCCCTCCCGCTCACGATGACGTGACTGGAGTGATCGTGAGCAAGCCTGGAAAGCGAATCGCGGTGCCCGCAAACTCATTCATCAAGTACGAATACTGCATGCTTCGCGACGACCTGGGCAAGTACCAGCCTGGTGGAAGCTGGAATAGGCTTTCTACCACGCTAGTAAAAGACTTCCCGGTGTATATTTGGGAGATGTTTCCGCGCATCAAGATCACCGGTATCGCTCAGACGAGGTATGACTCGCCGACAGGGATCGCGATGGTGGTGGGGAACAGCAACGCACCGCCGACAGTAGACGCATACCCCCATCCCCCGGTCGTGCTGAACGGCAACTTCTTGAAGGATAGCTCTGGCAAATACACGTGGAGCAATTTCCGATCGTGGGATCCGACGAAAGCTGACGTGGTGGACTTGACCGTCTACAAGTCGCTCGACGATGCGCTCCGCGTGGCATCCAACTTGAAATTTGCGACAGACTTCAGTCTTTTCAATCCCTATACCACATACAGTTCATACCCGCCGTTCGCATTCGATAATCAGACCCATTTGGGTACTTGCCCGGATAAGACCAACTTGGACACCTGTCCCATCATAGCCTACGCCGGCACACCCACCCCCGCGCGCCTGTACGGCCGCGGTTGCCAGTGCTCGTTCAAGACTGCCTCACCGTGCGGCCAAATAGGCATCAATACTACTACAGACTGCAGCGTGTACACCGATGTGCCCACGCAATGCTACTGCGAGCGGGCCAATGGCAAGACTCTCACGCTTTGTCAATCTGGGCTCGGGCTGGGCTGGACCTCCTGCCCGGAGTCGGAGCCTGCCTACAAGCTCTCGGTCGTAAAGCCCGACGACATCTCGACGGTGATGCAGAAGACTTTTACTGTGCAGAAAGCCGCGAAGTACACGGCGCCGGTATCCCGATCCACAAGTGCGTTTGGGCCAGGGCCTGCGTCGCGAGCCAGTCTTGCAGCGGAGATGTTCTCCCAAGGGCTTCTCTTCAAGCAGGTCCTGCTGGCCGCCAGATACGACGGTTATAAGTCAGGTCTTCCCAGTCCCATCGCCGATGAGCTCGCAAGGATCATCAATGATATACCGACTACAAATGTCACCAATAACCTTCTTGACGCCAATGACGTCGCTGAAGCGCGCCGCATCATCTTCTTGCGGACTGCGCTAGGGGACGACCTGTCCGTTCGAACGAACGCCCTAGGGTTCAGCTACGGCGACACGGCGCTTGGATGGTACCCTGATCCAGCAGCGCAGACTCCGGCCTACAGCTTGAATGGCGTCAAGGATCATTGGCAGGACGTCGCGACCATCGCCGGCAGCTTGCGCGACCGCGTGCAGAACTGGAACAACTTGGGCACGATTCAGCAGGTGGTCACAGCCGCCAAGTCGCAGGCGGACAATATCCAGTCGGCGGCTGATGGTCTGAAGGCGAGCGCCGACACGTATATTGTGTCGCTCAACGGTGTGCTGAGCTCACTTTCAGGAGTCGAAACTGAGGTCACGACCGCTCAAACGACTTTTAGCAACGACCTCACGAAGATCTGGCAGTGCCCCTCCAACGACTTGAAGAGCTGCGAGGGCAATTGGGCGACAGCTGTGCAGACTCTCCAGAAGAAGTGTCCGGCGACACCAACCCTCTTCGACGAGCTCATCAAACTCGGCTCGGATGTACTTCCGTGGGTGGACGGCGCCATGAAGGGCATCAAGGACGTCCAGGACGCTTCCGATTGGCTGGGTAAGCAAGGTTGGGCGGCGCAATTGCTCAGTACAGATGATCCGAAGGACTACACGAGGCTTGGCCAGCATCTAAAACTATTGCAGGACAAAATAAAGCCAGTAAAGGATTTCTCGTCGGACGCTGGGGTTGCCATCGACGGCATCAAGAGCGTGAAGAGCTTCTTCGACAGCAACTTCGGCGGAACCACCTGCGACCAAAGCAGCGCGGAGTATAAGCAGGTGCAGGCACTGGAGGCCTCGATCGCTGG
>CAWFUX010000014.1:0-47119 GCA_963819085.1 uncultured delta proteobacterium
CTTCGATCTCAGCTTCACGGTCACCTAGCGGGTGAACAATGATCTTGCCTACGAGAAGTCGGAGGTAGCGTTTGGCCACGGTTCTATCCGGACCTCGAAGAGTTTCCCTCAACAGTTGCTGGAACCGTCCGATGACCTCTGGGCGTGACAAGTCCAGGGGAGGTTGTTGCAGCTCTCGAAGTTGAACGATATCCCGGTCCAACTCCCGCTTCTTGGTGAGCAACTCTTTGTACCTATCAGGACCACCTTGTCCTTGAAGCTCGGCATCGTTCTCGAATGCTGATTCCCAGCGTTGAATAAGACGTTCCACGTCACGCTTGATGGTCTCTAGTTCACGACGCTTCTCACCTGTCTTCTGTCGAAGGCCGCCGGTCTCACTTAGAACAGCTCGTAGGATCTCCCGGCATCGCTCAGCAGTAAACAGCTCCCCGTTCAGGAAATCGATTGCCGACTCATCCAACCGGTACTCTGGAATGCGCATTCCCAGGCATGTTTCGGGACCCGAACGGATGAAAGCCCTGCAATTGTAGTATCGGTGGGTCACCTTCACGCCATCGGACAGAGTCTTCTGGGCCGTCTCCAATGTGTACGAGGACCCGCATCGGCCACACTTCACTACTCCAGCAAGCAACATCGGACTTGCTGTGGTTTGGCCGGGGGTCTCATGAGGGGCTCGCTTGGCTCTCAACTGCTGGACAAGATCCCATGTACTCTGTTCGATGATTGGCTCACAAGGTATGCAGGTTCGCTCGGATTCTGGACGTACCTCACCAGTCTGAGTATCTACCTTGCCCCACTCGATTCGTCCGATAGCAGCCGGATTCCCAAGTACAGCGAGCACCTTGTCTTTGTCCCAAGAGCCCTTTCTGTACCTTATGCCCCGCCGGGTAAGTTCCCTTGCTACTTCCTTCGACCCGGTCAGTTCACTGTAGAGTCGAAACACCTCCCGTACGACCACAGCCTCTTCGGGTACTACTTCCGGCTTCCGTCGGACATTCGCCCCATCGTTGACCGGAGCCGCCCTGAACCCGTAGGGAGCATGACTTCCGTTGAGAAACCCCTTCAGTGCATTCTCGAGCATTCCGCTACGAGTTCGAACCCCGTTGACATCCGACTCGTACTCATCGAAGGCTTCATACACCCTCTCCGCCAACCGACCGCTCGGAGAGTCTTCCGTCTTGTTGGTGAGAGAGAGGACTCGAACCCCGTGAGCAGCTAGACGTTCCTTCTCTATCCTTGCCTTGAGGGAATTTCGATAGAAGCGAGATGAAGCGTACACGAGAATAGCATCCACGCGATTCTTGGGATTGAGGACGAACTCGATCATCTTTCTAAAGACCTTTCGTCCTTCATCTCGTGCACTAATCCCGGGCTCAACGAAGCTCTCGGCTATGTCCCAACCGTTGTCAGCCCCATGCTTCGAAAGGTTTCTGGCTTGGGCATCAAGAGAATGTCCCTTTGATACCTGTTCGGGTGAGCTAACCCTGGTGTAGATAACGACCCGAGCGATGTCTTCAAGGGCAACCAGTGGACGACGCTTGCGTTTCATGGCCGCACACCGTCAAGTTCATCGAAGAGTTGTTCTAGAATTGGTCCCGCGAAGGCTACGAGAAGATCCAACTCACCTGGAATTAGAGCGGTCCCGAGGTTCATCTCTCCCGACACATCAAGGCGAAGCTCGTGACGTTCGAGAAAGAGCTTTGCCTCAAAGTAATAGTAAGAGGGGTCGTTGACGTCTAACCGAAGTTCCCCGTCATGCTCATTGACGAAGGAGACCGACTTACGCGCCGAGGACAAGTTCATTGGAGTCAGACCCCTTTCAGAGCAAACCACAACGGATTCGCTTCATTGGACCGCTGTTGGTCCGGCAGGAGACCGCTACAAGCAAACACAGAAGGCACGGACATATTCAGCGTAGCCGCATGACGCGATGTTTTTTGTCGTCGTTCTGGTCGAGAAAAACGAGGAAAGACAAAAGGACCCCTCCGAAAACTTGGCCGAAGCCTTTTCGAAGGAGCCCTCTCCGATTTGCGAACCCCGGAGGAGAGTCAGAGTGCATGGATTGCTTGAGAATGTCGAGTTTCATGAGTGGTTGCTCCGCACAGACGTGGAGCTGGCCGAGCAAATTCAAGGTCGCGGGTGTCCGCGACGCGATTGCGAGGGCCCGCTGTATCGGGCCGACTTTCCGCGCAAGGTTCGAGGGCTAGCGGTCGAACGACTGTCGGTCGTTCGCGTCGAGGATCGGGTTGTGCTGTGGCTGGTGTCGGCGCCGGGTACTGCCGCCGACGGTACGATTCTTCGGTCGCAGTTCGTACGCGTTCATTGCATCACTGGTTGCCGTGGCCATGACGCTTGCGTGCGGCATCGCGCCAGGGGCCAGACTGGTCGGAGCGGCGTGGGCTACGGTAGCGCGCTGGATTCGTTTCTTACAATGCGATCTAGCGTGTCGAGGGGAGTGGCAAGCGGCACGCGGGCGACTGCCTGCGGTACTGGCACTCGAGCAGTTGCCGTTGTCATTGGTCGAGGTGTTTGGTTGCGTCGAGTCGGACAATGCGTGGCTTTCGACTCTTCGTTGGCTATCACCGATCACGACGACGCCGTTGTTTACGCCACGCATGCCGAGGGCTGGCTAATCATGCGCAGAGTTTGTCGTATTTACGGAATTGGCGCGATTTTCTAGGGTCACGGACATCAACCCATAGCAGTGGTTCGGTTTTGAGACCGAAGCCACAGGGAGAGATTTGCCGTGAATTCGCCGGAAAAGTCATCAAACCAACCGACCCGTTTGCGTTGGGCGCAATTGCGACTGATGGTCATCGGACCGTTGCTCGCGGCGCCACCAGAGCCGGGGGAGTTGAAGACACGATTACGAGAACTTGCCGACAAGACGTGGTTGCACCCAACTACTGGTAAGCCAACGACCTTTGGCCTATCGACCATCGAGCGATGGTTGTACGCCGCTCGAAGTAACGACAATGACCCGGTGTCGGCACTCGAGCGCAAAACGCACGCGCTCGCGGGACAGCACCCGAGCATTATCGAGTCCATTCGAGCCGCATTACGCACCCAGCACCGCGATCACCCTCGGTGGTCGTATCAGTTGCACTACGACAATCTTCGCGCATTGGCCGAAAAGCAACCGGAGCTCGGGCTACTTCCTTCCTATGCGTCGGTGCGTCGCTGGATGAAGAAAAGTGGACTTTTGCGAGTCAAGCGCAAGAAGTCTCGCAAAGGCGAGCAGGCCCCAGAATTCGCTCCCCGTGAGCAACGCAGTTTCGAAGTGAAACATGCTCATGCGCTTTGGCATCTGGACTTTCACAAGGGCTCGAGAAAAGTCGTACTCCCTGAGGGTCGCTGGCATAGCGTGCAATTGCTCGGGATCCTCGACGACTGCACACGGCTCTGCTGCCATTTGCAGTGGTATCTGACAGAAGACACGCAGGCATTGGTCCACGGCCTATCTCAAGCGTTACTCAAACGCGGTTTGCCGCGCATGCTCATGACGGATAACGGCGCGGCTATGCTCGCCGATGAAACCGAGCAAGGGCTTTCGCGTCTTGGGATTGTGCACGCGCTGACGTTGCCCTACACCCCTGAGCAAAATGCGAAGCAGGAATGCTTCTGGGTCCAGATCGAGGGACGGCTATTGCCCATGCTAGACGGCGTCGAAGAGCTAACGCTCAAGTCCCTCAACGATGCGACCGTGGCTTGGGTCGAGGGGGAATACAATCACCGACACCATCGCGAACTGGGCTGCTCGCCCGTCCACCGCCTAGTGAACACCAAGAGCGTGGCGCGTCCAGCACCGGAGAGCGAAGTGATTCGCAGGGCATTTCGTCGAACAATCACGCGCAGCCAACGCAAAAGCGACGGCACGGTAAGTGTTGAGGGTCGAACGATTCGAAGTGCCATCTCGATTTCGAACGCTCGAGACCGTAACCCTACGTTACGCCGCTTGGGATCTGACGACGGTGGAACTGGTGGATCCACATACGCACGTACCGCTTGCCACCCTATTGCCGCTCGACAAGCAGCGCAACGCCGAATCGGGTCGGCGCGCACTCGAAAGCATCGAGGTCGAGGCAAGCGGTCAATCACACCGTGCCGTCGGCGTTGCGCCACTGCTGCAAAAACACATTGAGCAACAGCAAGCCTTAGGCACCCCACCGGCTTACCTGCCGCTCATGCACGGTGACAGGGAACCGACTGTCGTGGTCGTCGTGAAAGACGAGGAGATTTTCTGATGGCTGACAAGTTATTGAGCCTATACGGGCTGAAATTCAACCCATTCCGATCGGGCGTTCCAGCGGAATCGCTTTACGTAACCCCTGTTGTTCGACGCCTTTTGTCGTCGGGTCGAGCTAACGATCACCGATGGCGGATTTGCCTTGGTGACTGGCGAGCCTGGCACTGGGAAATCAGGCGCATTGCGTGTGATCGCGCATCGCCTTGCACAACTGCCGGATGTGACCGTGCGTACGATCGACCGCCCCCAAAGTGGCGTCTCCGACTTCTATCGAGAAATAGGTGAATTGTATGGAATCAACCTTCGATCGAACAATCGCTGGGGCGGTTTCAAAGCGTTGCGAACGTTATGGGCGAACCACATCAGCCAAAGCCTGACCCGGCCAATACTGATTATCGACGAGTCGCAGCAAATGCTAGACAACGTCTTTTCCGAATTGCGCCTGCTTTCCAGCAAAGACTTCGATTCCCGGTCGTTGCTTTGTGTCATCTTCGCCGGCGACCAACGCCTTCTCGAGCGGCTCAAGTCCCCAGAGCTCCATCCACTCGAATCCCGTATTCGCAAGCGATTGGCGATGAATCCGGCACATCCCGACGAACTACTCAGTTGTTTAGATCACCTCCTTGTTGCCGCAGGCAACCCAGCACTGCTTACCAATGAACTCAAGCGCGCTCTTGCTGAACACGCGGCCGGCAATTATCGCGTCATGATGATTGCCGCTGATGAATTACTAGCCGTTGCGGCTGACCGCGAACTTCCGAGGCTCGACGAAAAGCTCTATCTCGAGACTTTCCAGCAAGCTCCCCAGCCCAAAGCGCAAACACGTAAACGGTAACGGAACTTAGTTTAGTGACACCTCGCGCCTCGATTGTCCTTTCGGACGTTGGGGCGCGTTGCTATTCCATCAACTAGCGTGATCCAAGCCGCGTATTTTGATGCCCATCGATTTACGTGCTCGTGATCACAGAAACCGATGTGGCGACTACCGGCCCCAATGCCCGGTCAACTACCGCCCTCGAATTTCGTGCTCAGACCACCATCAATTCACGTGAACGCACTGAACATATGGTTCGGCGGTGCATGAATTTGCTGATATCCCCGGTCATGACTTCGATTGTCCCCTCTTCTTGGGTTTGCTCTCATTGGCAATATCCCGGTTAAGTGCACGTTCCAACCGCGTGGGTGGAGGCAACTCAGCTTTCGTTCCACGAGGCCGCTTACGTGGTCCGTGGACCAAGAATGGTGCAGTAGGGTTCCCGGTCCCTTCAGGGTTCAACAGAGGGAAACCAGCCGCCTCAGCCGCTCTCAGAAATGCACTCAACATCAGAGACGCCGGAGAAACCAAAGGGGCCAATCCTTGTGTGGCTAGGTTCCGGTTCGCCTGCGCAACCAAGTTGAGCAAGACGTCAAACTGGGGGGGAGTGAGCCGGACCGCGATGACCTTCGACGCGGTTTTCTCGGGAGCTTGTTTGGTTCGTACCATCTGCTATAATGTAACTTGTTATCACTTCAGGTGCAATATGAATACTTCAGACACTCAGAGTATTGAACAACGAGTGGCAGGCAAATCGACCCCACGGGCCGAAGCGTTGGTTTGGGTCCGGGGAAGAATAACTTCCGACAGGCATCACGCGGTCCGTGTGGAGATGGTCCGATCCCGGCAGAATTGGGACGAGGTTACCGACCAGGCTCTTCAGCTGTGGCTGGCAAGGTCAGTTCAGTATCTCTGAACCCAAAAACTGAACCTGGGCTCGAGCGCGGATTCGGCCTGGGATCAACTATCGAAGACTATCGATGCAACTGGATGAAGAACTCACGCTTGGCCCTGACCAAGGACCCACGGACGATTGTCCGAGTAGTTGGACCTTGACGAGCGGGGCAACTTCCAGAGTTGTGATTTATCCCCACGGCTTCGGTGTCAGGGTCAAATTGACAGGATCGAAAGACACGGTCAACGCAGCACTGACCGCGATTGGTTGGTCTCCCACCGGAGCCGTGGGGTGGAAGACAATGAAGTCCGGTCGTTGGGTACTTGGAGGAGCAGCTTGGCTGTCTCATACAGCCCCTGGGGTTGGCCGAAAACCCAAGCAGACTCCGACGTTGAAGTTCAACAAGAGCAGTTCTGTCCGCCTATACAGCCTCGGCATTTCGCGTACGGAGGGACAGGTTCACATCGAGATTCAGGGCGTACGGCACGGTGACATCAAGACCACGTTGGAGACAGTCTGCGGTCTCCATTCGACCGAGTGGTGTATCGACCACTACACTCGAGCTGAACGTTACGTAGTGCTCAACACACCCGACGCTGAAGCTGTAGCCAGAGGGCTTGGGTCAATTGCACAGGATGGTCGCGGTCCCAACTGCAGAAAGACCCACCTGGTCAAAGACTACCCTCTGACGGTAGAGATTCGGAGTTCAGCAAAGTCAACGGCATTGCTCTCCGTCTATCGAATCAAACGTGGAGCTACGTACACGTACAAGATGGAGGTTTGCCTTAAGGGACATCGACGTGACCGGAAGCAGTTCACGTCCTCGGACATTTCGAAACTCAATCTTATCTTGCTCGACATCGTGGACCGCTTCAACCTTCGACCGTTGCTCAAACCGGGCCGGTGGGAGCCGAGGAACCGGCTAGCTTCTGTGGAGACCGGCCCCTTCGACGAAGCAATGCGTTCACTGGGCTGGAAGGCGTGGAGGGGGACCGCGATGCCACTGGCGGAGGTGAGGAGGACCAGTGTCTGTCACACCCTACCACCGCAGTCAGGTGTCACACCCATCGAAAAAACAAGATCAGATCGTGCGTTCGTCAACAGTATTAGGTCACCATCTCAGAATTTAGGTAATTGGAGTCCGGTTGTGTCCACCAATCACCCCATGGATGTTGTCGCGTACGCACGAGGGGTCCCTGTTCAGATACATGCCACCCGTGTACCAACCACATCCTACGAAGCCATTGCACTTGAGCTCGCGAATCTTCCGGGATGTCTTGCAGAAGTCATTCTTCCTGAAGATGTGAACCCTTATCGGACCATCAGTGCAATTGTTGAAGCCTGTGGAGGGAGGAAAATAGGTATTGGTGTCCTGGGCGTGCATACCTGGTTATCAGTGACTCAGCTTCTAAGTCAGCATCCCCTGACCAATGATACCGAAAACATCATCCTAGTCGTAGATCCGACTTCGATGGCCCATTGGGTTGATTCGCTTGAACGTGAACTTCACAAGGCAGACTCGATGAAGTTCAGTGACATCGGACGAGCGGAAGTCCAAGCCACGGCTGCGAACCTCTGGGAGTATCTACGCTTCATCCGAGATTCAGTTGAGAAGACAAATGGCCTCGTGGTCATTGTCAGCGTTGACAGCCGGTCCCCAAGTGGAAAGGGTGACTTGCGGCTGTCTCATCGTTGGACCGATCAACGAATCCGATCAACACTGGGTGATGCAGCTCGGTACTGGTGTCACGCGAGGTACCTCGTAGAGTACCGGAAGATTGAAACCCGATCCAGAATCATCCAGCGGCCGATCCATGTCACTTTGATCAAGGACGAGATTGAGGGATTGGTGGGACGAAGATTGACCTGGAGAACCCCAGAATCTGAAGCCACGCCCGAGGGGAGCCGCACTTCAAAGAAGAGGTAATTGAATTATATCGATGCTGGTGTAACAGACGGAAAGGATCACCATGCCACGAACATCCGTACCCGAGCTTGGGTTGGCCCTGTCATCGGCAACCCGAGTCTCAATTCTGGCCAAGGTCTCCGAGGTTCCGATGAATGTTGGAGGGTTGGCCAAGGCACTTGCCCTTGCTCAAAGCACCGTTTCTTACCACTTGGGCATCTTGTGCAGGGCTGGCCTGGTGACCATTGAAGAAGAAGGCACGCGACATATTGTGGACTTGGCTTGTACCGAGATCCGAATTCCAATTAGGGGTTGTGCAGCTTGAGCACCGGCGAGGGATACCCATGTGGATTCGGGCACCCTGGAATAGCAGCTGCTTTGCCGACCCCAGTACTGATTGTGAGGTCCCTGATTCCTTCGCTGGTTCCCGAGGTGGACACCTTAGTCACTCGACGGTTCGTAGAAATAGGCATCAAGTATTGCAACACGGGCACGCCAAATTCTCACGTGTTCCTGCGGAGACTCAGGGCGGGTGCCAGTGAACCAGGGGCAGTTCCATATGTGCTGGATGACAGTGCGGTACCCATCGATACTGTCGGCCTTCACACCGAAAATCTGATGAATTTTCTTCTTATTCGGCCCGTTCACACCAAGAAAAAGGTCTGGTCTCTTCATGCAGAGAAGTCTTGTTGCCGACCCAAACCCAATCTTCTTGATGTGCGTAATTCCTTCGAGGTAGTCGAGCGCACACTTAAGTGAACATGCCCCTACAAGGGGCACCCTGTCGAGATACTTAGCTATCACGTTGGGGCGCTTCCCGGTAAGTCTCTTGAAATGACGGGCTTGCCCCATCCTCCCAAACCACCCAGCTGAGCCGCCCCCCCAGCCTGCCACAAGCTTTCGATCCTCCTCACCCATCTCTGCAAACTGAGGCTGAAGCTTGAAGGCTTTCCGGCATTTTTCCGCCTCATCTAGGTAGCCGGAGAGATTATTCCCGCGCGGATTCCCTTTGAGCAATTCGACGAAGGCGGACCAGCCAACGTCCAAGTCTGAGTTTCCCTCGAGGTGTCTTATCTTCTTAGAGTTGGCGTACTTCAGCTCATATTCGGCCAGCGCATCGTCATCGACCTTTTTAGCCTTCTTCCACTGTTCATCGATAAAGGTCACCAGCCTGCCGAGTGCGCTGTCCTTCAAAGGACCGGAGATGAGCACATTGACTTCCGTGTTCCTACCAAAACCACCCCTGGTGAAGTTACTCGAGCCGACGAGAGCCTTGGCCTCTGTACCAGCGATGCCAATCAAAAGCTTGGGGTGGAACACACCCGCTTCGGGTTGCATGATTTTCAGGCACTCGTGTGCCTGCAGCTCACGAAGGACATCGGGGTCTGTCTCTTCGAACTTGGTACCCACGATCGCTCTAGATATCTTGTCCAGTGGAAGATTGTCCCAATGCTCACCCCTGGTGACCCAGGCATAAGCCAGCCGCAATTCTCTGGCCCATTCGGCAATCTCAGTGAAAGCCTCGCTCAATGCTTCCCGATCGGTAAGAACTCGAACGTTGACCGCCATAAGTCCACAGTACCGGATTCGGGCTGGTCCAAGAGAGCAAAATATCAGTCAAACTCGGAAAGACTCCTTACCCTCGGGTTGGGGCCACTTCGACCGGACTCAATATTGCACTTTCATTTAGTGACAACATTGGTAGAGGTAGCTCTGCACATACGGGACAATTTGGGCCTGGGTACAATCAGAACTACATCCAAGTACGGTATCGTCGCCGCTTTCATATACTAATGTGCCTGCTGGACAAGTAATGGTGTTCAGACCATCAGCCGTAACCAGCATATTTGTGCCCATTGATGTGCATCTTCCACATTTGTTGGCTCCGCCACCTTGACACCACCCAGCACCAACATTTCGGCAAGTGTCGATGGTAGCTGGCGGCGTGCCACAAAGCAGAGTGCCACCACAACCATCGTCAACTGGGCCACAGTAGTACACGGCCGCTTCACATGCGTTTGGCGCGCAACTTGACACGCCGCCACTACCCATTGCTTGTCCACCCGTAGACGGTGCGCCAAGTCCACCGGTAGCTACGGGGTTCCCTCCCGTTCCAAGTCCACCGGTAGCTACGGGGTTCCCTCCCGTTCCAAGTCCACCGGTAGCTACGGGGTTCCCTCCCGTTCCAAGTCCACCGGTAGCTACGGGGCTCCCTCCCGTTCCAAGTCCACCGGTAGCCGCGGGGTTCCCTCCCGTTCCAAGTCCACCGGTGCTCGCTTGGCTGCCACCAGTCCCTGGCTGACCGCCAGTTGCTTGAGAGGCCCCGCCTGTAGTTGAACCGTTAGTTACTGTTCCCCCACCAACCGCACCAAGGTCATGGTTACCGCCAGTTTCGATGCTCCCGCCTACCGAGCCTCCCGTTCCCAGTGCAGTCCTTCCGCCAGAGTTCGTTGTGCCGGCCCCTGTTGCGCCAGTACTGATCGAAGAGCCGCCATCTGTTGCATAATGCTGAATGTTCTGCCCACCTCCTGCCGGCGAACAAGCGGTCAACGTGACCAAAGAAAGTATGTACTTCATCGGTTTGCGTCCTTGATGATCGATACAGTGTCCCGCGAACGTGGTCTTACTTCCAGGCAGTACGTGAAATGAACCACGATTGGTCTGTCCCATGCAAGCACATGGCCGGACCTTGAAAGAATCCCTACAACTTCTCCCCTAATCTTGTTGTTCCAAAAACCAAAGTTATCGGGACAGTGGATTCTGGGTTCAACACTATCCGATTTCCCCGTGATTTGTGGAGTCGCTTTCAAGGGGGTTTTGGGACACTGCAAGCAGTCTCTGGAGGGCTGAGGTTGAACAGCCAAGGGTCGAGGCAATGCCTCTGAGCGAAGCACCTTCAGACTTGAGCTGGTGGGCTCTGGCAAGGTCAATGTTGGCCTTGGGTCTTCCGAGGTGCACACCTTGTCGTCGAGCACGAGCTATACCGGACCGTACTCGTTCAGTGAGCCGCACCCGTTCCTGTTCGGATACCCAGGATAAGACCCCGAGCAAGAGGTTGCGTACGTGACCCTCGGAGTCGAGCCAGCTCTCGCGTGCGGAGACAACCTTGATCCCCTTCGCGTCGAGGTCAAGTACCACTTGGAGGTTACCCAACATTGACCTACCCAGCCGATCCAAGCTCCATACGAGGACGTAGTCGAACTTACCCCGGTGAGCATCTTTCAACATTCGATCAAACTCGGGGCGAACCTTGGCAGCCGCGGATACTTTCTCGGAATAGGTTCCAACAACTTCCCATCCACGTGATCGGGCAAGCTGCTCTACCTCAGGGGCTTGGTTGTCCGTATGTTGGTCGGCGGTTGATACCCTGTAGTAAATAGCTACTCTTGCCATTAGAAGTACTACGTTTGAGGGGTCCCAATCTCAACCAGAATTGTTCCGAAATGACGCGTTTCAATGCGAAGACCGGCAGAGCTCTTTGAACCTTCGGAACAACTTCACCCGCATGTTCCCACTTCAAGGCGGACCTCTTTGGCAATGCAAGACTTGCGGAGAGGGTCAGGTGGTGTTGTCGACCACCCACCTGCTACTCCATGAAACCCCGCTTTCGATGTCCGGCCGGATCAGTGAAGGTTCGTGGGACCCAGAGCTCACCACCGAACGATTCGCGGCCATCGCATTCTGTGATCGATGCGAAGACCCAACTTCGATAGCCGGGGAAACGCATACTGAACCGTCACCTGAACATGACCGAGACAGTCAGTGGTCAACGTACTTGGCACCCAAGTATGTGAATCCTCCCCCCACTATGGTACGGCGGCCCAGAGGGCTTCCGGTTTCACTCGAGGACGCACTTTACCGCGCCGAAGGGCTCTTCTGGTCAGACTTGGGGTCAGCCGGTATTGCGATTCAGAACACCATTGAGTTGATAATGACCGATCATGTCATTAGGGGGGCTTCTGTCGCGACGGTGGCAAGCACCAGATTCTCACTGGATGCCCGATCACTCTCGATGGCGGACGTGTTGGATGGGCTCAAGCTACTCGAAAACCTGATCGAGAAGGTCTACGGCTCGGAGGTTTGACCTGAATCCTGACCACGTTGAAACCCGGGTAGGAGCTCGGCAGCCCGATGGAGCTGCTCCTTGGGGCTTAGGAAGGTCAGAGGACGAAGCCCCTTCTCGGTCACAAGTCTTGATGGGGTCCCAGGCGGGAGCGACCGTATGTAGTCTTTGATTGTTGGGTGCAACTTCAACAACCCCATGAGCTGGGTCATCCGAGCCCTTGTAAACCCCAACCGCCAGGCCAGCTTTGCCCGGCTGGCTACCTTGCCCTCTTCGATAAGTTTCTCAAAGGCTTCCACCTCTTCAAGCATCCGAACGATTGGAGGTGGAAGGGCCGGTAATTCCAGGGCCTTCCGGGCCGAGACTAAGGTCAGAAGGAACCGGTACGAGCGGTTCATGCTTTCGAGGTCAGTGGGGAGCTAAATGCCCACCCTGATGGTGGGCATCGGCATTTTTGTCCCGAACTCGGACCTAACTGAGCACCTTACGACGACTTTGCAGCTCGCGCAGGCTCGGTGAGCATCGCTGGGTCGCCGGTGCGAGTCCTGGAGCTGGAGCCACGCCGAGGTAAACCCTCGGCTTTTTCTCGTCCTGGACTCGGACCTAACTGGCGGCGCACTTCGATTCTGCAGCTCGAGGAGACTCGGGTGCACATCTCCTGGTAGCCGGTGCGAGTCCTGGAGCTGGAGCTAAATGCCCACCCTGATGGTGGGCATCGGCATTTTTGTCCCGAACTCGGACCTAACTGAGCACCTTACGACGACTTTGCAGCTCGCGCAGGCTCGGTGAGCATCGCTGGGTCGCCGGTGCGAGTCCTGGAGCTGGAGCCACGCCGAGGAAAACCCTCAGCTTTTCTTGTCCTGGACTCGGACCTAACTAGCGGCGCACTTCGATTCTGCAGCTTGAGCAAACTCGGGTGAGCATCGCTGGGTCGCCGGTGCGAGTCCTGGAGCTGGAGCCACGCCGAGGAAAACCCTCGGCTTTTCTTTGTCCGAACTCGGACCTAACTAGCGGCGCACTTCGATTCTGCAGCTTGAGCTAACTCGGGTGAGCATCGCTGGGTCACCGGTGCGAGTCCTGGAGCTGGAGAGATTGCTGGTTGCTGAGGGCTGTTCGCTAATCGCCATTGGCTGCTTGTTATTTGCCGGTGGCCTCTTGCTCTTGGCTGGTTGCCATTTGCTGATTGTTTTTGGCTGGTTGCCAAAAGCCAATAGCCAACAACCCAAGGCAACAAGCCAGTCACTCGTCAACCGCCGCTTCGTGAGTTTTGCAAACCCGGCGGCGCACCATTCCTGCCACCGGGCGTGATTTCTCGTCCCTCTCCTTCTTGCCGGTGGCATGAATGCCGCGCCAGGGGTGAGTATGCAAAACTCACGAAGCTCCTCGGTTGTCGAACATTCGCGGGCGGTTGTTGAGTTGTCGAGGCCGCTCGTTGAAGCGGTTCAGCGCAAAGATCGGGACCCGGCCTCGTGGTTCTTCAACCACTCCTCGGCGTCGCAATTGCGGCGTGCCATCAGTAGCATTTGTCTCAACCTGTCAGAAGGTTTCGGTTGCGCTGGTGGCGATTCCCGGCTTCGATTTCAAACAGCACTCGGTTCGCTTAACGAGGCCCAAACGGCTCTTAGGGTCGCAATTGCCTGGGGTTACTTTTCTCCGGAGGCGGCGAGGGCTACGCTTGAATCAATGAGCACCCTCGGCGGCCGAATCGTTGGATTGGTTCGGCGGTAGTTAGCTGTTCCGGGGTCATCAGGCCGTTGCCGATTCATTGCAGGAGTTTGGCCGGAGTGTGGTTGCTTCGCCTTCACGGCTGTGACAGCGTTCTCGATCGGAGGACACAATGCGCTGGTACCACTACATTGCCTACTTCTTCGGCGGCGCCTTTTTGGCCAATGCGGTTCCGCATTTCGTCAACGGCGTTTCGGGTCGCCCGTTTCAGAGCCCCTTCGCTTCTCCACCTGGGGAGGGCCTTTCATCTTCAACGGTAAACGTCTGTTGGGGCCTTTTCAATCTCCTGTTGGCGTACCTATTGGTCGCGCGAGTTGGAAACTTCGAGATCCGCCGCACGCGCCATGCTGTTACCTTGGGCATCGGAGTGCTGTTGATGTCGCTCATGTTAGCTCGCGCATTTGGCAGGTTTTACGGCGGACTCCGTTAGACTGTCATGGCTCGGATACTTAGGGACACTTTGCTTGGGCTCGGCGTTTGCTCGATGGCACTCCCCGCTTGTGGTGGAAAGACGAGCGACGATTCTTTGGTGAGTAACGGGGTCGGTGGAGCGGGTGGGGTCGTATACGGCGACGTGTGGCTTGCTGCAGGCCGGAACCGCCACGGCTGAACTATATGTCCATTGTGATCCCCCACCACCTTGCATCGGCTGAGCCTCATCGATTGACGCCTTGCACGGGGCATGCCTTTGGAACCTGCAGAACAAGGTTAGAGAAGGACTCTCTACTATCTTCGCTCCGGTGGGATGCCCTTGACCTGCGCTTGAGAACTCGGAGTTCTCGGCTGCGGCCTTGTCGGGATCCGGCTCGTTTCGGCCGGCAAAAGCCGACATTGGGCCGCGCGCGAATCTGAGGACACCGGTGCGATGCGGCAGTCTGCCGATTTCAAACAACCGAGAGCATGGGTTGACCAACCACAGCATGGACCATGCGCCATCGGAATGACACCTAAGGGATTTGATATTACGACGAGATTTTGGCGCGCGCTTGACCACTTCTTCATGTTCCAGTGCTGCAATTCGAGCGTGATCATTCATTTTGGTTCGATATCGCGCAAATAGCCGCGACTGGCGCAGCGTAGAAGCGACACTGCGGCATCGCGAATAAACTGTGGCACGCCGATTGCGACATTCGAGGCGTACCGTCTCGAATGAGGAAACCATCATGACCGTAAGCAACATTAGTTCGATTAGTCTCGACGCATTCCAGCAAGCCATTCAGATTCAAGCGAAGCAGAACTCCTCCAACGTCACGCAGGCGACCGCAGCAGACGCGCTCGTTCAACCGGGTGCATTCCAAGCTCAACTGCAGCAGAGTCAGGCGCAGCAGTCGGGCGGGCAAACTCCCGGCCATCACGGTCACCACCACCACGGACACCATCGCGGACAAAGTTCGCCTCTGGGAAGCCCGAGTGCAACGACCAACTCGACATCCAGCTCATCGTCAATCTCGCAGGCGTCCGTATTGTCAATGATGAACGCAATTCCCGACGATTCCTCGAAGTTGGCTACGTAAGAGCTGGCGATTGGTCGACCTCGCTCGGCGACCATCGATCCGCGACGTCCGCCGACCAAGCAGTGGCGAAGATGACGAATGGAAGATCATCCAAACCCATTGGTCCTTTACGAATCCCAAGAAGTGACCGTATCGTTACCGGGTTTCACGGCGTGACGGATTAACCAGAAAATCCACCCGCATCGAGAAAGGCCTGTTCGTCGGGAGTGGTCTTACGCCCGAGCGCCCGGTTGCGATGGGGAAAGCGGCCAAATCTGCGTATAATGTTGCAATGTTGCACGGCATACTCGGTGTTGCCCAGGCGCCCCTGCAGCATCACGGAGCGCTCTTGGTCAACCAGGCTTTCTGAATGCATGAACGGCATGTAAAGGAACATGCGAAGTTCCGAATCCACCTGTTCATCGAAGCCTCTAGCAACTCCCGAGTACGCGTGCAGCCGCGCCAATGGATCGGTTGCGTACATGTGTGCCGTGTCACGGAAGGCATTGCGCGGGAATTGATCGAGCAGGATGACGAGAGCGAGCGTGCCACTTGCCGATTGACTCCACGCGTCCAGCCTGCCCGCTGCAGCTGCGAGATGATGATCCAGATACCGCGTGCGAAAGTCGAGATCGAATTGCGGGTCCTTGACAAACCAGCGCTGGCGCCCGGCATCGCTCCAGTACTGAAGCACAGATGCCAACTCGAAATATCCGTTGCTGTCGTCGGGCTGTTCGGAAACGAGGGTGCGTATCGTCATAGAGTCTACCTCGCCAATTTGTGGTCCCCCGGCACCTATTCTACAAGTAGTTCACTCAGCGTTACGCTTGCATATCCACGCTTGGCGATGACGTCAAGGATGGCCTCGATTGCGACCACTCCCGCCGGAACAAAGTCGCTCCGCTCCGCGGCGTCGTGCAGCATTATGATGGCGCCATCGTGCAATTTGCGCTCGACGCACGCAAGAACCCGCTTTGGGCTGCTCCGGCGCAGGCCATCTAGGCAACGAACACTCCAGGTAACCAATTCTACATCTGACTTGCGCACGGCCACGGCGGTGCGTGGGCTCACGTGTCCAATGGGAGGGCGATACCAAAAGATATGCTTACCCACCAACCTCAAGAGTAGCGCCTGCGCCTTTGAAATGTCCGCCGCAATGCGAGCCGGCGCGTGCCATGCCGTCATCCGATCGTGCGCGTAGCCGTGAATGCCGAGCTCGTGACCCGCCTCGACGATTGTCCTTACGAGATCGGGGTGCGCCGCCGCTTTTCGTCCAATCAGAAAGAAGGTTGCCCGGTAACCGCGCTTGCTGAGGGCTTCTAAAATCACCGGTGTCGAAACCGGGTCGGGTCCATCGTCAAACGTAAGCGCTACCAGTGATCTTCCCGCTTGGCCGCGCGCGATGACGTCGGCGAACATCTCGCTGCGTGGATAGATGATGCCGAGACCGCAAATGGTCAGGTACCCGAATGTAACAGCCAGCGCGAGCCACAAGGGCGGCGGACCGAGGGCAATGCTGCGAAGCGCCAAGGTCAGCGCACCGACGGTTGTGACCCAGAGTATGACGCGAGCGGCGGGCATTGAGTGCAACGGCCGGACCAATGAGACCCAGCACGGCGCCAAACGTAGCAGATCATCGAACCGACTGGACCCACGAACTCAGTGGTGCTTCTCTGCGGGCTCTCGCGTTCAATCTGGGTTGCCCTCGTGCTGTTCAACACCCTAGCCTACGCCCGCTTTTTCGTCCTCGTCTTCGTGGCAATATGGCTACTGGTGGAACGGCGCAATGCGCTGTTGCTTCCTGGGTTGGCCCTTGCAGCTTTCGTTACATTTGCAGCGCCCTCTTGGCTGGGCATGGCGCTCGGTGCTGGTTGCTTCGGCCTCAGTTGGCTAGTGATTCGCCGATCGCCGATTGACCGAAGGCCGTCCCTTTTGGCAACGGCCGCAGTCATGCTCTTCAGTTTCGTAGCTCTGCATTACTTGGCGTGGCGTCGCTTTCAAATCGACCCCTTGAGCCTTGCGCTGCTGGCCATCAGAGTGCCGCCGCCGCTATCGACCCCGGCTCACATTTTTGTCCTCGTCGCTACGCTGCTCGGGCTCACGGCGCTGCTGCGCGCCAAGCGTGTGCGATTGATTTTCATCGTCGCGGCCAGTTACGTATTTTACGCGCATTGGGACTGGCACTTTTTGCCATTGATTTGGGGCTCATCCACGATCGATTGGTGGCTGGGACAAAAATCGGCAACACCGAAGAGCCGCGCGCGCGCCGCGCCTGGTTGATGGTGACTGTGGTCGCAAACTTGGGTGTTTTGGGACTATTCAAGTATTGGAATTTTGGTATTGACTCCGCGCGCACGGCGCTTGCCGTCGTGAACGTGCACGTGCCGGATATTACCCTTCGGTTGGCGCTACCGGTCGGCATCAGTTTTTTCACCTTCGAGTCGATGAGCTACGTCATCGATGTGTATCGGCGGCAAATTCGCCCCCACGAGAGCTACCTCGAGTACCTCGGATTCGTGGCATTTTTCCCGCATTTAGTGGCGGGTCCCATCATTCGCCCCCGCGATTTGCTCCCGCAGTTGTCGGCCCCCCCGCGCTTCGATCCGCGTATGGGAAGCGACGGCCTGTACCTGATCGCAACCGGTCTGCTAAAGAAAGTGGCGATCGGGGATACGCTCGCGACCCAACTCATCGACAGAATCTTCGACGCACCGCTTCAATACTCAGGCCTCGAATGTTACCTGGCCGTCATTGGCTATGCGATTCAGATTTACTGTGATTTCTCGGGGTACACGGACATCGCGATTGGATCGGCACAACTGCTCGGCATCCGGTTTCCCCTCAATTTCAATGCTCCTTACAAGGCCCGGAACCTATCGGACTTCTGGCATCGCTGGCACATCTCTCTTTCCAGCTGGCTACGCGATTACCTGTACATTCCGCTCGGCGGCAATCGAAAGGGATCGGGTCGAACTTACGTCAATTTGCTGCTCACCATGCTGCTCGGCGGCCTCTGGCACGGTGCCAATTGGACGTTCGTGGTCTGGGGCGGCATTCATGGCACGGGCCTGGCCGTAACGCGATGGTTCGAGCGACGCCGAGGGGTAAGCGAGACCGCAAAACCGGGGGGACCTTTGCGCCACGCCGTCAGTGTGTTCGTCACATTTCACGTAGTCTGCGTAGCCTGGGTGTTCTTCCGAGCCAGCGACTTTCATAACGCGTGGCTGATGTTTCAGCGCATGGCAACTCTTTCCACCTATCATCCGAACGTTCACGCCTTGCCCATGGCCATGCTCGGGGTAGGCATCGTGACCCATTTCTTGCCGGATGGGTGGACCCGGTCCCTCCGAAGTGCCTTCCCGCGCATGCCCGCAGTCGCCCAGGGAATGGCACTATTGCTCGCGGCGATAGTCCTCAGGCAAATGCAGAGTGCAGAAGCCGTGCCGTTCGTGTATTTCCAGTTCTGAGATGCCCGGCTCCCCCGAACCGCCCAACAGTTCCGACGAAACGATGCCGGCAGTTCGCCACCGTCGCAGGCGATCACCGGCCAGGCCCCGCTTTCTCTCGGGATTCCCGAAGCACGAGGGTTTGTCCCGGGCCGCCCTAGCTTTCGAGCAGGGCAATTACGCCCAAGTGCGAGTTCTTTGTAAGCAATTGTTGGAGCGCGAAGACGATGCGGACGTGCGTGAGGCTGCCGCTGAACTGTTGCGAAGAATCGAGCCCGACCGACTAGTACTCGCGATCCTTTGGGGTTCCTTTATACTGCTGGGTCTCATTATTCTCTGGGCGTATGGGCATGGGAGGTGAGCCATGGCAGGACGCGCGAAAACCATTTTGGAAGTTGCAATGGCGGGCATTGGTTGCCTGCTGATTAGCGCCTGCGCGGGCAACGCGACGGCCAATCCTGCCAAAGCTCCTGTTGCAACCGGTGAGCTCTACACATCGGAACTTCTACCCCTCGAAGACAACACGGTTCTCGAATTCGACACCTCGGTGGAAGGCACAGCGGAGAAGGGGCGCCTGGTGATGCAAGTGCGCCGGCCGCGCGGCAACCGGATCGAGCTCAACGTTGCGGGTAAGATTCGAAGGCTGGAGGCAACCCCCGAGGGCGTTTCGATTGCAACGGGCGGGTGGCTCTTAAAGCAGCCGTTCACCGTTGGCGCCAGATTTCAAGGGTTGAGCGGGCCCGTCACGGTAGTTGGAATCGAGCGCGAATTGAACGTGCCAGCCGGACACTTCATGCGGTGCGTGGAAACGGAGGAAACGACCAGCACCGCCGTTACGCGAACGACTTTCTGCCCAGGTGTCGGCATTACTAAACTTGTAATTGATGGTCAGGTCAACAACGAGTCTCGACGCGAAGTTGCCGAACTACGCTTCCACGGTCCGCGCATCGACATTGGCCCAGAAAAGACGACTGCGGCGCCCGTGGGGCAATAGTCTGCGGCCACGTCGCCCCCCGCCCCTAATCGACGCCCCTTGCGGCGCCTCGTCGCAGGTTCTCGCTAGCCGGCGACGATGAACGACGCCAGCGCCGAGTCTGTTCTGAACGTAGCGTGTCCGGTGGTCGGCTCGACTCGACTACGGCATGCGTGCGACGTACACGGTGCAGCTATGTGGTTCGAAGGGTTCGTGGTCGGGATCGAAGGGGTGCACTAGGTCTATGCCGCCGAGATTCGTTCCGACGATGAGTAGGCTCGATGTGCCTTCGAGGGCGACTAAGCTTCGCTCGATTTCCGAGCCCCTTTGCTCGAATGCGACGTCAATTCGACCGATTTGCTTGCCGGTTTCGTCGAGTTTGGCGATCTGCCAGATCATCGCTACTGGGGCTTCCCACTCCGCTTTGACTCCCAGCTGCAGTTTCTCCGTCGGTACATCGAGATCGACTCGCACGTAGACTGAGCCCCAGGGCTCGAGCGGCAGCGCGGGCGCGACGCGGCGCGGCAGACTCGAGGCCTTGATGTCCCAGTCGATGCGAGGCTGGGCCAGTTCGCCGAGCACCGCGAGTGTCGGGCTGGCAAGCGAGCCCAGCTCGGCGCGCGCGAATGCAAAGTCTAGAATTCGGTGGGCCCAAACAGGAAAATTGTCGTCGAACGTGGCACGAATCACATCGGCCACATCCGGCTGGTTCGAGTACCGCCAGGCATTCGGCGGCGTATGCTGCGCGGAAAGCGAGATCAGACCCGTGGGCAGCGCAGCGAACGAATTGTTGCCGAGTTCGCGGTCCAAGTAGTCGAAGAAAAGGGCCGCAGCCGGCGCCTCCGCCAGGTTATCGCGAGTCAATATTGCCGACTGCGGATTGGATTGCACCCGCGCTAAGCCCTCGGCGTCCGTGTCCGTCATGCCTCCGACGAGCCACCAGAGATTGAGCGCATAGGCGCGACGTATCTCCGGGGTCTCAGCCGGATCGAGGCGCGCCGCGATGGCTTCGCCGACGCATAGGTGAGCCAATCGCGTGAGTTCCTTTTCCGTGCCGCTGTGACAAACAACAGCAGCCGTATCGAAGCCGGCAGTGAGGTTCGGCCTGAGGCGTATCGTCAGGGGCTCGGGTTCGGCAGCGAGCTGCCAGGTGAGCGGCTGTGCGCCGTCCGAATAGCGCGGCGCGGGCAGACCGAGGGCGAGTACATAACGATCATAGGCGACCTCGAGCTCGGTCAATGCGGCGATGACATTCGAGGTTTTGTCTTGCGGGGCCCAGGCTACGCAGAGCGGGAGCGTCGGGCTGCAAAGGTGCGCGAGGTCGGGCTCGTCGAGCGCGAGCTGCGGCGCGCGCTCGGCGCCGGTGGGCAGCGACGGATCGTACAGTGGCCGAGATTTGACGCGCCGGGGCGCGGGGCCGAGAAGAATTGACTGCGCTTTTGCGGGGGTTGGCGCAACCAGGCCGCTGGCCAAGACTAAGTAAAGGCCGTATTGCGCCGCGCGCAAGTACAGGGATTTGACAGTTTCGGCCAAAGCCACCGTATACTGGCACAATTCTAGTCCGGCTTTGGTATCTCGAGGATTTATGGCAGAGCCCCATTTCGACCCCGCGCAAGCACTGAAATTCGATCTTGGGCGCGGACAAGTGACCCTTCAAGGGCAAGGGCCGTGCTTGCTCGTGCCCAAGGAAGCGCTGCTGGAACTCCTTTCCACGGCCGGCGAAGAGGCGACGCGCAATTTCGGCCAGCAACTCGGAGTGGACGTCGGTCGGCGCGTTGCAGGGCGCCTCGGCTCTGACATCCACCAGGCTTCAATCGATGTGTTCGTCGATCACCTGGGCGGCGAGCTAGCCCTGCTCGGCCTCGGCTCGCTTGCGGTCGAGCGTTGGGGAATGGCTCTAGTGATTGTGATCGAGGGCGCCGCCCTGAATAAGTCCGGCATCGCGCTACTGAGCGCGGTTGTGTCCGGCGCGCTTCAACGCGCATTGTCGCGTGACGCTACCGTGCTCGAACTGGCGCAAAGCGAAGGTAAACTACGCCTGCTGGTGGTGTCCAAGGGCACCGCACCCAAGGTGCAACAATGGCTGGCGCAAAATATAGCCTGGGGCGAGGTCATCACTCGGCTTCACGAGCAACGAGGTAATGCGTAATGCCCACGGACAAAGTCTCACGCCTGCAGACGCTCCTCGATCGCATCAAGAAGAATGCGGCATCCCCGCGGCATCCGCTGGGATCGAATTTGGTTTTTGGCGGCACGCAGGCCGCGCGCAACGACATTTCCACGGGGCCGTCGGTGCCGGCTGCCAGCGTAACCAAGCCGAAAGATGAACCCGCTTTCAACAACGCGGCAACCCCGCGGCGTCCGCCGCTGCCGCCGATTGCTGCGGCGGGAGTTGTGCCGCACCAGCCCGAGCCCGCGGCTGCGGCTGCCCCGCGCACACCCACGTTATCGGGGGCGGCG
The DNA here is from genome assembly GCA_963819085.1 of uncultured delta proteobacterium. GTDB lineage: Bacteria > Myxococcota_A > Polyangia > Polyangiales > Polyangiaceae > FEN-1139. The sequence goes on from CAWFUX010000014.1 coordinate 22,022, forward strand.
CGTGTACCAACGATGGCAGGCGGTCCCATCGGGCGCCCGCTAGTCCCGGTGCCCGAGGTTGCGGCCAAGCCTCCGCCGCAGCTCGAAATCATCGAGGAACTCGATTTCGATGACGCCGTAGATATTACGAGCGATGTTCCTCCGCCCGCAGAAATCTCCTCAGTTGGAGTCTCTCACACGGTCAGCATCGAGGCCGAAGGCGAAGCCCGCGCCGAGCAGCCTTCCTCTGTTGACATCGATGATCTCCACTGGTCGGAGCCTCCGACCGGAGAGCGCCGACCTCCAGACTCGTCGCCGCGACCGCGCGCTGCCGCTTCGCTCGATGAAGCGTTAGCTGAGGCGACAGCTGGATCCGTTGAACCTCCGATTACGCCACCCCCGGAATCGGGTCGCCAACCGCTCGAAGGGGTTTATGCTGCCCCAATTCCAGAGCCAATCCGGGCGCCGACCGTCGAGCAACTCGGGGAAACACTCGAGCTTGAGGCACCGACATCGGCGGCGCTGGAACTCGATATTGTAGTTCCCAAGGTTCAAAAGCCGAAGGAAGAACTCGAGTTCGAACTGCCGCCCCGCGCGAGTGCGCTCGAGCCCCCTGCTCGAGAGGAAATGCCGACACTTACGCAAGAGGCCGATGAAACCAAGTCGCGCCACCGAGCTCCTGAACAATCTCAAACTCAAATCTCAAAGGGTCCAGACGACGGCGACACAATCGAGATGGCCGCCATCGTCGCGCCACCCGAGGCTTCCGCCCCATCTACGGATCGCGACAATTTGATGCTGACTCCAGAACTTACGGAGCGCACCGCAAGAGCCCGGGCAGCGACGCCCGAATTCATTCACGCCGCGCACAAATTCGCGCCCAAGAGTTTCGCAGAGCTACTCGACGCATCGTTGAAATTGGGTTGATGTCGTTTCTCGGGGTAATCCTCTGAGAACTCAACATTGCCGTATCGACCTAAGCGTTGAAATGCGGTGATCGTCGTATCACGACGCAGCCTAGATCCGCCGTAGTTAAATTAAGCGAGCGGGGCCGGGGCTGTCGGGGCCCTGCGCTCAATCAATGATCCAGTTTCTTTTCTGGCGTGACGGCACGGAATTGGTCACTCGGCGTCTCTGGAAACTCGAAGCCGTCGAGCCGAGTGGGATTGAAGTCCTTGACGTATTTTGCCTTCAGCTGCGAAAGTAACTCATTGAATGCAATCGCAGCCCGACTCTCGCGCAAGTGAGCGCGGACGGACTTCGCAACGGTTGCCGGATTCGCTCGCAATTCGTCGGTGTGGCCCCGGCGCCAAACTACTGCGAATTTGTCGCCCTCGCGAATTGGCAGTCTGCCAATTTCTCCGTCCTTGAGCTTAGCCGACGCCGCAAAAAGTCCTGGGTTAACCTGGAGTTCGACCCTATCTGTTTTTCCATCGGCAGCGACGAACCCAAGCTCGCCGCCCCGCATGTTCGTTGCTCGATCCAATGACTTTTCGCGCGCTACGGTCTTCCAGACTTCGAAGTCCGCGGCGCCGCGGAGCTTTTGAATCAGAGCCAATGCTTCAGTTTCGGTTGCCACCAGGATTCGATAGATGCGCAGCCTCTCTGGCTGATTGAGGTCACGGGCATTGGATTCGAGGTAGGCCTTGACGTCGGCATCCGTCACTGGAGAGTCAGTGTCCGACTGTCTCCGAATGCGTTCAGCCACGGCTTGTTGCAGGACGGACTTCTCGATGGTTTGCCAGCGCTCGTTCGAAAGAGTTCTTCGATCCACTGGCACCTGAGTCAGTAACAATTCCGGCAATATCCAGCGATCGACGAAGACTTGAATCCGCTCGGCCTCCGTCTTTCCGAGCGACTTTCGTTGAAATGCCGGCAGTTGCAGCCATCTCCGCTGTAGCTCCGCGACCGTAACCGACTTCTTGCCTGCTCGAACTACTACCGCGCTCGGGTCTGCCGAAACGGCCGGCATCGCAAGTAAGACGATACTACCGGCCAACAGTAGTCGTGAAATGGGGCCACGCACGAGCCTCGTATTAGGCGTTTTTGTCGCAAAATGCAAACCGCGGGTGTGCCAGCCTTGGGGTTTGCGCATCCCGGACTTCGTCGCCCCCTCGTCGCGTTGGTAGAGTGACGGCCAAAACCCAGACATTATGCAACTCGAGTAGTTATTGCTACCCGCGTTGCGCGCCCGGTGCGGCGTACAGTGGGTCCGCGCACCAATGATTTCTTTTGTGCCGTAATGCCCAACGCCTCGAGTCGACGGCAGGTCATATCAATCGCCGCCGGGTTGTCGTCAATTCCAATAGCCTTGCGGTCTAATCGCGTGCAGACAGCCAAAGTCGTGCCGCTCCCCACGTAGGGATCCAATACCCAGTCCCCCGGCAATGTTAGGGTCTCAATGAGGCGCGATAGCAGGGCTTCGGGTTTTTGAGTTGGGTAGCCTGTGCGCTCGCGCGCCACGGGAGCCACGATTCCAATGTCCCAAACGTCGCCGAGCGGGACCCCAGGCGAAGCAACGGACGTTGAACTCGAACATCGACGACGCCCGCTCGGGTCGTACAGAGCGCGTTGCTTCTTCGTGCCCCAGGTCGCAAGGGTCGACGGAGCCAAGGGTTCGTAAAGTTGAGTAAATCTAGGTTTTGCCCCCGGGTCGCGCACGTAACGCAACAGGACGTCATGCACCTTCTGATAGTTGGGAGTCTTGGCTGGCCAACGTCGATAGCGCCAGACGATTTCACTCGCGAAACAGTCGGGGCCAAATATCTCATCCAGCATTACCTTGGCATAGTGGCTGGTTTTCGGATCCACGTGCAAGACGAGTGAGCCGTACGGACACAGAAGGTCCCGTGCCGTTGATAAACGAACGAATAGCTCAGCCAAATAATCCGAAAGACTATTCCAGCGGTCGTCGAACGCCGGTTCGCTCTCGCGCACGATTTGCCCCGACGAGTTGCGCCCGCGCAGCACCCTTAGGTGTTGGCGACCCGTGAGGAATGGCGGGTCCATGTAGATCATGGCCGCGTGGGTCTCTCCGTTTTCTACCAGGGTACTCAGCGCTGTCGCATTGTCGCCCTCTACCACGACAAATCGCTGATCTCCGTCGGCGATTTTGTGGAGCCGCCCAGGCGCGGGTCGTTCGGGCCTTTTTCCTAACCACTCGAGGCGGACCGTGGAGGACTTCTGCATGCAATGAAATCGTACCGGGGGTGCCGCAGCCTCGGCCAACTTCGTCGCATTGGCGATTCGGGGTCACAGGACTTGTAATGGCCGCGGGGCCAGGCGACCCCCGACTTGCCCGCTCACATTGTCCAGAGTACCGATGCTCCGTTATGCAGACACCGCCGCGTATCTTCTCCGGCATGCAACCGACGGGGGAACTTCATATTGGCAATTACTTCGGCGCGCTTCGTCAGTGGGTGGCCCTTGCCAAGGCCGGAACACACCAGTCGATCTTTTGCATCGTCGATGCTCACGCTGTCACGGTAGATTATGAACCGAGCGAGATGCCCGGGCTCATCTTCAACGTGGCGCTAACATACATGGCTGCCGGCATCGACCCAGAGCAGTCGATCATTTTCGTTCAAAGCGACGTACAGGAGCAAGCCGAACTTTCGTGGTACTTGAGCACGGTGACACCCATGGGTGATTTATACCGGATGACGCAATTCAAGGAGAAGAGCGAGGAGCACAAGCAGAGTGTCAACGCAGGTCTCTTTACGTACCCCGTGCTCATGGCGGCCGACATTCTGGCCTATCGGGCGACGCTGGTGCCCGTCGGCAATGATCAGGTCCAACACCTCGAATTGTCTCGAGAGATTTGTCGAAAGTTCAACTCAAAATATGGAGAAGTCTTTCCCGAGCCGAAGCCCCAATTGAGTCAGACGCCACGGATCATGGGGCTCGACGGTAAAACCAAAATGAGCAAATCCCGCGGGAATGCCATATCGCTCTTCGAGCCTCCTGCAACTATCGAAAAGAAGGTAAAGAGCACTTTACCGACCCAGACAAGTTGCGCAAGGGCGACCCCGGCAATCCGGATATCTGTAACATCTACACAATTCACGGTGCGCTCGCAGACGCCGCAAAGCTCGATGAGATTAACATGAATTGTCGCTCGGGGGTCCTCGGGTGCGGTGACTGCAAGAAATTGCTCATTGAAGAACTGACCAATGAGCTCCAGCCTGTTCGACTCAAAGCCGAGGAACTGAAGCAAGAGCCCCGCCGTGTTTTGCGGGTGCTCGAATCTGGAGCCGAGCGCGCGCGAGCCATCGCGAAGGATACGCTACGCGACGTTCGCCACGCCATGGGCCTGGGTTGCCCGAGCAATAACCCCAAGTTCGCACGGACTACTTGAAAATGCGGGGCAGATAGACCCTGGTCCAAGTTTGAAATGATATTAGCGCTTGGTGGGCAGGATTCGGACGACAAGTTCGCCGGCCTCGAAAGACACTCCACAATGGGGTAGGGTTTGGGCGGGACGTTGACGAAAGGCAGCACGACATCAGCCAAATTGCGGCGATCAGCGAAAACCAGGCTGGCGCCGTACGTCGTTGGCTTGACGATTCTCGCGAGTTGCACCGCCTGCCGGCGCGAGGCTATTGACGAGGATCCAGAACGCCTCGTCAAAGAGTTCATCGATCGCGTAAAGGGTGCATACGTTGACCCAAAGATGGCTCGTGGCGCGTTCGACTTCCTGTGGTCGAGCGCGCAAAAGAACCTCACCGAGCGCGCGGCGCGCGCCAGCGCTCTGGCGAGTCGCAAGGTTGCACCCGAAGAAATGCTGGCCCTGACACGCTTCTCTTTGCGATTCGTTCCCCAACGCTATTCAGCAACCGTTCAAGGCGACGTTGCCGTCGTCGCTCTGCAGGGAGAATCGCACTCCCGGGACCGGGCGGAAGTTCGCTGCGTTCGCGAACAGGGTCGCTGGCGTATTGCGGTCGAGCTGCCGCCGCTGCCGCCGATTCAGCGAAGGTCCGATTCGAATAGTGAGGACGAATGACGCGGGGGCCCGCACCGACACCTCTGCGCGTCCGCAGCGATGTCGCGTAGGGCGTCTGGGGTTAACGAACACGAGCGTGCAAGGGCTGCCTTGCACGCTCAAAGTAGGCTATTGCCTCGTGCTTAGTTCGAAAAGAAGATTGCTTCGATTTCGGTCTTTACGTCCTCTTCCGTCTGAGCGCGTGCAATCGCAATCTCCTTTACGATGAGCGAACGAGCCGTATCAAGCATTCGCCTCTCACCGAAAGAAAGTTGCTTGCTTGCCTTTAGCCGATACAGATCGCGCAGTACCTCAGCCACGTCGTATATCGACCCGGTCTTGATCTTGTCCATGAACCCACGGTAACGGCGATTCCAAGTCTGAGTATCAAAACCGATCGTGCGCTCGCGCAGAATATCGAATATTTCCCGAATTTCCTGCTCACTAATCACTTGGCGCAGGCCCACCGCGTTGGCGTTGGAAACGGGCACCATGATCTTGCGGTCAGTATCGAGAATTCGAAGCACGTAGAAACGCTGTCGGGCGCCGGCGATTTCCTTCTCTTCGATGCTGATTATTTCAGCTACGCCTTGTGCGGGATAAACTGCTTTGTCGCCGACTTTGAACTCAATTTCCTGAGCTGGCTGCATGCTTCTCTCCTTTTACGACCTACCCAAAACAGAATGCCGCAACGCGTTTGCACCTGTCCCCGTTTGGGAGCACCCCAACGACGACCGGCGTTCATCCACAACGGGCTGCGCTACAACACTCGAGAGCGACTTTTCATTCCATATATCGTCAGACGATCTGGTCTTCCGAAGCCACGGGCGTTCCCGTTTCAGGTTAGAGGTCGCCAGGCGAAGGACTTTAGTCAGCTCTGCGAGCTATGTCAACTAATTAGTCAACTTTGCCATCCGGAAGTCAAAACATAGCATAAATTCAGCCAGATGCACTTAGCCTCGCCAGTCTCGTCAGGGACCGGGCCCCCGCAAATTCAACCGGTTAGCGAACATCTGCGCAGGGATTCTGGCCCTAAGACCTTAGACGGCGCCGCGAATCCGCCTTCGCTAAAATTCACAGTCCTTGGCTGAACGTTTGTGATGTTGGTTGCTTCGGGCGTCGTCCTGATGCAACCGCAGCACTAAGACTGTTCGCTGCGCAGTGCTTGCTCGACGAGTCCCCAACGTACGCCGCGATCCGAAACGATTATTTCACCGGTCCCTAGCCAATCCATGACCGCGAGCACGATCAGTGCACCAATCCCAATGACATCGGCGCGTCTAGGATCGAGCCCAACGACGCAGCGACGTTCGGCTACGGTCTGATGCGCCAACTTTTCTGACCAATATTGGATCTCGGCTCGAGTCAATCGTCCGCCATGCACGAGTACACCGTCATACGTTGCCAGCTGATTGGATATCGCAAACATCGTTGTGACAGTTCCTGCAACACCTATGACGCTGGATGACGTCCGGTATTGATTCGCTTCGGGCAGGTGGGCGCGAATATCCCCCTGAACGGCAAGCAATTCGTCCGTCTGCGGAGGATCGTGTCTTACGTGACGCTCGTGCAAACGCACTGAGCCAATATCTACGCTGGCAGCCGAGTCAATTTCTGACTCCTGAGCGCCCGCACGTCCGGCAATAATCTCAGTACTTCCGCCGCCAACGTCGAAAACTGTGACCATTTCCCCCAAATTTAGCCCCGAAAGGGCGCCGCGGAACGTCAGCCGCGCCTCGTCGCTGCCGCTTATCACCCGCGGTCTTACACCGAGAATACTTTCGGCCCGGCTCAGGAATTCTTCCCCACCGCTTGCGTCACGCAGCGCGCTCGTGCCAACAACCTGTCGATCGGTAACTCCCATTTGTTCGAGCTCGTCTGCAAACGACTGCAAACAGTCGAGTGTTCGCTCGGAGGCACTGTCGTCCAGTCGTCCAGTGCGATCAACCCCGGAACCGAGTCGTGTGATTACGGACTTGTCCACTAAGGAGCGCACGCCGCCCCCGCCAGCCTCGGCGACCAACAGAATGACCGAGTTGGTTCCAATGTCGATCGCTGCAGCGCGACGTCGCGCGGATTCGGCGGGCGACGAACCTGTCACTTAGTTAGACTGCCGAGGTTCAACATTTCCTCGACGTCCGGTTGAATCACCAACTCGACTCGGCGATTGTGCTTGCGCCCTTCGTCGGTGTCGTTTGAAGCCACCGGATCGGTATCGGCATAACCCGCGGCACTCCACTTGGTCGGATTGAGTCCGCCGCCCCCATCGGCCACTGGAGTGGTCAGAAGCGTAACCACCGAGCGCGCCCGCATCGCCGACAGGCCCCAATTGTCGATAAAAACCCCACCCTTCAGGGGTTTCGAGTCAGTGTGCCCGGCAACCTGAAATTCGCGCTCGGCCAATTGGGCGTCGTTGCGCAGCACTTCCGCAACCTGGTTGAGGATGTTCTTGCCCTCTCCCCTGAGCGTCGCACTCCCCGAATCGAACAGAACGTCGCCAGGAAGCTGGATCAGCATTCGGTTGTCCCGCGTTTCAACCTTGAGCCCGAATTCCGTCAGCTTCTGCAACTTGGTCCGCAACAACTCGAAACGCTTACGTGTTTCTTCCAGTTGCTTGGCGCGCTGCGCGTATTCGTCGAGCGCCTTCTTCTGCTGCTCGAGGCTGGCGCTGAGGTTGTCTAGGTCGAGGCCCTGAGCCTGATATTTCTTTTTTAGGTCGTCGATTTCATGCAGGGCATCTGCGTAATCGGCCTCGCACTTTCGCTTGGCCTGACCCTCGCGATTCAGATCGACCCGTAACTGTTCGCTCTCGCGGACCTTTTGGTCCCATTCTTCCTGCGAGTAACCACAACCTGCGACAATGAATGCAGCGCAGGCGCCTATCGCAAGTAGGCGGGCAACGGAAGACCTCGACGGCATGGTGACTCCTTCAACGGGGGCGGGCATTGGGCACTTACCGTCCCGCTAATCCGAGCGGGCAGGTGGGTCAAGCAGCGTCCAGCAATCGCGGGAACGTGTGTTCAGTCGATTTTTGTAAAATAGTCTCTCCGGCCGAAATACCCAAAAAGCCCTGGGAAATACGGCGGTGATGCCCAGGGCCAAGGTTGGTTGATGCTACTTCAGGAATTGCAATGAATTTTTTCGTTGACACATCACATTAGGTGGCAATATATGTCTTGCAACATACTCTCTCGGACGGTTCGCCGCCCGGAGGGTTTTCAGGGAGGCAAGAAAAAATGGCCGCAAAGAAGACGAAGACCAAGACCGCACGTAAAGCACCCGCAAAGAAGGCTCCGAAAGTCGCGAAGAAGCGCACAGTTAAGCGCGCCAAGAAGGCCGGCAAGAAGGTAGCTAAGAAAGCTGCCAAAGCTGCCGCCCCCAAGGCGAAGAAGACTGCAAAGCGTCGCGTCCGTCGCGCCAAGAAAGTGGCTGCCTGAAAAGCCAGCCGGTCGCGCGGTGACGCAGTTGTTGCCGCTCGACCCCTTGGGGGAGGTGCACGGCCTGTCTGACAGGCCTAAACGAACGCGAGGCAAGCGCCTCGTTCGCCTCCTCCGACCCGGGTCCAGATGTGCCGCCAGCCGGGGCGCATCAATGCAAGTGCCCCTGGGTGATTGCCGATACTCGGGCCCGGCGCAGAAAGCACGCGTGCAACCTCGTTGCCCGCGTGCTTTCTTGTTTTTGTTTGATGGCGTGACGGCACGGAAAAGGCGCACTCGGGGTGATCGAGGCGCGTCACGCGACTAAGCGAGCCCCTCTTGCTGTTGCGCTATTGGCTGTTGGTGTCAACCCGATGAAAGCCGCGCGTTCGGAGTGACTGCAAAGTCGTCGGGTGACTGAGAGAGTCCAAAGGCCAGCCACTAATCGGCTTTCAACGAGTACACTCTTGCAATCGGCTTTCCGAGGGTACAGCACCAAAAGCCAAAGGCCAGCACTCTCAGACGACGTCAAAGCACGTCGCGTCTTCGTCGTCGTCCCACTGAACCAGAGCTAGATTCGCGTCCGTGTCGTCTTCGGTGATGTCGCGCACGACAGTCAGGCGAGGATGAGTGGTTTCATCCTCGCCGCAATCAAAGTCGAACAGCGTTGGCATCGCCTCGCGGGCACCGAGGCCAATCAACGTCGTCACGCGTGCTCTGCGATCCCTACCAACTTTTGGAAAGCTGCCAGGGGCTGCGTCAGGCGCGCGAACCACGACTTTGGGCTGACGACGACGCAGCACACAGCGAGTGCTCTCCGCCGACAATCGCTCCCTTGCCCAGCTCTGTTGTGCCGACATGCTCCCGGCACCCTGTCCTACAAGCCCTCGTCGGGCCAAAAAAGAGGCTGGAGATCTACCGAAGTACAACAAAAAGCGCCTACCGGCTCCGGCCAGCCGATGCGCCTCTTGACGTGGGTGGGCTGCCGCGCCTAGCCTGCCGCAAGCGGAGTTATTTCGTGCGCATTAGAGGCTGTCTTGGAGGCTTTGTTTTTAGTTCGATGTTGGTCGCGATTGGCATGCCCGCGCGGGCCGCGCCAATGGATCCCGCCATAGAGCGCCTTGTCACGGATACTGCTTGTCGAACTCCCACCGGTGCACTGCCGGCTAACGCTGGCGCGACTTACAACCCTTGCCAACCGGACGACGCGGCATTCAAAAGGCTAATCAATCAGTACGCTTTTGCATTTGCGCCGAGCGCCATGCATTCAGCGCGCACGACTGGATTTGGCGGGTTTCATATCTCGCTCCAGGCCGCGTACACCAGTATCGATTCGGGTAAGGACTATTGGCGAAAGGGAACCCAAGGCGACACAGACCCTTCATCGGGTTTACCGGCAACAGAGAACGCCTCGCCGTCGGGGATTCTGCAATTGTATTCGGTCCAGTTGCGCAAGAGTTTCGGCTTCGGTCTCGAGGTTGCTGGCAACTTCGGCGTCATGCCAAAGACATCGCTCTGGGCAACCGGCGCCGATATAAGATTGAGCCTTTTCGAAGGCTTTCGCAAGAGTATACCCGGCATGATTCCCGATATCGCACTCGGCGGTGGAGTGCGCACCATCACCGGGACGCCGGAGTTGCAGCTGACAGTTTCTAGCCTCGATGCCCAGATTTCCAAACCGATACCGATCGAAAATGCAGTCGTCGTGACCCCGTGGCTTGGTTATCAGTATCTTTGGATATTTGGCGATTCGAACGTAGTTGACTTTACCCCCGCGACCGACCCATTCGTCGCCTGCAATTACGGTGGAGTCAATGCGCCCGGGCAGGCTGCCCCAGTCAACGGTAACTACACCGGGCAACCCACTTGCAACGGAACCGGGCAGGTCTGGGACTTCAACAACAACCGGATTTTTAAGCCGGTGCGATTGCGCCGTCAGCGATTGTTACTTGGGGCTAACGTTCGATATGAAACTGTGATGTTCGGTGTTCAGCTTATCACCGACTTGGTCAGCCCCTCGGATGCGCAGTCCGGCAACGCGTCGAAAACCGCATTGGCCGGGGAAAAGCGCCAATATACCGGCGTTTTCGAGCTGGGCATGATGTTCTAACCGCGCGCGAAGCGAGCCGCAGCATGAGCCTTCCTGAAATTGCATCAGGTACGCTGTACGCATTTCGCCTCTTCGAAGTGGCGGAAAGTATCGACATCCCTGCTCTGTCGAATCTCGAACTTCCGGCGAGCATTAGCATTCGACCCGGGCGACTGACGTTCATTGGACAATTGCGCAGCTTGCTCAGTGTTGCCGCAATGGGGCCTCGCGATATCGAGGTTGCACCCGGGCGCTGGCTTCAAGCCGATTGCAATGTCCTCTTGTTCAGTTTTGGCGTTGCGGCTTGCTGTTTTCAATTTCCAATGTCGTCCAAGGAATCCCTGACGCATCCCACGGAATTGGCAGAATGGGTGGCGCTACTCAATCAAAGCGCTGCACTAACTGCCACGGGTCGCGAAGTGGTTGAGCGGCTGCTGGGACTAGTCGGGCCCGCCATCGATAGGCCGTTGCGTGACCCCAACCACGAGACTTACACGATTGTATCGGTTCAGAGGTTCGCAGAGCCGTGTTCAACCGACCGGGTCCTGTCCTCGCCGGATGTCGTTCGAATCCTGCTGGGAGAAGTGCCGAGTTTCGTGCCCGCACCCAGTTTTCATGCTCAAATCGTCGGTCATCACTATCGTTATGGTTGTGACGACATTTGCATCGTCGATTGGGACGCCGCCTTCATTGTTGACCCCAAGCCCAACGAGGATTTGGTCAATCTATTGGCACTAGCCATGACACAGCTATTGGAGTTTCAGCGCTTCGATCGGCAACTCGAAAAAGAACTCAATACCCTGTACGATTGGACGAACGAGCGGGTTGATCGTTGGCCATTCGTTAACCGTGCGCGGCGCCGGGTGGACGTGGTCAATCGATTACTGATCGACATTGGCGAATTCGTTGATCGCAGCGAGAACGCGTTCAAAATTACCGAAGACGTTTATTACGCTCGCGTATACCGAGGTGCAATCGAGCGCTTTCAGGTGCCGGCCTGGCGCAGCTCAGTGCTGGCCCGTCAGCGCGCCGTCTCGGAGATTGCTCGCACCTTGTATGATCGTGCGCAACTCGGAGTTGCGCATTCGCTCGAGCTCATCATCATAGCGCTGATCACGTTCGAGATTGTGATGGCGCTCGTTCGGCATTGATTAAGATCGAGGTGCCCCGCGGCATCTCAAGCTAGCAGGAACGAGTGACTTCAGCGTGCCGACAAAAACCAAATAGACACAAAAGTCTGGGATTATATCTCAGCCAAATCGGCTTAGCCGGCGGCAATTTCGCCAGGATTCAATGCGTCACACGCGGTGGCTGCGGGGAAGATTCAACGATGGCGACGGGCCAACTCAGGGCTTCGCGGGTCCAGCCGCCCGATTCCGGCAGTCGCCAGTCGAGGCGCAACTCGTATGAACCCGATACCGGCGGGAGGGGCAGCCCCAAGGTTCTCGTGCGGTAGCGCGGCGTATTTGATCGATATTTATAGGTATCGCTGGAACTCTCAAGCCCCGTTTCGGTCGAGACGAGCACGAATCTGACGTCAAAGGTAAAGCCCAGTTCGTTGGACGCAAAGTGAAAGTATGCGTGCACTTCTAGGGGAATGAGTGACCCGGGCGCCGGGGCCGCGCCCGGCTGAAAATTGATCTGCTCGACCAAGTTGAAGAGTGACACATTGTTCGAATGTTGATCGAGAGAGGACCCCGAACAAAGGGAAAGCAGGTAACACCTAGGCACCACGCTTAGCTAGCGCGAACCCGGTCACGCGTAAAGGCGTATCGTGTTTCCTGTTTTCCGCCTAGCCGCCCGCCGTAAACGCCGTAAACGTTGCGAGGGCAATCACGAAGTCCAACGCGCAAAGCGACACCACGATTGCGCTGCGATTGCGCCCAATCCAAGTACCGTCAACGTTCCGGAGTGCCGCGAAAGCGCGCAGGCATGCCCAAGTGATGCTCCACAATAGCGTGGCCAAACCCAAGGTCAGGGCAAAAGCCATGACTGGTGCGCCTGCAACCGTTGACGAAAGACGAGCAGTCCAAATTGTGACTCGATCGGTTCCGCCGGCTTGACCTACAAGCCACGGTAACCGCAGCGCGACTAGATACAATGCGATGTAGCTTAGCCCCAAAATTACAAGCACTCGATTGGCCCACATGTGCCAGGTCCACTGCCACTGGGTGCGCCCAACCGTTCGGTAGTCGGCGATGAGTAAGAACACTGCGGGGCCAAAAACGATCGTTGATTCGAGTCCGGCAAGCCCAGGGGAAGCATCGAATACCCGACAGTAATTCTCAAAGCAATGCTCATTGACCAGCATTGACCCCAATGCCAAACAATGCAGGGACATGACTATCAGGGTAAGTAAGCCCAGTTTTGCCACGCGCGCTTGCGGGGTCGTCCCCAAAAGGCGAACCAAGGCTGGCTCGAGTTCGAATCTTGCGCGTTTGGCAATTCGCCGAAGCGAGCGCAAAGCTTGACTGAGCGGGCGACTTTCCAAGCCGCTAATCTAGCCTTCTATGCGATTTTAGGCCACCGTGCCGTACCGCGATCAGCCCATGGTTTTGCGCCGAGCCGACCCACTACTTGACTGACCCTTGGAAAGGCAGACAGGGTTACCGCGTGAGTTCGGCCCTAGCGATTCTCGAGCGGCAGCGGCAATATGGTGCGGCGGGCCGCCGTGCAAAGATCGTCGTGATGCTCTACTTGGGCCAGGCGGTTCCCGCGTGTGCGAGTAGCGAGGCTTTGCCAGCACCGCCCGTCGCGGCCGTTGGGCAATCGGTGACGGCTCAACAAGACTTTCGCCAACTCGAACGGGCCTGGCACGAGGGTTCGGACCGGGAACGGCAAGACCTCGAACCTCGACTAGTAAAATTTCTGAACTCGTTTCCCGCTGATCCTGAAGCTCGGCACGTCCAAGTGTGGCTGGCGTGGCTACGCATTTCGAAAAATCGGTTTGATGAAGCGCTAGCGCTGGCCGACAAGGCCGGTGCCGATAAGGTCGGAACCACAGCGGACGCAGCCCAGGTCGTCAAGGCTGCGGTGTTTACTCGGCGGGGACAACCGGAACAGAGTTTGAGATTGCTGGAACCCTTGAGTGGTCAAATTGTAGACCCTCGCGAACGCGATAGCTGGGCGCGCGAGATAATTCTGGCAGCGTTGCGACTGAAGCATGATGACGACGCGCTCAAGTGGGCACTAGTGTGGCGCCTGGAGAGCAGCGAAGATCGACGTGCTGCCATCGAACGAGAAATTGGGCTCGTCCTTGATCAAGTCTCACGCCCTGCGCTGGATCGGTTGTGGTCGCAATTGGTGGCGGCTGACCGCATTCCCACGACTTCCCTTGCGCGCAAGCAGGGGCGCAGTTGGATGCGAGAGGCGGTGCTGCAACGTTTGACTCGGTTTGCGCTCGACAAGCAAGACAGCGCGCTGGCGCGGCGACTCTTGAACGACGCCTGGTTGCCCTTGCAAAAGCACTCTAGCCTCAAACGACTAGCGCGCGTCGCGGCCCAGGGCGGAGTCGAGCTCCAGGGGCTCACTCGCACGATAGGCGTCATTCTGGAGCTCGACGACGACCGCGAGCGTCGACGTTCCAGCGATCTGCTGACCGGAGTTCTTCAGGCCTTGGAAGAGGTCGCGGCAACGAACAACGTCCGACTCCGAACGCGTGAGGCCCTGCTCAAGGATCGTAAGGGCTTCGCAGATGCCGTCGAAGATCTATACAATGAAGGTGTGGCGATCGTCGTCGGAGGTTTCGAACCGGCGTCCGCAACCGAACTAGCCAAAAAGGCCCGAACGAAAATGATTCCGGCCATAACTTTGTCGCGGCTAGAAGTCAGTGAGCAGAACGAATCTTCGTTTTGGATAGATACGTCGCAAAACACCATGATTGAGGCTTGGCGCCGGGCGAGCTCCAACAAGGAGAGCGACGCGGACACGGTCGTTACCGACGAGAATTTCTTCTGCAACACGGAGACCGACCCGCCTTTTGAGCAATGGCGTAAAACTCACGTTGAGCGTGTGTTCCTGGCGTGTGATGTCAATTGTGCTGAAAAGCTGGGGCAAGCGGCGGTGGGTGCCACAAGACTGCCAGCGATTTGGCTGGGACCCGAGGCGGTGGGTGCCGCGGACTCCTGGCGCAACGAGCAGATCAAGGGACAACTCTCCTTTGAGATTCTGCTCAAGCCGCGACCCAATGACGAAAGTCTCAAACGCTGGCAAGCGCGATATCTGCGGTTGCCGAGTTTCTATGAAGTTCTTGGACATGACGTCGCGCTCCTGGCGGCCAGTAGCCTCGTCGATGTTCCGAGCCAAGTTGCCCCCGATCCGGAAAGTCGAACGCGGATCCTTCAGATCGTTGCTACGCGGCTGGCGCAGTCCAGGGTATCGCTTTGGAGCAGCACAAACAAAAGTTTTTCCGCCAATCATTCCCTCGTTCCTAGCTACGGGCTGCGAAGCGGTAACCCAAATTCGAATCGGCCGGCACCTGGTGTTGCGACTAAGCCCCGACGCCCATGAGCGAGGTAGCATCATTCAGCCTTTCGTTAGGCTCGCGGCGCAGTACTTTGCACCTGGCTCGTGATTTGGCCGGCTGCCTTTGCGCCGGAGATTTAGTCGTTCTCAGTGGGGAACTGGGCGCGGGGAAGACTTTTCTCGTACGCGGCATGTGCCGCGCATTGGGCCTGCCACAGAGGGTTCGTGTGACGAGTCCAACGTTCACCCTGGTACATGAATTGGACACGGTACCAGCCCTTTTGCACGCGGACCTATACCGGCTTAAGACCTCGCGAGAGATCCTTGAACTGGGCTTGCTTCAGGAGCGCGACGAAGGGCGAATCTTGATCGTTGAATGGGGCGAAAGCTGGCTTTCCGAGCTAGGCGACGATGCGTTGATTGTCGCCCTTTTCGTGCACCCGAGAAGGGCTCAATTGTCATGCACCGGTGCTCGCTCAAGCAAGATGCTTGCGCAGCTCCGGGAATCGGGGCAAATGAAATTGGGTAACGCCAGCAAAATTCTGGATTTATGACGACAGCGGCGCTAACGAAGGACTCACAGCCGAACGGTGGCCCAACGCCACGCAGCGCGCTTAGGGAAGTCGTCCTGCCTCTATTGAATCTAGTCGGCGGCGTAAAGTCCTACTTCACCCTATCGATTCGCACGCTGCTCTGGATCATAAGACCCCCGTACCGACTTGGAGAATTGATGAAGTCGATGGACTTCATTGGGGTGCAGTCTGTATTCATTGTGAGTTTGACGGGGCTATTCACCGGGATGGTTTTGGCGCTTCAGACTACCTACAGTCTTCGGCGATTTAGTGCCGAGGGAGTCGTAGGAAGCGTTGTTGCGATATCGCTCGCTCGCGAGATAAGCCCCGTATTTGCGGCACTCATGGTGACGGCGCGCGCTGGGAGCGCGATGGCGGCCGAACTCGGCAACATGCGGGTCACCGAACAAATCGATGCCCTTACCACCATGAGTGTGAGTCCGGTGCAGTATCTATTGTCACCGCGACTAGTTGCCAGCGTGGTGATGCTCCCGCTACTTTGCATATTGTACAGTTGCATCGGCATGGTTGGTGCTTGGTTTATTGCCGTAGACACGCTCGGGGTTGACCCCGGGGTTTTCATTGCGAATATCGAGAAATACCTGGCGCTCAGCGATTTTACGATGGGGTTGGTCAAATCCGCTGTATTCGGCTTACTGATTTCTACTCTATCATGCCATCAAGGCTATTTCGCGAGCGGCGGCGCGCGTGGCGTCGGAATTGCGACTACGCGGGCCGTCGTGCAAAGCGCCGTCGCCTTGCTGGTTGCGAACTACATGATAACTAGTTGGTTGACGCAGTTGTAAAGTCGACGACTACTCCGGCGTGGAAGTGCCCCCGGGCACGGCTGCGGCGCCGCTTTTCTCGAACACTTCGGGTGACACGCTATTCTCGATTTTCGCCTCGTATGAGGGCACTTGCGCTGGGCGCAGTTTGTCAGCGAACTCCTCGATTTCCCGAGAAGAATGGCCGAGGTTCAGCAGTTGTTGACGGTTCAGCGATGCCCCAGCGCGGACGCGAAGTTCTCCGGTATCGCCCACTTCCAATAGTTCGCGTAGCGCGTTCAGTTCCATGCGGCTCAATCGCGCCCCGCAGACATCGTAGTCAATCCAAGCCTCATAACTCAAAGGTGCGACGCACCTGACCATCCCCGCCATCACCTCGCCGAATTGCTGAATCTCCCATTGTGCATGCGCATCCACACGCAGTTTCAAGAAGTGAAGAAGATTGTGGAGATCAATTTTCCAATACCACTGCGTGTACGTTGAAAGCGGTAGGTCGATTCGCGCGAGTTCTCGAGCCACGTCCTGCTGCGTCAGCCATTCGTAGTTTGAACGCGCATCCCCACGACCCTTTTCCCAACGCCCGGTTGCTTCAGCGTAAACCGGATCACTCAGACTCTGTCCGCTTCGGCCTTGATGATTGCTTTGACTCTGTTTCTGCAATTGGTCGGGGTCAGGGGTATAAAATAGCATGGGTATTAACGAGTAACGCCCCGAATACTCGTTGACATTGGCAGTTCGATGGCGAATCCACTGACGTGCCACGAATATCGGCATGCAGCAGTGAAACTTCAATTCGACCATCTCTGAGGGTGTCGTATGCAAGTGACGCCGGAGGTAGCGCAAGAGACCACGCGTCTGACTCGAAGCGCGCGTTCCGTAGCCGTAACTCACGCGGGCGGCGCGTTCAATACACGAGTCGGTACCCATGTAGTCTACAAGGGCCACGAAGCCATGATCGAGAACGGGAAAATAGCGACCGAGGATTGCTTCAGCTGCTGGTGCGGTCGGGCGTAGTGTCGTCATGAGCGACGAATTGTGGCAGAAGCCCGGCCACAGGGAAGCGAAAAAGGCGGATACCGAGAACCCCTACTGAATCGTGCAGTAGTAGCTGTCGGTGTCGAGTTCTCCGGTCCCAACGAAGACCTCTGTACCGGCCTGAACGCTGCTTAGGTACTTCGAACTAGTCATCCAACCTCGTGAAACCAGGTCCTTGAGGAAATCCATCAGATTCAAGGTGGCCGACGTTTGATTAGTGGTGTTTACGTAGGAGTAAACGTTCCAATTTCCGTTATTGCCTTGATGCAATTCCCACGAACTGCCAGCGAGCGACACCGTTGCTTGCGTGCCGCCTATTGGACCCGCGCCGCCGGAACGATAGAGCCAGATCATGATCTCGTCCGTCGGATTGTCGTTCGTGCCGGGATTCGCAATCGAATGCACGAAAAGGTCGTAGGATACGTCTATTGTTTGGCCGGGGTTGACTCGGTATGTCCAGCCGCAAGTGACATTCTTGTTTGCTGAGATTTGCACCGGAAGGCCCGTTCCGCTCGTGACCTTCCAGCCCCATTGCCAACCTAGCACGGCGCTCGCGTAGGACTTCACCTGACCGTTCGAGCCGCCGCTCCAAGTCCAGCTGGTTCCCCACCCGATAGTGTTACCGGAACTACAAGTGTCCCAGATACTCTGTGAGCCACTAGCACCGGATGCGCCCCACACGTTGTTGTTGATCCAGTACTTACCCAGAATGATGGACGCGTAGGCCGTGCTGGTCGTGTCCTTTTTCGCCATATTTGCCGTGCAACTGCTGGCGGCACAGGTGCCCGCCGAGCACACGCCGCTGCAGGCTTTTCCACAGGCGCCGCAATTCGCGACATCGATTTGAGTATTGACGCATTGCCCGTTGCAGTTCGTGTAACCACTGGGGCATTGACAAGCTCCTGCGCCGCACGTCTGCGGGCTTGGACAGGCAGTCCCGCACGCTCCGCAGTTGGCGTTATTCGTCTTGGTGTCAACGCAGCCCGTCCCGCACAAGGTTAGTCCGCTGGTGCATGACGTGTTCGCCATGAACTGAATATTGTTGACGCTCAAGTTGTAGCCTGCGGGCGCCGCCACACAATTCAAGCCGGCACTGTCACAAGTGTAATTGAGCGAAACATTCCAGCTAAGACCGGTGATTCCATTGCCTGTTGTTGCTACGGTGGAGCCGTTGGCCGCACCCGCCTTGAAGGTGCCCCAAGGGACCAGTACCTGCGTCCAAGCGTTCGTAACAGCAAAATCAATGCTCGGCCCCGTGCAAGGCGTCGTCGTGCACGTGCCCCCGCCAAACCCCGTGCTGTCCGGTGGGGTCGTGTTTTCGGTTGATAACGTCAAGTTTGCCTTGCCGGTGGGTGCCGTGCCCTGAACCCAGAAAGATATGCCCTGATACGGTGAGGCATCAATGCAGCCCATCCACACGCCGAGCTGGCCGCCCCAGCCTGTGGCTAACGTATTCGCGATATTGGCAGTGTATTTGCTGCTATTGTAACCTGGAGCTACTAGTCCCAACGTAGGAGTGCCAGTGCCGTCGTTGGAATTGTAGAAGCCCGCGTATACCGCACCAGCTGTACCCGCGGGCGCATTGAATGCCCAGCCCCAGCTTGCTGCTGCCGTAGTCCCGTCGTAAGTTTCGAAGTCCGCCAGCAATGGATTGGTGATAATCGTCTTGGTAAAGCAGTCCTTTACCTTCTGACACACGCCGGCCGTGCACACCCCGCTCGGGCAACTGGTGGCGCAGGTGCCGCAATGAGTGGCATCAGTTTGCATATTAACGCAGCTGCCAGCGCATGCCGTCTGTCCCGCTCCACACTGACAGACTCCCGCGGTGCACGCCGCGCCCGTGGCGCACAAGTTGGCACAAGTACCGCAATTGGACGGGTTGCTTTGCAAGTCCGTCGTCAGCAGGCATACGCCCCCGCAGAAGCTGTAACCCGTTGGACATTGGCATGCTCCGGCAACGCATTGCCGACCGCCAGTGCAAGTGATGGCAGCGCACGGATCCGTGCCACTCGCGCCAGCAACACTTATGGTACCTCCGACTGTGCCGTTGGCGCCACCGGTTACTGCGTTTATTCCTCCAGTTGCCGCACCACCGACCGTCATGTTGGCTCCTCCGGTGGTGTTCGACCCGCCGACACTCGGGTTGGTGCCGCCGACGCTACCACTTGCGCCACCAGTCGGGACGATGGCGCCGCCCGTGTTGTTCCCGATTGCGCCGCCGCTGCCGATGGCACCACCGGTCAAAGTATTCGCCGCTCCGCCTACTTGGTTGGTGCCACCACTATTGGCCGATACCGTGCCCGAGCTGCCGCCATTGCCTGCATGCCCCCCGGCACCCAGAGACGAAAACCCAGCTGCTGATTGTGATCCAGTTGAAGCATCACTGGGTGGAGGAGTCGAAGTACCACTGCAACCCACTTGCAAAACAGCAGCGACTGCAATCCCCCTACCAGCGTTCCACCAGGCTCCAAGCGTAAGGCTTTCCACGCGCCACCTCCGAAAACAGCTATTTCTTGGCAACCCGGGCCAACGATTTACCCAGGTTTCGTCGAGCCGGAATCGTATCTACATCTGGGTGGAAACGGTACAACAATTAGCAAATATATCGATAACTACGTGAAAGGAATCGTATTCAGAACGAGGCCCAGCCGCCTTAAAGGGGGTGACCCGCGGACTACAGGCGAGCGACATGGTTGGGCACATAGGCGCGCCTTGTGGGCGGTTGATTCAGGTGTCCGCTGACATCTCGCCGACTAACGCTTCGCGGCCTTGTCCGTTGTCATCGCAGCCCGATCATCGGAACGGGAACCTCGGCCCAATTCCGAAGCGCGTTCCGCGGCGCAAACGACGGCCTTGGCAAAGGCGTGTCTGACCCCCGCGGCTTCGAGCTCCATCAAGCCGGCGATTGTAGTTCCCGCCGGACTCGTCACGCGGTCCTTCAAGACTGCCGGGTGCTCTCCGGACTGAAGGAGCATTCGCGCTGTTCCGACGAATGTTTGGCTGGCAAGTTCCAGCGCCATTGCTCGCGGCATTCCCACGCGCACCGCGCCGTCCGTCATGGCTTCGATTGCCAGAAGCACGAATGCGGGCCCGCTGCCGCTCAGCCCGGTGACGGCGTCCATCATCGACTCGGACACTTCAAGCGCCTTGCCGATGCACCCAAACAGAGCGAGCGCCGTCGCGATATCGGCATCCGTCGCTCGAGTTCCCCGAGTTACTGCCGTCGCAGACTCGAGGACGACGGCAGCCGTATTCGGCATGGCCCTAATCACCCGAACCGAACCCGGCAATTTTGCCTCGAGTGATTCTGTAGATACCCCCGCCAAAATACTCACGACTAATGTGTCGTCTTGCCAGGCATCGCCAATTTCTCGCAGCACCGAGCCTACCGTTTGGGGCTTCACTGCTAGCACGACGACGTTGGCGAATTTCACCAGTTCCTGGTTGCTGCCTGCGGTTCTGATCTGCAATTCTTGCTTCAACCGTGTAACGCGATCACTGCTCACATCGCTGGCACACAGCGCCTCGGGCTTGACGTACTTTGCCGCGAGCAGCCCGCGCACAATTGCGGTGCCCATGTTTCCGGCTCCCAGAACCCCAATGCGATATTCTTTCATAGCATGACCTCTGCCCTCATCTTAGGCGATCCCGAATGCGATCCTTCCAGGTTCGGGTAAGACTTGGCTTTTGCTGCATCAGCTCTTCGGACAACTCGAGCACCAGTCTTTGAGCGCGCTCGGTCAACTCCGTCGGAACTTCGACTGCGACCTCGACCAATTGGTCCCCGCGACCTCCCCGATGCGCATGCGGGGCACCCTTGCCGCGCATGCGCAAGACGGTGTTCGGTTGCAATCCTGCAGGCACGCGCAGCGTGGCTCGACCATCGATGGTTCTAACTTCGATTTCCGTACCAAGCGCTGCTTGTGCAAAAGTGATTGGCACGCGACAGTGCAGATTGTCGCCGTCGCGAGTGAAAAAATCGTGTGCTCGAACTTCGACCTCGACAATTAGCGGACCTGCGGATTCCCCTGGATTTACCCGATTTCCTTCACCTTTCAGCGTGCGCTTGTAACCGGTATCGACCCCCGCCGGTAGGTTGACGTCGAGGGTGCGTCGGACACCGATTAGCCCATCGCCGCGGCAAGTCGTGCAAGGGCGGACTGCGCGTAGCCCCGTTCCGTGACACGCCGAACAGACACGATCTCTTTGCAACGGGATCAGCGAAACGAGAGGCCGCAGTTTGCCTCGGCCCTCACAAACACCGCATTGAGTGGTTGCGGCTCCTGGTTCGCCGCCGCTACCCGAGCAGCGAGCGCACAGTTGTTTGACATCGTAGGAAATGGCTTTTTTGCAGCCGGTAATTGCTTCTTCGAAGCTAAGACTAACACCTGTCTTTACGGCGTTTTTGGGCCCGCGTCTGATGCCGAATGTGCCGAGTATGCTCCTGAGGGCATCCTCGACATCGGAAAAATTCGTAAACGCCGCCCCCGATCCGTCAAACCCGCCCGGGCGGAACGCCGCATCACCATAGCGATCCCAGGCGGCGCGCTTCTGCTCGTCGCTGAGAATTTGGTACGCCCGGTTGAGATCCGCGAAACGCTGTTGCGCCTCGCTGTCGTCCGGATTCTTGTCTGGATGATGAAGCCCCGCCAACCGCCGGAAGGCGCTACGTATTTCCGCGTCATTCGCATCACGCGAGACGCCGAGGAGCTCATAAGGGTCGCGCACGCAGGCAGGGTGGGCTTAGCACGAACCACGGCCCCTGGAGCCGTTCGGTGTTTTTGGCCACATCGGTGCGAAATCAGCGCGTTTCTCGGTTACTCGCCTATAGCGGGGGGCGGCCCGGGGAGTCCCACAACGACCTACTTGGCCAGATGGGCTGCGGCGGCTATCGTAGGTGACGGATGTCTGAGAAAAAAGAGGAGAATCGTCGCCAAGAGGCCCGCGCGCCCATTGAACTGAAGGTCGAGTACAAGCGCATTAACACATTCTTCGCCGACTATACGAAGAACATATCGCGGGGTGGAACTTTCATCGGCACCACTCGCCCCCTCGAAGTGGGCACCGAGTTCATCTTTGCGCTGACGATCCCAAACATGACCGAGCCGCTACGACTGCGAGGTAAAGTCATTTGGACCAACCCGGTGCACAACTCGAGCCCCGCGAATCCGCCGGGCATGGGAATCGAGTTTCAATACACCAACGATGCCGAGCGTCACGAAAAAGACATGGCCGTTCAGCGTCTGCTCTCCAGTGAATTCGGCGAATACCTGGCTACTCGAATTCTGGGTCCGAAGTGACGGTTAGCTAGAACGTAATGGCGGCGCCGCCTGATATCGCACGTTCGCCGAGCGGTATGCCTTCCGCGTGCAGTTCGAAACGATTGACAACGACCCACAGAATGCCCGCCCCAATCTGATAATGGTGCGTATCTGTGCCCGTCACGGCTGCCCATCATATCGCCAAAATACCGGTCCACCAAAAACACGAGCCGCCGCATACGGACGAATCGTATCCCATAACGTGGCGCCGACGATCGTCCCAAGGCGCAGATCGAACGCTTCGTACAGCGCGCGCTCATTCGTGCCGTCTAATTGCGTTTTCGCGGCCGAATAACTCGCCATTGACGTCAGCAAAACGAATGGCGACCCTTCGACAACTCGCAACGAAAGGCCTGCCCCAACAACTGGACCGGGGAGAAATCGTACTCGCCCCTGGCAAGCTTCAGGTTTCCCGCAGGGGCGGCGCCAATCGCGGTGGCAAACGTCAAATTCGGAGCGAGTTGTCGCGCAATAGATAGCACGACCGTGCTCCTTTTCTGCTCACCGCGACTGGTGCCGCTGAACCTCAGCGCCGTCGAGGTGTAGGAGCCTGATGCGTCAACTTGCCATCGGAGTTTCTTCGGCTTCGCGGTGCTCGGCCAAGCTGCACGACATCGCGCCATCGGGGCCGGAAACACCGCAAGCCCAGGCATTACGTGCCGCAAATGCGCCCCAAAAACAGCCCACACTAAGATTGTGCGTCGTGCAACCGAGTTCGCCACGTTTACTGGCTACGAACGTTTGCAGCCACAAGTTTCACGCGCGCGACCTCACTCAGCGCGCGTTCGGTGAGGATCACGGCAATCGTTAGCATCTGTCGGTAGCTTGGGTGCCGGCTGCGCTGCCTCTGCGCGCAACAGATCCCGGGCAATGGTTAGCTCGACCAATTCTACGCTGGGGCTCTTGACTACCTGTTCCAGGAGTTGGGTAAACTCGCTGCTATTTCCGTCTATTCGCGATTGCATCGCCCTGTAGAACAGCGCTTCGGTTCGCTGGGCAGGCGTCGCAGCCGAATCAGATAGGGACTTTGCTTCGATTTGTCCCAATGTCCAAGCGCGCAGTCGAGCTGGCCACATCGATATTTCGTCCAAATTTCCGAGGGCATCTTCGACCGTGCCATCTCCAACGTCATGCTTTTGCCGTTCGAGAATACGTAGCCAAGTGCCGACGTAGACCTCATCTTCTGGCATGAGCCCGCCGAGCTTTGCTTCGCGAACGGCTACCTTGCTGAATTGAGATCGCCGTGTGTTAGCGCCATCCTGCTCGTCTCAAGTACGCTGGCAGTGAACTGTCCCGAATCGGAACGCGCTGGCGTCCAGCGCTCGATTCAATGCGCGCACCGCCCCCATCTGGTCCCCAAATAATTCAAGTACACGCGCCAACATGCGCTCTGCGTGGGATTGCTCCACGGGAGTTCGCGCCGATTGACGTGCATCAAGGGCACGCTTGAGGGCACGGTCCAATGCCGCGGCTGCCGCTTGCGATTGCCCTCTTTGCTGTTCCAGTTCATACGTGCTCACGAGGGCTTCCGCCTCCGAATATAGATTCGCCTTCTCGCGGCAAACCTCAATTTGGCGAGCCAACGAATCGAGTGCGGAAGCCACATCGCCAAGCTGGCGTTCGACTTGCGCAAGCAGCGACCAAGTTTCCAGGTTGGATTGACCCTTGGCTGCTTGTCGCAAGAGCGCTTCAGCATGGGTCAAATTGCCCTCACGGGTTTCGATGGCACCGAGCAAAAACCGCAAGCGAGCTACTTTGACTTGAAAACGGGGCAAAAGACGGGGTTGTTCCGCCATCGACACAATGGGAGCGGCGCCGTGATAAAGTTGCCTGGCACCCTCGACTTCAGACACTTGACCGCAGGCAACCATTGCGTGCTCGACTATTTCCAAAGCGAAAGCCAGCGCGTCGGCGTTGGGATTCTTGCCGAGCGCGGGAATTAAGATGTATGGCACCGCTTCCGACATCCCATACTCAACGAGTAATGTAGCCAAAGGACCGGCCGCTGACAC
Organism: uncultured delta proteobacterium; assembly: GCA_963819085.1. Classification (GTDB taxonomy): domain Bacteria; phylum Myxococcota_A; class Polyangia; order Polyangiales; family Polyangiaceae; genus FEN-1139. The sequence continues at coordinate 46,676 of CAWFUX010000014.1, forward strand.
GCTTTCCGGAGCACGACGATATAGCTCGACGGCGACCCCAAAAGCTGCGCCTGCGGCGATGTCGGGATCAATTGCGGTTTCAGGCTCCTCAGCCTCGGTGGCGGACTCGAACAGACGAAATAGATCACTATAGGCCTGAACATCGCCGCCCATCGCGGCATGCTCGAGTCGGTCGCGCAGGGGCGCCGGTATCACACGGCCCAAATCGTTCTGTTCCAGGAATTCAAGGCGGCGAGGGGGTCGCCATGGCGCAGAAAAATAGCTGCTATCGTCGCGGCTCCCGAGCGTATGGCTCGAAAGGCTTCCACTGCCTCCTCACGATCGAACGATGCTTCCGCAAAACGTTCGGTAACGTCTGAATGTAGGGCGGTTTTAATCCAACTGAGCGTCGTTGCGCTGGCCGAATTAAGGGATTCCGTCGATGGATCTAGCAATAGCGGTCCT
>CAWFUX010000015.1:0-19378 GCA_963819085.1 uncultured delta proteobacterium
ATGAGCCGCAGTTCTGCCGACTCAACGAGCTGATGAAGATCAACTACGCCACCACCCGCGGCTACCTGCTCAAAGAGTCGTTTCAACGATTTTGGGAATACCAATCGGCGGCCTGGGCCGGCAAGTACCTCGACCTTTGGGTCAAGGATGCCCTGCGTAGCAGGCTCGAACCGTTTCAGAAGCTCGCTCGAACTCTACGCGACCATCGAGACCTGTTGCTCAACTGGTTCAAGGCCCGAGAAGCGTTCGCCGCTGGTGCCGTCGAAGGATTCAACCTCAAAGCGAGAGTGACCACCAGAATCGCATACGGATTTCGCAGCTACGACCACGCAGAAATCGCCTTGTACCACCGCCTCGGAAACCTACCTGAGCCCGATTGGCTCACCCACAGATTCACGTGACGAGGCTATTTTGTTTTGTCCGACACTTGACTACGAGGCGCTTCGGTTGCTCGTACCTCAAAAATACTCGAGCTCTCCGGCGTCATTGACGCGAGCATTTCGGTGTCGGTGCGCGCCGGTAAACGCTTCGATTTCATGAACCCAGGCCGAGTCCGGATATCGATTGACCATATCTTCGGCCTCACCGCGGGCCTCCGAAGGGCGATTCAAACCCGAGAGTACATGAATTAGGATTGAAGTGCGCTCGGGTGCGTCGGCGCTATTCGGGAAGCGTCGATTGCCATCCCGTGCCAGTTGAATCGCGAGTTCAGGATTGGTTCCTTTGACGCGACGAAGTTGTGCCATCAGCTGGGTCTCGTCGCCCGGGCCGTTCGCCGCTGAGGGGGTTTCTGCGGTCTTGCCCGATGTCGGCTCGGGATTTGTATCACTCGCCGAAGGTGAAGTCAACGTAGCGGCAGAAACAGTCGGTTCCGCTGGCGCAGAATCCCGTTCGGGAGATTTCTGATCGGTCCTGCGCATTGCAAACCAAAAGATACCGGTTGCGACTGCTATGATTATCAGAAGATTCGTGACAGAGCGCACGCCCGAATCTTTTTTCAAACTTCGGCTCATCGGAGTTTTTGGGGCTATTTAGTATTGGCCTCGTGATTGCCCGCTGTCAATGTGCGCATTCGATGCGAAAACCCACGGCGGCGCCCTGGGGCTCGTGCTGCAGCGCAAACGCGCTACCACCGTGGGCACGTGCAATACGCTCGACCAAGGCCAGACCAAGGCCGAGCCCGGCCTTTTCCCCGCTGCGTTCGAAGGGTTTAAATAGGCGAGCAAACACCTCCGGCGCAATTCCAGAACCGGCATCGATGGCCGCCAAAACTACCCACTGCCGGTCGCGGGTGACCGTCAATTCCGTCAGCCCCTGACCATGGCGCTCGGCATTGTCGATTAGATTCGCCAGCGCTCGAGCAATCAGGCTTGGGTCCACGAGCGCGCAGGCACCCTCGCTTTTGTCGTTCAACAAATGCGGCGGCAAACTGGCGCGTGTCAGGGCCGTGCGCGCAAGATCCGCGAGTGCGAGCCGTCGCCGGTCGAGCGCGCTAAAGTCGAGCTTCGATTGCGCCAACAATTGGCCCACTAAGCTGTCGATCTCGACGAGTTCGGCTTCGATGGCATCGAGTCGCTTCGGATCTTCGGGCTTGGTGCGTTCGAGCTCCACCAGGACTCGCAGGCGAGCTAGCGGGGTTCGAATCTCGTGCGAAACGGCGGCCAACAGCTCGCGTTGTCCCGAAAGCTGACGCTCGATACGAACGGCCATGTCGTTGACGGCCTCGGCAATCTCGCCCACCTCGTCCCTGTGATGCCGCCGTAGCCGCATGCGTGCCGCCAGGTTGCCTTCGCCAATCTCGCGAGCCACACGCAATAGCTCGTCGATCGGGCGCGCCAGGCGTCGCGCGATTTTGCCCGAGAATACCCAGATGACTAAGGCGCCAACAATCAGGCCGATGGCGACGGGAGTCCCGTGACGCGGAGCGTGTTTGAAGCAGAGCGCCAGCGCTCCGATGTTGCCCGGTACTCCCGGCGAACGCCGGATATCGAATCGATAATCAGGGCGCCTGCAGCGCGAGGTGTCCCCGTAAAGCAAGTGCGCACTCGAATCGCTCAACAGCAGTGAAACACCGAAGCTGGATTCGATTTCGGCCGCCAAGCGCTCACGTCGGGGTGGGTCTTCCCAAACATCCGAGAACCGCCCCCCTACGAATCGCTCTACATTTGTGATATCACTGTGGTATTCACTACCACCGACAAGACGAGTAGCAAGCACGACGCAAGCGGCCGTTACGATGATTGACACGACTATGGCTGCAAATATGCGGTGGCGTAAATGGACATAGCGCCACTTGGGCCAGGCACGATTCATGGTTCTTCTTTCGTCACCTGATACCCGACGCCTCGCACGGTTCGGATCAATTTCGGTGGGTCATCGCCCAATTTCCTTCGCAGGTGCGATACGTGCACGTCTACAGTCCTGTCATTGACTGTAACATCGGCGCGACCAGCCAGTTCGAGCAATGCTCCCCGCGGAACGACACGTCCGGCTCTGCGCACCAGGGCCACGAGAATATCGAATTCGAGACCGGTCAGCTCGATAGGTGCGTCGTTGACTCGCACCGAACGAGCCTCGACGTTGACACTCAAATTTCCAACATTAATTCGTTCGCCGTCGGGTGCTTGGGTCCTGCGCAGAACTGCCCGCAGGCGCGCTAACAATTCCCGCGGGCTAAAGGGTTTCGGCAGGTAGTCGTCCGCTCCAAGCTCGAGACCGACTACCCGATCGGTCTCGTCGCCCTTGGCGGTCAACATCAACACGGGTACTCGTGACCCGCGTCTAATTTCTTTGAGTGTCATCAAGCCGTCCATGCCCGGCATCATCACGTCGAGCAGTACCGCATCGAAGGCTCCCTGCGAAAGTATCGAGAGTGCAGCCCTACCATCCTTGGCCCACGTGGCCAGTACGTCATTTTGCCCCAAGTAGTCGGCAAGTAATTCGAACAGGCGTTTGTCGTCGTCGACGATGAGGGCACGAACGGTCATGGTGACAATTTATCTCGCGGGCTTGTTGGCCCTATAGCTAAAAACTCATTGAGCTGGCGTCAAGTTCTCTCAATGCCGTGGTTTGGGCCGGGGCCCAAACCACCAACACAATCAAAACGTCGCGACGGGCGGGCAGGTAGCGCATGAAAATCTAAGGTACAGGTCACCGACGTTGCAGGTGCGCAAGATAGGCGTCTCGTCACCGGCCGGGAGGCGTCCCGCTAGCACAGTTTCGTGCACAAGTGCGCTCCGCAGCCTGAACGCAGAGGTCTGCGACATGTCGTTCGAATACCTGCCTGTCTGAATGATAACCCCTGAGGTTGTGGATTCCGATGCCAATGCTGAAAAGGCCGGCCGTGGCAAAAAGCAAAACCAGGATCGGGTGTCGCATGATTAGAGCTCCTTCACCAGTGGGAATACCTATAGCAGTGATGACCCGACGTTAGCCAGTCAGCAAGCCGAGCGCGCTGCTGCACGTCGAGAATTTCATGCATTTGTTCGAGTGTGCTGCGAAAGATTCCAGTGGCCAGACGAACCTTCTCGCTGATCTTGGCCTCGGCTCCCACGAAACGCACCTCGTCGAACTTGTCCGCGCGAAACACATCGCCAATCTCATCGCGCAGGGCCCGACCATCGAGGTGCAGTTGCTTGAGCTGATCACGGGCGGAATGGATAAGATCCCGCAGCGCTCGCTCCTGCGCAGGCGTCGCGTCGAGCGCTCCAAACAACCAGCGCAGGCGCCGGAATTTGGAGTAGCGTCGGTGCCTGACCGCGAACACGCCGGCCAGAAGTAGTAACACCGATCCGAATATGATATGTGACATGGTCGTAATTTCCTTTCCTTCTCAGGCGCCAATGTTCTTAGTGGCGCGTCGTCCCAATGAACTTGAGGCGCCCCTGTGAAGAAAGGCCTGCGAACTGTATTAAGAATTGTGAAGAACGACGGAGTCCCCGTGACCCAGCCAAAAGCGCCAAGCCTGCGCGTCGATAGGGTTCGAAAGTGGCCTGGGCATTGGTGCTTGACCGCCAAATACGCTACCCTGCAGGCGCTGTGCAGTCCCTGCTTGTCACCCCCAGCCTCAGTATTCCAGCCAGCGATCTGCGGTGGCGGGCCGTGCGCGCCTCGGGCCCCGGCGGGCAAAACGTAAACAAAGTTTCAACCAAAGTAGAACTGCGATTCGAGCTAAGTGAATCGGCAGCCATCGAAGATTCCGTCAAAGCCCGCCTACGCCGTCTAGCCCGAGGTAATCTCGACGCCGAGGGCAGAGTCGTCATCACATGCCAGACTGCCCGTACACAAAAACAGAACCTGGAACAAGCGCGTTCATTGCTGGTTGAGTACATTCGAAGCGCGCTTGTGGTACCTCGCAAGCGGCGCAAGACCAAACCGTCGGCTGCGTCACGCGCCTCCAGAATGCGTGACAAGCGTCACAATGCGGAGAAGAAACAGGCGCGCCGAGCCAGCTCCGACGATTGACGCAAGGCGCTAACCAGGTCCGAAGTTAAGTTTCGGCAGGCGGCTGCGCACCCGGAAATTTACGAGGCGCGGTCCCGCGCTTACTCAACCACAATACCGAGCAAACAAAAGCTATATGGTCTATCAACCACTGAATCACCCGGCACAACGAGCTGAATCGTATTTATCGGGGTGCCTGGTGTAAAGAAGACCCCGGAATTGTCCCAACAATGCGTATTGAATGAGGTCAGTGGTAGTGTAACCGGGCTTGTTGCATTCGTGATGTCGTAACACCAGTTGTCGTTGGCAGTATCGTTTAGTTGCACTCGCAGCTGCGAGCTCCCCTGATTGGTGAACGACACAATCATGATCTTGGCGTTGATTACGAGTGGGTCCGCTACGCCGCCGGATGATATTGTAGTCTGATTGACGTTGAAACCCGCGCCAGCGTAGGAAATGTACGTTGGATTGGCGGCCACCGTACCCTTGGCACAAAATGAGGAGTATGTACTATAGCTCAGCGTAAGCGAAGACGAGGAGCCTCCAATAAATGAATAAATGTAACCGTGCAACGTGTATAGGCCAGCATTAATGGAGGCAAAGCCGTCGGGCTGAACCGTCATTGATCCGAGTGCGGTCGTGCCCCCGGTAGCGAATGCGCCGCCAGTTGACTTTGCGCCTCCCGTAACGATGTAACTTGCGCCACCCGTGTAGGCTTTGGCGCCGCCGGTTGACTTGGTGCCACCAGTGTACGTGTAAATTGTGCCACCAGTCGCTTTCGCTCCGCCCGTGTAGTAATAAGAACCGCCGGTGTTCGAAATTGCACCACCAAATGGGTATGCCTTGCCGCCGCCGGTCGCTCTGAATCCGCCGGTGCCGGTGGCGTAGGCATAGGTATAACCGCCGGTTGGATACCTGAAATCATACGTGCCACCTACTGCACCCGCCGCCAATCCCCCAGACTCACCGTAGGCTCCTCCGAATGCCGAGCCACCACTTTCGGAGGAAAAGTTCCCGAAGTCGCCAGCGGCTTCCGAACTGTCCAGCGGTAAACCCGTGCTTGCACCGCAGCCGCTCAGCAGTACCAAATATACCAATGCGTTCCCGTGCACACTGCGCATAAGTCCAAGTACTTTCCGCGGCGAAGCAGCCGACTTCGCAAACGTATAGCACACCATTGGTCAGGGCACAGCTCGGTAGGTTTTCAGGGCCGTCGCTATTGTGTCCGGCGACGCGCAACTCCGCCACTCGGCGAACTTGGTCGTTTCCGGTGCGAAGCTCGGATGCAATTTCCGCCGCCAAGGGTAATGCAACGGCAGGGTATTCAAAGAGCACCCAATCGAAGTCGTCGCGTGTTGACAACACCCGAAACAACGACGATGAGCCGGGCTTGCGCCGGTTCGGCCGAAAACTCCCCCCTGCGGGGCACCTACCCAGTCGTCCTTTGGTGTAAGAAAATGGGCTAGCTCAAACTACAACCGCTGCTTGGCGCAATCGCGACACGTGCAGTCTGGGTCAGATTCCGCTACATTGTATCGATGGGCCAAGACGCTTGGAGAAATGAAGTCGCATTGCTCTTGGAACGTTGCGCGGCTTCACTTCGCGCCAGTCGTGATCGTCAGGCAGGTTCGGACTACGGCACTGCCATCGGGTATCTGCAGCGCGCCGCTGAGGACGGTGAACAGGGTGCCGTCTCACTATTGGCGCAGGCTCGTAGCGTTCGAAGCGATGACCGCACGGAACGCTTCTCATTCGTTCCGGGGGAGCTGGAGAATCTGACAGGCCATGGTAGCTCGAAAGAGTAGACAATGGCATCCAATTGCCCAGTCGTTACTTTCGCAGCTCCGTTATCCGAGTCAACGTGATTACCCAGAGGATTGTTGTGATGGACGCCAGCCGTTCGAGGACTGGCAAAATACGCAGCGAATCCGCACCAAACACTGCCTCTCTGGCATAGAGTCCCAGGCAAACAACCACTAAACACGTAAAGCCCAATGTTGCTGCGCGAAGCGAGCGGCTAATGTGTGGCTCGAAGTAGAACCCCACACTGATTAGCACCAGTGCCAGCATGGCCGGTAGTCCGCCCAAAGTTACAGCGGCCGTATGCAGCTTCGGAAATCGATTGCTCGGTAGGAGGGGAACCGCGGCCACCAACGGAGTACCGATAACACCAAGCATCTTGACGAGTTTCGACAGCTGCGGGAGGCAGCACAACAACTGGCTCCCGATTGACCAAAAAATGCTTAATCCCACGACGAAAACGAGCATCCCGGCCGCCGCCATTGTCGCGCCAAACCTATTCGGTAAGTGATTGAGCGCGGGGTGATGCAGCAAGTCGCATAAGAAATTTTCCCAAAATGAATGCCCAACGCTGGCCCTATTCCACCAAGTGCCCCCGGGGTATGCCCAGATTGAAACTGCAATTGCAAGCACGAATAGGAGCATGCAGAGGCGAATTAGAAATTGGCGAGTAACGCACATGTCAATACTCACAATGTCGATGGGGAGCCTTCTGACACGAATGCATCGATTAATTCGCCAACAGTGCGCACTGCGTTGAGCGGATCGGAGCCAATGGCAGTTTCGTCCGACAACACGATGCCCGCGTAGCCGCGAGCCAGTAGATCGTAAAGATGACAAATCTCGGAACGCGTCGGAGACCGATGCTCAGTGAGATGTTCGAATACCTGGCCCGCCATCGATACCGGAATTGAAAAACTCCCCGGTGCAATCCGCGCGACACTTCGACCCAGTGCAGCCGACCCTAATTGGGCACCTAGATCGCCGCGACAGATCCATAGCGCGTCGGAATACCCTGCAATGCGGTCAATTTCCGTCAGTGCGTCTTGCCTCTCGATCTTGGCTATCACGTCAACTGGCCCCGCGTGCTGCCTAACCCACTCACATTCGCGGCCGTCTCCGACGAACGATAGCGCAAAGCGGCGACATCCCGCGGAATATGCAGCCTTGATGATCTCGACATCGCGAGGTGTGAGATTTTCCAACGCCACCGGGTGAACCGCTCGATTGAAACCCTTACGCGCTAAGATCAGGCCCTCGCTTTGCATGCGCACGTCGATGCGATTGTCTTGTACGGCCTCTACTGTCGCCGACAGACGACCATCATCAACGCTAATAACGTCTCTCGGCTTCAAGACTGTGTACGGTTCAGGGTGCGGTAGCGGTATTTGCTCGCTCGACACCGCTTCGGCTAGCACGAACGACACGCACTGCCCCGCGGACACACGGCGCGGCTCGAAGTCCCCGAGACGCATCTTGGCTCCTTGCAAGTTGACGACAACGCCAATTTGCGGCGCGCGCAATTGCGCACCAACCAAGTATTCGCTTAGGCCCTCGAGTGTCAGATGCGAGGAATTAATCCGAAAATGGGTGGCCCCACATTTGGCGAGCTCGGCTTCTTTGCCAGTCGAGCTGGGCCCCAGAGTTACGACGAGCGTGGGCGCGCGCGCCTTTGCAATTGAACCAAGGTTGGGGATTTCTGTCATTACGGCACGGGAAAGGTTGCACACCGTCAAGTTCCGCAAAAAGTGCATTGTTCGTCACAGAACAGTCGAAGTCAATGTCCCAACTAGCTCGGGCTCTGGGCTATGCTCTGGCCGTGTCTCGACCAATTCTTAAGCCCAAGTCAGGTTTCGCGTACCACTCCCTCGACCCACGTCAGGCGCGCGGAAGATTGCTCATCACTACCTTGGCCGCGGTCCTCGGGGCCGTCACTGCCTCGAGGGAATACGGCTGGGTGCTCCGGGGCCTATCTGCCTTCGATGCCGGTGTAGTTGCTTTGCTGACCCTCGAGCTTGTGATTATTCTTGGTTCGAAAGCAACTTCGATACGGCAGCGAGCGGCCGCGGAGGACCCGGGTCGCACATTGATTTGGTTTATAGTGATATTGTGTAGCGCAGTCGGCTTGTTCGCCGCAGCCTTCGTGCTGCGCCGCGCAGGAACCTTGGCGCCGGAAAGTCCGGGCTACGCTTGTGCGCTAAGCCTGACGGCCGTCATCAGTGCCTGGTTGCTGACTAACGCATCGTTCACGTTACGCTACGCCCACCTGTATTTTCGTGAAGATGGCTCCGGTGAAGGAGGCTTGCAATTTCCCGGTGACGATAGCCCTGATGCGTTAGATTTTGCCTATTTCGCATTTACTGTCGGAATGTGCTTTCAAGTATCCGATGTAGTCATAACCAGTAAAATAATTCGGCGCGCCGTCTTGATGCAATCACTGCTGTCGTTTGCGTATAATACGATCATTTTGGGGATGGCGTTGAATTTGTTCTTCGGAATGTTGGGATAATTCAACAGCAAGCAGCGCGCAGAGCCGGGCCTCTTCGCGGCAACACGAAAGAGAAGATCCACGGATGAAGTCGTCGTCGCAGTACTGGATGAATTTCGGCGCGAAGAACTATCAGTTGGCAGAAGCTGACTAGCCCACGGCGCGGCACACCCCAAATTCAGGTATAAAAATCCGGAATCATTCGTGTGGCTTCGATGACACTTCGCGGGTCGAATGTACTGGATCGTTCGATCTTGCGACGCAGGCGAGTCGCCGGGGTTAACCCGGATTGTACCAATCGAATCAATGGCAAAAGGTACCGTCGTTCGTCCGAGCCAGTCGCATTCGTGCGCGCCCTGCGCCGAAGGCCATCGTCGGCTATCGCCAAGATATCCTCGGCCCACTCGCGAATCGAACGCCCGCCAAGCGTCGCCTGCAGCCCAGAGCGCACGAGCTCAGGCCGAGCGCTCTGCACCTCGTTATACGTGAGAGCGTGGGTCAGTCGATCAGCAAGCTCGAGCGCCGTATCGTCATAGCCGATCGCCGTCCACAACGCCGGCACCGCCAACAGAGTATCCATGGGTTGAGCATCGCAACTGCGGACTTCAATTGTCTTCTTCAGGCGAATCTCCGGAAATAGAGTATTGAGGTGCAGGACCCAATCATCAAAGGTAGCCCGATGGCCTTCATAACCATCATGCATGAAACTGCGGAACGTCTGCCCCGTATTGGCGATAATCTGATTGCCTCGCTTGAACAGGAACATGCCCGCGTCGAGCGCCCACTCGACGTACGTTTCATAACGAGGATTCGGGGAGTTCCAGAGCGATTCGATCAGACCGGAACGTGATTGATCCATGCGGAGCCACACATCGCCTCGCAGGCTCTGGAGGGATGAAAGCCTCGACTCCGAGAGCGGTGCGTGGGCCGTCATTGCATGAACGATGGGCGCAAGACGCATGAAGATCTTCGTTTTGCGCAACGCGTCTCGCTCGTCCTCGTAGTCGAGGTTCACCTGAATGGTTGCCGTGCGCTGCATCATGTCGAGCGCGCCGCTCCCTTGAATCGGAAGATATTCCCGCATGATCCCATAGCGAGATTTTGGTACCCACGGCAATTGATCCCGGCGCGAAAACGGGTGAAATCCGACCGAGAGCCAGTGGATGCCGAAGGGAATACTCACCAGCTCGAGTTCACGAACGTGCTCTTCCATCTCGGCGCAGGTCGCATGAATGTCGGACAAGGGTGCGCCGCTCAGTTCGAGTTGTGCGCCGGGCTCGAGCGAAATCGAGGCAAGACCGCGCTTTAGCGCAATCACCGGGCCACCGGGGCTCTCGGATTCGGGGGCCCAACCGAAGCGACTAGCAAGTTTGGTCATTACGGCGAGCACACTGACCGTGCCCGAATAGGGAACCGGGTCGGGCGGCAACCCCACGACGCCAAACTTCTCCGTCTCGGTGCCAATGCGCCAATTCGATCGCGGTTGCTGGGATTGCTCGAAGATGCTGATCAGGTCGGCCATGTTGTGAACAAGGCGCGGGGCTGAAGCGATCATCGACGGGATCTGCATCTGAGGTTCCATTGGGCACCTGCTGTCTAGAACCTGGCCCCCCAATTCACCAGTCTGACTAGAGCCCTGGTGGCGAATGGTCCAATTCTGTGTCTGATCGGGTCATCGGGAGTGAGGGGTGCACAATACCCAGCGCCCTTGCGAGTGCCGATGTGTGCGCCTCGGTTGTTCCGGCCCCACCGCCGATAATTCTCGCTCCGTGTAAATCGAGATCAAGGGCCCGCTCGGCCCAACTCAGAGGCAGAGACTCGACGTCTGGAAACCCTCGGACGCTCTCAGAACTCGCCGCCAGCAAAACTCCGGCATACAGCCCCTCGGCGCAGATGGCAGCAGACGCTCTGTCCAGCAATTCGATACCCAGGTCGATCGAAGGCACTTCAAAAATGACGGCCGCGGCCCCCGCTTTTTGCAAACCTTCGATCAATGGGGTCACCGGACCCAATGTCCCCAGGTCACCGGCCGCTCGGCATTCGATGACCGCCCAGGTTGGCAAGTCCGTGCTCGTCGCGGCAACGACCGCTGTCATCAGACCCAAATGCGAACCCTGTCCGCGTGCAATGATGAGCTCGCACCCCGCCGCAGCCAGGCGGGCCGCGTGTTCCACGAATTCCTCATGCATTCGGTCCGCCGCGACCGGGGAAACCATGTCGCTCCCGAGCAGCCCAGCAACCGCGACCGGCTTGGCACTCTCGCTGGCCGCATTCAGGGCGAGTTCGACTGCAAGACCGGTTAACATCGCTGCGCGGTGTTGCATGCCAACCTCCGCCAGAGCCCTTGGAGTCGTGTCAGCCGTCAACGCGCATAGAACATCGACTCGGCAGGATGCCTCAGCCAGGTAGTGACCGAGAACGTCCTCGGGACCCCGACGCAGTAAGAGTCCAAGTGATCCCGGAGCATCCAAAGAAACCCCTTGAACCCGAAAACTCGCGCCAACATCTGCACCGACAACCAGCGGGCGGCCCTGAACCAAGCGATGGCGGATTTGTTCGTAACTCATCGGATTCGGCAACAGCCCTAAACTACGATACGGTCGATTCAGCTTTTACGTGAGATGGGACTTGGCGAAAGTGAGACTGCCCCATAACTGAGCCCGCGTCTAGCCTTGCTAGTGAATCCCAACCCCGCGAAACAGTAGAATCACCGTCAAAACGAGGCCGATGGCGACCACTGCGCCATTGACCAGGGAAACGCTAACGCGACGAGCCAGTCGCGCGCCAAAGTACCCACCGCCAATTGAACCAATTGCCATTACCGCGGCGATCGGGAGATTTGCCGTGCCTCGAATGATGAACAGGCCGGCCGCTGCGCCATTCACCACGCTCGCGAGGACGGACTTTCGCGCATTCAACGTGTGAATGTCTTGGGACATCATCAAACCGAGCACCGCCAGCGTGATGATGCCGATGCCCGCGCCAAAGTAACCCCCATATATCCCCATCAGGAAGATTCCGAACGCAGCGCCTGCAACTCGAGCTCGCGAGGGTGTGCCCTTGGCACCCACATATTTTGAAATCCTGCTCTTGAGCAAGATGAGCAAGGTTGCCCCAAAAACGAGCCATGGAATGATGGCCTCGAAGACCTTTTCAGACGCCACCAAAACCAACGCCGCGCCAAGTAATCCGCCCACAAAAGACGGCAGGAGCAGCACGGCGAGATGGCGCCGATCAGCAAACAGCTCACCCCGATACGCAAAGGCTGAGGCAAGGGTTCCGGGTACGAGCGCGACAGTATTGGTCGCGTTGGCCACTACCGGGGGCAGTCCCATGGCCAGGGCAGCCGGGAAGGACACCAACGTACCGCCCCCAGCCACGGAGTTGATGCCGCCTGCGATAACGGAAGCCAGCCCAAGACTCAACCACCGCAAAATCTGCATAGTTGCCGGCCTCTATAGCGCCTCCGGTCCCGCCCACCACCTACCCCCCAGCCCGGGGGGCGCGCTCGGCTGCCCGCCATTTCCGACGCGGGCTGCGGAAATCTGTGAGAATCCAGCTTGACCGCAACACGCCATAACTGCCCAAATAGGGCCGCTAATTCCGGGAGCCGAACAATATGGTCGATTTGGGCACTACAAGCGTACTCGTTGCGGATGACGAACCAAGCACGCGAGCAATGGTTGCGCGTCATTTGCGATCCATTGGATACAAAGTCGTCGAAGCTGTCGATGGCGACGAAGCATTCTCCCTCGCACTCGAACACCTTCCCGATCTTGTCGTACTCGACGTCATGATGCCGGGTATGAGCGGTTGGGAAGTGTGCAGGCGCATTCGCGAAACCGTGTCACTGGCACACACCGGCGTTGTCATGTTGACAGGCATTGGGGAGTCACTGAACGAAATTACATCGCCTCTTTATGGGGCGGATGCCTACTTGGACAAACCTTTCGAATTTGCCGTACTCGATCGCACGATTGCCGAAACGCTCGAGGGTCGCCGCGGCTTAGTCGGAAGGCCCGACGGCGCCGACGTAGAGATCGTGCAGACCATGGGCAGCGACGACGACGCGAGCGATGCGCCACCTGCAAAGCCCAAACGCGCGCGTCGCTCAGCCGCCTCCGATTCAAATGGCGTAAGCCCGTTTTTGGATGCCGAATTAGACGAGCTAGAAGTAACGGAAAGACCCGTCAAGAAGCGGACCCGCAAGACGACCAAAGATGTAAAACCCATCGACACCGAAGACATGGACGAAGACGACATCGATGAAGAAGACATGGATGAAGACGACATCGATGAAGAAGATATGGATGAGGAGGAAGCAGCGCCGCCCGCCAAGAAGGGGCGAAGTAAGCGCAAAGCCGATGTTTCGGTAGAGGCCGACGAGGACGAGGAAGCGCTCGAACTTCCCAAAGCGCGAAAGCCCTCGATCAAGAAAACCGACGCAGGTAAAGGCAAGCAGCCGAAGGCGAGTGCTGCCACGGCTGCCGCTACCAAGGCTGCTGCTGCCAAGGCTGCTGCTGCCAAGGCTGCTGCTACCAAGGCTGCTGCTACCAAGGCGAGCGCTGCCAAGGCGAGCGCTGCCAAAGCCGCTGCTACGAAGGTAGGCAAGAAGAAGGCGAGCAAGAAGGCAAAGCCAGTAGCAACCAAAGCGCCCAAGGCCAAAGCGTCAAAGGCCACGGGCAAGAAGTCAGCCACCAAGAAGAAGGCAGCCAAGGGGACGGCAGCGCCAGTCAAAAAGGCAACTCGCAAAACGGCCGCGAAGGCCAAAGGCAAGCAAACCAAAGCCGTCGCTTTGCCCAAGAAGGGCACGCCCCCAGCCAAGAAGGCCAATTCAACGAAGCCGGTTGCTGCGAGCCCAAGCAAGAACGCCAAGAAGTCATCCAAAGGCAAAGCCAAAAAGAAGGCCTCGCGTCGTTAGCTACCTAGGCCGGAACAGCGCTCGCTGCCTCGCGCCCGGGACTTCGCTGAGCCGATCTCAGCCGATAGCGTTAGCCGTGTACGGCTTTGCCGAATTCCCGCATCCATTGGTCCTCTTGCTTCGTCAGGGGACCTTTGTCCAAGGCATTTAGATTTTCATCCATCTGCGCGCGGCTCGCGGGGCCCATCAAAGCCAGGTCAACATTCGGATTCGAAAGCTGGAACCTGTAACAGTCACCCGCGGTCATTGCCGTGCCATTCCAGCCTTTGGGTCGCTTCAGTAAACGACGCCACGACGTTGCGGTATAGGCCAAAATGTTAGGCCTGCCATCTTGCAACGCCGGAAAAATGTCAACTTCTGCACCGGGATGCGCGGCATTGTACCGAATCATCAGCATGTCGAGCGGAGAGGTGCGTGCCAGCTCTGCGGCGCGTGGCCGGTCGTGGATGCTGACACTAATGGACTTCACTTTACCGCTTTCGCGCAGGTGCACGAGTTCGCGCTCGGTAGCACTCGTCCATGCCGAGCTGACCCCGAGCCAACCGAGTTGATAAACATCGAGATAGTCCGTGCCAAGTTTACGCAGGAGCTTTTCCGCGCCGCTGCGAACCCCCCAACCAAACCAGCCGAGCGCCGCATAGCCCACCACGGCCACTGATTCACGGCGTTCCTTTATTGCCGCGCGCAGTGGATTTGCAAGCCCGTTGCCGCGAAGTGTCCAGAGAAACAGATTGACGCCGCGGTCCATCGCTGCGCGCACTCCGTCTTCGTCAATGCCGAAATTTGCCGCCAGACCTAGGCGAAAAATCTGCTTGCCGCGAAATGCCGTGGGGGTTCGATACAGCCAGTCGTTCATGCGCCGATATTACCACGACCGGTCGGATGTAAACTCGGAGAGTACTGCGTCCCTATCCCGTCCGGCGTGCGTCCGTGCCAACTCGGCATTGACCCAGCGCCGAGTCAAGGGCTGTGAATATTCATAGACTCGAGAAAAAGTCGCCCATTTTGAACTCGCGAGCGTCTCACTTGCCGAATTAATCCCGAAACTTTGACACGACTATGTAGATACGCGTAATCGCTATGGTCCGGCACTCGCCAGTAGTTCTTCCAATTGTTCCAGACTAGGAGGCTTAGCCAGGTGCCGCTCGAAGCCAGCTTCGGACGCCCGTTTTAGATCCTCAGTCTGCGTGTAGCCCGTAAGCGCGACGAGCAGCACGTCCTTGAGTGTTTCGTCTGCGCGAATCTCGCGCGCGACCGCGTAGCCATCCATTCCCGGGAGGCCAATGTCGCAGAGAACGACTTCAGGCCTAAACTCGCGTGCCTTCGCGATTCCCCCAGGTCCTTCGTGAGCTACCTGCACCCGGTGATCCCCAAGTTCGAGAGCGTCGCGCAAACTTTCGGCAGCGTCCACATTGTCTTCGATTATGAGTACACGACGACTCTTGCGAACAGTCGCCGGGTTGTGTAACGGTAATTCCGGGGTGATTGTATCGTCCTGCGGCAGGCGCACCGTGAACTCGGCACCCCTTCCTAGGCCGTCGCTGTACACGCTCAACGTGCCACCGTGTAATTCGACCAAGCCTTTGGCCAGCGCAAGACCAAGGCCAAGTCCACCTTTGCTCATCGCTATGGTGCGATCGACTTGCATGAACGGTTCAAACAGGCGGCTCAAGCTGGAGTTCGAAAGTCCGATGCCGTTGTCTTTGACACGAAATATCACGTCCCGTGCAACTGTGTCGGGTCCAACGCTAATGGTAACCAACCCGCCTTGAGGCGTAAATTTGCGCGCATTGTGGAGCAGATTGCCCAGAACTTGAGCAATGCGCGCCGCATCCCCATGCACGAATTGTGGTTCTATGGGCAGAATCAACTCCAATTGAACTTGGCTGCGCTCAAAAATGACTCGATGATCCTCGGCACATTGTCGCAAAAGCTCGTTCGTATCCACACGCTTGCGCAGCAGCTGAATCTTCTTTCGTGAGATGCGAGTAACGTCGAGCAAATCGTCTACCAGGCGAGTGAGTTGATTGACTTGTCGGGTGATGACAGTCCGCGCCCGCTCACCTGGGTCGGAGTCGTGCGTCACCTGATTGAGGACATGAAGGCTGTTCACGATGGGCGCCAAAGGATTGCGCAGCTCGTGTGAGAGGATCGCCAAGAATTCATTCTTGTTTCGGTCCGCCTCGAGCAAAGCCTCCTGCATTCGACTCTGCCGCTCCTCGGCGTCCTTTCGCTCGGTAATGTCGCGTACGATACTCACCAGGGCTCGGACATCGCCCATGGTTGCCCCCCGCGAGCTGACCTCCACCGGAAATACGCTGCCGTCGCGCCGTCGGTGGTAGGTCTCGAAGAGAACACCCTTTTCATCGGCGCTCGCCATCTGTTCCGGCGTCAAAGCCTGCGTGTTGGGAGCGCGAATTTCGAAAATACTTAGCCTTAGCAGCTCTTCATGGCTGTAGCCGTAGGTCTGCAGAGCGGCCTGATTGGCCTCCAGAATGCGCCCGTCACTCCGATTCATGAATAGAATGATGTCGCGACTATTGGCAGCTAGCAGCTCATAGCGCCTGAGTGCTTCCTCGGCATGCTTTCGCGCCGTAATTACTTCACTCAGGAGCAGTAGGCCGCCGACGGCACCGTTCATGTCGTACCAGGGGTGGATCTCCCAGCGTACCCAGTCGAGGGTTCCATCGAGACGCGGAAATGGGTCTTCATCGGCCCTTTCTACACATCCCCTCAGACAACGCTGATGAATCTCCTTCCAACGCTCGGGCAAGTCTGGAAAAACATCGTAGTGGCAACGACCTATGACGTCGAGGTCGACTATGTCGTAGTCAATGAGCCAGCGACGGCTTGCAGCCAGGTAGCGCATGCCCGTGTCAAACATCGCTATCGCAGCCGGAGCGTGTTCGACGAATAGCGCTAGCCGCTCGTCGCTGGCATGCTTGGCTCGAACCTTCTCGTAATCTGCCAATTTGGCTCTGGCCTTATGATAGAGACCAGCGACTGCACTCATGAATACGCCCATCCCTACGAATACAGCTAAGCCGATAATGTGGGTGCTATCCGCAATCTGGAATTTGCCTTCAGGTGGCAATATCCACACGCCCGCGAGCACCGCCGAGACAGCAGTTGCCAAAAGGCCAGGGATAAACCCGCCAAGGGTAGCCGCCAGCATTACTGCCGGTGAAAAGGTAATGTAGGTTAGACCGGAACCAAAATACCTCGACAGCGACAACCGGAGCGCAAAGGCCGCTAAAGGTACGGCCAGCGCAAACCCGTAACGGGCAGCTCGCGAAGCCGCAATCTTCGCCGCGAACATCGACGAGTGCGCTCGTGATCGTCTGGTATGGCTTCCCATCCCCGTGGCACTGTTGTTGCCGCTGGAATCGGAAATATCAGTCACAGGACGCTACTTCTGCTTGAAGCGCTTGCTGCGAGTCGACGCGAGAGTGTGATTCACTGGGTGTAAACAACGACCCAACTGGCGCAAATTGGGAAGCTGAGCCATCCGTTTTCGGGTGAACAACCACGGGGCAGCAGTCTACACCGCGGCAAATCTGATGGCTAGTAACCCCAATTATTTCAATTGTTGCGTGTCACAGGCGAGCGAAGTTACTGGGACAAAGCACGAGTCGTTGCGTGATGTTCAATATTCGGCTGGTCAAGGACTTCGCGAATTTTCCTGGCTAATGTTCGCAAAGTGTAAGGTTTTGGCAGAAACGGCGGCCAGTCTTTCGCATCTCCCCGGGGCAATATGCTGTCCTCCGGCCACCCCGAGCTGAGTACAATTCGGATGCCCGGGTGCTCGGCCTGTACCCGCTGCGCCAATTCATACCCTGTGAGACCGGGCATGTCGTAGTCCGTGAATATTAGGTCAGGACACCGGCCGTGAGCAATCGCTTGGAGTGCCTCTATTCCATTTGCGTAAGCTTCGACTCGGTACCCCAGATCTTCCAAGAGTTCGTAGGTAACGCCTCTGATTCTTGAATCATCCTCCGCCAGGATGATTCGCTCTGTGCCACGCGGGATATCGTCCGGCTTGCGATACTCTACAACTCGGGTGGGCAGATGTTTGAGTGTCGCAGCGTTGTCCATGGTGTTCACGGCGCCTCCGTTGACCTTAAAGCGGTCTCAGGGATTTGAAAGCACGCCTCGTACCAGGGGCACGGCCCACCGACTTTCGAGTTGGGACAGCCAACATTGCTTCACAAGCTGGCAGGAGTCCCAATCGAATGAGACTGTGGCTCTAGGCTTCGCTGAGGAGTCCCATTCGAGCCAGGTTGTGGCTCCAGGCGACGCTGTTGCTTTTTGCCACATTGATTTGTCTTTCAGTCCATTATCCAGGTGGGAAATTTGGGGGGGATTTCGCCGGCACAACTCGTGCATTTAACCGAACATGGCCGCGGCCTTTTTTGGCGGCGCAGCAGGGGTAAATCAATGCTCGTTTCAATTCAGCACGAAATTGATCTCATCTACTCGGCGCTCATCTCGGAATCAGCGATGGATCTGCATCTGGTGCCGAGGATTGATGCGCATCAGACACTTCGCACCTTCAAACTCATGATTGGACCCGAAGCTCCCGTCTTCGATTACACCGACTGGCAGGGAAACCGCGTTCACCATTTTTCAATCGTGGGTCATCACGATCACGTGGTGATTTGGGCCAATTCCACGGTAGAAATTCACCCGCGGCGATGGCGTCTGGAAGAATTGGAAGACTCACTGCCGATATCGCGACTGAACCATCGCTATCAGGACTTCCTATTGCCTCATGGTCCGGTAACGTTTGATCCTCGTCTTCAGCAATTCGCAGCAGAGGCCGAGCTAACGCGTGAATCTCGGGCGTCCAGGTATCTAGCCTGGGTGATGGCCAGTTTGCCCGAGCTTGTTGCATTCAAGAAATCTCCGGTACAAGCCTGCTGTAAGAGCGTCCCCGAAATCCTCACGCGCGGCCACGGCAGCGCGCAGGACTACGCACACGTTACCCTGTCATTGTTACGACTATTGGGGATTCCGGGAAGATTCGTTTCAGGCTACTTGTTCCGTCGCAATTCGGTAGAGCTAGACACCCATGCCTGGGTCGAAGCCTATGTACCGTCGGTTGGCTGGGTTGGGCTGGATCCGACGCAAGGTCAGCTGATTGGGGATTCGCACGTCGCACTGGCGGTTGGGCGCGACCACTCGGATGTGCCACCACAGAGGGGCGTATATCGAGGCCACGCGCAGCAACAGACAAAAACAAGAGTGCGCAGTCAGGATTCCGGGGGGATGTCCTACGAGGATTTGTTTGGGCCACCGCGTGTCAACAACCGCATGATTATCGAATTGATGCTGCGTGACAGAATGGTCAACGCGAACTCCCTTGAGCAACAGATACTGCAATAATCAAGGCGCAGCGGCGGGCTTATCGAAAATGTTGTCCGTGCTGGTAAGCAGTTCCGTAATCTTTGCCGTCAATTTATCCACGTGGCCCAATGCCTTTTGCAGCGTCGGGGCGTCAACCGTGTCACCTTTTTCTAAGCGTCCCAGGCCTACCTGCAGGGTCAAGCGCAACGTCGTGAGCGGAGTTCGGAGCTCGTGCGCCGCGCGTTTCATAACTTGTGACCTGCGCTGAGCCGCCGCCAATTCGAGTGCTTCGAGCGACTTGGTGAGGAACTCGGCGGCGGTGGTGAATTGCTTCACCCCCCCCTCTGGAGCACAGGCCAGCAATGCAGCCGCGTGTACAA
>CAWFUX010000016.1:0-35355 GCA_963819085.1 uncultured delta proteobacterium
CCGCGTTTACGGAATAGCATGTACATTGAGTTCCAACTTTGGCGATATATGGCCTGCTAAAAACGGTTCCTGATTCTTTCTATGACCGCAAAGGCCGCACCGATCGAGGCCAAATAGCTAAGCCTTCTCAAAACGAGCTTTCCTTGCGCAGGTGACAGGCTCCGACCTGCGAGTCAAATCGCGACCGTGGCAACACTTTACACGCGAACACTCGCTCGCGCGGACTCGGCAACTCGAACACCGCACGACATTTCTTTTTGGTAGTGACGGCACGGAACCGCGGTCGGCACCGATTCGCGCTTTGCTCCGCGATTCCTCGCACACCTATCGAGCCCAACACTCACAACGTCACTCGGCTCGAACGCCCTCGGCCCCGCTTGAGCCAAAGATAATCAAGTGATGCCTTGCCGGATCCGGTGAGCGCGACCCACACTAGCAGCACCAAGTAAGTCCATTCGACCAGCCCGAACAGATCGGGCAGTCCGTGCACTTCATGTCGCTTTGCCGTAATAATCGCGACGAACATCGAAACAATCAGCGGGAGCGCCGCAAAGTCCGCCAGTAATCCCAAAAGAAGCAGCGCCCCGCCTATGAGTTCGACGTAGGAAACCAATGTCGCTTGAAATGCCGGAGCGGGTATCCCAAATTCGGTGAAGAACCCAGTCACCTTATCCAGCTTGTGAACCTTGCCCCAGCCGGTGCTCATGAAGAGTACGCCCAGGGTAACTCGCCCAAGCAAAGGTGCCAACCAATCGATCTTGCCCAAAGCAACGTGGGCGAAGCGTTTTGTCTTGTCGAACAGAGAATGATTTGACACGGCAGTCTCCCTTTTGACGTCCCTTCGCAACGTAAGCCCAAGACTGAGATTCGTTACATATCTCAACTCGATAGTGGGCGCTGCTCCTCGATTCGTAGGCTTGCGCCCGCGCTCAGGAGCATTTTGAGTAACAAAGTGATTATCGCACTACCAGTACGTCGTGAAAATTTTGTGTAACCTTATCCACCCCAGGGCATAAGTAACACCAATGCAAATCCGGTACATCACCGGAGAGGGAATGAAAGGACGACCCATGAATCCAATGACTCACAGTTTACTATTTGCGGCCATTTCCGGCACTCTGCTTGGGGTAACGGGATGCGCCAATTCCAACCAGCCGCCAGCCAATTCCGCAACACCGATGACAGCGGCTGCAAGTGGCACGACTGCCATGGCGGGGGCCAAACACGCTTGTAAGGGCCAAAATGATTGCAAGGGGCAGGGCGGATGCAAGTCCGATAAGAATTCCTGCAAGGGTCAGAACGCGTGCAAAGGCCAGGGCGGCTGCAAGGGTTGACGAACGAAAGGGGCCAGTGGTGAACCGTTTCGGACTCCCCGATCTTGGAATTGGTCTCGGATTGAGAACGGTTCACTACTCGCATATTCTCGAACACTTCCCGCGCGTCGAGTGGTTCGAGATAATTAGTGAAAATTACATGCAGACGTCAGGCAAGCCGCTGCTGTTCCTCGATCGAATCGTCGAGCACTATCCGATCGTGATGCACGGGGTCTCACTCTCGATAGGATCATCCGACCCGCTCAACTATGAGTACTTGCGTGAGCTAAAAGCGCTGCGCGACCGGACTTCGGCGCTCTGGGTATCCGATCACCTCTGTTGGACCGGCGTTTCCGGCAAAAATTCGCACGACCTGTTGCCGATGCCCTACACCGAAGAGGCCTTGTTGCATGTTGCTTCGCGAATTCGAGCCGTCCAAGACTTTCTGGAAGCACCCTTGATCCTGGAAAATCCGTCAACGTATGTTGAGTTTTCGAGCTCGACGATGAGCGAGTGGGAATTCATCTCCGCGCTCGCAAAAGAGGCCGACTGTGGGCTCTTACTTGACGTGAACAACGTATACGTGAGTGCCCACAACCACCAATTTGACCCGCAAGAGTACTTGTCCGCCATCCCTTATGACCGTGTGGTTCAGTTTCATGTGGCTGGACACACCCACAAAGGAGCCCACATCATCGATACTCATATTGGACCCGTCATTGAACCCGTATGGGAATTGTTAGGTGATGCGTACCGGCTTGCCCAGGGCGCATCGGTGCTTCTGGAGTGGGATGCCGAAATTCCGGCCTTCGAAGTTGTGCACAACGAGGCGCTGCTGGCGCGAAACTTCGTCGCCCCTTCAAAAGCAAACGAACCCAGCGCAGAGGTGGCATGACCACGACTGCACCGCTTCACTGGTCCCTCAACACTTTGCAGAAATGGTTCATGAGCGTCACCACGCACGCCGAGTCAGCGCAGGCGGGTGTTGAGGCCCACTCGAACATCGTGTCAGCTCCTGAGCTTGCGCGCGTCTTGAAGCCAAGTAGCGAAGAGTCACTGCTCGACCGACTTGGTATTTACCATCATGGCTACTTTGCGCGCCTTGAAGAATGCTTGGCGGACGACTATCCCGCGCTAAAATATGCGCTTGGGGAAGAGGCGTTCTCGAATAGGTGTCGCAGTTACGTGAATGCATACCCGTCAAGAGAGCCCAATCTCAATGGTTATGGCCGCGCATTGCCTAGTTTCATTCGAGAACTTGATTTGGATGCTGGTACTTTCCTTTCCGGGCTAGCGCAACTCGAGTGGGCCAGCGTCGAGGTTTTACACGCACCCGCGCCGGAGCCAATAACGGCGCAGGCACTTCTTTCAATTCCCGCCGAAGCTCTACCCGGTGTGCGTTTCAAAGCGAGCGACGCATTGCGTCTTTTCGAATTCGATTACCCGGTAAACGCATATTTGCAAGCATTCTACGAAGATCGAAAGCCGAACATCCCAGATCCAGAGGCGTCGTCCGTTGCCGTTGTGCGCAGTGGCTATACAATCTGGCGATTTGACTTGAACAGGGCGCAGTTCGCGCTCTTGTCGCGTCTGGCACGGGGCGTCGCGCTCGGCGCGGCACTTGACAGTATTGACGCAAGTGCAGCCGAGGTTCAGGCCTGGTTCACCGAATGGACCCAATACGGCCTATTTGCGGGGTTACGGTCCGACGGCAACTAGTGCCGCGCGCATTTCCTGCCCCTTTTCAGGCGATTGTCATTTACGCGAAGCGGCACTAGAAGTGCTGTTTCAGGCTGTGATGATGGCGTTGATTAACGGCACAATTAACCTCAAGTCGCGAATCCTACGACTCACCGGGGGAACGGCTTCTGTCGTCTTTGCATTGGCATGCGCCGGGCCGGCTCCAAGTCGAGTGCCGCCATCAACACAAGAGTACCTCGCTTGGAAGTACGAAATCGTCAGCAACGCCGATCAGGAACTCGAAGTCGAGGCGAGCTTCGTCTCGACTCAGGATTCTTCGTTCCGCGTTGACGATGGCGCAATTGATTTCATTACCAATGTGGAGCAGGCTCGCGGCTCGAGTTGGGAGCCTATCGTGCGCAGTGGCTCCGCGTGGGCTATTGGTTGTCGTACCGGGTGCCGCGTTCGCTATCGCTTTGCCCTCGGGCAAGCCGCTAACCATCTCGACGATGTGAACACTGCGATTGGGTCAGGCAACGTGGTTTTCTCTCCTCCTTCGACTTGGCTCTTACACCCGAACTCGCCGGGTCCTGGAGCACGCCTCGAATTCCACGTAGATGCCGCAGCTGGGTCTCGATTTCTTGCAGCGATGCGACCAGCGGTCGGCGGTCGTCTCAACACGTACGTCGCCGATACCAGCGAAATCGAGGAATTGAGTTTCGCTGCATTTGGCCCGGTCAACGTGGCATCCATCTCGATCGGCAACGCGTCAATTACCGTGGGTATCGCGCGTTATCAACTTCCGTTGTCCGACAGCGACCTAGTGCGGTGGATTGCCGCGTCGGTTGGAGCCGTGGCGGCGTATTATCGAGGCCGATTGCCGGCGCACCGAGTGTCAATATTCGTGATGAATGGCGGCAAGGGGCCGACTCGTGGTGAGACTTTGGGAGGCGGCGGTCCTGCCATTCTCATACGCGTGGGTGAAGGTGTAACCCCTGCTAACACTCGCGACGATTGGGTCGTCGCGCATGAGATGTTGCACGTCAATTTTCCAGACCTGGGTCGCGGGCATGCCTGGCTGACCGAAGGCCTTGCTTCGTATGTCGAGCCGATCGCGCGAGCGCGAGCCGGCCTCTTGAATGTTGCCAAGATGTGGAAAGAGCTCGCGGAGGGTTTGCCGCAGGGCCTACCTGAGAAAGGGGACCAAGGCCTCGAGCTAACACGTACGTGGGGTCGCACGTATTGGGGTGGCGCGCTATTTTGCCTGAAGGCAGATATCCTGATCCGTGAGCGTACCGGCAACAATCGTTCGCTAGACGACGCGCTCTTGGCAATTGCCCAACTGGGTGCATCCGTGCAGAACCACTGGGACATATCTCAAGTATTGGACGTCGGCGATCGAGCTACCGGGACTCGAGTGTTGCACGAACTTTATGATCAGTTAGCCTTGAAGCCCGGGACGGTGAACCTTACCGAGCTTTTTTTTAGCCTGGGTATTGGCCTACACGGAAACGCAATTACTTTTCGCGATAACGCTCCACTCGCGAAGATTCGAGTTTCAATTACGGCCCCACTCGCATCGGCGAGGTAGCCCCTGATCGGGGGCCGCCTGCTCAATCAATGAGATCTACGTAACACACTCGTGCTGGCGGCATATGTCTCGATAGCACCACTGCCAATTCCAGGGGCGTTCCCGCCCCCCGGAACCGGCTCCGCTGTTTCGCAGGGGCTGCGCGCCTGCCTAGCGCCGCGGACTTCCTGGTTGCGAGACGGGCATGATCCCTGGGGTCTGCCAGCCGCGCTTTCGCCTTCGAATAGACGAACCCCAAAAATTCTCGGTAGTGGCGTAACACTTCACAGCCTTTGCCATATGCCCGTTTGGACCGCGCCCTTTGGTGGGCGCGGCTGAGCACACATGCATTGCGTCTGCATTCCGGGCACCCGTGCATTGAATGCTGGCGCAGAGCGTTGAGCTCGATGGCAACCTGCGTGTTCAACGATCGAGAGGGATATTATGCGATTCAATTCATTGAGTACGGTTGGCTTGTTTGGGTCTCTATCCATATTGGCCTGTTCGAGCAACAATCCTGTGACTTCCGACAACGCAACCGGTGGCGGCATGGCTACAGCAAACACTGGAGGTGCCATGACCGCAGGTGGCATGTCGAACATGGCTGGTGCATCGAATATGGGAGGCAAGGCGAGCACCGGTGGAATGATGTCTACGGGCGGCGCGCCAAACACCGGTGGCATGATGACGAGCGGCGGAATGTCCACGTCGGGTGGCATGATGGCAACCGGTGGCATGATGGCAACCGGTGGCATGATGGCAACCGGTGGCATGATGGCAACCGGTGGCATGATGGCAACCGGTGGCATGATGGCAACCGGTGGCATGATGAATGCGGCCGGCATGTCGAACACTGGCGGCATGATGAATGCGGGCGGCATGTCGAGCACTGGTGGCATGTCGAATGCAGCCGGCATGAGTGGCGTCACGAACTTCAAATTGCGAGTCGAAAACACGTCCACCAATTCGGCACTTCCAACGTTGGTGGCGCCTGGTGTGTATGCTGTCGTAAGCGGGACAAACAAGCCATTTACCAGCGACATGATTGCTTCAGCGGGTCTTGAAAAGGCCGCCGAAGATGCCAATCCGGCCCTGCTTGCAACGGAAATCATGGGGGCGCAGGGAGTTGCTTCGTCAGGCATATTCAATGTTCCCGTTGGGGCGAGTTCGGCGGGTCCACTCAATCCCGGAGATGCCTATGAATTCACATTCAGTGCAATGCCCGGCCAGACCTTGCATTTCGCGTCCATGTTCGGACAGTCCAATGATACCTACTTCAGTGCAGCAACGGGGATTGCGTCTATTTGACACGACGAACAAGCCGCTGAGCGGCGACGTTACATCCGCTATTTCACTTTGGGATGCTGGTAGCGAACGCAACGAAGCGCCTGGAATGGGCCCGAATCAAGCGCCGCGACAACCCGCTCCCAACACTGGCCCCACCGAAGCCGGCGTATCGTTGCGCACCGACGGCACGCGTGCGATCCCGATCCCGAGTGCATTGGTTAACGTCAGCGTGTCCCTGACGGGCAGTGCCTACACCGTGACGCTCACAAACAAATCAGACAAAGGGCCACTCATGAGCCCACTTTCGCCGGCATTTTACGCGCTGCACAGTTCCGCCTATCATTATTTCACAGCCGGAGCCGCAGCCTCGGCTGGCCTTGAGCGACTGGCGGAAGAAGGCAACACGACCGTTTTGGTCACCGAAGCCAACACCGCGGGCGCCGTAGCTGCAACAGCCGGCACGGCCGCTTATGGTCCGGGCGCATCAGTCATGTTCACTGTAACTCCGACCAGCGCCATGCCGCTATTGAGTATGGCTATGATGATTGGTCAAACTAATGATGTTTTTATCGGCACGCGCCCGCAAGGTGTCCCCCTTCTCGATACCGCTGGCATGCCGCGAGCCGCCGCAGACGTGCAACAGGACATTATGAACCTGTTGGCTGTCTGGGACGCAGGAACCGAAGCCAACGAAGTGCCCGGCGTCGGTCCCAATCAAGCGCCGCGACAACCTGCACCCAATACAGGGCCGGCCGATCCCATCGACATGGTGCGCCTGTACGCGGATAGTACCAACGATCTGGCTCATTTATCGGGTTTCGTGAACGTAATGATCACCCACGGCACCGGTTCGACCTTTAGCGTAACCGTCTCGAATACAAGCGGCGGCAGTACGTTCCCGCTCATCATGTCACCAGTCGCGTGGGCGTTGCATGGCGACACGTTTGCCTCGTTCACGCTAGGGGCACCGGCGTCGCCTGGCCTCGAGCATCTGGCAGAAGACGGCGCTTCGACTACGTTGCTCGCTGAATGGGCCGCCAACAGCATGGTGAGCAGTTCCGGCGTCGCGGGCACAGCACCGTTTAGCAGCGGCAATTCGGTGACCTTTCAAGCAACTCCCGATTTGGCACACCGCTACTTAAGCATCGAAGCGATGCTCGTGCCGTCCAACGACACGTTCGCGGCACTCGGTCCGATGGGAGTTGCATTGCTGGATACGACGGGCAATCCGCGCAGCGACAGTGACATCGCGGCGGACGTCATGACCAAGCTTGCCGCCTATGAATCAGGGACAGAAGCCAATCAGGGCAGCGCCCTCGGTCCGGACATGGCACCATACCAATCCGCACCCAACACCGGCGCGAATGAAGGGTCCGGAAGAGTAAGACCCATTGACGGAGTCTGGCCATTCCCCATGGTGCCGCAGGTGCTTAAAGTCACACTAACACCCCAGTAATCGCGTTCGAGGCAAACCCGTCAAGTGTCGAGGGCACGCCTCTTCATCCCCAAACAGTGGCACAGGAAGATCGGAAGATTGGAAGAGTTGATATTCTTGAGGATAAATCCTTCCTCCCCTTCCGCGCTTCCTGTGCAATCCATCAGGAGCTAGCGATGAACTCGGATGATGTTTAAGGGAGTGCTGCTGAGTTTCTCCTTAGCCGGAAGAACGGAAGGACCTGTTAGCTATTTTCCGATGTGTTCCGTGACCGAAATCGAGCGAACAAGATTGCGGCCCCGATGCAGACGAGCAACACCAAGCCTACAGTGGCGTGACCGAGGAGTTGGTGAGCGGGCTGCTCATTGGGGCAATGCAGCAACAAGGCGAAATTGCCGGCGACGCCGCCAATGCTCGCCGCGAGCGTCAAAAAGAAGCGGCCGCGAGCGAGCTGCCGATCCATCGCGACGAATAGAACTATGGCAGGAAGTGAAAGAAGCGTCCCGTAACGCAAGCAGACCCCAGCCTGGTAGAGAAATGAACGCTGCATCTCGACGTGGGACGCTGTTTGGGCATACGCGGGAGCCAACGCAGCGAGGCCGAAGGGCAGAATGAACGCGAGAGCGGCGGCCAACGTTAGCGCGCGAGAAGATTTCGGCCGATACAGTGGTGAGAGCAGAGTCCTGGTCGCAACGACAACGATGACCAGGAAAATAACCACTGCTAACAGGAGCCGTGGCAACGGGTAGTCACCGAGGTCATGTCTCCGGGAAAATGCCAATTGGGCCGCAGCTGGTATCAACGCTACGCCCACGCCAAAAGCTAGGCGCAAGGGCGTCTGTCGGCTACGCAACCACGCAAGGAGACCTCGCTCTCGTGAGAGCTGAAGCTCGGTCTGACTCAGTAAGGCAGCGACATCGATTGTGTCAGCGTTCGCGTTCGAGCCGGACTCGAGTTCAATGGCTGTGGGGAGATCCATCATTTCCTGGCACACGGCACAATGTGCCAGATGCTCCAACGCCGCTTCCGACAGGTTGTCCTGTCGCAGCAGACTGCGGCGCGTTTCATCGCAGGTCCAATTCATGGCCCACGCCCCTTGTCTATGTCAATATCGTCAGAAATGTTACTGGCCGAGAGCAATTTTCGTAACGCGGTATAGCCGCGGTGGGCGCGAACGCGGACTGCACCGGCACTGGCCCCGACCTTTTCTCCGATTTCCTCGAACGACAGCTCTTCGACAAAATGCAGCCGCACCACTTCCTGCTGGTCACTCGGTAATTGCTGTAGGGCGAGCGACAAGTCCCGGCGGAGTTCGAAACGACGCTGTTCGTCGGGCTGGTGAACGTGTTTGCTCTCGGCGTTCGCGTCTAGTTCCGCCTCCGGTCGACGTCGGGCGCGGCGCAACCGTTCCCGAGCCAGGTTGAATGCGATAGTCATCAGCCACGGGCGCAATTCGCAGTCGGGACGAAAGTCGTTGCGAGCCCTGTGTAGTTGCAAGAAAGTCTGCTGCACGAGGTCCGCCAACTGGTCACGGCTAGGTCCAAATCGCCGCAGGACGCGCTCGAGAATCGGTGCATAGCGGGAGAAGAGTTCGCCGAAGGCTACGGAGTCTCCCCCGCAATAGGCCAACATGAGCTCTTCATCGCTCTTCACGAGTCCTGCCTATAGCCGAATAGAAAGCCGAGGCCAAGGGCCCCGCTCAGCCCTCGGGGGAACACGCCCAAACCTGCCCGATTCGGAGGGTGCGAGCGTCGAGAGGGAATGAAGCGGCTCCGAGCGGAACAAAACCAAACGTTTACTGTAACGTGCCCCGGCAAGGGATCGGTAACGCGGGCGCGCTGACACCCGTCGCGAGTGCTACGGGCATGCCCGAAACCATGGTCGGTATTGCTGCGTTCTAGAGTTCGCGCAAGTTGCGCAGGCATTGGGAGGGGTGCCCCTAGACAGCTCGAGTTTGAGCGGTTTCGTAGCTGTTCCTGGGGTGACCCCTTCACCGGCTCTTTGACCTGCCGTATCAATTCTGTGGACTATCGTGTGGTTCGCCAGATTCTGCGATACGCGCTGAGCCAGAGCTTGCGAGGCTGACCGATGTCGCGACGCAAAGTCATTGCCTTGCTCACGAATGCCGTAAGCACGCGCTCGGACTATCAGGGATTATTGCACCAGGGGATAGAGCAAGCCTGCGTAGAACGCGACATCGACCTTTGGGTGTACGCGGGTCGGAGTGACTGGCGCGCTTGTGGGTCCGCGCAGGCCCATGTCTATCGCTTGGTTTCTTCGGATCGGATCGACGGAATCGTCGTAGCTGCGGGCTGCATCGCGGCAACTCTATCTATGGATGAGCTACTCGGCACGCTGCGCAAGCAATGCCCGGTACCCACTTGCTTCGTGAGTCAGCGCTGTCCGACAGTTCCGAGCATTATCGTGGATAACACCGTCGGCCCGGCGCAGCTCGCCGATCACTTCGTGACCGAGCATCGGCGACGCCGGTTCGCATACATTGCCGGCCCGGCTGGCCACGAGGAGTCTGAGCAGCGGCTCTTGGCCACGCGTGAGGCACTTGCTCTACATTCGATCTCGTTGCCACCTAGCGCTGTCGCCTACGGTACTTTTTCCGTTGCTTCCGGCATAGTGTCCGTGCGCGAATTGTTCTCTCGAGCTCAGGTATTCGATGCGTTGATCGCAGCCAATGACGACATGGCCGTTGGCGCGCTCGAGGCACTGGCCGGCATGGGGCTTCGCTGTCCCGAAGACGTGGCAGTGGCGGGTTTCGATGACGCTCCGAGTTCGCGCACGTCTAGCCCCACACTGACCACCGTTAGGCAGCCCATTGCGCAGCTGGGTGCCATGGCGGTAGCGTACGTGATCGGCGCCTGGCGAGGAGACACGGCAACCAATCTGCCAAAGCTCGACACGGAGATTGTGTGTCGAGAATCCTGCGGCTGCCGACCGACTGGCAAGAACTTTCTGCAAGACAATAGGGACGCAAGCGAAGCAACGCGTCAGATCTCGGAAGTCAGGGTTGCGGAGGCCCTGGCGCCCTTGGCTCATTACCGCTCCCAGCGCGAACAATGGGCTAAAGATCTCTGTGATGCACTGGATGCCGAATGCGGTGGCAAGATCGGCAGTCTAAGGCGCTGTGTGCAAACGCTTCTGAATCATTTTTCGCATCCGGACGCACCACTTCATGAGCTCCAGCATGCAATTACGTATCTGCGCGCGATGTCGTATCATCCCACTAATCTTATTCATCTAGAGAATGCCTTTCACGATGCGATTGTGCAAGTGGGACAGACCGTAGACCGGCGAGAAGGCAAGCGCCGGCAGCGTGAAGACACTTTGACGGAACAAATTCGCTCCAACTGGGAGCATTTGGCAAGCTCTCTCGATCTGCCCGCTTTGAGCATGGCATTGGTGGAGCAGTTGCCACTCCTTTCAATTAGAAACGCGTTTGTCGCCCTCTACGCCCGCGACAACCCAGAGCTGCTGGTGCCCTTGGCCTGCATCACAGACGGCCAGCCTGTCACGCTTTCTGAACAACCTTACCCAGCGCAATGGCTTTTGCCCAAGCATGCGCTGATAACACAGGATCGCTGCTCACTGGCGGTACTCCCGCTTACCTGCGAATGGGAGCAGCTCGGCGTGGCCGTGTTGGAGCTTCCACACAGTCACGAGATTTATGCGGTTCTTCGCGAGCAAATTGGCAGTGCCATCAAGACCGCGCTGTTGCATGAAGACATGCTTCGGCAAGCTCGCCAAAACGCACTAGCGGAGGAGGAAAAGCGAGTTACCGCCGAGCGGCTACGTTCGCTCAGCCTAATCGCAGGAGGCGTAGCCCATGACCTCAACAACGTTCTCGGCCCTCTAGTGGGCTTGCCGGAGATCATGGCACACGACCTCGAACGGGAATTTGCTCAAAACGTTCCTTCGAGTGTCACCGAGGACTTGGACATTATGCGCCGGGCCGGGTTGCGCGCAGCAGATACGATTCGCGATCTGCTGACGCTTGGCCAACCCAGTGTCGGACCGAAGACAACGATTGAGCTCAATCGCCTGTTGGCTCGGGAAGAACGAACGATTACCGCGCTGGGAGAGCGAGCACCGCCAATCACCGTACAAATAGTGAAGTGTGACAAGCCGCTATTTGTTCACGCTTCGGCGATCCACTTGGTGCGCGCCCTATCAAATCTCGTCGTCAATGCAGCTAATGCTATTCAGAGCACAGGGACTATCACCATTCGCTGTCTAGAGAGGGTCGTATACGAACCGATTGGAAGTGTCGAAACCGTCGAACCTGGTCACTATGCGGTGGTCGAGGTTGAAGACACCGGTGCCGGAATTGCCCCAGAAAACTTGGGCCACATTCTGGAGCCATTTTTCACTTCCCAACAACCGGGCGGCCGCAAAGGCACAGGCCTTGGTTTGGCGATTGTGCACAGTATCGTAAGAGATTCGCAGGGTTATGTACACGTGGAAAGTACGCTGGGGCATGGCAGCACCTTCTCACTCTTTCTTCCGCTCCAACAGAAAGTCCCTGTCGGCCAAAGTTCATTTCCAGCGCCTGCATCAGGCGGTCGTGAACGGATTTTAGTCGTAGACGACGAACCGGTGCAGCTGCGCACATCGCGGCGCATACTGGCACAATTGGGCTACTCCGTAGTCACCGCTGAATCGGGGACCGCCGCCCTAGAACTTTGGCAGAATCGACAATCGCTACCCACGTTCGACCTGATTATTTTGGACATGATGATGCCGGGGCCCGATGGCCTTGCCACATTAGGCCAAATCCGCAAACTCCATCCAGAACAAAAGGCGCTCATCGTCACGGGCTATACACCACAACATATGGATCAGTTGACCGCTAACCAGAGCGTGGCTTGGTTGGCCAAACCCTTCACACCGACCACATTGGGCAATGCAGTCCGCCGTGCTCTCGATGGCTGATTCCGGCGAAGGCCGGATTCGTTTCCCTCAGGCTTTCACTTGCGAACACGGTCCGAGATCTCGAGTCCTAGCACCATACGCCACGCTGGCGCTCCGAACTGTGCGTTAATACCGGGGCCTGCACCAACCTTGAAACGCACGAGCGCACCGTGGTCGTCAATGTGAGTAAGTTGGGCAGAAAGCAGGGTCTCGAGCGCCGTTGTGTACTTGCCGAATGCATCTTTGAATGCGGTTTCACCGAATAGCTCAGGTCCGAATCCCACCCGAGTGGTGCCGCTTGCACAGAGGTCAAATTGCGGCGCCACTCCCAAGCCGAAAACGAGTTCGCTGGCTCTCGGGCCACCGAATGCTGAAGAGCCAAGCGTCGCGGCATCATCGCGCGGCCTTATGTGCAAGCCAGCGAACCCAGCATGGTCAAAGATGCCCCAGTTCCCTGCCCATTGAGCACGGAGCAAACTTCGGAATTTGCCGTCGGTAACGTACGTGGCTCGCTCTCCAGATGGGACGAAAAGTTGCCCACTGAAACCGAACCGCAGCGGCCCATTGACGTCTCCCCAGAGCCTGGCGTCCAACCCGAAGCGAATGTCGGAGACCTTGTCGGGGTATTTACCGGGGTCTAAGTTTGGCGCCGTATATTGGACGTTGCCGACGGTCCCATTGTGCCCGGAGGCGTATAAGGGGTCAGGGACGTCGAGCGCGAACCGGAATCGGTCATACAGGATGGCGAGACCAACATCGACGAACGCTTGGTTGGATAGGACGCTGAGCGTTTGAGAGCCGTCCGGGTTCGAGACTCGCAAGGGCCGCCGCGCGTAGCTCGTGATCAGTGAAACGCCACCGCCGAGTGGCCCTTCGAGCTTGAGATCATCCATGACCAACCAAGAGCTACCGGGGCTTGCTGGGTTTAGGCGCTCGACCGCGTATCCTTCGGCTGCAACCTGGGCACGACTTTCCGATACCCACCCTATTACTGCCAGGCATCCGGCAATGCCGATGCGGCACCGGTTGAATCGATGCGTGAAGGGAACCGAGCGTGTTATCGTCCCAGAGTTGGTTCTAGAATTCCGCATGGGCCCTCCCACCGAAGATCTCGACCGGTCCGCGGTCGGCGTTGAATGCGGGGTTCGTCAGGTGCTGGTAATCCACGGATAACCAGAAGGGGTCGAAAACCGAGAAGCTGTAAAAGATCTCGAAGACACTTTCAGGTGCCCTGTTGAGGCGGCCGTCACCCACGAAGCCATCGACACCGCCCATGTTTAGGTACCTGGCATGCACGTCGGAGATCCAGTTGATAGCGAAACCAACGCCAGCCAAGTCAAGATTGCGATGCCAAGGCGTACCTTTAGCGAACACATTCACGGCCAAGGACCGATCCGTCGGCGTATAGGCGTAGACTTCCGATTGCCCGTCGGAAATCATACCGCGCGCGCCAACGCCGATGTCTTCCGTGATGTGCTGTTCGAGGTTAACCCCAATACCCACGCGGTGGTTCGTTTTGCGCGCCCAGCACAGGTCAGGTGCCGTGGCGTTCGTGGACCCATAATTGTACCGACCCGCACCGGCACACGTGGCCGCGTTCTTTCCCGTCGGATCAGCCTCGAAGGCGGCAATCGCGTCATCGAATCTGCCTGTATTCTCGCGGTTGTGATACGCGAGCACTCTAACGGCGCCCGCTTGGCCCAGGAGCTCGTGCCTGTGCTCGATCTCCGCATGGTCGCTGTAGTATTTGTAAAGGCGCAGCTCCCAACTAAGGGCATTGGGGTCCTTCGGCGGAGTGATGCGCGCCAGCCGAAGCGCCCAATCGTCCATGTAGATTTCAGCAACGGCACCTAACGAAAGCCCGCGGGCATCGGAGCCGAAGTCATAAGCGGAGTACGTCATGAAAGCCATGTTGAAGTACTGTTGGCGCGTGTCGCTCGAAAACTCGTTCTTGTCCAAGAAGTCAAGGACCGTGAAGTTGCCGACATGAAGGACCAATCGGCGACTCTTGACTTTCATTTCGAGCTGCTGGGGATTGGACTCCAACCGAACCGACTTGCCTCCTAGGTTGAAATTCTGGTCGATGTAGGCGCGCGCACGGTAAAGCTGCGGCATCGCGGTGCCCCCCTTTTGCAGCTCGAAGTTCTGAATCGAGCCGCCGATACCGCGAAGGTTTGAAAGGGGTCGCTCGGCGATGACCTCTGGCACGTAATAGACCGCGCCGCCCTGCCAAAGTCGAAGTCCAAGGAATAGCGTCGCGCTGCCCGTGAAACTATGTTCGAACTCTGGTTTCAGCGACATGTCGCTGCCATTGAGGTTCTTGTATGGCGAATGAAACGGCGCCTTCAGGCTCGAAATCCAGGTGAATTGCCCGTAAGCATTCCAGGTTTCGTCATCGTAGTTATGAAGCCCGTGCTGCGAGAGCAGATTCATAAAGTCGAAGGCATCGTCGGGGTGCTCCGCTGGACGCGACTCCTGGGCTGACACCGGGGACGCGAGAAGCAAACTGACGGCACACAACACGCTTGCCACGGCGGTGCTCAGAGTTCCGTGACGCGAGCCCCTGTTTGACCCAGGGCGCCGCCTCGCGAAAGTCATCATCAGGCCTTGTTGCAATCGCATGACTTCTCTCGAGATTCCCTCTAAATCCAAGCCCGCTTCAAGCGCCAAGCAGACTGACCCTGTTGCCGAAATTCGAACTCGCACCCATTCGGATGTACTTTCATTGATTCGGATTCGGTTTCTTGGTCTTTGATTTTCTTGTCGTTACGGCACGTTTGGAGCCATTTTTTGGTCTAGCGTGCTTCGAATTGGTTTCGATATGAATCACTTGAGCGAGGCGCCGCCCCAGGTGAAACGTTCTTCGGGCGAGGCGCAGTGTAATCGGGCCGTCGAAGGGTGCAACACTTTCGAGAACAATCGACACCCCTACTCGAAGCCCGTGGTCGCGCAAGTACCCGAGCATTTCGGTGTCCTCACTCGTGATGCGGGATATGCGTCCCGAGCTGCCGGCGGGCAGCTTGACGAGTGCCGTATCGACCATACAAGGCCAGCTCACATCTTTGGTCGGAATCGGGCAACCGTGAGGGTCGATGGTGGGGCGATCAAGGATCGCATCGAGCCTTTCCTCGAATGCTTCGTCAATGGTCGGTTGCATGAGCAAAGCTCGCTCGTGGGTCTCGCGCAAATTGAACCCCATGACCTTGTGCAGGAACACCTCGAGCAGCCGGTGCCGGCGCACCACCCGAAGGGCTCGATGCATACCCTCACGGGTCAATTCCGACCCTTTGTAAGCTTCGAGCCGCACCAGCTTCTTCCCCGCTAGATTCTTGAGCATCCGGCTGGCGGCGGCAGGGCTTACGCCAACCCGCGTCGCCACGTCGCCCGTGTCCGCTTGCTGTCCGTGGTCAGTCAGCAGCAAAAGCGCATGCAAATAGAGGTCAACAGACCTCTCGCGCTCGTTCTGGGGCGCCATTTTGACCATAGGCTATGCGCCGTTTAACATATGATAAACCGCTGTCAAGTTCAAATGGTCGGGGCCATTGTGACAATTTGATGCGGCTTCGGACTCGCGAGCGGGCGGCGTTAAGATGGTGTTGATTGGGTGCGAATCGAATAGGGGGCGTCATGCGCCGTGCGCGTGCCGTCAATACAAGAGTGTTAGGCAGAGGGTACGATCAGTCGTCTTCGACTCCCTGCTTCTGGATGCGACGGCGATACGCGCCAGGAGGCATGCCAATCTCGCGCCGAAATGCCACATTGAGAAGGGCGGCGTTCGTGAAGCCACTCTTCTTCGCGACCTCGGACAGTTCGGCTTTGGTCGTTGCGAGCCAGTGCTTGGCTGCGTCGACGTGGGCGCGCCGGATTTCGTCTTGAACGGTGCGGTCGAGCGCGCGCCGAAAGCGCCGCTCGAGCCGCTGCCGCCCGCCGCCAACTGCACGGGCAACCATTGACACCGTGAGGCGCCGGTCAACGTGGCTGCGAATCCACGCGACCGCTCCTGACACGAGGGGGTCGTCAACTGCGAGTGTGTCTGACGAACGTCGTGCGACAACTGCAATTGGAGACACTACGACACGCCGCCGTTCGATCGTCTGATTCCCAAGTGCAAGGCGCACGAGCATCGCAGCGTTGCGACCAACCTCTTGCCACGGAATTACCACGCTCGAAAGTGGCGGTGAAATCAACTGGCATTCGAGTTCATCGTTGTCGGCACCAATGAGCGCGACGTCTTCAGGCACACGTAACCCTGCCTCGCGGGCATAGCGAGTTACGGCCCGACCCCATGAGTCGGTGCACGTGAAAATGCCGCAGGGCTTCGGCAATGCGCGCAGCCACTTCACCATATCCGCGGGACGTTCTCCGCACTCGAACGGGGAAGCGCTTTCGTGACCCCAGCCGGGAGCGACCTGCGCCCCGGCGGCTCGCGCCTCCCTAACGAAGGCACGCTCGCGCGTCAGGGCGAAAAGCGAATCTCCGTATCGAAAGGTGGTCACATTGCGAAGCCCCGTTGCGAGCAGGTGCTCAAGCGCGAGCGACGCAATGGTTCCCTCGTCGAGACACACGGAGGCGACGCCCTCTGCACTCCGATCCACCGTCACGGACACCACCGGAGCCGGAGCGAGCTTCGCGATAGCGTCTTTACCAAGCTCGGGGCCGATCACTGCAGCCGCAGGCGACCACTCCTTGATCAGCCATTCCAGATCCGTGGGCGGGTTGTAATGGAGCAGCGTCCAGTCGTGCTCATGCGCGGCCGCCATGAATCCGCGCAGAATCCCACGCGACCACGCTGCCTCGGTACCGAGCACAACGAGGACGCGTTTGGGATTCATACCAGATCCCAATTCTACCATGGACGTAAGGCACGCCCAAGCTGCGAGTGCGTCAGCTTACGGAGTCTGGGTCAAAAGACCGATCCTCCAGGGGATCTTATTGTAGTCGCCGCCCGTGTTTGCGGTCGGATCGGCCCCTTGAAAGAGGTAGCGGAGGTTACACGGATCAATAGCCAGGGTTTCGTCGTAACCTGCTCGGATCGCTTCTCCATGGCTAATGTCGTTTGTCCAGGGCGAGCCTTCGAACGTGACGTTTTGTGCGCCCGCGAACTGATAGGAGCCACTTGACTGCCAAGGCAGCCAGGGCCCGTCGAGGCTGTCTGCGATCCAAGAGCGGAAGTAACGGTGCCCGCCCGAGGTCTGATCGAAAGCTTCAATGAGCGCGAGATACTGATTCGTGCCGTTCATTTTGTACACGTTCGAAGCCTCGAACAACCGCCCTGCATTCGAATCTTGCATCACCACGACTGGCTCGCCAAAACCGTTAGGAAACTGATCGATTGCAGTCTTACTCGTGTACCAGCGGCCATGATTGTCGGAGAAGAATAAGTGACACGACGCGGCGTCGCAGATTACCCAAAAGTCTAACCAGCCACCGCCGTTTTGCGTAATAATAGCGGGCGTTGATGCGAAGAACGGCGCGGGTTGAGTCCACTTGGTCGGATCGCTTGGATCATCCGCGGTCGAAAACTTGGGCGGGCCCGCTTGATAGACCAGGTACCACTTCTTCTGCGGTGTAAAGTAGAAAAGCTCAGGAGCTGCCACGTACGTATCGAAGCCCGGGGTCTGGTCCATGTAGTAGAGAGTCGCGCTCGAGGCTTCACTGAAATCAGAGAAACTCGTGTAGACCATGTTGTAAGCGCCCGAGCTGGACACGGAGCTCGCGTAG
Organism: uncultured delta proteobacterium; assembly: GCA_963819085.1. GTDB lineage: Bacteria > Myxococcota_A > Polyangia > Polyangiales > Polyangiaceae > FEN-1139. The sequence continues at coordinate 17,930 of CAWFUX010000016.1, forward strand.
ACATGCCAGCGGTCATTGAACCGCACTACCGTCGGGTCCTTGACGGCGACGAGGTCATGTGTGGCGTCCGAGATCGGGGCAATCAAGGGGGAGCTTGCGTTCCAGTGGAGACTCTCCGCAAGCTCACAAGTGGTACCGCTTGCAAGGGTGCTGCCGCCTGAACTTGGGCCGCCTGCGCTCGAGTCCCCGGCGCTTGCTCCGCCTGTACTCGTTCCGCCAGCGCTCGCCCCGCCAGCGCTGGCTCCACCCGTGGTCGCGCCACTCGCAGTCGCGCCGGCAGGAGGATTAGCCGACGAGCACGCCGCCGTGAGGCACAGAAACGACGCCGAGCAAGCAATTTTGGCGGAATTCATTAGATGAGGCATATTAGATTGCTCACGAAGAGCCCAGCAGTAGCCAATAGAAGAAGCCCTGAAAGTCGAGGTTGTTGGGACTGGTGTTTTGACGGGCGGCGTGCTTGAAAGAGCATTGCAGTGACGATCCTATGTCCCGATCTCGATGCACAACTTGACAGGTGCACTTGCGATTGGGCTCCAATCAGTAGAACTCAACCTCGGTAGCAGCCGCTCGGTCGCCGAGCAAACCCCCGCGTGGCCGAGGTGCATTAGCGAATGAGCGAAGTCGCGGATTCGAACTCATTTCAAGAGCTGAGGTTTCGGAACCCTGATGGGCTTCAATGCGTCGCTCCAAAGCAGATTATGACGGCCCCAATGCCGCAAATGCACTCCGCGCCACCCAGTGTCACGCACGCTCGAACGCGATGCAATACAGGCCACGTGACGACTCAAAAGCGCATTTGCATGATCCCAGGACCGAAGCGTTGCCAAATACGCAACGGGCCCTACGGGCGCGTTCATGTATTGGCCAGGTGACCTGCAGGGACCTACAGCTTTCGACGTTTCCGACTGCGTATCGCGACTTCGTCAGGTGGCCATGACTATTCTGATGGCGCAGCGGCCCGTGGCCACGCACTACCCCACGCTAATAATGGTGCACTGCACCGAGCAACCCACTTGCCCGTCACATTCTTCGCTGCCATTGACACGACCATCGCCGCAATAGGGCGCAAGCGTACACAAGTTCGTACACTTTCCGGGCCCATACGCGCCCGCGCTATTGCTCGAGCCCTGATCGCATTGCTCGGGCCCGTTCTTCGTTCCGTCTCCGCAGTAGGGCGCAAGCGTACAGTCGGCGTTGCACGTGCCGTAACTACCGTTGTTCACACCGTCGTCGCATTGCTCTCCGGTGTCTTTGAATCCGTTGCCGCACTTGAACTTGCAGCGGGCGTCACAGAGGCTACTTGAACTTCCACCGAGGTCACAGGTCTCGCCGTGGGCGGCGTCGCGCTTGCCATCACCGCAATACGGAGCGATAACGCAACCGCGGGCGCATCCACTCGCAACGGGGGAATCGTGTTGCCGTCATCGCATTGTTCCTGGGCGTCCAAGACCCCATTGCCGCATATGACCTGTAGTTGGCACGGTGCACCGGGTCGCGGGCAAATCCATCCGCTTTCCGTGATGCACTTCGTCGAGCAGCCATCACCACTGTTCGTGTTGCCGTCGTCGCACGCTTCGTTGGGACCCGCCAGTCCATCACCGCAAAATAGGGTACTGACGCAAGCCTGACCCACCGTGGGACAACTGTAACCCGGTTCGACCTGACACGTTCCACTGCAGCCATCGCCGCTGCGCGAATTGCCGTCATCGCAGTTTTCGCCGTTGTCGACCAGAGAATTGCCGCATATGACGCCTGAACCACTGCCCCCGGCATTGCTCGCTCCGGCCGTCGTGGCCTTGCCTCCAGTGCCCACGTTGAAACTGCTCGCGGAACCGCCTCCGCCGATCGAATTGACCCGATCTTCAGGTGGAGGCGGCGACGTGTTCGACGAACCGCATCCCAAAAGCAGAACTGTGCTGAGGAGAGAAGCCCAGTAACAAGCCAATTGGGATATGAGCGCATTCTAGGCCTCCGAGGCGCGTCACGGCGGTGGCGCATAAGTAGGTCGATTTGAACTCTCCGCTGCCGACTCGGGACTGTCAAACGGTTAGCATCCGATTTCTCAAGGGGAGACTTGAAAACGTATTCTGCCACAACCAAATCCAAATTGCTTATAACGGCGTAGGTGCCTGTCGCTGTGCTTGCGAGCAAGACTAGGGGCATGGTACCCGTGTCGCAGTATGGACCTATGATCGAACTGGCCAGTTACCAAAATCCAGTAATCCCGGGCTTCTTTCCCGACCCGAGTATCTGCCGAGTCGGTGACGACTATTACCTTGCAACCAGCACCTTCGAGTACTTCCCGGGTGTGCCCATCTTGCACAGTACCGACCTCGTGCACTTCGAGCTCATCGGCCACGCGCTCTCGCGACCCAGCCAAGTTCCCCTCGATGGCATTGGAAGCTCGCAGGGAATCTTTGCTCCTACTCTGCGCTATCACGACGGCGTTTTCTATCTCGTGACTACCAACATTACTCGCGGCGGAAACTTCTACGTCACAAGCCGTGATCCAAAGGGACCTTGGTCCGATCCATTTTGGCTGGGAGACGTTCAACGACGCCGACCCGTCGCTCTTCTTCGATGACGACGGTACGGTCTATTACACGCGGCACGGTGGCGGCGAACGCGGTGGAATTTACCAAACAGTGCTCGATGTGAAAAATGGTAAGCTGCTCACCCGTCCTTGGCTCATTTGGTCGGGCACCGGTGGCGTTTGGCCAGAAGGGCCTCATCTCTATAAGCGTAACGGCGTCTACTACCTTTTCGTATCCGAGGGCGGGACGGGCTACGAGCACATGATCAACGTCGCGCGATCGCTCTCTCCCTGGGGCCCATTCGAATCTTACGAGAAGAACCCCATCTTGACCCATCGCCACCGCGACGGGCATCCGATCCAGGCGACGGGCCACGGCGATTGGGTACAGACGCCCGAGGGGCGCGACTTCTTCGTGTTTCTCGGCATTCGCCCCACCGGTGGCAGGTACCATCATCTAGGTCGCGAAACGTTCCTTGCCAAGCTGGATTGGACCGACGACGGTTGGCCCGTCATCGGCAACAACGGCACAGTCGAATTGGAGATGAGCGCCTTAGGCCTGCCCCCGCGCTCGCCGTTCGCGAATCCGCCCTCGCGGGACGACTTCGACTGCGACGACCTTTCGTTGTCTTGGAACTTCGTACGTAACCCGAGCCTGGGTTTCTTCTCGCTGCGCGATCGGCCCGGATTTCTTCGTCTTCGTGGGCAACGCGCGTCGCTCGATGACAGGCTGTCATCCACATTTGTTGGCCGGCGCCAGCAGCACTTCGTGTGCCGAGCCAGCGCGATTTGCGACTTCAACCCGACGCATGCGGGTGTCGAGGCGGGCCTTGCCATCCGCGCGAATGACGACAACCACTACGACCTTGTCATAGCAATCGCAGATGGCCGCCGCTCGGTGCGGCTCCGAACGCGGATTAACGGTGTAACATCTCTCGCAGCGCCAGTCCCAGCACCCGATGGCCCGCTTGAGCTGCACATGCACGCCGCGCCTGATTGTTACGAATTTTCCTTCAACGCACCTGGTCAGCTCGCACAATCGCTTGGTTCTGCGAAGACGGCTCCTCTCTCTTCGGAGTCCGCGCACACTTTCACGGGCGTTTACTTGGGCATGTTCGCTTGGTCGTCTGCCGAAGAACGCACCGTTCCCGCCGACTTCGATTGGTTCGATTACGCGCCAGGCTGAGCGATTGGAATGCCGTCATGTCGGGTGTCACAAGCGATGGCATCGCCCAAGGACGTACTACCAGCAGTGAACAGCGCTCTGTATGATAACATTCGGCGTCGTCTAAAGCAGGACGCGCACATTACCCTGACTCTGATTCGCTTTGACAAGAGCGGAACTCTCACATTTGCGGGTGCCCATGAGGACATCATGATCTATCGGGCCGCAAGCGATCGAATCGAACGCATCCAAACGCCCGGTGTGTGGACGGCCGCGATTGAAGACGTTCGGGGTCTCATGCAAGAAGGTAGTTCAATCCTAAACGAGGGGGACATTATCCTACTTTATACGGATTTCGATTGCCGCAAACACGGTCACGCTCATCGCCGCGGAGCGCTGAGTGAGCCGCTCGAGCGCGCGAGATCTGCTGCGGAACGATGAGACACGCCGGTCAGCCGTGATTCCGCGCCGTACCTTGTTTGTCTTGACGGCGCGGAAGGTCGGGGAGGCGCTCGGTGGCTCTTCGCGCCGTAACGCCAAAATCCAAGGCGGTAGGGACGGGCGGTTTGTCAGCACTTTCGAGACGTCATTGACGTCATTGCGGAATGAACATGAGATTGTCGATGTGGATGTTGACGCCGTAAAGCGTCGCCGTGGCCGACCACGGGAACTGCCAGCTGATCCCGACGATCTGGCTCGGGTGGACATTGGGCCTGCACATTCCGCCCGTGAAGTCGGTCCACCGAAGCGTGATTGTCTGCGGGCTTGCCTGGGTGCCCGTGACGTTGAACGAAAAGGTCGGGTCCGCGCAGCCCGGGTGATAGTACTCGCCGCCACTGCTTGGAATACAGGTGCCGGCCTTGGGTGCATTGGTGTCGGCGCCCACGGAGCTCTCCCAGGCGGGCGCCGGCGTGTCGTCGAGAGTTTGCTCGCTGGTTCAAACGCCAGCTTGGGACGACGCCGCACGCCTGGCTTACGGCGCGCAAGATCGAGCGTGCCTGCAGTTTGCTACGGTTCACCGGGCTTAGCGTCGAGCACATCGCCGAAGAGCTGGGCTTTTGTGATCGCTTTTACTTTTCGCGCGTCTTTCGGCATCACCGTGGCTGCTCACCGTCGTCGTTTCGCAGGCGTGGCGTCTGAGCGGGATACGCCGCACGCGCTCGCTCGTCACGAACGAATGCAGGCAGCGGCGAGGTGAAGCCGTCTTCGATGGCCGCGTAGAGCGTTTGCAGATTGCCTCAATTCGCTCTGACCCGGGTGGCGCCCTCCAGCCAGAAGTGGCGACTTGCTGGTGCTGAGGGCGTCGCACTCGGCGTGAACCGTGGCCACGTGCCGACTAACCCCAGTAAAGCCGGTCATCAACACACGCGGCCAGCCAATATGCGGCTTTCCTCAGGTTAACCCTATTTGTTCGATTGCGCCAACTTCGAGCGCTGGTGCCATTCCTGCAGACTGCGAACCGACGCGGATTCTTTGCCCATCAACGTGCGCACTTCGAGGGCGTCCACGATGGCAAGGCCGGCCGCGATGGTCGTAAAGTAGGGAATGTTCGCGAGAAGCGCGCTGCGCCGAATCGAGTAACTGTCGCGAATCGCCTTGGATTCTTGCGTCGTGTTAATGACGAGCTGAACGGTACCCTCGCGAATCGCATCGACTACGTGAGGTGAGCCTTCTAGTACCTTGTTAATTCTATCAACCGGGATCCGCGCTTTTTCGAGCACACGCGCGGTACCACCGGTTGCAACCAGTGTGTAACCCAGATTTCGCAATCGACGCGCCACCTGGCAGGCCAAAGGCTTGTCGTCGTCCTTCACACTGATGAAGGCTCGACCATGGGTCGGCAATTTGAAGCCCGACGCGGTTTGCGACTTGCTAAACGCTAGCGCGGCGGTGGTCGCGACTCCCATCACTTCACCCGTGGACCGCATCTCGGGCCCGAGTATCGTATCGACGCCCGCGAATTTGGAGAATGGCAACACGGACTCTTTAACCGACATATGCGTCGGTTGCGGCTCGTCGAATATTCCGAGGTCGTCCAGGTTCTTTCCGGCCATGACCTTGGCTGCAATCTTTGCCAAAGGTCGCCCCGTGGCCTTTGAGACGAACGGCACGGTCCTAGACGCCCGCGGATTGACTTCAAGGACGTACACGACGCCATCTTTCACGGCAAACTGCACGTTCATCAGGCCAATGACACCCAATTCTAGCGCTAGGGCTCGGGCCTGATTTTCCGATCGTCAAAACCGTATCTGACTCCAGGGTGTGCGGTGGCAGCACGCTCGTCGAATCACCGGAGTGTACGCCGGCCTCTTCGATGTGCTGCATGACGCCGCCAATCACGGCACGCCGGCCATCAGACACTAAGTCCACATCGACTTCTGTCGCGCGCTCCAAGAATTGATCGATCAGAAGTGTCGGCTCTACGCTATCGTCGCGGGCCGCTTGAATGGCAAGGCCAACGTAGGCATCGAGCTCGTCATCCGTCCAACAGCCCATCATGGCGCGACCACCGAGGACGTAGGAAGGCCTGACTAAGACAGGGTACCCAATGCGTGCCGCAATTTTTCGCGCTTCCTCCAGGGTGCGCGCGATGCCGGCATCCGGGCGGCGCAAACCGAGTTTATTGAGCAATTCATCGAATCGGCGGCGATCCTCGGCTCGGTCGATGGCGTCCGCCGACGTTCCAAGGAGCTTGACTCCGGCCTTTTCGAGCGGCACCGCCAATTTTAGCGGGGTCTGCCCGCCGAATTGCGGAATCACACCCAGCAGCTCACCGCGCTGCGCTTCTTCGGTGCAGATGCTGAGCACATCCTCCAACGTCAAGGGCTCGAAATACAGACGGTCGGAGGTGTCATAGTCGGTCGAGACCGTTTCCGGATTGCAGTTGACCATGATCGTCTCGATCCCGAGCTCGCGCAGGGCGTAGACCGCATGGCAACAGCAATAGTCGAATTCAATACCTTGGCCGATTCGATTCGGACCGCCCCCGAGGATAATAATCTTACGCCGGTCCGAAACGTCCGACTCACTCGTAGTTTCATAGGTCGAGTAAAGGTACGGCGTTTTCGCGATAAATTCAGCGGCGCAGGTGTCAACTCGACCGAACACCGCGGATAGACCGAATTGTAGCCGCAGCGCGCGAATCGAGTCCTCGTCGGTCCCGCGCAGTTTTGCGATTTGCCGATCGCTGAACCCGAGTTGCTTGCTCGATCGCAGTAACTCGTAGCTCAGTGCCGCAGCGTCAATAATAAGTCGTTCATGATCGATGATTCGCTGAAGCTGCGCTAAGAACCAAGGGTCAATCGCGGTGCGCGCGTAAAGTTCCTCGAGCGATACGCCGAGGCGAATTGCGTCGCCAACGTAAAACAGTCGATCAGCGGTTGGAATGCCGACCACCTTGCGAACTGATTCGAGGATGACGGACTCATTACCGGGAGGCATCGGCAGCGGAGCCAAGGACATGGGCGGTGCGTCATGGACCAAATCGCGATTCCGTGACGGGACGAAATCCAGCGCGCGGTATTCGATGCGATCCAAAAGGCTAACGAACCCCTCGCGCCCGGTCTCGAGCGATCGAGCGGCCTTCTGCAGTGCCTCCGGAAACGTGCGACCAATACTCATGGCCTCACCAACGCTCTTCATTTGCGTTCCGAGGCGCCGATCGGCTCCCGGGAATTTCTCGAATGCAAAGCGCGGCCACTTGACGACCACGTAATCGATCGTGGGTTCGAACGCGGCACTGGTGCCGGTAATATCGTTTTGAAGCTCGTCGAGCGTGTAACCGACGGCAAGCTTGGCCGCTATTTTTGCGATTGGATAGCCCGTGGCCTTGGAGGCGAGAGCACTCGATCGCGAAACGCGCGGGTTCATTTCGATTACCAGCACGCGACCGGTCTTCGGACACACGGCGAATTGAACGTTGGATCCGCCGGTTTCGACGCCAATTTCATGCATCACAATGCGCGAGGCGTCGCGCAGCCGCTGATACTCGCGATCGGTGAGGGTCATCGCGGGCGCAACCGTGATCGAGTCACCCGTGTGCACTCCCATCGGGTCGATGTTCTCGATCGTGCAGACAACGATGAAATTGTCGGCCCGGTCCCGGATGACTTCTAATTCGTATTCCTTGTATCCAATTACACTTTCCTCGACCAAGACCTCGTGCACCGGTGATTCCTGAATCGCCCAGGCGACTTTTTCGTCGAGTTCCGCTTCGGTTTCGACCACCGCACCGCCCGCACCGCCGAGCGTAAAACTCGGGCGTAAGATCGCGGGATAACCGGTCATCTTGACGACTTCGCGAGCTTGCTCGACGCTTCGCGCGTAGCCAGATCGGGGGCACTCGAGCCCCACTTTGCGCATCGCCTCCTTGAACAGCAAGCGATCTTCGGCCTTCTTGATGGCCTCGACCGATGCGCCAATGAGCTGCACTTTGTGTTTCGACAATACTCCGGACGCATGCAGTTCTAGAGCTAGATTCAGGGCGGTCTGCCCGCCCAGCGTCGGGAGCAATGCATCGGGGCGATCACGCTCGATGATTGCCGCGAGAGTATCGTGATCGAGTGGCTCAACGTACGTCCGGCGAACCAACTCCGGATCGGTCATAATCGTCGCGGGGTTGGAGTTGACGAGAATGACGTCGTAACCAAGGCTTGTCAGCGCCTTGGCCCCTTGCGTGCCGGAATAATCGAATTCGCAAGCCTGGCCGATAACGATAGGTCCCGACCCGATTAGCAAAATCTTATGAAGGTCTTCTCTTCGCGGCATCTTTGGCGGTTTCCTCACCAATGTGCGAGAATTTCGCACCTGTACGTTTGCGGCTCGCCTCTAGCATAGTGGACCGGTGACACCTCCGAAAAGCAATCCGGCCTAAGAGTCGCACCGCGAGCCCTTCTGGTTGCACGGAATTCGCTCCCGAACACCGGACCAACCTTGACGAGGTCGCCTACTTCTGTCAAAAGCTGCCCTCCCGGCGGTGGCATTTCGCCGAGGGTCGCGATATCGTGTCGCTTCCCAGTAATTCTAGCTTGAGAGCCAGTCATGCCGAAGATGAAAAGCAATCGCGCCGCCTGCAAGCGCTTCAAGATTACGGGTACCGGGCGCGTTCGTCGCGCCAAGTGCGGGGCGCAGCACATGTTCATCGGCAAGTCGCGCAAACGCCGTCGTCGCCTGCGCAACGCCGCCATGGTGGACCCAGCCATGGAAAAGCGGGTCAAGCTGATGTTGCCCTACGGGTGATGTCTTCGTACTAGTTATAAGGAGTCTGCCGTCATGCCGCGCGTCAAGAGAGGCCCTCAGCCCCGTCGTCGTCACAAGCGAGTACTTTCGCAGTGCGAGGGTTTTTGGGGTGGCCGAAAAAATCACATTCGTCAGGCCATGCACGTCCTTTGGAAGTCATGGCAGTACGCCTACGTCGGCCGTAAACTCCGCAAGCGCGATTTCCGCCGCCTTTGGATCACTCGCATCAACGCGGCGTGCCGCGAGCAGGGCCTGAGCTATTCGAAATTCATGGGCGTGCTCATCGCCAAAGGCATCGAGCTTGACCGCAAGGTTCTTGCCGACATGGCCGTTCGCGATCCAGCCGCGTTCAAACAGCTCACGCAGCTAGTTTAACGCTGGCTAGAGCATTCATTCTAGTCAATTCAGGCCCTAGAAAAATTCGCTACTAGAGGCCTCTTCCACTTTAGTGGGGGTCATTTCACAGGAAGTCCGGAAGAGCGGAAGGCCTTGGGTGATGGGGCGTGAGCCGACAGTGGTGAGCGTTCCGATTGCCTCGTCCGTGACGCCGAGGAATGGTTGAAGAACCATGCCGTCTGCAATCTTCCGACCTTCCGATCTTCCTGTGCCAAGTACTAGGGACCCCTAGGCCACGATTTTTTTGTTATACCGGCACGGAAGCGCGCGTAGCGCTGGGCGAGCTATTATGAGCCCCGATCCGATTCAAGAAATAGAAGCAGGCCTAACTGCAGTCGGCGACGAATATCGCCAGCGGTTCGCGGCCGCACTCACCGAGCACGAACTTCGGAACGTGCGCGCCGACATCTTGGGTAAGAAGGGGGCCCTCACCCGGGTGCTGCGCGCCATGGCCGCCGTACCATCCGATCGAAAACGCGAAATGGGCGAACGCGTCAATGCGGCTCGCGCAGAAGTGGAATCCGCCTTCGAGGCGCGCCTACTCGAGATTCGACAGGCGGTGCGGCAAGCGGAGTTGAACGCCACTCCCTTCGACTTGAGTTTGCCCGGGCGGTCTCCGGCACCGCGCGGACATCGTCACCCCATCAGCTTGGTACGTCAGGAAATCCTGGGAATCTTCAAGTCTCTCGGGTTCGAAATAGCCTGGGGCCCCGAAGTGGAACATGAAGTTAACAACTTCACGAAGCTTGCGTTTCCGCCGGACCATCCGGCAACCGATCTTCAAGATACGTTTTGGGTGAGTGTACTCGGCGGGGCACCCGACGCGCGCGTACTGCTGCGAACTCAGACTAGCACGGTACAAGTACGTGAAATGATGCGGCATTCTGCGCCGCTGGCGATTGTGAGCGGCGGCTCGGTGTATCGGCGTGACGACAACGTAACCCATTCGCCCATGTTTCATCAGATTGAAGGGCTCCTGGTTAATGAGAACGTAAGTTTTGCCGAGCTCAAGGGAGTCCTGACGCAATTCGTCCATCGCCTCTACGGCGAGCGAGCGGTTCGCTTTCGTCCTAGCTATTTTCCGTTCGTGGAACCCGGCGCAGAACTCGATGTAGCTTGCGTATTCTGCGAGGCAGATCTCAGCACACGTGCCAGTTGCCGAATTTGCAAGGGCACTGGATGGTTAGAAATTCTAGGCTGCGGAATGGTGCATCCGAGCGTCCTCGAGAACTGTGGCATCGACGCCGAGCGCTTCACCGGTTTTGCGTTTGGACTAGGCGTTGAGCGAGTTGCGATGCTGCGCTACGGAATCCCTGATATTCGAATACTGTTCGAGAATGATCCTCGATTTCTCGCGGAGTTTTGACGAATTCGTTCGGACTAGTTGCAGCGATTCTATCGGGTTACCCTAAGCACACCTGTAAATCCGCTCCCGCCACTATTGAAAGCGGTCGAAGGCCCTTCTTGGATTTCTTTTTTGATGCCGGCGCGCTGGGCCGGCCTGCCCGCTCCCTTCCTCCGGAGCCGTCGGCACTGGAGTCACGCGGGAGGAGCTGCGCCAGGCTGTACACAATTTCGGCCCGGTACGCGCGACACAGACCAAGAGCCCTAGCAGCCAATTCGCGACCACGACCAAAACTGGAAGATTGTTTTCCCGGCGGCGAGAACAATTGCCGGAACCGCCAAACGCGAAGTTGCGTCGCCGCAAACGGGTTATGTCACATGACAGAACGATCAGGGTTATTTCCGGCAGCGTCGGGTGATGGTGGCACAGCCGAATTGGATGTATCGCCGGAATCAATCTGATAGAGTGCGTGTTGACGAAACCGAATCCCGTTGACAAAAGCGTCGAGCTGCACCAAGAGAGCAGGCTGGCTCGTTAGAGCAATCGGTCTAATGGCCGCATACATGGAGTGAAATGATCTGACCGGCCTTTGGATTGGCCGGAATATTTCTCACTGTTGGGCGTCTTTTTTATGGCGCGCAAGTGGAAACTCTTCCGCCAAAGCGGCGTTTGTAGTAGAGAGGGCGCTAATCTAACGCGCCTACATTCACCCCCCAAAACGTACTTTAATTAGGACAACGCTAACCGCCGAGCCGAATGCCCTTCAAAGCAACACAGTATTTCAGGTATGCAACTTGGATTGCCTTGGTGCAACCGGAATCGTAGCCAGCGATGGCATCGGATGTTGAAAACTGGATATTTCTTTTGGGGAACACGATTTGCATTGTCTTCGGCTGGTTGCCAAATTCACTCGTAAGCCGAATATTGTAGGAAGCCTCGCTCTCGGATACGAGCCGGAGAAAGAATAGTATTTTACTGCTGCGGCAAAATTGCGAGGCCCGCCCGTTGTAATGTCAGGTCCGTGACGGGCTCACTCAACCGTTTCCTTTGACAATTCAATTAAGTTCAAGCCATGCAGGAAAAGATCACGCCACCCGGGGAGCAGTTCAACAACCCGACCGACTACAGCGCGCCTCCCAGCGCGCTGGCCGATTCTGGCAAGCCGGACGCTCGCCCGAACGAAGGGCCGACGGCGGCAGATCTGCGTCAAGCCGACGCGACGCTGGATGCCTATTCGAGTGAGAGCTTCGAACCGCGAGACCTCGGTCCGCTGGACGGAACCACTGATTCAATGTTGTCTCGTTACTTCAGGGACATGGCCACGCATCAAGTCATGGGTCCAGACGAGGAACTTGAATGCGCCCAGGCTGTAGAAGAAGCTGAGATCGAACATTGGGTCGCATTGTTGTCCTACGTCCCGGTTGCAGAACCCATTCTGGAGCGGCTGGAACAGGACATCGCCGAGGCCAGCGAAGCTGATCGTCCCGAGGTTCCGCAGGTCGAAGAGCTCCGCAAGCTGATTCGAGTCTATCGGAAGCAACGCTCCAAGCTGAATGCTGAACAACAGCGACAATGGAATGAATTATCAATAGAGTTGTCGCGTTGTGTCCGGCTTCCGGACTCCGATCGCATCTGGATGACGAACGCGCTCATCGTCGCCAAAGACGTGGTGGAGCCAACATCGGGAAGTGAAGACCGGCCCGCGGTCGCCGAGACCTCGGCTTACAAGCGGTACGTCGATAGGGCACGCAGGACTGATTTTCGCCAGCGTGAAGCCAAAAACCGGTTCGTAAAGGCGAATTTGCGCCTCGTAGTGAGCATCGCCCGTCGTTACAATCGTGGTCGACTGCCCCTTATCGACCTCATTCAAGAGGGCAATATCGGTCTTATGAAGGCGGTCGAGCGATTCGACCATACTCGTGGGTACCGGTTTTCGACGTACGCTTCTTGGTGGATTCGGCACGCAATCAGCCGAGCGCTAGCCGACAAAGGCCGAGCGGTGCGCATTCCGGTGCACATGCTCGACACGTACAATCGCGTGTCTCGGGCAACACAAACGATAATTGCCCGCACCGGGCGCGAGCCGACTCTGGACGAGCTTGAGAAGGAAACGGGCGTTCCGAAGGAAAAGCTCGATAAGGTTCGCGATCTTTACGCTGATACTCCATTTTCTCTCGATCGTCCGGTCGGTGACGAGGACGGTCGTCGCTTCATCGACTTTTTGGTCGAGGAAAATTCGCTGTCGCCCTTTGATTGCCTTGCCAATCAAAAGTGGGCAGAGGAAGTGCAGCGTCTGCTGGGCACGTTGACACCCATCGAATCGCGCATCATCCGTTGGCGCTTCGGCCTCGACAATGAAGATGAGCTAACGCTCAAGGAAATTGGCGACAAGTACAACCTGTCCAGAGAACGGATCCGGCAGCTCCAGGAACAGGCCATCGGCAAAATCCGTAAGCAAGTCCGCGACGTCTGGCTGTAAGGCTCGTTCATTTTAGCTGATTCGGGAGCGGGCCCGAGATTGATGCGCGCGCGTCAACAGACACAGTCGTTGCGCGGCTAGCGCAATGACCTGTTCGCGCGCGGTTCGGTTCCCTTCCCTTTTCTGAGGTTCGGCTCCCTGGCAACTATTTGGAGCCCGAACGAGTTACAGATCGAGGGTCCCATTGGAACCGGAGCAAGAATGAGTTACGACTTCACTTATGACTGAGCTACGGAAGCTTTCTGCAGGCGAACTGACCAAACTCCGCACACAGTTACTAGCTGATTACGAGGCATACAAAGCACGCAATCTCAAGCTAGACATGACACGCGGCAAGCCTGCGTCGAGCCAACTAGATTTAGCAAACGAGCTTAGCGTCATCTTGGACGCCAAGGATTTCATATCGACGGATGGCACTGACATTCGTAACTACGGTGGACTCGATGGCCTCCCAGAGATGAAAATCCTATTTGGCGAAGTTCTCGGCGCCCCGCCCAGCAACGTCGTGATTGGGGGCAATTCCAGTCTCCAAATAATGCATGACACGGTGCTGCGAGCTCTTCTGCATGGCGTGCCGGGCGGGACGGCACCATGGCAAGCACAGAATCCGAAATTTCTGTGTCCAGTTCCGGGCTATGATCGTCATTTCGCGATCTGCCAACATCACGGCATCGAGATGATCAATATCGAAATGAACGAACAGGGCCCGGATATGGCTGCCGTGGAATCTTTGGTAGGCCGAGATACTTCAATCAAAGCAATCTGGTGCGTCCCCAAGTATTCGAATCCGAGCGGCGTCACTTACAGTGATGAAGTGGTCCAACGTCTATCGCGAATGCCGACAGCTGCGCCGGATTTCCGAATATTTTGGGACAATGCGTATGTCGTGCATGACTTATACGACACCACCAGTCCCTTGATGAATATACTCGACGCCTGTCGCGAAGCGGGAAACGAGAGTCGTCCCCTGGTATTTGGCTCGACATCGAAGGTATCGTTCGCGAGCGCGGGGGTCGCCGCTATGGCATCGAGCAATGCGAATGTCGCCGACTGCAAGCGTCATCTGTCAATTCAGACGATTGGTCCCGACAAGATTAACCAACTTAGGCACGTGCGTTTCTTCAAAGACATCGAAGGCATCAAGAACCACATGCAGAAGCATGCCGCCATAATTCGTCCAAAGTTCGAGGCAGTCTCCGCGATCTTTAAGGAACGATTGGGGGGACTTGGAATTGCAAGCTGGACAGCGCCGCGCGGCGGGTATTTCGTCAGCTTGGATACGCTGGACGGCTGCGCCGCACGCATCATCAAACTGGCCGATGACGCCGGTGTGAAGCTTACGTCGGCTGGAGCGACATTTCCGTATGGTAAGGACCCGCGGGATCGAAATATCCGCATCGCACCCACCCTTCCACCGTTGGAGCAAGTGGACTTGGCAATGCAGGTTGTGGCCGCCTGTGTAAAGCTCGCGAGCGTCGACAAATTGATGACTGCGTGAGCTTAGCGAAGCTCACAACACCACAGGCCACAGGCAAGTTCCCCCTCGGTTTACTGTCAAGCCGAGGGGGATTTCTGTTGCCGCTTCTAACGCTTTTACTTACCGATCGACAGCGAAGCCTTAGCAGCAGCTCCGACTGTCGGCGCGGCTGCCGCAGCCGGAGGCGCAGCTGGGGCTGCCCCTGGGCTGCCCACCTGGAAGTTCCATGTAAATGTGCCGAGGCCTTCATTGTCGTCGGGGGGGGCCAACTTCAACCCTTGTATTGAGGTCACGACACATTGACTCAACGCATCCGGGGCAGTCGTGCCGGCAGCGTCCACCTTGATATCGGTCAGATCGCCGGTTTCTGTTTTGACCGTGAATTTCACGGTCACCGTGCCGGCAACTTTGGCGTCATTCTTCAGTGCTTGATCATAGCAAGTCTTGATCGCGTCATTTCGCGACTCAAGAACCTTCTGCGTATCTTGTGCGTACATATTGGCATCGCGCGCTGCAACTGAACAACCTACCGCACCAACGGTAAGCGCGAGCAGAGCGAGATGAATCGGGGACTTTCGCATCTTTGTGTCTCCTTCCGTTCAAACTTAAAGGTCGTCTCGCAACGACGCGCTCACTTCTTCACTCCAGTTGAAGTGGCCGTCCCCGTTTTGGGTTCGGCTTTCATGTCCTTTGCGTCGGACTTTAGACTCTTTCTTGTGATCCTTCGCGTCAGACTTAGTGTCTTTGCCTTCCTTCTTGGCGTCGGCTTTGGACTCCTTGTCTTTGCCCTCGCCTTTGAGGCCCTTCTTCCCCTCAGCCTTGGTGTCCTTCGCTTCCGAGGGAGCGCCAGCGGGTTCCGGCTTGGAGACGGTCGTCTTGGTTTCTTCGATCACCTTCTCTTTGCCAGTCGCGGGATCGATCTCCACTTTGCGCTTGGTGACATCCTGCTCGAGAATGTTGAACTCGACTCGGCGATTCTTCTCTCGACCCTCTTCGGTGTCGTTGGACGCCAGCGGCTTGGTAATGCCAAAGCCCTTTGCAATCAGCCTGTCCCCGTCAACCCCGTGATCGACGAGATACTTGCGCACTGATTTGGCTCGGTCATCCGACAGCTTCATGTTGTGCTTGGCGTCGCCTTCGGCACTCGCATGACCTTCAATTTGGATTTTCTTGATGTAGGAATTCTCTTGAATTACCTTCACGATTTCATCGAGCAGCCCAAATGATTCAGGCTTTATGATGGCCTTGTTGACCTCATATTGAATCTTCTCGTGGATTTCGATTGAGTTGTCCCGAACCTCGACTCGAGGTGGAGGCTTCGGTGGCTCGACCTTAGGGGGTGGAGGAGGTGGTGGTGGCGGTGGCGGTGGCTCACCGACAATCGAAAGTGCATTTTTTCCTGTAAACGCGATTTGGCCTCCACCACAGCCGGCGAGGCCCGCGAATACCGCGAACATTGCGGTCCCGCACAAGACCAGGCCTGTCTTCGATGGCTTTTTCTGTGTCTGCATCGTAGCTCCCTGGCGCTAAGCGCCTGACGGGCAAAACACCCCGTCGTCGAGACCTAAACGCTTTCATGCCCCTGACGTCAAGTGGAAGCTAACGCTCCGTTACGGACATTCCGCTCGGTCGAATTGTGGGAGACGATGCCACCCTACCAATCTGCCTTACCAGGCCCCCGACATCCTTGGCCGCTTGGCCAGTTTCGTGCCTTTGCGCGACACTCTGACTGTCCGCCGTATGTCAGCCGGGTCTATCGGCGCCTGCTCTTGCCCACAAGGAACACTTCCGAACTGTTCTGACGCGTGCCCTCGGGGCGCAGTATCCGCATTTGCTCGTAAGCGGCGGTGACGCCCGCTTTGGCATCGGTGATGGCATTGCTCATGAACAATTTTGCAACAAAGTCAGAACCGGGTTTGCCCACTTCGACCGCTACGCCGAGTGCGCGCTCGAACAACTCGAAACTGAGGGCTTGATCGCGCGCTTTCGAGCCCGACGTGTTCGGCGCCATATCACTCAAGACGAGATCAAACGGCGCAAATTTTGCCCACGATGCCCCATCCGAGGTCAAGGCATCCTCTTGAAACGTAACGACTTGCGCTGGAAAACTGTGGTCAAGTGGCCGCACATCCACAGCAACGACTAGCCCCTGGGGACCGATACGTTGTGCGGCAAACAGTGACCAAGAGCCAGGTGCAGCCCCAGAATTTAGTACCCGAATTGAGCTCCGCAAAAGCCGACAACGATGGTCGATTTCCTCGAGCTTGAATACGCTCCTAGCTGGGTAGCCTGCAGCTTTGGCCTTCTGAGTGCGAGCATCGGCTACATATGGATTTTTGTGCTTCACGGAATTCCGTTTGCGCACCGGGCACCGACCCCGCACGCGGCATCTTGTCGGACGTTTATCTGGGTTGAGAGTCCTAGTCGAGAACCACTTGAGCCGAAACTATTCAAGGCTTAACCACAAACTTCTGCTCGGAAAGGGATTATTTCGCTGCGCGGGACAATCCGAATTCGACGCAAGGTCACGCAAAGCTTTCAGTGCACGGCCCGACCTTCGAATTGCCATCGACGTGCGCTGACGAAGCAATCGTGCTCGCTCGGGAATCTCGTGGCTGACGATAAGGCATTGCCCACCTTTGGCGAGCAACCGGGCCGCCAATTCGATGAGTGAATCCCATTCTCGCTCGAGCCGAAACACACGGCCCTTGCCGATTGTGGCAAAACTCGGTGGGTCGATTATCAATAGGTCGAATACATCGCCACGCGCGCACGCACGCCGTGCAAACTGAA
>CAWFUX010000017.1:0-98746 GCA_963819085.1 uncultured delta proteobacterium
TCAGAAGTGACCGCTGAAGCGTCACCTGGAAGTCCGCGCTGTCTTTGCTTTGCACTCCTACACCAAAAGTAAGTCGAAGACTAAGTAAGATGAGGCCTTCCACGAGCTGTACGTACCGCCTGTATGCCGCTCCGCCCCTCGCATTCCAAACACTAACTCGCCAGCGGAAAGGCGTTCGAAGGCAATTGCCATTGTCGCAATTTCGCCTTCGACAGGCGTGTCAATGCCACGGGTCCTACAGCATCCGAATCGCAATACACGTATGTGCTAAACACCATTCTTTTTGGTTACATTTGGTCGTTTGGTCTTCCTTTCTAGGAACAATTGTTATCCCTTCGAGAACAGTATCAATGTTTGATGTCAAAGGGCGTTGAGCCCAAGGCACGCACGCACCTTTCCTAACCGTCGCTAATTGAAATACGACAGTTCCCGCCATTCGTCGCGAAGAATCTAAATCTATTTAGCGCCGCACCCAAGGTGCGAATCGGCCCCTCCAAGCCAACAGTAGTTCGAATTTCGGCCTTTGAACCCTCCTTTCAGCGATGAACGCGATGAACGCGATGAACGCGACTCTATGTTGTGTGGTGGCGTGGAGTCAATTCCATTTTCGCTTTTGTCGACTTGCAGACCCACTTACTCATGTGGGGACTACAATCCATCCTCGTTGTTCTCTCTGCTGGATATCCATAAGTTTAGTGTCAAACGCCAATGGGTACGCCCGGACTACTTGCCAATGGCGAGCAAAATGCGGGCTTCATTCTGCGGATTCCCCTGTGACCTACCGGAATCTGCAGGCGACTGGAGGAATCTACGACTACGCTTCCTTAGAGCATTTCGCGCGAATATTGCGCGCAATCTTACGCTTCCGCCGCACTCTTCAAATTGTATCTTTGTCTGATACGGTGAGTCAACTCACTGTATCAAACGTAGTGCGGTCGATGGTGCCCGATATTTGAACCGTTGTAACAATTCGGCCACGTGGGTGCTCGATTGGAAAGGTCCGCTGCAATCGGTCGCTTCAAGACATTAGTGCACTCGCATGGGAGTAGACTCGAAAATTATCGCCAAATGACGTTGCGCTCGGAGCCCTTCCTTCAACAATTAACTAGTGACTAACCGCTTCAACCTGACTGGCCCGCAGCCTGGCGTATTGCGCGTTTGAGCAATATGGCTACCGCTACTGATTGGAGAATTGTATTGACGCCTTCCATCAACGCTGTAGCAAAAGCGGCCCCGGGCGCGGCGTACTTAGGGATTAGGCTGAGGGCAACAGCGAAATAAACGACCAAATTCGTAAGCCCAATCCACATGATTAGGCGAAACTTGCCAAGTGAAATGATAAATGCCGACGAAAGCTGATTCAAGAACATGAACACTGCACCGACCGCGAGTATTCGAAAGGTCGTAGCCGCGCCTGCATAAGCCGGTGCATAGCGCCGCAATAGGAGCGGCAATATTACCCAAGCTAAACCCATAAGCGGGAGCATAGCCGTGACGATTCGGCGCACAGAGCGGTAGTACGCTTGCAATAACGGCACGAATTCCCGCTTCGCCGCCATGGCTGCTACCGTTGGAAGAGAGCTAAACACCAACGCACCAGCAATTCCCAAAATTGGTCGGACCAACTTGTCTGCTGCTGCATATTCTCCCTGAACGACCGAACCGGCATTGTGAAGCAAGAAATACGAACCACGCGAATATATCATTACGATACACTCGAGCGTCGCTGCCGGCCACGCAATGGCGACTAGCTTCTTGGCTAGGCTTAGATCAAATCGAAGGACCGTCTTATAGTATCGCTGTGAGAACCAGTAGGCCAAGAGAGCGCCCGTGATTCCAGCCGCTGTACTTGACGCTTGAAAACCCACTGGCGAACATAGCGCCCAGTAGGCAAGGTATGCTGTGCCAATTCGGACAATGCTAGCCAAGAACGGGATGCCGATCAGGCGATGCATGGCTTGATCGCATTGAAATGGCAGCGTGGACGCCTGTGCTAGGGGGTTGAATAACATGCCCACGGCGATCAGCGCCATGATGGGTGCTAACGCGCTGCGTCCCGTTAATGACGCAATGCCGAATGCAGCGACGATTGCAGCTATCGTGAAGCCAAAGCGTATACCCATTACCGAAGAGCGGAGAGCTCCGTCGCATGAGCCCCGCGAGGCCGCAATTGTTATCACAACCTGTCCGAGACCGAAGCCCGCCAGTGAATCGAATGGATCCATGAAGGCCTGAGCTTCCGCCAAGGTGCCAAACCCCCCCGGGCCGAGAGCGAGGGCAGCGAGTGCTACGGCATACGTCGTGAGGATTTCGCCCGAGGCACTGCTAAGCAAAATGCTCCCCGCGTTGCGTACGATTCGCAGCCATGCGGGTAGTTCGCTTGAACTCTTACGCCAAGCATTCATGCGGTATAGCTACCGACTTTATGCCCACAGATCACTGGAACCACGCCTTTCACCCCAGAAATTAAGCCATCTTAGCCCCGACAGTCGCAACCCGGAGACGACGTGCTTTGCGTGACAAAATAGATGAACGAAAGGTATGCCGCACCATCTTATGCTGCGAACATGGCGCAGCCCTGCGCGTTCGGCAGCCTTTACCAATCCGAGTTGAGAAAACAACATGATATGTTGGCCGTGTTCGGGAGCCAGATAGTGCCAACGGCTCGGGTCGGGGAAGCGCTTTCGTTCGAACAATTCCGTGGTAATTAGCAGCAATCCTGACTGCGTAAGGCGTTCGCGAAGTGACGTAAGTACATCGACCGGACTTGTCATGTGCTCAATTACTTCGACAGCGCTTATAAGATCGAATTGCGAGGTCGGCATTTCATTGCCGCAGGCCAATTGCGCAAACCGCGGCTTTGAATATCGATCGAAGCCATGAGCGTCCGCGCCCCGATCTAACTGGAGGCTCACGAGCATGCCGAGACCGCATCCGAAGTCCAGCGAGCGATAGCGTCGTGCTAGGAGTCCTACGGACCGCATCCTTCGAATGAAATTGTTGACAAAAAGAGTCCGCCGCAAAGCACCCGTATCAGGATCGGGAAATATTGTGGTCGAATAGGAACGCTCCAACCAGGTTGGAGCAACAGCAATTAGCGAATCACAAACCGTGCAATTGTGATAAACAGCATTTGTGTCCCCGAGTACCGTTATCTCGAATGCTTTCTGTACGGGCCCGTTGCAGGCGGGGCAGATAGGAACCGACTCAATGCTCAAAGAGGCAACGGCCATTGCAATTGGGTTGACTATGGCATCAATGGGCGGCTGCGTCGAGTTTGTCGGGAGTAGCGAATGACCCTGAAAGTGGCGATAATTTACCCTTCATTTGGGGGCGTTGGCGGTGCTGAGATCCTGGCGCTCAGCCAGGCGCGATGCCTTCGGGACTTGGGATTAGACGTGCGCGTCGTGACTTGTTCGCTCGATGTAGAGCGATGGCGGGACCAGCTGAGCAACTTGCGAGTAGAAATACTTGGTGACAAAGATTGGGTGGACAAGATCGGCGGTCGCGGAATCTGGATAGAGCGGCGCTCGAAACGATTGACGGCGACCTTGGCCGGTGTAGATGCGGCCATAGCGCACAACTATCCCATGACTTGTGTTCTAGCGGCGTCGGAAACTCTCGCTCGCAAGCTTTGCTATTGTCATGAGCCCAATCGCGAGATTCATCTTGCGGCATCGCACCCAGCGCTCGAAATGCGTGCCAAGGACAATCCAGATCGAGAGAGCGAGGCTATACGTTTGTATTTGGACTATCGTGACCGCTGGAATAGTCCATTTCGCCTAACTCGTTACAAGATGGCATGGGAGCGCAGGCGTGACATC
The DNA here is from genome assembly GCA_963819085.1 of uncultured delta proteobacterium. GTDB lineage: Bacteria > Myxococcota_A > Polyangia > Polyangiales > Polyangiaceae > FEN-1139. The sequence continues at coordinate 3,825 of CAWFUX010000017.1, forward strand.
GCATCGATTGATAGCATGGCTATTTCATGCACCAACAGCGGTTACACGAAGAAATTGGCCGAACTCGCCTACGGACATCGGCCTTTCAAAGTACTTTACCCAATTATAAGATTCGCCGATCGAAGCCGGCGGCGAGCAGGACTGGACCGATCGCAATTGCGTATTTTAGTTCACACCCGCCTCGAGTCACCCAAGAATATTGACACAGTACTTAGGGGCTTTGCCATGTTCACCTCAAAGAATCCGACGCGGGCAAGTCTCCACGTCGTCGGTGAGGGGGCAAGCCGAGCGACATTGGAACGTTTGACGAGAGAATTGGGAATCGAGCATTCGGTGACTTTTTGCGGATTTTTGCCCGAAATTGAATTGAGGCGAGTTTACGACACATGTGAAGTCTTTGCATTATTGCCAGTCGACGAGCCGTTTGGAATGGTTTTTCCAGAAGCTGCATCTCGTGGTCTATTGTTAGTAGGCCCAGACCATGGTGGTCCGTTCGAGATCATGGAAGAGGGTAAAATCGGGTTTGCCTCCAACGCGTTTTCACCTGAAGCTCTGGCCGACAACTTAGAACGAATAGTCGCCCTTTCGGACCGAGAAGTAGACGATCTCAGGGATGCAGCTGACAACAGTTGTCGTGCCCGTTTCTCTGCCGAAACCATCGGTCCGCAAATGCTCGCCGCGTATGAATTGAGCTGACATACTCGGCTAATTCAAACTGTGGCGTCAAGGGAGTAGGCGGAGCCCACCTTGTTGCCGTTTTCTCGACTAATCGTCAAGAATGCATATCCCATCAGTAGGCATGTGGTGGCGTTTCAGCCAACCTTCGAGTGCAACCCGTTGCACGGTGAAAGGGTCTTCGAATGGCCAATCGGGGGGTGAATTACCACTATAACCATTGATGGTTGGAATTTGCGTTTCTAGTGATGCCCACATAGCATCCAAATGTGTCTTCCAACTTTCATCTATTCCTGTCAAAAAGAATGTTGTGCAATTCTTTCCCGAGAGTTGAGATTTGACATCGTTGATTCGAGTGGCCTGTTCGCGAGCAGAGAAATCCTGCTTTGACACACCGGAATTCTCGAATACTACCAATGCCGAAAAGAGCATCGCAGTGAGCAAGCCCGACCGCTTTTCGAGCTTGGTCGCAACCCAGGCAACGGAGGCTCCCATCGGCAACAATTGTAGCAATGTTATGCGAGAAACCGCCCGAATGGCACCACCACCGGGAAGCAAACCATGCACCAAATGCCACAGGGATTCACCCACCCACAGTGTAGCGACCCACGTGATCGCCAAAATAGAGAGTAGTGCGTACTTCCACCAGTTACTCGAATAATCCCGCGGTTTTCGGTAAATGCTTTTCGCCATCAGCACAGTGCACGCCAACACCAGGAACCCCGCGAACATGACCTGCTCATGTGCCATCGATACTCTCGGCCTCAGCCATAGTAGTGGCCTGTAAAGAAACGTGTAGTCCGATGGCAGCACGTATGAGGTTAGGCGCGGCAACATGCCGCGCATCTGGTAAAAGGTCCTTTTCCCCACTTCACTTTGCGCCTGAGCGTAGTGTAAGCCCAGTGGACGCAGGGCCACGACCGCGAGCGTTAGAGCCGCAACCGCATGTAGCCAGAGACGTCTTAGTCCGAGCTTGATCTTACGAAAAAATTCCTCTGAGGCCCGACACATAACGACCGTCACTAATCCACAAATGCCCAAGGCGAGGGCCAAGAACCAGCCCAAGTAGACGGCCGAATAGACCTGAAGCACCACACAGGCCACCACTCCCCAAACCGTCCAAGGCCGCAGCGTATGCAACCTTGTGACGCAAAGGAAACAGAGCGGGGTAAAGAATTGCGGGAAAAGCTGGAGATGACCCAACTGTTGCCCCCTAGGCATTGCAAATGCAAAAACGAAGGCTCCCAAGGCGGCACCCAATCGGGACAACTCAAGGCTGCGCAGGAGTAGTTGCATCGCGAAGAAATTTGCCACCGTGATGACGACCACCCACGAATTGACTGCCGCCATTTCGTTCAGGCCGAATGCTCGCCCCGCTGCATATATAGGCAATGTTCCGAGCAAATTGTCCGAGTACGCCAATAGGTTCTTTTGCGGATAGAATTCCCAACTGGGGCTCCAAAATGCAGCATGCCAGACATCACCGCGAAGATGGCGAAAACCGTGTTCCAGTACGATTGCGTTGAATCGGCTGTCGCCGAGATTGCCTGGTACTGCGTCGAACCGGGTTAGAACGAGTTGAACCGAAGAAGAACCACATACCGGCGAGGAATATCAGGACAACAGTCGTAATTTCTATGTAGCGGTTCCAACGGGGATGCACATCGCGTTAGTAACCCGTCATCACAACTGGCGTCAACCTTGGCGTCTAACCCGTCGAAATGTGCCGAGTGCGAAGAGAAGCGTGACGAACACCAGTTTCCTCGCAGCCCCTGCGAGTCTCTCATATCGAGCCATCGAAAATTCCCGTCCCTCGGCTTTGTTCAGCCGTAAGAACTCCGGAGTTCGATTTGATCGATGGCACTTACCCAAGTTGCAGATTCGGGCTCGTATGCAAAGTTGGAACAGAGTCGTTGCACTTAGGCATCCGTTCCATGAGTGCCTCTATCAGCCGCACCGTGGTCGCTCGGATGATTGCGGACCAGTCCTAAGCAACCCGCATAGGACTCGGCCGAAACCCAAGCTTTGGCGGCAGCTCGTTGCGCCCGACGGTGTCGGGATTCGGCCAAACGGTTGATTGAGTGTTCTTGTCTGCTGCTGCGAAGAATTCAGAAGCCCCGAATATGCACGGCATTAGGCCGCGCGCAGGGTCGGAATCCCCTGTGCACCGAGAGTGCGACCAATCATAGCCACGTGCCGAACCAGACAAAGGCACGGAAATCGGTTCAAGTTTCGACATTTATGGTATCAAGGGCCAATGGCTTCCGAACGGGACCGGACTTCACGTCCCCGAACTTCTAATCATCCTCGACGTCGCTCCGACAGGCCGCGCCCTAGAAGGCGCGACGAGCCGGAACCACTTCCAATTATTGGTGGCAATCTGATGAACGCGGTGTTCGCGGGTTGCGCCATGTTGATTGTGTTTCCGCTCGAGAATGTGGTGCATACGCGCAACCCTGCCCCGACTAACATGAGTGGCTGGCATGAAGGCGGCTCGACACGCGTGCGCTTGACCGTGATTACAATGGATTTCGAGCGGTTGCTGTGCGCCTCCGACAAGATGTTTGGTGAGGAGCACTGCGGGTACAAGGATGAAAATACGGTTTGGCCACTGGAGCCCGGTCAACCACTCGATGACACCAAGAAGCATGTCATTCAACCGTATCGAACGTACCCGGACAATCAGCTCGTATTGGTCTCTGGGATCTGGGCGCATCCAACGGTAGCAACTCGGCTGCACCGTGAGCCTTGGCAAGGCTTCGTGGAGACTAAGTTGCAACGTTTCGTGGTAGAATGCGATGTCGATTTCATCGGGAAACTCGACAGCGTTTCGTTGCGCTGGAAGCCCGATGTTGCTTGGGGCAAAGAGTCTGGGGTAATGGTGGCACGCTCACGATCGTGCTGGCTTGGGTCTACCGAGTAAGTTCAAAATCTCCTAAATCCGGCCCTTTGGGTCTGGACTTGAGCCCCCTCGGGCGACAAAACGCTTTTGAATTGTGGCAACGCCTGTGACAGCTTCCATACTCTAGCGGCCCTATGCAAGCGCTGCAGCGCCTCATGTACTCGCCGTTTTTGGCGCAACTGGTCGTAATACGCCGCTGCAACCTTGCGTGCGGTTATTGCAACGAGTTCGACAAAACCTCTGAGCCTGTCGACACCGACATGCTTAAGTCACGGATCGACAAGTTGAAGGAGCTTGGCACGTTCAGCTTGGAGCTCACCGGCGGTGAGCCGATGCTGCATCCGCAAATCTACGACCTCATCGCGCATGCTCGCACGCAATCTTTTCACAAGGTCATGTTGATCTCGAATGCTTACTTGCTAAACGAGCGCAAAGTCGGCATGTTGAATGATGCCGGGTTGATGGAGCTGCAAGTCAGCGTGGATGGTGTTGCGCCAAACGACGTAACAGTGAAAGTCCTGCGGCCAATGCTGCCGAAGTTGCGCATGCTGGCAAAGGTTGCAAAGTTCAAAGTGGTTCTCAGCGCGGTGCTCGGAGCCGCCAATCCGGAGGAAGTTCGCACAGTGGTGCGGACCGCCAAGGAGCTGGGGTTCCGCCCGCGCGTACTGGTACTCCACGATGGTACGGGGAAAATGCTGCTCACTCCGGGCGCTCTTGACGTCCTAGCGGATATTAAGCGAGAGATGGGTAAACGTTCGTTCGGAGAGGCACGTGACTATCGCGAGCGCATTCTGTTGAGCGGCCAGGCCCCGTTTAAGTGTCGCGCGGGCAGCCGTTATCTCTATGTTCAACGAATTCGGTGACGTCCACTGGTGCTCGCAGACGCGAGGCGTCTTCAAGAAGCCGCTTCTCGACTACACGCAGGCCGACTTGAAACGCCAGTTTTTCGTCAAAAAGACGTGCGCTGACACGTGTACCATCGGCTGCGTGCGTACCCAAAGCGCGTACGACGAATGGCGCGCGCAGCCCAACGCCTTCGAAGGCCCAACGCGTCTGCCCCTGGTGTGAATGGCTGTGACGGGCTAAAAGGCAGCCAATGATCGACGTCCTGTTGGACATGACGGCACTGAATACCGGCTCACGCGAGCGCGGCATTGGCCGGTACGTGCGCAATCTGTGCGTCGCGCTCGCTGCGCGCAGCAGCTGGCTTGCTCAATACCCAGACCTAGAAAGTGCGGCTCTCAACGTCGTCGGGCTGGTACGCCACCACGGCGCTACCGAAGGCGCGCTCGACCCCAGTTTGCTTTTCGCGGGTGACCGGGGCGTTCCGACGATCAACTACCAGAGGCACAAGTTGGAGCGTCGGCTCTTCCTAGGCGGGCTGGCTCGACGCACGGGAGCCCGGCTCTTGCATTTATCCGACCCGTTCGGAACGCCGCTTGATCGCCGGCTACCAAGAATCGTGACTTGCCACGACTTGATTCCCTTGATGTTGGGAAAGAGTTACTTGGCACCGGTACCGTGGGCGCGCTCATTGCAACGCGCACGCGACATTGCCCGCTACAAGACTGCTGCGCGGGTGATCGCAATCAGTGAGGCTACGCGGCGGGATTTAATCGAGCAATTGGGTTTGAGGCCTGAGCGCGTTGACGTTGTCCACCAGGGCGTTGACCACGAGCGCTTCACTCCCGATGAGACACCGAACGAACGGGCGCGTTTGACCGAAAAATTTGGCATTCGGGGCCCTTATTTGCTTTTTATTGGTGCTGGCGACACTCGAAAGAACCTGCCTTGCTTGGTTCGGGCTTTTGCTCGCAGCGGCCTCTCGAAGGACTTGGAGCTGGTTTTAGCAGGCCCAATTTCCCCGAGGCGCGGCCGGGAATTGGCAGAATTGGTGGCTAAGTCGAAGCTCGATGGACGTGTCTTGCTGCTCGGTTACGTCGAAGACGACCTTGCCGTGGCGCTGTACCGGCAATGCCTGGGGCACGTATTTCCGTCCAGTTACGAGGGATTTGGATTGCCGGTTCTCGAAGCGATGGCCTGCGGCGCGCCTACACTCACCACTTCCTTGTCGGCACTCGGAGAGGTCGCAGGGGACGCCGCGTTGACCATAGACAGCGCCGACGAGCTAACACTAGCGAGCGCCCTCGAAAGGCTAGTGTCCGACTCGGAACTTCGCACTTTACTGCGCGAACGCGGGCTGCGTCGGGCGCAAATGTTTACGTGGCAGCGCTGCGCGGCAGAGACGTTGCGCAGTTACCAGCGAGCGCTAAACCAGGGGCAAGATTGAGACAACTCCTAACACGTGCAGCGGCGGCCATCGGAGGCCTAGAAGCGAGCTACCGCAGCCGCAAGCTCGGTCCGTTCGAGCCCACTAAATACATCTGGAGCAGGGGCCTGGCATTGCTCTGCGATCACAATGGCGGCGTCGGGTTCGTGCGAGGGCAACGGGGCAGCCGCGCAGCATTGCGCTTCGACCCGCGAGTGTTCGATAGTGTGCGTGACGGTGACTTGGTATGGACACGCCTAATTGCTCTGCCGCAGTTCGTGGCAGAAGCCCTGCCCCGGATCCGTGCTCGCTTCGCGCTCGTGACCGGCGATGAAGATTGGTCTATTCCCACCGGGTTCGACCGCAGCCAGGAAATCCTAGACAGTCCGAAGGTCGTGTGTTGGTTTACGCAGAACCTTGACGCCCATGCTGCTAGCCCGAAGCTTCAGCCACTGCCGATCGGCGTCAACTTTCACACCATCAGCAACGGTCGCAAGTGGGGCCACGAATGCGCCACTCCAGCCGAACAAGAAGCGGAACTGGACGCACTTAGGGCCGAGATGCCCAAGACCGAGGAACGGCTCGTTTTGGCTCACGCAGACTTTCAATTCAACACGCACCGGCATCAAGTTTGGGGTGACGATCGGCGCGCGGTGACGGCCGCCTTGAGGCAAAATGCAGTCGTGCGGTTTCAAGAGCGCAAAGTGCGCCGCATCGACCTCTGGCGAGAAAAGACTCGCTTTGCGTTCGTCGTGAGTCCCCACGGCAACGGACTCGATTGCCACCGAACCTGGGAGTCCTTGCTCCTCGGCAACATCGTGATCGTCAAAACCTCTTCACTTGACCCACTTTACCGAGGTTTGCCCGTTGTAATCGTCCAGGATTGGCACGACATTACGCAGAGCAACTTGGAACGCTGGCTAGTACAATATGCATCGGCTTTCGGCCAACCGCAGGTAGAAGAGCGGCTCACGAATCGTTACTGGATCGAGCGCGCGCGCGAACGGCTCGCCGCGGGCCTGAATGGCGAGGGTGACGTATGCGCTTCGTGATCGATTCTCGCTATGTGAGGCGGCGTCCGAGTGGGATTGGCACTTGCGTCGAAGCGCTAGTGGAGCGGTTACCTCGGCTCGCGCCGCAATCCCAATTTCACGCTTGGACTCACCCGGAACGGCCGATCCCCCCCGCAGCGCCCAACTTATCGCATACGGTTGTAACGGCAACGGCTGACGGGGTTGGCACGTTGCTCTGGCCAGCGCAGCTCGACAGGCTGGAGGAAGATGACGTCGTACACTTTCCGTTTGGCCTGCTCGGGCGCGGTATCCCCTGTGCCACAGTAGTAACAATCAATGATTTGATGTGGTATGAGCAGCCAGAATTGGTTGAACGCGCGGCCATTATGGCGTCGGTTGCGACAGAGCTATTACCAACTGGGAATGCGCTGGGCCATGCAGCGAGCCACGCGCATCATCACGATTTCACAGGCCACCGCAGATCGGGTCGTGGCGCAAGTGCCTGCGGCGCGCGCTCGAGTGCGCGTCACACCGCTCGCCGTGAGAAGCGCCTTTCAAGCAACCACTGGCCGAGAAGCAGCACTCGCTCGGGCTGCGACGCTCATCGGTTCGCCTGCACCCTTTTTCCTCATCGTTGGCAAGAACGAGCCGTATAAGGCACATAATTTGGCACTTTCGGCGTTTGCCGCTGGAGCTGCACCCAATGAATTGCTGGTTCTGGTGCAACGGACGAGCAGCGGCCGCGGTCTAAAGCAGCAAGCCGCCGAGCTTGGCATCAGTGACCGTGTGCGCTGGTTGCCAGATCTCAGAGTTGCCCGATCTGATCGTGCTTCTGCAATCCGCGCGCGCTCTGCTACAGCCGTCTCTGGTCGAAGGCTTTGGCCTGCCAGCTCTCGAGGCAATCGCTTGCGGGTGTCCCGTAATCGCCAGCGATACTCCGGCCCTGGTCGAGGTTTTGGGCGGAGCGGGGCTGCATGCGGTCGTCGGAAGTGCAGCGGATCTATCCGAGAAAATTCGGCAAATGCGTGACGATGTGCGGCGCGCCGAGCTTGTCGCGCGCGGCATCGAGCGCGCGAGTCAATTCAACTGGGACGCCACGGCCAGGTTAACGCTCGAAGTGTATCAGCAGGCCGCTGCTCTCGCAGGGCACGTCTAGGTACTTCGCGCCATACTCCCGCATCTGAACGGGGCGACTCTTGTGGCACGGCGGCACGTGGCTACGCGCTGGCGTTGCTAGGCGCCTTCGCCCAATTACGGCCATTTCTTCTCTATCGCGGAGAGAAGCAGCTCGACGTAAGATGTTACGATGCGTTCGCGATCGATTGCGGCTGGTACTGAGGCGTCTTGCTGCTGCACTAGGCCCGCCCAGAGCTGTGGGTCCAATTGCGGCGGCACTTCGTCCGAGGATTCTATTATCTTGGCGCGCAGTGCAAGCACCCCGTGCATGCCCCCGAGGAATTGCAGAATCGTCAGCTGCGTATCCAGGTGCTCACGAATCGTGCCGTCTCGCTTACCGAGTTCGAATACGCCCACCGCCAGCCGCAATGCGTTTTTTACGAGCTCGACATAGCAGGTCGCGAGCGCCTCGGATTTTGGCAATTGCCAGTCCGGCGCAACCCAAGCCCCCGCAAGACAAAACCTGGCCGGATCGCTGAGCGAGTAGTTGGCATAGGTCTCAATCAGCGCTCGCGTGCGCATAAAGCCAGTACCGGCTGTCGGATTCGCTTCGATTTTGCTGATCAATTCCTTGAGCGCGCGAACTGCGAGCGTGAGGTAAAGTTGCTCCTTGCTTTCGAAGTGAAGATAGAGCGCGCCCTTGCTGACACCCGAATGACGTGCAATGTCGTCCATGGTCGCGGCGGAAACGCCGCGATAGGCAAACACGTATTCGGCGGCCCTTTCGATGCGAGCTTGTCGCTCTGCTCGATCCTCGGTTCGCTTGTCGGTTGCCGCGGCTCCCCGCATACAGCCACCATAATGTTCCAAACGGCGTGTCGATAACAGAGATTTGTGTGCGCCGACGTTAACACCAGTTCTATTGAATAATTCGACTTGGCCGGAACTACAGGGACTACGGGTGAAGCGTCAAAGCCCCTCGGGCCCTGGCTAACCCCATGTAGGTGCGACGCCTTGGAGCAGCGTGTGAATTTTTATTCACTGAGTCAGGGGATCGCTGGATTTGAGGGAACCAAGCCACGAATTGGCACCCCGAGATTGCAAAAGGCGTTCGTTCTTATTTTGTCGAACCAGCCGCATCCCTGTTCTTCGGATAGTCCTTAGCCTGCGGTCCTAGCAGCGTGCCACACATCGTATTGCAGCGAATGTCACCTTTTCCGCAGCCGCAATTGCCTTTCTCGGCCTTCGTCTTCAAAGCCTTTTGAACTTGTTCTCGCGAAAAGCCCGCAATCTGCTCGACCTTGTCGAACTTCCAATTGGCTGCGCGTTGCTTGGGCGTGCGTGGATCGGTTGGTTGACGGTCGGGTTCGGCGCAACAGCGAAAGCTCAGGAAATAGTAATAAAATCCCTCGTCATGGGTGTAGATCTTCGGTCGGCATTGATTGCGTACGCCCTTGTACCAGGGGCCGCCCGTGTGCACGCTGTCGAATTTTCCTCGAAAGTCACTGCTCGTGGTTTCGCTGGCTACAACCTCGTCGGCGTTACCTGGCATGTCGTAAACTCCATAGTCACTGACACATTGTGGCTGCGAACCGCTCCTGACGCCCTTCCATAAGCGGGCGAGTTCGGCTGGATCCCGAAGCGCCACCTTTTTCATATCGGGTGAATCCCACATGACGTCGCCGTGGCATATGTTCGTGTCCCGCACGTATCCGTAAGGGAATGGTTTGAACTTGGGACCCTCGCAAGTCATCGTCCATTCGGACTCGGTGCACATGCGCTTGCCCACTGCCGCGCACTTGACCTCAGCCTGATGAAAACGGTTCATCACCTCGGGGCGTTCGCCGGCACGATTGGGCCACTCATAGCGATCGATGCAAAAGCGTTTGTGTTTTCGTTGACCAACGCATTCGCTCTTGGCCTCGAACTTTTCGCAGATAGTCTTCTTATTGGACTTATCGTACCAGCTCTCGAGGCACTTATGCTTGACCTCCGTGCAATAGTCTCCGTCAACCAATTGCATGCCGTCGGGGCAAGTAGAGCTTTCTTTCGTCGCGTGCTGACCATCCTTCGCGGTGCTCGATGCGGGCGTCGCAGCGCGAGTGGACGGTTTGGAAGTCGGTGGTTCAGTACCGCCGTCGAGCGAAGGACGTATCGATCGACGGGTAGGACTCAAATGGACAGGCTGCGCCGCCGCGGGGGGAGTTCGGACGGGCGATTTGTCGGCGCTGTTTTGCGCGGCAGCCGCGCTCGGGGTTCGCGCCGCCCCACAGGCCGCCCCAGCCAAAACGACCGAGTAAAATCCAGCTATCCGGCGTGATCCGCGCATATTTAGGGCTCTTTCGCTCAATGAGTGGGTGAGGGACTCCGTGAACTTATTCTCGCAATCCTCGGCGGGCAAAGTCCGCGACAGGTCAATTGATTGCTAACTATGAACAATCGACTTGAGCTCCCGCGGGTCGGCCGCTAGGTTTCGGCCTCGGGCGTGATGGTAGCGCCCTTTTAAGAGGAACCTGTGACGATAAGCTCGGTCCATGCTCCGCTCGTCGGAGTCATTATGGGATCCCATAGCGATTGGGAAACCATGCAACACGTTTCATTGACACTCAACGAATTGGGCGTCCCGCACGAGGTACAGGTGGTCTCGGCGCACCGTACACCCGATCGCATGTTCGAGTACGCGGCGGCAGCCGAAGGCCGAGGCCTGCGCGTCATTATCGCGGGCGCTGGCGGCGCTGCGCATTTGCCGGGCATGACAGCCTCGAAAACGGCATTGCCGGTTCTGGGCGTGCCGATTCAAAGCAAGGCATTGAACGGCATGGATTCACTCTTGTCGATCGCTCAGATGCCCGCCGGAATACCAGTGGGAACACTCGCGATTGGTCGGGCTGGGGCCGTCAATTCGGCGCTGCTGGCCGCGGCCATCTTGGGCGGTGAGTTTCCGAAGTTCCGGGACGCTCTGCACCGGTTCCGTGACGCACAAACCCAATCTATCTTGGAAAACCAAGATCCTCCTTCGGATTCGTAATTTTCGTGAATATTGGAGTGCTTGGCGCTGGCCAATTGGGGCGAATGTTGGCCCTAGCGGGTTATCCGTTGGGATTTCGCTTCACGTTCCTCGACCCGACACCGGACTCGCCCGCTTCACAAGTGGCGCCGCAATTGACCGCGCCTTACGACGACCCCGCAGCGCTCGAGCGCCTGTGCGCAGCCGATATCGTCACGTACGAATTCGAGAACGTCCCAGACGCCGCAGCCGCATCGATCGAAGCACACACGCGCCTATGCCCCAATTCAACCGCGCTTAGGGTATCTCAAGATCGCTTGTTCGAAAAATCTGCCTTTCAGCAGCTGGGGATTGCCACGGCTGATTTTGCCAACGTGACCAATCCTGAGCAATTGCAGAGTGCGCTCAACCAGATTGGTACTCCAAGCATCCTCAAAACGCGACGCTACGGTTACGACGGCAAAGGTCAGCATCGCCTAATGCAAGCCGATGCCGCCGAGGGCGCCTTTGCAGCGCTAGGACAGGTGCCGTGCTTGCTGGAAAAGTGGGTGAGGTTTACTCGCGAATTGAGTTTGTTGTGCGTTCGAACCCAGAGCGGTCAGATGGCGTTTTACCCGCTGGTTCAAAATGTCCACTATGAAGGCATGCTCCGTTTGACGTTGGCCCCGGCTCCTAATGTACCAGTGGAGCTTCAGAAGCTCGCAGAAGGGTATGCCGAAAAGCTCCTGCAGCACCTCGATTATGCCGGCGTCCTTGCGCTCGAATTCTTTCAAATCAATGGCCAATTGCTCGCCAATGAGTTTGCGCCGCGTGTCCACAATTCTGGCCACTTTACCATCGAAGGCGCTGCTACGAGTCAGTTCGAGAATCATCTGCGCGCAATTGCCGACCTGCCGCTCGGTGATACTTCGATTCGCGGCTCGGTGGCGATGCTCAACCTGGTGGGCAACATGCCGAATGCCGCCAGCATCCTTCGATATCGCGACGTGCATTTGCACGACTACGGCAAGACGCCGCGCGCCGATCGAAAACTGGGTCACGTGACGATTGTCGCCCAAAGCGACGCCGAGCGCAGCCAACTACTCACTGCTATTGAACCGATACTGGTGAACAGCGGAGCAATGCCACCCGGCGTGGTTGTGACTTCTTAGCTATCAACAGGCGGCGTGACCCTAGTTTCATCATAGAAACTGCGCAGCGTCGCGTGTGATGCCACCTGTTCGCCGCGAGAGATTTCCCAAACGAGATCCCGGGCGCGCTCGTTGACCGGCGTCTTTACCCCCAAACGCTGGCCGCGAGTGACTATCTCCCCGTTCAAGAAATCGACGGCGGGCATATGTCCGCGCTCGATCGCGCGCAGCATGGAACTGCGGAGCCTTCGATACTTGGCGCCTAAACCCAGAGCCGCCGTATGTTGCGCCCAGCTCTTGGCGGCAGCGCGCAGGCCCGCACCATCCTGGCGCCTGGCCGCTAACCACTGCAGCGGCAGCGTCCCTGGTAGCCGTTCCAGCTTGATTGCGGAAGCCCGGGCCACATTGACCGCCTCACCCATGACCTCGAAGGCAAGCTCACGCGCGTAGGCCTTATTCAGAAGTGCGCCCAATTGATCGCCGCCAATCGTGCCCAGCGTGGATATGGCACAATTCACGATCAGCTTTGACCAACGGATCCCGATCAGATTTTGCGAAGTCCGAACCTTTCCGAGATCTCTTAGACAATCGACGAGCAAAGTTAGTTTTGGGTCCAAAGATCCGTCGATTCGCCCAAACACGATGCCGCCCCCAGGGACGTGTTCGCAACGGCCGATGCCATGCGAGTTTGCGCCAAATGTGACAACGGCGCCTACCACTCGTTCAGCGCCAATCGTCGCGGCCACTCGCTCTTCGCAGAGGCCATTTTGCAGACACACCACCTGCGAATCATTCGACAAAACCCCGGACAGGCCCTGGATAGCGGCCTCAACGTCCGTTGGCTGCATTGCCAATACGACGAAATCGTAATGGCCCGTCAAGTCGAGACTATTCGAAGCAACTTCCGGCTTTACCACCGTTCCCGATCTAAGTTCTCGCAGCCCTGAGGTCGTAATGATTCGCGCGACGTCGGAGCGTCGCACCAAAACCGTTACATCGTGTTCGGCAACGCAGAGAGCATGCGCAACCACACCACCGAGTGCGCCCAAGCCGACAATCAGGAACCGAGTCTGCGCGGGTGGAGACACCATGCTCGTTTCATGTTGCCATGGCTGGAGTTTTTTGCAGAAAAACGGGCTGGACGCCGGCCGCTCGCGACTTCGTCAATCGAAGCAATGCCCGTAGTTCGCAGCAAATTCGCGGGCCGGTGTTGCGGGCTCGTGCGCGCGATACGGGCCAAACCGCGCGCATTTTTATTGTCAAATCACCAATTCTGATGTACTCGCGGTGGCCTCGGATTCGGAGTCAAAAACTTCTGCGGCCTGTCCGGAACGCACTTCCCCTCCCCCCTCCTGTGCGTTTTGAGTCGGGCCGCCTTTTTTTGTTTGCAGCGGCACGTGGCCAGGCGTCGCCCTCCCAGCCGCAGAGCGTCCCACGGCACTGCTGCGTCAGCTTCGTGCGATCGCCGCCGCTAGTGCCAACGACAGGTCCGGATATCGGAACTCGAAGCCTTCTCGCGAGAGCACTGCCGGGGTTACTTGCTGCCCGCCGAGCAAGGCGTCGGCGCCGTCGCCAAAAGCCAGCCTCAGAGCAAACTCGGGAACTCGAAACAGGGCGGACCGCTGAACGGAATCCGCGAGCGCGCGAGTGAACTCTTCGTTCTTGACCCAATGGGGAGCAACAAGATTGACCGGGCCCCGGACACTTTCCCGTTCCGCACAAAACAACAAAGCATTGACCACATCATCGAGCGAAATCCAGGACATCGGCTGTTGACCCGAACCAATCCGGCCGCCAAACCCAAGGCGGAATGGCGGCAGAAGCCTTTCAATGATGCCGCCCCGAGCCCCCAGAACGATACCCAGCCGCGCCATTACGACTCGGACCCCAAAGAGCTCGGCCCCGGCGGCTGCCGCTTCCCATTCGTGACAAACCTCGGCCATGAAATCATTGCCGGCGGGCGCCGTCTCGTCGAGCGGGCCAGAACCGGGATTATTTCCGTAAACGCCCACCGCCGAAGCGCAAATGAACACCTTGGGCTTGATTGCAGTTTGACCAATAGCATCCACCAGGCGACGCGTGCTTTTCACTCGGGAATCCCTAACCTTACGCTTCAGCGTCTCCGTGAGTCGGCGCCCAACGGCGGGTTCCCCCGCGAGGTGAATTATCGCGTCACGGCCGCTCAACTCTTGGGTCCAGGTCCCAGACTCTAGGAAATTCCATGGGATACCCCGGGCATTTCCACCGAATTCCAATCGAATGCGACCCGCGTCGCGCCCGAACACCGTGACAGTTCGTCCAGAGCCGAGAAGCGTCGAGACTAGTCTTTTGCCGATAAATCCCGTACCGCCCGTCACTAAAATGTTATCCACACTCAACTCTTAGCCTGAGAAGGCCGTAACGGGAAGCATAAGGCCAACAACTGCCTTCCTCTAAGCGAAAATCCTTGTGCCGTTCGCTGGACTCGGCCGCAAAAACCATCTAGTAGGAATTTCATGATGCTTTGCAATTTGAGAGGTGCATGTTTCACGGTCCTGCTGGGGGTAATTGCGAGCGGCTGCGCTAGTTCGCCTACTGCGCCCTTTAATCAGCTGGAGAAGTCCAACCTTCTGGTATTTCGGCTGCAGAATTACGAACCGCCCGCGCCAGCGGCACCGGTGGCGGGCCAGGCAGCACCCATTTTGCAGGGCCTACCACCCGAAATCCAAACCTGGATTCAGCAAGGCGCCCAGGGGTTGCAGCAACTCATTCCGCCCGGTCTACTGCCCAGCTTGAACCCCGCCGCAGCGGCGCCCGCTCCAGACGCTCCCCGTTTTTACGGTTTCCGAATCCTCGGGCAAACGCAGGTTGCAGATCCAGATCTAAAGAAGCAGCTGGCTAGTCTATTTGGAACCAAAGACAATTTTGAACAACCAAAGAGCAATTGTCTGTATCCCGAACTGGGTTTCTCATTCGGTCCGGGCCCAGGCTCGCCCTCGAATGATTTTCTCGTCTCATTCAGCTGCAACCAAGTTCAAGCGCGCAGTTTCCCCTGGCCCTATCCGTACACGGGTATGACCTCTAGCACCGTGAGTGATCTCACACAGATCGTGAAGAAGCTTTGGCCGGGTGGGTAATCCGTCAAGCGTAGGAATTCGATTTGCGTCAACGACCCGTTCTCATGCCAGGTGGGTGGCCCGACGATGAATGCGAGCGGGAGATTTGCGCGAGAGCGCTACTGGCCTGTGGCGGTGATTTCGAGCGAGTCTACGACGGATCAGGGTTAGGTCTAGACGCCTATATCCGGCACATCATTCGTATACCGTTTTTCAAACTCGCCCAGGAGAGCCCGCTAGTATTCGTCACGGGTAAGCTTCGATCAGTGCTGGCCCTGCTCGAGTTTTACACTCGCGTTTTCGAATTGACCGATCAGTTCAATCAAGCAAACTGGCTCGTCTATCTGGCAGATACTGAGCGGAGCGAGTTCATTCGCGAAGCCAAGACTTGGGGCGACGTTACCGAGGTAGCCAGCGACACGTATTGCTGGCACACGAGGCCTTGTCCAATATTGGTAATATCGGGGAGCAGCCAGGCCTCAGGCCTGCGAAAGGCTTTGCTAGATCTCGAACTGTCGCCGGAATCCGGCGTCGTCGCACTCAACAATTCTCAAACGCATGGTTCCATTCAAGTGCCCGCTCCGGTGCGTCTCCCGGCCGCACCGTCAAGCAGCCTGAGTTCCGGTTCGATTGCGCGGCTTCGATTCGAAACCAGGCCGACCCGGGCAGACTTACCCGCGAACACCGTCAACCGGCGCTCACCGACGCCAAACCCGAGAATCCGGAGGAATACTGGGTAGTTTTTCCCGTGCCGATCAGCCGCCGTCGGTTGATGCGTCACCCGGGGCCCAACAAGAGTAGTCGAATGTGACATCGTTCGAGCTGGAACTGATGTCTATCAGATGCCCGACGTCATCGTAAGTGAATTGGGCGTTATCCGAGGGAACTTCAGTAAAATCTTGCTTATAGGCAACCCGCCGTTGAATTCGACAATCCGCGTATTCGTATTCGAAGTGCACGGAGATATCGGTGGGAATCGTGGGTTTGCCATCGACGATCAGACTGTAAGAAATTGTTTGAGGGTAACCTTGCGCACCCAGCGTATAGTCAAAGCTCGAAATCGCGCCAGATGCCTCGACCGTCGTGTACGCCACTGTGTCGGTGGCGTAACTGAATGTCGTGTTCGATAGTAAGCCACCGGCAAAATCGGAGTCGCTGTCGAGCAATCCGTCCTTGTAGGTGTAGTTGATGAGGTGGATGTTGCTGGGCGTATTGGTCGGCGTAGCTGCCTTCACAGGCTGCCCGGAATCATTGTACGTATAAGTGACAGTGAATACCCTGTCAGGTCCTGTCGCGGAGTGATCAGTCTCCGTGTAGCTGCAGGGGCCCTGATCGGGCCCGTAGAAAAACGGACCGACCCAAGGAAACAACTTGTCCTGTGGCCATGAGGGACACGCAGTCGTGTCACCGGCATCTTGGATATGAGAAGGTGCGCCACCGGTGCCGAGCGAATTGTTCTTACTCGTATTCGACGGATGAGCGGGTGACGAACACCCCAAAACCAGCATGGCCAAGAGAGCGCGCGAATGCATGGGCGTATCTTAGAACAAGAGTCTCGGACCGCTACAACCCACAGCGCCGAAGTTACAATTTGTCTCGAACCCCGCCCGCCAAGGCGATTATTTGAAGAATATGGTACTGATACTGCACGGGTAAGGTTTTCGGAATCAGGACTCGAGCGTAATCGGATATGCTCGGTGCCATGACTTTCGACGAGATCTGTAAATTGGCCCTCTCGCGCAAACGAGAAATGCCGCCCGGGGCCTCCACAACGGCACTATTCGAGAAGGGCACGCATGCGATCGGCAAAAAGCTCGTTGAAGAAGCGGCCGAGAGCTGGATGGCCGCTCGCTATGAGCCTAAAGATGCGATTGCCCTCGAGCTTTCGCAAGTCCTGTACTACGTCGCCTGCATGATGGCCGAAACGGGCGTCACTCGAGAAGAAGTCTACAAGAACCTATGATCAAAGTCGCTTTACCCAACAAGGGCCAACTGTTCGAGCGCACACTCGAGATACTGCTGGCGTGCGGCTATCGGATCAATAAGTCCGTACGCGATCTGAGCACGATAGATCACGAAAATGAGGTCGAATTCTTCTTTCTGCGGCCCGGAGACATTCCGCTCTACGTGGCGAACGGTATTCTCGACGCGGGCATCACCGGCAAGGACTTCGTGGCCGAAAAGGGACTTTCACCGACTTGTCTCTACGAGCTCAACTACGGCCAATCTAAATTGTGTGTCGCTGTACCCGCAGAACTCGAGATCGAATCCATTGCACAACTGCGCGGCAAGCGCATCGCCACTTCATTCCCCAATCTCGCCGCGCGGTTCTTCCCCGAACGCGAGCTCTTGGTAGAACTCGAAGGCGCCGTGGAAATCTCGGTCAGGCTGGGTATAGCGGATGCCGTCATCGATTTGGTGGAGACGGGCAGCACTCTCAAGCAGGCGGGCCTAAGGATTATTGGCGAGCCCCTGTTCGAATCCAGAGCCGCGCTCTTTGCTCACCCAGGTCGCGAATCTCAGGAGGAACTCACAATCCTACGCAATCGGCTAGAGGGAAAAGTCCTGGCTCAAGAGTATATGATGGTGGAATACGACTGTCCTCTGGAGATTCTGAAGGCAGCTTGCGCAACGACACCGGGCATCGAATCTCCAACCGTCATGTCACTGGAAAAACCCGGTTGGTTCTCGGTCAAATCGATGATCAAAAGGCGCGATGCGCAGCGAATCATGGATGATTTATCCCGTCAGGGTTGCCGCGGGATCTTACTTTCGGCGCTCGATAGTGTGCGGATTTGATGGTCAGAGCCCCGCTTCGGGCTCCCCGTTAGGTGCGGAGCAGACCTCGAATCATGCGGACTAGCGCGTCTATTAGACTTTGGCGATCGATAGACGTGGGCGCAGAATGAGCGAGCCAGCGAGAGACTAGTCCGACGGTGGCGACGAGCACGTGCGCCGATGCCAAAGGGGCGGGCAATTGGGGATAGCGTTTGAAGAGCAACTGGGCCACCTGGATAGCCCATTGTTGATGCTCGGATTCGGTGCTGACCTCGCGAGCCTCTAGCCACCCGAGCTGCTCGTCGATGGCCCGAATCAAATCGCGTTCGGGTTCATGAATGCTCACCAGAGCATCAACGAACTTCCCGATTTCCAGCGGGATGTTCGAACGCGGCTTGGCGAGCGCCGCATTGAGCTTGCTGAGTAGCGGGTCGATTCGATCGAAATGCCGACGCGTGAGCGCGAGATACACCTCGTCTTTGTTGGAGAAATATTGGTAAAGTGACCCAATCGAGACACCCGCGCGCTCGGCAATTGCGTTAGTCGTGGTGGCGGCAAAGCCCCTCTCGACGAGCAGCTGTCCGGCGGCCTCGACAATAGCCTGCACGGTTTCGATTGCCCGTTTTTGATGCGGGAGACGCGGCTCGGATGCACTTGTAATGTGAGCTTTTGCTCGTATGTCCAAGCCGCCGCGCGACCTCCGTTTGGCGTTTGATGCGGTTTTTATTAGCCTTTTATGCGCCATATTACCAACCAGGAATGCGAGTAGCATAACATGAGTTTGAGCTCACATTCAAGGGGTCAGCCGCGGGCACGCATTCGGCCCCAAACCTCAGTCTAAGGAGCCAATCTCATGAACTCGAACAACAATCTCGATCCATTCGCTTCGCATAAGGCCCACCGCTACCCCTGGTGGCTTGCTTTTATGCTCACGAGCCCCGTAAGAAGACTCATCGAGGATCCAGGTGTCATCCTGGGCGATCTCGTGCAGCCTGGTCAAACAATCCTCGAATTGGGTCCAGCCAATGGTTACTATAGTGTTCCTATCGCCGAAGCCTTGGGCCCCACTGGCAAGCTAATTGCCGTCGATATTCAGCCGCAGATGTTGAGGATGCTGTCACGGCGGCTCAAGGGGAAATCGCTCGATCGATGCCTTGTAACGCGGCTGACCGAGCACGTGGAAACGGAACTTTCGGATCTGGCAAATAGCGTTGACCGGATAGTCGCCATCAATGTCATTCACGAATTGCCAAAACCGCGTGAAACTCTATTCGCCCTGGCCGAAACGTTGCGCGAAGACGGCCAAATGTTGCTCGTCGAACCTAAGGGCCACGTGAGCCAATCACTGTACCAAGCCGAACTCGAATGGGCGCGCGAGGCGGGCCTTGAGCTTGCTGCGCCGTCAGAAAGGCCCAATTCTGGTCGAATGCGCGCGCGGCTGCGTAAACCAGCAAGGTCCAGCCGCGCCTAACACACATTGAATGTTCCGCTCGCACTCGGGGTCGCTTTGCCTCAGCGGCCACTGATTAGCCTGATTTGAACGACGTAGCGGCTTGACCTTTGGTCGGCGATTCCTATGCATCCGACGGGAGCGCACATCGAGTGGCGTGAATCCGCAGCCGAAAGGGAGCATCGCCGTGAAGTTTCGTCGATTCGAACACGCAAAGGAACTAAGACTTCTGTTGGCGATTGTGTTGCTCGGGGTGACAGCGTCCGTCGTAATGCTCAATTGTAGTGGCACCCCGCCGAATGCCAACACCAGCAGCAGCGGTGGCTCGACTTCGAATGGCGGAGCCGCATCATTGGGCGGCTTAACGGGAACGAGCGGCGCGAGCAATGCGGGAGACTCCGTACTGCAGCGTCAAAACGATGCAAAGCGCGACGGGCTTTACATTCAGCCAACGCTTACGAAAGTGAAGGCCGCCGCGATGCATCGTGACACGTCACTGAGCGCGACGATTCAGGGCAACGTCTACGCACAGCCCCTTTACGTGCAAAATGGTCCTGGCGGTAAGGGCATTTTCATCGTCGTCACGGAAAGCAACAACGTGCACGCAGTCTCGGAAACCGACGGCTCGAGCGTGTGGACGAAGAACCTCGGCACACCCGCCGGTGCAAGCGGCGCGGGCTGCGGCAATATCGCACCGCTCGGAATCACGGGCACGCCGGCTATCGATCTGCCGTCGCGAACGCTGTTTCTGAGTGCAGTCGTCGGAAGCGCGACGACGATACAGACCCATCAGATCCACGCGCTTTCAATCGACGACGGCAGCGAAAAGACTGGGTATCCCGTTGATGTATCGAAGTTGTCCTCGGGTTCGACCGCATTCGACCCCGTCGTACAGAATCAACGCGGCGCGGCCCTTATCGCCAACGGTACGCTGTACGTGCCCTACGGCGGCCACGCTGGCGATTGCGGGCAATATCACGGCTGGATCGTTGCAGTTCCGCTAACTAACCCAGCAGGCGCCCAGGCTTGGGCCACGGGTGCCAAAGCCGGCGGCATCTGGGCAGTTGGCGGTGCGTGCAGCGACGGCACCGACGTATTTGCGGCGACTGGCAATACCTACACAATCGGACAAGCCCCTCCGAACAACTGGGAACAAGGCGATGCGGTGTTGCGCTTCAAGGGCCTCGCAACCTACTCGAATCAGGCCGTCGATTATTTTACACCCTCGAACTGGCAAGCCCTCGATCAAAGCGATGGGGATTTGGGCGGCACGGGACCGATAATTGTCGATGTTTCCGGCGCCACGCCCTCAGCCCTCGTGGTTGCCCTGGGTAAGAACGGCGTCGCTTACCTACTGAATCGGGCCAATCTCGGCGGCAAGGGCACCGGCAACGGCACAACTGGCGAAGGCGTGCAAAGTGCCAAAGTTGCGAGCAACACAATCATGAATGCAGCAACGACCTACACGACGGCCAACGGCACCTATGTGGCCTTCAACACCACTGGGGCCGGTGTTGGTTGCCCCACGGGACAGAGCGGCAACCTCGTAGCGCTCAAGATTGGAGCCACGAGTCCTCCCACGATGGGCGTCGCTTGGTGCGTTGACAATCAAGGTCGCGGCTCTCCGATGACAACGACGACTGACGGTAAGTCGGAAGCGATTGTTTGGGCCGTCGGCGCCACGTCGAGTAATAAACTGCACGGCTTTGACGGCGACACAGGCGCCGTAGTCTACTCGGGCGGTGGCACCGGCGATACCGTTGCGGGTGTGCACTATTTCAACAGCCCAATTGCCGCCAAGGGTCGAATCATCGTTGCGGGCAACAACGCGCTCTACGCGTTCAATAGCCCGTGAGCCCCGCACGCCGCACGCTGATCTCAATTTGCACCGCATGAACCGGGTGCAAGGCGCAGCGTCAGTGGGGCACGTGGTGTCTTGCGAGGATGGGTGGCGCGTGTTTGGGTGGCGCGCGTTTGGCGGCACGTTGATTTTTTGCGCGTCGCGAATCGTGGAGATTTGGTGCAGAATTTGTGTAGAAAGTCGCCACAATTCGAGAATTAGCGACATTATAATTGGTCTCGGCCGCCGCGCTCGCGGACGGCACTTGTCACGTGTGCCTTCGAAGGTAACGCTCGGTCGCATGACTTCTTCAAAGGTTGCCATCGTTCGTACTAGCCCCAAGACCGTTCTCGAGGATTATCACCGCGTGATGAACCTTGCCGGGTATCAAAACGTCGTCGATAAGGCGGCGGACACCGCGCTCAAAGTCAACATCTCCTGGCACTTCTTCTACCCGGGCTCATCAACCACGCCGTGGCAACTCGAGGGCGTCATCGGCGCAATGAAGCGCGACGGCTATGATCCGTCACTCATGCATGCGTGCCACAATCGAACTGTCGTCATCGATGCGCACCTCGGCGAACGCGAGAACAAGCAGATCGACGTGGTACGGGCCCACGGCCTGCGCAACGTACACCTCTATGAGGGAGAGGAGTGGATCGACGTTCGCGAAGCCGTCGGCGATTTGGCGGACAAGTTCCTCTGTTTGAATCAAGTATTTCCGAAGGGCTTTCGCATCCCCAAGCGTTTCATTGGCGAGAATATCGTGCATCTTCCCACGATAAAAACGCACATTTTCACGACTACGACTGGCGCCATGAAAAATGCCTTTGGCGGCCTACTGAACGAGCACCGGCACTGGACGCACCCCGTGATTCACGAAACGCTCGTCGATCTGCTGATGATTCAAAAGCGGATCCATCGGGGTCTTTTTGCTGTCATGGACGGCACGTTTGCCGGTGATGGTCCCGGTCCGCGCTGCATGGTACCGCACGTCAAAAACGTGCTCATCGCGTCTGCGGATCAAGTAGCGATTGATGCCGTCGCTGCAAAGCTCATGGGTTTCGATCCCTTGAAAGATATCAAGTTCGTGCGCCTGGCACATGAGCTAGGCCTCGGGGTTGGGGATCCGCGCGACATCGAAATCGTGGGAGACTTGGATGCCGCCAACGAAAACTGGAACTTCGATGGCCCCTTCAAAAAGATGACATTTGCATCGCGCAACCAGCACCGCATCTATTGGGGACCCCTGAAAAAGCCCGTCGAATGGTCCCTGAAGACCTGGCTTGCGCCCTGGGCCTATGTCGCCAGCGTTAGTTATCATGACCTATTTTGGTACCCATTTTACGGCAAGCCCCGCGTCGAAGAAACGCTGCGCAGCGACTGGGGCAGGCTCTTTGCCAATTGGGGCAAAGTACAAAAAGATCCCGAAGGGCGCGGCTACCCGGATGTCGGTGAAGAACACGCCGAGCTCGTTCGCACGGGGCTCAAGCATTTTGCCGAGGGATTCAGATTGGTCGGCATGGCCGTCGCCGAGAGCCCGGAGTTTCGAAAGAAGGCGCCAGTGGCGCCGCGAGCCGTACACCCCTAAAAAGGGCGGGAGAAGGCGTGCCCGCACCGCGCTGACTCTGCACGCTGCACGCAAGTCCCAACGACAATCCCAAGGCCTCCGGCCCGGCTCGACACGCCGCCAATCTCCGCTACACTCAGGCCACCTGGTTGAATCAGGCACCCAAATGCTTGGGGGCGATCGGTTTCGACGCGGGGACTGAACGTCAGCTTGCGTGCGGTGGACTCCCTACCCACCTACTAATTGGGACGTATTAATTGCCAACGATAATGCAATCGCTCTCGCGGCCTAAAAAACCGTAGAGCCGTCCGACCGTGAGATTGTCTTGGTAGCGGAAGGGCGTCAGCACTAAGGCTGGGCGCAAAGGGTGGCCACCGTCGCTTTGCGCCGAGAAAATACGGCGGCTAGGTGGTGACCGAATTCACCAACTCAGTCGCCAGGGATATGGCGACTACGCACGTGAACGAGGGCCGATGGGATGCCTTGCGGACCCGGGTTCGATTCCCGGCGCCTCCACAATAATCCAGGCAAATTCGCCTGGATTATCTCTTTTGTCCCTCGTTGGGCACCACATGGGCATGACCGACCACGGACACGCCCCCCTCGGCGCGGCTCCGCGCGAGCATGTCGATCCCCTCTTTCACCGCCGACGGGGACAGGTGCATGTAGCGCATCGTGCTGCTCAGGTCCGAGTGCCGGGCCAACTCTTGGATGGTCCGGGCCGGCACCCCTGCCATGGCCATGTGGCTGGCGAACGTGTGGCGGCAAACGTGGATTCGGCCGGTCTTGGGTAGCCCAGCCCTTGATTCAGCTTGCATGACCCACAGCTTGAGAAGCTTGGGGGTTACGGGGCTATTGTCGTCGCTATAGAGCAGCCTTTCCCCGCGAAGGTGACGGCACGCGCGTAGGGCCTTCAGCAGCCTCGGGGTACAGGGTACGGGCTTAGCCTTTGCCCCCTTCGGAGTTGTGACGATGGCTTTGCCCTTTGTCCAAAAGACGCTTCGACGAACGAAAAGCTGGCCCGACCGGAAGTCGATGTCATCGAGGTTCAATGCGAGGATCTCATTGCGTCTAAGACCTCCATCACCACCAAGCAGGACAGCCGCGAGCACTTGAGCATCCGCCTTGGACGCACCTTCAACGAGGCGCTCGTATGTCTCATGGTCGTAAAAATCGGCCTCGTCCTCACCATCAACTGCATGGAGTTCGATTGTGCAAGGCAATCGGTCCAAGGCTGGCGGCTTCGACTTCACGGCGAAGACGTACATCGAATGAAGAACCGTCAAGCGGTTGTTCCACGTCTTTGGATTTGAGGTAGGGCGGGCCTTTCGAGTCCGCCCGAACTGGTCAACGTACTCGTGCCCACCCTTCATCCACTGCTCCTTGAGGCCAGTGATCGATGCGTCGAAGACCTGGTCAAGTCGCCTTGTACCGATGAAGGGCAACAGGTGAATGCGAAGGATGCTCTCAATCCCCTCAAGGCTCGAAGGCTTGGTCATGTCTGTCTTGAGCTTGCGCAGCCATTCCTTCGAGAACGCAACCACCGTTGGAACCTTCGAAGGTTTTTCAGGTTCATCCTTGTTCGGTGGTCCTTTGGCAAATAGCTCGCGCTCGCGCCTTTCCCCCCACTCACGGGCGAGACGTTCCGTACGAAGGGGGATCGCGGTCCCATCACCAACCGTCGTCCTATCACGAACAGGCTTCCCATCGTCCCACTTGAAGTAGACAGTCACAAGCCAACGCGAGGGCACGGGCTTCCCCTGCTTAATGGCTTTTGCGTCGTTCCACGTCCTTGTGATGGTTACGCTCATCGTCGTACCCTCTTCTCCAGTGATGCCAACAACTTCTCACGGTGAAACTGGGTACGTCGCCCCGTCTTGACGACGGCCGCAGAAGCTACTTGGCACCGAGACACCCTCATGCATAGTGCACCCACCGAGATACCTAGAATCGTCGCCGCTTCCGGGTAGTCGATAAGGGTTGCTCGGATTGGACTTACGACCTCTTCTGGCTCGTCTATTGCGCTGGAGGGCTCGCTGACCTCCGAAGCGTTGAAAAACATCGGTGGCACGCTCGCCCACATACTGCGGAGCGTACGGTCCTTCATGGCTGCGTTCAGACTAGCCACGTATTGCTTGTTGGCTGCAATACGCCGGTCATCAGCCTTGCGACGTTCTCGAAGTGATCGGCCCATCCGACAAGTGTGAATGTCCACAGGCAATCGTCAACCAAATGCCCCGCATTTAGTTGCACTTCCGAGCAATCAATACTCTTGACGGCTTAGGTGATTCACCGAGAACTGTGCGCTACTCTCCGAGTGTTCCGATACTCGACAACGCTGTGCTTAGCGCCGCAGAAGAGTATCCAACCGCCCCCAAGCCCCAAACCAGTAAGCATCTCGACCAACCACTCTGTAGCCAAATTGGGCTGGACTGTCATTGCTGGGTTCTGGACGCGAGTATGTCGAGAACTTGAGGATGCTGCCCCAATCCCTAAAGACGGGCACTTCCAAATCCAAAGACGAGAGGTGCGAGCACAACGCTTCGGTTGAGTGTCCGTTCGCCGCCGCTAGGTTCGACTTTTTCTTCGCGGAACGACGGTGCTAGCCACGCATTGCACCCTAGGACACGTGTGTGCCCCAGGAAACCACTTCGCACAATTCCACAATCACCGCAAATTCGGGTCATAATCGGAATCGGATGTGCCCGAGAAGGGGTCCGCCGGTAACTGACGATTGGCGCGCCTTGTTCACGGTAGGAACGAATTTCTGACAGAGGCACGATGGAGGTTCAATTTCGAATCTGCCGCCTCGGGTACGTGGATCGAATTTTGTTGTGCGGATATCAAATTTTTCCAAGAGCCCCTAATTGTCCGCACCTCCGGGTTAGGTTCATCTCATCGACTACCTCCGCGACGACAAGCGGAACGGACGAGGCTCGACCAGTGCGAGAACTAAGTCCTTGTCCGGCCAGATCCCGAGAATTCGGCGCTACTGCGACGCATATCAAAATGGACCCAGGAACTACCCACAGAACCGGTATTCCTTCGATAGCTATCGAACTTCATGAGTGTTGAAATTGCTGATGTGGGTGCTGCCCTCGCTTGTCCGACACGGCTCCGAATGCTTTTTCACTTGGGCGCAGGTCAACGAACGGTGACTGAGTTGGCCCGAATTGCTGGGATTGGGCTCGCCTCTGCCAGCTACCATCTTGGAAAGCTGCTAGACGCGCGGCTGGTCGTCGTGAGTCCGTCGGGCAATCGACGGCTCGTGTCGCTGAGGTGCCGCGAACTTCGAATGAGGTTTGCGCCTTGAAGGCTTGCACCAGTACTTCCCGTCGAGAGACTCAAACTGTCGCGCCCCATCCAGACCTGTCCATCGTCGCGCGCGGGTCCGTGAGCAACTGGGTGAGCGCGCCAAGGCAACTTCGACACGATCCCCAGAATTGGAACGTGATCTGCGTGCTGAGATTGGCCGGACACGATTTCCACCAGGAATGCTCATGACCCGAAAGGAACATGCAGCAATTCCGCCGCCCTTCGTCGGGTTCGCTCACCTCTCCTGTCATATCGAGACGTGGTGTTCACGGACGCATGACCTGCCAGCGCCTGAACAGTGGTAATATCGGCTCCGGCATCGAGTAGATCGCCGACGAATGTCCTGCGAAGGTCGTGTGGGCTGAACCGCTCAACGCCAGCCTTCGAGGCAAGCCTCTTGATGATCATGTACACGGCTTGATCCGTCATTCGCCGTACGTGGACTCGGTCGGCTTTGTTCACCGGCACGAAGAGCGGCCCCTCGATCTCACCACGTAAGGCAAGCCATGACTCAAGTGCCGATCTTGATCCGTTCGTCACGTAGGCCGTACGCTCCTTGTTTCCCTTTCCCTTCACCGTGAGCGTGCCAGTTCGGCGGTCAAAGTTGTCAATGTCGAGCCGCACCACCTCATCACGACGTAAGCCCGCGCCATAAGTAACGGCCAATAGGGCAGCATCACGAGCCCCACTGGGGGTTGCTGTGGCGCATACTGAAAACATAGCCCGTAACTCGTCGTGTGACACGGCTCGACCTCGAACTACGCGCACACCGCGGATCGACTTGACTGCAACCGCGCGGGTGAAAGTGCCAGCTTCCATTTGTCCCAAGAAGAAGCTGGCTCGCAGCACACCTCGAAGGGCGGCAAGGATCTTGTTGGCACTCGTCGGTGAATAGCCTTCAGCCAGTCGAACACGAATTGCCGACACATGCTGGAATGCGAGACTTGACCAAGGGAATGCTTCGACAGTGGCACCCGGTGCCACAACACTCACAATAACTCGAAGCGCTTGCTTCATCGTGCGACGCGAACCTGGAGCTAGGGAAGCAAGATACACCGCCACTGGATGCTCATCTGGCCGGACTTCCCGAACTAGGGTTAGGTCGGTAATCGCGGATTCTATCGAATCGGTGGCGAGAATCTGCATTCTCATAACCGTTATTACGCGCGAGGGGGGCGCTTTCTCAACCAGCATTTGGACTATCTGTTGCGGGACCACTTTCATGGTCGGTCAGGGGCAACTGGGAGCGCCCGGCACTTGCGCATCTGGCGCAATCTTCACCAATAGCCGCGGTCGCCAGGTATAGGGAATCCCGACATGTACTTCATTCGCGAGGGACTTTGGTGCCAGTGCGAGCGTTCGTGCAACTGGTCTAGTGGACTACTGACCGACGGCATCTCCGTACATGCGTGTGAGGAGGTCGTCACTGGTCAGTGGAAGGCACTCGGCCGCTCATGGGAATTGCGCGGCGGCGCAAGATTCCAAATCTCCGATGCACCCTGGTTTCTGGTTTCTGGACTACCATTGGCAACGCTTGGCGGCGACTCAGAGCCGCTCATCAAGATGGTCCAAGCTCACTTCGAACTTACGTGGGCTTGCCGCCGGCAAGTCTTCACGATGTCTCGTGTCGCAAGCTACGAACCGGCAACCATCCACTATCAGATCGATGGTCGTTGCCACTTCCCGGCAAGCGAGTTCGAAGCTATGCAAGAGGGTATTTACGGAACGGATTTCAATGAGACTGCCAGCTAATAGGTGCTGAGCGTTGCCGTTGGGGTTTGGCCGCCGTGACACGTGACCGCTTCGAAGAGCGGTCACGGATTCCGAGTCCACACTGGTAGCCGGACTGACAGGTACATCGTCGATAACCGACCCGGCCTGACAACTATGCCGTGACGGGCTTTGGTTCAGATCCCAAGAATCGTTCTTCTCCGTCGACCTTGAATTGCGGTGTCCATACTCTGGTGCCGGCTCCACCGGGAACGACGCCTTCGTCAGTGGAAGTAAGAAGGAGCTGGAAGCGCCGTTCACCAATCGTGGTCACAGCTTCGAAACGAGTGACGAAGCGTTTCACGTCATCCGCAGTGAGTTCATGTTGGCGAGGGGCGTCCAGTAGAAGGATGGGCGGATGGTTTCCGTTCATCTTGATAGAGGTTTCAACCAGTGCACCATGGAAAGCTAGAATCAGGCGCGTGCGGGTACTGCCGCTGAAGGACATCTTCTGATTGAGCTTCTCAGTGCCCAAGATAATATTGAGTTCGTCGTCAACAGTTGCGTCAAGCGGTACGTTAGGTGTCTGAAGGTCCCGCACCCACTCATTGAACGACGTCGCCAGATACGATCTTGCATCCAAAAGCCGGCTGTCACTCCTTCGACTGCCTGTCGGCTTAAGTTCGGCGACCTTCTCCGCTGCTCGCAACTCACGGTTAATGAGGGCTTCGAGCTGAGTTCGTTCAGTTTGAATCCGGTCAAGTCGGTCAAGACGCACGCTTACGTCGGAAAGGTCTCGCGTTAGTGCTTCCACGGCGACAATCGCGTCTTGGCCCCCTGATGGTTCCAGGGAGTTTCGACGCAATGCTTCGATGCTCGACGCGGAAGCCTCCGCTTCAACGAGTTCTTGTTGCAGCCTTGATACTTCGACTCCGATCTGGTCATGTGTTTGCGCAAAGTCCTTCAGTTGATCCCTCAAGTAGAGCAATCGCCGGCCGTACGATTCCTCGGGCTGTCTGAAGAACTGGCAGTTCTCACTGGCACAAAGTGTGCGAAATGCCGTTGCGGCAACTTCATTCTGCTCAAGGGCTTCGGTCTCTGCCAACACCTCGCCTTGAGCGTTCACGACTTGAGCCCGCCTTCTTTCAATTGCGCTCAGACGGTAACGGAGAGCATCTCGACGTTGGAAGGTTTCTCGGAGTTGTATGTCGAGCGACGACTCGGTGCGAGATACATTTTCCAGGACCCTCGTGACCGAACTGAGTTCCTGACGCAAAAAGGCTCGACGTTCAGTGAGCGTCTGCGCTGCACCAGCGGATGAGTCTGCACCAATCTCGCGACTAAGCTTTTCGAGTGTGCGCCTCTTGAAGCGAATCTGTTCCTGTATGGCCGCCTGCTCCGTCTTCGCCTCGTCATAGGCAGACCTATCTACTCCGCGGTTTTTCGCAGGAAGGTCAAGGACCCAGCGAATCACTTCTTGTCGCTGATTCTTGACGAAGCGATGGCTGTCCAAGGTCACGTACGGACCAGTCCACCCGTAGTCCTGGCCCACAATGAACACCGGACCGAGGATACTGATATACGAAAAGACTTTGTCGCCACTAAGAGAAGCGAAGTAGCGGTTGGGGACACCGAAACGTTCAAGAACCCACTTTCCAAGACTCTCCTGGTCAGGAAAGTCCTGCCTCTCGCCGTTGATGTGCACCGCCGACGTCAGAAAGCCGTTGTCGAACGCTCGTCGAAGTTCGTGCAGGCCCTTGTCGTCTTCAAACGTCAGGACGACTTCAGAGCAGTGTTGTGGTACGGCAGGCGGCATTTCCACTGGCATACCCAGAACAAGAGCAAGGGCCTTGAATATAGGGGTCTTACCAGACCCGAGAGGACCTCGAACAAGTGTCGTGGATTCTCCAAATACCAGTGGTGGGGTACTCCATCCGTCTTGACCACGCGGTTTGATTTGTAGTGATCGGAGCACCGCTGTCATAGAAGTTCCAGTCCAGTTTGCTCGACTTTGCGCAAGGCACGTCCGATTTGTCGCGTGAGCAGACCAATTTCATCAGCTCGGCCTTCTGCTTTAAGAAGAAAGTCCCGGCCCGTGTGACTAATGATGATTATACGATTCGGTGTCTCGTTTACCGCCACTAGTCCAGCCCTTTCAAGGAACACTAGGGCATCAGCGCATCTGCGGCGCAACAGCACGGACCAACGAAGTCGAGTCTGTGGCAGTCGCAATGTCTCGAAGTGCTTTGCCAGGGTTGCCAGTGCCCATGTGCCCATATCCGCTGTGGGAAGGCCGACCTTCTTCGCGCGTGCCAAAACCAGTATTGTCAGTGCAAGGATTGGTACGTGGAACAAAACCATCCACGCTGGATTCCGTAACTCGCGAAAGCACGTTGGCGTTCACCCGCAAACGCACCTGCTGGGCAGTAGCTTGCTCCACGATTTCGTCGAATGTCCTCACTGCTCAGCCTCCACCGCTATGGAAAGCATAAGACCAAAGACGAGCTGGTCCGAAATCGGGCTTGTGGACGTTAAGGTGTGACCATGTTTGCTCACGAGAAGTCGGGCCTGATCGCGAAGTTCCCGAAACGTGAGAGTACCTGACGAGTGCAACCTCAAGGCATCCCCTGCTTCCTTCTTTAGAGTCAGGAAGTCGAGTTGATTGATCAGGTGGCGCTCCTGAACATACCAGGCGTCCCAAGCGGACTTGAGAGCGCAGAGTTCTGGAATCAACTCTTCACTCACTCTGCTTTCTTTGCACATGCGGTGGAGTCGGGATAACGAAACGACAGCATCACGACCACCTAACTTCAGTGCACGATAACCAGCCGGCGATAGACTCAACGCTTTGAGCACGTCGTCGAGAACCAATGCCTTCTTGGCCTTCAATTCTTCGGTATCGGATGGAAGGGGATTGAGAACCAGGTGTGAACGGGTACGCACGAGGGACACCAGTTCAGCACCGATCTTTTCGGCCTCGCTCACCCGAAGGTCCACTTCCGAGAGATCACGAATCCGGCCCGCCATCAACGTGCGACACCCACGTAGATCTTGTAGCGACCCCAGCGCCATCTTCACTGTGAATCTTCGCAGGAATTCGAAGAGTAACTCAAGCGTCATGCTTGGTATGAATTTCTTCGTCCCGTTAGCAATGCCGCCAAGAATCTTTGCCAGTGGCTTATCTAGAGAAGCGATGTCTGGGCATTGCTGCGTGCCATCAAGAAGCGTCTGAAAATCTGGGTGTATCCCGGCATCAGTCACGAAGACGAAAGCCGAGCATCGATCTCCAAACTTGATCTGATGGTCAAATAGCCGGCTGAAGATTGATGAATCGGAAGCATCGTCTACAGCAGCGGACGCCGTCTCGGTGGTTTTCTTTGCACGGTTGGCCGCTCGTCGGTGGCCAAAGAACTCGGATATCTTCCATGGTCCTAGGCGAAGGGATCGGTGCTTCACTTGATGAAAATGATACGAGACTACTCCCGAGGATTCGATGACATAGTCGTCGTGCCATTCGCAGTACACGCAGGCGACAGACTTATCGTCCAGTACCCCGAGCGCATCTGCGGCGGCTTGATGGTATTGGAACTCATAAGTCTCGCCAGTGACCGCACCGACTTGCTCACGCGGACGAATCTCATGAAGTTTGTGTGCCATCGTTACGTTGGCGCTTAGGCCTCCCCACCAACAATCTTCCGCCGCAACCTCAGCACATCATCCCGCCGATAAATCCTGTACCCATTCATCGGGTGCCGCCGAGCCCGAAACTTTCGGCTGGTGTCCCATCGGCGGAGGGTTGGTTCGCTTACTCCCAGTAACTTGGCAGCCTGAGCCACCGTCAAAAGGTCGGCAGGATCGATATCTCGTGGCTTTGAGCGAGGCATCGTCGGTCAGCGTACAGCAACCTTGATCATCGCCGCAAGCCTGATGTACCCTCCGGTTCAATGCCTTCAAAGCGTGATCTTCTCGCGCAATTCTCGCGCGAAGAGCTTGTCTCGATTGTCGATCAGTTCGAGCTGGATGCCCCGAATCGTCGGAAGAAGGACGATCTTGTTGACGTCATTGCGTCTTCGAAGCGAGCGACGGTGGCCGAGATACTCCCGAACTTGTCCCGGGATCGACTCAAGGACCTTTGTCGAGCATTCGATCTCGATGACTCAGGCAAGGACAAGGCCACCATCGTCCAGAGGCTCATTGGTACGGGTAGCCCATCGAACAAGCCCAGCGAAGCCAAGGCACGTCCCAACACCGTTGAGGAGAAGGTAGCCCCGAGCGAACCTCCGCCATCGAAACCATCAGCCAACCGCAAGAGCGTCAGGCCCAACGGTGCCGCTGGCAAGAAGAACGGTGGCGACCTCGGCTTCGAGGCTACTCTTTGGTTGGCTGCTGATAAGCTCCGCAACAACTTGGACGCAGCCGAGTACAAGCACGTCGTGCTCGGGCTCATCTTCTTGAAGTACATCTCGGATGCCTTTGCCGAGCGCTACCGGCAACTCGAACTCGAAGTGGACGAGGGCGCCGATCCTGAAGATCCCGACGAGTACCGGGCCAAGAACGTGTTTTGGGTGCCACTGGTGGCTCGGTGGGAGAAGATTCAGGCCAACGCCAAGAAGCCTTCGAATGGGCAGGTCATTGACGAGGCCATGACGGCCATCGAAGCCGAGAACCCGTCGCTCAAAGGTGTTCTACCCAAGACCTACGCCCGCCCAGCACTCGATAAGCATCGGCTGGGGGAGTTGATCGACCTCATCTCGACCATCGGTCTTGGTGACGCTGAGAATCGATCCAAGGACATCTTGGGCCGGGTTTACGAATACTTCCTGTCCGAGTTTGCATCAGCCGAAGGCAAAAAGGGAGGCCAGTTCTACACCCCCCGCAGCGTCGTGCGGGTCCTTGTAGAGATGCTCGCCCCTTACAAGGGTCGCGTGTTCGACCCTTGCTGCGGCTCGGGTGGCATGTTCGTGCAGAGCGAGAAATTCATTGAGGAGCACGGTGGCCGCCTCGGTGACATCAGCATCTATGGTCAAGAGTCGAACCCCACGACTTGGCGCCTTGCCAAGATGAACCTCGCCATTCGAGGCATTGATGCAGACCTTGGCCCCGAGAATGCCGACAGCTACCACAAGGATTTGCACCCAGATCTGAAGGCTGACTTCGTGATGGCAAATCCGCCCTTCAATGACTCGGACTGGGGCGGTGATCGCCTACGCGAGGACGTTCGCTGGAAGTATGGCGCTCCCCCGGTGGGCAATGCCAACTTCGCCTGGGTCCAGCACTTCATTCACCATCTTGCCACCAAGGGCATGGCAGGGTTCGTGCTCGCGAACGGCAGTATGTCGTCGAACCAATCCGGGGAAGGCGAGATCCGCAAAGCCATGGTCGAGGCCGATCTCGTGGATTGCATGGTGGCTCTACCCGGACAGCTCTTCTACTCGACGCAGATCCCCGCGTGCCTGTGGTTTCTGGCCAAGGACAAGACCGGTGGCAAGCACTACCGGAATCGCAAGGGTGAGACACTCTTCATCGACGCGCGGAAGCTCGGGACCCTGATCGACCGAACGCAGCGGGAGATCAACGATGAAGACGTTGCTCGAATCTCAGGCGCGTATCACGCATGGAGAGGCGATCCAAAGGCGGGCAAGTACGAAGACGTGCCAGGCTTTTGCTTCTCGGCCAAGCTTGCAGACATCGAGAAGCATGGCTTCGTGCTCACACCCGGCAGGTACGTGGGGCCGAGGAAGAAGTAGCCGACGACGAACCCTTTGCAGACAAGATGAATCGTCTGGTGTCCAAGCTCAACGAGCAGTTTGCTGAAGGGGCCAAGCTGGAGAAGGCGATTCGAAAGAATTTCGAGAGGTTGGGTTATGGGGGGTAGCGGCGTTCGTTATGGGCGAGCAACGGATCGCGGTTCAAGGTCACAGTTTGTGACCTTGAACGAGCAACTGCTTGGAATGGCTTGGGAGGGCTCGCGGGCTGAGGTCGCAGTCCGTGATCTCAAGGCAGCGGTGGAAGTTGGCTTCAGCGGGAGTTGCCCATCGTGAAGGCGGAACTGATTGCCTACGAGCGGGTTGAAAGCTCGATTCTTATGCTCCGGGGTCACCGCGTGATGCTCGACGTCAAGCTGGCCGAACTATACGGCGTAAGCACCAAGGTGCTGAATCAAGCCGTCAAGCGCAACATCGAGCGCTTCCCCGACGACTTCATGTTTCAGTTGACGGCTGCCGAGGCGGAACGTTCAAGGTCACAAACTGTGACCTTGAATGCCCACGGTGTCGAAATCGCGCAAGGATCGGCTGACCGCAATTCTACGGGTGGCCGGGGTTCCAACATCAAGTACCTCCCCTACGCCTTCACCGAGCAGGGCGTGGCCATGTTGTCTAGCGTGCTTCGTAGCCCCCGCGCCGTTCAAGTGAACATCGAGATTGTGCGGGCCTTTGTTCGCTTGCGGCAAATGCTCCAAGCCAACACCGAACTTGCCAAGAAGCTGGTCACCCTTGAGAAGAAGTACGATGCCCAATTTCGCATCGTGTTCGATGCAATTCGAGATCTCATGACCCCGCCGACGAAGCAGAAGCGACGGATCGGGTTTCACAAGGAGGACAAGTGACTCCAGCAAAGGCCCTGTTGCCAACGATTGGGCACAAAAGACGCGGAGGATTACGGTGACAATTCCTTTTCCGTGGGTACCGACGGAACGAATTGCGGCACAAAGCCCGAATGCTTTGTCAACAGGTCCATTCGGTTCTGCAATCAGCTCCCAATATTTCCGGACGGAAGGAGTGCCCGTTATCAGAGGCAGTAATCTTAGTGAGGACATCGGAACGCGATTATTCGAAGGTGGACTCGTGTTTCTTGACGCCGCTAAGGCCGCAGAGTTTTCGCGTTCTCAAGTTCAACGGGGTGATCTGGTTTTTACGTGTTGGGGTACAGTAGGGCAGGTTGGTCTCATTGATCATCGAAGCCGATACGACAAATATGTCGTGTCGAACAAGCAGATGAAACTGACGCCAGACTCGAAGGTAGCTGACAGTCTTTTTCTCTACTACGTCTTCTCAAGTCCCCAGGTATCGTCATCCATCAAAGATCAGGCAATTGGCAGTTCAGTACCAGGCTTCAATCTTGGACAGCTACGCCAAATTCCAATCCCGTTGCCGCCCCTCTCTGAACAACGTGCCATCGCCTCGATACTCGGTGCCCTCGACGACAAGATCGAGCTGAACCGCCGCATGAACGAAACACTGGAGGACCTGGCTCGAACCATCTTCAAGTCGTGGTTCGTGGACTTCGACCCAGTGAAGGCAAAGGCAGAAGGCAGGCAACCCGAGGGAATGGATGCCGAGACAGCAAAGCTGTTTCCAAGTGGGTTCGTCGAGTCCGAGCTGGGGATGATTCCGGAAGGGTGGCCGTCGGCAACTTTGGGTGATGTCCTTGAGTTGAAGCGTGGACATGACTTGCCCTCTAGCCAACGCCAACCCGGGCAATTCCCAATCTGTTCGTCATCCGGAATCTCTGGGTTCCATGCCGAGTTCAAAGCCAAGGCACCTGGCGTCGTTACAGGACGCTACGGTACAATCGGGCAGGTCTTCTACGTCGAGACCGACTTCTGGCCGCTGAACACCACGTTGTACGTGAACGATTTCAAAGGGAACGACGAGCGATACGCTTTCTATTCGCTCAAGAGAGTGCGTTTCGAGAACTACACTGATAAGGCTGCCGTTCCCGGCATCAACCGGAATCATGTTCACCAAGAACCCATGGTGGCGGCGCCGCTCACTGTCCAGAAGCGATTCAGAACACTTTGCGATCCAATATGGCGCCAGCAGCGGCTGAACGCTGATGAGTCCAGTACGCTTTCCGAAGCTCGTGACTACCTCTTGCCAAGGCTGATCTCCGGTGAGCTTCGAATCCCTGACGCCGAGAAGCTGGTCGAGGCCAGGTTATGACCACACCAACTGTCACGACCCTCGACATTCGCCTGATCGACAAGGTCCTAGAGATGGGCGGTGGGTACGTGCTCGACTTTAACGACCCAGGGTTCGCGCGATTCTTTCAGGACTATCGGGTGAACATCGACGACCAACGATACTCAGTCGAGGGGACATCGAAAGCCAAACGATTGAGATACTTCCTCCGGACTACCCCTTCACCACTTACGGGGAAGGTTCTTGGTGGCCTTCTCGAACACCGGCTCGCGTGCAAGTCAGGAGAGCTGGAAGCGGCCGACCTGGAGAAATTTCGACAGATGGTCGTCCGCCTGGGGGGCGAGGTTTCTCTCGACTCCAAGGGCAGTAGTGACAGTACGTCTGAGACCGATCTATTGAAGAAGGTCTTCGATAACGCCGTTTTCTCGAAGCTACCCATTGAGACTCAACTTGCAAAAGCCCTGGTCGAGCGCATGGAGGAAGCCCATCGATGTATTGAGGCCAAGGCTTATCTGTCGTCGGTAATCCTGTGCGGAAGCGTGCTTGAAGGCATGTGCCTCGGTGTCGGTATTCGCTTTCCCGAGAAGGTGAATCGCAGTTACCACGCGCAATACAACAAGACCCCCACGCAGTTCACGGACTGGAAACTGAGAGAATGGATCGATGTTCTTGGCCGCTTGGAGGCTCTGTCACCGAACGTCTCGAAGTTTGGTCATGCCTTGAGAGACTTCCGCAATTATGTTCACCCTGCTGAGCAACTCGCGAACCGGTTCTCACCAGATGCTCATACGGCTCGGATCGCGTACCAAGTAGTCGTCGCAGCAGTCGAGGACTTGGTTCGTGCCACAGCCCGAATGGGGGCAGAATGACCTCTTGGCTCACCGAGCAAGACATCGAGGATGCGGCCCTAGGCTACTTCCGTGAGCTTGGGTATGACTACGTTCACGGGGGCGAGATCGCGCCAGATGGGGAACGACCTGAACGGCAGAGCTTTGCAGAGGTGCTGCTTCTTGGCCGTCTCGAAGCGGCTGTCGAGAGTCTGAATCCAGGTTGTCCACAAGATGCCCTGGCTGAGGCCATTCGCCGAGTTCAGCGATTGGACGCACCGGGGATCGTGGCAAACAACGAGGCCTTCCACGAGCTGCTCGTAGGGGGTGTCACTGTCGAGATCTGCGGCAGGAATGGTGAGCCCATCTATCCGCGCATCAAGCTCGTCGACTTCGACCATCCCGAGGCGAACGAATTCCTGATCGTCAATCAGTATACCGTCAAGGAAAGCAAGCAGGCACGACGCCCAGATATGGTCGTCTTCGTGAACGGCATCCCGCTTGGCGTCTTCGAGCTAAAGAACGCCGGCAATGAGAATGCCGGGCTAACCGAGGCATTCCACCAGCTTCAGACCTACAAGCTCAAAGACAACATCCCGACGTTATTCCACTACAACGCTGTATTGGTCACATCGGACGGAATTTGCGCTCGTGTCGGAACGATCACGGCCGGCAAAGAACGCTTTGCGCGTTGGCGGACCGTCGAGGGTGACGAGGAAGCTCCCAAGACCGATCTCGAACTGGAAGTGCTGATTCGAGGCATCTTTGCCAAGCATCGCTTCCTGGAGCTAATTCGCAGCTTCGTTGTCTTCGAGCACGGTGATGACGTAGCCAAGAAGATTGCCGGGTACCACCAGTTTCACGCGGTGGAGAAGGCCATCGAGGCAACGCTTCGAGCTAGTTCCCCAGCAGGGGATCGAAAGGTCGGTGTGGTCTGGCACACGCAAGGATCTGGCAAGAGCCTCACCATGACCTTCTATGCCGGCAAGGTCATCCAAGCGCTCGATAACCCGACCATCGTCGTCATCACTGACCGCAACGATCTCGACGGGCAGCTCTTCGGTACCTTCAGCGCCTGCAAGAACCTGCTGCGGCAAACGCCTGTTCAGGCAGAGGGGAGGGATGACCTACGCGAGAAACTCAAGGTCGCCTCGGGTGGGGTCATCTTCACCACGATCCAGAAATTTCTTCCAGACGGCTCCGGTGATCGCTATCCACTTTTGTCCGAGCGGCGAAACGTCATCGTAATGGTTGATGAGGCCCACCGAAGCCAGTACGGGCTCAAGGGCAAGCTCATCGTCAACGATGACGATGGCAAGTATGCGACGCCACCCAGTGAGAGGCTGTTAAAAGTTGCGGATAGCCAAGCCCGCACCAACGGCAAGAACGGCAAGCCACCGAGCACCCCGCCCGGCGTGCACATGGTCTATGGCTTTGCTCGACACATGCGGGATGCTCTGCCCAATGCCTCGTTCATCGCGTTCACAGGCACCCCGATCAGCCTCACTGACCGCAATACCCGAGGGGTCTTTGGCGACTACATCAGCGTCTACGACATCCAGCGGGCTGTGGAAGATGGGGCGACCGTTCCGATCTACTACGAAAGCCGGGTGGCCAAGCTCGATCTGCCGGATGAGTTGAAGCCCGTTGTAGACGACGAGTTCGAGGAAGTTACCGAGGACGAGGAAGAAGGCCAGAAGCAGAAACTCAAGTCTCGCTGGGCGCAGCTCGAAGCCCTGGTCGGAGCCGACCAGCGAATGGCCAATGTGGCCGCCGATATTGTGTCCCACTTCGAGCGCCGGAACGGTCAGATGCCTGGTAAGGCCATGATTGTCTGCATGAGCCGGCGCATCTGCGTGAAACTGTATGAAGAGATCCGCAAGATCCGCCCTGCTTGGCACGACGATGACGATGAAAAGGGCGAGATGAAGATCGTCATGACCGGCTCAGCGTCGGACGTCCCGGAGTTCCAAAGCCATATCCGCAACAAGCACCGTCGCGACGACCTAGCTACCCGATTCAAGCGCCCCAGTGACGGCTTCAAGCTCGTGCTCGTCCGCGACATGTGGCTGACAGGCTTCGATGCCCCCTGCTTGCACACGCTCTACCTGGACAAGCCCATGCATGGGCACGGGCTCATGCAGGCCATCGCCCGGGTGAACCGGGTCTTCCGCGATAAGCCAGGTGGCCTGGTCGTCGACTATATTGGCCTCGCCGACTCCCTCAAGTACGCGCTCAGGGACTACACCCAAAGCGGTGGCAAAGGCAGGACCGCCGAGGACCCAGCGGTTGAGGCCCTACCGGTTCTGCTCGAACAGATCGAAATCTGCCGAGGCATCTTTCATGGCTTCGACTTCCGACGCTTCTTCGATGCTCCGCCCCTTGAGAAGCTCAAGCTACTTCCCGCCGCACAAGAGCACATCCTCGACAAGAAAGACGGCAAGGATCGCTTCGTGAACGCGGTGATCAAGCTCACCAAGGCCAACGCCCTATGTGGCACCCTCGACGAGGCTATCGAGCTAGAGGCCGAGATTGCATTCTACCAGGCCGTGAAGGCAGCCCTAGTCAAGGGAGTGCAACGAACGGGCAAGTCCGAGGAAGAGCTGGAATTGGCCGTACGCCAGATCGTGAACTCTTCGCTCATTTCTGAAGAGGTCATCGACGTATTCGCAGCCGCTGGACTCAGTCGCCCCGACATCTCGATCCTCTCCGACGACTTCCTAGCCGAGGTCCGTTCACTGCCGTACAAGAACGTCGCCGCGGAGCTACTCAAGAAACTCCTGGAAGGCGAAATCAAGGCCCACAGTCGCACTAACGTGGTCAAGTCCCGAGCATTCTCGGAAATGCTCGATGAGGCACTCAACCGCTACCGCAACCGTGCCGTGACGACCCTCGAAGTCATCGAGGAACTCATCAAGCTGGCGAAGAGAGTCCGCGAGGATCGCGAACGAGGAACCGAGCTAGGCCTAACGCCAGCCGAGGTAGCCTTCTACGACGCGCTCGCCGACAACCAGAGCGCCAAAGACCTCCTGGGCGAACCTATCCTCACCCAGATGGCCCAAGAGCTAGCCCGCATCATCCGAGCCAACGCCACCATCGACTGGAACCTACGAGAGACCGTACGGGCCAGGCTACGGTCTTTGGTGCGCAGGCTGCTGCGCAAGTACAAGTACCCACCGGACGCCCAAGAGAAGGCAACCGAGACGGTGCTCAAGCAGGCGGAGCTGTTGGCGGAGGAGTGGGCGGCTTAGGAACCGAGGGGGACGTGTGACTAGGAGAATTCTCGTACTCAAGAACCCGTCAAGGTCGGGAACTGAATTTGGTTCGGGCGGCCACGTTTCGGGTGGTGCAATCATGATGAAGGCGAGTCTCGCGCAAACTTCATCGACGTCGGAAAAAGCGAGGCAGTAGCTTGTCGATCATTCCCTTTCCAATTCGGAATCTTTGGAACGGCACCATCCTTGAATTGCCGCAATCCTACGCAGACTGGTATCGGAGCTGCGTCCACGCGCTCGGGCGCGAATGCGACGCAATGAACAAGCCCCCCAAAGGCATTATCGGCGGTGCATCGGACAAGGAAGCCGAGGACCATCTAGTATACCGGTTCGCAAATTCTGGCGCACGGGCGTGTTTCGCATTTCTTGACCCTCGCGGTGAACTCGTCGCGGCTTCCCACCCGCTCCAAGCGGCCCTGATAGATGGCCACGTCGTTGTGGTGGACATACCGGCTGGTGCTGGGGCTCTTTCCATCGGAATCATCTCGACCCTCATTGCTCTTAGAGAATGCAGCGTTCTTCCGCGGCTGCCTCTGAAGATTTCAATTGTTGCCGGAGACATTTCACAGAAGGCGTTGGAACTGGCGAATCTCGGGTACTCCGCCATTCAGCAACAAGCGGCCGGAGTTGGCATCGAACTTGACGTTCGCACCTTACAATGGGACGTGCTCGACTTCGAGCATTCGGCCCAACTTGTTGAACGAAGCGTTCTCCTTGGGGGACGCAGATTCTTATGTAATCGGAGTGCTGGACTTCGCCGGTGCACTCAAAGATCAGAACCTTCGAGACGAGTTCACCAATGCCCTCAAGTCGATGCTCGGTAGGTTCTATGCCGAGCAGGATCGCGCCATCCTTGTCTGGCTTGAGCCAATGACGTCAGACAATTCCAAGCTTCAGAACGTGCTCGACAGTGCTGTGTCGCGAGTTGGTTCGTGGGTAAGTGGCAACGCCAGATATCGTTCGAAATTTCGACTTCGCCATCCGATATCCGCGGCGGAGATCCCCACGGATGTTGAACTTCGCGAGGCACAGAAGGTGAGGAAGCGGTGATCGTGCCATGGCTATCGCGTCCTGTGCCGTACATCATTCGAACGCTAAATTTCTGGCGCCCGCTTCACCGACCAACATACTTGGCGCTTCGATTGATGTTTCGGAACCGGAGCGTTTGGAAACGCGAGAGCAAGTGGTATGAAGATGTGTTGCCCAGAAAACTGGGCATTCGAAACCGAGGGCGATACTATGGCTTCGCCTTGTTCAAGGGTGCGACGGAATCGGGCCAACCCGAATATCGCCGTATGCTCGCGTCGAGTCCCACCACAGCAGCAGCGGAAGCTTGGGCTCTAGAGGTTGTTCGACGATTCGATATTCTCCCCACCAACAAGCGCGTATTCAGTTATCTCTGGCCAGCGACGCATCTTCACGCACGAAGCTATGTCTTCTATGGGGAGGGATATCAGGCTCGGAACAACGCCATTCGACAAGGACTTGCCGAAAATACCTCTTTGGCCGCGCACTGCTTTGACATAAAGGCGTTCTACCCCTCGATTCCCCATGAGTTCACCAAACCTTTGCTTGAGCGACGCCTCAATTCGAGTGCGGTTGACAGTACGACTCGCCGAAATCTGCTTGGTGTGGCTACAGGGTACTTGGCAGCAACATCGGGTAATACTGGCATCGCCGTCGGGCCACCCCTGAGTCACGTCTTTGGCAACCTCGCGCTCGTCGAACTGGATCGAATTCTAGAGGAGCAGTATGGCGACCGATACTTCAGATATGTGGATGACTTGGTCGTGCTGGCCCCTGCCGGAGAGGCAAAGCAGATAGAGGCTCGCGTTGTCGAAGGAATTTCACCTCTTGGCCTTGTTCTTAGTAATGCGAAGTGTCACGTGGTTCCAGCCAGTGATTGGTTACGTTGGGGGCCGCACAACGCATCAGAAAAGCGCGCTACTTTTGAAGCACTCGTCAGGGACTTGTGCTTTTGGGTTGCACTTAATCCAGACAGAGCCGGCGAGCTTGCAACTAAATTGGCTGATTCGGGACTACGCCTACCTGTTCGACGCTGTATGATCGACGCTGGCTACTCGCGGTATATTGCGTTCGCTCGCTCTGCGCTTCGCGACAATCCGAGAGCGGCTATCCAGCTTCTGCGTGCCACCCCGGATAGTTTTCTTCGGTCTGCCTTGGATCTCAGACAACAGCTACAGCGCGTGCTCGAAGCGGAATTAGCGGGAGAACGACCAGAAGGGTTACTCGGTCGGTGGTGGGAACAGCGAGTCAGGTATGCAGCAAATCGGCTCTTGTACTTGGCAGATCAATCTGAATTGTCTCAGCTCCATAGCCAGATCCAGCGCGTCCCCTGCCTCACCCTAACGGCATCGGCTCTTCACGCCGTGGTTTCGAAAGACATCTCTAGCTTAGTGCGTTTCCCCGGACCGCTTGTGGCAACGGTAGCGTCGATTTGGCCCGAGGGTGCCGTGCCAGCAGGTGTCAATTGGGGCAATGTTCCGTACGAGCCTTGGGCTATCACGTCGGTAATGGATCTGGTGCTTCACGGCCTGGCGGAAGTGCCGGAAGTCTGGGCGAATGGTCTTGGTGAAGACGACCGGCATGTGCTCCGGTTCTGCCAATCGTCGAGTGGCAACCTTCGCGACTGGTCCGGGTTCGGATATGGAGATGAAGTCCGCACGCTTGGGCTGAACGTCTCGCTTGACGATCAGCGCGCGCTGGTGTCAAAGAAGTTCGATTACCGCGAGTCGGACGACATGCCGGGTCTTGATTTGGGCTCGCTCTGGTCGTGACAGCTCTCCATTCTTCAAGCTACCTTGGCCGAATCAACTACCTCAAGGATGCAAGCGTGCTGATGACGAATTGGAACGTAAGATCGGCGAAGGGACTCGTGTCAACAAAGGGCGAACATGAACCCAAGCCTGTCACTTCGACAAGTCCTACGAGGTCGCGGTCCTTCTTGAAGCGGATCGTGAACTTGTCGATGGTCGCCAGTCGCGCCTGCCCGCCTTGACAACAGTTCGAGCGTTGCCGAACCCGTTGCAGCACGTGTTGCGCTTGGTGTGATGACTGGGAGAAGCGGGGTGGCGGCCCTTTTTGCCGGTTGACACCAACCAACCAACCAGGGGGTACGCGCGAGCACGCGCACGCCTCGGGGTCGTCGAAGGCCAAACCACTTGTTGCTACTTCGAGGTGACTTGCTGGATATGGCTTGCCGTATCCGCCGTCCTGTAGAGCCTGTCGGTCATGTGCACATCCAGGCAAGACGCCAGATGGTGCTGGAGGTGGCTCTTACAATTCGACGTTGTTGACGAACAATCTCGTTGCGGTTCGTCCGAATCCCCACAGATTACGCAGAGAGCCAACCGGCGCCACGTCGGTGGTGCGCTCAAAGTAAAGGAGAATCAAGAATGACATCACTCCTCCCGCCTACCAACGAGCTAGTTGACACCGAGCTTGCGGCGCCCAATTCCACCGAGCTTCTCGAAGCGTCCCCAGACGAAGTTGACGACTTCGACGACACGCTCGACATCGATGAAGACGTTGGAGAGTACGGGGAGGACGTAGGACGAGCCCTCGGACTTCTGGAGTCAATGGTCGCTGACCTAGGCGACATGGCTGTCCTACAAGCTGTCGCGACCATGATCGCCGAAAATGATCCGGACTCGGGTTGCGCGATCCAGTACGGACGGATTGCTTCCGCGGCAACCGAGGCCCTGGTTGAGCTTGCTGACCGCGGCTCTGACGACGGTGAAGATGACGACAGTGAAGAAGACGACAGTGAAGACGGAGACGACGACGATGGCAACGCGCAACTTCCCCGGTCATGACGCTCTCTGATCGCGCATCCCAACCATGGAGACGAGCCCCATGGTTGGCACGCAGAAGCATGTGGTAGTTATGCAGATGATCGCCGACCGGGGCTGCCGCCCATTGATTGCTCGGTGACGTAAGCGGTAACAAGTGAGCTAAGCGTATGCAATCAAAGCGGATGCGTTTGACGTAGCAAATTAGCCACTGGTTTCATGTAGTTGAAAGCAGTGCGCTCTTAACGACGTCAACTGCCGCGGCGCGGTTGTCTCGGAAGATGGCACGCCCAGCATCGTCACTTTACCAATCGACATGTTCGAGGGCGAGGTCATCAGCGCGCCAGGCAAACCGGCAGCGACGGTGGCAAGGGGGGCTGCTATTGCGGTTGCGGTGGTTTCGCTTCCATCGTGGTATCTATGAGGGCTCGCAGATGCCGCGGCGAGGCAAATCCCTCCATCTCATCCGACAGGCGCGACACCTAACGGTACAGTTTGCTCGTAGGGGTGATTTTCACTGCGCAATTCGATGCCAATCTGAGGTGACGCAGCGCTGACGTACTTGGCGTCGATAGGTGTCGCTCCGTAGCCATTCCGCCCGCAAGGTTGATCTCGAATCCATCGTGTCAGTACCTGGAGAGAAAGATCCTATCTAGTCGCCTCCGGCGGGGAGGAGGGAACCCAGGTTCCCCCTCCGCCCCTTCCCGAGCGTAAGATTCCAAACTTAGCTGTACTGAATACGGCCAACAGGCGCGTTGTTCGATGTCGGTACAGTCGGGGGCGGAGGGGGCGGAGCCCCCCCCACACTCTGCGCGCCGAAGGCGCTCTAGATAGCTTCCTCTCAATCCTGGTACTGACACGATCCAATCACCCCTATGAGTTAGCTCTTGATTGGTCCGCCAGTAGTTTCATTGTCCTCTTGAACGCCTTACCAAGAGATTTCCTGATCTCGGAGATCCGGTGAGTTAGTGAGGCAATTGTCTCTTGGCGCATCTTTTCGGGATCGCGTCCATGGAAGCCAACCCTACCAGCTAGGACGTCGGCGAGTTCCTTCT
This sequence comes from uncultured delta proteobacterium, assembly GCA_963819085.1. Lineage (GTDB taxonomy): Bacteria > Myxococcota_A > Polyangia > Polyangiales > Polyangiaceae > FEN-1139. The sequence continues at coordinate 48,586 of CAWFUX010000017.1, forward strand.
GCTGATCCAATAGGAACCTGGCAGAGTTAATCCGTTCTTGGGTCTTCTTGGCCATTTTGGCTGAGTGCTGCTCTCTTCGAACGGCATTGGCCGCGTCCCTCTCCGCGGCAGACCGTGAGGCTCTACGAGGCTTTACGGTCTCTACGTATTGGGTACGATTTGCCTTCGAGCGAAGGGCACGGCCCGCCTTAGTGCACCGTTTCCGCGCAACATTGTAGACTCTCTGAAAGTGCTCGTAGGCATCCTGTGGATGGATCTTCTCTCGGAAATACCGCAGCGGTGGCACCGAAATTCTGCCCTCGCGTGCGGCCTCCGTGCAGTACTTTTCGACTTCGTATTTGTGTCGTTTCCATCTGAGCATGAGATCCACAAGATCATCGAATCGAGTAACCGTAGAGACCTGAGCCCAAGCAAAGATGAGGTTAAGCCGCTCTTCGCGGAAGCGCTCGCAAAGCTCTGCAAACGGGTCAACCTGAGTGGGCTGCGGAACCTCGACGTGAGCCTGCCTAGCTCGAAGGCGAGCCCTAGCCTCATCCTTGGCCCGTTCATCATAGGTCAGCCGCCGGAGCTGCACCGGCGTCAGGGTAGGCTGCTGGGAGGGTGCTGACCGGGGTTCGGTCAGCGTTGCGGAGTAGGCTGCGTCGGCCTCGCAAGCAAGTTGGGCACGGGCTGCCGGTGTAATGACCATGGGCGTGTCTCCACTGGTGAAGGTGAAACGGCCTACCCTGCTGGCGCGGAGTAGGCCGCTCGCTACTATCGCCTACTCGCCTGTCCCAAACTTGTCTCGCCCACGATCCCCTTGCAGTCGGCGATTATCTCTCGGTCGATTCGATCCCAGTTGATGTTCAGCGGCAACGCCCCTGTTTCGATGTAAATCTCCGTTCGCGCCCGGTGCATCCGGAGACACCGGCAGGTGTTAACCTTTCCGTCCGTTTGGACGAAGCGCTTACCGCCGCAAGTATCACAATCGCGCTCGTAGATGCACCGCAAAAGCCGATGTACTGCGGCGTGGTCATTGAAGTTCGGTGGCTGCTTGTTTCGGTTCGGTGTAACGAATTCTGCGTTCATAATTACGATGTTTCCTTGGCTGGAATTTCAGTTTTGAGTTCGCAGCAGGCCAGGCTGCAACCTGACCTGCTTTGCTTCTTTCTGCCCATCGGACTAGCGCTTTGAGATCTTCCACAACGATCCCTTGTAGACGTAGTCTTTGAACCCGAGCGCTTGCGCGCCCCGAACTGCTGCATCGAGAGTCGGAAAATCATGTTTGACATCGTCGTTGTCACGAAATGCAAAATACGACTCTCCTTCTGAGCCCGGATCAGGCGAATAAATGTAGATCTTAGCGGGTCCTCTTAAGTTCATGGCTCCATTTCTCCGTTCTGCTCTTGGTGTAGCTTTTTCCGCACCTTTTCGCGCATTGTCAAACGAACCGCGTCGGATACCGTCAACCCCTGAGCGGCAGCAAATGCCTTAATATTGGCCAATTCATCGCCGGTGACGGCGAGGTGAATATCCTTATCCCGAATCATGTTGGCCTCCTTGTGGGTCCGTTATGTGCACGTAATGGTTGGACAGCAACCATTATTTACGTGGCACTTTTCCGTATCAAAATTACATTTTTCGAGGATTTTCGACGAGCGAACGCATCACGGTCGGCACCCGTCGATTTGTTGTTGCTGATCGGACTGCCTTCCGTGATCCAGTTGGAAAGTGTTTTCCGCCTGTCTCGATGTACGATGGCTGTTTCAGCTACCAACCAGCGCAATCCCAGGCGGGACATCCCTAATGGTCCGTACGGAGCAGCAATACCCATTTGGCTCCGGAAGGGTCTCGCCTCTGCGGTCGAGACGCCTATCCATCGGACCCCGCCGCGCGAGTGATGAGCGCAACAGCCACGTAGGCCGCCACGACGCACACCGACGTTAGGGCATTACCGTGCCTGCCAACGTTGGGCATGACGTGGGCATAGAGCGCGTTAGCTTGGGTTAGTTCAGGTTGGTCCCGGTTGGCTCACGCAACCTAACGAAGGGGCAGAAAACATGCCGGACAATGACTTTGTCGAAGCATTTCGAGACGATGGCCAATCGGCTCCGTCAGTGTTCGATTCCCGGCGCCTCCACCAATGAAATGAATTCGAACCTTGTTCGTAGCAATGAGGGTCGGGATTCATTGTTGATTCGGCACGCGGACTAGGGGTTACTCAATGCCCGTTGCTGGGTTGCTGATACAGAGCGCGTCGCCCATCCCGACACGCGAACCACGCCAATAGCTCTTGTACGTGACGACCAAGCCTTAAAGAAAAGGACTTCGAAAGGCGTCGCTGCGCGGTGGCCAACGGCCAGTGCAACGACAGCGAGTGGCGCTGAGCTTATCTTCGAGCGGGTCGTTAGGGGAAAAACTCCAGGAGCCTCGTGGAGAATCGCCGTCTAAGACAACTATGCAATGACCACGTGAGTCCGCGGCCAAAGAGGGCGTCGCTCGCCATTCAATATTGCAGGAGGACTCAGAAGCCGATCTCGGGCGCAATATGCGCAATCACCAGTGCTGGTCGGACACTCATTTTGTGCAGGGCGTGCTTGCACAATCGTCCTCCAAGGCTGGCCCGCCCGTTGCGGACGGGGCCACCAAAGTCCCGCGGTCAGGTTGACTAATTGAGTCGCGTGCACACCAATACACAAAAGCGCAAGCCAGTTCCTCCACCTCCCGACAAGGCTCGTTTGTTCCGGCGAGCAATATGATACAACCAGTGGCTATTCGGGAACCGACCGTAACGAGGCGCTTCCGTGACGACCAAAACATCCAAGAAAAAGTCTCCAAAGACTGGGGCCAGGCGAGCTTCGCACGTGAAACCTGCAATCGAGCGCGGAGCTCCGTCGTCAGCGACCGAGGCGGGCTTACTCAACACCCCAACGCCCGGCGGCCAGATCCTTATCTATCGGAGCGAGGACGGCCGCACCAGGCTCGATGTTCGGCTCGAGAAGCAAACGGTTTGGCTGAGCCAGAAGCAGCTCACGGACCTGTTTGGCAAAGCCAAGGGCACTATCAGCGAGCATATCAAGCATATTTTCGATGATGGGGAACTCGAGCCGGGAGCAACTGTTCGGCGATTCCGAACAGTTCAACTAGAGGGCGGCCGCGAAGTATCGAGAGACGTCGAGCTTTTCAATCTGGACATGGTGCTGGCCCTCGGGTTTCGGGTCCGTAGCAGCGTCGCTGTGCGGTTCCGGCAATGGGCTGCCGACAAGCTGAAAGAATACATAGTTAAAGGGTTCGTGCTCGATGATGAGCGTCTGAAGCGGGCCGACCGCGCCACAGACTACTTCGATGAACTGCTCTCGCGCATTCGTGAGATCCGCGCGAGCGAGCGGCGCGTGTATCAACGTATCCGCGATATCTTCTCGCTGGCTTCAGACTACGACGAATCCGATCAGGAGACCGTGCGATTCTTTGCGACGGTGCAAAACAAGATGCACTACGCCGCAACCGGGCTAACCGCAGCCGAGATTGTCCGGCGCCGAGCCAATGCGGAGAAGCCAAACATGGGCCTCACGAGTTGGACCGGTGGGCGAGTGCTCAAACGAGACGTTGGCACCGCCAAGAATTATCTCGATGTCAATGAGATCGATACTCTCAATCGCATTGTAGTGATGTTCCTGGATCAGGCCGAATTTCGTGCACAACGTCGCAGAGACATCAAGATGACCGACTGGGAGACCTCCCTCGACAAGTTCCTGCGCGACACAGAACTTCCAGTGCTCGGAAGTGCTGGCTCAGTGACGCACGAAGAGGCGCTCGATTGGTCCACCGAGCAATATGAAGCTTTCGCCGAGCGCCGACGGCTGCAAGAAGAAAACGCGGCTTCGGTGCGCTACATCGAAGATCTAGAGGCGACCGCAAAGGTCCTTGAGGCCAAGCCGCGTTCGTCCGGAAAGCCCAAGTCGCCGAACAGGAAGGGATCATGAGTGACGATGACTCAGTCAATCCCACCCATCGCTCGCTCCTCGACAAAGGCGCAAGACAATATCTTCAGCCTACGCTTGCATCCTAGCAACCCGTGCCCGCTGAACTTCACTCTCGTCAATCACGCAGCCAGCCTCATCGACGAGTGTGCAACGCCATTGCGATTCACCCCGGACTACCCGGGCGAGTTGCGCTCGTGACCAGGGATCACTCCAACCGGGCGAGTTACCAACGACAACTTCAAGGAGGCAGTTGCTCTGAAGGGCAGTCTGCATCAGTTCGTAGAGCCCGCGCTCGTCGCGATGCACCCAGGGAGCCTCGAGGAATTCGTCGAGAAAGCCCCAGCGAAGGCGCAAGCAGCCGTGCAGGCGGCCATACTCGTAAAGGGCGTATAGCGACTTCGCATCCGACTCGATCCGCGCGCGCAATTTGCTTAGCGCGCCTGTTGCCAAGTACTGTGCGAGCTTCGATTCGTCTCCGAAGGGTCGAGAAATTCCGCAAGATCCCTGCACGAGGAGCGCCGTCGTGATCTTGAGAGTTCGTCCAGCGCGATTGAGTTTTTTGGTCTTCTGCGCAGGCCCCATTTCGGCGAGGCGGCGCTCGCCAGGATCGAAGTCTAGTGCGCGCAACAGCGCCCGCACGTCGACCGCTCCGATGTAGTCAAAGTCTGCGAGGCGCTCGTGCAAACCCGAGAATTCGTCGCCCATGAATATTTGGACGCTATGCTCGCCGATGTCCACCAAGGCAACTACCTGAGGCCGTTTCGCGGGATACGCGGTGAGCAGTGCCCGCTTGAGTTTCGCAAGCTGGGCGCGACGTGCGTCGCGCTGTCGCTCGGCCGCTTTGCGGCTTGCCTCCATGACGGCCGGATCCGGACGCGTGGCGGCGTAGCTTCGTGCTGCCTGCAGACGCTCACGCACCATACTGCGGGCGCTTGCCATGGTGTCTCCCGCCGAAGATGAAACCGCCCATCGCCCATCATCGAGGACGGCAATGGGAGAGCCTCTGTGTTTGAACTTTGCGGAGGCCTCGTCCAGACGATGCCATTTCGTGCGAGCCGCCACGAAGGCTACAACCTCGCTCGGTTGCATTGGCCTTTGGTGGGCGTCGAGAACGGCTAGCACGAGGCGCTGCGCGGACCAACCCGATTGGAGGCTCGCATTCTTCCAGGCCTCGTCGAGCTCCTCGATTTTGAGCGATGTGTTGGCCGAGGGTATCGGTTCCGACGGTGATTTGACAACTCGAAGGGCTGGAACCCTCGCCTCGCGAAGGCCAAGTCGAAACACCCAAAGATCGAGATCATCGCTATGAGGATCGAGATGGTATTGGTCTCCAACTCGATACACCGGGGCTCTGTCGGGGCGACAACGCTTCAATGAAAAAAGGGCACTCGCCTGGTCTGTGATTCCGGCTTGCTCGAAGCGCTGTGCCACTTCGTCCAGGGTCATCGCCTCGCCACTTTCCAAGAGTGCGACCAAGAGTAGCGAATAGGGTATCGCTTCTGAATGATCCCGCACGGCTTCGAGCCGCGGTACTTCGATTCCGAGAGTCCGGCACCAGTCGTTATTGGCCGTCGCCATGCATCGTTATTACTCATGACCGCCCTGCGATGCAAGGGGCTGAGCTGCGGCCACGAGTCAACAACGGACGCGGTGACTTCGGTCAGCTATGCCATTGCAGTTCCGCGCTGTGCCTGGGCCAATGCCGCGCGCAGCTCTTCTTGAAAAGCGGGAAAGCGTGACGTGCGTGCGCGAAGCCTTTCCGCCCAGTCCGACGTCGAAACTTGCGTCCCGCTACTGCCCTCGAACTCAACGCAGCACGCGACCAGCGTCGCCGCATGTTCGTAGTGACGACGCCGTCTCTTATCGAGTAAGCTATCTGTTCGACGGATCGCCGCGGCTTTCATGGCGTCGAGCATCACCGCACGATCGTCACCCGACATCCGCGCAGCCGCATCGGCGCGTTGCATGATTTCGACTATCGCTGGGTTCTTGAGCCTGGGCACCGCCTCGAGGCTCGACGCGCCACAGAAATCCGTTGCGTACTCGAATTCGCCGCAAAGAGGTCGATGCAGGGCCAAAGCAAGACCCTCGCGAACCGTACCTACCGGTGCGCCACCGAGAAGCCACGCGAACGTCGGAAATAGGACGTGCCCCGCATGATCGCGGCTCGACCACCCTAGCCCGTCGCACTTCGCGAGATGCTGAGCGGCACCTCGAATGTCACCGGCGAGGATCTGCAGAAAACCGACGATTCGTGGCGCCTTAGTGGGACTCTCTAATAACGCCGTCGATGCGCGCTTTCGAATCGCGCTCGGCGAGGGCTCTCCCGCGAGCAGCCAGCGTGTCACGCGAAGTAGCGAGGGCGCACCGAGCCAGGCGGCTTTGATCCTCGTCGCCAAGTCCTTCCGACCCAGCATCTGAGCGGCCAGCGCCGCGCCGTCGAGGAAATCACCTCGCGAGTAGGTTTCCTTCACAAAGGATGCGGATGTTTCATAGGCCAACAGTGCTTTGTCCCATGCGCCCGCCGCGACGAATGCATTGCACCAAGCCCGTGCTGCCTCGGCCCGCTTCGATGAGCGCGCGAGTCGCTCGAGACCAGTAACGCCATCGCGACGCCCGACGGCTGCACGCAGCCAACGCTCCTGCGCTGACTCGAAATCACCCGAGACGGTAGCGTCGCGTTCGAGCCGCTCAATCCAGACAGACAAGAACGCGTCGAGATCGGGCGGCGCCTGACCAAGCGCCGTCGTCACGTCCTCGATTGGATCGTCAATGTACGATAATTCATGTGCGGTCGCGATGGCTCTAAGCACGGCATCTACGCGCTCTGCGATCGGCGTCGTGACGAACACGGCGGCCAAGTAATGGCAAATACACTCGTGGAGATCGACCGTTAGCACTTCGTCTACCATCTCGTCCTGTCCGAGGAAGATGTCACAGTTGCCAATCGGCTCGAACAAAGCCTCGAAAACCGCGCGCGCCTCGGCGTGCCCGCCCGCAAGCGAGGCCGTGATGGCTTGGCGGAGGTAGTCGTCTACGTCCGCTGCCTCCGCCTGCCCCACATGACGAGCTGCGTTCGCGAATCGCTTCGCTTCCTCGACGAACCCCTGCCTGGGCGGCAAAGGCTTCCAACCCGAGTCCCCACGAACGGCACGCTGAAGCAACATGTCCTCGAGCGCAGCGCGTGGTCCCGCCTCAAGCCGCGCAAACGCATCGACCGCGAACTGCCGCAGCTCGTCGAAGGTTAATGCGGCAAGTGCTTCCGTAACGTTATCGGAACCGCTTGAACTCGATGCGATACCGGGGTGTTGTTCGGTTCTGCGCATGGCGAGACACTGACGCAAAGTCTTGCGGGAGCCAAGTGAGATCGTTCGGACTTTCCGCGCCGATGTGACAAAGAATGTCTGATCGACCGAATCGAGCCAACCGCCGCCGAGTGGACGGCGAGAGGTCGCCCGGATCTTAGCGCCGTTTCTTTTTTCTTGAAGTAGGCACCCACTTTTGGGGTTTGTGCTGAGTCGCATAGTGAGCGAGCAGCGCCTCGCCGTATGCCTTCATCTTTGGATATCTTGCATCGAAGCGCGCCCGATAACGTTTGTGTCGCTGGCAAAATCGAGACCAGAGCAACTCACCAAGTTTTCGCCCCCTCGGGGATTGTGAGATACGACCCACACCAGCCGCGTCAATCGTTACAACGCAGGCGAGTAAGTCGGTTAGTGCAGTCATTTCATAGATCTCGACGACAACTTCTCTGCAATCGCAGTCGGGCGCAACACAGTAGAATTCTTCGGCTTCAAAGGTTCGCTCGTCTTGGATGTAGATGTCGCGACGTACCGCACGAAAGGCGTCCTGCCACGCCACCAGTCCTCCAGGGGCCCAGTCAATGCTGCTCACAGCACGCATCGCCTCGACTTCCGGGCTCACCCGGCCCTTTCCCTGTTGCCACAGCACTCCGAACTGCTCGAGCAGCTCGCCATCAATGTGCTCGGCCACTGCGAGGAGCCGGTCATCGGTAAGTGGGGACTCGTCAAATACACGCATGGGCACTGCAGTCTCAATGTCCAATTCGAATACCAACGTATCCCTGCCCGCCTTTTCCCTGAATTCATCGGCATCCTTGCTGCGATGAAGAGCATCTGAAACCACGTTCACTCTCATCAACAGTTCGGCTCGTCGATGCGCAGCAACAATCGTGGCTCCGCGGCACATGCACTCAATTTCTGGGCAAGTGCTCACCCACAGCAGCAGTGGGTCGCCCGAGTCCGTACTGACATCAAAGAAACGCGTGTTCGCAGAAAGCGCAATTTGCTCTGTCATGGCCTTATCCAGAAACTGCGGAGCGACTTACGAGGTGAAGTATTCCTAACCGCCCATGCGACGTCCACGACGGAATCGACGCCACCACCCAACGCGTCGCCACAACCAGGGCTGGCCCGCCCGTTGCCGGCGGGGCCCCCAACCGCCCCGCGCTGCAAGGGGCGCGACAGCCCAAATCTCGGCAAGGCGCGTCAGATTACAGGCCGGGCAATTCTCAACCTCGCGGCCCGCGGGACCGCAATGCCTTCCGAACCTGCTTCTCATCAACGCCCAACGCGGCCCCGATCGCCCTGAAACTCATCCCCAGCCGTCTCATTGTATCCGCCTCGGGGCCGATTCTCTGGTATTGAAACACCTCCTGGGTGAACACCACGAACTCCAATTCGACCCGGGAGACGGTTCGAATTGGTTGCAATCGCGTCCACCGAAGATGATTTTGGTTTTTGCGGCACTCGCACGTTGATTGAGCTCTGAGGTCAGCGTGCAGAGTGCAGGGTCAGCGGGGCGCGTGTTGGGTGGGGGGGGGTGGGGAGTGCGTTGGGCGGTGCGCGAACACGGTAGCCGAACGGCCTTCGATTGATCCATACGATGATGTATCGTATAGTTCGTACGATGAAAGTCACCGCTATTCTCCCCGACGAGCTCGTGGCCGACGTGCGGCAGCTGGCGCGTGGCAAGACTCTGACTGATTCTTTGAGGACAGCTCTCGAAGATTGGACCAAAAACAAGAGGGCCGTGGCGCTCGCGCGGGGCGTGCGGAAAAATCCGCTAACATTTACGAAACCCGCTCGACAGGGCACTTTGCGCGAATTGAACCGGCGTTGATGCTGATTGCAGACACTTCCGTATGGATCGAATTCTTCCGGGGCAAGGAAGATTACCACGCGGCGCTGTTGCCACTGATCGAGCAGGGGCAAGTGCTAGCCCTTGAATGCGTGTTCGCTGAACTCCTTCAGGGCGCACGCGATGACCGGGAGCGTAAGCTTCTGGAACAGTTCTGGGAGGTGCTACCGAAGGCGGAAATCCCCCGCCTGTTGCTGCGGGCCGGAAAGCTGTCCAGTGTAGAACGGTACTCACAAAAGGGTGTTGGCCTGATCGACGCGGCGATCATCGTAGCGGCGCGCCACGTAAATGCGCAAGTCTGGTCAATGGATAAGAAGCTCAACGCAATACTGCTTGATTCCGAACGCTTCTTGCCGGATAAGTGAGGCCGTTCCCAACCCTACCCACTTGCTCCCTGCACGCTGATCCCAATTCACGGCTCATAGTCGAGTAACGACTCGACTCTCCTCGTCGTTTCTGATTCTGCCAGCGTGCTCGGGCGCCTCAAGGCCTGCGCTGGCTTTGGCCAGCTTGCCGCGCTTCGCGCGGTGCTGCGCAGCCTTGACCCGCCCTGCGCGCGCTGGCGTTGGGTGGCTGTTTTTTCAAGGAGGCACTCGATGCTCAATGTTTATCCGGTTGTCATTGAATTCATCAGCGCGCTGCGGCCCTTGCTGGCTCAAATTGTGCGCCGTGACCGTGATCTGGGGCGGCAGCTGCGCCGCGCTTCAAGTAGTGTGGCTTTGAATTTAGCGGAGGGCATGTACTCGCGCGGGGAGCTTCGCACTGCTCGCTATCACTCGGCGCTTGGATCCATGCGGGAGAGTTTTTCATGCCTCGAAGTGGCGCATGCGTTTGGGTATGTTCACGCGCTGGATAGCGTGATGATTCACCGGGTGAATCGCATTATTGGCACTCTTGTGCGGTTGCTTGAGGGGAAGCGGTAGCAAAATTGCCGCGGACTCACTCATGCATTGACACGCCGTTACACTCTATTTATGATCGGCTTGTGGCGTCCCCCGCATTCACTGCTTTGCCAAAAGACTTGCAAACCATAGTGTCATCCGTGGTCAAACGGAAGTTCGATGCATATTTCAGGTTCACACCAAACGCCGCCTGTATTCGCTCGACACAGACTAGTCGCAACGCAGCTGGCCCGGTTTTTACATATTCCGACGAGTCGATGATCTCGGACCTCACGGTACTTTGGTCACTTTTCTCTGAGGTATACGAATTGTTCAAGGAATCAAAGGTTGACTTCGCCCGATTCTTTGCGGCTGACCGTACATGCTCGCCCTCGCCCGTCTAACCGCGGCGGCCTAGTTCCGGCAGCCTGATCCTCGCGCAGAGCCCCATGCTCTGTTGCCCAAGGGAATCATGAAGAGCGCAAAGGAATTGGGTGCGTGCATTGATCGAGAGCGACGGGCTCAAGCTGGCCAAAGAAGGCCTAGATTTTCCGGGGAGTTGAAACGAGCGGTGTCCGAGTACGTATTGGCTGCACGGTCGCGAGGCATGTCGGAGTCACAGTTGATTTCCGATTTGGGAATTGGCCCCGCATCGCTAATACGGTGGTGTGGTCGCAGGAGTAGGCCGAACGCATTTCGTCAGGTCGCGATGGTCCACACGGCCAGGGCGACCGTGGAGGAGTCGAGCAGCACAAGCCCGCGAGCGCCCATCGGTCGCAGCAATGCGGCCGTTGCGATAATTGGATTGACCGTTTCTGAATTGGTCGAGCTGTGCCGGAGCCTTGGATGCTGACGCCGAGTCGCAGTCGGCGCGTGTTCGCGTATCAGCAGCCCTGTGACATGCGCAAGCAGTACGACTCTCTTGCCGCCATTGTCACGGGTGCCATGGATCGAGATAGCCTTTCGGGCGATCTCTATTTGTTCGTGGGCAGGACGCTCAAACGCGCCAAGGTGCTGTACTTCGATGGGACGGGCCTATGCGTCTTTGCGAAGCGGCTTGAAATGGGTCATTTCGCTGCACCCTGGAAGGGGCAGTCCGAATTGACCGAGTCCGAGCTGCAATTGCTGCTCGAGGGCGCGGACCTGGTAGGACGAATGCCATTGAGTCCGCGTCGAGTCGGTTACTCGGATCGGCAAGTTGTGTTTCGCTAGCTCGAAGATACTGCAGCAAAACTAGTCACACTGAAAACGATCGCATCGGCACTACAAAGGTAGTCAGAGGTGCGATCGTTTTTTATTGGGCAGATCGAATTACCTCGACAATGCGATCTGCATATCGAATAAACGCACGCATCACCGTGGCGCGCGACATCTCACGAGAAACAGACATTCCCTTGCTGCAGCAAGCCGTGCGCCTGCTAGAGCACGAGAATCGTCGTCTGGTCCAAGAGATTGTTGCCCTAACGAGTGAGCTTGCGGAGCTTCGCAAGTCCGAAAACCCAAGCCTCGAAGTTCAGCTGAAACTCGAAGCGATTGAGCAGCATCTTGCGAAGTTGCAGAAGATGACCTTCGGCCCCAGAAGTGAGCGCACCCATCGCGGCGAGGAGCAAACTGACGGTCAAGGTGATGGTGATGGAACCTCGGGGGATCCGGATGCGTCGGACAACGACAAGAAATCCGATCAAGAGAAACCGCCGAGAAAAACACATCCCAGACGCAAGCAGCCGAAGTTGCCCCTGGTGATTCGTAAGCATTCTGTCGCTGATGCTGACAAGACCTGTCACCTGTGTGGCAAACAGCTTGAGGATTGGGAAGGCCAGCATGACTCGAGCCGCGAAGTGCATGTCATTCGTCGTGCCTTCGTAATGGTCGAGCACCAACAACACAAGGCGCGATGTCCGAATGGCTGCTGTGTCAAGACAGCGCCCACGCCACGTAAGCTGTTCCCAGGTGCGAGGTACTCGATCGGGTTTGCTCTCGAGGTCGCGATCGACAAGTACTTGTATCACATGCCGCTTGCCCGCCAGGTACGGCAGATGAAGGCCGAGGGACTCGAGATTGACACGCAGACCCTCTGGGATCAGCTGAACAAGCTGTCTGCGCTCCTGTACCCAGTCTACCAGCAGATCCTTGAATTCGTTCTTGCGCATTCAGTCGTTGGCGCCGACGAAACCAAGTGGCGCATGATGAGCGAGAAGGAACGCATCAAGCACGACAAGAACAAGTCCTGGCAAGTTTGGACGCTAGCTGTCCCGAAAGCCGTCTACTACGAGATCCAAGACGGCCGTGGGTTGCAAGCCGCACAGAAGTTGCTGGGCCAATACCAAGGCACGATCATCTGTGATGGCTATATCGTGTACGAGTCACTGGCAGGTCAGACACACAATATTTCTCTGGCATTCTGCTGGGCGCATACGCGCCGCAAATACAAGGACATTGAGGAATTCTTCCCCAAAGATACCGAGAAGGTCATTGGCCTAATCGACAAGCTTTTCGAGATCGACAGCTGCGCCCCTGGCGACGATGACGATGCTTTGGTTGAGCGCGCACGTTTGCGCGATACGCAATCGCGTTTTATCATTGCCGAGATCGAGCAGTGGGCGAAGGACGTAGAGACGCTACCCGAAAGCGGTCTCGCCAAAGCCATCGCATATATGACCAATCACTGGAGTGGCCTGCTGCGTTTTCTGGATGACGCCAAGATTCCGCTTTCGAATAACATCACGGAACGTGCAAATCGCGACCCCGTCCTCGGTCGCAAGAATCACTACGGCTCGCGATCGGTACGCGGAACCGAAGTTGCGGCCCAGCTCTACACCATCCTGGAAACTACAAAGCTCTGTGGCGTCGATGCGCACGCTTACATGCAGGTCGCAGTCAACGCTGCCCTTGACGGCCAGACGATTCCACTGCCCCATGAGTGCATTGATGCGGTCACGGCAAGAGCCCAGGCGAACCTGCTCGAGGTAACCGAGTTCCTTCGCTCCGCGTCCTAAGCAAGCCCGGCCTGCCCCCTCGTCGAAATCTGCCGACGGGCCCCATCGCAAAGAGTGGCCTACGCGGTCCCCGCCGCATACGCGGTAAATACCATGAGTCGCCCTACGCCGTCACGACGTGCATCGGCGAGCAGGTACGGCTGACCCGAGACTGGAGGATGAATTCCGGCGTATTTTCCGAGAGGGAGGTGAGTTTTGGGACTCCCCTAGTGGCACTCGCTCGCTCCGAAGAGTTCCTGTGCAAGACGCCGTGCCTAGCCGCCTAAAGGATATTTGGAGGACGCTTAGGAATGGCAACGCGCACTTCCACTGGCGTTACGAGAATCTTAGTGCGCTTGACTACTTCACTCGGCAAGGCTGGGACACCTCGAATGCTGCCCCGATTTTCGATATTGTTACGCGTCCTGCCGACAACTACAAGGCGCACATCGCGGATGCCGCCATTCCCTGGAATGCGACCCGTTTCTGGGACCAGAAGGATCTCCGAATCTTCGTCACTCCGTACACCACGTTCAGGTACAGCCTTCATCTGTTCTTGAACATCCTCCTGAATGATCAGACCGACGACATTTTCCGGTACTAAGCTGGAGATCATTTCCAAACCACTTGTGCGCAAGGGAGCGCACCACGCACACTGGGAGATTGGGGGTCTGTTTTGGCGATGCTCATCCAACAACGGGGAACCCAGGCTACCCTCAAACTCGTCGAAGAGGTGCTCGAAGGTGGCCACCGGGCATTCGAGCTGCGGAGGCAGAAGTACGGGTTTTGATGTGGCGACTTCCGTGCGGGTGGGAAGAAACGCTGTCGAGATCCGCCGTCCGCCGGCTTGGCCCACCTGTCCTATCGGCAATATTGGCGGACTTACCTGTCGCCCTCGGGAGCGCGCAGCCAGCACCATGGCTTATTGCAGCGCACACAATGGCTTCAAAGCTTTGTAGGTTGCATGAAGCAACGTGAAAGTTGTTCATCATCATCGCGCCGTACGATTCGTGTTGCGCAGGAGGTTAGTGTACCATTGCGCTAGTGGATCCTTCCTAGGCGCCGCAAAATTGCCGCGCCAACGAAGCGATGTCGCAACTTCAACCAACGTGTTCTGATCCCACGAGAGAGCTGTCGAAGCATTGTTCAAGAGCTCCAAGGTAGAAATCAGCCTGATATTGGGGAAGAGACTTCTTGCTATTCGTCGTTCTTTGCCGTCGTCACTAATCAAAGGCGACCCGGATACGCCTGCCAGCGCAATGCAGGAAGCGTCAGAGTCTGTGATAAGCGCCGCAGCTTCCACGAACGCATCGACATATTGGTCGTTGGCCAGTTGCATTATCTCGAACAGCCCAGACGTTAGAAGGCTCTCGATGTCCACCGGCACACGGTGGCGCACATTGTTCTCGTCTGGCGCCGTCCAGAGAAATCGAATCTCGGCTCGAACTCGCTCAGGGACAATTATCGTCATCCCCAATGCCTCAAGGATCTCCTGCTCGCGTCCTGTCGCAAGAAGATTCAGTGTACAACAAGCGTCAGCAACCGCTGGATTCGTTGCCATCAGTCTTGCTCATGCGGTTCGGAGATCTGCTCCGGAGAAGTCCACCGGAAGTTGCATTCCATCTTCGACGGGAATCTGTTGCCGAGACAAATATATCTCGCGCGCACTCGCAACATCAGTGTCAAGATATTCTGCAAATTCGCTTTCGCTAAGAAGCTCTTGCTCATAGGCAGATACGGCTAGATCAATATATCTCTCTGGGAAGCCGCGAAGGGCAGAACCCAAAGATGCTATGTGAGTCTTTGCGAGCTCCCTTGGACTCAACTTATTCTGGCGGATTTTTTCATACGTTCCGCGGGGCAGAAGTCGAAGCTCTTCCAGCCGAAGTGCCATTGCCTGGAATGAGACCTCAAATCCACGGGCAAGTCCGGCAAGATCTACTGGTGTGAACTTTCCAGAACGGCAGTGTTCCGTGAAGCGCTTCTGCACGCCCGCGGATGGCATCAAGAACTCGCGAGTGAAACTTTCCGGGAATACCTCGGTCGGAGCTTTCATGGAAGCGCCGGTGTCCAGCACATCGCCCTCCTCCCGATCTCGTAGGAAGTGTCCGAGCTCATGCGCGAGGGACCAACGTTGTCGTTCAGGTGGATGGGCCGCATTCACACCAACACAGGCGCCCAACTCGTCGCTCCATATCAAGAACGCGGACAACTTTGGGGGAAGTTGTTCCAGGCAGAAAATCCGAAAACCTGCTTCTGACTCCAGACGGGTGTGAAGATTAGCAACCGGTTCGTCACCCAGCCCCAACATTCCTCGCACTGTACGCGCTGCGTCCTCGCCAAGCAACTGCGCATCAACGCCATCTGGCGCTCCAGGGTCAACTCGATACGTTTGTAGTGCTTCGAGAGGTGCACGCATTCGCCGCAACTCGTGAATACGTTCAAGAGCGACATAACGACCCCCGAGGTTACGAAGCCTTTCCACGGCATCTCCAATCTCGGACGATCCCTTTTCTGCGCCGAACATTCGAAATCGAGGGGAAACCTCTGCGCGAACGTAGGCTTCACGCAGGAGCTCATTAACACTCACGAACAGGATTTCGCTTAGCGTCAAGAGCTCGGAGTTCGATGGACGACGTTCGCCTTTCTCGATCGCAACCAAGGTGGTCCGAGCAACGGATAGCCGTTCCGCGACTTGTGCCTGCGTTAGCTTTGCGCGCTTTCTAGCGTCAGCGAGTCGCTCACCCAATTGCTGAGAAGAGATCACGGCTACGCTCCTTTGGGTGCTTTTCGGGTTCGCGAAGTAGCGGCCTGGACGTGTCCAGGTAAGCGGATACTTCCTTCGCATAGGCGCGATACAAATTCATGACTCCATCTCGGATATCGGCGGGGGGCAGTTTTTCCTCCATCGGAACCGACGATGCATACTGGACGTTCGCATCAATTGCCAGCAAGTCGCTAAATTGTTTGCACTTGGCCAATTCGGCAGCTTGGTACGCAAATGCTCGAATTTCATACTCCCCATGCTGTCTACTTGGTGCGTCGCGATAGCTGGTACGGTCGGGTCCTTGGCCAGCACCGTGTATTGCGATACGGTGAAACAGGCAAGACGTGCAAACGCCACAGTGCTGCATTGAATCTGGCTTGTGCCCTTCGCCCTCGTCACAGGACATTGCTACAGAGACCAGTTGTGACAGTCGCGGACCTACTTTTCGACATAGACCAGCCTTAGTGAAGAAGAAGAACGGCATCACGACGCGCACGCGGTGAGGCAGAACAACGCTCAGCAAGTCATTCACTAAGGAGAGCGTGAGCGGATGCATGGCCCGCGTTCCTTGGCTTGCCACTTGCGCCGGAGAGAATGGGATATTCAGGCCGCCAACGCCCGTTTCGTACAACACTTTTTGTCACATCACCGCCAACTCGTTCAATGATCTGTCCAACAGAATCGATCGTGTAGCTGTATCGCGGAGTGATCATCCTGGTCCCATTCGCCGCAACTATCTTGTCCATCAAGTTCTCGGCAAGAAACGGATCCCACGCCCCGCCAGCGAGCGCGCTCAATGCTGCTTCAGCGGTGTCGCGCCCTGGCCGCGAAATCTTGCTGAAGAAGTCTCCGTCCATGAACTTGATTGTTACCCCACTTACTGACATTGTCAATTCAGACATTAACTTTACACGTAACACGTTGACATTGTCAATACATTACGACCGACAGGCCTGTGTCGCGGATACTTGGCATTCCGCCAGTTCTATCGGCGGGAGCATCTGCTAGCCCCCTCCGGCTGACGTAGGGTTGTTACGGCTCGGGCTTGGCGGGACGAGAACGCTATCCGCAACTGGAAGAAGCGTGATTGAGTTTTCTAGCGTCTGTCCGTCGCGCGAGATGCACCCAACTTCCCTCTCCCACCGACTCCGCCGCAACCGGTAGCCACAACCTCCGGCTGGCGCGCCCGTTGCCCTGGGGCCCAAAACTGCCCCGGGCGTGCAAGGGGCGTGACAGCCGAAGTCTTGGCAAGACCTATCAGGTAGCAAGCCGGTCAACTCTTGGACTCGCCTCACCCCACCTTCAACGCCTTCCTCACGGTTTTCTCGTCAACCCCCAATTCTGCGCCAATCGCTCGAAGACTCATCCCCAACCGCCGCATGACGCGAGCCTCGCTGCCAATGCGCTGAAACTCGAACTGCTCCTGCGTGAACACGACGAACTTCAACTCGATCTCGGACGCGGTTCGAATTGGTTGCAATCGCCTCCACCAATTTTCTCAGAGTTTTTGTTGTGACGGCACGAGCACGTCGCATCACGGCGGGTTGAGTTCGGATTCTGTTCCGGAATCAGTGCCTGATTCGGTACCTATTTCATCGGGCACCGATTCAGGCACTGATACTGGCTCCGGCGCTGCTACAGATACCGGCACCGAAGACCCGGCGTTCCAGTGATTTGACTCCCGAGGAGCAGGAGAACGTCAAGAGAGCCCTCAATGTCTTGTGTGCTCGGCTCGGGTCCTCTAGAGAACACAAATCGGTACTCACCAAATCGATACCATTTTGCATAAAGCGCCTGCGCGACGAACTCGCGGATTTCATCACCGCCGTCAGCCAATGCGCGGAACGCGGCGCGCCCGACCTCGCCCCCGAAGTCAACAAGCAGCACCCCAAAATCGATGCCCCCTTCCACATGGACCTCGACGACGGCGTCATGATCAACATCGCCGCCCTCTGGCCGCTCCTCGCGCCCCAATGGAACGACCCCAAGAAATGGTGGAAACAACTCTGCGATTGCGCCGGCAAAAAAGACTATGGCTGGGCCCACCTGACGAGACGGTATTTCCCGACGCGCGTTGAAGATAAGTGCAGGAAAGACCCCAGCTTAGCCGTCGCGTATGGGTGCTTTTGGAAGTATCACCCGGCGAAAGCGAACGCTTGGGAGCTGAGGCTGCAGGATGAGATTCGGGCGGAGTTCACCATCGAGGAGGAGGGGGCTGGGGCGGCTCGGAAAGAGTATTTGAGGGGTAACGCGGGGGAAGCTCGGGCTGCGTATGAGAAAGAGATGATTCGGCGCGAGAGGAAGGCGGCGAAGGGGGCGCAGTTGGAGGAGGATCTGGGCGAAAACAGCGAGCCCGAGGCGGACGAAGCGGAGGCGTCGTGATGGCAACGTACTCGCACAAAGGCACTTCGCTTCTGCTGGTTCGCTGAAATCCAACCGATATGATAACCTTTGGCTGCTACTCGGTCGAACACCATGCCCAATCCTCGTCTGTATCTCGAGACCTCGGTCGTGAGCTACTTGACCGCACTACCGAGCCGCGACCTAGTGATCGCCGGTCAGCAGCAGATAACCAGTGACTGGTGGAGTAAGCACCAACGCTTCGACTTGTTCGTGTCCGACGCCGTTCTGGCCGAGGCCAGTCGTGGAGACTCGGAAGCTGCGGCGCGACGTCTGAGGGCTCTTGAAGGCATTCCGGTGCTTGTGGCAACTCACGAGGCACAGAACCTCACCGATGAAATTTTGCGCACCGCAACCATGCCACCCAAAGCGGCAGTCGATGCTGCACACGTAGCCATTGCCACCGTTCATGGTTTGGACTACTTGCTGACGTGGAATTGCACTCATATTGCGAATGCGGCGAATCGCCCGAGAATTGAGAACGTGTGTCGTGCGTTCGGCTACCAAGCGCCCATCATTTGCACGCCGTTCGAGCTGTTTGAAGAGGAGGATCCATGATCCGGAACGCTATCCTAGAAGAAGTGCGAGCAATTCGTGAGGGCATCGCAAAAGAACACGACTACAATGTGGCCGCAATCTTCGACATGCTCCGCCAAACAGCGGCAAGTTCAGAACGCAATCACGTTAACCTGTCAGTGACGACTACAACTGCGCCGCCGAAGGCAGCTGAACAAGCGGTTGCAGTGGACGAGGCTACGCCACGCCGCTAAACCGCCAGCCTCAGTTTCAAATCGTGCAGAGATTCTGAGGCTGGAGGTGCCCACTAACGCCCTGCCGGACAGACACGGCAGGATTTTACGATTGACGAAGAGGGAATGCGGATTCGGGTGGTAGCGGGTGGCAAAAATCCCCACTTGCCCCTGCTCCCCTGGCGAGTGTTGGTACGAACCAGCCGCTCGTGTAGTTGGATTCTCGCGGTGCATCTGGACGAATTCGCGATTAAGGAATATCGTCAGCGGATCGGGTTAACTTGTGAGAATTGCAGTCTCGAGTGGCTGCAGGGGTTTCGAGGCGATCATGTTACATTGGGCTTGGTTTAGGGCGAGCTGTATCGTTGTCCTTCTCGGTTGTATCGCGGGGTGCGGTAGCACTGATGACCAGCAAACGACCCGCATCATCGACCCGGGAACTGCGGGGGCGACGAAGGCGGGTTCCGGTGGCAAAAGTGGCGGCGGCGGTAGCGACGCGGGTGCACCCGGTGGCAGTGCTGGCACAACGTCAGCCAATGGGGGAGCGAGCGGTGGCACCGCCAGTTCGGGAGGCCGCACCGGTGCCAGCGGGGGAAGTTCTGCGAGAACGGGCGGCGCATCTTCAACGGTGGCCGGTGCGTCTGGCACATGCAGCAACGGATCCTGTATTACACCCACGTGCACGGATGGTCAGCCCAATGGGAACGAAACCGACATAGACTGCGGTGGGGGCAAGTGCGCTGCCTGTCCGTCCGGGCGCAACTGCACTGTTTCGAGTGATTGCACCTCCCGTGTTTGCGCGGGGGGCACCTGCAGCGAGCCCTCGTGCAACGATACGACGAAGAACGGTGATGAAACGGACGTGGACTGCGGTGGAAGTTGCCCTGCGTGCAATACGAATGCAACTTGCAAGGTCGCGAAGGATTGCGCCTCAGGAGTCTGCAGCACCACCTGTCGAGATCCGTCCTGTACGGATACCGTGAGGAATGGGTCCGAGACAGACAAGGACTGTGGAGGAAGTTGCCCGGCGTGCGCGCCCGGCAAGAATTGCACGCAAAGTAGTGACTGCTCCAGCCTCATTTGCGAGAACGCGCTGTGCACGACGCCCTCTTGCACCGACCACGTCTTGAACGGCACTGAAAAGGACGTAGATTGCGGTGGCGGATGTACCGGGTGCAGCAATGGCTTGCATTGCACGGACGACATCGACTGTGCCGACTCATTTTGCAGCTCTGGCATTTGTGTAAAGCAAGCTTTTCTAGCTGATTCGATACGACGGGGGACTTCAACGGTGACGGCAGTATCGACGTCGCCATGCAGGGTTCGTTAAAAACTCGACTCCTAAACCAAGATGCGAATGGCTCATTCGTCGAGGGTCCCAATATTGCGAACGCGCTCGCGGGTGTGGCCGTCGATTTGAACGCTGACGGGCGCAGTGATCTCGTCATTGGGACGAACCGGACGATTGAACTCTTCATTAGCGACGCCAACGGTGTACCAACGCTCGGTGACACGTTAAATCTTGGCGATAATGCCGAGCTCGAACTTGGCGGCCTTTATCGCCAGGACGTCGACGGCGACGGGCTCATGGACGTTATTGCTACCGGACTAAATTCGGACCCCGCCCAAACCGGAGGGATCCTATATAGCGATTGGAACCAGGTGAGCAAAACTTGGATATTGCGAAATAACGGGACAGGCCACTTATCGATGACGGTTATCAACGACCACCCGTTCACATTTAGCGGAAATCAGTATGATTACGGCGGAGCGATGGGCGCGGCAGTGGGCGACTTCGATGGAGATGGTGTAAAAGACCTTTGCGTGGGTTTTCCAGAGCTCAACATATTCACAATTCACTATTCAAGCGGTCCGGGCGGCCCTGCCAAAGCTATCGATTGTAACTACAAAACCCAAATGGAGTCCTAGCCTACGATTGGAATGGCGACGGGCGAGACGATATTGCCGTAAGCGAACTCGGCAGCAGTGCGCTCACTTATTTACAATCAATCGGACGCGATCGTTGCCCAGAGCTACACGGTCACTACAGGCTCAGTCGTGAGCCGTGGAACATCGAGTTGCTCCGACGAAACCCGGCAGAGCCACCCGCCGTGGTAGGCTCGGGCGGCCTCGGCGCGCGTATCCTCCCATTCCGATTGAAGCCGTTCTGAGCTCGGGCAATTTAGGAGAAGGAGATGATTCGGCGTGAGCGAAAGGCTGCAAAAGCTGAAGAAGACGCCTCTCAGGAATTAGACTTCGGGGCTGCGCAAAGCGAAAGAGGGCTGAGTCGACGCCCAAGGCCGATTTGAGCCAAAACCGAGCGGACCCATGGAATCGATGAATCAATGCAGGCTCAAACCCACTGGGTTTCGACGCTGGGTATGTTCGATTCGAAATCCGGCAAGTTCTGGGCTCTCCTTTTCTCACACATTCAAGACGGAAATCGGCAAGTTCAAGTTCGTTGCAGCGGACAAATGTTTGGGCAGGCGACTATATAACCTATTTGATTTTCGAGTGAACACGCCATTTCCACTGAAATGCCGCATCCGATGGCAAAACGAGCGGGCCACGATCGAAGGTCGGATGCCATTATTTCCCACTGCATTCTTCGTCGCCTGGCTAGCGGGATGGTCGATCTTTGCTGTTGTCCAGGCCCTGAGGGACCCTGTCGGCGGCTTGGTGGCCTTCTTGTTGGGCGCAGTTTTCGCAGGCGGAATCGTGGCATTTTCGATTGCCTTAGAACTGCGCCGCGCGCGTGCCTTGTTAGGGGAGTTCGAAGCAAGAATGAGGCAAGGGCCCCTGGATGCACTCTGACGCCTCGGGCCTTCCTGGATGGCCCGATCTCGCTCCGCCGGGACCGAACTGACTTTGCACCCCGTTCCACCCGATCCGCCCCGCGTTCCGCGCTCCCACAAACCCCTGCCACCGCACCCTGCACTCTGACCTCAGTTTGTGCCGCCCCGCTCAGCCGCCGTCCAAGCCGCAAACACGCATTCCGAAGTCGTCGTTGTAGTTGAGGTTTTGGTTGGAGCTAATCGTGTAAGTGGGGTCGATCGAGGGGCCTGCGCTCGTGCCGGTGTAGATGCGCAGGCGCGGCGTTAAGCCCGAAAAATTACTGCTGCTGCTAGCGCGAATGAAACCGGACACGATCGCGATGTCGTCGATGTGGTCGCCGTTGATGTCACCGAAACCCGCGATTGTCATGCCGTAGTACGTGTCGTATGCGAGCAGCGCGTTCTCGGGGTTTAGAAATTCGCGCACCGGATTGAGGCTGAGGCCCGACGCCGAGCCAAGGTATAGATAAACTCGATTCTTGGGGAATTGATCGACGTTGCCCGACGTGAGCACGTCGGCGAAGCCGTCGCCGTTTACGTCGCCGGCGGGCTCGAATGGCCCCATCATGTCGCACGTGCCCGCGGTCGATTGGCAAAGGTCCCCGCTTTTCGGGTAAAACTGCGGGTAGTTGATCACACTCAGCGGGTCGAGCACGAGGCTGTCCGCGCCGCGCACGACAAAGGCTTTGAACTGCATGCCACCGGCGACTGTGGTCGTTGACTGCAGCTGTTCCATCAACGTATCGGCCCGTCCGTCTCCGTCAACGTCACCCAGGGCAGTTACCTTGAGTACATTTGGGAACGTGTAGCTCGGCGTACTCGGGAACCCCTGAGCGCTGCCAAGGAACACGTAGGTGCGGTAGGCACCAGTCGTGTTTGCTGATAGGGCGACGTCGGCGTACCCATCGCCGTTGACGTCGCCGAGACCTTCGAGAGCGTTGTAGTTGCTGCCGGTGAGCGCGATGGGCACGTCGGGCGCCGAAAGACCGTTGCTGCCGCCGCGCATCAGGAGCAACTGATAAGGAGCGGTGCTCGGGAGCTGACT
Organism: uncultured delta proteobacterium; assembly: GCA_963819085.1. Lineage (GTDB taxonomy): Bacteria > Myxococcota_A > Polyangia > Polyangiales > Polyangiaceae > FEN-1139. The sequence continues at coordinate 71,359 of CAWFUX010000017.1, forward strand.
GTTCGAATACAACAATGCAAGGTCGGCATAGCCATCGCCGTTGACGTCGCCGGTCCATTGCATGGCAATGACCTTGTCGCTCGTGCTCGCGCCGAGCTGTTGCGTGGTCGGGCCCGTCAGGCCAGCTGCGCTGCCCCGATACAGACCAATGCTTGTAAGCGTCAGGCTGGTATTCGTCAAGCTCACGGCATCCACGAAGCCGTCACCGTCGATGTCGCCGACGTTGCGCAAGAAGTATGGAAAGTACACGCTCGCCGACGATACCCCAATGGTTGGACTATAGTATTTCTCGTCGCGCGTGATGCGGGCGTTTTGCAGCCGGTAGATCGTGACCGCATCCGGGTTCGAGGCGTTAGCGGAGTCGAAATCGTTGGCGACCGCGATGTCGGCAAGCCCATCGCCATCGAAGTCGGGTAGGCCTCCGAACCCCATGAGCGGTGAGCTCGCTGCATGCCCAACGACGAATTCCCACACGGCGCTGCTCGAGGTCCCTTCGAGCCACTGTCCGTTCGGTAATTGGCGGCGCCCGGTTGCCGACCAAAAATAGGTGCCGGGCGCGAGTGTTTGCGTGGCTGTCAGCGTCGAGCCGCCGACGAGTTGCGTTGCCGGTGCGGCGCATTGGCGATCACCGCAGATGCGCACCCTGCTACCGTCGGATGTGGGATCGAGTTGAACTTTAAATGTAGGCTGCGGGCCTTGCTGGTTCGCCGATACGGGCGCAATGAGCCTTGGCGGTAGTGGCGGAGGCGAGCAACTCGGCACGGCCGCACACCGCGGCGCAGCGCCGCACAGGCATGTGACAACGGCCTGATAATTCGCGTTAATGCTGCATCCCACCGATTCTGCGTCAACGCAACGGGCGCAGGTTGCGTCGTTCGCGCAGAGCGCGAGGCTGCTCGTGCAAGCGCCGCAAGGGTTGCTCGTGGCGCCGCCAGCGCCGCCCGCTCCACCGGTTGCCGTGGCTCCACCCGCGGCGGTTGATCCTCCCGTGCCCGACGTGCCGCCGGTACCCGATGCGCCACCCGTGCCCGACGCACCGCCTGCACCGATAGGAATGCCCGTAACGAGCCTGGGAATGCCTCGGCTAACGGTGGTGCCGTCGCCCAACTGACCGAAAATGTTACTGCCCCAACATTTGACCGTGCGATCCGCACTGAGCGCGCAGGTATGTGCATAGCCCGCTGATATGGCTATGACGTCACTCAACCCGGCTACTGCAACCGGGGTTGGCTGGTCCGCGAGCGATCCATCTCCGAGCTGTCCAGAACCGTTATTGCCCCAACAGCGGACCGTGCCATCGTTCAACAGCGCGCAGCTATGCGTGCCACCGGCCGCAATTGCAATGGCATTCGTGATGCCGACAACCGCGGCGCCAAAACTCCATCCGAGCGTGCCATTGCCAGAGTTGCCCGAGCAGCCCCACGCCCCAGCATCGTACCGTGTGATCGGCTAACAACGCACAGGTGTGCATGGAACCCGCCGCCAGCGCGACCACGTTGTTGCTACCGCCGTCCGTTTGATGATAATCGTCGTTGCCCCAACAGCGAACGGTATTATCCGTGAGCACGGCGCAGGTATGGTTCTCGCCCACTGAGACGGAAAGCGCACCCGTTAGCCCGTAGAGGTTGGTGGGGTTGGGAAGCGTGGGATCAGCGGTCGTTCCCGTGCCCAGCTTGTACGCCGTGTTGTCGCCCCAGCAACGCGGGAGTTGATCGGCGGAAACCAGGGCACAGCTGTGGCTGTTACCGCTCGAAACCTGTGTCACGTTGCTAATGTTCTTCGTGGCAACGAAACTGTAGTGATTGGCGGTGGTACCGTCACCGCACTGACCCTTGTCGTTACGACCCCAACAAGCCAGTGTGCCATCCGCAAGCTGGGCGCAACTAAACCAGCCCCCGGCGCTGACCGCCTGAGCGCCGCTGAGACCGACCACAGCCACTGGCACCGAACGATTGCTCGCCGTGCCGTCGCCCAGCTCGCCGTAGCCGTTGTAACCCCAGCATTGAACGGATCCATCGCCGATGACGGCGCACGTGTGATAACTGCCAGCGTCGATTGCAACCGCGCCCAGCAGCGGACCGGAACCACCCGTCGCAGCAGGAGCGCCACCCGTGGTCATCGTACCGCCGCCGGCATTAGTGGTCGTTCCGCCATTAGCGCCGGCACCTCCAGTTGTATTCGCACCCGCAAGCCCGCTCGCTGAACTCCCACCGGTGGCACACGGGTCGCCAGTCGTACCGCCAAGACCGCTTGAAGAACAAGTCGTTGAACCAGGACTGCCGCTACAACCCAGCACGAGCCCTGTCGCCAACGCAATCACACACGCACGCACGAAGTTCGAAGCCATTTGAGTCTGCCTGTCGATGAAATGAATCCAGATACGTTAACATCGAGCGTGGCAGCAGACCCACGGAATATGCAAGTAGCGGAAATCACGTGCAAGAAAGTGCCCGAAGGGAAGCCGGGAAGTGCGAGGTTGGCCCTTGAGCCCCGATTCCGGACTCCGAAGCGCGGCCCCACGGGATAGGAAAACGCGGGCCGCATTCCCTCCCATTGGGACAGTTTTCGGTGATAGCCATTGTCCGGCATTAGAACTAAGAAGAGATATTCTATGCCGGAGCAATGGAATAATTTCTTTATCATGGTGGGCGGCGGCGCGGCGGCGCTTGCAGGTTTGATTTTCGTCGCGATGTCAATCAAACCCGAAACCATTATCCGAGACGTGACACACAAAAACCGGGCAATTAACATGCTAACGGGCTTCACTGCAGTTTTCATGGCATGCAGTCTTGCGCTTATCGGAAATCAACGTCTTTTAGCACTCGGGTTTGAGTGGCTCATTCTCTGGCTCATCGCAACAGCCATCTTCGTCAGGGGCTATGTTAGAGCTCTCAAATCGGGCACCAGTTCCATCGGATTGAGCGCACCGCGGCTTACTGGCGGCACAATGTGTTATCTCGCTGAAGTTGCGGCCGCAATCGCCCTGATTCTCGGACAGCGCGCAGGGCTTTACATCGCAGCTATCGCAACCATTGTCCTATTCGCATTCCTCATTTCGGGCGCATGGCTCCTTATGATCGGCATCTACGACGACCAAGCCAAGTGATAATAGCCATCGCAAACATCGTCCGCGAACCGACCTCGCGCTCGATTTACCGGCACTCGCATGTTTGATTGAGCCTTCGACGCCCTTTTTCCGTGCCGTCATGGCCCAAAAAGGAATTTTGACCCAAGAGGCGGGTGCTTGCTCGTGCGACTCAACGTGCAAGACTTGAATCTCGTATGCAAAATGCGACCCGCGCCATCATCCGCGTTGCTTTGGGGTTCGCGATTTGCCTGTGCGCGGGCATCCTCTTACAGAGCAGGCTTGCGCAGGCGGACGTAGTGACGACTGCAAAGCGCGGCGCGGCCGGTGTTAAGCGCGGGGCTCACGCTACGGCCAAAGCCGTTGCACCCGCAGGCCATGCCGTAGCGCGCGGCGCGAACAAGGGAGTCACGAAAGTGAAGCGAACCGGGGACTCCGTAGGCCATGCCATACGGGGCCAATAAGCGTCAACGAAACCCGAGCACTCACTGCGCTGGCTGCACGCTGCACTCTCTGCATCCTGACCTCAATTCACAACGACTCGGCTCTTCTGATTCTGCCAGCGTGCTCGGGCGCGTCCAGGCTTGCGCGCGCTGGCGTTGAGTGGGTGTTTTTTCAAGCCACTACCGCCGCTGACCTCGGCTTTCCAGCAAGCAAAGCCAGCAACTGCAAATGCTTGTTGGGCGGTTCTCCGCCGTTGCCCGAGGAAGGACGGAAGCGCTTGTGCAGACAGTCTTCCGATAAGTTGAAAATAAGGCCGAAGACGTGTGAAATCCAGATACAGTGGGCGTTCGAGCGTAGAGAATATGCACGGCGAGAGAGCGTCTGGAGCTCAGTTTCGGTCGATAAACCATACAAAGCGCAAAGTTGTCGCAAAGCGGAAGGCTTGGCACGCCGCCTGCACACGCCTGACAGACGACGGACGATGACGTATTCCAAGGATTGGCTTCAGGTTTCCAAGAGGGTCTCGATCTGTGTGCTCCTGATCGCGAGAGCCGTCATTGCCAATTCGACCGGTCATGTCGATCCTGCTCAGGAGGATACGCAAGAGAAAGTCTCGGAGCCGAGCTTCGGTGCGTCACAGCATGAGCGTGGACTGCGGTTTGATGATCGGCCGCTAAGCCTTCAATTGCGGCTTGGAGCGGCGACGATTGTGGGCGAGATCGGAATCGTTGCAGAGTACGATATCAGCGACAGGCTGAACGTGGGCCTTGGAATTGGCACGAACACATCCGGACCGATGCCGGGTGCGCACGTTCGCCTCCGCCCACTAGTCTTCCGCGATGATCGCGGGAGTGTCGCGCATGCAGTTGTGGGCGAGGCTGGCGTATCCGTGGGTTACTACGATCCCGGAATTCTTACTTTCAATTTCGACGTTGACCATCCAGACCCACCCAAGTATGTGCCGAAGCTTGTGGTATGGTGGCAACTTGAAGCGGGATGGGAGGCCAGGTGGGCTACCGGCTTGCTGGTACGCTCGACAATCGGCGTTGCTCAATGTTTCGTAAATCCGACGTTGCAGTACTCATACCAGGGAAAACAATACACGACAAATGGCGATGGGGCACCACCACGGGCGTTCGTAGCGACGCTTGCCACGGGGTACGCATTTTGATTTGAGTCGTTCTCAAACACAGGGACATCGTCCACCTGCGAGGCGACGGCTTAACGCAACAGTTATTGCTGTCGCCAGGGGCGGCGCTTTGTCCGCCCTACGGCTTTGCGCTTCAGTTGCGTCCCATCAAATCGACCGCGACCCATCATAACGCAACAACGAGCGGCGGCAGTACAATTGTCGCGTAGCCACTGCCGCCGCTGAGCAAGACCTTACAGAAGGCACAGCCGCCAACTGCAAGCGCTTGTTGGGCAGCGCGCACTACGACGCCTTCTTCTTGGATATCCGTCGAGCAGGACGAGACACTATCAGCTCCGCGGCATCGATATCGGCCTGACCGAACAGGGTCGCCACATGGCTGCGGGTCCCGGGACTTAGTGCGATCACGTTCGATCCTCGTCAGCCCAACGGCGGAGCAATAACCTGCAGCCTCAACAGTACCACCGGAACGCGGCAGGTGGGAAGGCAGCCGCACATCGTACAATTGGTGCGAGCGCCAGCTCGCCACGGTGGGCGGCGGCAATGACAATTCAGCAGGAAAGCTGCCAGGTTCATTGCTGAGTTAGCCTGCCCCTTGCAGGCACGCATTACGCGTGTTACACGTAGATTGCGTGTCCACGTCCAGAAACATTACTTTGACGCTCGATGAGGAAACAGTGCGCGAAGCCCGGGTGCTTGCTGCACAGCGAGGCTTGTCCGTTTCGGCTTTCCTGCGCGTTGAGCTTGCCGGCCTTGTCGAACGACAGCGTGGGTATGGGAAAGCGCGGGATTCCGCAGTGAACCGCCTCCGTCGGGGGCATGCGCTCGGTGGAGGCAAGCTAGCATCAAGGGAAGAACTTCACGACCGTGCCAAGCTTCGTTGACACCAATATTCTGATCTACGCGGAAGACCGAGACGCGAAAGACAAGCATCTGCTGGCGCGAGATTTGATTGTGGAACTCTGGGATAATCGAGAAGGCGTGCTTAGCGTTCAGGTTCTCCAAGAGTTCTATGTCAACGTGACCCGAAAGCTGAAGAAGCCGTTGTCGGCAAGCAAGGCGCGCGAAATCGTCGAAGAGTATCTGACCTGGAAGGTTGTAGACAATACGGGGCGCATGCTGCTCGATGCCATTGAGCTCCAACGCAAAGCACAGTTGTCGTTTTGGGATTCGCTTGTCGTGCAGGCCGCCATTGATTCCGGGTGCGACAAGCTCTACACCGAGGATTTGAACGCTGGACAGCGCATCGGTTCGGTGACGATAGTTAATCCGTTCAGTCGCACGTGACGGAATGTCGCTGCCTCGACCTCCCGTCGGCGGGCGCATCGTGGCTGTTGCGACGACGATGCCGGCGTCCTACCCAATGTCGGGAATGAGACGCCCGGCTTGCAGCTGAGAGGGGGTCGCCAGTCGAACCTCCAGATCTGACTGTGACAACACGCCGTTTCGATACAATACACGGAGGAAGTCTCCCGTGTCGCGAGCTTGCTTCGTAGTATTGCAATCGTGGCACGATATTACGATGTTCCGATATGAGTTGTCTGTTTTGAGCGCGCGCGCGATGACATGGTCTAGCTCGCAGTTGTCTGGGCGCACACTTCTCAGACAGTAGAAACAAGCATGATTCTCTCGAGCGAGAAGCGCATCTAGGTAGACGCGATCGGAAAAGAAGTCATTGCCTTCGATATTGGTGGCAATGGCCTCTCGGGGCTGTGGAATAATACCGGGCAATTCGTGCGGAACGAGGACGCGGATCAGGTGGCCATTCCGCGATTTCTCCTCAATCCGAATGCAGCCGCGTTCGTGAAGCGACGAAGATCGTTGCGAACGTCTGAACTCACACCCAAAACGGCAGCAAGCGGGTCAATGGCGAACAACGCCGTCTCCTTGCCAATGAGTCGAGTGTGCAAGTGCGTCCGTCGTTCGCCTCGTAGCAATGCAACCTGGCCCATTGGTTGGTGCAAGTCGCTGAGCTGCGGAGGCTACCGCGCCTCTCGCGGATGATCGGAGCACTGGGCAGAGAAGCGCGCGTGTCAGGCTAACGGGTTTCGGGCTAACCCGCGGCCCTGACAGTAACACGATCACCTTTCAGGACGATGTTCGAAATTGATCAGAATGCACTTCGGATACCCAACCCGAAGCTATGCATCGATCGTGAGTTGGCGACGCCACCTTTGAGACGGTTGGCAAGATCCGTATTGTATTCGTCTATGGCGTCCGAAAGGTAAGCATTTGCCCCTTGCATGGCAAACGCCCCTGAAAGGCCGAAAACCGCACCCGGTAGCAACAATCCCCAGTACAATGGCTTCACAGAATTGATTTCCCCTTGGGCGTTTCTGCCAACAACGCTGCTGCTCCCGTTTGCAAGAAGGACGAGGTCTGTGACTAGGAGACCTAACCCAACCACATATGAGGCCGTTCCTGCGCTCCTCAAAGTTCGAAAAGTGGAGATCGATTCCAACGCGCGAGTGGAGCCGGCGAAGATAGCCTGAGAGCCACCGCCAAAGTAGCCAAGCTCAACCGACTTGTCAGCCTTATAAACCTCTTGCCCACTCCAGAAACTGAACCTGGTGTGAAGCTCGAGAGCTCGGTATTCGTCCAGCAAAGTATTCGGGCGAGCCATCGGGTTAGGCTCGTCACGAGCTAGTCCAGTGGACGCCGCTGGGACCGTGAAATTGCCACCAATGGGACGATTTACGTCAGCAGGTTGGGTACGGCTTAAAGTTCCCGAATCTTGAGCGCGCACATTCGAGACTATTAACGAACCAGCAGTAACTAAGGCAAACGCAAGAACAAGATCCCACCGGAGCATGACTACCCTTTTACCATGGCCATGGCCGCGGCGGTAGGCGTGGATACTGGAGCAAAAGGCGCGCCATCCAACAATAGCGGCAGGCCGTGTCCGAGCAGACATGCTTTCGAAGCAAAATGCAGCGGCAGAACTCCCGACAACAATGAGCACAACTTCATGCCGCCACGCCGATGGGTGCAGCCCAAACAGTACCTCCAAGACGCATCAGGTGACAAGACAGCCGGGCGCTGTAAAATTGATGCTCGTCCGACGAGCCACAGCGCTCGGCGACCACGACCCAACAGCCAACAAAGCTGCCAAGTGCATGCGCTAGTTAGCCAGTGCCTCGCCGTTGCCCTGCAAAGGAACAGCCGCGAGACTTGTATCCGTTTAGAACTCGAGCAGACACTTGTGATGCTGTCTTGACTTGAAATTCGCCCAAATCGTTGCTTGCCGTGAACACAGCTGTCCGCAAGACCAGACAGCTTTGGAAGTTCTCAACGCACGCAGCGGAACCCGAGGTCCCAGTCGCTTTGCCCGACCGGCACGGATTGGCGGAAAGCCCCGCGCGCTTGTTTATCTTCGTCATGCTCGTAGGTGAGCGGACCACCCTTCACGACCTTGAAACCGTTGTGACAGTTAGCAGGTTCGCGTCCGCAGTTGTCACTTTGAGTCCACTCCCAAACGTTGCCGGCGAGGTCGAAGATCCCTTCCGGTGTGGCTCCTGTTGGCCGACTCGCAACTGAACAAGGCTCTGACAGCCGGGAGCACATCAAGCGTGCACTGACTGGCGCGTCACCCCATGGATAACGCCTCCCCGGCTCACCGCGCGCGGCATATTCCCATTCGAGTTCTGTCGGCAAGCGCTTGCCAGTCCACTCGCAGAAACGCTCAGCCTGCGAGTAGTCGACGCACGTAATTGGAAGTGCGTTCCGAGAAGAAAGACGGTCGCCCGCGGAGCATCGAAAGCCCGCTCCCGCTGAGGAACACGCGCCGGCCTTCACGCAACGCGCGTATGCGTCAACGGTTACCTCGGTACGATCAATCGCGAAGGCAGCCATTTGGACTTCTCGTGGCCGCAATGCAAATGGCTCCAGCGACCCCGGAGCCATCATGTCGCCGGAGAATGCATGAACGTTGTAGACGACAACGGAAAGGTCGTCAGCACCGGCCACGAAACGGCCAGCACGAATTGCCGCCATTCCGAGTGCTGCGTAGGGATCGGTCGCAGGCCGCAGCAGTCGCCAGGTAAGAACTGCGAGTCCCGCAAACCCTACAACCCCCGCGACCACACGAACTCCAGAACGCCGCTGCATCTGTCAGAATACGGCAGCAATACGCGGATGCAAGCCGATGAAAGGCGCGTCCAACGGCCCCCGATGTTCCTGATTGTTCGGAGCTACGTAGTCTGTCAGCTGGCTAACGTTTGGTTTCAGCCGCGGCCGCAAAAGCCAAGACGGCAACACCCATCATGATGCCACGACCGGCGGCAGCCGTACAATGGACGCGAAGCCACGGCTGGCGCCTGGCCAGTACCCATCAGAAAACAAAGGCCGGCGGCTGCAAACCAGAGTTATGCCCGGCCGCCATGACACAGCCGTCGGCAGCGGGGGCGAAAGTTCAATTCGAAGCCCACACCGGAAAACCATGCCCCATCAAGTTCGAGGCAGCGTTAGGCTTCCGAATGCCACGAACGGCACGATGCCAAGGGCGAAAGTGCAGCGAACTGCCGCAACTAGTCGCCGCTGCAACCGCGGAATCTAACCTGACACGCATCGATTCGAGTGGCCGATTCGTCCCGGGTTCTTCAGTACGATCGTCGCGCTCCGGGTTATCCCGCGCAGTCGCCCTTAACCAATCTGGGAACGACCAGCAACTTAGGTAACATTTAGCCCATGAGCTTAGGTGTGCCCGATTCAACGGGGCCTCCTAGGCGGCTTCGGCCCGTTCTGGAGACGTTCCGCGCCGTGACTCGCCGCGCTGCGTGCCGCCACAACAAAAGATCGGCATATCGATTTTACGCAGCCGGGTTTTGGGGGCATGTCTGGCGTTGTGCCAAAGTTGCGGATGTATCGCGACCGACGATGGGGTGCGCACTTTGGGGGGTCGAGAGGGCACCTCGTCGGGTTCGTGCGGTGACGAGGCGCGTTGACTTGACACGCAAGCAATTACTTGCATATTGTCTTCGCGATGAGTGAGGCGGACCTCCTGTTCAAGGCGTTGGCCGACCCGGGGCGACGTAAGCTCATGGACCTTCTGCACGCCCACGACGGCCAAACTTTGAGCGAGCTCTGTCAGCACTTGGACATGACCCGGCAGGGTGTCACCCAGCACCTCGCCGTGCTCGAGGCGGCGAACCTGGTCGCGGTGCAGTGGCGTGGACGCGAGAAGCTGCACTTCCTTAACCCAGTGCCATTGCAAGAGATTTACGACCGCTGGATTCGCAAGTTCGAACGGCCGCGCCTCAAGGCGCTGCGCGACTTGAAACGCCGCCTAGAAAAAGACGGCGAAAATTAGCCCGCACATTTCAACACGGAGAACATCATGAACGCACCCAATCGAAGCCACTTCGTCTACGTTACCTTCATCCGCACGACGCCTGCGAAGCTGTGGGAGGCGCTGACCGAACCGCAGTTCATCCGCCAGTACTGGTTCAACTTCACCATCGAATGCGGCTGGAAGAAGGGTTCGCCCTGGAAGATGGTCAGCTCGGACGGAACCCTGACTGACGCGGGCGAGATCCTGGAGATCGAGCCGCCGCGACGCATGGTCATCCGTTGGCAGCACGAGTGGAAGGCCGAGCTCAAGGCTGAAGGCCCAAGCCGTTGCACGATCGAACTCGAGCCCGTTGACAACGCGGTAAAGCTCACCATCACCCACGAAATCGAGCGCATGGAGTCCAAGCTCATCACAGCCGTCTCCGGCGGTTGGCCGCAAATCCTCTCCAATCTCAAGTCGCTGCTTGAAACGGGGGAGGTCGCCATCACATCCCATCCAGGGCATTAGGGCTTTGCAAGGCACACAGGCCGCGGACTGATCGTACTTTAGCAGCCTGAAGCGAACTGGGGCCGCTATGGCTCGCCTACGATTCTCGTGAATGGGGTAGACGTAAGTGGACCGTCTTCAGTGAGCGGTGCTGCGTGTCAAATTTACGCAGGCAGCGAATTGCACGGCGCGCCAGTCGAGTAACTGCTCGCCTCGGCGCGTCGCTAGCGTTCGGCAATAGGACCGTGGATCATTGTTTTCACGTCAACGAGTTTCCTGTATTGTGAAGGCCAACGGCGACCGCAATCGCTCGCGGACAGGTTGTTCAGTCACCGCATCGGAGGTCACATGAAACGAGTCACTGGCATCGGCGGCATCTTCTTCAAGGCCAAGGACGCTCCATCACTGCAGGCTTGGTACAAGCAGCACTTGGGAATCGATGTCCAAGTCTGGGGCGGAGCGGCCTTCGATTGGACCGACGCCGATGGCAAGCCGGTTGCAGGCACAACTGCCTGGTGCATCGATTCGCAAGAAAGTGATCACTTTGCTCCGAGCTCTGCTTCCTTTATGGTCAACTACCGAGTGGAAGATCTCCACGCGTTAGTCAAAGCCTTGAAGGAAGAAGGCTGCAATGTGCTCGAGAAGATCGATGAATCCGAGTATGGCAAGTTTGCCTGGGTGATTGATCCAGAGGGAAACAAGGTCGAGCTATGGCAGCCGCCTCAAGGGCAATGACCAGGCTCGTTACCCTGGGACTTTAGATTCTTTGTTTTGACGGCACGCGCACGTCAAAGACGTCGGGATCCTTCTGCAAGTGGCTGCGGCGCAGGCGCAGCCCGGAGTTGGGCAGCTCTATCATGGCGGCAAGGATATGCTGATTGTCGCGAGTACGGATAAGCGAGTTTGGCCGATGTGAACGGTTCTCGTGACTAGCTCATCGGTGTAGTTGCCATCGAACCAATCCTGGTGTTGATCGCGATACGTGTACGTACGTGACGTGGAGTACAAATCAGTGGCGTAATGGACGGATGGCCCCAGCCAAATGCTCAACGAGAAGCCCAACCCAAGAAGTCATGATCGGAGCAACTGCATGTGCCATGCCAGCGCTAAACGTGGCAACATATGCGTTCAAGTAGTCGTAGTCTCTGTGGAATGTTGATTTTCGTATGACTACGTGTGCCGGTGAAGCACAGCGTCAGAAGCGACAGAAATACTGAAAGCCCCGTGCAGCCGGCGGCACTAGCGCCATTGGCAATGAGGCAGTCGGTGGAGAGCCAGTCAGCAACGCGACCGCCCGCAATTCCAAGCAACAGCATAGTGACGGCCTTGGCCCTCAGTTTGTGGGTGCTGCGATTTGATGAACCGCAGTATCATCGACGAATCACTACTTGGGAGTGCTCACGAGTCAAAGACGTCCTTTGGAGGTCAGCCAACCCCGCGCGCGCACGCCGAGGCTATTCGTGCTTGCGTTGGCGGTCGTCACTGCGTGCAGCGGCGAGACGCCTGGACAGGGAGGCACCTCCAACTCGATTCCTGATGCCGCCACGGCCAACAGCTCTTCTTCCGAGCAGACCTTTTCGCTCAGTGTAACGCAGGTTAACACACGATTCGAAACTGAAGATCACTTCATTGCGTCCGTCGAGATGCAGCTGTCCGGTGAGCCATTTGCAGAAGCGATGGGTCGCGACCTCAGCAACTACCGGCGCAACGTCGTTTGCCAGGCGAGTGTTTGCTCGCCAAGCGTGTACTACGACCCAAGTCTCGGCACTGATGATGCCGGTGAGCCGATTGGGCGCATCGATCTCGCCGGCTTTTCGTCTGCGATCGAATCGTACGAGTATTCGAAGCAGCCGATGAATAACATTTCGTTCGAGTCCGGCGCGGGTACGTCGCTGCTGTTCGGACCCGTTCTCAATCCGGGAGGCGTTATAGGAACGGATGCGCTCGCACTTGCGCAGAATTGGGCATTGCACATGGGCGGAGCCAGCAATGTCACCGGTCACTTCGTGCCCGACCCAGTCACGGGCGACTATGATGCGCTCGGATGGCCGGGCCTCTGGTTGACGCTGCAGCCATTTTCGTCTTGGGATCCGTCGATTGCACCGACGAATCAGGGTGGTTGCTCGCTGAGTTCCGACGACAATCGAGGCAGTCGGAACGCCTTCACGTGCAACCAATACGAATGCGACTATTCGAGCCTGCACCTGCCCAATCGCGCCGCTCAGGTGTCCATGACGATCGGCCCGGGGCCTTCGGGTTGGGTAGACTGGAAGGATGCGCTTTGGACTCTGAATTATTTGCAATCGATGCACAACGAGCGCGAAGGCGCCGCCGAACAGGTTACCCCGCTGCAACTCGGAAATGTCGGGGTGCCTGGCAATGATGTCACGGCAGGTCTTTACGCAGGGATTTACCTGGGCTCGAGTAATATCGAAGGGTTTCAGGCCGGCAATTTCATCCAGATCCTCGACAACCAGGCCGCCCAATGGCTGCTCGAGTTGACGACACTCGACGGCAGCTCGCTCGGGGGCTTCGCGAGCCTCGCAGACGCCCTGGCGTACAATGCGAACGCTCCGCTGCGCTGGTTTCCAGCTTCGATCGCCGTTGCGGAAACGGACGACCTAAGTGGCTTTCCGCGCCCCGACGCGTACACGATCGCGTCGCCCGATAGCCACCTGCTGGATCTGGCTGGTTTGCTCGGTGCGTATGCCAGCGTGTACTCGCTCACCGATCAGGCGAACGCAATCGTCGGCGGCGGTCAGCCGGTTCTCGCCTATTTCGATGGTGACCCATTTTCGGTGCAAAACCAGACGCCCGACGGCGAGGCCACGCTGCACGATCGGGCGCTAGCGATGATCCGCGTTGCCGTCGTCAACATGGAACGCATGCACGGCGATCCTGCGACAGGCCTGCTCGTCGATGACGCGGTGCTCACGGGCAATCTCCCTCTGCCCGGCGCGATCTTGTCGAGCGATGTCGCGGCCTACGCACTGCTCGCGCTGCGAACGGCGCGTCGCGCACTCGATTCCGAGCTCACTCTCTACAGCAACACCAGGCCCGATACCGCTGGCATCCCGTCACCGCTCGACAGCTTTCCCATGGCTGACTCAGTGTCGTTTGCCGGGCACCTCGACCAGCTGATCGCGGCACTATCGGGCGCATTCTTCGACAAATTTACAACGTCCGAGGGCGTCGCCTACGCGGGCCTCGATGTTCAGAAGGGGGCAGCCACCGATTCCGGTTCGAGTCTCGATGCCCACACCGCCGCGATCCGTGGTTTGTTGTTGGCCTACTTGGCTACGGGCGCGCCAAAATTCCGCGATCGCGCGCAGCGAGTTTTCGAGCGCCTGGAGAGCACGTTCTACGACCCAGGAGCGCGCGTCTACCGAACAACGGCCGGCGATCAGTCACTCGAGGTCACGTTCACACCGCGTCGTTTCGGGTTGCTACAGGCTGCGCTGCGCGACATGTATGAACTGGTAGCGATCCTGCCGGCGAACACGAGCATGCCTAGCCTCATCGAAGATCGCGTGGGGCGCCTGAACAAGCTAGTGCTCAATGGCTGGGACGACCGAAACCAGGATCAGCTCATCGAGTGGCCGAGCGAATGCGCGCATCTCGGCACCGGGCCCGACGGAAAACCGCTCGGGCTCGGCGGGCTGCAGATGGCGGAGCGAGTGCTCAGCGGCGAATCGGGTTCGCTCGAGGACAGCACGCCCGTTGGCGGCACGCGCACCATCACCACCGACCGCGAGCACGACTGCGTGCCGGAAATATCTGCGGTTGGGTTGCCTTCGGCACTTGCAAGTTCGATCACCTTCAAGCTAACGCCTTACACGCCGAGCGACGCGGGTAACGCTAACAACGTCGAAGGCGGGCAATCGCCATGAATTACCGGCGATGGTCGGTAATGGCCGCAACTCTTAGCCTCGCTTGCGGCGGCGTGCCCGTCACCACGACGACGACCGTGCCCGCGCGGGCGCAACAAAATCATTCCAGCCCAATCGCGGTCAGCCCGGACCACAGCCAACTCTACGTCGTGCACCCCGATGCCGATAGCGTCAGCACACTGAACCTGAAGGATCACACTCTGATTCGCGAAACCCTGCTTGCGACGGCACCGCCAAAGCCGAATGCGGACGGTCGCTATGAACCCACTGTGGGGCCGCGCGCGCTCGCGTTGAACGCAACGGGCAGCGTCCTTTACGTGACGGGTCAACGCTCGGGCGTCCTTTATTCCGTGGACACGGCGTCGGGAGCAATTTTGGCTCACGTGTTCGTGTGCTCGGAGCCGATCGGCGTATTAGTGAGCTCCGATGACGCAAACGTGTTCGTGGCCTGTTCGCAGGATGACGAGATCGTGGAGGTCGAGGCCGACAACTTGACAGTCGTCGCGACCGCGACGTGCCCGCGTAAGCCCTGGGCCTTGGCTTGGGCAAGCGATGGTCAGTCGCTGCTGGTGACGCACTTGCTCGGACCGGGTGTGAGCCGCTTTGCGACGCAGCCTTTGGTTTTGTTATCCACTTGGACACTCCCGGACGGCCCAGCCCAGGGCGATCCCGAGGATCCAACGGAACCGCACGGCGTGGTACGCGGCATTTATGACGCAAATGTGCGACCAGGAACGCCTGAAACCTGGGTCGCGCACCTGATGCTCGGTATCGATACGCCGCAACCGACGCTTGACTTCCAGCGAACCGCGTTTGCATCCGTGTCAATCCTCGATGCGGGCGGCACGCAACTCACACGCCTGTCGGTGCTCGCCAATCCGGGCGATGGCGGCGCATTCGGCGACATCGTTTCGGGACCGCGTGCGCTGACATTTTCCGATGATGGCAAGCTTGCATTCGTCGTCAACGCCGATAGTGAAGACGTGCTGATCATCGATGCCGACCAGCGCGTCGAAACTCAGATCATTCGACCGTTGCCCGGCCATTTGCCGGAAGGCGTCGTGTGGGCGGACAGCGAATTGTACGTTCAGCAGCGCAGCAGCGAGGACATCGCCGCATTTCGCGTCACGCGTACGAGTTCCGGTATCACCGTCGAGCCCGACGGCGCGCCGTTTGCGACGCTTTCAGCCGATCCGATGCCGGCCAACCTTCGACTCGGGCAGCGCATCTTTTACTCGGCCAACAGCGACAATATGCCTGTGACTCAGAACCACTGGGTGGCCTGCGCCACTTGCCATCTCGAGGGACGCAGCGACGCTGTGACTTGGCTCTTCGCTCAAGGCCCCCGCGATACGCCCACCAACGCTGGCGGGTTACTTGACACGGGTTTTCTGTTTCGCACCGCCGATCGCCGGCAGGTAGAGGATTACTGGCGCACCATTAACGTCGAACAGGGTGGCCATTTCAGCATCACTGAGGCTACACAGCAGCCGCTCTTGGATGCACTGGCGGCATTCGTCAATTACGCGATCCCGGCGCCCGTGCCACCTTCGACCGACCTCAATCACACGATCCAGGGCCAAGCCCTGGCCGATCTGCGCGCCCGCGGCGAAGTTGTGTTTACGAATTCGGGATGCGCAACCTGCCACAGCGGCCCGGCCAAGACCGACTCGGGTGCTGGCAATCCACTGCTGGATCTCACTGGGCCCGTTGTTTCATCGCCGACGAATGGCGGTGTCGTGCTGCACGACGTAGGAACCTGCGCGACGAGCGGGCCTGCGCCGGATGTCGCGCACGAAGACATCAACGGAGATGCGCGCGATGCTTGCGCCTTCGATACGCCGGCACTGCGTGGCCTCTGGGACTCGGCCCCTTATCTTCACGATGGCAGCGCTGCGACACTGGCGGATGCCGTTGCCGTCATGTTAAAGGTCTCGACCACGAGCAGCGGCCAGGCACTTTCCCAGCTTTCCGATGACGACCTTCAGGCCCTGATCGAGTATCTGCGCGGCCTGTGAGGCACGAGCACGTCGTATCACGACCGACGAACATCCTTAGCCGCTCTGACTTGCCGACATAAATTCGAATGAATATGCGCCGAACGTCGCACATACAACCGTGAAATTCGCCTTTCGCAGTGGTTCTAGCTCCACTTCAATGAAATATTGCGCATTCGAGCCAACACCGAGCAAATAGGCATAAACCCCTGCGGTCGAGGTACCGTAACGACATAACGGATGAACAGCGTCCGTTGGTGCGTGGTGCTGGTTCCGAAATGATGAGAGGCATTGTATGCGACAAGGCAACTTGACAGTTCTTGGTCTGGCGTTTGCAACTTGCGGTTGCTTAGCGTTGCCCGCCACGGACCTTGACGCATCCACTGATGGAGGCACCGTGACGGCGGTCACGTCTGTAAACACGGGTGGCACGACAAGCACAATAGTATCGGGAACCGGCGGATCTTCAGCGGGCGGCGCGTCAGAGGTCGGCACCTCGAACAATGCCTGTGTGGGAACATTCGCAGCTTGTGGTGGAGATCCGACAGGAACGTGGGACATTGTCAGTGTGTGCATTCAAGGCGATCTCGCTTCAGCGGCAAACTCAAGTTACGCTGGCGACTCCGCGGAATGTTCAAACCTTTGCACCGGAGCCACACTTGCCGCGCAGGGCTCGGTTACGTACGGCGCCGGGAGCGTTCAGCCCAATGCGATACTGAGTCTGACTGAGACTCTCGCCATGACCGCTGGTTGCTACGCAGCGTTGACCGGTGAGACGTGGTCCTCGACGTCTTGCGCCACATTTGCGCAAGGTTTGAACCAGCAGAGTGGCACAACGGCGACTTGTTCCCCCGGGAGCACTATGTGCAACTGCGCGTACGTTACAGCCTTATCTTCAACTGTTGACACTTACACGGTAAATGGTTCGCTGCTCGTTGCAAGTGACGGTACGACTACCGAGTTCTGCGTTCAAGGCTCGACGATGACACAGCGCGACTCATTTGGTAACGACACGTACGCGGTAACGCAGTTCAGAAAACAGTAAGGAACGGCGGCAGCATACGCGCCGCCCCCCACGAGGGTTGCCCGCAATGGGCGACCGCTTACAATTTGGTTGTGCGTCCCCCCAAATGGCGAATTGACAACGGCAGCTCCGGTCTGAAAATTCGAAAAAAAATTAGCCGACGAGTGTCCATTCGGCGATGCTCCAGCGTCGTTCGAGCAGACCTGCAATTGAGCAGGTCATTCAGGAGGTGCAACGATGAAGTTCCTTTTTCTATATCGAAACTCTGCAGATCCCAGCGCTCAGCCTTCTCCCGCCGACATGCAGGCTGGCTACAAGAAGTGGAAGGACTGGATGACCAAATACGCGAACGAGATCCTCGAGCAGCCCCCTGCCCGCTCGGGGCCCAAGCCCGGCGGAGTCGCAGCCGTGTGCAAAGCCGGCGCCGTGACGGACGGGCCGTACGTCGAAGGAAAGGAGATCGTCGGCGGCTGGTCGTTCATCGACACCGAATCGCTGGCGCACGCGGTCGAGATCGCCAAAGCGGTCCCGATGTTCACGAGCGTCGAGATCCGCGAAATTACTTCATTCTAAACATGCCCCGACTTAAGTCGCAACAATTCCTTTACTTCAGCGCTATCGTGCGCTGCTGGCTGGGTTGGGGCTGCGGCACGTGGCCATGACTGCGCCCGAGCTTCCGGAGCATTGGTTCCGGCGCGAGTTCGGGCGCTTGGTCTCAATTCTCTCGCGTCGATTCGGCGTCCATCGCATGGAGCTCTGCGAAGACGCCGCGCAGACGGCACTCCTTCAGGCGACGCAATCCTGGTCGTCGCAGCTGCCCGCCGATCCCGGCGCCTGGGTTTATCGCGTCGCGCACAACTACGTGCTCGACGAGCTTCGTCGCAAGAAACGCGACGAGCGCTACCACGCCGAAGCTCAAGTCGAATATGCGCAGCAAGAGGTCGCCGACGACGTGCTGCGGCTGCTCTTCGTTTGCGCCGATCCCGCGATCCCGCCGAGTCGCAGCTCGTGCTCGCGCTGAAGACACTATGCGGTTTCAGCACCGAGGAGATCGCGCTTCGATTGTTTCAGGGCAAAGACGCCATTCACAAGCGATTGCAGCGGGCGCGGCGCGCCTGCGCGAGCATGCCGAGGTTCAGAGCATCGATTCGGGGCGTGTGCATAGCGTGCTTCACATGCTGTATTTGCTCTTCAACGAAGGCTACAGCTCGGCGCAGCCCGATCGCGTGATCCGCCGCGAGCTTTGCGACGAAGCGCTTCGCTTGGCACTCATGCTGATGGAAGATCCCCGCAGGCGCGCTCCCGCAGACGGACGCGCTCGTTGCGCTCATGTGCTTTCACGCGGCGCGCTTCGACGCTCGCTTGGACGAGATGGGAGGCCTGTTGCTCCTCGAAGAGCAGGATCGCTCGCTTTGGGACCGTAACTGGTCGAGCGCGGCCTCGCTCACCTCACGCGTTCCGCGCCGCGGAGAGACGCTGTCGCGCTATCACGCGGAGGCGGGCATAGCGGCGGAGCACTGTCTCGCGCCTTCGTATGCGGAGACGAACTGGGAGCAGATTGTACGGCTCTACGACGTGCTCGAGCGCATCGCGCCGTCGCCGCTCAATCGTCTTGAATCGTGCGATTGCGCTCGCCGAGTGGCAAGGGCCCGACGCGGGGCTCGCCGCGCTCGATGCGATCGAGGTGCCGAGTTGGCTACTGGGTTACTATCTGTGGGATGCAACGCTCGGAGAGCTTCATCGCAGGCGCGGCGATCGCGATCGCGCGCTATGCGCACACGGAGCGCGCCGTTGCGTCCGCGCCGACGAATCCTGAGAAAGCGTTGCTCGAACGGCGCATCAAGAAAATGTTCCCCGAGGAAACACTCGTCTCGTCGAGAATTGCGGCCCGCGCAGAAAAGTGAGCGGGGCGTCCGCAGAACCGCGGACTCGAATATCGAACTCAAGCACCGGCGGCGATCGCGTCCTTTAGCCTGGGGTACTTGGGTTTGAAGCCGAGATCTTCGCGGGAGGCAGCGGCCGTCGAGAAGAACATCGAAGGCTCGCGCGGCTTCAGCGGCGCTGCCGACTCTCCTTCGACGCTCGCCACTTCGCGGGCCAGATTCTTTGTTTTGACGGCACGGGTACGCCGCATCACGACGGATATATTGGGGTTCGACGCGATCAAAACGCCGTGTTTATTCGAATTCGTCTCTAGTCAAGTTAGACGGTGCCGTTTGGCACTTGAAAGCCCCCGGCTTAGTCCGTTGACTTTGGAGCCGACAAGGGCGTAGCGTGGGCGCTGTTATGCCGATAGACCGTGATGATTTAGCCCGTAGAATCAAACAAGACTTTTCGGAGCGGATACAACAAGTCTTTGCCTGCCATTGCTCGACTGGAGGCCAAAGGCGAACTGAACCGGGATCTATCATGTTGGCATTTTCACTCAATCAAAGAAATCCCAAGGCTGACTACCTAGGCGAGCTCAATATTATCCTAGATGACTCTACGGTTAACATACTTGTCAAAGGTGGCGCCGAGCCATTGGCTACCTTCGAGCACGCCGACTACCTACCGATAATACTCGAGGGAGTAGTGCAAAGGCTGGATCAAGCAATACCAGGCCTAATCAGACGGTTAGAACCCAGCACTTGACCATCTCCACGAATGCAAAGCGCAACGTACAAGTCGGTGGCGTGCACGGGTACTTTGATTCCTTCCGATCGATGAGCAGGGTATCGAATGAGAGCTGCACTTTTCCCCGGGCCGCGTGCGACCTGAGAGTTCAGTCAACGTGCGCGTGCCGCAATAACCAAATTGTCCTGATTTGGATGCGCTGAATCGAATTCATTCTCGAAGAGGCACTCGGGGCCGTCGAGTTCAAAATACGTAATAACAGGGTCCGGGTCCTCCGCCATGCCAATCAGTGTTACTTGCCGTGAACGAACGGAAACCCGATGTGAATCCGGTTGGGCCCCAACGCGAACTTCCAGTGGTACATCCCATTCCGTGTCGATGAGCGATGTGTGTGGCGGTCGCGCGAGAACTCCGACTGGCTTCGATTCGTAGGCAACGACGGGATCCTCCAGATCCCATTCCGTGTCGAACGAGTGTCGTATGCGGGGCACGCGCGTGGATTTGGTGATCGCCTGATTGGTGTGCAGTGCGAGTCTCTGATTGCAGGTCCCACTCCGCGTCGATGAGCGACGTATGCACCCCACGCTTGGCCGCAACGGACACCGTTGATTGACGCACCCCTTCGTTTTGAAGGCTCGAGGACGTTGCGGCAGCAGAAAGGAAATTCGTTGCGTGTGAAACCCGTTGCGGCTTATGTGTCATACTGCCTCGCGTAGTTTGTTCGTACCTTGGCGGAGATGAATGGCTGAAATTACTTAGTCCCCGATGCCTGATACCTGGTAGTCGCGCGACACCGTTCCGGTGGCTCACAGCATTAATAACGGCCACCCGGTTCCTCGTTTCGAGCGCCTAACACCTTCGATCGGTAAAAAGTTTTGCTGTCAGTGCCAAGCACTCCGGCTCGGAAGAATACAGCACGGGCGTGTTTCGCGGCCCCCTCGACAAGCGGCCGCGAATGGGACGGCACGAGCCAGGCAACGGTTCAAATCACGCCGCTGCACCAAAGTAACGTCAGGGTGATGTGGAGGGCGAGCCACTCGATGCAAGTTTTATCAGCACGTCTTTTTTGGGTTCGAGCGGGTCATTGCTGACGAGTTCGAGCATGCCAGAGGCGACGGCCGTGGCAGCGGCGGCCATTGCTTTCTTGAGCGAGACCCGAACCTCATAACCGACACTCGAATCCGGAGTTTCGATGTTCGCAACGAACGGGCCCGACACGATACGCACTTGCTTCAACTTGAAATCAGCATTTCGACTCTTCACGTGCAAAACTCGCTCCAATGAGTCGCCCTGGGCATTGGTGAAGAGGAGTTGCGTAGGCGAAACGTCAATATTACCCGTGATGGTCCAGGCATAACCCACTTGTAACTTGGCAGGATTAGCGAGCCCCGTTTCTATGCTTACGTTCCCGCTGCCGGAGCCTGACTTCCTACTTAGCAGCGTAAACCTAAGACCCTGCGCACCGACACCCCCGTCCAGCGTTTGCTCGACGACTTTCACTGAAAGCTCGTGGTCGGCAGGGTTTTGCAGAACTTTGAGGCGGGCTTGTTCCTTCAACTTACCCGTGAGCCAAGTGTCAATCACTTGAACCTTACCCAGTTCGGAAGTTAGCTGCATGTAATCGGGCTGCAGCGCGAGCAGAACCTGGACATTCGCGTGGATCTCGAGATTCACGCTGGGCAAGATTGGATCATCCGAAGTAACCGTAATGGTCTTACGTTGATCTCCGCTACGGTGATTGGTGTCGAAGGTCACCTCGATTTGGCCTTCGCTGTGGGGCGCGATCTCCTTTGTCTTCAAGGCCGCTGCAGTGCACCCACAAGAAGTCCTTACCTGGTCGATGTGCAGTGCCCCTCCCCCGAGGTTTTTGAGGGTAAAGACGTGGGTGAGTTTTCCACCTTCTACAACTTGACCAAAGTCGTAATTCGATTCTGGAACTTGGAGCGTGGGCAAGTCAATAGCCGTCATGCGCTCCTGCTGTGCGCCCTTCGAGCAGCCCGTGGCAGTTGCCAAAAGGGCGCAAAAAAAGGGGATTAACGCGGCTTTCGGGAGGCTCTGAGTCAACACGGAGGATAGCCTCCCTTGGCCTTCGCACCAGGTCAAGGCCAATTCCCCCAAAGATCTTTTGTTTTTTTCGGCACTCGCACGTTGATTGATCTCCGAGGCCAAGATGCGGCGTTCAAGGTAATCCGCAAACCACTCTACTCTGACGCTGCACTCTGCCACACCAGCACTACTGAGTTACATAGGGATGCGCCGGCCAGCTTGCGGCGGTCGAGTAGGTCTTATACGCGTCGACCACCGCGGTGTCGTAGTCGAAGTTGTAGATCGTGCAGCTCTTCGTGCTGCCGTAAGAGTTGAAATTGCCGATGGCCATCATCGTGTACTGATCCTCGGTGCAGCCCGCGAAATTTCGCCTTCGCCTGCGCGCGGTTGCAGGCGATGCCGGCGATGCCAAGCTCGACGTTGACCTCGGGGTTGAAGACCGAGTTGGCCCAGTTCGCGGCGTTCGGGTTCGCCTCCAGTCCACGTGCCCGTTTGGGAGCAAGCCGAGCCCACGGTCGCCGCGCATCCAGCGGGCAAGTTCGACGAGTCGCACCAAGGGCCGGTCTGCATCGAACCCAGGCAGCCGCACTCGGCCGCGCTCCAGCCGCGCGCCGGGCAGCATGGCCCATTGCCGGTGCACCCGACCGCGTCGTACTGGAAGCGCGACTCGACGTAGATGATCGCTTTGAAGATCATGGCGTCGGGCTCGTTGTATTTGGCCGTGAAATCGAGAATGGGGCAGTCGTCCATGTCCACCGAGAGACCATTCCATAATGGGGTGAGATTCGTGCGCAGCGGGTCCGGATCGCACGAGCCCGGAGCTGGAAGCATCGCCGACGAGGGAACGCCATCGACGGCGGTGCGACTCGGGGTCGCCTTTGCACCCGGTCGGGAGCGAGCAGGCTTGCCCCGAGCGTTGCAGCCAGCATCATGTAGCCGAGTTTTAGAGCGCGCGCGTGTCTCTGGTGAGCATGACTCAGAATAGCCCGTCCTTTACCGAAAGTACATCGGGTGAAATTCTTCGCCTGCGGTCACTTCGCAAGTCTGTGGGCAAATGTGTTCAGTGAACTTGCTCACTCATCGCAGCTCCAACGAGGTCCCTAACGTTTTCGAACAAATAGTTGTGTAACTCCGAATATTTCTGCAGCCGTTGTTCGGGCGAATCTGCCGACTTAGCGGTGTTGAATGCGCTCCAGTCGAGACAAACCGCCTTTGTCGGAGACTTTGGAAGCGCACTACGCGCATCTTCGCTCAGTGCGACAATGACTTGATAGTGTTCCATATGGGGAACTTGTGTGATGGCTTTCGAATTGCGACCAGAGATATCCAACCCACGGTTTTTCAGATATTCCGCGACGCCAGTGTTCGACGGATTTGCAGTGCAGGCCTGCACTCCAAAATACGAATTGGGGCTGTCCCAGCGAATTGCCGATGGCCTCGGCAATCTGGCTTGCGCAAGAATTGTCGTCATCGACGAATAGAACGCGAAATACGTCGCCACCCGGGTGCTTCCAGTATTCTTCAGTGAATAAATATATCACCTCTTGGCAGATATCCCTGGCTAGATCGGCCGCGCGCTCAAGACAATTCAAGATCGTAGTCAAAGGGGCAAGGGTTTGCGCTGGAATTTCATTCGATTCAGGTGCCACAACCAGTTGCATACCCAATTGATAGCGGAGCCGGTTCACCTTTTCTTCCATTTGCATGACCGACCTGGCCTGCTCCGGAGCCTTGGTCACGAACGCCGCGAATGCGCTTGCCAACATTGAAATCGTTATGTTTGCAATTCCTTTGAAGTGCTCGCGCGGTAACTTTGCGTCGAGCGAACAAAGGATCAGTACTTGGCGAGCGATGCTTTCCGCATGGTCACCCGCACGCTCAAGGATCGCATTGATCTTGACCGCTGCATAAGCAAATCTAAGGGATTTTGCTGTCGGTTGGTCTGAAGCGAGGAACTCCAAGCATAACCTGTCATTCTCTCGTTCCAATACCCCAATGCCCTGAAAGCGCAAGATCACCGCGGAGGCGCGCCGTTGGTCTAGTTCCGACAGCGCGCGCATCGAATGGTTCATTGACTCTTCGACTAGCGCGGCCGTGCACTGCAGCTTGCGGACAATGTTGTCCATCTCGTTTTGGAGACTCTCAATGGTTTGCTTCACTGATGTAAAAGCGCTCTCATTCCACATAACCCACCTGCATTGCGACGCGTCAGCACATTACGTGCCACTCGCCCAAGTTTGGCACCGACTCAACGACACTTACAAAGTGTCGCTATATGACGGTTGCGGCCCCCCGCCGACTGCGGCAAAAGTCTACAGTGCCCCGTTCCGCCACAGGGAGGAGCCGGGGGCCCGATCCTCGTCTTGACAATCGATAAGCATATACTTATGTGATTCAGATGCGGAGCTCCGCGGCAGCCGAAAATAAAATCTTCCAGGCGCTGGCGGACCCCAGTCGCCGGGCGATCTTCGAGTCGCTCTCGCGTGGTGAGGCAGCAGTGAAGGATCTCACTGCGCGCTTCGAGATCTCGCAACCGGCGGTCTCGCAGCATCTTGCCACTTTGAAAGACGCGGGCCTAGTGAGCGGCCGGCGCGAAGGGCGCCGGATTCTTTACCACCTTGAGCCCCGAGGCATGAAGCCGCTCATCGAGTGGATCGCTCAGTACCGAGTTTTCTAGACGGGGCAAATTGCTGTCACTGAGTAAGAGTGCCGACTACAGCGATAGACCAAATTCTAAAAGCACACGCAAGACTGAATGAAGCCAAGCGGGCCACTAAAAAGGTAGGAAGATGAAGAGTCAACCAAAGGCAGCAGGCAAGGCGGCCTCCAAACTAATCAGCGAAAGGATTGCCGAGTTGGGTGACTGGAGAGGCGATACACTAGCAAGGATGCGCGCCCTCATCAGGGAGTCCGACCCTGATGTTGTGGAAGAGTGGAAGTGGATGGGGACCCCGGTATGGTCCCATGACGGGGGCATCTGCACGGGAGAGTCGTACAAGTCGATAGTGAAGCTGACCTTCTTTAAGGGCGCTTCCTTGAAAGATCCTGCCAAGCTCTTCAACTCGAGCCTTGACGGGAACGTAAGGCGCGCCATCGACATTCACGAGGGTGAGGAGATTGACGCGAATGCGTTCAAGGCGCTCATCCGCGCGGCCGTCGCTCTCAATACTTCTGGCGCCAAGAAATCTGGCGCAAAGAAATCTGGCGCCAAGAAGTCCGCGAAGCGCAAGTAATACTTCACACTGATCCCAAACGACTACTGCCTAGGTCGAATCCCCGCCGACTTCACCGAAAAATTTTCGGTTTGCTGGCGGCACTCGCACGTTGATTGATTGCTACGGGCACAGTGCGCGGCGTGCAGTGCAAGCAGGGTGAGGGTTGGACGGTGCGGGCTTCCCTTCTCAAATAATTCAGTCGGCATCTCGTTTTCTGCATCGTCGAGGACGCTAGAAAAGGCCCACGCGCCTGATCATAACCATGCCGCTTGGGCATACTGAATCAGCAATCTCGGATGGCTGCGTAAAGCGCCGCCGGGGGGTTTGCAGATCTAAGCCAGAGGATCAGGGCAATGAACAGAACATTAGTATCGATCACCGGCGTTTCAGCCGCGGTTATCATCGCAGCTTGCAGTGGTAACGCGCCTTCGTCGGGTCCGGACAACCAAGGGGGCGCCGGGGGCGGTGGTGGTGCCCAGACCGGAGGAGCCGGCACCATGGGCGGTGGAACCATGGCCAACCCAACCGGCGGAACCCATGCTGGCACAACGGCATCGGGGGGTAGCAACGCGAGCCCAACGGGTGGGGCCAACGCGAACCCCACGGGTGGAGCCCCCATGAGCCCCACGGGTGGTAACGCTGCTACGGGTGGCGCCAATGCAAACCCCACAGGCGGTAACAACGCGGGCCCCACGGGCGGCAACAACGCGGGCACAACCGGAGGCATTACGGGCGCGGGTGGCAGTGGCAGCGGCGGCATCAATCCCGGCACCGGTGGCAAAACGGGCAACGGCGGGACAACCGCAGGCACCACCGGCGGAAGTTCGACGACGAGCGCCGGTGGGAAATCGAGCACTGGCGGGACCGCGGCAGGCACCACCGGCGGCAATGGCGCTGGCGGCGCGGCCACGGGCGGTTCAACCGGGACGACAACGGGTTGCGTGGTTGAATCTCACTGGCACGCACCAGACGATCCAAGGGTTTGGCATCAACGATACTTGGCAGCCGGTGCCTTTCGCCACGGTGGCAGACCAGCTCTTCACCACGACCAGCGGGATCGGCTTGACCATTTTGCGTGTCGGCATGAATGACTCAAGTACGGCGGGCGCCTTTTATAACAGCTTCGAATCGACCAATATCTCCGCGGCGAAGAGCGGTGCGGGCAGTGACTCCAAAATCATTGGGTCGGTCTGGAGCCCTCCGCCAATTGCAGGTCCAACAACAGCGTGAACGATGGCGGACACTTGAAAACTAGCTGTTACGACTCATTCTCAACGACCATAGCCAACTGGGCGTCAAGCAACGGCCTGTACGCCATGTCCATAGCGAATGAGCCTGATTTCGTGTCGTGTGGCAAGAACGATCCGTGCAACGGCGACTACGATACGATGGCCTATACCGCCACCGAGATGTGGCTTGGGTAAAGGTGGCAGGCCCGAAGCTCCAGGCAAAGGGCATCAAGGTCATTGCGGCGGAAGCATCAGAATGGAACCACCAGTGGTCCAATGTATCGGCCGGTCCTGATGCTGCGGGCAAGAACAGCTCGGACCCGCTGGGCTGCGGTTGCTTCGGACAATCGCTCACCGCTACCTGCGCCAGCAAATGCACGACCGGCGGAGGATACGACTACGGCCACTTCCTAGCTGCCGATGCGACGGCATGGGCCGCATTCGACATCGTCGGGGTGCACGAGTACGACTCGCAGCAGGGTAACCGTGGCCAAGCGATGTTACCGCGGCAGAAGAAAGAGGTCTGGCAGACGGAAATGTCCGGCGTGAAGTGGTGGCCGGAACAGGGGCCGAGCAGTGACATCAACAACGGCATCGCGGTGGCAGGGTGGATTCACTCCGCGCTCGTCGATCGGCAATGCGTCGGCCTGGCTTTGGTGGTGGTACCAGCCGATGTCCAGCGGCACCAACGACAACGAAGGCTTGGTGCCAGGAGCGGAACCGATACCAAGCGCCACTACACCCTTGGCAATTACAGCAAGTTCGTCCGACCGGGCTACGAGCGGGTGGACGTTGCGGGAAATTCCAACACGAATCTCCTTCTCTCAGCCTATAAGGGATCGGACGGCACCGTGGTCGTCGTGGCCATCAACAACGGCACTTCGGCCGCGACCGTGCCGATCACCATCTCCGGCGG
>CAWFUX010000018.1:0-69839 GCA_963819085.1 uncultured delta proteobacterium
TCGGCTTCTGTTGCAGCACGAGCTTTCCGCAACTCATACTCCTCATCGGAAATCTTCAGCCAAGCTAGACTAGCTTGGTCCACGGTATCTGGATCCTGCACAAGCAGGGACCAGATGCTGTCGAATGATTTTGATCACCGTCTTCCAGCAATCTATCCAGATTTAGACCTAGTTCTCGAAATTGATCGATGACAGCTTCCGGGTCCGAGTCCGCGCGCCGGAAACATTTGACCCAGTCACTATCCACAAATCCGCTTTCAAGCCAAGCGGCCGCCTCGACTGTTGGATCTTCATCATCACCTGGATCCAGCGCGAGAACCCACGATTTAGCGTCGTAGAACTCGTGGGGCTGGTTGTGAACGGCAAGCAACTGCATCATCAGTCTGCATTTTTCGCCGAAGATCTGTTTCTCCTTCTGAGACGACTCACTGAAAACGCGACCGCTTCGAACGTACGGGGATTCGTCATCCTCGAACTCCTCATCCTCGAACTCCTCATCCAAATCGCTCATTAATTGCGCTCCCTTGCTCGTAGGCGACAGCGAGTCGGCGTGCATGATCTGAACGCGTCGATTCCTAGCCCATTGCGATCGTCGGATCGTCGCTCCATCGGCGCCTTGCTGCAATTGGCAAAGGGTGTTCAAGGTGTTGACAAAGCGTCCTTGGTTCGGCTGGTACGCTCACGATGTCGGTGGGGAACGCACAGGTACCACTTTGGAAATGGGACCGGGGTCCTCATCTTTGATGACGGAGCTGCGTGTTACGATTGCGACGCAATCTAGAACGCTTCCCTACGACATACGCGATTGCTTCGCTGTGAGTATCAGCAGACCAGCTCAACACTCGTTCCGCCTCGGCGGTGGTCATCTTCACCCCAACAAAGAGCTCTCCCGGTTGCAAGAGAGCCACGCGCAGCAGCTCATTCGGCCTGACATGCCGCCCGAAATGCGCGATGTTGAGCAGCAGAGTGCCATCGGACGCAATGGCAAATGCCGCCTGGTGAATCCTGCGGCTCATGGTGAACATCTCTGTGCATACCCACACGTTCGGCATTGCCAATCGCGACGGCGGTTATCGACGCCAGCACGAACGGCTCGTTCGACGGAGAGGGCCAGTTCGACAAGTTCGACTTCGTCGCGTTGGCCTCGCGCGCAGGGCAACCGGTGGAGCGTCGGCTGCTTGGCTTTGGTTACAACGACTAGCTCAGTCTCTGCGTGCTGATGGCCCAGGTCATTAGCTGCTTTGCGATAGATGGTCGGCTGCAGGTCATAGTCCACCTGGTCGGCGCTCCACTTGCGCTTTCCGGTCTTGATTTCGAGCACACGCCGCCGGGTGTCAAACTGGGCGATGACGTCCATTGCGCCAATCAGCGGCAATTCAGCCGCTTCACTGGTAAGCGGATGCCGCAGTAGTAGCTCGAATGGAACCTCGATACCGAGAACTATGCTCGGCAGCGGAAATTGCTCCACGAACACAGCTAGCATATCCCGTGCCTTGTCCAAAAGTTCGTCAGTGCTTTGCTCTTCATCGTCGAACAACACGGGAATTGAATCTTCGCCTAGCTCAGCCATGAATACATGCCGAAATGCCTCGACCAGTTCATCGAGCGGGACTGCCTGAGATTCAGACGACCTTATCAAATGGACACCAATCGCTGCATGAAACGCATGCCCAAAGGCAAGGCTAGCCGAGCGAAATGCGGATACCACTCGTTCCACATAACGAAAAAAGTACTGGCGCGGGCAAGTTAGGAAGGTCTTGAGCGCAGAGGCGCTCGTATGCGGTTTTTTCCGCAATGCGACTAACGCTAGGGTCATGGTCACCTCCGATGACAGCAGCCGGCACTTTTGCCCGGAAGCATCGCCCTGAATTGATGTTATGACGAAAGCCCACGCCTCGTGATTGAAAACGCGGGCTTTCTATTTGTGGCCGCCGTTCAGTAGCGGCGTTAGTTACCTGTACCGTTGCTGTTACTCAATTCCGCGATGAGGTGGGATGCCTCAACACGGTCGAGCTCGGCTACATCCGACTTTCCCGTTCGCTCGCGCAACATGAGCGAGAAACGATCCCGAGTGAGACCGCGGCGTCGTGCGGCACCCTGAAGCGCGGCCACTTGTCTAACTGTAGCGCGGTTCTTCGGGTCTTCTTGTATACGGGCCTTGGACCGCAGCTCGCTCGGCTCGACTGAGGCCTTTCCGCCGTAGAGCTCGAGTCCCACGCCGAAAAGACTGGCCGATTTCTTCAAGCAATCACTAGCAGCCGCCTTGAGGTCGTCGCCTATACTGATGGCCGTTCCATCGTCCCGGAATGAAATGAGCGAGCCGCCAAAGGCAGACTTGGTCACGCCATCAAGGGTGAGCTTTCCGAGCACGACGACCTCAGCATCGAGTATCTGGTGCTGGACGATTTCGAAGGACCAATCATCCGAGCCTTCGTTGAGGCGCTGAATGACGGCATGGACGTCCACATAGCGAAGCTTTTTGCCATGCGGTCCTGCGCGCTCTTTGATGAGCTCACGCGGAAATGGCTTGCAGAGGATTTCCTTGTTCACGCTGACTCTCCTTTATCTCTAAAACGCCTTGTTCGAATAGGGATGCCCAACCACCACCGCGGGCTCCAATGATGATGTGGTCCAGGAGCGGTACGCCGAGGACGTTGCCTGCATCAATGACCACTTGCGTCATCGCGACATCTTCGCGACTGGGCTTGGGGTCGGTGCTGGGGTGGTTGTGAATTAAGATGCAGCCGCTCGCGCCGACGCGAATCAGCGGACGAAACACGTCGCGGGCGGTCAACGCGCAGCCATGGGCGCCACCCGAGGCGAGCATGAGCTCTTCGAGGATGTGGTTTCTGCCGTCAAGCGCCACTGCCAGCATGACTTCATGTCGCAGGTTTCCTAGCCGTGCCGTGTAGACCGTGGCCACCTTGTCGGCGCTGGCTAGGCTTCCGATGGGCAAAGTCGGCCAAGCGCTGGACGTGAGCGTCTGCAACGCAAG
Source organism: uncultured delta proteobacterium (assembly GCA_963819085.1). GTDB lineage: Bacteria > Myxococcota_A > Polyangia > Polyangiales > Polyangiaceae > FEN-1139. Next base: position 2,996 of record CAWFUX010000018.1, read on the forward strand.
GACGGCCATGATGGATGCCGCTGCAAGACCGAGAGACACAAGTTCCGTTTCGTGGAGAGTTCGCCAACCACCCGGTGCGGACGCCACGAGTCGAGCTGCTCGGGCGCCTAATACGTCTCGGAGCAGCTTCAGCTCGGGGTCCTCGCATTGGGTGCACATCACGCCTGGCCCACATGACGCCGCAGTAGTCCTCCGGCTAGTTCCTCAATTTCCAACCGATGGGCGGGATCGGCATCATGGGCTGTCGTAGTGATGGCATTGACGAAGTCGTACGCCGAAACACGCTCGGGCAGTTCCAGCACATGGGCTTCTTTCTTAACCTCGTCCTGCACGCGCTCGCGCTCGCCGACACTAAGGACACGCAAGGCGTCAATTTCGGCGGCGATATTATTCACGAAGACGCCCACGGCCTTCTTCCAGAGGTCCATGACACCGCGCGCATGAACGAGCGCTGTCGGAATGGCGTCGCGTAGTCCGTCGCGCAGTCGCCGGGATTCCCCCACGTGGCGATATGAGAATTGGCCCATACCTTCTGCGGTCCTTAGGCCGTTGGTGCATTTCAAGCGCCATAGCAGGCCACGAACGTGCAGTGCCGAGCGGCCGAAGCTGGACGTGGACAAGTCCAAACCAACAGCTGTGACATCGCCCACTTTGATGGCTTGACTCTCACTCGGGACGACCAGGCGCATTAGGTCGGTGGTGCCACTGGCCACGGCCCGGGCTCGCACGGTTGACAATAGCCCTTGTTGGTTGAGGGCCAGTCGCAGCGTATCCACGAATTCCAGGGCGTCGAGTGGTGCGTAGCGCTCGCTGACCAATGCCGATATTTCCTCGCCCCGCAGGCGTAATTGGGCTGACAGTGGCTGCGGTGCCGCTGCCAATAGGTAATTCATCGTCGCGAGCTGCAACGGCGCCGGTAGCCTGTCTCGAACGAATTCAACAGGTGCGCCCAGTCGATTGGAAAGTTGTGAAAACGCATTGGCTCGCAGAGGTCGCGCTGGTTCGTGACCGGCAAGCGGCGCCAACGCGAATTGCCCGTTGTCTGGTCTTAGACCCCAGGTACGAAGGTCCATTATCGGCAGGTCGCGCAACTGGCCATCGTTTTCGTGTGCGGACACCAGTCGTTGCGCGGCCGTGTCATAGTCGCAGTCAACATCGTCCCAGCGCGACAACATGTCTTTGGCCACTGACAGCGGGGGCGGCAGGTTCATTGAGGTTTGTGCTTGTGTAGGTGCGTTCATTGTCGATTCCTTTGAAACGGATGTCGTTGGTGCAGGTCACGTCGGCCCGAGCCGGAGACCAGTTATTGAGTGAAACCAAAATCCAGCAGAACATCACCGAGCCAGGCGGACGACGGAGTGATTGGGCTCGGCGGTATGAAGGACGGATTGGCCTTTGGGCGTGGCTTTTGAAACTCCACCGTGAGCACGGCACCAGATTCGAATTTTTCGACGCTCTGTGTGATGAGCACCAGGCCTCCGCGACCGCCGTGCCAGCGGAAGTTCAGGCCGCGCTCATCAATGAAGCAGCGAAGGTCAGAGAATCCGAGCGCTCGACGCGCTTCCTTCAGCTTGTCTCGAAGAATGGTGACAGAGCTGCGCCCCTCGACTTCAAACCGAATGGCCTTTCGTTGACCGTCGGCGAGCAACGTACCGAGGACGATTTTCGCGTCCACGTCAACCCGTTCTTTATGCCATCGTGAAAGGCCCACCAACATGTCGGCTGCCGCTATCGACAAGTTCTGAGCCTGGCGTTTCAGGGACTCAGCATGTCGCTCGCGGAATCGGCGTAGCGCCACCCGGACCTTGACAGTGCGGTCCATGGGTGGCGCTTTGGAGATAGCCTCGAGTTGTGCGGCGGTTATTCCGAGTGCCGAGGCAACCGTAGCCCCATGGTCTTGCAGTAATTCGGCTAGCTCCTCGCCGTCGTCGGACTCACCCGCTGCCGAGAATGCGGTCAATAGCTCGCGCTCAGTCGGGCGTCGTGTCATCGCTGGGCTTTGATTGCAAAGTTGCCAATGGCGCGCGAACTTGACTGCTGGCACGATTCAGTACATCTGAAACGAACAAAATGTCGGGATGGTTGCCCCTTGCTGCACGCTCGAGCCGACGTGCAATCAAATAGGGATTGGCTGTGCGTGGCACGCGCAGCGCCTGGGTTCCGAGCGAGGACAAAAGCAGTCTTCGTTCGGCCAAATTGGACGGTCTCAGTGTGCGGCCCTGTATACGCATGGTATCTCCCAAAAAGGACAGGCGCGACCAGGCAAATCCCAGTCACGCCCGCCGCTAGTGTCGCTGAATGTTTAGAATCTCGGTCGTCCCGATGAGTCATCGGCGCCGCGTGACGAGGCATCTCGATGACCAAAGGGAAACTCGGATTGCATGTCTACGTAGGAACGTTGTTGGTCTTGGCGAAGCCGTCTGAGGGCGACAACGACTACGGCTCGATTCGAGTCGAAGACAATGAGGCCCGTATAGACGCTTCCGTCAGGCGCATGAAGCTGTAGACCGGGAGGCGGTCGTGTTACTTCACGCAGCCATTCGACAGTACGTGAGCGACGATTTGCAATTCGAATAGACGCCGCCTCTATGGCCTCGCCAATGAATTCGACGATTAGGCCGATGGCCACACGACCTCGCAGAAGGCCGAGATAACGGCTCCGGCGACAACTGCTGCCAAGCCTTTACGGAACGAGTCATTGTGCGCGACACGGCGAAAGAAATTGCCAACTTGTACAATACTCATGAGTTGCTCCATGGGTTGAGGTATGGGTACCAGAGTTTCTTATTCCGGGAGAGTGAGCGAGTTTGCGCAAGAGCAACGACCGTATCCGGCGCGTACCTGGTGAAAAGCGGACGTCCACGACGGCGACGAGAGACGACAGAACGGAATGACTAGAACGGGGGGCTGGGCAAAGGTGGGACAACGGCGGGTCGTTGGCGGGGGGCCTCTACGGCAAGCCCGAGTTACCACCCCGACCATTTGAAATATGCGACCGAGTCATCGGAAAGTCTTGCCTGCACCGCGGCACGAATATCCTCGAGAGTGATTTGCTCTATATTTCCAACAAATCGTTCCTTTGGCTTGTGCGTGGACGGCATTATTATTCGTCCATCTGCGTTGAACTTCAAGGCCTCCTTCTGGGTGGGAGACAAAGTCCCAAAGCGTAACTCGGCCCTTGAATCCCAGCGCACGAACGACCTGCCCTTGGTTCTGGAGTGCATCAACTATCGTTGCCTGTTGCAACGTAGCATTAGGCACACGCAACCAAGGGACCAGTGACATTAGTGCCATTTCGTCGACACGCGCGTCATTTAGAGCTTCCACCAAATGTTCGAGCAGCTGCTCAGCGTTGGGCGTGATAATTGTATTTACCCCAACCCAGCCAATAGTCTCACGGATTTCACGCACGCACTCCAGCGCCAAAGCATAAGTACCGTTGCCTCGTATTGCGTTATGATAAGATGGCCCCCCATCGATGCTCACACGGACTCTCAAGTGCCCGAGCGCCGATGGCTCTAGTTTATCGATTGCATTCAGCAACCGCTCTTGACGAGTACCATTCGTTGTTACCGTAACGTACAGACCAAGTTCAGTCGCTGACTCAATGATGTCCGCTAACTCTGAATGGAGACTTGGCTCACCTCCCGAAACGCTGACATGACGCAGTCCAATCTTCTTCATTCGCTCAAGGAAATCTCGAATAACGTTTGCGGAAAGTTCGTCTTTACCCCCTGGCGACGATTCAGCCCAACAGTGAGCGCATTGAAGATTGCATCGCCTGAGAATTCTAATGCAGATTGTCTCAACTACGCCATCCACTCAAGACCTCCTCACCAAAGCCAAGAACTTGGTCCCACGGATTCGTCACGACCGCCACGCGTGCGCCCCGGCAACCCCCTTCGGTCACGGAGTAAACCGGCGCCCGAACAGGCAGAGCTTGTCCTTCAGCAATGAAGCCACGGACCAAAGTTGCCCGAAAAAGCAGAAGGTCTACGCCACCACGGACTGCATAGCATGGCGAATTGAATATGCCGTACGTCGCATCTTCGACTGTCAGTGTTGCATCAAGGCTTCCGGCTGGTGCAACTGAACGAACGGGCGGCTCTATTGCTGTATAGACGAAGAACGGGCATACTATCGTTCCGTGTCGATTGACCCACCTTAGTGCCCACTTATAGCCAAACTCGCATACGCGCTGCGCACTGCTCGGAATTGGGAACGCTGCTATATGTCGAGCCTGCTCTTGACTATGAATCGGTATCACAACGTCGATGTCGTGTGCGGACTCTAGTGCTCCACCAAACAGCTGGAGTCCACCTGACAGTCGAATATCTCTTGGCTCACATCCGTAGGCGCGACTAATTTCGTCAAGGATAGCAAGCGCTCCCGAGGACGAATATCTTGAGATGAATATGTCGCTCCCGCAGAATTCAACGAAAGGCGCATTATTGAAGGAGGACAACCCCGCGTCCATCTCAGTTCCCGACGGCAGCCCAAACGATTCCGCAACCTGCTGAATCTCTGAATCCGTTATCGCAACGACCGCAAATTCCCCATCATATCGATAAGCACATCGAAACAAACTTCTGTTGTCCGGAGTCACCCGTTCTAGCGTACGAGCTCCGAACGGCCGTATGCTAGAGTACATTAGCTTCCCAGCAGTTGGGCGTGCGGCATACAGAAACGGGTCAAAGACAGCCAAATAACATTCCGCAATGTCCGTCACAACGTGAGCCCACAAGGCATCATCCGCTCCTGCCTCACCTGGCATTACAGTCTCCTGCGTCACACACCTGAGGGCTAGCTCTGTTTCGACTTGTTGCGCTACGAGCAGTACGTTCCGCGGTCTCCGTTACGAACCACGCCAAAATCAAGCTCACACTAAACACCAACATTCTTGTCGCCCATCGCTCCGCGTAAACTTTTGCCCAGTTTGTTGCCCTAAGCTCAAGCATTCGCATATTGAGCAATGAGCGCGGGTCATATGTGCCGTATCGCTCGTGAAAGAATCGAAGATGCGCGCACGCTTGAGCAGACGGAGACAAAGCCTTCGTCTGTTCATATTCGTCAATCGCATCTCCCTGCCGATAAAGCCAGCTTTTGGGTCAACCTACCAAAATGGCAAACGCCTGCCCAACTCTCGACGCGACCATCTTGCTCGTGAGTCGCCCACTCGTATGACGCGAGGTGTACGCGCGTGTTGCATACAACATCGACAACAAGCCACTAACCATCGCAAACACCAAGAACCACTGGCTCCAACCGCTAACAATCTCAGACTTGTCGAGCAGCAACTTGCCAGAGATGGCCAGCGTCGCCGCTGCGAGAGTAACAGTCAGGCGACACTTGTTGTCCAAGTCGCCAAGCCATGAGGCATACTGCGCTGTAAAATCTGCACGCAGTGACGCCATTTGCTCCGAACCAGCTGCTAACTGATGCAGAACCAGTTCGACTTCCCGCCAGTTCTCGCATACTGTTACTCCTACCGTTGACTTGATGAGCGCAAGACGTGAGCCCGACAGGGTCGTAGCGAGAATGACTCCTGGTATGCCAACTTCCTCGGCTGCCGCGATGTCCTCTGGCCTATCACCAACAAGTGCAACCACTGAATGGTTCTTGACGATGTCAGACAACTCGCGTTTCTTGAAATTGGTCACTCGTGATGCATTGGGCGCAAAGTCCCAATCAGCGTCGGACAACATGCGCAGTTCGTAGGCGGCGACTTCGATGCCACCACGTGCAAGTTCCTCGATAGTTGCCTCCCTGGTTCGCTCCGGACGACCCGTAAGGATAACTATCTCGAATCCCCGCGACCGAAGCGAGTCTATAACAGTTCTTGCGCCCTCCACGAGCCTGGCCGGATTTTCACGAATACCCTCATCGCTATCGAGGCGACTGAAATAAGTCCGGCTCACTTCGGTTACTTCACGGCCAAAGAAGGAATGCAGTTCGTAATCTGCACGAACTGCGTCCTCCTTGGCATTCGACACAAACTTTCCGAGTAGCTTGAACTTTCTCTCGCAAGTATCCACGACAGTATTGTCGAGGTCTAGAGCGACGACTCGTGTTCTTTTCTGATTGTTTCCCTCGGAACCATCCGGTGTCATCTAAACCCCCGTTCAGCACAGGCACGTGATGAGCACGCTAACACCAATCGTGACCTCCCGGTGGTCGTTTCTGCCTGCCTGAATGGGTCAAGCTGCAAATTGGCACCATCGCGGACCGCCGGTACCTATCGACTTTCACAGCAAGAGTCAGGCGGAGGTCAAATGCGCGAGTCGGATTGAGCATGGAACACATTGTCAGTTTGTTTCTCGTTGAACCCACAGAGCCCCTCTGCTTGCTCATGGTTGGCATTGAAGGCTAGGGGTCTGTTCATGGTGATTGTTAGTGAATTTTACTCAGTCTTCGTCAAAATAATCCGTGTCCAGCTTAGGTACGCGTACTGGCCGCATGGTGACACCTACCTCGTAGTCAATCATAAGTTCAGCAAGTCTCGCGCCGTCCACCAAAACGACCCTTTCAACAGACTTAGCAAAGTCAATGGCTTGCTGAGTAAACGCTGAAGTCGTGATGAACACGCCTTTGTTTGCGCGCTGACCTGCGAGTGCCCCATAAAACCCTTGAACCTCAGGTCGTCCCACGGAATTCTGCCACCGTTTAGCCTGCACATAAACTTTTTCCAGTCCTAGTCGGTCCAAAGCAATCACGCCGTCAATGCCGCCGTCACCGGAACCGCCCACTCTTTGAAGGTCGCTCCGGCTGGTGCCGTAACCCATCTTGTGGAGCACATCGAGAACAATCGTTTCAAAGAACTTTGGGGAAACTTGGGACAGTACCTCAAGAAGTTCCGTGCCGGTTGTGGCTCGAAGCTCAGAAACGGCGGCCTCTAGTCGGTCATCAGGACTTGCTGACGGGCCCGTAATTGGCGCAACCACCGGTTCAATGGCTGCGTCTGCTATCGGTCGCAATATGACGTCATCATGACCAGTAGCAATTTCCTCAACAAGTTCTGACGACAGGATTGGGTGCGACTTCGCAAAGTCACGACCTGACTGTGTTAGTTGCCAATACCCGCGGCGGGGGCTTGTTGAATAGCCCGCTCGTTTGAGCCTATCGTGGGCCCATCCCACCCGATTCTTGTACATGTACTGGGCGCCACTCGGGAGCAGTTCGTTGCGGTCGGCGTCGCTCAATCCGATTGCTGTAGCCGCCGCATCTTGCACCTCGCGCGTTGGGGCACCGCCCGGGTGCTCAGCTAGATAGCGCAATACTGGGTCGATGAATTTGTCGTAGGTCGGCACTGGCATGAGGAGTGTGCGCGAACATATCACCCAATCGTAGAGAACACTCAATCAACAGCCAGGCTCTTCGGTATACAGGCACTTTGCATGGTCGTAACGCCGACATGATGCTTTTCCGGATGTAAAGCGACACCAATCGGCGTAGGGTTGTCGCTTATGAGAGCGGCAATTGGCGGTCTAGTCCTGGTACTGTGCGCATGTTCGTCCACGCCAACGACAAGTGTGTGCGCACCCGGTGCAACTCAGACTTGCGTTTGTCCCAGCGGCTCCGGCGCGCAGGTATGTGAGACCACGGGTAAAGGCTGGGGAGAATGCGTATGCGCGTCATCGGGCGGCGCGACGGCAGGTGGCGGAGGCGCAGCGCTCGGCGGGGCCTCGATGGGCGGTCAGTCAATCGCGGAGACGTTCACCGGCGGTGGCCCCTCATCTTCGGGGGGTATCACTGGTTCCGGTGGCGGTACGACATCGATTCTCGGGTCCACCGCGGGCACCACTCCCGTCGGCGGCGCTAAGAATACGGGAGGCGCATCAACTACGGCTAGCACCCAAACAGCAGCCACTGGTGGTTTGGTGGCTCAGGGCGGGACAACATCAATTGATTCAACGGGCGGAAGCTGGAGTTCCGGTGGAGTCGCCGTGATTACCAGTTCGGGCGGCTTGTCAACGGGCGGAACTTCAAGCGTAGGCGGTTCATTCGCTGGCAGCGGTGGGTCAACCACAAAGTTTGCTGCAACGGCAGTCGCAAGTGGTCACTACCACTCTTGCGCACTGCTGAAGGGTGGTTCCGTTCAGTGTTGGGGCCAAAACTCTGATGGCCAACTCGGCAACGTCAGCACTGAATCGTGCGTGGATGGAAACCTGACGCACGAGTGTAGCCTCTTTCCGGTTGACGTCTTAGGCGTTAGTGGCGCCGCGAGTGTGTCCGCTGGTTACAATCATACCTGTGCATTGCTGAGCGACCACACGATACGGTGTTGGGGGTACAATGGCAGCGGGGAGTTGGGCAACGGTACGACGACAGGCAGCTCGGTCCCTGTCCTAGTCAACGGCATTACTGACGCCACCGCTGTCGCTGGTTCAGCTAGCGCTCAGCATAACTGCGCATTGCTTGCCAATCGCACGGTACAATGCTGGGGCTGGAATAGCTACGGCCAACTAGGCAATGGAACATCGACGGACAGTCCTGTTCCGGTTGCGGTCTTGGAAATCACGAACGCGGTTGCCATTGCCGCTGGCGACTGTTACTCGTGTGCCATGCTCGACGACGGAACCCTCAGTTGCTGGGGCAATGTGGGCTGTTCGCTTGGCAGCTCGATACCGTGGTCCAACGCCAAAGCACCAGCGGCGATTTCCGGCATCACAAGTGCCACTTCCGTTGCTGTTGGCTACGATAATAGCTGCGTCGTCAGCGGCGGCGCCGTTCAATGCTGGGGGAACAATACTTCGGGGCAACTTGGGGCGGGGACGACAAGCGAAGGCCAAGTGGCCCCAGTAAACGTATCGGCTATCACAAACGCCGTGGCTGTTGCGGCTGGACTCAACAGTTGCGCGCTCCTCGAAGATGCGACCATATGGTGCTGGGGCAGGAACTTCCAGGGGTTGCTCGGAAACGGTACTAATGGCGGGAGTGGCGACTACAGCGTCGTTCCAGTCAAAGTTTCTGGCGTAAGCAGCGCAGTCACAATCGCCGCCGGCGAAGCGCATTTCTGTTCGCTGCTAGGAACGGGCTCCGTTCAATGCTGGGGTGACAATAGCCAAGGCGAGCTCGGCAATGGCAGCAAGAATAGTAGCTCGGTGCCCGTCACAGTGGTCGGGTTCTGAGCTTGCAATCGAGGCAACGCGCGACGCTTTGGTACTGCCGCGCCTGCCACCTCAGCGCGTGGCAGTCGGGCTCGGCGCTGGTTGAACGTCGAAGTGAAGCAGTGCCTGGACTTGACATGTGGCCACTTGGGCGCTTGTCGCCGAACGGACTATTGTCAAATGAAAGGATTCGTTCACACCATGAATTATCGGGGCACCCTTCCGAATGCTTCATCCCGTGAGGCAGTAGCAGACCAGGGTCCCGCCGCAGCCGTCGGATTTTGGGCATTCGACGGCATAGATGGCGGGGTCCAGCGCCGGTGAACAGGCAGCAATCGAGCCCACTGGTATGGGGCACGCCTGTTCGCACGTTTGCTGCGCGCAGCTCGTGGTCCCGCCGACGCTGGAGCTTGCGCCTCCACTGACAATGTTGGTACCACCCGTAGCCGAAAAGCTGCCACCACCGGTGCCCGAGGCACTTGTGCCCCCGGTCGCGATTGAGCCTGTCGCTCCACCCACGCCCGGCGGGGGAGAGCGCAATCACCCGAAAGGGTGCAACAGATACCAGTTACGCACGTCAAGAGAGTCGGTGTGGCGCAAAGATTGGTAGCGTAACACGGGCATCCCTGCGAACCTATCGGGCAACCAATCGAGAGATTCCCACCTATTGCAAGACGGGCGCGGCCGCCTGTTGCTACCTGTCCGCCTGTAGCTGTCTGAGCTCTGCCACCTGTGACACGATTTCCAGTTTCAGGGAGCGTTCCGCCCCCAGCACCAGGGAATGGGGCATACGAGCGCCCGCCGGTCGCATTTGCGATACCCGGGCCCAAACCGCCACTTCCGGCGGCAGTTCCGGCGTCAACCGAACCACCACAGCCGATTAGGGGCGCTAGGAAAGCTAAGTACGCGCGCATGACTCCTACCAAATCTCACGGATTGCTCAGTGGCGCAACAGATGAGGGCCCGTGCGAGCGCTGCAGAGCGAAATGTGTATAATTTGTCATGCTTAGATTGTTCGCCGCTGGAGCCGTCGTAGTATCCACTGCCTGTGGTGGTCAGGCGGACGTTGGTGGGGCTTCTGGGAGCCTGAACCTGGGCGGAACAACGGGGTCAAGCACGTTCAGCTCGTCCGGGGGCACTTCGTCAACGGGAGGATGCTCCAACACGCCCGTTACGTTTCAAGTGATACCGGCACCCAATAGCGTGACACATTGGTGTGTGGGGCTGAATTGTTATTTGGGGGGGATTACAAGTATCGGCACTGTCAGTAATGCCTCCGGCGCCCTGCAGCTTCGGAGTCTGTGCACTCTGTCATGCGGCACTTGTACGTTTGAGATGTGTCCATCCCCGCCAGGTTGCATGTATTTCGAGCTCACTGACCAAGGCGAGATTCAGACCTGGAACGGCACGTATTACACCTCCAATACCTGCGGTGCATCAGCGACTGCTTGTGACCTAGCCAACTGCGCTTTGGCTGGACAATACACATATACGGTGTGTGGATTCCCCAACCCAAATCCCAGTTCGTCCGACGGGTGCGCGCAAGCGTCGAGTTCGACCAATCCGACTTGCGTGCCGGTTGTATTCGATTACCCGGCGACTGCGCCCGTGGTCGTAACCATGCCGGACCCCTGAAACAGGTCGGCGTGAAAGCTGAGACAGTCTCATCATCGACGGGTCCAGGCCGGGAGTATGCCCGGTTCGCAACTGAACTGGGCCTTGGGCGTGTTGCGGGCAAATGATGTATAGTTTGCCATGCTGAGAGGGTTCGCCGCCGGTTTCGTCGTGAGCACATTCACGGCTTGCGGCGCACAAGTGGACGATGGTGGAAACGGCGGAAGCCCAAGCGTTGGCGGGAGCGCGCCTGCAGCGGGCGGCAACACATCGGGTTTTACTGGGGCCACTGTTGGCGGCACAACTGCGTTGAACGGGCGGCTCGACAGCAATTGACGTGACTACCTATTGCGGTGGCCTACTAAACACGGGCTGCGGCATTAGGCAGTTGCTGGTCTTGACGGGTTGCGACACGCCATGGCAGCAGCCGCCGCCACCGGGCGTCGAAGTGGTGCTGGATTGCATGTTTGTCCCGCCTGCCAATCCCGACGCTGGAATACTTGACGGATACTTCACTGACTATAGTCAATCCCCAGCCCATTTGGTATTGACCGGCTCTTCTTGCGCCCGAATGTCGATTAGCGGAACTCCTGGTATGGTTGTCATGCCTGTATGTCTCATACGCTGACGGGGTTACCCGTTGGTCGCTTTCGAGGCCGTTACCTTGGTTGAGGACTTTGTTGGGGCTTGTCGGCGCGCCTCGCTGTTCCTCGGTCAAGCAAGCGAAAAGAATAGTAAAAGGAACTGGCCATTTATGGAAGACATTGCCTCAAACGGTCTCGGGGTGGAAACTGTCACGTGTGCCAACACTTCCTCTGTGCGGTCGACAGTCATTCCCGCCCCTGAAGTCGTTGCTTCCGATTGTACCAATCCTACTGGCCTGCGGTGGGCGCTCAAATCTTGATATGAAGACTGTAGGCGCTGGCGGCATCGTTTCATCAGGAGGCGTCACAGCCGGCACCCACGCGACGAGCAGCGTGATTTCGACGGGGGGAGCGATAGCCACTGGCGGCGCCTATTCTTCCGGGGGCGCAAGCGCGACCGGCACTACGTGCGACGACCTGCTACAAGCCATCGCGCGCACGTATGCTGATTTCCTCTCGGCAAACCAGAGCTGCAGCGGTGATTCAGACTGTGTCATAGTCGTGAATACGGCGCTGTGCCTCGGCGGATGCGGACAACCAATAAACCGCGGGGCGGCAGCGAGCGCCTACTCTCCGAAATTCTGCTCCCCCATACAGTCCGCTGGATGCGCGGTCCCGAATGTCAATTGCAATGATTGCACCGGTACCATCTGCGATATCGCCACTGGGAGTTGCAGCTGCAACCTTGCAAACGGTGGGACGGGCGGGGCTGCGGGCGCAGGAGGGGCATCAACGGGAGGTACAGCGAGCACAAAACTGGCCGCTAAATCCGTCGCCGCGGGCTACGAGCACACCTGCGCTTTGCTGGATGATGGCACGCTTCAATGCTGGGGCTCTAACGCCTACGGCGAACTCGGTAACGGCTACACTACAAACAGCTCAGTACCTGTCAGGGGCTCGGACATCAGCAATGCCAGCGCTGTTGTCGCAGGCAGTAATTTCACGTGCGCATTAGTGACTGGCGGCACTGTGCAATGTTGGGGACTCAACGACGCAGGCCAGCTCGGCAACGGAACCACGACAAACAGCCTGGCGGCCGTTGGCGTTTTAGGAATCACAAACGTTATAGCTGTAAGTTCAAGCAGCTCGACGTGGGTCTGCGCGTTGCTGGGCGACGACACGATTCAGTGCTGGGGCGGCAACTACTCCGGCGGTCTGGGCAACGGCACCACTACTGACAGCCCTGTGCCCGTCACGGTCCCGGGTATCACGAACAGCAGCACCATTGCTACGGGCGTTTACAACACCTGCGCATCACTCATGGGCACGGTTCAGTGCTGGGGCTTTGGCGGTGACGGCGAGCTCGGCAACGGAACCACGACGAACAGCACGGTCCCCGTGACGGTTGCCGGTATCACGGATGCCACTGCTGTTGCCGTTGGCACGTTCCATACCTGTGCCGTGCTCGGCGGCGGCACGGTTCAGTGCTGGGGTTTCAACTTCTCGGGCGAACTAGGCGTCGGCACGACGACGAACAGCCTCGTTCCCATTGAGGTTTCAGGCATTACGAATGCCATCGCCGTCGTCGCTGGCGGTTACCACACCTGCGTGTTGCTCAACGGCGGTACGGTTGAATGCTGGGGCTACAATCCCTACGGGCAACTCGGCAACGGCACAACGACGCCCAGCCTGGTCCCCGTGACGGTCCCGGGCGTCACCAATGCGACCGCAATTACTGCTGGCAAATACCACACTTGTGCACTGCTAAGCGGTGGCCCCGTTCAATGCTGGGGAGACAACGAACAGGGCCAGCTCGGCGACGGCACTATAGTAGACAGCTCTGTGCCCGTCACGGTGACGGGATTCTGAACATTCGGGGAACTAGTGACGATTGCGTTTTGGTGTACTGCGTCTGTTACCTCCGAACGCGGAGCCCTGGTGCTCCAATTGTTGGACGGCGCTTTGAAAGGACGTGGCCTGGTGCGGGGCTACATGGGGGCTTGTCGGCGAGCGAGTTGACCAAGACGAGGTTGAAGCAATCCTGTAAGAGAGGAAATTGGCGGAAAAACCTACACGGTTCATAACCGAACAGGCCTTGAGTGTGTAGCGCGCCGATATCGGGGTATAATCAATCATGACTAGAATTTTCCTCGCTTGCGTCATCGCAGTCGTATTTATTGCCTGTGGTGCTCAGTCAGACATTGGCGGAAGCACGGTCTCAACCGGAGGTGCGACATCCAGCTCTACCGGCGGCGCGTCTTCGTCCAATGGCGGCTCGACCGCAACTGCTACATCTGCAATTTGCAGTGGCATGTTTGCCGGATTTTGCGGCGTACAGCAGTTCGTGAATGTGTCGAGTTGCGACATCCCGTTGCAAGCTTCGCCCAATGCGGCAAGCGTGAAAGTGGCGGTCGATTGCCAATACGTTGCACAGGTCAAGCCCGATGCCGGCACGGCTGATGGGTACTACATTGATTACAGCTATTCTCCAGCCCATTTGGAATTGACAGGCTCTATCTGTGCAAATGCATCCACACTCGGGACCCAAAGCGTGGTTCTAATCCCGGGTTGTGTTTACTAGCCCGTCTCCGTATGCATGGCCCAAACCCGCGGATGAGCCAATAATCAACCAATGCCTAGCAAGCCCAAGACTATTGATAAATACCTTGCCACGGTAAGCCCCGAATCACGAGCGACTCTGGAAAACCTGCGGCGAAAGATTCGCACGATTCTTCCAAGGGCCGAAGAGTGCATCAGCTACTCGATGCCGGCCTTCCGTTACGAGGGGCATGTCGTGGCGGGGTTTCTAGCAACAAAAACGGGGTGCTCTTACTTCCCGTTCAGTGGCACGACACTGGCGACGCTCGGCGAGGACCTTGTGGGTTATGACAAGACGAAATCAGCGCTCCACTTCGATACCGGGCGGCCGCTTCCCGTTACCCTCGTGAGAAAGTTGCTCAAAGCACGCGTTGCCGAGACGCAAACCAAGGCCAAGACGAAGGCCGTGAAGAAGACACCCGGGAAGGTCAAGGCTACCCGCCGCAGCTGACTTCTGCGTGCAGGTGGTCGGGGTAGCGGGCAAAGTGGCGAGGGCAAGGACAACCCCTACGAAACTTTGGGCCAACGCTACTTTGCATAATCCAAACAGCACATCGCTCGACTCCGCTGGACAATTTGTAACTGTGGCGGACGGTTATCCTGATGGCAAACCAGGAACCTTCTACCTCTACGACACTGCCGGTAATCTCAAGTGGAGCTATAAGACGTCAAACATGAGCTGGCCAATGCTGATTTCCAGCAATGCTACGGGTATTGCAGCCGGCAGCGACGATTCGAACGTCTACTACTTCGTCTAGTGTCGCTCGCGCCCGGGTGTTGGCTATTTGGCAGGTGCCCGCTTTCCCTTTGCCGCAATTGACTATTTGGGGCTTTTGCCGGCTGGGCGCTTCTTTTGACGCTTGGCCTTGCGCTCACATGCTGCGGTTCGCCGGGCGAGTTCCTTTGTGGCGCCAGCAACGGCCAACTGAAGGTCCGCAATCAATTGTTTCGCACCAGCGATATCCACATAAGCCGAAGTCTCAATTAGTGCTCCACCATAGGGGTCATCATAATCGTCTGGCTGCATCACATTCAGTTCGATGAGCCGCTCGTTGTCGTACGTGGGATTGATGCCAACATCGAGCATGGCTTCTTCGAATACCTGCTCTCCGTCTGGCGTAGGCCTTAGGAGAAAGCATGGCACGAGGTCAAAGCACTCCAACGTGACCCGGTCTTTGTCTTCGCGTTCTAAGGCCGGTTGAAATCGGCGTGGCGGGTGCCATTCGATGACGAGAGACCATCCTCGCCTCGTAGTATTCCACTGCTTGCGCTTTGCTGACTTCTCCACGTAGCCGCGCTTCTCAAGTTCCTCCAAAACGCGCAGGGCTTGCTGCTCCGGGCAGTGTAGGGAGTCGGATACGCTTTTTATGTCATCGCGATCGTCCATGAGACCAACGTGCGACAGCGCCCTCTTTATGCTCACCAGCGAGAACCCCGCGATCGTTTCGGTCGCATCGAACTGTTCCGGAGTCAACGTCGGTGCCGAATTGTGTTGGGCATCGGACCTGCGTGAAGTACCCCTTGAGCTCATAAGTATCCCTCAATCCGAACGGTTACCACTGTTTCACGAGCCCGGCACACCGGTGCGCTTCAGACCAAGGTACAAGCTAGCGGCAGACTGGGGCGATTCTACAATGAAATTTGAAGTCTACTGACTACCGACGCACGCAACAGCTAAGATGCCGCCAACATGGCGGTTACGAGGGAAGCACTCTACGCAGAGGTTTGGGCGGAGCCCATGACGACGGTTGCCGAACGTTACGGTTTTTCGTCAAACTACTTGGGCCGTATATGCGAGCGTCTGAAAGTGCCGAGGCCGCCGCGCGGGTATTGGCAACGGCTTGCTGTGGGCAAAGAAGATTCTCAAACACCGCTGCCAGAGCTCGACCCTGGAGACGAGTTCGAATGGGTACGAGGCACGGGCTTTTCATATCCGCCACCGCCGGACCCGAAGTTCACGCCTATAGTCAAACGCGGCACTTGCCGGGAGGAGCGCCCGAAAACGCACCCCATCTTGGTTGCTGTTCGGGAGGACTTCGAAGCGACGCAGGAATCGAAATACGACGATGACGGTTATCTCAAGCCGAAAAACCGCTCGCTTCCGGATATATTGGTGTCCAAGGAATCGCTGCGTGCCGCAATCTCCGTTGCGAACAAGCTTTACCTTGCGCTTGAGGACCAGGGCTATTGGGTTCGGCTAGCTCCTCTGGGCATACGCTACGGTTCAGGCAAACTCGTCTACAAAGCGGGTGCCAAGCCTGATCTGTACGAGAGCCGTCCGTGGCATCCGTCAACTTCGACGCTCGTCTTCGTTGGCGAGGTTGCATTCGGACTTACCTTGTTTGAGATTGCCGAGGAAGTTCCAGTCGTTTGGATTGACGGCAAATACGTTCGGGACTCAAAGCGTAGCACATCGAGTCGCCCTGCCTCGATAGAGTCGTGGCAGTCGCGGACTAGGCTTCTGCCAAACGGAAAACTCGGTCTTCATGTATTCGCAGCCTACGGCCACGCCGACTGGGAAAAGCATTGGCTGGAGGAGAAAAGAGGTTCGCTCCCAAGAATGTTCGAACAAGTCTGCGCGGAACTTGAAGCTACGGCGCCGAAAGTTGTCGAGATGGTCAATGAGGCTCGTTGACAGCACGAGGAACAAGAACGCATATGGAAACGGGAACGCGAGGAGGCCGCGCGGAAGGAGGCCGAACGCCGAAGGAAAGAAAGAGAAGAACAGGGCAGAAAGCAGTTGCTCGTAGACGTTCAGAACTGGCAGATGGCAAAGAATCTTCGGGCCTACATCGCCGAAGTGACCAAGCTGATAGAGGATGCGGGGCTAAGATTTGCAAAGGGTGGAGACGTAGACGATGAACTGAGCGCAGCTCTGGCTTATGCTGACGAGCTAGACCCGATTTCATCCTGGCGAAAAGAAATCCAAAAAGCGGTGGCCGCTCTCAAGGGCGCATCGGCGTCGCCAACGGGAGACGATGAGGGGAGGGAGGAGCCAATTGAACAGCCCAGCGAATCCGAATGAAGTTCCTAAGTGGCAGATTTGTATCTGCAACTGAGTGGTCCTGGCCCCGGAACGCCACGTTACGATAACGTTCGGCCCGATCTGTTGCGGGCGGAGATAGGGATACCACTTTGGACTTCGACGGGTTTTATCAGCGGCCTAGAGCGCATCGCCTGATGGCGCTTGATCGCCTTGACGGTTGAACGAATGAATTGCTAGGTTCGGCGCGTGTGGCGAGTGCTGCGTTGGTACGGCCGGTCTGGAAACGAGGGCTTCGTTCTCTGGCTGGGTCGCATCGACGGTGGGGTCGGCAGCGTGTCCGAGGCTCTGGTGCCCCCGCAGGAGTCCATCCAGGGTGAGGATGGAGTTGGATACTTCGTGACGTCGGAGACGCTTTTCGAGGTCAATCGTACTCTACACCGATCGGGGCTCCGGCTTCTCGCCCAAGTCCACTCCCATCCAACCCGCGCCTACCACTCATCGACGGATGACGCGTACGCCGTCGTGACTACTGAGGGCGGTTTCTCGGTCGTAGTCCCGGACTTCGCTCGCGCTGCACCCGATCCGCAGGTATGCGCCGTCTATCGGCTCTTGCAGGGTAGGTGGCTCAGACTCAGCGGCGCGCATGTCGCTTCGGTCTGCGACTGGGGCTAGCGAGCCAGCCAATGGGCTGTTTTGTCCCGAAGAATGCTACGTCCGTTAGTAACGGACAAGCACTCGAGCTTTGGTGGTCTGTACCATCGTCCGACTTATCTAGTTGTCCGTTAGTAACGGACAAGCTATACTTTCGGACATGTCCCCACGAACTTTCCGGAATGCACGGGATCCAGCAGACCCCATGGCGACCGCTTGCCTGGAAACCATCAAAAGCATCGGTCTCGGCGTGAGAGTCCGCCTCACTGACAGAGCCCTCGAACATCACCCTGACGGCGAACTCGACCTTATCTCGCACGGCAGCGAGCACAGGTACGCCGTCGAGATCACCAGGAGCCACCTTTCCTACGCCACCGCATCCGGTGTTATCGAACGAGCACGCAGCGCCAAACGCAGCTGGCTACTTTTCGCTCCCTACGTGCCGCCCAAAGTCGGCGAATTTCTTGCAAGTCATCAGGTGAGCTACGCGGACACCATCGGCAACTGTCACCTAATTGTCGAGCGCGGACGTCTCCTCGCGCACGTCGAGGGGAAGAAGCTCGATAGAGTCACACGCTCAGGAAGCGGGGGACGCGTGCAAAGCTACCAGCTTGTTTTCGCGATTCTGGCCCAGCCCGAGCTGCTCAAGAAACCCGTCCGAGAAATCGCTGAGGCCACAGGCATCGGCAAAAGTGCTGCAGCAGACCAGCTCCGCAGGCTGGAACGTCAAGGCTTGATCGATCGAAAGCGCGCACTGCTCCTCCGAAGGTCGGAGCTACGGGACCGCTGGCTGTCGGCGTATGCCGACATCGTGAGACCCGCATGGTTAATCGGTCGCTATCGGACACGCACTACGGACCCTGAGCAGCTCGAGCAGGAAATGGAGAGCGCATGGACTGACGAAATCTGGGCACTAGGTGGAGGCGCAGCTGCCTGGCGAATGACTGGATTCCACCGTGGAATTGAAACGGTCGTGCACGTCCGACGTCTGCCCGCTGACGCCATCCGCGGCCTCAAGGCGATTCCCGACCCCCAGGGACACTTGACGGTTCTCGGAACTCCCGGGACAATTGCCTATCAAGGAACCGAGAGGCACCTCGCACATCCATTACTGGTCTACACAGAGATGGTCAGTTCATCCGAACCACGTTTACGCGAGAGCGCCGCGGAACTAGAAGAACACCTTCCGGGCGGCGCATCATGAGGGCGCTCTCACCCGGTCATGTAAAGGCGCTACGCGACCTACGGGCTGCCTTCCCAGACGCCGAGATTGCCATCATCGGAGCTGCGGCGCTGGCGTTCCACATTGACATGACATGGAGGAAGACCGAAGATCTGGACCTCGCGATCGCGGTTTCCGTTGCCGACCTTGATGAGAAGAAGCTGCGCGGGTGGGAGCGGGACCCGAAGAAGCACCAGCGTTGGAAAATTGGGAAAGGCATCCTTGTCGATCTAGTTCCCGCTCCGCCTGAGGCGCTGGAACAGGGTGAGTTCGTTTGGCCTGGTACAGAGAATCGCATGAATCTGACCGGTGTTCGTCAAGCACTGAAATGCCAGCAGATACCGGTAGACGAGGGGCTATCGATCGCGGTCGCCACCGTTCCGGTGATCGCTCTGCTAAAGATGGCGGCCTACCTGGACCGCCCCCACGAGAGAGAGAAGGACCTCCAGGACATCTCGCAAATCCTCAACAGCTATCCCGATGACGACCGTTTGTTTTCCGATGAGTTTATGGCAACCGGAATCGGGGTGCCCGCCTTGAACGGTCACATCCTGGGCCGGGATTTGTACGCGATTGTCGATGACCGAGAACGCAAGGTCGTGAATGAATTCTTCCGCGCGATGGACGAGGATGCTCATTGGGGCCGCTGGGTTCGTAGCAGCCCATGGAGGTACAAGGAGAGCGAGCTACGCATACGGGTCGATGCCCTGCACAAAGCGTTCGCGGCCCCGGAACCGCGCCCGATTGTAGCTCACGGCGCGCACGCGATCTCGGTCGAATTCGTGGTGAACGGCGAGAGCGTGCGGATGGAAATCGGAACGGCTGAACCGCTGAGCGACGCGGTGCGCGTAGCCCTGGCCCAAAGCGGAAATCTCGGACGGCCACCGGAGGAATGGGAACTGCGTACGGAGGCCGGGGCGCTGCTGGATCAGTCACAGTCTGCGAAGGACCACTCGCTTGGCAACGGAGCGGTCCTTTACCTCACACTAAAGATTGGGGCCGGGGGCGATGCTGCTTGATTTGGAGGTGGAGCGCCGAAAGTTCAAGACTGAGGTCAACCTGCTCCGCCGCAACACTGCTCGCCTCCAAGCAGCCGGTGCTTTCATGTTGAGGGCGAAGCGGCCCGTCATCGACGTGTTGTTTGTTCCTCGATGGCCCCTTCAGTTCCCCATGGCAGTGCAGGTCCCAGCCGGTCACCCGCCACCGGACCCTAAGGACGAGGTGGATAGTACCGCCGATGGTCTGGAGGCGCGCGCGCAGAGCATCGTACAGATCAGAGAGATTCCGGCTCTTGCGGCTCGCTCGTTCGGAGTTCGATTCGATCTGTCAGGGTACGATCAACGTGCACCATCTGTGAGCTTCCGCGATCCAATCTCGTGGGAGCGAGCGACCTATGGCGCGCTACCACTTGGACAGATCGCAGAAGAAGGCCAGAACCCGCAACTTGTCGTCCTCGGCGGTCACCCGATAAACGGACACCCCTTCCTTTGCATTCGCGGCGTACGGGAGTACCACGAGCATCCCGAACACACTGGTGACGATTGGGCGCTCTACCGCGGCAGCATCAACGTCTTTGCCTTAATCCAACGGGTCGCCCGCGTCATGCTCAAGCAAATCCGTCTGCAACTTATCATAACACCGCAGTTGGCTCTTAGCTGGGCCTTTCAGGCAGGGAAGTGAGCGTCGCCCGTTTCTTTGACCGTGTGCACGTTGCTGTGGGTGCATACTTGCTAATCGGTCCCGACGACCTCAAAGCTCTTCTCGGCTCAGCGATTGTCGAGGTAGATTGCGCTCCACAATCAGACCTTGCCGCAGCGTGGACCGGTGAGCTGCTGGTCAATCAGCTCGCGCGTCTATACCCGCGTCTTTGCATCAGTGGTGACGACGCGATGGCGAAACGATACGCAGAGTTGGCGCGCTCCATCAATCCCTCGATTGAACTCCTCGGGACGGGGGCGAGCGCTACTGCGACGGCCGCGCTCGGGCACTCGCTCCGTCGTGGAGCACTCTCTGTGGGCTCAAGCGGGTGGAGCGCCTGTGTAGGTTACACGCATGAACGCGTCCCTCGACCGAACGTTTTCGCAGCGGGTGCAGCTGCAGCAGTGGCGGCATGGGCGATCTTCCGTCGGGTTGTTCTTGAACAGAAGGACGCACTCGAGTTCGAGCTGCGGTGGAACCTGCTGTCGCACGACGGGGCCGAAGACGCGGGCGGCGACCTGGGAGAAGTTGACGTCGGACGCCTCCTGATCGCCGGGGTTGGTGCTGTCGGCAATAGCGCGCTGTGGTGTCTTGAGCGCTCGCCATCGCTGCGCGGTGACGTCTGGATTTACGAACCCGAGCAGGTCGATTTGTCGAACCTACAACGGTACGTGTTGGCACTTGATGGTGACGTCGGTAACTCAAAGACGGTGCTAGCAAAGCGGTCCCTTGCCCGCCACAATGTCAACGTTCGCACCTTGAACGGCCGCCTGGGTACAAGGAAAGCTCCGCGCAACATTAAGAACATCCTTGTCACAGTAGATAACGTGGACGGCCGAAGGACGGCCCAGGCGCTACTCCCTCGTCTGGTTGTGAACGGGTGGACGAGCGAGAGCGGTCTCGGAGCGTCATGGCACGACCTTCAGCCCGGCACAGCATGCCTCGCATGCCTGTACCATCCGACGGGACGCACGCCGAATCAGACCGACCTCGTCGCCGAGGCGCTTGGCCTTGAACTGCGCCGTGCCAAGGAGCTTTGGTTTCCAGGGGCGACGGTAACTGCCGATGACGCCAGGCAAATTGCCCAGCACTTAGAGGAACCCGAGGAGCGCATCGCCTCCTGGGTCGGGAAGCCATTGTCGGAGTGTTACACGAACCTGGTTTGCGGGAGCGCCGCGGTGGGCGTCGGCAAGACGGACAAAGCGAAAGTCGTACCCCTCGTTCACCAATCAGTCCTTGCTGGCGTTCTTGCCGCCACTGAGCTCGTTAAGCGGGTCGTTCCGGAGCTCCGCGAGCAAGCTTCGGCGGACAACGCGGTTGCTTGGCATGACATCGCGCGACCTCCGCCAACGAAGTGGACCCAGAAGCACAGGAGTCACCAGGGCTGCTTCTGTGGCGACGCCGATTACCGGGCAGTACACTGGTCGAAGTGGTCCCAATAGCGGGTTTGCGACACTCTACGTCGCCTTGCCCAGCGCAGCTCTTGTCCCCCAAGTCCCGCCACATGCTTCGATGCGCGCCGAAGCCAGCCCATTTGGCAGAACGATTGTCTTTTCCAACCCGTCTTCGGTGTACGTTAGCGTATCCCCTCCGCTCGGAGCTTCGTCGGAGTCTACGCAGAACTTCTTGCGAGTTGGGCTTCCCTGGATTTCGACCGACAGCTCGTAGTGCGCCATGGCCTGAGGCTCTCACCAAGCAACGCAACAGCGTGCGCGGCCCTGCCGGCCGCAGAAGGCGCACGGGCTCGAGGCTCGCTTCGGACCTCTTTTGTCGGCCAGGTCTAGGAACCGTATCGCTCAACAAGGAGGTGGTTTCACCAGGCCACTCTGGCCCACCCTAGCCTCCGAGGGTGGGCCAACCTGCACTTTCCCGCGTCTTCGTGCACCTTCGTGCAAGTAATTCCCGCTACTTGCAGCTTCCTGCACCTTCCTGCAGGCTTTAGGTTCCGGCGCCGAGAGGCGTGAAGGGTCAAGTCCTTTCTCGTGCACTTAGTTGAATAAATTAGGTTTGTTGATGTTCAACAGGGGCTCAAGCGAGGCGCGTTTTTTCACTTGGCCCACCCTGTGGCCCATGCTTGGGCCCACCCTAGCCAATTCAGCGATGGCTGCATATCGAGTGTTTCTGCGTTTGCGGCGATGGCTCCGGCCACGGTTACTTTTGCCATACGCCCGCGGATACCTCCGCAGACGACAGCGATTGCGATGGGGCCACGTGCAACTACGACACGGTGAACAACCGGTAGGGCTGCGCAGTATGGTGGCCTTCGGTGTGATGCCGTGCGAATAGGCAAGGCCGCGTTGGACGCCTTCCTGTGCGCGTCGTTTTGCGCCTTAGACCGATGTCTCGCGATTCTGGACTACTATGATGGGTTGACGTCGAATAGCTCCCTCTGTGCAAATGCGGACGCACCTCGCGCAGCCTTTGCAGTTCGCCGCTCGGTCCACATGAACATGGCGGTGACGCAGGATTGCTATCATCCCGAGAACCTGTTGTGGACATGAGGCAACGCAGTGCCCGCAGGCCTTACAAAGAGCCGTGTCAATCCGGACGTGCACTGTCCTATTGTGGCGCGGAAATGGAAGGTGCAAGTTCATGATTCCTCCTGAGCCGTGGCTGAGATTGACATTCCGAGACTTTACGCCGGGATGGTATCGAAACCGTACACGGTATGTGAAGAAATGTGAAGTTCGCAAGAATGCCGTTCGGGTCGAACTGTATCCACTGGTGCCGGTGAGAAAAAGGCCACGCCTGGCAGGCGGATATTCAATTCAGCCCGAGTACTCAACGACTCGACACCGGTTGCATTCGAGCATGTCCACGTTTCTGGGGTCAACGATTCGCGCCTCGTGTTCACCGGCAAAGCAAGTCGTAATTCGAATATTGCCGACTGGCGCCCTGCAAACAACGTAGTTGGGACCGAACTTGTATTTCGCCACGTTGCGCTCAAGTGCGAAGCTTTGGTGGCAAGCCGTCCAAAGCGCCTCGGTGAATCCACTATCCTTGATGTCAAGTCCGCGTTCTCGAGCGATTTCGTTGGTGATCCAGCTTCCGTCGCGTATGTGGGTCGTCTCGCATCGCTTGGTTCGGTCATGGATAGAATTGAATGAACGCACCGAATCAGTGAGCACATACGCTTGAACAACCATGTACCGCTGCCAGATGTCGCGTTTCTGATCGTCAAGAATTCCTGGGCGGAAGCAGCGGAACTGTGGACTCTTCTCTATGCCTCGGTAGAGCATGACCATGCCGGTTTCGATCTCGGGTTGGTCAGCGACGGATACCACCTGGTAGCTGCCGTGTTGAATGAAGACGTACACGTCGTCTCGCCAACGAGACATCATTCGGTAGACAGCCAACGGAGCAACGACCGTCAAGTCGCGAATGCTTCCCAACTGAAAAGCGACGCGATTGACCGTTCTCGCTCTAGCCAGTTCCCAGAATTCCAGTACACCCCGGACGTTGGCCTTGTTCGCAGCTCCAAAGCAGAATTGTCGCCGTAGGTTGGCGTACTCGGAGAATATGCCTGGCAGAATTCTGTTGTACTGGAAGTAATAGTCGTGCTCCGGAGGGTCTGCCGGCGAGTAAGAAAGCGGTCCAGCGGCGGCCAGCCAGGGCACGACCTGACCATCGTCGGTGACGGTCAACGTTGACAATGGCGCCCGCCTGCGACCCGTGTGGCGTAGCGAACTTGTGAGACGTGCAGCAGGAACCTTGGAAGTGACCAGGCTCGATTCGCGAAGGGTGCGCACGGCTGAAGAATACTGGAAGGCGGCCTCGAGTTCCAGTAGCCTGTAACAACGTGGCGGGCAGTGATGGGAAAAAGTGCCGCTCCCGGGGTGCACGAGGCTGCCCCATCGGCATACCTCACGCTTGTGGCCGCGATACTTGACGGTACAGAAAATGGGCGTACGAATTCTCGCGTACCGCGCCATCTACACGATCCGAAATGAACACCTGGAATTCGTCAGTGTCGAAGAGGTAGGGAAGTTCTAACGTGACCGTAGAATCAACTCGCGTGCCAATTCCCCCTGAATACGTCGGATGGTGGCGCATCGTCGATACCGGCACTTGGCTCAATGACGACCTCGATATCTTGGGAACCGCGTTGATTTCGTTCACTGGATACGGCGACGCTTTGCGAATGCATTGTCTATTGGCACATGTCAACGCCAGAGGAACCAAGACAGGGGTCTCCTTCACATGGTCTGGGGCTTGGGAATACGACCCGGTCTCTGGAACCGGTACGGCGAGGTTATCCAAAGACGGGCGCTTGCGCGGTCGCATCAAAATTCATGATGGCGACGAAAGCACGTTCGTCGCCGAAAGGACAGCTGCGCCGAAGCAGCCAATTCCCGACCCTCCAAGCTACCGCGACAAGTGGCGTCGGTAACCTAGTCATTGACCACGGGTCTCGTGAACGCTGCCGAGATCCGAGCGGTTGTCAAGCTAACTCGAAGAACTTGTCTGTCCCGATACTTGGAATCATCTGACGCACAAGGGTAGCAAGCTTGCCGCTCGTCAACGGATACGACCACCCGCCGTGACCGCGATAAGTCATACGAAAGACGACGTATTGGTTCCCCTGGGGCTCGAACTTCATTATTGGCGCGTATTGGGCGTGAGACATGCGTTCGGCAATGGCGTCAGCGGGGAGGTGACCCAGCCCGTATTCAAACGCCATCCCCTCGAGCTGCTTTGGTAGCGGATTGGGCTCGTAGATCACGATTGCCGAATCCACCGCACGAACCAAGTAGTAACGCAAGTGAGAGCATCGCTCAATTACGTTCCGGACAACGGCGATGTCTTCTGCCGGGACTGTCACTTGAGCTTCATTTGCGCGACGCACTGAGACAACTCCATTGATGCTCTCGCATATTTCGAATCCCTCTGGAACCTTTGCGAGAGTACCCTCGCCGATAGCCTTCGCCATGAGGTACCGAGGCTTCCCGGATTTGGTCCTTCCCTCATGCAGGTAGAACGTGGCGCCCATCCGGTTTCGGTGCGCGACAGGACCTTCGGCTGGTGACGGCTTTTGGGATGGGAAAAGCGGAATCACCTTTGCCTTGCTGCGTTCAGCCGAGTTCATTGAGCACGCTCCCGTGTCGTCTCAACCGTGTCATCGTCGTCCGCTTCGGATGCGCGTTGCTGGTGAAGTCGCGGAAACATGCGCTCGTGTCTGGCGACCATCACCTCAATCATAGAACGAAATGCGTCCTTGTCCTCTTTTGTGCCTGTACACTTGGCGGCAGCTTCCACTATAGTGTCTTCACGTCTTTGCGTCGGCAAGAGGGCGATGTTCCAACACAGCGTGCCTAGGTGGAATATCTTGTTCATCGCCTCGACGCTTCCATCGGTCGCATCGAGAAGCGGCTGAACGAACTCGGCCATTTCCTGCACGGGACCTCGACCGGAGTCTCGCTTCGCAAAGTGGTCAACCGCTACGTCGAACTCGCTATCACGGACCCCTTGCGAGACCAGGAATCTGTCACCGCCTCGCTCGACGATGCGCGGTGATTGTCCGCCACTCAGTGCCCGGTCGCTTTCCAAGTGGCAGCGCTTGTATTTCTTGCCAGACCCACAGGGGCAAGGGTCGTTTCGAGATAGAGTCATGTTGTTTAACTTTGGGAGCCTAAACCAGGCCGAAAACGCTGCTATTTCTTGCCCACACGCGGCGTGGGACGGCGCCCTTCGAGCTTTCGCTGGGTCGTCTCGATGGCCTCGACGAGCAGCCGTTCCGTTGGCAGAGTCGTGCGGTACTCGGCGGCCAGCACCTTGTTTGGAAGGCCCTGGAGTGCGTACTTAGCAACGGCGTGGTCCTTCTCGGCGCACAGAATCAGCCCGACGGGAGGATTCTCGTTCGGCAACGTCCAGTGCTCACGTGCATAGTTCAGATACAAGTGCATTTGCCCAGCGTCGGCGTGCGTGAACTTCCCGAGCTTCAAGTCGATGATAACGAGGCAGCGCAGTCGCCGATGAAAGAACAGGAGGTCTATGCGGTACCACTCATCGCCGACACGAAGCCGACGTTGCCGCCCGACGAACGTAAAGTCGCCGCCCAACTCAAGCAGAAACGCTTCGAGCTTCCCGATGAGCGCGGCCTCGAGATCCGTCTCCGAGTATTCATCCTTGAGGTCGAGAAACTCGAGGATGTACGGTTCCTTGATCTCTTCTTCTGGCGCTACTAAGTCCTCGGGCTTGGCGATAACGCTCTTGCGCAGCATGGCCGCCTTGTTCCGTGAGAGAGCGGTGCGCTCGTAAAACTGGGACTGAATCTGCCGGTCGAGCTGGCGGATGGTCCAGCCGCCACGAAGCGCCTCTTGCTCGTAGAAGCGACGAGCTGCGATGTTGCGCACAGAAAGGAGGCGTGTGTAGTGGGACCACGGCAGCTGGAAGCGCGCTGCCACGACTTCGAGCTGACTGGGCTCGCTCGATAGTCCAGACGGCGTCTGGACTATTTTCGCTTCTTCTTTGCCTGACGAAAGTCCAGACGCCGTCTGGACTGTGTCACGGTATGCGAGAAAGAAAGCCTTCATTTGGAAGAGATTCGCACGTCCGAATCCTCGGCCAAAGCGAGTCTGCAGGTCACGCGACAGATTGACGACGAGCTCTTCACCATATCCAGCGCGAGCCGCTCCCCGCTGCTCTTCCTCCACGATACTGCGACCAATCGCAAAGTAAGTAGCGGTCATAACGGTGTTCACCGAGCGTGCCGCCGCTCTACGAGCTGCTTCGACAAGTCGAACAACATCCGTGAGCACCGAATCGTAACTGCCAATTGCGGCTCGAGCGATGGTGACCTTCTTACCCTTCATCAGCGAAAAGACTGCCGCTACCCAGCCTGTTCGACAAGCAGGATCTGCTTCCGTCGCTTCCACCGCTAATTGGCTCCCACCAAACCGCCATCCACCATGGTCCGCTCCGTGGGTTGTAGTGGCCACATCCTCGCTCCGCCGAATCACGCAGCGGCGCAGCCACACGTTGGACGTGGTGAATATAGTGAGCTAGGCGAGGGCCTGAGCTAAACCCCAGTCTGCTTCCCGACCACCCGAACGGCACCCATCTGGACTATTCCTGGACCCAAATTGTCCACTCCTGTCCACGCTTGTCCCCTCGTGTCCTGTCCCCATCGAAACCGAGGTGCTAACGAATCGGCATAAATAATGCCGATTCATTGCTGACCGAGTGAGCATTTCTAACCCACTGGTCGCAGGTTCGAGTCCTGCCGGGCGTGCAAAATTCATCCTGAATCGTTGGGCCGTCATCGAGGTGTTTTGGCAATGACTGGGGCAAAACCTTCATTGTCAAATCCGGGACGACTCCGGCTGGTATCGTCAGCACTTGGCGCGACTGTTCGGGGAGGTAAATTCGGTTTCCTTGAGCGATTCTGTCTCGCGTTCAGTGAGCTTTCGAACTTCTTTCCACTTGTATAGGGTCAGCGGTCGCTTGTTTTTTCGTTTGACCGTGTAGGGTTCGATCTTCTTGATTCCAAAGGCACGCTGTACACATATTCCGCGTGGCATTGCCTAATGGCACAACCAGACGACCGCGCTTGCGAGCGTTACGGAGGAAAATAGAGTACAAATAGCCATGCTTAGAAGGTTTGTCACCGGTGTCTTCATAGGTATATTTACGGCCTGCGGCGCGCAGGTGGACGATGGTGGAAGCGCGGCGAGCCCGAGCGTAGGCGGCAACACATCAGTTTCTACTTTGCCCGCTGCTGGAGGTACGTCAGCGTCGAGCGGCGGCTCGACCCCAGTTGCCACGTCTGCAATTTGCAGTGGCATGTTTGCCGGATTTTGCGGCGTGCAACAGCTCGTGAATGTGTCGAGTTGCGACATCCCATTGCAAGGTTCGCCCAATGCAGCAAGTGTGAAGCTAGCGGTCGATTGCCAATACGTTACGCAGGTCAGGCCTGACGCCGGCACTGCTGATGGGTATTACGTAGATTACAGTTACTCTCCGGCCCACTTGGAATTGACGGGCTCTGTCTGCGCAAATACATCGACACACGCGATTCAGAGCGTGGTTATAGTCCCGGGTTGTGTTGAATAGCCCTCTCTGCTGGCCTTGACCTCGGGCGGCGACTGCTGGGGGCATGTCAAGACAAAAGAAAAAGCCTTGCGTGCCATTAGTGCTAACATAATCTAGCGTGACCGTTGTCAGCGCAAGGCGCTGAGGCAAAGAAGAATAGCCCAAATTCCGATTGTATTCGGCCGGCGGTCGCTGACCGTGCGGCAAGCACAGTCTGGTTTATATTCCGCGGTGTCGGTCGTCATGGGTGTTGCGCTTGCGTCAGGTGAACTCAAAGCGCCGTCACGCTGTTTAGTTGCAACTTGCTCGCCTACTGCGAACGCGAAAAGCCCGCCTTTCGCAGCATCTATCCCGAGAAGCGCGCTCTCGTCGCACCCCCGAAACCGCTGTCGTCGCTGATTGCGGACTCCGTGGACGGCTGGCTCTTTGCCGAAAACTCGGGCGGATGCCATGAGCACGACGGCACGAAGTGGCAAGATTGGTCCCATTTATCCGGAATCCTGCGGGCCGCGCGCCACGGCCGCCTGCTCATCTGCGGCGACACGTGCCTAATTCGATCGGCGACCGATCCATCGGATCCCGGGATCGATCTCGGCAAGTACGCGAAGGCCTACGGCGATTCTGTCCTCAGTGCCGCGCTACTCGACGACGAGGTAATTCTAGTTGTCACGACAAAAGAACCTCCACTGGATGCCACTCAACAAGGCAACGACGGCAAGGCAACGCTGCTGCATATTGCCTTTACGGCACGTGGCCTAGCGGTGACCCTGGCGTACGAGGTTCCGAACTATATCGGACATCTGGCGTTTGCGGATACAAACCACGGCGTCGCACGGTTTCGATATCGCGCTAGCTACACGACAGACGGCGGAAAAAACTGGCTCCACCGGGACTCAGTCAGCAGCACGGGCAAAATCGCCTGTTGGAGTGAGGGCTGCACCGTCGGTGATTCGCTGCCTCTGACCAGAACGTCGATTCGAGAGCCGGCTATTCTCGGTGAGTACGAACCCAACGATGTGGAGCCGGCAGAAGGTTCATCAAGTTCGGAATCGACTGATGCAAAGAAAGACGACGGTGTGTCCGAACCAAGCCCAATTCGCTGGTTCCGGAGTTTCCCCGCGCGTTCCCGTGGTTTGAGTGCAATACCGCGCGTCGCACGATGGCGCCTGCCAATTCGACAGCTTTGATTGGTGTTCTGCGAGCCAATTGGAAGCAACCGGTTTGAAGGGGTTCTTTCGGTCCGGCTCGTTGTGGTCAAGGGTCCTGGGGGCATGACGAAACCACCGCGTGCCGGCGCACGTGGCGAATCGAGGGGCGGCCAAGGCCGAGTATGTCATTTGTGTTTAGGGCGTCAGCCCAACAGGTGGGTCAGTTCGTGTCAATTGGCGAGAGCGGAGTCTGATGTTCGAGGCCGTAGGCCGTCGAGAACCGAGGCCGTTGCAAGCAGGACCGCATCGCGGATGCGCTGCAGTAGGCAGTGCCAAGGTTCTTGCCGTCGGTCATCGGAGCGCTGGGTGATGCTTCGAAAAACGGTCAGAAGCGTGTAGCCGATACGCCGCAGAATCATCACAACGAGCGTCAAACGAGGATTTTCCAGAACCCACGGACGGTCATCTTCCTCAAATGCACCATCGAGAATCTGGTGGACCGTTTCGACAGCCCAGTGCCTACGAATTACAGTGAGCCACTGCTCAGTTGACAGCCGATCCATGGCGAGACTGGAGATGTAATAGAAGGTTTCAGTGTTCGGTTGACCGAGCCGATCGAATGTCTCGGTATCGATACGCACGAGCGTTCGGAGGTGGTCCCAGCCGTCTGGAGCCGCAGGACAGGCGGCAAGAAAGATGCGTCGGGTCACTTGCCCGCGCCCCGCACCTTCTATGTTGACGGCGTCCGCTTGCTGAAGCGAGCGTTGTCCGAGCCATAGTTGAGCCCAGTACGATAGCTCGGGTTGTGAGCCTTTGAGACTCAACAAATAGTGCAGCCCGCGGACTCTGATGTGTTGCGCATTGGCTTTGGAGCAGGCGCCAGCGTCGTAAGTCACCAGGCGAAACAGGTCGAGTGGGCCATAAGCGGCAAGCAGCGCATCCAGGGCTCGCTCGAAAACGCCCATCTCATTGGTCACCGCCGGGATAGGGTACACATCAATGCAGGGCCGAGCCTGGGAACTCGAGAGAACCGCTGTCATCGTGCCGATACGACCGCTCAAACGTCCTTGGTCAATATCTTGCGTTATGAGCTGCGAATATCGGTCGTCCACCGCGGGCACCGTGACGTACTTGCCGTCCATCGAAACAACCCCGAAGGGTAATTCGAAATCGACACCCAGTGACTTACTCCGATGAGCTGAGCGCGTTGCCGAGTGCAAGATGGGACGCAGGTCCTGCGGCTCGACTGTCGAGAGGGCATCGCGCAACGTTGTATCGGGAACTTGACGACGAATGCCTAGCAGATGACGTGTCGCCACCGACAGACTGGCTGTCAATTGCTCCACGTCTGCAAAACTCTTCTGACCCGTCATGACACCGAGCAGCGTGGAAAACAGCAGGGTGTCGAGTTTCCATCGCCGACCGCGGCGGTCACGATGGTCAGGCACCCGATCGAAGTGAAGACGTGATTGACGAACCGATAAAAACCCACAGATTCTGCGAACTTCTCTGGAATCCGGCATAGTGACCTCGCTTTGTGACTTGCCCACGAGGCGCCCGATTTGGCAGAGTGTCGATTGCCTCGTGGGGTTGTGTTTTGGGCAAACGCAGTCGATCACGACTGCCGCAACGAAGCGAGGCGTTATTGTCGAAGGGCAGAAAATGGCGTCGCGTTGGCGGAGAAACACCCCCGGGTGCACCGCAACTCCCCTGATCGGTCATCCGACTTAACGAGACAACCGCTTCGAACCCCGATTGCGAATTTATGCCTCAGCCCGGCACCGACTGACGCCCCTAAGCACTCCGCCTTTTCCGTGCCGAACCGACATCAAACAAACCATCACCCGGCCCGACCTTCGATTGGAGCTGGCCAATTCGACGGTCGTTACGGGCGGCTACCTCACGCACGCTCCGGGCACGCGCGCACTTGGCTGGCACGGCTGGGAAAGTAGCGGCCGTTTCGAAGTGCAAACGTCCTATATCCTTCCCGAGCCCAAACCAAAGAGCGAAGATTATGCTTGGTTGAATCACGGCGAACCCGACATCCTTCCGATCCCGCCGCTCGTCACTCGCCACTATGCCGTTCTCACAAGGACCGAAGCCAACCAAACCACACTGGTCGTGTTGCAGCAGGACGGCACTGCGAGAACGCTAGCTGACGCTGAGCCACTAGAGGCCTCTAAGTCCATGGAACCGATAAGCGTTCTTCTGCCTGACGGTCGCGGATTGGTCGTTGCCAATCAAGGCGCGTACTCGAGCGCATTTCTACTCGATGAGCATGGAACGCTTCTCACCCATCGTTGGTTGTTAGCAGGAAACGGCGAAAGACTCCCCGCGGCTGGTCCCGAAGGCCCGGGGGTAGTGTGCTGGACAAAGGATGGTGACGCAGAGTTGCACTCGCTCGTTGCTGGTTCGCAGTCGCGAGCGCTTCCTGCGATGTCAGACATCATGTCGATATCCGCGTGCACCAAACCGCGCGATCCTGCAGCCACGTTGGTTTATATCGACTTTCCATACGTTATCCTGCATGTGTCGTCCACCCCCACCGCAGATGCTGGCGCCGGCCCCGCTCTCGATCTGTTCGAAGCGCGAGCGAACCAAATTTGTCTGCGCGGTGCGAGCACCTTGGCGCCAGTCGCGGCGACGCTCACTGCGCAGCACGGTGTGCTCCGGGGCACTGCGACGGACGCCCAAGGCAC
Source organism: uncultured delta proteobacterium (assembly GCA_963819085.1). Taxonomy (GTDB): domain Bacteria; phylum Myxococcota_A; class Polyangia; order Polyangiales; family Polyangiaceae; genus FEN-1139. Next base: position 35,334 of record CAWFUX010000018.1, read on the forward strand.
CACGGTGGTCACTTGTCGCAAAAAGATGCAGAAATGGAAAAGGTAATGGTCGGCGACTCGCGTCGCCTCGGCTGTGCTTGCTAGCCTTATGCCGCATTGGTGGAATGCGCTGCTGCTCGTGAAACCAGATTCGGTTCTTCGTTGGCACCGCCAGGGATTTCGGCTTGTGGGGCGCAGAGCGCGGCAGCTACCGTTCGCATCGACACGCTAAAGTTCGGCCGCGTTCATGGCTGTAGACGTAGGACGCGTCCACCAATGCAACCGGGCCACCGGCAAATGCAGCCAGCAGTAACCGGCACCGGGGCTGCTCGTGTCCAAGTGCCGTCACGCCATAAAAAAAGCCCCGATGTTTTCACATCGGGGCTTTATGTAATTAACCCGGCGGCGTCCTACTCTCCCACACAGTTAACCATGCAGTGCCATCGGCTCCGTCGTTCTATTGGGTACCAGCATATTCAAGCACTCGCTCAACCTGCGCGGACGTAGCGAGTTCGCCGTTCAGTCGAAGCACTGGGCATTGAAGACGCGCGAGCCATTTCTCATGGAATCTCAGGCTGCGCATGGATTCGTCTCCAATGTCGTATTGCGATGCCCAATTCATAAACTCCATATGTTGGAGCAGGCGAATCCGCTCATCCCGAAGTCGTGGACGTGAAAATGGAGGATCGCTCGGCTCCCAGAAGTAGTCGTCCGTGTCGAAATGGTCCACGTTTGCCAAATGGGCTAACGCTCGCCCGAGCGTAGTAGTGCCGGAACCCGAGGCGCCCGTGATGTGAATTTTTGTCGGTACGCGACAGGTCACGGCTTCACCGTGATTAGGTCGAGTAGTTCAACAAGACTCTCAATTTTGTAGGGGGGAAGTGGATCGTCATGCGCATGCAAGTGGCCATAGAGTTCGAGCAGCGCTTCAAGGTCGGAGAATTCGAGGCTGCGTACTATGAAGTTTGTTTGCATGTCCTGAGCCTCCGGGGGCATGTACTCCTTGGTTTGCCCAACGGTTAGGTTTGAGCTGCGGAGGCCAGCGACTAACCCTACAGGTGAATCATCGCTTCAAAATCAAATGAAGGCAACAATTAGCTGGACGGGCCTCCGTCAGATCCAAACCGGAGTTGGCCAGCGCGTGCTACGCGGCGGACCTTTGCGAGTTTCTGAAGTCTGCCCGAGTACCGCGGTTCGCTAGACGTCAAGATAGCGGTCTCCAAATTTGGCGAGGTGATCTGTGGCGTTACCGGGACCGTGTTGTCCACCGAGCGAATGTCCTAGGCGTGCGACGTATGCAAGCTCATGCAGCCGCGCTGCGCCTATCCGCTGACGCGCACTTGCCGTAAAGGCAACCCCGCGTGCTCGCTCATATGCGGCAATAAACGCGTTGCTTTCGTCCGGTGTTGGGTAACGAGGACCCTCATATCCAGATTTCCAGTTGGAAGCGTAGTGAGCAGCTGCGCAGCCCACTAGCCGCGCCTCGTCATTCAGAAATATGCTGTCCCAATCGAAGATGGCCACAATGCGGCCGGCATCGATCCGCACGTGTTCCACTCGCCAGTCTGTGTGGCCAGGTAGAGGTGGGCTCTCAGCTGGAGGCATCCGCGCGAGAGACAGCTGTCCGAAGCGATCCAGCCATTCCGCCCCGCTCCTTGTGTTCTCCAGGTCGAACAGTTCGTTGTGCGGTGTGCGCCAGATTCGCCCAGGCTCCGGTTGACGAGCATACCGAAATCCCTGCCGCAATGGATAGTCTACGCCGATCTGATTCAATCGCGCTAGACCTCCTGCCAGACAATCACGAACGGCTGGATCAAAACCGTTGGGTGGCGATGGCACAAAAAGAAAGGCCTCGACCGTGGCGTAGCCTCGTCCGAGCGGTGCAAGCGCCAAGGGCTCCGGTACTGGCACTCCAAATTCCACCACGTGTGCGCGGAACTTCTCGAGTGCTTGCAGCACCTCGAGCGACGTTTCTGCTCGGTGCACCTTGATAAGCACAGACTGACCGGTTTGGAGTCTGACACCCACCGCAGTCCCGACACTTGACGCGTAATGCAGGCAATCCTCCACCGTAGAATCTAGATGGTTCTTCACGAAGTCATGCAAGATGGCAGCGATCGCGCCGGGATTTGTGGTACCGAACAACGTGCGATCGACACAGGGATCATCCCAGTGGGTATGGTAGTCGCTTATGACGCATTCGAGGTCCGGCATGGTAATTCAATTCCTGGGGCCTAGGCGGAGGCGTGCAAGGATACCTCTCGTCGGGGGCAATAGCTTCCATTGTTGACATCCCCGTGTCTGTCGTCTGGCCAACGGCCATTGCATAACTCGCAGCCCAGACAGTAACGCGGAAACGCATCAGGTGGCAAGACAGCTGGGCGCCGTACAATTAGTGCGAGTTCAACGAGCCACGGAGCCCGGCAGCACCGACCCCTCACAAGGCAAAGTTGGCTGGTTCATGCGCGAGTTAGACCCCAATTTGGAAGTTCCCGCCACTTACAGACGGCGAAGCTGAAATGGCCCTGTGTTCATTGCGTCGGTTGTCGCGTCTTGCGAATTCCGGCAGAAGGCGAGTGAAATCATCACCCTTTCCGGTCCCTATCCTGTTTCGCCAGCCAGAGTAGAATGGCAGTGTCCGCGCCGCCGATCTTGACCACCCTGGTCCCATGCATAAGGACGCCTAGACCATGTTCGTCATCCCAAGTGCATCCAAATTCGAAACCAGCGTATGGCAGACCTTGATGTTGAATCGGGTGGACGTTCACGCCATGCAAACCGATGAGAGTCCGAAAGTCATCGACCGTCGCTACGACAGGCATTGACTCACTTGGGTTGTCAAGAAACCCGGAATAGCGTGTCCGTAGTGAAGGATACTCCTTGTACAACGCAGCAAGCAGCGAATGCTGCATCTGGTTTTCGTTTTCGAGTACCCATCGGACAAGTGCCACTTCATCTTCAGACAGTTCCGAATCGTCACGCCCTTCCGGGGCGAACGCAACGTCTACCACACCAGAAGCAGGTTCCAACGCATCCAAAGACGCATACGCCCCACGGCGGCTCTGAAAACCACTCCATGACCGTAAGAGTTGCGTTGTCTTCCAAAAGCACTCGTCAAACTCGAAATCAGTGACAGTTAGTTTTGTCATCTTGAGGCCAAGTCCATGGGGTCTAGCAGGGTCGGTCTAACGGCTAACGCATAACTTGCAGCCCAAACAGTATCACCAAAACGTATCGGGTTGGAAGACAGCCGCGAACCGCGCCTAACGCGCGGTAGCTCAGCGCGGCAAGACTGTCTGGGTTCGTGGACAACAAGGCGCCAGTTTATTCAGCTCGGCATCGCTGCACAAGCGGTCTCCAATGTTGTTGGCGCGGGGGCGAGGTGCGCCCGCGTGTTTCAAAGGAGAAAAGACGATGATCACGATGTCGAATTGGCGTGAGCGGATGAGCGAACAAGCGACAGGCTCCGTCGAGTATCAACATCGCCATCTGCGCGTTGAGGTTCTTCTTCAGCTTTACGCTACAACGCGACTATGCTTCAGCGCTCATCAGAATGGAGCCGGCTGGGCTCGTGAGAATCTGACCATCAGCAGGAGTGCGATTGTGCGCACGATCTGCTTGATGGCGTTGCATCGAAGGGCTTGGAGTCCTCGGTTGAACTGAGCGGTATTTAGCCTTGTGGTTCGCGGAGAGATCTCCTTTGATGCGAATGGTGTGACAGCGGTGGCGCAGCCTATCGAGCAAGGCTTTCACCATCTTCTTGTTGCCGAGGAAGTCATACCACTGGGGGTAGTCTAGGTTGGTGGTGATGATCGTGGAGCGTTTTGCGTATCGCTCGTGCATGAGTTTGAAGAAGGCGTTGGATTGTTCCGGCTTGAGATTCAGGTAGCCCATCTCGTCGATCACCAGAACATCGACTCGCATCAGCCGATTCAGGAGACGCCGGGTGGAGCGGTCCGCCAGGCTGGTGTAGATTTCGTCGAAGAGATCTTGAGCTGAGATAAAGAAGCCGCGATAACCGTTGGCCATGGCCTTCAGGAGCAATCCAGTGGCAAGGCCGGACTTGCCCACGCCGGCTTCGCCGATGAAAGTGATATTGGAGGCGCGTTGCACGAAGTCGAGTTTGGCTAGCTCGCGAATGTTAGCGGCGTTTATCGACGGCTGCCTTTTGAAGGGAAAAGTCTCGAGCGCCCAGCGCTCGGGAAGCTTAGATTGGCGGATGCGGTACTCGATGCTTTGTTGTTGGCGGTAGAGGAATTCCTCGCGCAGGAGCCGGACCAGAAAGTCTGAATAGGCGGCTGGGACTTGGTGGCCGCCTGAAGTTGCTGATCGACGATCTGACGAATGCGGCTGAGCTTGATACTGGCGAGCAATTGATCGAGTTCGTCGTTGTTTGATGTCGCTTCGGGATCAGGTGTCATCTTCTTGGTCATGGTGGGGAGCCTGCACACTAGGGGTTGATGGGGGTTGCGTGTCGTCGTCGGAATCGAGTGACGTGGAACCGCCGATCCACAGATCCTCTGATTCACGGAAGAAGGAGCCAGAAAGCGAGCCGAGGACCATGGCTTCGATGCGACCGAGATCGTAAAGTCCGTGGTCTAGGGCGCGACGAATCGCGAGGCATAGTTGCTCGGTTGGATAGTCGATATAGAGCTGATGCAGTCGGCGCATGGCGCGAACAGCCCGCCCTGGATGACGGGACTTGAGGTACCCGGCTAATTCGGCAAATTCTGGGGCGAGGGCGACCAATTCCTCTTCATGGCGGCAGGGCGTATCTCGGAGGGGACGCTGATGTTGGCGCTCTCGCTTGTGCTCGGGCAGCAATTTGCGCTGACGGGTGCCATCTTGCTCACGAGCATGCTCGCAGATAAGATGATGGCCTTCGAAGATTCGGATGCGGTCGTCGCCATGACGTCAATGTCGTGGTCCAGTAAACTGAGGGGAACCGAATAACTGTTAGTATGTACGGTTACGAAGCCCATGACATCGACGGTGCGGTGGGCGACTTCGGTGGGCTCGTGGATATGCATCGGCAAGCGGCGAAGCGCGGGCTTTTCGACGGCGAAGAGGTCTCTCGGGGCTGAGTGAAGCGAGCGCTTGTAGTTTTGGTTGACCTGGTCACACCAGCCGCGCATTTGTCGATTGCAGTCGGCAACATCTGCAAAGCTTCGCCCGGCGTAGAAGTTTCGCTCGATGTAGTCGAAGTTTCGCTCGACGCGGGCCGAGCGGTTGGCGTCGCCGAGGGCATGGGCGACGAATTGAAAGCCGAAGTCTTCGGCAAGGGCGGCCATCTCAGGCGCAGCGACGGCATCGGCCCCGGTACCATGGACGATGATGATGCTGGAGTTATCGAGCATGCATCGGCAAGCGGCACCCTCGAAGTACCGAATGGCTTCGACTAGAAAGACCTTGCACCAGAAGCGATTGAACTTCGGATAGGTTTGCGCGAACAGCATGCGTGAGTAGCAGAGCACGAGGCTGGCGCATTGGACCAATCGGGGCGTGCCCGCAATGATGGGGCGATGCGGAGAAGTGTCATGTTGCATCTCTTGTCCCGGAAGAAACTCGTAACGACCGACAACTTGTTTGGGCACGGTGCCGATCTCGTGGCGCCGACAGAACGCGGTCAGTGTCGTGTAAGCCGTCTTGATTCCAGCGGCGGAAAGCTCCTCGTGCACGCGCACCAAGTTTCCTTGGCAACTCACGTAGAGCTCGCGGATGCGGCCGAGCTCAGCGCTGAGTTGTTCGACGTGCTCGAGTGGTGGCACCTCGGCGGTGCCTTGCTGCAAGACTCGCAGAACCGCAATTCTCGATACTTCACTCACTATCGCGTCTCGCCCGGAGCGGAAAACTAACTTGACGAAAAACGAAGCAATTACCAACTGTTGAGGCGATATCTCGTCTCGCAGCTCCTCCCACGGAATTCCCACCGGTGGCGGACGAGGCAACTCCAATTTCACCTCCGGCTGCTTCGCCTTGGCAAGCGCCGCCCGCAGCCGCCGTGCCACCCCATCTTCGGGGTGCCGTTGACGCCACCGACGCTGCGCCTGCCTGTGCCTCCACGACAAGCACTCCGGCTTGCCACAGACCAACTGCCGCCGACCTACTCGTGGATCTGGCCAGAATGCGTCGTTACAAGAAGCACAGCGCTTTCGTCTCCGTCGAGGCATACGACGGCACTGCCACGCAAGGCGGGTGACTGACCAAAGCCCCCTCAGCTAACCCGCAAATCCCACTGGATCACTCTTGCCGAGCCATGATCACGCCCGGACACATTCTGACGAGCACACCCGGTAACATTCTCGCGAGCGCTTAAGGCGTTGTCCCATTTTTCCAGGAATGACGCGTCGCCTCGGTTGGAGTTTCGATGATCCTAGTGGCTTCAAAGGAACGCATGATCAGCAGCTCAAACAGGCGATTCGAGTGCGCGACGAGATACAAGAACGTATTGGAAAATGGTTGGCTGATCTCCCCAACCTACCGCGATCGTTGCACGCTCCAGATCGTCTGAATACCTAACGTGACTTTGTCAAGACGAAGATGCGTCCACTACTTAGTGATCGGTTCGAAGCAGACTAGGGAGGAACGACAGTCGCGTTTGGATACGTCAGCACGCAATTTACCGGGATCCTACGGGAAGGTCGTAGGTTCGACGTTAAAGCATTCGTCAGGGCGCGCACGCCAAACCTTATCAATGAATTCGCGTTGGAGTGATTCCACTTCAGCCATCAAGTCCGGATCGCAGGCCGCACCGCGCAACTCGGATTCTCGCCCCGCAAGCGCGCTCGGCTTCATGTTAGGGCGTAGTGAAACTCGAACTGCTCTTTTGGTTGCCCGGCGCAGAAGAATCCATTCGTCCTTGAGACTGGCATCGACCACCATTGACCCGTATCGGTGCCGGGCGCCGGTCAAATACTCCGCAACATCGCCGTAGCAAACTGAGGCATTCGTCGCGGCGGCCATGTCGGTCCGATCGACTGGACCTCCGTCGAACAATTCACTGAGCCCCAGGCAAATGCCACGTGTCGCGACCATCAAACCGTCACAAGCGTGACCGTGGCAAACAACGAGATCGCGCACATGAATGGCGACTGGTACCGCCGATCGCGGGGATAGACTGCCCGCCGTGTCGATTGCATAGCTGACAATCCGATCCATTAGCGCACTGTTCTTGTCGATAGCCGGCGTTGCCGGCGATATCAGCCGAGACGCCGCGCAGCCTGCGACTACCAATGGAAGCAGCGCCAGGATTTGCCGTCGATCGTGACGTATTGATTGCACGCTCGCGTCTTGAAATGAACGGCTAACTCTAGCAGGTTCGCTGAGTAGCTTTAGGTGATTCACGAAGGATTGCCTCATTACCATCACGTCTTGACGATGCGTGCAATCTGCTCCGCCGTGATTTCTCCTTGGAGCATATCCGTTACGACACCCTTACCATCAACAAAGTAGATCGCAGGCACCGCCATCATCGGCTTTTGCTTTCGGTAGGGCTCGACCTTGTCTTCCTCCGTGTCAACCTTCAGCATCTCTACCGGGATCTTGTAAGGTGTTCCAAGGACTTGTTGTAGCGCTGCCAACGCGGTATCAACCTTCTTGCGCGTGCAATCGCAAGCGTGTTCCTTGCCAACGAAGACAACTTTCACGATTTTGGCTGTTGGATTATTCGCGGCTGTCAAATCCGTTGCCGAAGCTGCCGGGGTGGTGACCGCCGCTGATGCCGAGGCGGGTGCCGCTTCGGCTTTGCGATTCTCGCACGACGTCACCGTGACGCATAAAACCGATAAAGCAAAAATTGACAAGGGTCGCATGGCATATCCTTACAAATAAAGCCTCTCGAGGCAAAATAGATTCCGACGAATACGATGACGGCGCCCGCTGCACGGCGCAGGCATTGAAGGGTTCGTGTTGCTTTGGTGTTTTCGAGCAGCACCCGCGCCGCTCCCATCGAAGTACCGGCAATTAGAATTAGAACACTGTGGCCGAGAGCATAGACGAGTAACAAGACGGCACCCCAGGCCACCGACGCACCCGAACCTGCCAGATAGGTGAGCAGCACAATGAGAATCGGAGCTGCGCAGGGGGCGGAGACGAGACCAAACAGCAATCCGAGTAGGAATGCTCCAACGAACCCGCGTGCCTTCGGTTGGACTTTTCCGCCGAGTGACGGAATCGGAACGTTGATTACGTTCATGAGGTGCAGGCCCATGACCACACACACGAGCGCCACAATCCAGTTCCAGACGTTCGAAACATCGCCGTACATTTTGCCGGCCAGGGCAGCTACTATCCCAAGGGCGGTGAATGTGACGGCCAAGCCAAGGATGAAAACCAACGAGAACGACGAGGCTCGGCCGATGCCCGCCTTCTCGTCTTTACGACCTGCAACGAAGCTCATCATGAGCGGAATCATCGCGAGTACGCAGGGGTTGGACGCCGTGATGACCCCGCCCAAGAACACGGCGACGAGCGCTAGCCACGCGTTCGTGTGCAGGTACTGGCCGGCGTTGGCTACGAAGCTTTCGAGCATTCGGACCCCGCGGTACTCATTGTTGCGCTCCTGCCGTGATCCACGACACGATTTCCGAAGTGGCTGGGATGCGTCCGCTCGACTTGACTACTTCACCGACAACGAGCGCGGGCGTCATCATCACATTGTATTTCATTATCTCGTCAACTTTTTCGACCTTTTCGAGGTTAACCGAAACACCCGAAGCTGCAATTGCCTTTTCGGCTTCGGCGTAGAGCAGTTTGCACTTTGCACAACCGGTTCCTAGAACTTTGATCTTCATGGTGTTTCCTTTAGTACGCGCGTTAGCGACGCGTTTAGGTGGGTCGCTGTTGTGGTGGTGATAGAAGCCTGATGCATGTTGCTCGTCTTGTTTCGGATCACATAACAATGTTGAACAGATAGCCCACCAAGAGGATTCCGAGACCGACGACTCCTGCGAAGGTCACGATGAGTGGCGTTCGCAGCACCTTTCGTAGGATGACCATCTCGGGCATCGACAGACCGATAACCGCCATCATGAACGCGAGCACGGTGCCCAGTGCCGCACCCTTTCCGAGCAACGCTTGGACGATCGGAATGATACCGGCCGCATTCGAGTACATGGGTATCCCGATGACGACCGCGAGCGGCACCGACCACCAGGCGCTCTTGCCCATGATGGATGCCATGAAGTCTTGTGGCACGTAGCCGTGAATGCCCGCACCAAGCGCGATGCCGGCGAGCACATAGGGCCAAACTTTACCAACGATGTCCTTCAAAGCGTCACGACCGAACCTCATTCGGTCGTCCCACGTTAGCTGCTCGTCAGTGCCATTTCGACCCGATCCGGCTACCATCTTGTACACCCACGGCTCGACCCAGCGCTCGAGCTTGAGACGTCCAATGACCCAGCCCGCGATCATGGCAATCGCGAGGCCCGTGCCCATGTACAGTGCCGCCACTTTCCAACCAAAGAGACCGAACAACAACACGAGCGCCACCTCGTTGACCATGGGCGCCGAGATTAGAAACGAAAACGTGACTCCGAGCGGCACACCCGTGGTCACGAATCCAATGAAAAGCGGAACCGCTGAGCAAGAGCAAAATGGCGTCACCACACCGAGTAACGCCGCAAATACGTTGCCAGCGCTCTCGCGCTTGCCGGCAAGAATGCGACGTGTTCGTTCCGGTGTGAAGAATGAACGCACCACGCCGACACCGAACACGACCAGCGTCAGAAGAATCATGACCTTGGGAGCCTCAAAGACGAAGAACTCAACAGCCGAACTCAGGTGACTCCCGCTCGGCATCCTGAGCAGGTCGTATGTGAACCACTTCGAGAACGGTTCGAGGCCGTGGTAGACGCACCACCACGCCATGATTCCGGCACTGAAGAGCAGCACCCGAACCGCCCAACTGTGACGGCTGGGATGCTCGGCAATTGGCAGTGACGACTGGGGTAATTCTGAAATCGACATGCGTAGGTTGACTATCGTGGTTTATGGCGACATGGCCATATTGGCAATATTCAGACAAAAAAAGGGTATTTCGCTCAGTCACGCTCCTTCAAGACTTGAGTGGCGCAGCTAAAAAAGTTCATCACGCAGGGCGTCATCAACTTGTAGTAGACGACGTTACCCTCGCGACGATCCAGCACGACGCCGTGAGCTCGCAATATCGCAAGATGCTTTGACACTGTAGACTGATCCGAGCCGATCATTTCCGTGAGCTCCCCAACCGAACATTCACCCCGGTACAGTCGATCGATAATCCGCAAGCGCGACTCATTCGCGAGCGCTTTGAGCACGCGAGCTTGTTTGCGGAACGTGTCGTCGGATTTGGTGGGCATGGGATTATTGTTGCTCGATATTCAAAGCATATGGCGAAATGGCCATGTTGTCAAGAAGCTTTGTTCGCAGTCGCAAACTGACTTTTGTAGGCACATACAAGCACGGAGCCCTACAAGTTCCGAAGATGAAGATAGGCACGCGTTAGCTACGAACGCGACGGCGTCGGTCAACGCAATGGCGCAATCCACGACATCGGCACTGTGTAGCTCCGAACGCGTACACAACGGACAGACCATGAGGCTATGCACGACACAGCGGTCGCGTCGCGTTCGCCAGGGTCATAAAGGTCAACTGCTTGGTCGGCAGGGGGCACGATACTGATATGCTGAAAGTGCTGCGTAGTGGCACAATATTCCGACCTTGATTTGGCACAACACCTAGTGGGCAGAGGCTTTTTGGCCACTATTAAATCGGCCAAAATGGGCGTGCTTTCGAGCGTCCGCAGGCCGACTCGGCAAGCTGATTGTTGGCGCTCCTCGGGTAGGGCACGATGCTTGCGGTGCAGTTGCCTTTATTTATGACCCATCATTCACCAGCAAGGCTTAAGTACTCCGGGATGTGCCGCCCGATAGACATTCCCATGTGTTTTTTGCTCCTGTTAGGGTGCAGCGGAAGCAGCGACAACTCTGGTATTGGCGGCCAGGGTGGTTATTCTTCGACGACGGGCGGCAACGCTGGCGCTGGTGGAAACGAAATGTGCTGCGCGACACATATTGGAGGCGCGACAGTTCTTGGTGCGCAGGGAGGGAGCAACAGCGGAGTTGGTGGCACAAGCGTTGGTTTGTCATCGACGGACGGTCGGGGTGGCGGCAGTCCCTGTGGACCCTCTGTTTGTGGTGCAGGTCAATTCTGTTGCAACTCCACTTGTGGCATCTGCGGTCCCGCCGGGGGTCCCTGCCCGACCATTGCTTGCGCTGGTACCGGTGGTGGCAGTGGGTTAGGACAGTTGTGTACTCAGACCAGCGAATGCGGTTCGGGCCTTTTGTGCTGCTACCCCTGCGGCACCGCTGGGTGCATTAACCAATGCATGCAACCTACACAGAATGGCCTGTGCCCGATGTTTTCCTAATTGTGGGCAAGCACTCAACACGAAACGTATAGTCAATTCAAGAAGGATTTTCCGGCAAATGAAACACGTTTTGATGACCTGTCTATGTCTCTTGCTCGTCGATGCGGGTTGCAGTGGTCAGCCGGCGCCAGGTTCGGGCGATGCATCTGTCGGCGGCAGCACAGCAGGCGGTGACTCGAACGTAGCGGGGGCTACGCATAGCGGCGGACAACAGGGTTTGGGTGGCACCGGTCAATGCCTTTGCCCAGGTTACGCTTGCCAGGCCGGTATTGCGTTTACCGTGCACGTGCAGGGCACGGGCACTATCGATGGAATCATCACATCGCTTACCGCTACGGCTAATCCTACCGAGGCCGTGCAATGCAATCGCAACGGTTGCCAATTCAGCTGCCGCACCACGAGTTATTCGTTACCGGACGGCAACTACACATTTACGTTTACCTCGCCTGGTTATGCCCCAGCAGCCGTGAACCTCGACGTCGTCAATCCAACCAATTGCGGCTGTTGTGGCTGCTGCCCATTTGCAACGACTAAAGACGTACTGCTTCAGCCGACGGGTGCGGCTGTCGTTGGCTGTTGCACCGACAGCTTGCAGACGGATGCCTCTAATTGCGGATCGTGCGGACATGTTTGCCCGAGCGGCATTGACTGCGTTGCCGGACAATGTGCCCCTTCAATGGAAGGCTGCATTTACAAGAGCTCGGGCTATTCGAATTGTGCCGCTTACTGCACAAGCCTAGGACAAAGCTGCACCGCGGGGTGTGGCGTCAACCAAAGCGAGACGTTTCAGTATCAGACCAGCACCTGCCCACCGGGCTCAACTGTCACTGGATACGGTTCGACAGAGGTCTGTACCACGGCGTTTACCTGGAACACTTCTGGCACAGATTCCTTCACATGCTGTTGTACGAACACCTAGGACTACATTGACTTTACTGGGCTGACCCACTGGTCATGTCGCGAATTAGAGTTTGATCACAATCATGATATCTCCTAAATTTAGGGATTCGACGCAGTTTGACGGTATCCTTTCGACAAGATCGGCGACAAAGAAGAACACGAGAAATTCGTGTGGCAGCCACTCATGTCTTCGTCGATGCCCAAGCTTGGATGTCATCGGGCAAACTGGGTACCCACGGTTCTAACGACGCTGTGGTGCAAGCGAGCTTTGATTCGAATCGGAGGTAACGTTCAGTTATGAGGCAGTCACCATTCATTCTCACCGGACTCACGTTGGTTTGCGCCGCATGCAGTGGCTCGACATTCTCGGACACCGGTGACGCATCCGCCGGTGGAAGCAGCGCGGGCGGAATGCGCGCAACGGGTGGTTCCCTGCTGATTGCAGGTGGCATTTCGTCAGGGGGTGCTCCCACTGCAGGCGGAAAATCTGGAACCGGAGCTGTCGTAGAGTCTGGCGGTTCAAAGACGGTGGGTGGCAACGTCAGCACAGGCGGAGCGGCTGCATCAGGCGGCGCGGTTTCGACCGGCGGTACCTGGGCCTCGGGTGGGGCCATTGCGACGGGTGGGACAACACCTCGAGGGGGTTCTGCAGCCACCGGTGGAGCAATGACCACAGGTGGGGATCGGAATACAGGAGGTACCATAGCAACGGGAGGAGCGACGCCCATCGGAGGCTCTTCCGCGACTGGTGGAACTAATAGCGGAGTTCTTTGCGGTTCCAGCGTCTGCGCTGCCGGTCAACATTGTTGCGACGCCGGCTGCGGAATATGCAGTCTGAACAACATCTGCCCGGCGATTGCGTGCGCCGTGGGCGGGAGCAGCAGCACCGGTGGAGCCGCCCCAACAGGCGGCAAACCCGCTACCGGGGGCGCATCAGGGCCGGACTCAACGGGGGGCATGAAGGCAACTGGAGGTGCTAGCAGCGTGAGTCAGGGCGGAAACAGCGGCGTTACTTGTGGCGGCAAAATATGTACTTCTGCAGAGTACTGTTGTGGACCTTCCGAATGTGGCGTTTGCGCTAATTTGTTGTCGGGTCCCGCATGTCCTATCGCTTGCCCCGCCAGTAACTGTGGACCATTGGGGCAACCGTGCCAGACAGGTGAAATCTGCTTGGAAATCACCGTCACGGCAGGTCCAACGCAGACTACTTCTTCGAGCTGCGTCACTAATCCCTGTGGAGCTCCGACGTTAGATTGCAGCTGTGCAGGCAACATTTGCCAAAATACGCGAAGCATCACAACTTGCAGTCAAGCCATTCCATCGCAAGGTAGTCTTGTCTGCATGGGAGGCGGCGTCTGCGCCGCCCCAGATACTCCAATCGCGACGCCCGAAGGAAACGTGCCCATCGCTGATCTCAGACCTGGCGATATGGTGTACAGCTCGGATAATGGTGCAATCGTGGCTGTGCCGCTCCTTAGGGTGACACAACGGCCGGTGAAGAACCATGTTGTTGTACAATTACGGACTAAGCAAGGTCATCTGCTCAACATCAGCGCCCCACACCCAACTGCCGACGGTCGCCTGTTCGCCGATCTCAAAGTCGGGGATTCGTTGGATGGTGAAGCGATCGTGTCGCGCGAGCTCGTTGCCTATCAATTTGCATACACCTACGACATTCTGCCTGCTTCCTCCACGGGAACGTACGTAGCCAACGGCCTTTTGATTGGAAGCACGCTCAAGTGAATCGGGGATACATGAGGTCCGGAATTATGATCATGCATAGAATACTTGCTGGAATGCCGATGTTGCTGTTGTGCGGAGCGTGCAGCGGTCAATCTGTCACTGAGACCTCTGACCCAGCCGTCGGGGGGACCGCGGCTGTAGGCGGAAGTAGCAACACCGGCGGCGTCACCGCCATAGGGGGCGCCACAGGAACGGCGGGGACCGGCGGCATAACAATCTGTGACTCCAATTGCACGAATGGTGGCTTTACCTGTTGTAGCAATGCCTGCCGAAACGTCAGCAACGACCCCTATAATTGCGGCCAATGCGGCAATAATTGCCCTAGTACTGCGCCAATATGCCAAAATAACCAGTGCATAAACCTTGCTTGCACCGCAGAGCTTGGGCCGCCCAACACCGTGTGTTGCGGGCAAAGCTGGTGCGCTGTTGGGCAGCTCTGTTGCGAGGTGGAAGGTCCCGTTGCAACTTTGCCCCAATGTTTGGCGCCCGCGGATGGTACCTGTCCCCGCGGCTGCCAACAGTGTGTCTGCGCCAACCCCGACACGCAGATTGCGACGCCTTCAGGTGCGCGAAACATTAGCGAGCTACACGTTGGTGACTTGGTTTACAGCGTGGATCACGACCAAGTGGTGCCGGTGCCAATAGTTGCTGTAAAAGAGCGCCTTGCGCGCAGCCACGTCGTGCCCCAGGTACTGCTCGAAAACGGCCAGGTGCTTCAAATCAGCGCGGCACACCCAACCGCGGACGGACGCGCTTTTGGAGACTTGCGTGCGGGTGACAGGATTGGTGGGCTTCGAATCAAGGATGTTGAGCTCGTCACGTACGAACATGAATTTACGTACGACATTCTGCCGGCGTCGGACACTGGCTATTACTTTGCTGGCGGCGCGCTCATTGGCAGCACGCTTGCTAAACAGTCGAACAATCCAATATGTGCTCAGCGCACGCTTGGCCAGGAATGACGGCCCGGCGTCGAACGGCAAATGGGGTATTATTCAACCGCGAGGTCCCAATGATTACGCCAAAATTAGTCAATGCTGCCCGAACTGCGGGGCTGTTGTTCGTTATTGCAATCGCTAGCGGTTGCGCTGGTACAAGTGTGGCTCCTACTGGTGGCGGTGGCGCAAGCGGGCTCGGGGGTGCAAGTGGTCTCGGCGGCGCAACCTCGATTGCCGGGGGCTCGAGCATTGCTTCGCTCAAGTGGTATACGACCTGCGGTTACCCCGTATGCCGAGTCCCAGCCTTAGATGCCGGCGTGGTCGATGCTGGACCCCCGTGCCCTGCAGTAGGTACTTCGTGCAGCACTCAGGGTATGACCTGCGGCACGCGGACCGACGCCAACTGCGGGACTATCCTAATTTGCGCCAGTCAGGACCCTACGGCCGGCGTTGGAGGGTGTCCCATTTCGAGCAAAAAATACAAGAACGATATTGAATATCTGGGTGACACAGAGCTTCAGAAGCTCCACGACGAAGCACTCGGAATAAAGTTAGCGACATATAGATACAAGACCCAAGTCGATGATCCGACGGCAACGCATCTCGGTTTTATTATTGAAGATAACCCCCAAAGTGCAGCGGTCAACTCGATGCACAACCGCGTCGATATGTACGGGTACGTCAGCATGGTCGTTGCGGGCATGCAGGTACAAGAGAAGGAAATCGCCCAACTTCGGAAAGAACTCGAAGCCGCTCGTCACGACGCATCAACGTGTCGCAAATCACACAAATAGTCGCTCTTTCCCATTCCGGACTGATTTTTCGTTGTTGTCGCCTTGCATTCAACAAGAGGTACCCATGAGTCGCTCAATTGCTCCGCTCTTAACGTACAGTGCAATCCTGGCAGCTAGCCTGGCGATGTTCGTTGCTTGTAGTGGGACCGAAAATGCTGGAGGCAATACTGGCGGTGCGGGCAGTGCCCTCGGGGGAACGAGTAGCATTGGCGGTAGCGGTGCAGCAGGTGCAAGCACCCACGTCAACACGGGTGGGACGACTGGCTTGCGCGGGACGGGAGGCAATGCCGGAAACGGAGGCATCTCTGTAGCTGGGGGTAACGCAAGCACCGGCGGCAACGGAGCCCTGTCCAGCTGCACTAACGCTCCAAGTTGCGGTTCGAACGAGCTACCTGTGCGGGTCACGAGCCCGGCACTCGGTTTGCAACAATGCGGCTGCGTTCCGAACTCCTGCAGCGGTGGCCTTTCAGCGTGTTGCACCCAGGTGTGCGCGACGTACTACGCCACGTGCACCGGCTACTCCCTCGACAGCGGTCAGATGAATTGTACGCAGAATGGGTGAGTTTCGTGAGTGTTGTGACTAGGTCGCAAGCTCTCGCGATTTCGTGGCTAGAATTCGTGCCGCCTTCGTTATCGCGCCAAATTGTGAGTCAAGGTCAATACCGAACTGGTGCTGCAGTTCACGCCCAGCTTTGGAAGTGATATTCCACACATATCCGAGGCTGTTGACCTCCGCGACGAACAGCTCACCAGTGTCTGCGTCGCGCAGCATGTTGACCCCAAGTAACCCGAAATCGGGAAATGCCTGGTGCGCTAGTTCGCCTAGACGGATGACACCCGGATCATTCCCAAGTTCGTATGAACAACCCTGGCCCGACGACACAATAGATACACTAACTCCAGGGCCCAGCTCTTCGAAACCGAATCTGCTGACAAGCGCAGGCCTTGCGTGAGAGGCCTCGATTCGTGTGCACCAAAGGGCGTGCCCAAGTAAGGTGACGACGCGAAAACTCACCGGCCATTGTCCTGTGTGTACGAACTCCTGCACAATATACGGAGCAAAGAGGCCGCCCAATATGCGAGCTGTCTTGGTGTTTGGGTGGCGCCAGCGAAGGCGGCTCGTTCGGGCAATCTGTACGTCAGCACCCTGTGCGCCCCGATCAGGCTTTACGACAACATAGGGTCCAAAGTGCGAACAGTCGGGATGTCCCTGCGGCGTAAGTAGGGTCCATTTTGGAACAGGAATACCTGCCGCCTCGAGCCTGCGATATTCATCGGATTTTGCCAGCAGTTGCCCCTGGACCACGGCACCTCGGCGAGGCCGATACCTTTGAAGTGGGCCGGGCGAAAAAGTGAGTTGAGGTGTTGTCGAGTCTTCCGGCAAATCGCAAATCTGCAGCTCATCGCGCCGATTCGACACCAAAATTTCACCATCCAACTCTCGTATACGCTGGGCCAACAATTCGAAATCTTCGGGCTCGTTGGCACCTGGGTTGGCTACGATATTCAGCTGAACTGCGCTCACTCGAAGTTACCCAGGGCTTCGGGCGCGACTGAACCACTGCTAGCACCCAACGGCCACGCTTTGACGATTTGGTTGCGCAATGACTCTGCCTCTAACTCGTCATAAACGATGACCCCCTCGGACCAGGACAATACTCGCGCGGGCCGAGCGCGCTCATCATCTTCAAATATTGGGATTACATGCACGTGGAAATGCGCGAAACTCATGGGAACGGGGGCGGTCGCGCCGAACATGCCCGTGTATATTTGAAGCGGCCTTAGGGCTCGATCCAGGGCCAGTCTTGCGTCGAAGACGAGTCGCTGGATGTGCGAATACAACTCCCAACTGACTTCCGGTACTGTCTCAAGATGTGCCTTGCTGATAACAAGCAAGTGACCCTGCCGCTGCGCGAATCGGTCGAGAACAACTACTGCTCGTTCGGTCTCTACCAGAGGCGAGGGTTCCGCTCGGCCCTGAGCCAAGGCGCACATGACGCAGGTTTGATCGTTGTCAAGCAGCCGCTGTCGATGTGCCTCGAGCGCAGCAAGTGCGTCCTCCTTGCAGAGCGTTTTCACGGCTGGGGACTCACGTTGACGATCAGGGGATTCACGTCAAAAAGGCTCGCCTGCAGTGTCGTTATTAGATTCGTCAGTGTTTGCGGATCTGGGTAATAATATTGACTAGGCAAGGATAGGGCTTGGAGGAACCCGGCCTGAGCGGTGCTACTGGCATAACCCCAGGAACAGACGACTTCCGCGTTCCAAGCATCAAAGTACGCCTGAGGCGGGCAAGCTTGCACTATATTCAAGAATTGTGTTAGTCGATGGATGTCACTTTCCAGAGTGTTCAGCAGATCCTGGGTGCCGAGCGACCATTGCTTGACCATAGCCAGATTGCCTAGAACGAATTCGCGAAACCCATTGCTCCCGCTGGGTCCAAAAGTACCACACACAGGGCCTCCGGAGACTCCGTTGCGCGTAAAGAAAATTGCACCGATGCGCTCGGGTGTGGCCAATGCCTGCAACCGCGGCCCGCTCGCGCCGGTGAAATTCTCACGGCCATGCTGCTGCCCGCGAATGCCAGAAGCTACATCAATTCGACACTGAAACCGAATAGCGTTTGATTCAGCGTCGTGTCGTTCAGCGAGCTCGTTTCCTGCAGCCACAAGTCGAACTGCTCCCGGTTTCCGAAAAGCAAACCGAGGCGTCCACCGACTTCGAACCGGGTCCTGGCGGTGACCACGTGGGTTCCATACATGAGCGCCTCGCTGTAGTGACGATACCCAAGCACGAGTGCCGGACCAACATAGAAACGACCGAGAGGGCCAAGATAGGGAATCACATCTGCGCAAAAGTCTGAGTACGACGGACCGCTCGTGGGCTGTACCGTGTGAGCCCCGCTCAGCCGAGCGTACGCCGCGCCGAGGTGGACACTGACGCCGAGGTATGCCGCGAGTTGTCGGCGAACTCCGACCTGTAGTGCGAATACCCCCGCGCTCGCGCCGCCTTCAACGTTGGCCTCGCCATAGCCAATCCCGATCGTAAGGCGCGGGAACGCCCGCGCCTGGTGACGGCGATCCACGGCCTCACGTTCTCGCTGTTCATCAGTTTTTGCTTGGACGCATTTGCCCTCAACGCCGCACACGGATCCCTCGCCGCAGGCAGGATCACAGAACTTCGAGCAGTCGCCCCATTGGCAAGTCGGGAGCTCCAGATTCGACTGCGCGATGCCGGGTCGCGCGAGTAGCGATAGCGCAACCAAGGGTAAGACGAAGCGCACGTTAAAAAGACCCTTGAATGCCGAACACGCCGCCCCGACGGTCACCGGTTGACACGGCGTAGGGCAACAGCAACGGCGTTTCACTGGCGCGCGGATTGCGATTGCGAGCAAACATCGCCCAGCCAATGGGTGTCATGATTGTGCCCACTGCGATGGTTGATAGACCCACGAGTGCCCGTGTATCATTGCCGTGCGGGCAATCATCGGTATGGATACTCTCGTCGATGCAAACGCTTGTGGCAAACAGGAGTAGGCCCGTGACAATGAGCGCTGGCCCCAATGCGCCCATGACGGCGCCGAGTGTCGCCGCACTGCGGTCGGCATCTTGCACCCGGAGGCTGCCCGGGCCTGAAACGCTGAAATCAGTATCGCCATCAGGTTGTCCCTTGGCGTCATAAAGGTGAACATTGTACGAACCGAGCGGCAAGGCGAGCGTGCACCGGTCCACACAGCGGGCGACAATCTGATTTTGCTCTGCAATCCGAACGTCAAAGGGTTTGCCCGGGGTTACGGTTCGGATCGAGTACACTACGCGAGCAACGGGGCGCGGGATTGGCCCACTGTGACTGGGAGTAACTGCCGTACTGTAGCCACTGGCACCATTGGACGGCTGTGGCACCGGAGCGGGACTTTGCGCCCACGCCCCAGTGGTCAATGCGGAAGTGAAGAGTTGAATCGCGAAATAACGCGCGCTTGAACGAGCCACGCGGCACTTTGACGCAACAGCCATGCCAAGGCGATCAAAATCCGGGTCAACCCAAGGGTCAACCCGAGCTAAACTACGCGGGTGAGCGTCAGATTGCGCCTAGCAGCATGCGATTGGGCATTTCATTGGCCATCGGAGATCCTGGCTGCCAACCAAATCAGGTTGTTTGACTCAGGTTGTTTGACTGAAAGTAATTCGAAATCTGGCACAGACTTGGCACAATTGAACAGATTCTTGCACGGAAATCGGCTCATTTCGCGTCGTTTTGCTTGATTCGGTCCTGGCATGCTGCGTGCAGTGTTTGACTACGCCATGCGCACTACGCCGAAATTTGTCCTGGTCCCACTGTTGCTATGGAGCCTCACTTCTGCAAACGCTTGCAGCGGGGATGCTACAGGTGGTGGATCATCCAGCGCTGGCGGTACTGCAACCGGTAGTGCCGCATCGACCGGAGGTGCATTGGGTATCGGCGGCACGCATACCACGGGTGGCGGAGGGACTACAGGTGGAGCCTCGAACAATGGCGGATCCCGCTCGACTGGCGGCACCGTGGCAACAGGGGGCACGACGAGCAACGGCGGGTCCCAGGTGACCGGCGGATTTGCGTTGACCGGAGGTACTTCGGCAACGTCGAGCAATGGGGGCACGATGACTACCGGTGGCACCACGACCACCGGCGGCGCCATTTCGACCGGCGGATCCCGCGCGGGTGGCGGCAGTTCGGCAACGGGTGGCAATGCTAACACCGGTGGAACAACGTCAGCAGCGACATGTCCACAGTCACCGCCGAACAACGCGGCACCTTGCGGTAGCACGGCGCTGTCTTGCTTCTATGACGATTGCCCGAATACCGGGCGCAAACTGGCAACTTGTGCCAGTGGTACTTGGACTGTCCAGACCGGAACCTCCTGCAATGTGACTTGCAGCGGTTACGTTACCACGTATACATGCCCGAGCGGCCAGATATGTGTCATCACATCGGGGGGTGCCATCATGGCGAATTGTTAACCCAGCAGCTGCGGCCAAAGCCCGATTACTTCGCAATGCGCTGGTGCTGCGGGCTGTTCCATAGTGACGTCCCTTGACACGGGGGCGACGGTCACCTGTGGCGGTTCATGTCCGCCGGGTTCAGGAGGGTGTTCCTAGAATCGCCACTCAGTCGCTGCCTCAACTCTGACGTAAGCATCCAAGGCAGCAATTATTCAGGGAGCTTCGGGTCCAGACGAGTCGCGAGCAGTGAACCGAGGGCTGATTGTTTACCTTGCGCGTTGGTGACGTGCTTTGAAACTCCTTACGTCCGCAGTGACCGCGCCAGTTTCGCTGCGCGAGTCGAAGAGCTAGATGAACTAGATCTCACAGCCTGCACGCCAGCTGTTGCGGCTCAAGCCGCTGTCGCGCTGCACCACGCCTACGGTGCCATTGAGTCGCTGCTCGTTCGTGTGTCGCGCTATATCGAGGGCTCCATTCCCGGCGGGCCCGATTGGCACGTCGCGCTACTCGATAGCATGGCGTCAGATCTCGACGCAATGCGTCCGAAAGTGCTGTCGCAGGAATCTTCGCAACTCTTATGCGCCCTATTGGCTTTCCGACATTTTTTCCGGCACGCGTATGCAGTCAATCTCCACTCACGACGGCTCATTGAGCTTCGGGGGAGCTTGCTGTCACTCGGGCCGACGCTCGCGGCAAATCTCGATCGACTGGATCAGTTTTTGTTGGGAGTGGCAGACGCTTCAATCGAACGGTGACCATCAATGATGTCACCGTACTCAAGAGGGCAAAGCAAGTCGTGCTGGACGTGCGCTTGAGCGCATGCAACGAGTGTTCGATCGGGCCCTCGGCGTCGCCCCTTGGGCCATCGTCATCCGAACCCAATCTGGAGCCTGGAAGCGGCTCGGCGACGCGCACGCGCGGATAAGACCATGGATCAAGGCGTTATTCGAGCGCTACTTCACCCGGCAAAGGTAGTCTTGCGCTTTGAGTCGTGCTGCCCCAAATTAAAGGCTCATCAATGACATGATCCAGCAACTCATTTCCTCGTATGACAATCGCGATCGATTGACGGCCTTTGTGGTATCCGTAGTTCTCGCGGTAACGACGGCCGGCTGTAGTAACGGGAAATCTTCGAACGCGACTCCGGCGGCCTTCGAATTCTCGAATCTCCGTGTCGAAGACATTGGGGCTACGAGTGCTGTGGTGCTTTTCAACACCTCACTTCCTTCCAGTTGCGAGGTCGAATATGGGCTAACCCAGAGCACGTTGGATGGTCACGCCACCGATCCTTCCATGACTCCCGGCACCTTGGTGTTGACGCACCGCGTGCCACTTTTCGATTTGCCGAGCGCCACGAACATCTACTATCGAGCACGCGCGACTGACGCCGATCTCAAGACCTATTTCTCCGGGATCTCCAGTTTTCAAACCGAAACTGCCGACGCGGGTCTCGGACCTGCAAACGTTGCTCTGCGCTCGGCAGGAACAACCATAGTCGAGGTTAGTAGCAACTACGGTGGCGCGGACAATGCCTCGGCTTACGGCGCCGACAACGCGATCGACGGAGAGATTGCAACGGAGTGGGCGACGAACGGAGATGGCAACGCGGCGTATGTCGTTCTCGATTTTGGCCAGAATCGCAGCCTTACAACGTTTGGCTTTCGTGGGCGCAAGATGGCCGACGGTTCGTCGATCATTACGCGTGTCCGCGTCGTCGCACCCGAATTGGGCAGCGAACTCGGAACGTTCGATACGCCGAATCCCGACCTTACGTATTCGTTCGACTTCGGTTCACCCGTTAGTGTTCGCCAAGTACGCATCGAGGCCGTCGAGAGCACGGGTGGCAATACGGGAGCGGCTGAAATCGAATTCTTCGAGTAGGACATACCCCCGAAAATGTCCTATCAGCCATCTGAAAATGAGCCGCCTCAAGAACTATTCCTAACCCGCTCGCAATGAAGAAACTCGACTTCAAGCTCATCCTGAAACTCTCCCTCTTTGGCCTGCCCATTGCTGTCGGCACGGTCTTCGTCATCCCTCGAAGATTGAGCCCGTATTCTGGCTAGCCATTTTTGGCGTTTGCGCGGTGGTCATTGCGCGGGGCGCACCGGGAAAGCACTTTCTTCACGGGCTACTTGTGAGTTTGGCGAACTGTGTTTGGATTACCTCGGCGCACATTTTGCTATTTGCCAGCTACATTGTGCGCCATCCCGACGAATCAGCCCACGGCGGCACTTAGTCGGGAAACTTCGAGTCCAGATGGGTCACGAGCGGTAAACCGATGGCTGCTTGGTTACCTTGCCTGTTGGTGACGTGCTTTAGGATTCCAAGGCGGCAACTAGCCGGAGAACTTCGAGTCCAGACGGGACACGGACGGTAAACCGATGGTTGCTTGATGACCTGATGCGTTGATGCGGTGCTTTGAAGTTCCTTGCGTCCGACGCACTGAAGCGGGTCCGCGTCAGCGGCCACGGCCATGGCATCCCGCGCGATCGGTGAGTGGGATTTCAGCCGCCAAGATTGCAGCCTTGCCGAGCTCAAGACCGGCGTGTCGCGTCGGACGAAGCCATCCGAGTTTTGACCGCCCGAATCCCGAGTAAACCCATCGCCATCGCGGCTACAAAGAAGAGGCCGCGCGGGACGGCCGGCACCGGCTTTGACCGAGGGCAAACAGGTTCCGGATAAAAGCATTGCCCCTGGAGTTCGTACCCGCACTGACCCGTGGAGCACGAGACGGACCCATCGGTGCATGTGACGCACGCATTGGCGCAGTCAACCGCCGTAGAGCAGGGCGTACCGAATTGGCAGCAGGCGAGGCACGACGGAGCAACGCAGCGGGCGTTCAGAGAACACCAAACCAGACCCGGATCGCACACGTTCGGACATGCTTGAAACTGGTACACGCACTGATTCTCGATGCAGCTGACGGTCGGGCACGCTGTTGTTCCGTCTGCGCATAGTTCACACGGCGCACCAGGCAACGGGCAATCAGAAGCGGTCATGCACGTTGATCCCACTTCCGAGACGGGTGCGCGCGCTGCCAGAGATTCGGATGAACTTCCGACGACAGATACCATCACTGGAACGAAAACGGCAACAGGGCCCAGCACGTCCCGCGTCCATGACCATCGGCAAGTGTTCATCGGATTCTCCCTACCAGGCATTCTGATTACCACGTTCGGTCGGCTTTCGTCGGTGCCGATTCCATTAAGCTTGTGCATCCTTTGTGCGACAAATCCGTTGCAACAGGTGCCAGTGCGGCGCGGAAATGTTCGGTGAGATGCATCGCCTTCCCCCTTGGAGGGCCCAAGCGGTCGTCCAAGCGCAATAAGCAAGTCGGTTTGAGCTAGACTACGCCCGCGATGTTTAAGATTCCAACAGCGTCACCTGCGGAACCCACACGCACTTCGAGCGCGCACGTCGTCCGTACCACTGTTGCGGCGGTGGTCTCATTGTTGGTGGCAAGCATCGCAACTTTGCCCGAGCCTTATTGGGCGACGGTGACCACTCTCATCGTTATGCAGTCGTCATTGGGTGCGGCTTGGGCCGTTTCCGTCAAGCGCGTTATCGGAACCACCTTGGGTGCCACGGTCGGTGGAATGCTGGCAACATTCCTCAAGCCAAGCGCCTTGATATTCGCGGCTGCTGTCCTAGCAACCGGCTTTGTTTGCCGATTGCTCAAGCTGGATCGCACAGCCTACCGGTTCACCGGCGTTACGTTGGCCATAGTGATGCTCGTGCGGCGCAACGAGCCGGCTTGGGTCATCGCTGCCCACAGGTTCACTGAAGTTTCAATTGGAATCGCGGTTGCCCTTGTATTAACCGCCGTTTGGCCCGAGTCCGCCAACAGCGGATGACGCTTGCCAAAGCCACAGTTTCGCGTGCCAAGAGGCTTGTGGCTTTTTCAAGGCTGCTCAAAGCTGCTCCCATTTAGCCACCAAGCAGCGACTGAGTGAGCCACGGTGAACTTCGGCGGGGATTGCGGAGCGGATTGGCGGGATGATGGGATTTGTTGCGCCCGTCCTCGCTCCCTACCAAGGGGAATTGAACCCCGATACGAGGGCGCTGCTAGTCGAACTGCGTGGGGGCTTCGTCAATCGTTACAAGTCCCGGTAGCGTTTGGCCGAGGCCAAATCTCGGCGCAACTCGTCTGCCGTGCGGCGCGGGCCGTAACCTGGCGTGTCACGTTGAATGCGCCACCCTTCCTTGAGAGGACCGGCGTCTACCGTGTCGAAGCCAAATTGGTCGAGAAGGCGAGTGACGGTGGCTTTGGCTTCGGCGTCGTCGCCAGCAATGACGAGGGCGCGACGATTCGGCGTGTCCGCGGGTTGTCCGTGGGTGGTGAGTTCGGCAGCATAGATGTGGTTGAAAGCCTTGACGACCTTGGAGGTCGGGAGATGAGCCTGCAATAGCTCGGCCGTGGTGGTGGACTCGTTGTCGAGCTCGGGAATATGGCCGTCACGCCGAGGATAGTAATTGTTCGTGTCGATGACGATCTTGCCGGCGAGCGGCTCGACGGGTACTGAACGATAGTTCTTCAACGGCACGCGCACGACCACGATATCACCCGCGCGCGCCGCCTCTTCGGCTGTGCCCCGACGAGCTCGGAGAGTGTCTCGGGCCCGCGTGAATTGCTGATGACGACATCGTAGCTACTTTTGATCGAAAGCCGCGCCAGCTGGCTGCCAATATGCCCAGCTCCAATGAGTCCAATGGTCGTCATTTCATCGACCTAAGCACCGAGTCCGATAAGCGCAAGCGGTGCAAGTGCGGGCTGAGACCCTCGCAGCCGCCCTGCAGTTCTTCCTGTTGAAGGCGCATCGGCCCAAGTATCGGCGGGCGCTTGAGCAATGAGCAAATGGAACCAACGAACTATACTGTTGGGGCAAACAGAGGAGGCCATCATGATGTTGGATTGGAACGCCTATCACTCGCAGATTCTCCAGACTTTGGCGGAAATAGGCAGAATGAGTCCGGATACTCTGCGCGGCTACCGCATGTTGGGCGAGGCAGGGGCAAAGACCGGTCATCTGCACCCCAAGGTCCGCGAGCTCATCGCGCTCGCGGTGGCCGTCACCGTTCGTTGCGACGGTTGCATTGTCGTGCACACCGATGCCGCGCTCAAGCGCGGCGCGACGCGTGAAGAGATCACCGAGGCGCTCGGCGTAGCCGTGTCGGTAAATGCGGGTGCTGCCCTCGTTTACTCGACTCGCGTTCTCGACGCTGAGACAGCGAAACGTGCGGCCGAAGGCGACTCGCCGAAGTAGCGTGCTTTGGAGGTCATTTGGGCCCGCGCCATATACACTTCGGCACGCGATGTTGCGCCCGCGCGTGCCATCTCAAGGCGGCACTTAGTCGGGAAACTTCGAGTCCAGACGGGTCACGGGCAATGAACCGAGGGCTGCTTTGCTGACCTGATACGTTGATGCGGTGCTTTGCGATTTTTGGCTGCTTGTCCCAAAGTACTGACGGCTGGGCAGGAAAGTTCTCCCGGCTATGGTTATAATCCGGTGGCGCGCGCGATAATTGAGCGCGTCAAGGAACGACTGCAGCCCTAGAATTATAAATAGAGTCATACTACCGGAACTTGGAGCTTTCTTGCTATCGTGGTGTGATTTTGACGCTGTCAATATAAAGCACCGTGGTAACCGGGGAGCCGAAATTCACGGCATAGTTTCTTGAGCAGTACGAGGGTTCGCCACCGCCCCCGGTGCTCAGTTGAATTCCAAGAGCCATTGGTTGAGCGGGGTCGAAGGTTTGCCCGGTGGTTACATCGTGCGGATTTGTTGTATCCAACAGAAGCGTGACCCATGAGGTGTTCGATGTCATGTTCGTCCAGCCGGAATCGCCCCACGTGTAGTTCGATCCTGTCTTGAGATACAGGACGGCACCAAATGGGGAGGCTGCGCTGGGCGACAACCCTTGAGCGACCTTGACCTCCGCCGTAATGAGCTTGTCGGTTAAATCTATGAGTGCGTTATTGGTATTCACGGGCGCCGGCATTTCTACGTCGAAGAATTGATTCCAATCGGTAAAAATGACCTCGATTCTCAGTGACCCGGACGCTGCAGCATCTGCGTCGGCGTCTTCGCTAACGTTCCACCCAATAAGTGCCGGCGTGCTAGCGTCGTAGTTGGCGGCAACATTCACCGAACAATCACCGGGAAGATAGTCACTAAAGGTGAACGGCCATTCCAAAATCTTACCTAAAATTATCGGCCCACACCGGGGTGCCGGTCGTTGCGCCGCCGGCTGCCGGAATTGTTGCTGTGGCCGCTGTGCCAAATGAACTCACTGCGTTGTAGCCGCCGGTCACGATCGAAGTCGCGACGGTGAATGACCCGCCGGTATTTGACTGAATCGCTTGGACACCACCCGCTCCAGAAGAAGCACCAATCGATTGTGATGTGTTATTGCCCTGGGTTTTGCCGCCACAGGCGACGGTACTGAACACAAAGAGTGTTGCAACGAAATAGTGGAAAAGAAGCCTCACTGTGCACCTTTGAAGCCAACCCTCCGTTTCCTGGAGAGGCTATTCTACATTAATTGGCCTTCGGGGCTCACGTGAAGGGAGAATTGAAATTTTGAAGAAATCCGCGGGCGCTCTTGTTTGCGAAATGCACACATTGGTCACCCAAATGTTGATAGGTAACGCAACTTGCGGAGCCACGCTTTTGCGAGTCCAGTGGGACAGGTAGCGCGTCGCGCGTGGTCAAAATGAGTTAGTCGAGCACGCCGCTAAGACCCGCGAACACGAAGCTTGGACAACTCGAATGCACGCAACGGTTTGCGAGCGGACAAGCGGCTGAAATGACTCAGTGGCCGGTGAAGTCCTTGGTGTCCCTTGGGAATTGCCAAGGCGTCGGGACAGCCACGGGCACACCCGGGGTCGGAGGAATGGCAGGGCTGCTTGCTAGCCTGATGCGTTGATGCAGTGCTCTGAAGTTCTTGGCATCAGCGTCCGTAGGCGTCGGCTATCTCCAAGTACAATATCCAGCGATGCACTGAAGTCCTTGAGTTCCGAGCGTGAGTGGGTAGTAGCTCGAAAGGGGTGGGCCGTTTTCGCTGAATGCGGCAAGGCATGCCGCATCCGCGGACACCGAAGCCATGCCGGCATCCGCTGCGACATCCGGGTTAGGACCACTCGCGCTCAGCGAACAGGGCATCGTGCACATGAGCAAGCCTGCTGAACCTGTCCGGCAAGTGAGGCCTTTAGCGCAATCTGCGTCACTTTTACAGTTGTCGCCGAGATAACCCGTGCACGATGCCAATGTTTGCGGTTGGCACGATGAACACCCTGCCTGCGTCGTCATGCTGCATCTGCCACAGCCAATCTTGGCGACGGCGTACCCAGGCACGCACTGTTTCAGTCACCCTCGTAGAACCAGCAAACTTCATCAGTCTTTGACTTCATCAGTCTTGTTTGACATCGGCACACACACATGCGACAAGCAACACTACTTTAATCGCTTAGACAACTTGCGACATGATGGGATGCGCGCAGGCTGTCTATATTTGTGTCCCGTGTCATGGAAAAAACGCTCTGGCCCGCATACCCACGAGCAAAGTTCTAATCATAAGTACCAAGGAGGGTTCAATGCACACACGTAATTTGGGTAGATCGTTAACTGGCAATTCTTTTTTGATCGCGGTATTCTGCGGAGTCACTCTTGCCGCTGGCACCACGCGCGCGGCAGCGAGGACAACACGACATACCGCCCATCCGCTCGAGCATACAAATATTTGGATTCAGACGATACCCTATGCAACCTGCAGACTTCACTCGCATAGTGACCTCGCTTTGTGACTTGCCCACGAGGTGCCCGATTTGGCAGAGTGTCGATTGCCTCGTGGGGTTGTGTTGTTGGCAAACGCAGTCGATCACGACTGCCGCAACGAAGCGAGGCGTTATTGTCGAAGGGCAGAAAATGGCGTCGCGTTGGCGGAGAAACACCCCCGGGTGCACCGCAACTCCCCTGATCGGTCATCCGACTTAACCAGACAACCGCTTCGAACCCCGATTGCGAATTTATGCCTCAGCCCGGCACCGACTGACGCCCCTAAGCACTCCGCCTTTTCCGTGCCGAACCGACATCAAACAAACCATCACCCGGCCCGACCTTCGATTGGAGCTGATCAGCGCATTCGACCGTCGTGCCTTCTTCGCTGATTTAGGCTTTTTGTCGTGCCGGCGCGGAATGCCGAGCGGGCCCAAGTTATCGAGCGCGGCCCGGTGACTAGCCAGACAGGCGCTCTTGTCCTAGAGCACACGTTCAGTGAACGAACGGCAAGCTATCCCTCACGACAAACCGCACAAGCGGGATCCCAAGCCCGCGTGGCTCAAGGTCCGCGCACCCGGCGGCGAGACTTACACATCGCTCAAGCATACGCTTCGGCGCCTAGACCTACACACGGTTTGCGAAGAAGCGCGCTGCCCGAACGTGGGTGAATGCTGGAACGCCGGCACTGCGACCGTTATGGTTCTTGGCGACACTTGTACACGCGGTTGTCGCTTTTGCGCAGTCAACACTGGCAACCCCAAGGGAATGGTCGATCCGCGTGAACCCGAGCACGTGGCAAAGGCAATTGCCGAGATGCAATTGCGCTACGTCGTGCTCACGATGGTTGACCGCGATGACTTGCTCGATGGCGGCGCAGCTCACGTCGCGCAAACCGTTCAGGCCATCCGGCGCTACGGGCCGTCGATCATGGTCGAGTCACTGGTGGGTGACTTCAGCGGCCGGCATCGGGACATCGACGTCGTGCTCGAGGGCGGGCCCGATGTGTTTGCGCACAACGTGGAAGTCGTGCGCCGAATTACGCCGAGCATCCGCGACCCGCGTTGTTCCTACGATCGCTCGCTCGATGTTTTGCAGCACGCTAAGTCAAGAGTCGGGGCGAAATACGTCAAGAGCTCGCTGATGGTGGGTGTCGGTGAAACGGACGAGGAAGTGGTCGAGTCCCTCGACGATCTCCGCCACGCTGGCGTAGATATCGTGACGATTGGCCAATACTTGCGCCCGAGCGAGCGACACCACCCAGTTGAGCGTTACGTTACGCCTGAACAGTTTGGCATATTCGAAAAGATAGGTTACGAACGCGGGTTTGCCTTCGTGGCATCCGGTCCACTCGTTCGTTCAAGCTATCACGCTGCCGAGGGTTTCGTGATGGCTGGAGGCACGCGGGATAGGAGTGCCGCCGCTACCGTGACGCGACCCGGGAGCGCTAGCGTCGATGGCTTGATCGCTGCTGAATCTTTGCGGCGTAGGCGCTAGAGTGTTAATGGGACTCCTCCAGCCGGTGGCGCCATGCTGGTCGTTCCTACCTGAAAAGTCGGTGACCTGTACCTTAGATTTTCTCGGGCTACCTGTTCGTCCGTGCACTACGCCCTTCGGGCGTTCCTCGCTGCGCGAGGAACGTCTACCTCCGTGAAAAAGTACAGCTCGCTGTACTTTTTCACTCCGGTTCCGACGTTTCTATTGTGTTGGCGTTTGGTGCCCCGGCCCCAAACGCTGTATTCTGAAACTTGCTTCAAGACTGACGAGTCTTTCGCGTTAAATTCGCTACTGATTCTAGCACGGCGCGTCGAATGCAGTGCGTCAGAATCAAAAAGAAGATCCGCAAACGGGCCGAAACCTCTGGACTATCGGAGGGGGACGCGCAACCCTGCGCCACGGACCATTTGTTGACATGACCGCTCTGGGCCCACGTTCTTCGCTTCCCCCTGCGATTACTTCCGACGTGCTGCGCGTGTTTCGCGACGACGGCAGCATCGACGAACGACATGACCCGGGGCTCAGCAACGAAGAGCTGACTTTTCTGTACATTCACATGGTGCAGACGCGACGCATCGATGAGCGATTCATCAGCCTGCAGCGACAAGGCAGGATTGCCTTTCACGTAGGTTCGCTCGGAGAGGAGGCCGCCATCATCGGTTCGGCCTTTGCCATGCGCCCGTCGGACTGGATATTCCCCTGCTATCGCGAGTTCGGCGCCGCCTTGATGCGTGGCTTTCCGCTCCAACGGCTGGTGGATAACGTCTATGGCAATTCGGGAGACGTCGTCAAAGGGCGGCAGATGCCGCATCACTACACGCACCGCCAAGGGGGCTGGGCTTCCATCAGCTCACCGGTGGGTACGCAAATTACTCAGGCGGTTGGGTTTGCCTGGGGCTTCGAAAATCAAGCATGAGGATGTTTCCGCAATCGTGTACTTCGGTGACGGCTCGACGAGCTCCGTTGACTTTCACAGCGGGATGAACTTTGCGGGCGTGAACAAGGTACCGCTAGTCCTGTTTTGCCGTAACAACGGCTGGGCCATCAGTGTTCCAACGGATCGCCAGACGGCTTCGGCGACATTCGCGGAAAAGGGATCGGGCTACGGAATTCCCGGCGTTCGCGTTGACGGCAACGACGTACTGGCTGTCGTGAGCGCCACTCGAAAGGCCGCCAAGCGCGCCGCTGACGGCCTTGGGCCGACACTGATTGAAGCCATCACCTATCGCATGGGCGGCCATTCGACTTCAGACGATCCCAATAAGTATCGAGGTTCGGAGGAAATGGAGCTCTGGGCGCAAGTTGACCCGATTGAGCGATTTCAACAGCTGATGATCACCAAGGGTATCTGGGACGCGCAGCGCGACGTGGCGCTTCGGGAGGATATCGATGAGCGGTTCCGTCAAGCCGTGGCAAAAGCCGAAGTCTGCGCTCCACCTCCGCTTGAAACCATGTTCGATGACGTCTACGAAAAGCTTCCCTGGCATCTGGCCGAGCAACGCGCGGAGTTGCTGGCAGGACCGCGAGCCCCCGAATCGATGATCCTGCTTAACCCACGGAGCAAGCCACTTTGCCTCAAGTAACCATGGTTCAAGCCATCAACGACGCGCTTCGCCTGTCGATGCAGCGCGATCCGCGGGTTATCATTCTCGGCGAGGACGTTGGCAAGGTCGGAGGGGTATTTCGGGTCACGGCGGGCCTGCAGGCGGAATTCGGTGAAGAGCGGGTCATTGATACGCCACTCAGCGAAAATGGAATAATCGGCACGGCGATTGGCATGGCTCTAAACGGGCTTATCCCCATCGCGGAAATTCAATTTGCCGACTTCATTTTTCCTGCCTACGACCAAATCGTAAATGAGCTTGCCAAATATCGATACCGCTCCGGGGGCGATCACACGACCAAGGTGGTGATACGAACACCAGTGGGCGGAGGGATTCGCGGCGGGCACTATCACTCGCAGCACCCCGAGGCGGCCTTCGTGCAAGTGCCGGGTCTTAAAGTCGTTTGCCCGTCAAACCCCTATGACGCCAAGGGCATGCTGCTCGCTGCTATCGAAGATCCCGATCCGATCATCTTCATGGAGCCCAAGCGCGTTTACCGTGCCGCCAAGGGCGAAGTTCCAGAGGCAGCCTATACGGTCCCTCTCGAATCCGCGCGAATAGTTCGCGAGGGCCGCGACGTAACGGTCGTGGCCTACGGAGCAATGCTCTACGAGGCGCTCGATGCGGCCCAAAGGGCCTTCGAGCAAGGGGTAGATTGCGAAGTCATCGATTTACGGACACTTTGGCCGGTCGATATCGCCATGATCCTGCAAAGCGTGAAGAAAACAGGGCGTTTCGTGGTGGTGCATGAGGCCCCCAAGACCGGCGGCTTCGGCGGTGAGCTGTTGTCCCTGGTAACTGAACGCGCGTTTTATCACCTGGAAGCGCCCCCGGCGCGGGTTGCCGGCTTCGACACGCCCTTTCCGTACACCCTCGAGATGGAGTATCTGCCGTTATCTCATCGGATACTCCCAGTCGTGCTAGAGACAGCCAGGGCTTAGCCCCTTTAGACCCCTTGGGTGCTAAATTCAGACCGTAATTCTAGCAAGTTTCAGGAGCCGTCGTAGACATGGCGAATTTTGAGTTCAAGTTGCCGGACATTGGGGAAGGCGTAGCCGAAGGCGAGATCGTGGGGTGGCTGGTCAAGCAGGGTGACTGGGTCAACGAAGGCCAGGACATGGTCGAGATCATGACCGACAAGGCCACCGTCACCATCGGCGCGCCCAAAACCGGGCGGGTGGCGCAGGTCAACGGAGCCGTTGGGGACACCCTGCCGGTGGGCTCTGTTTTGGTGATTATTGACTTGGACGGCCCAGCCCCGGACAGTCGCGGTGAGTCCACGCCAAAACCCGCAGCTGCACCTGCACCGGCCGCGCCGGCCGCGGCCAAACCCAAAGCCGCTGCCGATGATGGGCCCGTCGCGAGCGCGGTGGGTGACATCCGCACCTCATTGCCTGGCCTCAACCTGGGTACAGCGGCAGGTCCGCAGTCTGGGCAAGTGAGCTTCAATGATCGGCCTTTGGCGGCGCCCGCGACGCGTAAACTGGCCAGAGAACTCGGCGTAGATCTGAAACACGTCGAAGCTACCGGGAAAAGCGGGCGCATTTTACGCGACAACGTGGAGCGTGTGAGCGCGCGGGGAGCCGCACCGTCGGCGGCGCCGCCCAGCAGCGCGGCACCCGCCATCAAACACGTAACCGGTGAGGACGAACGAATTCCCGTGCGCGGCCTGCGCAAGCGCATATTCGACAATATGGCCCGCTCGAAGCACACAGCGGCGCATTTCACATTCGTTGACGAATGCGATGTCACCACGCTTCAAGAATTGCGTGAACGGCTGGCCCCGAGGGCCAAGGAATCTGGCGTTAAGCTCACGTACTTGCCGTTTATCGTCAAAGCGGTGGCGATGGCACTCAAGAAGTACCCGGCGCTCAACGCGTTGATTGACGACGCCGCGCAAGAAATAATCATGCGCAAGCGACACGACATCGGTGTCGCAATGGCCACCGACGCCGGGCTAATCGTGCCGGTGCTGCGTGACGTCGATCGCTTGAGTCTGCTGGATATTGCGCAAGAGATCAGTCGATTGGCAGAAGCCGCCCGCGCGGGAAAGACTGCTGCCGCCGACCTCGGGGGCTCGTCGTTTACGATCACTTCCGCTCGGCAAATTGGGCGGATTGGTGGCTACCCCGGTCATCAACTACCCCGAAGTGGCCATCCTGTTCGTTCCCGAAATGAAGAAGCGCCCGGTCGTGCGCGGCGATCAAATCGTCATCGGCCAGGTCATGCTCCTGAGCCTCTCCTTCGACCACCGCGTCATCGATGGCGACGTCGGCGCGAAGTTCGCCAAAGAGATCATTGCACTGCTGGAAGAGCCGGATCGGTTGATTCTCGGAGGCTAAGCTGATCGCAACGTAATCACGGTAACCTCCGTCGGCACCCCGAAGCGCACGGGTAGCCAATGCCCGGTGCCCCCGGACACATAGAGGTGCGAATCGCCGAGCTGATAGTGCCCGAGCATGTACTGATACGTCGAGAAAACGGGTTTGCCGCCAACCGCAACCTGCCCACCGTGGGTGTGACCAGACAGAGTCAGACCAACGTTGCGCTCGGCTGCAAGATTAAAAAACCGGGGTGGTGTGACAAACAGAGCACGGATTCGCGCTGTTGGCCCGCCTGCGCGAAAGCAACCTTGGCCGATCGCTTCATGAATTCGAGACGCTGCGGTCGGCCAAGGAAATCATTGCCGTTTACATACATCGGAAAGTCAACGCCGACCACGCGTAGCAATGCGCCATTATGTCGTACGACTTCACTAGAGTCAACCAGGAGTCGGACTATACCCCGACTACGCCGGCGCATATAGGTCGCGAGCGTCGGCTCGAGACGGTGGTGCATCTTCTCATGATTCCCAAGAACCGTGAGCATGCCGTACGGCGAGCGG
>CAWFUX010000019.1:0-11671 GCA_963819085.1 uncultured delta proteobacterium
ACCGGAGTGGAAGGCGGGGCTTGCGCTTGTCCGTCGAGTGGGTTTTTCTACGGCCTCGTTAGCCACACTCCGAATAGGGTGCGTCTGGGAAAAGCTGGTGGCTATGGGCCGTAGCCTCAACTCCGCGCATTGGCTTTCACTGGAACTCAAAAGACGAATTCGGGGGCATTGGTAGCCTTGGCAATAGTTTCCTTAGATACGATACAACCCCACCCGGTGCCGTCGCAGAATTTACCGGCCTTACGCGTAGCGCGGTCTCCAAATTGATCAATCGCCTACTCGAAAAAGGACTGGTGACACAACGACAGTCTGCATCCGACCGCCGTTATCAAGATATTGAATTGACACGTGCAGCAATTGAGCTCGTTCCGCGAATGGCGAGGCTCGCCGGCGAAAAGGATGACGAGGTGTTCAGTGTTCTCTCGCAGACCGAGCGCGGCACCCTCATGCGCATTCTCAAGAAAACCGTTGCTTTGCACAATCTCACTCACGTGCCCATTGAATGACAGGAGACAACCCAATGTATCAGACAACGACGAATGCTATCGACAACCTCAAGTCAGCGCAACAACGCGCTATGGCCATTCGCCCGAAAGTGGGCGGATTTCCTGTGCTGGCTGAGACTCTCAGACAAGCCGGAGTCCGCAAGAACATTTGGTATCTGCCAGCGGCAGAAAGCCTCTACTTGACCGATCACGGACCGGTTGTCAGTCAGGGAAGCCCGCTAGCGACCGGACTTTTGGATGTGCCCCGGTTCAACCGTGAAGCAGTTATCAAAGCCCTACGCGTGGACCAGGCGGGAGAAAGTACGTTTCCCGAATTTCTGCAAGCAATTTGGAATGCCGGTGTCGTCCACTACGAGGTCAACTTCGATGCTCGCAATGTCGCGTACTACAGTTTCGATGGCGACAGCTACATTGAGGCGTACCCCGAGGTCCAAGTGTAAGGATGAGCGACGGGGCTAGCACTTCACATTCGACGCCCAGCGCGTAGCCGGTGGGTCCAGCCCTGTCCGTTCTGCGTTGGACGCAGAACTAATCTGTGAAGTTTCAGTCAGAGTATCCACGTAACTTCCACTCCTCCCGGGCTTTGCCTGGCGCGTGCCGTCACAACAATAAATTCTGCCCTTGGCCGGAGGATTCATCTAGTGGCAGCGGAAGCCCAACCAGCGCGCGCCTTTCGAAGCGCCAACGTAATTCCGCGATAAAAGTGCGAGCGAGCGGGCGAATTGTGCGTCGGACCGCAACCCGGTCAATAATTTGGCCCGGGCCTCGCCACTCATTGATAAATTCCGTGAACTTACCTCCTCCCATCCAGTGCCTAACCCCGAATTCGAAATTCGAAGCGTCGTCAAGGACCATGCTCAATACGTGTGGCAAGCGCTCAGGCACTTGGGCGTGCGTGAGGCGGATGTCGAGGATGCCTGTCAGGACGTATTTGTGGTGCTGCACCGACGACTTTCGGATTTCCGCGGCGATTCCTCAATCAAAACCTGGATCTACGGTATCTGCGTGCGGGTGGCTTCTGAGTACCGCCGTCGCGCGCATGTCGTCCGAGAGGTTCCCGAGGCGGAGCCTGCGACTCTGGCGCTCGAGGAGCTCACGATGATCGAGGTTGCCAAGGCTGTTAACTGCCCGATTCAAACCGCCTATTCGCGGCTGCACGCAGCGCGTTCAACAAGTCACTGAGGCCGCAGCTAAATTCGAGCCGGCAGGTCGTGATGAGCTTTGACAACGATCCCACTCGTCTCAAAGTCGATCCCACGACTGGGCCCGGGCTTCGGTCGATGCTGAGCGATGCTCAATCGGAGACTTCGAATTCTCTCGATGTCGATCGCCTGACGTTACGCGTGGAGGCGGCCATTTTGGCAGGTTTGCCAGGGCCAAACCTGCCCTCTCCGGTGAAGACAGGCGTGGGTGGACTGACAGGCGGCAAGGCATTAATCGTCGGCGCGGGGCTAGCTGTGGGCATCGTCGCCGGCACGGTCTGGAATCTGAAACAGGCGCGGCACACAGTATTGCCGTCGTCGTCAGCGATTGCTCAAGTATCGGCAACGCCGCCTATGAGTCCAGCCGTTGCACCGCCACAAGAATCGGCGGCAGTTTCAGCTGCACTCGATGACGTTGCACGTCAAGCCCCGACCAACGCACCACCAGCAGGAGCAACTACGCGTGATAGTCGCGCCTCCGGGTTGAACGAAGTCGCACTGCTGGATTCGGCTAGAGCAGCACTTGCAACCGACCCGCGTCGAGCCTTGACGCTCACACAGGAACACGCGCGGCGATTCCCACACGGTGCACTTTCGCAGGAACGCGAAGTAATTGCGATAGAAGCGCTGAGCAAGTTAGGGCAAACGTCGGCCGCCAAGGCTCGCGGCAGCGATTTCGAGCGCCATTACCCGGGCTCTGCACACCAGCCCAAGATCGATCAGACTACTCGAGGCCAATGAGACTTCGACAGTCATTTGCGCGTGTCAGTGTCAGCACTGCGCGGATCTGCAATCACAGCAATCGGCGACTTGCTCGAGTACGTGCTTACCTCTAACGCCCAATGGATGCGATTGTTTCGGATGTTGCGAACTGCCCACGGGTGGCGGTCACTACGTGTGGATTGGGTTCGACCTCTGGCGGCGTCGGCAGTTGCGATGAGGCACACCTCGGCGACCACTTCTGTGCCGGCCGTGCACGCCCGTGACCTCTTGCCTCAACGATTGCAATCCTTGCGAGATCTGCGCGGGGCGCGCTCTGCCCGCGAGCGACTGCGACCCAAACGTCTATTCTCAATGCGTCAAAGGCCAACAAGCTTGAGCAAGTCCTACCGGGTCACCCGCGCCACACTGTGAAAATTCTTTCGAGTGGTCACAGGGGCTCCGGCGAACGGCGCTATCCTAATCTTGCGAAATAGATCGGTAATGCAAATGCGCTGAATGGCGTCGCCCGTAAAGAGACCCATTTGTACGTTTTGTGCGTATCCGGAAGGCCAAAAGGTCACAGCAACGTTGCCATACACGTCACCGTCCGTGCATTCACTGGCGCGTGCGGCTGCCCGGCTAATTGCACGTTCTGCGACATTCGGATCGAAGGGACCATATTTGACACCGCGGCTCGATTTAACTCCGACCTTTGAATCAGTGACTTCCATGCGCGCGGGCATCGCGGAAGGTCGAATCAAGTTGTACTCTGCTTTCGGCGAAATAGCAGCTGAGCTCGGCTTCGATTCCGTCGAGTTCGAAGCTACCCGGGCTGAGGGGGGTGTCTCGCCCGGGGCTGAGCCCGAATGAACGGATATCAATACCGGCTCCAATTCCCGCATCGCGCTTAGGGACCGAATCTTTGTGATTGAAGTTGGTTTTCGGGTGTCATTCGAGCCACCGCTTAGGCTGTATGCCTTGCGAATTCCAAGTGAAACTATGGTTACGAGTGCCGCACAAATTCCAGTAACATACCAGCGCGATTTTGGCACATTCAACGGAAGTCGCGACCCGCGAAAATAATCAAGTGCGAGCGCACCACCTGTCTGCAATTTGCGCAACCATCGAATTGCTTCGGCCCAAAGCGACCGCGCCGAGTTTCCTAGCCGGCGCATCCAGAGAGGTTTAATCGATGTTGTTAGGCCGCTAGCTGCCGGTAATGCTAGTGAGTTCGAATCACTAGGCGCAAGTGCCGGCGGGTTCGCCGGCGGCAACAGGCGCGCAGGCTCGGCTGAACCTTCGCCCGCGATGGCCGGCCCTAGTGATTTGCGATGCGTCGGTCGCGATCTGCTTGGAGGCAGGATGGCCACTGACTTTTGCGCCGCGGTCAGGGCGCTGAGCATTCGCATCCTGTTCGACGCGTGCTCGGGTTATCTCACGCGACACTTCCGGATTCGAAAGCGCGGGAACCCATTGCCCCTTCTTGCTGGACCAAACGAATACGTTGTCGGATGTCAGGTTGGACTCACGAAGCCAAAGCCGTGCTAATTGATCCGCGCGCAGAGATACCTGAAATTGCATGACTGGTGATGAGTCGGGCGCAGTGGTGGCTGCCAGCGACGCTAAAGCATTCGAAGCGAGTTGCAAGTCCGCATTGGCCGCAACGATTCCGTAGTGCTTGACACGCGGGTCAACTCCGGATTCTGAGTTGATCTTCACGACAACGGATTGTGTCGGTGCATCCTCATCATTTCGCGACCGCTGTCCTTCTTCTACAGGTTGCCCGGCTCTCGTCGTCGACGGGGCTTCTTCTTCGACGCGCGCAGTGCACGTATCGCGCGTGTCATGTGCCATCCCTTGAGCTCTTGGGCTTCGATAGTGTTCGCGCATGGCAATCCTCCTCGACCTCGGATTCAAAAGCTATGCGCTAAATATACTCATTCGTGATTGGTGCGCATCCGAGTCGGTACGGAGTTGGCCGAAAGTTCACACGGACCAAACGTCACGTATTGAGGCAGAGTGCAACTGCTAACGCAAAAATCGTGTTCTGAGTTCAATCGTTTTGCGGAATTGAAAAGGAAAAGAGATGAACTCCTCGGAAGGATTCGGTGAAGAACCAAAATGCCACACGGTTGTTGAGCTCGACGTCATTGGTGCATAACGCGGACTCGTTGGTGTTCATGTGTCAACGTGATTCTCAGGTCGTGACACACCAATCAAATACAATTTCGACACAGGCCAACTTGCCACACGAGTGACGCGTGTAGCCCACACCTGGGTGAGATGCGACTGTGTCTATTTCGATCCGTTTTCGCGCTTTCGAAATCGCGAGATGTCGCGGACAACGCGTGCCGACTGTGGCAAAGTGCAACACTGGCGTTTAAGTTTCAGTGCATTAAAATACGGATAGCTGAATCGGGGACCCCAAAAGGACTGCAGGTACACACATGAACGAGATGTCACCGTTAGCGCTTTCGCCGCGCGGTAGTTTTGGTTTGGCTTGCCTAGATATTCGCAATCCTCACCGAACTCGCAAAGCAACCCGCGCGCGCGACATCACTGACGATGGCGACTCAATGCTTGGAGTCGAGTTCACGCAGATTGATTCGCACCACGGCAATGGGAACCAAATTAAGTTTGATTGGGATGGGAGTGACGATAAGCATGTGATACCCGAACAACGGACGGTTTTGGTGGTTGACGACGACCAGGCAATTCGCGAAGCACTGGCGGACGTCCTCGGGGAGCTGGGGTACGGTGTTGTTGGTGCAGGTGACGGTCAGCAAGCCTTGGCTTACCTTCAGGAAGGCTGCAAGCCATTCGTAATCCTGCTTGATCTGGGAATGCCGGTGATGGACGGCTGGGAATTCCGCAAGGAGCTACTCAAGGACCCGCGGTTCGCCGGGTTACCGGTAGTAGTCATTACTGCTTCGCGCGACCAACATGCCGAAACATTGCGAGTGACTGACGTGCTCACCAAACCCGTGCGACTGGAGAGACTCATCGAGGTATTAGAGATGCGGGGAAATGGCTCATGACACAAGATGTCGATCAAGGACAACAAACGGCCTGCGTGCCAGAAGATGACGACCGACCACATATTCTGGTCGCCGAGGACGACGAGGATATTCGACTAGCCCTTGCGGATGCTCTAGGCGAGCTTGGGCACCGCGCCACCGCCGTGTCCACGGCCGAGAGTGCTTTGCAGATACTCGAGCAAAGCGATGTCGATACCGTGCTCACTGACGTGCGTATGCCGGGAATGAACGGTATTGAATTATGTCGATACGTCGCTGGTGACAGGCCCGGCATGCCGGTAATAGTGATGACTGCATTCGGAGACGTGCAGGCTGCTGTGGACGCCTTACGAGCAGGCGCCATTGACTTTATCACCAAACCCTTTGAAACGGCCAGACTGGCAGAGGTTGTGGACCGTGCTCTTGAGCAGCGACGTCTCAACTCTGGCGTGGCAAGGCTCACGGCGCCGAACGTTCCCGACCACGCGTTCCGGGAATTGGTGGGTTCAAGCGGCGCCATGGAAAGACTCAGGCGCGAAATCGCACAAGTGGCTGCATCAGAGTCGACCGTATTGATTATGGGAGAAAGCGGCACTGGCAAGGAATTGGTTGCGCGAGCGTTGCATAGCGCAAGTCGGCGTCACGCTGGGCCCTTCGTTGCGGTGGATTGTTGCGCGGTTCCTCATGAGATACTCGAGGCAGAACTCTTTGGTTATGTAAAAGGCGCTTTCACTGGCGCTGAGCGCAGCCGCTTGGGCTTGTTCATTGAAGCTGCCAATGGGACATTGTTCCTAGACGAAGTCGGGGATATGCCGTTGGCTCTCCAGCCTAAGCTGTTGCGGGCATTGCAGGAACGCACGGTGCGCCCCGTCGGTTCATCCCGCGAGACGCCATTCAACGCGCGCATCATTGCCGCGAGCAACCGCGACATGGGGCGAGCTGTTCAATCAGGTGAGTTCCGAATCGATCTTTGGCATCGGCTGGACGTGCTCAATATTTCGGTCCCCGCGTTGCGGAATCGAGAGCGAGACGTTATTGAAATTGCTAAGCATTTCATGGCGAGATTAACCGATGAACCCAACAGACAATTCGAACTTACGCGGGCCGCAGAGCAACACCTATTGAACTGTGATTGGCCCGGAAATGTGAGAGAGCTGGAGAACTGCATCAGTGCCGCTGCAGCAATGGCGTCCGACTATCGAATTGGTGTCGAGGAGCTACCCGAAGATGTTCGTTCGGGCAGGGCCCGCCCGGTCTTGGCCGATGGCAAGTCGATTGAAATGGTCGAACGCCATCATATTGAAGCCGTTCTCAACGCCGTGGGGTGGAATAAAGTCATAGCCGCTAAGACACTAGGTATCGATCGCGCGACTCTGTACAGAAAGCTTATGCGACTCGGGCTCCAAGGTCCATCCGATCCTGGTAAAGTAGCCTAGCGAGCTGACCATATGACCTAGAAAGAAATGGCGAAGCGTTCTCGGTTCTGGTGAGGAGTGGTTGAAGAACCAGTGCCCGACGAATTAGATAATGGCGCCCTTGGCCGTTTTCTTGCCGGGCTACGGGCCACAAACTTCAGCGGAATCGCGCTACTAATTTTCAGTCAGGGAATGAGTCTTCAGGTACCCGAGCTTTACGCGGAGTCGGTTCTCCTTTATACGCTCGTAATTTTCGAGCCAGCGTTTTGCGATCGAGACCCAGGTGACGGGCAGCCAATGACTTGTTACCCCCTACGGATTGCAGTATCTCCAAAATATGTAACCGTTCGCGCTCATGAAGTGGGATCAAGTCGAGGGATTCCTCGCGAGCGGATACGACCGAATCCCTAATGTGAACGGGTAGATCCTTGGTAGTTATGTGGTCGTATTGAGCAGAAGTTACCGCGGCCGTTATGCAATGCTGCAGTTCTCGAACGTTGCCTGGCCAACTGTAACGCATGAGGCTTCGCGCAACCGCGGGGGTGAAGCCGAGTACGGGCTTCACTTCTGAGCGCGCCCCGCGAATGAAATGTTGCGCGAGCAAGAGCACATCACGGTCGCGCTCGCGAAGGGGGGGCAATTGAAGTCTAACCACGTTGAGCCGAAAATAGAGGTCCTTTCTAAACCGCCCCGCTGCGACTTCCTTCTCCAGATCTCCACTGCTAGACGCGATGAGGCGCGCGTCGTATGCAATTTCAGCGCCCTGCCCGAGAGGTCTTACTTTCTTTTCTTGAAGAGCTCTCAATAGCTTAGTCTGCAGCTCGAGCGGCATTTCGGCGATTTCGTCCAGGTAAATGGTACCCCCTGTAGCTTCAACCAAGAACCCGGTTCGATCGGAATTCGCCCCGGTAAATGCGCCCCTGACGTATCCGAAGAATTCACTCTCCATTAGTTGCCCAGGCACCGCGCTGCAATTGACGACGATTAAGGGGCCGCCCGGACGACGGCCATATTGGTGCAAGGCTCGCGCGACAATGTCTTTGCCGGTACCGCTTTCGCCGGTTATCAGAATGGATACGTCGGAGTTAGCGGCACGCTTGAGTCGGTCCTTTAGTCGATGAACGGATTCGCTTTCTCCCATGATTTCCGGGAAATCCTCAGTATTCGGAGGCACCGTTCGCAGACGTTCAAGGTCAGCACGGAGCCCTGCCATGCTTACGATTTCGCCGACTCGCGCGACAATCGCATCAACGTCATCGGTATCGGTGATGAAGTCCGCCGCACCTGCGCGAATGGCCATAATTGCGTCGTCCAGCGATGGGTCCGCACCGATTATCACGACGCAGCTCGCAATCCCCCTCGCAAAGATGAACGAGCATATGGACGAAAAGTTCGTCGCCGCCGCGCTAACGACGGCAACTGGAAAATTCTCGGGACCGACATCATGAACCCGGCTGTGAACGACCATGTCGAAGTTCTGGAGAAGCGCGGCTTTTACGTCACTGGAAAGGGCGTTCGTTTCATCAACGACCAATAGCTTCTTTGTCATTCAGCGAAGGATCCCATCACTTTGCATTCTACGCTAGTGTCAGTGACGTAGCAAAATGCCCTCAGCCGTAAGGCATCCGCGGAAGGACGGTTAACTGAATCGCGACATGTTGCAAAATGCCTCAGCCTCTGAGGGGACACGCACAACGCAATTCAGCGCATTTGGAGTTGGCACAGGGAGTGCTGTTGAGTTTGGTCATGAATGGAACGATTGAGGCGCAGGTGAGATTCCTGGATGGTGATGCGGACGCGCTCGTCGCATTAGAGCTGCAACTACCTGAAAATTGTCGGTTTATTGATTCCTTGGTCGGTAAGCTAGTACCCTTTGGAATCCAGATTTTGCAGCTCAGGGTGAACCGCAGATCCAACCGACTTCGTCACCGGATTCGAATTGCCCTAAGCAATGGTGAGTCGATCCGTCCGCCTCAGCGTCACGCAGTGCAAAGTGCTCTGTTGGAATTATTGGACGATACGCTTTCCAAAATGCGCGAATCTCCGAGCTTAAGTTAGCGATGTCTAGGTTCTGTTTGAAAGAAGTGCTGGCATTGTGCTGGGCTCCAGGGTCCTGATACCTGGTTGCGATGAATAGCTGTTGCTCGGGTGACGTTCTGGCGGGCTCATTCCCCCAGTTTTCGCCACCATTCGGCGATGCTGAAGCTGGCTTGCGACTGCATTCCTTAGCCCATAGGATTGTATCGGAACCGCGCGTCAACACCCGCCAAAATGAGGGCGACGTATTCGATGTGCCCATTGGAGGATGCCACCGATGCAATCGCATTCAACCTCAGCGCTTTCTCGGCATGACTCGAACCTGGCGGAGGTGCCATTCGCGCCCTTGATGCTCAATATGTTGCAGGCTTTCAAGCACGGGGACTTTAGCGTCTCGATTCCGAATGACTTTTCGGGTACAGCGGGCGAGATTGCGCGCGAGCTAAACTCGATTGTCGAGCTCAATCGGCGCTTGGCGCTTGAGCTGTCACGCGTCAGCAAGGTGGTTGGCAAGGATGGGCATCTGGGTCAGCGAGCGGCGTTGGATGGTGCCTCGGGGTCGTGGATTTCGTGCGTGGATTCCGTGAATAACCTCATCGGCGACCTGATCCAACCCACTACGGAAGTGGGTCGTGTGATCGGCGCGGTAGCAAGCGGCGATTTGTCGCAGAAAATGAAACTTGAGATCAAGGGACGACCGCTCAAAGGCGAGTTTCTTCGCAACGCCAAGGTCGTAAATGGCATGGTTGAGCAGCTAAGTCTGTTTGCTCGAGAAGTTACCCGAGTGGCGCGCGAGGTAGGTACGGAAGGGAAACTCGGCGGACAGGCGCAGGTAAAGGGGGTGGCAGGCACTTGGAAAGACCTTACGGACAGCGTAAATCTGATGGCAGGCAATCTTACTGCACAAGTCCGGAACATTGCTGAAGTTACCACGGCGGTCGCTACCGGAGACCTATCCAAGCAGATTACGGTCGACGTTCGTGGCGAAGTACTCGAACTGAAGAACACGATCAACACCATGGTTGATCGGTTGAACGCCTTCGCTGGCGAGGTCACGCGC
Organism: uncultured delta proteobacterium; assembly: GCA_963819085.1. Taxonomy (GTDB): domain Bacteria; phylum Myxococcota_A; class Polyangia; order Polyangiales; family Polyangiaceae; genus FEN-1139. Next base: position 9,940 of record CAWFUX010000019.1, read on the forward strand.
GTAGCCCGAGAGGTGGGCACGGACGGCAAGCTCGGGGGTCAAGCACAAGTTCCCGGCGTTAGCGGCACCTGGAAGGATCTGACCGACAGCGTGAATCTAATGGCTGGCAATCTAACCGCACAGGTGCGCAATATCGCGGAGGTGACTACTGCCGTCGCGATGGGCGACCTTTCCAAGACCATTACGGTTGATGTGCGCGGTGAGATCCTCGAGCTCAAGGACACGATCAACACGATGGTTGATAGACTAAACGCCTTTGCTGGAGAAGTTACGCGCGTAGCGCGGGAAGTAGGAACGGAAGGTAAACTGGGTGGTCAGGCCATAGTACCTGGTGTTAGCGGCACCTGGGCTGACCTCACCGACAGCGTAAACTCAATGGCTTCGAATCTGACCAATCAGGTTCGCAATATCGCCGACGTCACTACCGCGGTCGCAAGGGGCGATCTATCAAAGCAAATCACCGTAGATGTGCGCGGCGAGATTCTGGCCCTCAAGAACACGATCAATACCATGGTCGACCAATTGAATGCATTCGCTAGTGAGGTGACCCGCGTCGGCAGGGAAGTGGGAACTGAAGGAAGATTGGGAGGACAAGCCTACGTCAAAGGCGCGGCGGGCACCTGGAAGGATCTTACGGATAGCGTTAATTCCATGGCTTCGAATTTGACAAATCAAGTGCGCGGCATTGCCAAAGTCGTAACGGCTGTGGCCAAGGGCGACCTCACCCACAAATTGGAATTGGAAGCACGTGGAGAAATTGAGGAGCTAGCCGAAACGATAAACAGCATGACGGGAACCCTCGCGATTTTCGCCGAGCAGGTCATCACCGTGGCACGCGAGGTCGGGGTACAAGGAAAGTTGGGCGGTCAGGCCAAAGTACCAGGTGTCGCCGGCACCTGGCGCGGTCTGACTGACAACGTGAATCAATTGGCTGCGAATCTGACCACGCAGGTCCGCGCGATTGGCGACGTCGCCACAGCGGTAACCAAGGGCGACTTGACCCGGTACATTACAGTCGAAGCATCGGGTGAAGTTGCCGCACTCAAAGACAACGTCAATGAGATGATTAGAAATCTTAAGGAGACCACCCAAAAGACAACAGAACAAGATTGGTTGAAAACAAATCTTGCGCGCTTTACTCGCATGCTGCAGGGGCAGCGCGATTTGGTGACTGTTGCACAACAAATATTGTCCGAGCTGGCTCCGCTCGTGATGGCGCAATTCGGCGCGTTTTACATGACTGAAAGAGACGACGTTACTCGTCTGCGGCTATTGGCCAGCTACGCGTCTAAAGACGCGGTGCAATGCTTCAATCTGGGTGAGGGTCTGGTGGGTCAATGTGCACTGGAGAAACGGAAGATCAGGCTATCCGGGCTCCCGGTCGAGCACATACGAATTCGCTCGGGTCTGGGCGAAAGCGCACCCCGCAGCCTCATTATCCTGCCGGTGTTGTTCGAGGGTGAGGTCAACGCGGTAATCGAATTGGCGTCGATTGATCGACTGAGTGATGTGCATCAGGTGTTTTTGGACCAACTTACGGAAAGTATCGGGATCGTCATCAACACGATTGCCGCAAGCATGCGAACCGAAGCGCTGCTTCAACAATCGCAATCTCTAACTCAAGTACTACAAAGCCAACAGGAAGAGTTGCGTCAAACCAACGAGCGACTAGAACGTCAAGCCGCGACCCTGCGTGAGTCGGAGGAAAAGCTCAAACTACAACGCGAAGAGC
>CAWFUX010000020.1:0-28732 GCA_963819085.1 uncultured delta proteobacterium
GAATTGCCTTATTGACTTCGATTGTGGGGTGGAACCTGAAAAATCACGAAGTGTCCCGGGCGCTTCATTCTCGGGCGGGACTGGCCGTAATTGATGCTGAAGACCATGCCTGAATCTCGTCACGTTCTAGCTGTTGGTGCCTTTGCAGCCTCCGAGCGCAGTGCGCTGGCCGAGATGGCTCGTGAGAGCGCAATGGATGTGCACGTGGAGGCCGATCCGAGTGCCGCTGCGGGCTGGCTCGATGAGAGCTCACCTGTCGCAATGCTTATCGATGGCAACATGGCGGGTGGTGAGGCCTTCGCGGTCGAACGGCGCGCTGAATCGAAGCATGCGACGCTGCCTGTATTGACGTGGAACCACGGCGTCAATGATCTGTGCTTTGCGGAAGCTTTCTCTTGGGGGGCCGACGATGTCGTCAATCGCGACGATCAGCACGCGCTCGTTTCGCGCTTGCGCCATTTGCCGAAGGAGCCCTGCGTGATGGCTGCGAGCACTCGCGGTGTGGCGCTAGTGGCGGACAGCGACCGCAATCGACGCATCGTAGTCGGTCGAGTCCTTCGAAATGCGGGTTATTCGGTCATGTTCGCTGTTAGCAGCGACGACGTGGAACGATTCGTCAAGGATAGCCCCGTTGAGTTGGTCGTCACCAACGCGGGCCTGCATCAATCGCCATTGGACGCCGTTCAAAAGGCGCGGCAACTCGGCAGTCGTGCGCTGTTTATCGTCAATTGCGCGCCTCGCGATCTCAAACGCGCCAGAAAAGCCTTCGCCAATGTTGAACGCGCGACTCCTACCGATGGCTTTGCACCAGCGGAAAATGTTCTTTTCGTTTCCAATGAGCTCGGGCGCGGTTTTGGCGTTGACAAACGCACGAGCGCACGTTTGCTCTTTGGTACGACGGTGACCTTTCGAGGCGCGGGCCGCGAATCAGACGACTGGGGCTATTCCTACAATATCAGTGAGAACGGCCTCTACGTGAGAACCCTGGCGCCCCCAGACGACGAATTCGTTTGGTTAGAACTTTGCCCGCCGCGGGGCGAGCGACGGATTCGATTGGTCGGCAAGGTGGCTTGGCGTCGAGGGCTAGGTAAAGGTGAGTATGCAACAGTGCCCCCGGGGTTTGGCGTCCAAATTGTCGACGGTGCCAAAATGGACCTGGAGGTTTGGGCTGATCGCTATCAAGCCTTCGCGGAGATGCTCGGGGTCTCACTAAACCCGCCTGCCAAAATCGTTCATTAGCTCCCATCGAGGCGCGATTTTTAGCAAGACGTCTTCGCCCGACTAGGCCAGTCGGGTCTAGCGGGGGCCGAGGCGTGCCTCGACTGAATCCGTCGCGACTCCTCGAGCCCCCGTCGCGCATCGCAAGGCGTCGATTTCCGTCTTCGCCCGGCAATGTCCGTCGTTTTGCCCGGGTGTGCTAAGGGATGCGTCAATCGGGAACGTCAGGCTAGTTCAATGAAAATCTATACTAAAACAGGCGATGACGGAAAGACCGGGCTGTTCGGGGGAGCTCGAGTCGCGAAAGACGACATTCGAGTTGAGGCTTATGGGACTATCGATGAGCTCAACGCAGCCATTGGAATGGCCGCTGCGCTCGGAGCAGATCCCTCGGAGCGCTCGCTCGTCGCCGAATTTCAAAATGATCTTTTTGTGCTCGGCGCGGAATTGGCGTGCATTCCCGAAAAACGCGAACAGCTCAAGCTTCGACTGATCGAACCCAGCGACATTGAACGCCTCGAGCATCACATCGACACTTTGGAGGCTCACCTTGAACCGTTGAAGAATTTCATCTTGCCCGGGGGCCACCCGGTGGCAGCGTCGCTCCACCACGCGAGAACCATCTGCCGGCGCGCCGAGCGGCGGGTTTTATCGCTGACCAGTGTTCAAACGGTGACTCCGCATTTGCTGGTTTATTTGAACCGGCTCGGTGATCTGCTGTTCGTAATGGCTCGCCACGCTCAGGCTACGCGCGGCCAAGACGACGTGCTTTGGTGCCCCAGGCAGAATTTGTAGCAAATCACCCAAGAAGACGTCCGCGAAAACTGGCGGAAACATGGGAATGGGTTAGATGAGGCGTCCTGTGCGACCCTCGCCGCTTCACCTCCAACAATTCGCAGAAACATTGCCCGATGCCTATCGAGCGAGTTTCTCGTGGCCAACCATTCGTGAGCACACCGCCCTGAGTGCAACTCGTGAAGCCGGGAAACCGGTTGTTGGCCCCTGCTCGGCACCTCGACTGCCCGGAACCGCACTCTGCGTGATTGCCGACGATCGACCAGGCCTCTTAGCCACGATTAGCGCCACCTTCGTAAAAGAGAATTTGGACATAATCGCAGCCGAAGCATACACAAGAATTTTGCCCAATCACTCGCGTGAGGCATTGGACGTATTCTGGGTTCAACGCCTGGGCGCGGACGATCCAAGGCGGCCACTTTCGGCAGGTGATATCAGGCGCCTCGAACAAACTCTGACTTCAATGCTCGACGACCAGCTTCAGCCGCTGAGTCGCGTCTCCACATCGCCACCGCCACGCGTTGCCGCAGAAGCCAACGTACGCTTCGTCGAGGACAAAGATGGTCAACTCAGTTGGCTCGAGGTGGAAACGGACGATCGAGCGGGCCTGCTGCTAACGCTCTCGCGCGTCCTTTTCGAGCAAAAGGTGCAGATTGTTTCGTCTCATGTTCGCACAGAAGCGGGCCGCGTAAAGGATAAGTTCGCGATCACCGAACTCAATGACGACCCGATTAGCAATGAGCGACGTATGCAAGTTCAGGTGGCCGTGTTGTCGGCGATTCAGAGGATTATGGGTGGTTGATTTTTTCGATTGGAGGTCTCGCTCGAGGCCTGTTGGTTACCTCAGCCATTCCCGCAATACTGAAGCTGTCGGCGTCTTCTTTTTCGATACTTCCTGGGGCGTGCCTTGTGCGACTATTTTTCCGCCGTTTTCGCCGCCTTTGGGTCCCAATTCAACGAGATAGTCAGCTCCGGCAATCACGACGGGGTGGTGCTCGATGACGACCAATGTGTCTCCTCGTTCAACGAGGCGACTTAGCACGTTCATGAGTCGCTCGACATCTGCCAAATGTAAGCCGGTGGTAGGCTCGTCCAAAACGTAGAGCGTCTTTTCATGGCGCTTGGTCGCCGTAAGTTCGGTGGCAAGCTTTAGCCGTTGCGCTTCGCCGCCTGACAACGTGTGAGACCCTTGACCTAAATGGATGTAGCCTGCCCCGAGATCTACCAATGTCTTCAGAGGAGCAACTATCGTCGGGTGATGGGCAAACGTCTCGACTGCCTGCTCGAGAGTAAGATTGAGAACGTCACCGATACTGAGGCCGAGGTACTTGATGGCCAGAGTCTGAGGCTCGAAGCGCATCCCGTTACAGGCGGCGCAAGCGGCCACAACATCCGGCAAAAAGCTCATCTCCTGAGTTATCACCCCCTGCCCTTCGCAACTTGGGCAGCGGCCCCCCTTGGCTGCATTGAACGAGAATCGCGTAGCTGCAAAGCCGGCCACCTTTGCGTCGGGACTCGACGCAAACAGCTGTCGTATCGTGTCCCAAATGCCGAGAAACGTCGCGGGAACCGAGCGCGGCGTTCGTCCAATCGGCGATTGATCAACCGCGAGCGCCCGGCGAATCCCGGTTGTACCCGTGAGGCCCGAGTGTGCACCTGCGGGCTCCGTTTCGAGCTCGAGACTCTCGCGTAATGCGGGAAGCATGACTTTGCGCACGAGCGTGCTCTTGCCTGAACCGCTAACACCGGCAACCACTGTCATACGGCCATGGGGGATAGCCAGATCGACCTTCTTTAGGTTGTGTTCGCTGGCTCCCTTGACGGTCAACCACGGGTGCCCCTTGGTAATCGCCAGATGCGCTCTTATCGTTGGATGCCCGCTCAATGCTTTCGCAGTCGGTGACTGTCGATGACTGAGTACTGACTTCGCGCTGCCTTGCGCCATCAATTGCCCGCCGTGCGTGCCTCCCGCGGGTCCTAAATCTATCAGATAGTCGGCTGCGCGAATCGTATCGACATCGTGTTCAACCACGAGCACGGTCGAGCCGAGGTCCACCAGTCGGCGCAGATTCGTCAATAGGCGCGCGGTATCCGTCGGGTGTAGCCCAATCGTAGGTTCGTCGAGCACGTAGAGGGCCCCTGTCAATCCCGCTCCCAATTGCGCAGCCAGTCGAAGCCGCTGCATCTCGCCGCCTGAAAGGGTAGCCGCGGCTCGGTTCAGAGCCAGGTAGTCCAGGCCCACCTCGTTCATGAAGGCTAATCGCCGCAACAGCTCGACTACCACGGGTCCAGCTATCTTTTGATCTCTGCCGGAGAAACGGTAGGCCTTCACTCGCTCATGAGCTTGCCCCACATTACGTTTGACGAAATCTGGGTACGTCTCGTCGAGCACGCGAACCGCTCTGGCTATCGGTGACAGACGTGAGCCTTTGCAATCAGAACACTCTTGTTCAATCACGACCGCCGATTTGCCGCGACCCCGGGTGACCTCTACGACACCGTGACCTTCACAGGTCTCACAGCGGCCTTGACGCGTGGCAAATGAAAACCACCGTGGGTCGAGCTCCGGAATGCTAAATCCGCATTTCGGGCAGGCCCGCCTCGTCGAAAACAATGTCACTTTCCCTGTCTTATGCAGCAATTTGAGGTCGCCATTACCCCAGCGGAGCGCTAGCTTTACCGTTTCCGCCTGCACCTCCGGGCCGCGGCAAGCGCGTGCCAATGCAAGGTCGATATCATGCTCCTTGCTGCGCGCGAGCTTCGGCGGGTTATCGGTACTCACCCATTGTCCGTCGCACATCGCGTCGCTGATACCGGCACGCGCCGCATTCGTGAAAATATCGAGGTAAGTGCCCTTTCTGCCGCGAACGACCGGCGCCAAAATATCGAAGCTCCCTTTTTGAGAATTGATAACGGGAAGCAATTCCTCAAGGCTCGTTGCAACAATCGGCAGGTCATGCTCGGGACAATGCGGGGTGCCAATTCGCGCATATAAAAGCCGAGCAAAGTGTGCAACATCGGTCACCGTGGAAACCGTTGACGAGCCGCCCGCGCGCGCCCGCCTTTGTTCGAGTGCAATCGCCGGGGGCACGCCGGTAATCGAATCGACATCCGGACGCGGCAAGGTCGGCAAGAACTGCCGCGCGTAAGGCGTGAGCGTTTGCAAAAATCGCCGCTGGCCTTCGGCAAACACGACGTCAAAAGCCAAGCTGCTTTTCCCCGAGCCACTCGGGCCCGTCAAAACCGTCAACTGCCCGTGCGGGATCTGACAGCGCACTTCTTTCAAGTTATGCTCGCGGGCAGCTTCAACCGAAAGAAAGGTTGTCGGAGAGACCTTTGCCGAAACCGAACGCTTTATTTTTGGGGCTTTTACGGCACTAGCAGCCGGCTTTAGTCCCAATTTCGATTGGCTTCGATGTTGCGATAACGCGAGCCCCGTGCGTGACCGCGACTTCATCACATCCGAAAGTGTCCCACTCGCAACGACCGTTCCCCCAGCTTTACCCGCACCCGGTCCCAAGTCGACAATCCAGTCCGCGGCTGCAATCAGGTCCAAGTCGTGCTCGACGACCAGAACACTGGCGCCAGCGTTGACGAGCCGATCGAGTGCGTCAATCACGTATCCCACTTCATCGACGTGCAACCCCGCGCTCGGCTCGTCTAGCACGAGCAATGTTCCGGGACTCACCTGACTCAGTGCTCGCGCCAATTTGAGCCGCTGGGCTTCTCCGCCCGAAAGCGTGGACAAGGGTTGCCCCAGGCGCAAATATCCGAGTCCGAGGTTATTCACTGGGGAAAGTGCGCGTACAATGGCCGGCACATCATCCAAAAGATCGACAACTTCGCTGATGCTCGTTTCGAGCCATTCGGCAACTGATTTACCCTTGTGTTCGATCCGACACACTTGCGGTTGGAAGCGACGCCCACCGCATTCCGGGCAGACCAGTCGAACGTCGGCGAGAAACTGCATCTCGACGGTTTCAGAACCTTCTCCCGAACAGGCCTCGCAGCGGCCGCCCGCGACGTTGAATGAGAACGAGGACGCCGTTAAATTGGCCGCGGCAGCCGCAGGTTCTGCCGCGAGTCGCTGCCGAATCGTATCCCAGGCCTTGGTGTAAGTTGCAGGATTGCCGCGCGAAGTACGCCCAAGCGGCGACTGATCGACGACTACGACCTGAGTGATAGCGTCGGCACCCTGAAGCTCCCGGTGCGCTCCAGGCGGCTCCGCGTCGGCTTGACCCAACCGCTTTGCAATTGAGCTTGCAACAATATCAATCGCAATCGTGCTCTTGCCCGAACCACTTGGACCGCTGATGGCGCAAATCACGTTGAGCGGCAGCGCTACATCGATATCTCGCAGATTGTTCGCCGTCGCACCACGGACATTCAGCCAACTCTTCGGAATGCGATTCTTGCGACCCGACAAGGATCGACCGGCAAGCGCACGCCCCGTCGCGTTGTTCGAACTGAGAAAGTCCTTTAGCTGACCGTCTGCAACGATGCTACCGCCCTGATGACCCGCGCCGGGGCCGAGCTCGACGATTCGATCAGCAGCTGCAATCACCTGCGGATCGTGCTCAATCACAATCACTTGATTGCCACGCGCTCCCAGCTCGGAAATCATTTCTATCAGGGGCGTCACATCTGTTGGATGCAGTCCCACCGTCGGTTCGTCGAGCACGAACAGTGCATGGTGAAGCGAGGTTCCGAGGGCTGCCGTCAGCGTGACGCGCTGCGCTTCACCGCCCGACAATGTGCGAGCTTGCCGGTCGAGCTGCAGGTACCCAAGGCCGGCGCGATCGAGGTAAGAAAGCCGAGTCGTCAATTCACTGCGCACGAGCGCGCCTTGCCCTGATGTGGTTTCAAGGTCGCCGAGCGCCTGCAGCGCGGCATGAATCTCGAGGTTGTGCCAATCGGCAATTGAACGCCCTTGAACGCGATAGCTCAACGCCAATTCATTGAGACGCTGCCCATGGCAGTCAGGGCAAGGGTCGTAAGCGCGGTAGCGAGATAGGAGCACACGCACATGCATCTTGTACGTGCGGGTCTCAAGCCAACGAAACCAGCCGTGAACGCCCGGAAATTGGCCAGATTCCCACGAGCCGTCGCCGCTGATGACCCATTCTTGATGGCGCTTGCTCAGATCGCGAAAGGCAACGTCCATCGGAATCGAATGCCGCTTGCACAATTTCCCGAGCTCTGCGCGTTCCCAGCGCGTAGATTTCCCGCGCCAAGGGCGGAGTGCTCCGTCCGCGAGGCTCAGGCTTTTGTCCGGGATGATCTTCTCCCAATCAAACCCGAGAATTCGCCCAAACCCGCGGCAAGTCACGCAGGCTCCGGCGGCAGATTCATACGAAAACAGGCCCGGGTTTGCGGCAACGAAGTGACGGCCGCAGCGCGGGCAAGTAAGGCCGCGATCGACGCGCTGATTCGATTGCGACGTGTGCACCCGGCAAGAACCTTGGCTGCGACTCCAGGCCTGTTCGATTGCCGAAGCGAGCCTAGATTGCGCCTTCGACGACACGTCGAGTCGATCAACGACAACCTCGAGCCCGGTGGAAGAACTCATGGCCTGCGACGGGAGCAGACTATCGATATCGCTCAGCTCCCCGTCAATCCAAAGACGTCGATAGCCATCAGTGGCCAAGCGCTCCCGCACATCGAGATAGCCCTCGACACTCTTGACCGGCAGCGGATAGGTAACAACTGCACGCTGACCGTCGGCCGCGTCCAGCACCTTGGTCGCGGCGTCCCCGACATCCAACCATTCCGCCAATTCTTGGTGCTCGGGGCAGAGAGGTCGCGCCTCGCGCAGAAACAGGGCCGCCAGGTACGGCTCGACGTCGGCCAACGTGGCTACAGTCGAGCGCGAACTCTTGACCGGAGCCCTACGATCAACGGCGATACCGGCCGCCACCGGGTCCAGGCTCTTCATCGGCGGGCGTTCGAGCCGCTCTAGGAACTGACGCACGTACGGACTGAAGCTCTCGATGAAGCGCCGCTGCCCCTCGGCGTAAAGAGTTTCAATGGCTAGGCTGCTCTTGCCAGAGCCGGATACGCCGGTCAAGACGAGAACTTCTCCAGGCCTGACTTCCAAATTTACGTCACGCAGGTTGTGCGTCTTGGCGCCGATCAGCCGCGACGCATGCATTGTCGTCATGCGCCAGGACCCTTCGAACCACTGAGATTAGCCATTGCAGCGACCTAGCTCGGGAACGCTCGATGGCAAGTGGTGCAAATGAAATCCTGCTGGCCTGGTGCTTGTGAAATCCTCTCGATTGGTTTAAAGAAGGTAGCGCGCAGTATCCCGAAAATTCTTCTCGATCAAGCTCAAGAATGTGACGCGCGGTACCCCAACTAGATATCCCCCCCAGGAGAGGGGCGGATTGGGGGGGTCGAAGTCCCTCCCCAGCGGGGCGGGATGTAGCGAGGGGAGAAAAAGTGGCCCGGCGCACGCCATAGCCGTATGGTCGGACGCTCTGCCCTATGGCAACCTCATCTTCCGGCGACAGACTCGTTTCCAAGAATCGACGCGCGCACTTTGACTATGAATTGGGCGAGCGTTTCGAGGCCGGCATAGTTTTGATCGGCAGCGAGGCCCGCAGTTTGCGTGAACATTCCGCGGATCTCCGAGATGCCTGGGTCGATATCGACGCGCGCAGCGAAGCTTGGGTAAAGGGCCTGAAAATTCCCGAGATGACCCATGCAGCATTCGGGCATGACGAAAAACGCCCGCGCAAGCTGCTACTTCACAGCGAACAGATTCGAAAGCTGCGAGTCAAACTCGAAGCCGAAGGGATGACTCTCGTTGTAACACAATGTTATTTCAAGCAGGGGCGAGCAAAACTAGAAATAGCGGTTGCACGCGGCAAGAAGAATTATGACAAGCGGCGCACAATCAAGGAACGCGACGCGACTCGGGACGCTCAGGCAGCCATCCGTCGGGTACATCGACCATGACCCTTTTGATTCGATTCGAAAACAAAGGGCTCGCGCAGCTGGTTGACACGGATGGCGATCAGGCAACGTTAGCGTGCGATTTTTCATCGCCGCCCGGCTCTCCGCTTTCGGGCGTCATATTGGATAGTGAAAATCACGTGCAACTGAAAGTCCGCGCCTGCAGACGCAGCCCCTCGGAACCTTCGCGATTCGAACTTCGCGGCCGTTGGGTGAGCCTTTCGAGGGCCACGAGAGACAAGCTTATAGGCTCGATGGCTGACAATCGGGACCCCTGATCCGCACCAAAATTGCTCGGCTTCGCAATTTTGGCACCCAATCAGGGCAACCAACCTGCTCGAAGCGATTTCTCTAACCTATTGATATTACACAACAAATTTTCTGCGATCGAAAAAAATGCTCATTTTGGTTGAGTTATCCACTTAGTTTCGGGCATCCATCGCTCTGTCCCGAGCGCATTAGTGATGCCCGGGTTCTGTTATCTGTCTGTCAGGAGGACCCTCTAAAATGACCATTCGTAACCTGCTAGCTCTGGCCACCGTGTCTGTTGCCTTCGTCGCATGCGGCGGCTCCACGCCTCCCGCTGAGGCGCCTGCTGCTTCTGCAGCACCGGCAGCTGACACTGCGGCGGCTGCGCCTGCCAAGGATGAGGCTGCGGCACCCGCCGATAAAAAGGATGACGCGCCCGCCGCCGACTCCAAGTAATTGGAACAACCCCGCAGGCGGCTGGTTGGGATAAGTACCCATCCAGCCGTTGCGCTTTTTGTAGCTCGAGAAAATTGTAACAAGCACCGTACGCTGACGGGCACGCCCGTCTGGAGCGCGGTTCACCGACAGCGACTGGAAACGGGACTAGCAACCGGCGTTCAGCTTTTTCGCTTGGACAAGTCGACGACGAGTCGCGTGCGCCCGATTAATAGCTCGTCTCCATGTAGCAGTTCTTGCTGGCCGCGAATTCTTACGAATACTCCCGTGCGGGACGATAAGTCCGTAAGCACGACCGTGCCGGCTTGTTCCTCGATTAGGCAATGTTGCTCGGCTACCAGCGGATCGTCGGGGAAGATGAGATCCCCAATGGCAGACCCAACCTGTAGCGTGTTGCCTCGCGCCACGACGGATGCGCCATTGGCTCCGCCCTCGAAAACCTGCACGATGCGAAACGCCGTCGGCCACTTCGGCGAGGAGTAAAAATACGTCGGATCAGGGTCGGGCCCGTCGTCTGGCACCGGGTTTGCGTCTACGCGCAGCAATTGGTCCCCAACGACAAACTCGTCACCTGACCCGAGCTCGACTGGAGTCCGTATGCGAAGGAACACGCCGTTGCCACCCTCGAGGTCCTCGAGCCAAAGGCGGCCACCCTCGAAGCTCAATTGGGCTTCTTTCGAATGTGCGAATATTTCTCCCGGCAGATTGATCGCGCCAGTTGATCCGATAATCGCGTGCGACCCCGTCGGCTCATAACGATCGGGACCACCAGTAAGGCATCGCAGTACGTGCAGCGTGAAGAACCGTTCCTGCTCTTCTGGCGCTGGCGCTGGCGGCTGTGCTGGCACCGGGGGCGCTTCGGCAACGGGTTGGATTGACACTACCGATGTCGCTTCAGCGCGGGCTTTCTTTTGACTCGCGAGTTTACGCACATCGACACTGGGCAGGTCCGTCAAAAGCTGAAGACCGCCAATCTCTCGCCCTTCCAGGATGGCATCGAATCGACCGTCCCTCAATATGGCGACCATTTCGAGGTGCTGTGCCTTCATCAATCCACGGACGTATTCGGATATGTCCGCTCGATCGACCTCACCGGCGTACGAGCGCTTGTGACTCTTTACGACTCGACCGCCGTCCGCAAACAAGTGTGTAACGATGTGGGGTTGATCGAGGCCAGAATCTTCCGTTTGGACATGAAAAACTTGATCCCGAAATTTGATATTGTTGTTAAACCCCATCTGCGCTCGGCGAAAACTGGGCCGGCGCATTTCAGCATCGAGCCTTGAGACCTCGGCTTCGGTGTACAGCGCAATGGCGGCATCGAGGCTTTGATGGTCGCCTTCGATCCCCTCCATCTTTTCGAAGGCAAGCTGCGCGACTTTGGCGGCCGGATCGATCCGCAGAGCTTCAGCTAAAAGTGTCTGGCCCTCGGTGTCATTAGGGCCTTGCGCGGCCCAAGCGCAAAGAATGGCAACGGCCTCATCCGGGCGCCCTTTGTCAACGAGCCACTTCGCAACGCGGCCCGCAGCGGCCCGAACGCCCGAAACATTGTCGCTCATCGCTGCAATGATTGTGCGTTCCTTCGCGCAGAAGCAAGGGCCACGTAATGGGCCAGGACGGCCCGCCTCATTTTCGGCATGTCACCCGGCGACGTTGGACCTAATAGAGAGGCTCGATCTTCCACCTTGGCCCCTTGGAATGACCGCGTCTTTCGAGAATGACGCCTGATCACTCCGAAGGCTTCGGCCGATTATTCGGTTTTTTTGGGTTGCCACTAATTGTTCGATGCCCCGCCCTGAGCGGCGTTAGGAAGGATGATACCCCCCGCGTCGCCAGGAATCGCTATGCCCGTTGAACCGGCACTGCCGCCAGTTCCCCCCGTACTGGTGCCTATGGCGCAATCCTGGGGGCACAGGAGCGGATCTAGCAGGTCACAGATGTGGTTACCGCAATTGGTAATTGTGGACAGGCAATCAGTCAGGCAACTGATGATGGTCTCCGAGCCTGAGCAATATCCGTCCCCACAATACGAGCAATCCGATGGGCAGGACAAGGCATATTCGCCCGGTCCGCAATAGCCATCACCGCAATAGGACGTCGGATAGGGGCAATCGGTCGGACAAGTTTGATAGGTCTCGTCGGGAGAGCAAATGCCGTCACCGCATTTGCTCGTCGAAGTGCTGCAGTCCGAGGGACAGGTGTAGACACTTTCATCAGCACTGCAGCGTCGGTCGCCGCAGAAGCCGCAGTCCTTGGGGCACGACGAACTGCTTTCACTGTAGTCGCAAATTCCGTTGCCGCAAACGCCACAATCGCTCGAACAGGTCGAGGACGATTCATTGGGTCCGCAATTGCCGTCGCCGCACCAACCGCAGTCTAAGGGGCAATTCAAGTTGGTCTCGTATCACGCCACAAGTATGGTCGCCGCACCAACCGCAATCGTAGGGGCACGAAGCCGAGGATTCGAATTTATCGCACGTGCCATTGCCACAATAGCTGCAGTCGATTTGGCAATTCTGATTCGTCTCATTCAGACCGCAGACGCCATCACCGCACCAACCACAATCGAACGGACAACTCGAGTAGTTTTCGTTGGCGCCGCAGTAGTAGTCCCCGCAATACCCGCAATCAGTGGGGCAACTGTAGGTATTCTCATTGGCGCCGCAATAGTAGTCGCCGCACCAACCGCAGTCGCTCGGGCAATTGTAATAATATTCGTAAACACCACAATAGCCGTCACCGCACCAACCACAGTCGTAGGGACACGACTGGGACGACTCACCGCCGCCGCAGTAGCCGTCCCCGCAGTAGCTTCCGCAGTCGCCCGGGCAGCTCCATTGGTCCTCGTAGGCACCGCAGATGCGATCACCGCAGTATCCGCAGTCATATTGACAATTTGAGTAATTCTCAATGCCGCTGCAAAGTCGGTCACCGCACCACCCACAGTCCGATGGGCAGGAATAGCTGTCCTCATTTACACCGCAAATATAGTCGCCGCACACGGCACAGTCATACGCGCAAGAATAAGGGCTTTCATTGCTGCCACAAATTCGATCGCCGCAGTAGCCGCAGTCGCTCGGGCATGACCATGACGACTCGCTCCCGCTGCAAATATAGTCACCGCAATAACTGCAATCCTGAGGACAGGTGTTGGTCGATTCAGGGTACCAACAGACTCCGTCGCCACAATAGCCGCAGTCGGCATAGCAACTGCCAGTCTCGCCGGGCTCGCATTTACCATTACCGCAAGCGTTACAATCCCTGGGGCATGAAGCCGGCTCGCCTACTGCGCATACGCCGTCACCGCAGACCGCCGTCGGGCAATCCTGCGGACAGGTGGCTGTATTTTCCGACGAATCACAATAGCCGTTGGGACAGGTGCTAGTGGTGCAATCCGCTGGACAGGTCTGTACGTTTTCACCCGGCTCACACAGGTGATTCCCGCACGAGGAAGTTTTGCAATCTGCTGGGCAGTTCGATACGGTTTCGCCATAGGCTGATTCACAGTAACCGCTGCCGCAGTGGCAGTCAGCCATGCATACGGTAACATTCTCGGTAATTTCGCAAACGCCGTTGCCACAGTTGTCTCGCTTGCAATCGGTCGGACAATTTTCGGCAGTTTCCGAGTTGCCGCACTTGCCATCGCCGCACTTGTCTACCACACAATCCTTGGGGCAAGTTGTCGTGGTTTCGTTTGGGGCGCAAGTTCCGTCGCCACAACTATTGCCAGAACAGTCCTGCGGGCATGACGTTGCATTTTCTTGAGCGCTGCAAACCTTGTCGCCACAATTGCTGTTTGTACAATCACTGGGACAAGACGTCACGGATTCCTTAGAACTGCAGATTCCATCGCCACAACTCGAATTGGAGCAATCCGTCGAACATGTCTGTGTAGTTTCTTGCGAACTGCACACGCCATCTCCGCATGTACTCGAGCTACTTTGCCCCTGTTCCAGTTCCGCCCTCCCACACCCCAAAGCCAATAAGGTTCCCAGAAGAAGCGCGCGCCTCACCCAACAACTGACGACGTTGTCCCGAGCCATAATTCTCTCCAAAAGAAGCAATGAATGCACCACCGGCTACACGAGCGCGGCTGGCTCTATTCTGAATGAATTTTTTAAGATTGTGCCAACTTCATTGTGGCCTTCATGTGCCAAACCCAGACAATATTGTCGGAAATTTCAGTAACACTGAACAAATACCCATGACTTTTGAGTTCCGGGCGCCGCAGCGCCGGTGGTTGGATTCCTTACTCCGCCAGTCCCCCTCAGTGTGGAATCCATTCTCGCGTCGCCGAGGCAGGTCGCGAGGCTATCTTAGTGATCGCCTGCCTAGTCCAACACAGGCTTTACCAACAATCAACTGCTTCGCGAGTAACTGGTGTTCTCCAGCAAGATTACGTTCGTTCTTGATCTCGATTCTCCGGCGCTCGTTACATAAACGGCGGGTTTATCGACTATCGGACAGGCCTTTTCGCAAGCGCCGCACCCGATGCAAAGTGACGGATCTACGTGCGGCCTTTGCAGCTTGACCGTAGTCATCGCCGCTTGCTCGCCTTTACCCTGGTATCGGTCGTCGCGCTTCGGAACCGTGACTTCCTCGACCCAGATCGCCTTGGGTGAAGTGGGACAAAATTCTTCGCACACTATGCAAGGCGTAGCCATCGCCCACGGGAGACAACGCCCTTGGTCGTACATTGCGGTGCCAATTGAAATTGGCTTTTGGCCAATTCCCAATTTTTCTTTCTCGGTAATTTTCTGAATGGCACCCGTTGGGCAAACCTGCCCGCAAAGCACGCAAGAAAACTCGCAGTAGCCAATCCGGGGAATCAGTATGGGCGTCCACAAGCCCTCAATTCCGGCCTCGAAGAAAGCGGGATGCAACGCGTTATTGGGGCAGACCTTCATACATTCCGAGCAGCGTATGCACCGGTTCAAGAAGTCTCGTTCCTCGACGGACCCTGGGGGTCGAATTACCTTCTCGCTATAGGCCTTGTCGGGCCAATTCGCGACTCGCATACCGGGCAAGGCAACCGCACCCGCTGCGGCGGACGCAACCATCGTGCGTCGTTGCCAATTGGGCGTCTGCACAGCGGATTTGCGATTGGGTAAAAAGCCCCATTTGATCACATCTTCCGGGCACGCCGACTCGCAGTTCAGGCATACGTGACATTCCTCCTGGCGGTGCTTGACTCCACCCTGCGGACTATCCGCGGCCTGACAATGCACTAGGCACAGATTGCAGTCCGTGCATTTGGCATGGTCCTTCTTCATCCCGAATAACGCAAAGCGTGAAAGGACGCCCAGAAAAGCCCCAAGCGGGCAGAGCGCGCGGCACCAGAAGCGAGGAATGATGCGATTCATGAACAGAATCGCGATCAGCGAAAAGACGATTAGCCAGGTCTGGTGATAGTAGACCTGATTGCTAGTCCATACGTGTCGGGCGAGTTGTTCCTGAATTGAATCGCTCGCCGATTGGATTGCGTGAACGCGCGTGGTCGCAACTATATCCGCGGTGCGAATCCCAATGTACTGCAGAATCGGCAATACTCCGAGGCCAATGGCCCGCACCGAAATACAAATTGGATCGAGCAGGCCCCCGATTGCACTTCCAAACAGAGCCGATCCGAGGAAGGCCAACAACAGGTAGTACTTGGTTATTTGCCAGGTCTGGGTTCTATTGGAATTGACGCGTTTGTTGCCACGAAGGTAGCGACTAGGGAATATCCATCCAAAGAAATGATGTAGCGTTCCAAACGGACAGATCCAACCGCAAAACACGCGACCGAAGACTAGGGTGAGCGCCGTCACTATTCCGGCAATTGCGAGTCCCCGGTAGAGCGTGTGCGTACTCAACAATGTCATCGCCGCGACGTAGGGGTCCCCGAGTAGGAAAACCTCGACTGGCCACGGGAGGCGAACGGGCTCCGAGGCCCTGGCACTAAATGTTCCTCGAAATGCCGTAGCCGTAAGCATCCATAGAAAGAGGGCAATAAATGTAAATTGTGAAAACCGGCGCACCCACACGAGTACACGAATCGCAGGTCTGGCTGGTTTGCCACTACCCGGTCGTTTCGAGGATTTTCGCTGAAACAGCCGGGTAATAGCGAACGCGGATGCTGGATCCGCGCCGGTCCCCACAGCTGCCGATGTGGCTGGTAGACTTCGGATTGTTTGAAGGCACGTTCTTTGGCGTCGCTACTGCCAGCTCTGAACTTGCGACATTGCATGACCTCGACAACGAACCTGGCAAAGCGTCGAATGGCTCAGTGTTATCTGGCGCGAACCGCGACATCGATTGCCTGGCACTTTACCCAATCGACCTTGCCATGGAATCGGATGTGGCCAAGGGTCGCCACTCGTCTCCATCATCGCGCCAGTGGCTGCAGTGCTCCGACCGCGGGCTTTGCCGAATTGCCTTCAGGAGTCAATCAAACCTCCACATGGGCAACGTGCTCCCAGTCCGACTGCCCAGGCCTCGCTCCATCGCCAACCGCAAGTAGTCAACGCTTCCCGGCTGCACGCCAATTAGCGTGGCCCCGTAGGCGTCCGCCGCCACTGGGTCCAGACTGGCAATGACTTGAAAGACATCCTTAGCGTCGTCGATATTGCCGCCTTGCGGGCCATTACGAAGCAACACGCGTGTTGCGTCCAGGACAGTTAGCGTGGGCCGCATGAACGTGGCCAAATCAGCAATTGAGACGTTGATGTTCTGATGCAAGCGATTTCGTCGGCCCCCCAAGAGTCCGTACCAATTCTTCATGCCGCCCGTAAATTTGGACAAATTGTGATGCTTGGCCACCGGAACGTTGATGACTTTGTCAGCTTCGACTAGTGGCGTGTAAATTGGCCAGATATCAAGGACGTCTCCGCGTAGTCGCAGGTCGCGAAACCGGTGCGCCGCAGGTAAATGACGGAGGCACCCACGGCGTGAGCGGCGCGCCAGATCCCGGAACGCTGAAAGCATCGATTGGGTTCATTGCACGACGCATCAGTAACGATGACTTGCTTTGCACCCGCATCCAATCACGAGCCGGACAAGCTCAGCGACGACGCAGGGGATTAGTGTTGGCTGCATGGACCGGCAGTCGATCCCAACCAATGTTCGGCTTTATGGCAACTATGTCGCCGCGGCTTATAAAGCGTTTCATGCCGCCCAATGCGTTGACTGCGCGCCTGACCAGCAACTCGATTTCTTGGGTGCTCTTGGCAATCGCAAATTTTGGTTCGGACACCCGACTGGCAACTGTGAAATCGCGAGTCTGGCGTTCCCCACGGGCGTGACTGACGTCATAACCGCCGCGGTCGTAAACCGCTCGGCCAATAAGTCCGACCGTCGCCAATGTGGCTCCGGTGGCTCCGAGCCGCGATAGCACCTCGCGACGACTGACACTTTCGGGCATGTCAATAGTGATGTGCCCGAAAAGCCCCGTCTCGTCAACTTTGCCTAAAGACCCCATTTTTATAGCAAATGATGACGGCCCCCACCTCGGGGTATTCGGGCCGCACATCTCAAACCGCGAATTGAACCTAGCTGCGCCTTGCTGTACCCGGATTAGGGCGCTAAGGTCCGCCTCCCCTTGGTTCAGCTATCCGGGGGCGAAAAGGCGCCATGAAGGACGGCATTCATCCGCAGTACCAGGTTGTCACAGTTCAATGTGCTTGTGGCAATAGCTTCCAAACACGCTCAACCCGCAAAGAGCTATCCGTAGACATCTGCAGTCAATGTCACCCATTTTACACGGGCAAGCAGCGCTTGGTGGACACAGCGGGTCGAATTGATCGGTTCCGCAAAAAGTACGGACAACCCAGCAAGAACCGCCTAGCATTGCAATCAATTACGGCTTCCTGCTTGGGGCGCCAGTGAACATTGATTTGCGCTCGTGTGGATGCCCAGCAAGTAGCACGCTTGTTCGTGCTAGTTGGATCCTGGCTCATTCTGGCTACGACCGTGGCTGGGGTGCTGAGGCAACGAATGGTTCCGGTAGAAAAGTTACAAAGTCTTGCGCGCAGGCTGCTCGAAGTGGAGGCGCTGCTCTGTGACATGACAGTCGTGTCGAACCCAAAGCGCGGCTACGGGAGCTCGGGCGTGAGCGAAGTTCAATTCAAGGCGTCGTTGACACTTTCCGCGATTGGCAAAACGTCACAAAGCAAATTGAGGACGACCGCGCCGCACTCAGCGACCCCGAGTTGGGTGATCTGGCGCGGGAAGAATTGCCAGAACTCGAGTCCCGTCAGAACACACTCGAGCAGGAAATCGCGTTATTATTGCTGCCCAAAGACCCCAATGACGACCGCAACACCCTGCTGGAAGTACGGGCAGGAACCGGCGGCGAAGAAGCCGCGCTGTTCGCAGCAGATCTGTTGAGAATGTACACGCGATATGCAGAACGGCGCGGTTGGCGAGTCGAACTAATGAGCTCTAGCGCGGCCAGCGCTGGCGGCCTCAAGGAGGCGATTGCGTTGGTTTCGGGGGACCGCGTATTTTCATCACTCAAGCATGAGGCTGGAGTGCATCGAGTTCAGCGCGTGCCAACCACCGAAGCCCAAGGCCGCATCCACACATCCACCGCGACGGTAGCCGTACTACCCGAGGCCGATGACGTAGAAGTCGAGATTGATGACAAGGACCTTAGGTTCGACATTGCGGCTGCCGGCGGCCCCGGCGGTCAGGGTGTCAACACTACCAACAGCGCAGTGCAAGTCACGCACCTCCCAACTGGGATGATTGTCAAATGTCAAGATGAACGAAGCCAGCTCAAGAACAAGTCACGGGCGCTAAAGATTTTGCGCAGCCGTCTGCTTGATCTCGAGCAACAAAAGCAAGCCGATTCAGTGCGTGACGAACGGCGGACAATGGTTGGTGGAGCGGAGCGCTCGGAGAAGATCCGCACCTACAATTTCCCGCAAAATCGAATCTCCGACCATAGAATTGGATTGACGATTTACGAACTCGACCGTGTAATTGAGGGCGAACTCGACAATATCATCAACGCATTAGTTGCCTGGCATCAAGCTCGGCTCCTTGAATCCACGAAGGAGCACGATCAAGGATCTACGTCGTAATGGACCCGGTATCATTGTCTTTGGACGGACTTCTTTGCGCGCTAGTGGTTGCACCACAGGTTTATGCCAGAAACCGCTTCTTCGAATTGTTCGAACAGCCCGCATTGCGTAAATCTAGGCGCCGAGCCAAGTTGGTTCGTGGAATGATTCGGCAACTCGTGGGTATTTCCGGGCGACGCGGACAAATCGTCGGCGAGCAGGTGCTGGCCGATGGGCGTGTACTCATCCGTTTCATCGTGCCCGAGCTAAACTTTTCACGCACCTCAGCACTGTCGCAGCTCGAGGCCGCCCTGGTCCGCTATGTCGTAGCTCGTGCGCGGCACTTAGTGCCCAATCCCGATGACAGGTTGCGAATCGAGCAGGCGCTCGGCGCGCTGGCGGCGGGCCTTCCGCGACCCAACCTCGATACCGAGTCGCCAATAGAAGAGACGCCGTCGTGAATGTCCTGCCGAGCGGGCGGACTTAGGGTAAGAGAAATATTCCCGCCTGGCCAACTCCGTATTAGCATTGCCCCTGATATGTCGTTTACGCCCCCGCGTTTGGCGCCACTCCTTTTCATCGTAACTATCGCGGCGATCGGTTGTGGAGGTTCGAATTCAGTGCAGGCCAAACGTCCCAGGCCCACGCAGGCCAAGGCCGAAGCCGAGCCAGACAATGAGAAGACCGAAGCTCCCGATCCGAAGTGCACGGACGGTACGTGTTTCGTATGCGGAACTGGAATCTGTATTGCCGGATTTTATTGTGACGAGTCCTCCGCTCAGCCCAACTGCCAATGGCTCTCCAAATGCGGACGCACCACCACTTGCGCGTGTCTCACAGAAATATTCGGTAGCAATTGCACCTGCGCTGAACGAAGTGGTGGCATCTACGTTAAATGTTCAACATAACCCGGGAGTCGGACTCCGGATTCGATGCTGCTACTGGGACACGATCGAAACGGTGCCGGCATTGGTCCCGTTGACGCCGCCTTCGGGCACCGGTATTCCGTGAGCCACCAACATAAAATTCAAAATTGCCCAATACTCGTCCGGTTTGAGACTTCCGGGTGATTTCATCGGCATGCGCTGGCTAACGTAACTGTAGAGATCTTTGGCGGTGTTGAACGGCTCTCGCTTGGGTGCTCCCGCAGGGCGAGCATTTTCCCGCAGTGCCAATTCAGATGGATCGGAAAATGCCGCATTCCTTGCCAGGCTCGACTCTTTTGCGTACACCGGCAGTGCGCCCGGTCCCATGATTGCTGGTGCCGTCACGCCTTCTCCGCGCTGTCCGTGGCAGCTTGCGCATTGTTGTCCGAATAATTTCCCGCCATCCGCAGCTTTGGCATTCGCGTTGGCAACACTGGCATCAGACGCACCGCGTGGCGTGGCCGTACATGCGGCAATTGCCACGAAGCCCAAAGTCATGACGACTCGTACGTGGCTCCTGGCGTCGTTTCGGACAGACATAACCATTTTTGATCCTTTCATATATTTCCAACCACCATTTGCGTATCATCCTCACACGCGCGTCCCCTGGCAACCATGCCACCCCTCAGTCCACGACTTGTACATGAATATGTTTTGGGCGGCGCGCGTCCGGCCATCTGGCCCGCTATATCGCGCTCCTAATTTCGATTTTCGTACACGGGCAACTCGAAATCCAGCCCATGGGGCCACGTGTCTTGCGCGACGTAGCCGAGTACCGCACGCGCGCTTGCCATATCAAACGCGAGTTCCGCGCCCCGACTGCCAGCGTAAACGACAGCGAAGTCTATACCCTCCGCCTCTACGGCACGAACGAAGAATCGCCCAGCATCGCGGGCACTTAGATAAAGGTGGGGCCTCGGGTTGCGAAGCATTGCCATTGCTTCTGTCTGATTGCGGACTAGCCACGCGATTCGAACGACCAATACGCTGAGCCCGTAGTGTCGAGCATACATTTCACCCATTTTTTCAGCCCACAGTTTGGTAAGCGCATAGTGGTTGCCGGGTGAAGCGTCGTGAACGCTTGCTGGTGCATTTGCTCGCGAGCGATGGGATAGGACTTGGATCGAACTTGCGAGCACGATGCGCTTGATGTTCGCGGCTCGGGCCGCGTCCATGACGTTGAAAAGTCCTATTACGTTGGGACCAACGAGCAGCGGAAAATCCGCGTCGTTGGGCTCCGCGGCCAGATGAATTACTGCGTTCATTCCTTGCATGGCCTGCGCAACGACGCCCCGATCCTCGATATTGCCCACGATCATATCTTGAATGTTGGGGGTCGCCACTCGATCAAAACCCCGTAGCGCGTGTCCGCCAGCAATCAGATCGGGACAAATGGCCCGTGCCACAGCGCCCGATGAACCGGTAATCAGGATATTGGACATGAGTTACGCTGCTTTTGGATCTTCAGATACGGCGCTTCGAAAGAAGCGAACCCTGCGCATTAGCACCGCGACCAGCAACGTGTACAAGGTTCCAAGAACAATATCGACAACCCAGTGGTGGTCGAGATACACGGCCGCAGAACACATCCACAAGTAAAAGCCCACGAGCCCTGCGCGGCCGAGATTACTGCGGCCAGACCAGCCTTCAATTGCCATAAGCAGTGGGTACGCGACATGCAGTGAAGGGACAGCTCCAAAGACGTCGCTGGAGCGGCCGTAGAATCCGGTAAAGTACCGAATCCCCATCATTTCATCGACGCGCAACAGGTTGGCACCAGGGCTTGCATGTGCGTGCAAATCGACGATGCAACCATACTTGTGGAAATACCAGGGCGGAGCGGCAGGGTAGATATGATAAGTGGCAAAACCGAGCACATTTAGGAAAAAGAAGCCCCACGTGAACCGCAAGGCCGCTCGGTAATTGGTTACGAAAAAGAAATATCGCGAAACCAAGCACCGCAAAAATGAATATGCCGTATGGTACGGCGAAGAACAGGTCCAGAGCGGGTCGCGCGTGGTGCTGAGCCCAATCATGTATCGTTTGACGCACCCCCGCCGAAGTAATTCCGAATAGGGAAAGTTCGATTGCCCGTAGATCGCACACGTGGACGGTAGATTCCGACAACCCCACGTTGGCGACGAACCTCATCGCGTCATAGAGAAGACCAACGAGACCCAATGGAAGTACGCTAAAGTACAGACGTTTGGCCGTTTTTCCCCCATAGGCGGTTGCGATTGCAATCAAGCATACCGCAATGTGGTCCCATCTCAATTGACCGCGCACCGCCCAGAACATCGTCCAGATAATGAACGGCGCAACCGGCAGTAACGTATACCGGGGCCACAGCGAACGCATATGGCGCCAAAGTCTCATGAAGTTCTGACCCTAAAGACCCACAGTTTTTGCATGGGAAAACTAACCGCGACAAATGCCAGAATTTTGGCCGGAAGCCACGCAATGCGCATTCCGACTGACCCGTATTCAATCAAAAGCCAAAGCAAAGTCCGGAGGCAAACGAACGTCAGAAGAGACACAACTATATATCGGAGCACCTGCCAAATCATTCGCCCCTCAGTAGCTACGAATGTCCAATGTCTGTTGACGAAAAAATTGGACACAGCTCCTGCAATGGCTGCAAGCGCGGCAGCTACTCCGTATCTACCAACCAACAAATACAATACCAATTGGTAAGCTAGCGCATCGACTGCGGTAGCAAGAAGCGAGGACACGGTTGCCCGAAATAGTATACGTTCACGGGGTTCACGAAACATCACCCAAGGCGCTTTCGAATATTTCCAATGCTTCCTTAGCTTGCGCAAGCGACAGAATTAGAGGGGGGTTGATGCGAACACGTGGGGCATATGCCATCGTCAAGAGGCCGCGTTGCAACAATGCTCGAAAGAATGTCTGACAGCGACCGGTGTCCCATAGCGTCTTGGTGCCGGGTTCAACAAGATCGAAACCAATTAACAACCCTTCGCCTCGCACGTCTGTCAAAACGGGATGCCGTTGGCTGAGCGCGAAAAATCCACTCTTCAAGTACTCGCCCACCACTTTCACATTCGCGACCAGTCCCTCGTCGCGTATGATACTCACGCTCGCCGCAACCGCCGCAGCTGCGAGCGGGTTCCCGCCGTAACTCGAGGATGAAAAGCTAGGGTTCGACCAGGGTTTTGCTTGGGTGATATCGTCACGGGCAATTAGTCCAGACACGGGGAAGCCTGCGCCGAGGCTTTTTCCGACAGTAATAATGTCGGGGCGAATCTGAGAGTGTTCGATTCCGAAGTATCGTCCGGTACGACCGAATCCCGTTATCATCTCATCCGCGATTAGCACCGCTCCATACTCTCGAGCAATTGCCGCAATCGCCGGCAGATAGTCGGGTGGAGGAACTATATTGCCGGCCGTACCTTGCATCGGTTCAACCAAAATTGCCGCCAGATTTCCCGATGTTTCGGCTTTGAGTTTGTCGCGAACGAACTCCGCACAAAGCAGCCCGCATTGGGGATAAGTGGTTTTGAATGGGCACCTGGCACAATCGGCATACGGCGCCAGGTAGGCTGCGGGGGCCAATCGGACCTAAACCCCATTTGAACGAGCTGCCCAGTTGAGCCAAAGAACCCGCGGTTTTCCCGTGAAATCCACCCCAGAAAGAAAGCACCTCGGTTTTGCCAGTATACGCGCGCGCCAAGCGGATAGCGCTTTCAACGGCTTCAGAGCCACCCGAGTAGAATTGCATTCGGTCGAGGCCGCTCGGCAAAATGGACGCAACGGTCTCGAGCGCGTTTACTCGCGCCTCGCTCGTGAACGACCCGGCATGAATCGCCTGAAGTTGGCCGGTCAGCGCGGCGACATAGCGCGGATGGGCATAGCCCAGTGCTGCGACACAAATCCCGGCGGCGAAGTCAAGAAACACGTTGTCGTCAACATCGTGGATTTCGCACCCTTCCCCGGACCGAATGGCAATACCCGCGTAAGCGGCAATCGCCTGAGAACCAGGGGCAAGATACTTGGCCTCGCGATCGCGAAGTGCCTGCGAGCGCGGCCCTGGTAGCTCGCCATGTACGCGAAGATGCCGTTTCGTATCCGCGGTTGTCGCTATCAGTGAAGATTCCAAGACCGTTTCCTTAGTCCCGAGCACGTGGACCTCGACCCGCCTCTGCCAATAGCCGACGCGCGTCTCGTGTCAACAGGGCCGCAGCGATATTCGAAGCAACGGCAATTAGGGCCACGATAGCCAGAGTGATGGGCCTTACATAAGGCACGAGCGGTAGCCTCATATAGGGGCCAATGGCGAGGGCTATGCCCAGGTAAACCACGCGCTCATGTCGGCGCATTAGACCGCCAGGTAATGTCAATTGCATCGACTCGGCCTTGGCCCGAACGTAACTTACAAGAGCGCTCCCAATCATTGCCAAAAGTACAACCGCAAGAGCAACGAGACTGGATCTGTAGTAAAGGGCCAACCCTGCCAGGGGCATGGCGTCAGCGTAGCGGTCAACCACCGCGTCAAATACCTCACCACTGTCTGAAGATACTCGTTGGCGCCGAGCAACAATCCCGTCCAGTGCGTCACAAGCTGCGCCCAGGGCTAGTGCTAGAGCCGCCCAATCAAAATGGCCGGTCGCAACCAGAGGTACGGTTGTAACTGTAAGAACTAGAGAAGCCCATGTAATTGTATCGGGCGCCACCCCGACCCTGGCGATTAGATCTCCAATTCCACGCAGGGCCCAATGCATGGCCTCCATGGGGAACGTCCCCAGCAGCAGAGTAGCCCTTTCCCTTTGAACACGGGGATCGGTGGCCCGACCAACCAGCAGCACGCGAGCCCCGTATGCCGTTAGCACCAGCACCAGGCCCGCGCACAATATCCAAATTGGCCCCCCATCAACAGGGGTGAAGGCCATCATGGCCTTGACGCACAATCATTCAATTGCAAACCGAGTGTTCGATGGGTTCGATCTACACCAGAAGGCGTGAGCAACGATTCCGCATCTCTGATCGGAAGTTCACGCGAATCTTGCAGCGCCGATGCGTAGGCCGTCTCTATTGTGGCCATACACATGACGGAGTCAATTATGTCGGCATTAACCCAGCGGTCGGTCGCAATCGCATCACTAAAATCGTCGAGCAGACTGCTAAACCATTCACGATGGCTAGCGTCCATCCAGTGGGAAGGGACGATGTGAGCGCCCGATTCGCCGGCGGGCAAACCGAGAGACATGTTGCTGGCGTCAATCCCAAGAATCTTAACCTCATCGTCGTCTACGGTAATAGAACCATGTTCCCCGTGAAGGGTGTAGAGCACCTTGCGAGTACCGGCAGTCCAGGTCAAGTGAGTGACGGCAATTCCAGTCGGAAATGTGATTGTGCAGCTGAAATTGTCTTCCGTGTCAAAGTTTCCTAAAGTCGTGGCTTTCGCCGTAACGGCCGTTGGAAATGAACGCATCCACTCAAATGCCAGATAAAGCGTGTGGCTTCCGTGATCCATGGCAATGCCACCGGCGGAATACTTGCGCTCGCGCCTCCAGTCGGGTCGCCACTCCTTCACGCCCTTAGCGTGAGTAGGTCGAAATGTTTGGAGGGTGACGAGCCGAACATTTCCAATGATGTTCTGTGCCAATGCTGAACGCACGGCCTTCACAACGGGTGCATGACGATAATTGTGGCACGGAAACAAAACGCGCCGCACCCGCGCTGCGTGCGCCGCCATCAATTGGGCTTGTTTCATCGACGCCGCTAGCGGCTTCTCACACAGCACATGCAGCCGGTAGTCGAGTGCCGCATGAGCAATCTCGGCGTGCGCGTACGGAGGCGTAGTTATATCGACAAAATCTAGATTTCGCGATTCCTTATCCAGTAAGCGCTCCCAGCTCTCGTAAATTCTGGCCCGGGGATAGGCGCTAGCCGCCGCTGCACGCCGCGCCGGGGTAATATCCGCTACAGCGACAATTTCGAAATCACCGGGACTGACAGACCTTTGGCGATAACTCGGGGAATGACCTCCTTCGGATATGAACCCATAACCGATACACGCGCCTCGAAGCGGATGTTTCACAGCATACCTCTATAAAGGCCGACACCTCAAATCAAACCCCCCGAATGGGATTATTCAGGCAAAGATCATGTTTGAGATGCGGACACTCATCGAACACACATCCAGGCCCCACGCAAATTGCTGAAGGGCAGAATCAGTTACGTGCAGGAAATAGATCTCGCTGTCGAGATTGTCAAATCGAACGTCGATTGACCCCGGACAGCCTTGACGTCTAGTGATCTCAGCCCCCCAAATGAACTATTCCCAGACATACGTTGTCCATATTTGCCCCATCGACGAACATCTTCACCGGGCCTTTGATTCCCGTGAACCGTGCACTTCCACGACACTTTAATTTCGGAGCCGCCGAGCAATGCATTTTCAATGCCCGCAGAAACCTATCTGAATTGACTCGATCCCTAGCCTTATCTACCTGAATCATCGGTCGCATGAACTGTCGTTTTCTTCGTGCCCGAAGTACGTTCGGATGTTCATGCTGAATTTCGATGAAGATGGTTCATCCAATTGAGACACACTCCGTGTGGGGGGACCCCGTCATTCGGCTCCTGGTTCTGAATCGGTGAAAGGGTTCATTCATCCAAGGTTTCACGATTGTCCCGGCACCAACACACGAAACTTTTTCCAGGGTGTTTGCGCGACCGGCAAATGTTGCGCCGCTCCGGGGTAAAGCGTCCGCCGATTCATAGTCTCGCCCTTTTGGCGTGACTCAGCTTCGGTGAGGTCTCCGGCCTCTGAAATCGGTCAAATACCCCCAGGAAAGCCCGAGCTATCGTCGCCTCCTGAAATCGATGCCGAAGTGATTCGCGCAATGTCGAAAGGTCGTCTCGCCAGCCCCCTCCGCATTCATTCCGAAGTTTTCCTTCAGACACTCGTTTGATTGTCACGCCTGAATAGGCGCTGCCAAAAGATACAAGGCGCTCGTCAGTCGATTTGCCTAGTCCTCCCAATTGCCACAACGCGCGCGTCCACGAGCCATTCGGCATAAGTCCTATTTCGTAGTTCGATCCAAGTTGAAGATGTCCGAGGCAACCCTTGGGCGTAGCGGCGACGACACGGTGCAATCTCTGCGAAGGTTTCTTGTTGAAATGAAACGACTCGGTGACAAGGCTGTCGGACCCCGCCGTGAGTGGCCGTTGGGCCACCCATGCTTGAATCTAACAGACGCGTTGCGTCTTGCATTCAAGCGGCCCCGAACGTAAGTTCCGCGCCCATGTCAAAGGTCCTGATTGTTGGTGCTGGCGGTGTCGGTAATGTTGTTGTTCACAAGTGTGCGCAACTACCTGACGTCTTTCAAGAAATCGTGTTGGCGAGCCGTACGCTTTCGCGTTGCGAAAAGATTGCCGAAGATGTTGCAGCACTACAAGGCCGGCACATCGAGACCGCACAAGTGGATGCTGACAACGTACCGCAGATGTCCGCGTTCCTCACTCAGCAGAAGCCGGACGTTGTTATCAATGTTGCTTTGCCGTATCAGGACTTGCATATCATGGAAGCCTGTTTGGCAGCTCGAGTGCCGTACGTAGACACTGCCAACTATGAACCCAAAGATGTTGCGAAATTCGAGTACAAGTGGCAGTGGGCCTTTCAAGAACGTTTTCGCGGTGCAAATCTCATGGCGCTATTGGGTTCTGGGTTTGATCCTGGCGTCACTAATGTCTACTGCGCGTATGCGCAAAAGCACCTTTTCGATGAGATAGAGACCATCGATATTCTAGATTGTAACGGCGGCGACCATGGTCACGCGTTTGCCACGAATTTCAACCCAGAAATTAACATCCGCGAGATTACGCAACGCGGGCGATATTGGGAAGACGGAGATTGGAAGGAGACGGACCCGCTGTCCATCAAGATGGACTATGATTTCCCAGGAGTTGGCATCAAAAAGGCGTATTTGCTGTATCACGAGGAGCTCGAGAGCCTTGTGTTGAACGTACGTGGACTTCGACGAATCCGTTTCTGGATGACATTCGGCGAACAATACTTAACTCATCTACGTGTGCTGCAAAACGTAGGCATGACGCGAATTGATCCTGTGGACTTTCAGGGACACAAGATCGTCCCTGTTGAGTTTCTGAAGGCGCTGTTGCCCGACCCTGCAAGTCTGGGCGCCGGCTACAAGGGCAAGACCAGCATCGGCTGCGAAATTACGGGCAAGAAAGCGGGAAGATCTCGTAAAGTTTTCATATACAACATCTGCGACCATGAGCAGTGTTGGAAGGAAGTTCACGCTCAAGCTGTCTCGTACACAACGGGTGTCCCGGCAATGATAGGCGCGTTGATGGTTCTAACCGGGAAATGGCAGGGAAGTGGCGTGTTCAACATGGAACAATTCGACCCCGATCCGTTCATGGATGCACTCAACCGCTATGGACTCCCATGGGAAATTCGCGAAGGTTGATTGCAGAATGCCGTCGTTCGACCCAACCGCCATTGAAACCCCTGCTTTTGTCATTGACCTAGGACTTCTGCGGAACAACCTTTCCCTGTTGGGAAACGTCCAGGAACGGGCCAATTGCAAGATATTGATCGCTCTGAAGGGTTTTGCCGCTTTCAGTACATTCCCGTACGTCAAAGGTGTGCTCAGCGGTGCGTCGGCTAGCTCCGTGTCGGAAGCGCGCCTGGCTCAAGAGTATATAGGCAAGGAACTCCACGTCTATGCGCCCGCGTATTCCGAAGCCGACATCGAGGAACTTTCGACAATTGCGGACCATGTTGTCTTCAATTCCATCTCACAACTCGAGCGGTTCCTGCCGGAATTGAAGCGCGTTGATCGAGGGATTCAAGTAGGCCTTCGAATCAATCCCGAACATCGGGAAACGGCGGTGGATCTATATGATCCATGTGCCCCAGGTTCCCGCCTCGGCGTACCGCGGCGCGCAATGATTGGGAGCGCCATTGATATGCTGGACGGACTCCATTTCCACAATTTGTGCGAGAAGGACAGCGACGCCTTGGAACGCACACTCGAATCGGTAGAGAACAACTTCGAACCGTTCATCGAGCACGTAAAGAGAGAGGGGGGGGGG
>CAWFUX010000021.1:0-23287 GCA_963819085.1 uncultured delta proteobacterium
TGACGTCATAATTGGAAACTAATCTTCACGCGGAGGTCGGGTGCAGTTGGAGCACCCGACGCGCCTTGAGTGGGGCTCACACCCAACAAAGTTACGGCGGCATTGGTGCTAGGTTGATTTCCAATTGAGTCATGGCGTTTGAAGCAATCATCGAGAAATTCGGCTATTGGGCAATTTTGTTGGGAACCGCACTCGAAGGCGAGACCATCCTCGTCGTAGCTGGCTACTTGGCACATAGAGGCTATTTGCGGCTGCCGTACGTAATTGCTGCAGCCATGCTCGGAACGATCATCGGTGACCAAACCTTTTTCCAATTGGGGCGACAGTCGGGGGAAGCGTTTCTTGCACGACATCCCAATTGGCAAACGCGAGCCGCTCGCGTGCAGCGCCTGTTCAATCGGCACCGGATTGCGCTCGTAATGGGCTTTCGTTTCATGTACGGGATTCGAACGGTTTCGCCATTTGTAATCGGGATGAGTGGCTTTTCCCGAAAATTGTTTCTAGTACTCAACGTGGTGAGTGCCGCCATCTGGGCCACCGTCATCGGCTGCGGCGGCTATGCCTTTGGTCACGTGCTCGAGAAACTTCTTGCCGAAGCGAAGAGAATTGAAATACCCGTCATTATTGGTATTATTGCAATCGGGTTTGTTATTTGGATTTGGCATTCACGGCACGTGCACAACATCTCGCGGCGCGATCCAGATGTCGAGAAATCATGAGTTTCTCAGACTCGGACGAGCATCGCTTAAATGGGAAGCAGGGCGAAGTCCGCATAAAGCGGTAGATGATCGGAGCACGATCGAGTTAACTTGGAACGAGCCACTTCGTAGTGGGCAAGCTTCAGACTGCCGCGGAAGAACAATGCATCAAGCGGGCGGATCGGGAGTGCACTCGGGAATGTATTGGCCGGAACGCCTGCACGCTCGAAGCCGTGAGGGGAAAGATGTTTTGCTCCAAGGCTACCCCAGAGATCATTTAGATCTCCGCCCACAATGATCGGTGTGGATTGGTGTAAAAGCCGCAAAGGCAGTGAAGACATGACTCGATTCAGTTGCAACCCTCGCTCGCGACCGGCCAACCCCAGATGCATGTTGTGTACAACCAAGGTGCGCTGGTGTTTCCCGATATGTGCCCGAATATGAGCCTGGATCACTCCACGCTGCTTTCTCGAACCAATCGTGAGATCGAGGTGGATTGGGTCGGCGATGGGCCAACGTGCCAAAATTAGGTTCCCATAAGTTCCAACCTTGAATTGGTGCTCCGGAAAGAAGGTTGCGTGGAACTCCAAAGCATTCGTGAGCAATTCGGCCTGATTGTGCCACTTCAATCTTCGAATGCCCTGCGCCACCTCTTGGAGCAAGGCAATATCAGGGTCGTAGTGCTTTAGCACCGTGATGATGCGGTCCAGGTCATAGCGACGATCAAGCCCACCAATCCCCTTGTGGATGTTCCAGGTCATCACGCGTAATGTAGGTTCGGTTGTCAGCCGCCGGGATTGCCTCATTCGCTAAACCTCAGGTCAAACACCGTCATGGGACGCCTTAGGGCCCGGATGGGCGGCATGCTTGCGCCGCCTACGACTCACAATCTTTCGGCTGAACTTGTCCGCAACGCGCACGATGAGGCGGCCGAGCGGATCGAGCAACCACCTCTGCCAAGGCGAGTGCGTTTGCACCGATGTTATTGAACAGGAGCGCGCGAAGTGGTCGTTGAGCCATGTCTCGCCCTGGGTGACCAACTGTGTCTCAGCGACCTCCACTAACACTTCCATGTTGGCAAGCGAAAACGGGTCGAGATTGTAGCTGCCTATGAGCAGCCGGCGCCCGTCGATGGTAGCCACTTTTGCGTGCAGTACCGATTCGCTCCACTCATGAATCGAGACGCCGGCTGCCAGGAGTCGACGATATAGGCTTCGCGTGGCGGCACGGGCGAACGGGATGTCGCTCCGACCCGCGAGGAGCAGGTGCACTTGAACGCCCCGCCGCGCGGCAGCAGTAATAGCGCGGACTACACCACGGTCGGGAATGAAGTAGCCGTGCGCAAGTTGGATGCGCTGCCGTGCTAGCGCGAACGCTTTGAGGTACTTGCGACGCAATCGCCATCCACCTCCTAGCCCGGACAAGTATATGTGCAGTGAACCGTCGACTGAGCGCCGCGGCTCGTGACGGATCATTTCACCCAGGCGCGCTGAATGCACGCCATGAATTTCGAGCGCCAGATCAGCCCAGCCCAGGCGCAAGCCTTCGCTTAGGTTCTCGTCGCCAATGTTGATGCCGCCGATGAACGCCACGCTGTCGTCAACCAAAAGTATTTTGCGATGATTGCGCCAGAAATGGCCAATTAGCAGCACACGCAGGCGGCTGTAAATCCGAACCGAACATCCTGCGCGACGAAGGGCAGCGGCGACAGCGCGCCCGCCACGAGCGGAGCCCCAGCCATCGATCAGCACCTGCACAGATACTCCACGACCAGCCGCATCACTTAGCGCCTCAATAAAGCGTGCGCCTACGCCTGATGGCGCGAAGGCGTAAACCTCGAGGTGCACAGCTTTTAGTGCCTGTGCAATGGCCAGAAGCATGCGTGGGTAGGCCTGCGTACCACCGTCGAGTAGATGCACCGACTCCACGATTGCCCCATGGGATTCGGCACTTTTTACTAAATTGAGCTTTGCACCGCTACGCGCGGAAAGATTGGTTTCGGCGCTACTGGCAATACTAGCCTCGCCGGCTCCGTCCGCGGAGTGTGTCACAAAGCACCCACCCTTCTGACTGGCTGTGGTCTGTTTGGAGCGACATTGGTCTTTGCCCGATGCTTACTCAACTTGAGCAGATCGAACCATAGCGTGCATGCGAGACCGACTGCGATGCTAAGTACAAGACTACGGGCGTGAATTGGAGCAAAATGAAATATTTGCCGGGCCATCGGTACCAATAGTACGACTGGCAAGAGCGCAGTCGCTCCTCCGAGTACGCACCATAGCGCTACGTTTCGCACTCGCAATCCCCCGAATACCGTTCGACTCGACGAGCGGTTGGCGAGCAGCACAACAAGAATAGCCGCAACGAGCGTGCTGAACGTGAGTGCGCGCGCGACTTCGGGTGTTTGTCCTCGGACCGAGAAAAGGAAGACCCCCGCGCAGACTGCAAGGACGCTCAGGCCCTGCAAAACGGCGAACCCGACCGTGTCGAACGAAAACAGACGATCCGTTGGACCGCGTGGTGGGCGTGTCATTACGTTGGCTTCGGCCGCCTCTGCCTCGAATACAAGGGAGCAAGACGGGTCAATGATCAACTCGAGAAAGACGATGTGCGTTGGTAGCAATAGCAACGGCCAACCCGCGAAGAAAACGGGAAGCATCGACAGCCCAGCGATGGGCACATGGACAGCAAACGTGAACGCGATAGCCTTCCTGATATTGTCGTAGATCCTTCGGCCTAGGCGGATGGCCGCCACAATAGACGAAAAATCGTCGTCCAGCAGAACCAAGTCAGCCGCCTCGCGTGCCACGTCCGTGCCACGCCCACCCATGGCAATGCCGATGTCGGCGGACTTAAGTGCTGGCGCGTCGTTGACGCCGTCGCCCGTCATCGCTACGATTTCATGATTTGCCTTGAGTGCATTGACGATTCGCAGTTTCTGTTCAGGTAAAACGCGTGCAAATACTCCGACTTCCTTGGCCTTCGTCGCGAGCTCGGCGTCGGATAATTTTTCGAGATCGGGTCCCGTGATAATGTTGTCAGAGTTGGCCAGACCCGCCTGGCAGGCAATATTCTGGGCCGTCAACGGGTAATCGCCGGTGATCATGATCACGCGAATCCCAGCTGTTCGGCATTCGGCGACTGCTGCGGGCACGTTGGACCTCAGCGGATCTTCGAAGGCGACGAGCCCAACTAATTTGAGCCCGAGCTCGCTGTGATTCTCGGGTAACCTGCCTTCGTTCGAGACCCCACATGCAACAGCGAGCACTCGGAGCCCCTCGGATGCCAGGGCCTTAGCCTCTCGAGCCAGCGCTTCGCGCTCCTCGAGGGACAGATGGCACAGCTCCGCGATCGCCTCAGGAGCCCCCTTTGAGGCTATGACCAACTCACTATTCTTGCCTTGCTGCCATGCCTGACTCACAGCCGTGAGGTTGGCGCTTAGCGGATACATGCGGACGAGGGCCCAATCAGTGTGAAGATACGCGGTCTGCCCAAGCAGTCGGTCGCCGGCCACGTGAAGGGCGAGTTCCATGGGATCAAACGGATCGCGCGCACTGGCTAGAATGGCGTTCTCTAGCAATGAGTTAAGCTCAGCGGGCAATTGAGTAGTCTCGGGCGTTATGTCAAGAGATCGGCTGCCCGCACTGATGCGTTTGAGCGTCATACGATTCTGGGTGAGTGTCCCCGTTTTGTCGACGCACAGAACCGTAGTCTTGCCCAGGGTTTCGATCGCCGGCATCCGGCGAGTCAACACTCGATTGCGCGAGATGCGCCACGCTCCGAGTGCGAAGCAGATGGTCAATATGACCGGAATTTCCTCGGGTAGAACCGACATGGCCATCGTGATACCGGCTAGTAGTCCATGCTTCCAGACGGTGGCGCCCCCTCCGCGCGTAAGCGCGTAAGCAATGACAACCACGATGCTCGCAGCGACACCGACCAAGGCGAACATCCGGACCATTCGCCCGGTGTCCTTCTGAAGCAATGTTTCCTCGGGCTGAATCTGCTGCAAAGCCTTGCCAATTTTCCCAAGCTCGGTACGAATGCCTGTGCTCGCCACCTCTGCGATCCCTTGACCGGCAGTCACCAGAGTGCCCGAGAAGAGCGATGACTGGTTGTTGCCAGTGGGACGTTCGAGCTCGGCTAAATGGGTCGAGGCTACCTTGCTCACCGGGGCGGACTCGCCGGTAAGAAGTGATTCGTCAACTGAAAGGTTGATCCCGCGCCGCAGCAAGGCGTCAGCAGGAACTCGATCGCCTTCGGCGAGCACTAGAATGTCACCGCAAACGACTTCGCGACCGGGGATGCGACTACGGGCTCCGCCTCGCACAACGAGCGCCCGCGGACTCGATAGATTTCGCAGTGCAACCAGTGATCGTTCGGTGCGTCGTTCCTGGATGATTGTGATCGTCATGACCACAAAAACGAAGCCCAGTAACATCAGGGCATCAGCCGTTTCCCCCATGAGCAGATACAAACTTCCCGCAGCAACGAGCATCAGGAACATGGGCTCCCGAGCAACCTCAAGCACGATAGTCAGAAGACTTCGCTTCTCTTGAGAAGGGAGCTCGTTTGGCCCTTGCTGCACTAGTCTTGCCCGGGCTTCGGCTTCGTCGAGACCGGCAAAACCGCTGAGGTCGAGGGATTTTCCAATCACGTTAGGCATGCTCGGCCCCGTTCAGCATTATCGACGACCTCCTCGTCCGCTACGACCGGACCCACGCGTGGACATGCCCACCCTAGACCCGCCCCCGCGGTTACCTGGTCCAGTATACCCGCCGCGATATCCGGGTCGAGCATAGCTTCCTCCGCGAGGTCCCGAATACCCGGGCCGCGAAAACCACGGATGCGAATACCAGCCGGAAATGAACTCGCCCGTAAGCGCCCCAGTAAGGCGTCGGACCCCACGCAAAAACCCATGGCGCATAGACCCAGTTCCACCCAACGGATGGGTAATATACATACTCATACGGCGAGCCCGCGGGCGAGATGTAAGTGTCAACTTGTGCGTAGGGAATCCAAATCCAACCGTATTGTTGAGTGGACACCCATTGACCGTCGCTGGCCTCGGCAGCTGGAGCGACTGGCGGCGACTGCGGCATGGGCGGTGGTTGTGTAATCGGCGCGGGTTGTGGGGGTTGCGTGGCAGGGTCGGCCGCAAATGCAACACCTGCCAACAATTCCAATACTAATACTAGTTGTAAACATTGGTGTAGCGACTTCATTCTTGAACTCCCTATTTGGAATTCATACCAGCATCGGTCATGCCAACAATGACCACTTCAATGGACGCATTCGCGCCGTTTCAATTGGCAATTTGCAGTTGAGTAAGCTCGATGTTTTGCAAATTGCGTATCTGTATTTTTTTACTGACGATAAGCACTCACAGGCGTGCAATTCCACTGTTCATTCGTGATCGATGCCCTTGGCACACATTGTGCCCTTCGCTTCGCCGTGGATGGGCACCGCGTTTAGACGCGGCGGACGTTCGCGTTAATTATTTGTGAAATTAGGAGTGCACCATGAGTAAAACTGACATTCAGCTGAAGAAAGACATCGAAGAAGAGCTCCGTTGGGATCCCAAGGTCAACTCGGCCCAGATTGGAGTCACCGTTGACAATGGGGCAGTTTCGCTGCTCGGAGCGGTCGATACCTACGCTGAAAAATGGGCCGCAGAGGATGCCACCAAACGCGTAGGCGGCGTTCGTACGGTCGCACAGGACCTCACTGTCAAAGTTTCGAATGATCATAGGCACAGCGATTCAGAAATCGCCGAAGCCGTTCAGAGTGCGCTTCGCTGGAACGTATATATCCCCAAGGCTGTCACCGCCAAGGTGGAGCAGGGCGCCGTCACCCTCGAAGGGCAAGTCGTCTGGAATTATCAACGGGACGCAGCCGAAAAGGCGGTCCGTTATCTAACCGGTGTCACCACAGTTTACAACTGCGTCACCCTAAAACAGCCTCAGGTTTCCGAATCTAAAGTGAAGGAAGAAGTCCTGGCCGCGCTGCAACGGCAGGCCACGACCGACGCGAAGTCGATCCACATCGACACATTGGGCGGCAAGGTGACGCTTACGGGACATGCCTCCTCTTGGCAATCTATTGAGGACGCCGCGAATGCCGCTTGGGCAGCTCCGGGCGTAACCGAGGTGGTTGATCAAGTGAAGATGTCGATGACCCTGTGATTCTGTGGATTCTTGCCGCAATTTAGAGCGGCTCGTTTCGCAAGCTGTCAACAGAGGGGCTTAGAATTAATTGTCCGGGGTGGGGGGCTCGGACAACCTGGCAAGTAGGCCGCCACAGGGGCGTGCAGCAGTTTGCAAATCGCAGCTGCTGCACGTGTCCTGAAGCTATTCGGAGATCACCCTGGGTGATGTTGTTGCGAAGCCGGCTCCTGAACTCGTCGTTTGCCGTCGTCCCAGTATGCTGGGCGTCCGTAGTGCTTGTGTAGACGAGCCTCGTACTCACGATTGATGGCTACTGTCGGGCTCCATTCCGGGCTATTCGTGATCTGCTGCCGATTCATATTTAACGTGGACGGTCCGCTCTTCCCAGCTAACTCGGGTTGCCCAGCGGGGCGCAATCAGCACTTTTCTGCCAAACCACCAGTTACTGGTATCGACCACCAAGTAATGGATTTCCCACGTCTCGTCGTCAACGATGAAGTCGTCAACGTGGCCGATTACTTCATCGCTGCCCTGAATGTTGTATCCTCGGACCTCATTGACGCTGCGCAAATGGATGTCGCCTGCATTTCCAGCGTTTTCGACAGAGGCATCGTACCATTTGCTGGTTGCAAGCGCGCCTGGGTACGCACTCATTCCCCAAAGTCCCGCGTCTGCCCAGTAGTAGGGATACGCATAGTAGCCATGATAGTCCATTTCGTGCTGCCGAGAAACGGGCTTGTCAACGTCAACGTTCGGGCTGTCTTTGACCTTCTCCACGGTAAGCGCTAGGTGGAATTGCTTAGTTGACCAATCGACTTGGCGAAAGGAGATGGGCGTAACGAGCACCCGGCGCTCACTAAAGAAGCTGCCTGTCTCGACGACTAGATAACGAACAGCCCAGTAGACATCGTCCAGTAAGAAGTCCACTACGCCTCCGATGTCTCCATCGCTGGCGCTCACCTTGTACCGTTCCAATTCTCTTAGACTTCGTAACATAGGTATATCCTCGATTCGTTTGATTTCGTGGCGGCACGGAAACGCGCGAAAGAGCGCCCGTTCGGGCACTCCCGCGGTCGGCCATTAAAATTCACGTGCCCGTAACTTCAATCTTTCTGACGCGATAGGGCTCACTCTTCGGCAAATGCACTTCGAGGACGCCCTCGCTGATCTTTGCCTCAATTTTGGCCACGTCCATCGATGCATCCAGCCGGAAAGTGCGAGAGTACACAATGTCGCTCTGGCGGTTTACGCTGGGCACTCGCCCTTGGATTTTCAGCCTCCGGGTGATGGACTTCTACGGTGAGATTCTCCGCGGTTACCCGCGGTAAATCCGCAAGAACCAACAGTTCATGTTCGTTTTCGTAGATGTCTACCGGGGGCACAATTTCTTGGGCTCGCTGAGCTAATTCCGGGCTGCCTATCTTAGGGGTCTCTACAATATTCTGAGTCATGACCTATTCTCCTTTTTAGCTTTAGGTTAGCAAGCCTAGCCTGCTTTCACGGTGATCTGTTTTGGCTGTGCGTTAGGTGATTTCGGCAACGTAACCGTGAGTACCCCGTCATGAAGATTGGCCACGGCGGTTTTGGATTCCACGGCCACGGGCAATTGAAACGCTTGTTCGAACTTAAACGAGCTTCGCTCGCGTCGGTGCGCCGTGTATCCTTCCGGTGGAGACAACGTTCGCGTTGCACGAATGAAGATATTGTCCCCACTGATGGTAAGCTCGACGTCCTTCTTTGAAACGCCGGGCAAATCTATCGTGACAACTAAGTCACTTCCAGAGTCACAAAGTTGTGCGTTCTCCCCAGTTTGTGCGTTCGGGCCGCTTAGCGACTGCTCATACGTCCCAAACACCCGGTCAAGATCCTGACGAAGGTTACTAAAGCTTCTTCCAGGCGCGGGCAAGTCGAACAGCGCAAAGGGTACGAAGCTCGGCCACTCATTGGTATTTCGATATATGTTGAGCATTCTTTGTTTTCTCCTGTTGTGAGTTACTTCCTAGGGCAAGTTACGTGCCGATGGCCAAGAAAACAGGACACCGCTAGGGTGCCCAAAGGAGGGCAAGCCATTTGCGAAGCCAAGCTGAGTCGCGTGCAAATTTCTTACGATTGCTCGTGTTGATCGTTTCGGTTCACACCTTTTCACGAAATCCCCGTCGTTCAGGGTGCATTGGAAATCCAACGAACGGGAATTTGCGAACTCCGCATTCGCAGATTGCCAGATATGGTGACCATGGTTTTGCAGTCTGCGATGGCTGACAGCGATCAACAAACTTCCGCGTTTTCAAATCACGACTTAGCGTCCACGGGGCACGAGGTCAACCCGCGCGATCACGGGCGATTCGCTCTGCAGGATACCTTCTGCCGTGCGCACGAGCGTCTCGACATTGGCCCCAGTCATTGTCTCGTCGATAGCGACTCTCGCAACAACCCATGCTCGCCGCGGACCGATGAATGTCACCAAAATCTCCGTTACCGCCACGATGCCGGGTTGGGCAACGATCATCGCACTAATCTTGCCGCACAATGCTGCTGACGCCTGGCCTCCAATGAGAACGTCGCCGTTGCGGGCCGCCAAATGGAAAGCGACAATGCCAAGTAGTATTCCAATCATGATGGCTGCGATCGCATCGGGAATTGCCGAGCCGGTAGCATGGTGAAGGGCAATTCCAACCAGGGCAAACACGTCACCGAGCAGCGCTGCAGCATCCTCCGCAAACACCGCTCGAACGACCGGATCCGAACTTAGATCGAGCTGCTCGAGGAATGTCCGCTTCAAACGCAGTGCTTCCTTTCTCAGTTGCCGATGGGCCTGAATTAATGACGCGCCATCCAGGCAAAAAGATATGAAAAGGATCAAATACGCAATCCGGAACGAAACGATGGGTACACGCTGGACAAGCCCCTCGATACCCTGCTGCACCGAAAGAAGCGCACCAATCGCAAATACGCCCATTGAAGCCACAAGCGCCCAGAAATATGCGGCTCTGCCGTAACCTAATGGATGTTGCTCGTCCGGCGCATGTCCACTGCGTCGCTGGGCTATCAGCAACAACACCTCGTTGCCACTATCCGCGAATGCATGGAAAGTCTGTGCCCACATCGCGCTCGAGCCCGTAAACAGAGCGGCGATTAGCTTGGCGACGGCCGTGCCCAGATTCGTGATCAGGGCGACCACCACGGTGCGAAGGCTCTCGTCAGTTCTTGAGTGCATCGCCGCGTTCCAGCCAGGCAAACGACTCATGGCTCACTTCAGTTGTCGGAAAATTTCAGAATGACGCGTGCCGTTACCTCGCCGTTCAAGCCGATCGAAGACTTGGTCAGTTGACGAAAGCGGCGGTAGCTCAATGTCAGCCTTTGTTCAGCTTGCGGCTGCCGCTGTAGCTCGCGCTTTTCGCGCTTGATGTCCGCCTGTTCAGCATCGCGTTGCGAGCTTACTGAAACATATTCACCAACAGCCATAGACATCGAGCCAGCGACGAGGCCCGAAACTCCAGCCACCAGGATAGCCCCGTTCGAAGCTGAGGATGCCGCTACTCCAATCATAAGACTGGCCGTCGAAACAATTGCGTCGTCCGACCCGAGCACCGCTGCACGCAACCCATTAGAGCGGCCACTTTTATGTAATTCGCCGTGCGCAGCGGTACTCCGCCTGTCGCCACGGCGCAGTGCATCTCGTCGCGAAGATCGAGTCATGTTCCACGCAATCCGATGCTTTTGTTTAGAGCCACCGCGGGCGTGACGCCTACAATATCTGCTTTGGTTGCTGGGTGCCTGTCGGCGTGCGAGCGGAGACGTAGAACGGCGCCAACTGCAGTAATCAAGACGAACGCGTTGCCGATACCTGCGTGCACGGTGTCCACCATGGACGCGGCGACAGCATATTCCCATGGTGTCACGACTCGACCCCGCACTTTCGGCTAAACTTCGACGAAGGTAGGCGCATTGTGGTTCGAGCCTATGCATGCCCCGGGCCGTCTCGGATGCACTTCGGGAATTGCGCGACATTGGGGCAATATTCGTCTAACTGAGCCGGCTTAATGGGCGAAGCATCCTTGGGCCGGAGACGCAAACGGGGCTATTTCGCGATTCGCAATGGCGAAGTGCCTGGCTGCACCACATGCTGTGACAATGCGCGTTCGTAAAACTGCGGCGATACTGCTCTTGGCAGCGCTCGCGGTTGTATGGTCGATTCGAGCTGTCGGACGGCGCTACCTGTTCCCGAATCACGAGGTTCCGTTTGTTGATCCTCCCGCGTCGGTCGAGCATTGGGAATTTCGCGCGTCGGACGGCGAAACTGTCCACGCGCTCGCCGTGTCGGGCGGCAGGCATGGTCACGTAGTCGTGCACTTTCACAATAATCGAGAAACCATGGTCGAATCGCTGTGGCTCGCTCGAGCCCTGGCCGAGCGAGGCCTGGACGTCGTGCTAGCCGAGTACCGGGGATATGGCGCATCAAGGCCAAGCGCGGCGCCAACCGAAGACGGGCTTTATCGTGACGCCGAGGCCACTCTCGACGAGCTCGCCCGTCATGGCTACGGTCCTGAGCGCGTAGTCCTCTGGGGTACGTCGCTCGGTAGCGGAGTCGCCGCGGAGATGGCTCGCAGGCATCGCGGAGCGGCTTTGGTGCTGGTAAGTCCGTACACCTCGATTCCCGATCTCGTGCGCGGACGCGCATTCGTCTCGCTACCGGAAATCCTGCTGCCCGACCGCTTCGATACTGCCTCGAAAGTGATCATTCATGGCGATGCCGACGAAGTCGTACCATTCTCGATGGGGACTCGTATCGCAAAGTTGATTGTTGGCTCCACCATTGTGCGCGTGAAGGCCGGTAAGCACGGCGATCTTTTGGCGCACGGTGGCAAACAACTTCTCGATCGTATTTCCTCGTTCGCGGGTTAGCTCTGTCGAGACGCAAATTGCGAGTTTCTGTGGCATTCTGCAAATAGCAGGACGCAAAGTCTCGGTCACTGAGCGTGGCTTTTTCGGCTTATATATTGCACCGTCGCGATGCTTGCCGTGGCGCGCGCCGCGTCGCGATTGGATTCCGTTTCATGCCGCAGAGGAGCTGGGATGCCCAACCTGATACAGCAATCCGACACCAATGAAGAATCCGAAAGCCACAGTCCGAGTGACAGTGGGGTCCAACTAGATCTATTTGACAATCACGCCCCGGCGAACGCTTCGGGGCGCCGAGACACCAGTAGTGCTGGGCTGGAAGATGCACGAACCAGTGTGAAACATCGCGCCCAGTCGATTGAGTTGAGCAGCACCGAATCAATAAGTCGCATTCAACCTACCACTCAGTTTCAGTTGTCGCTTTGTGCGGACGAATTAGCGCGTTTATGGCTGCGCGAGCCCAATTTGAATCCGAGCAACGTGTATGCTTGGTCGAGCAAAAGGGGCCAGTGGGTTCCGGCTTTGAGCGTCCCCGAGGTTGCGGACCAAATTGCGCGCGCAAGAATCGAAAGTGTAAAGATGTGGAGTGCCCTTTGCGCTTCGCGAATATCGGCGACACTTCCTCCTCCGCCACAACTCTCCCGACAACTAAGTGGCCGCATTCCCACCGAAAACCAATTGTCGAGTCCGCGGGGAAGTCTTCTATTGCCACAATCCTTCGATACTGCGCGCCAAACCATTAAAGAACTCGGGCCGCAGCTCAAGCCCTCGGCGCGGTGGCGTCACTCGCGCTCGCAGAGCCTTCGGAACTCGATCCAGAGGCTTGTTGTCGGCGCTGGATTCCAAATCGACTTCTACCGTACACGGGCGCGACGTCTATTGCGGAGGCACTCCGTTCGAATTGCGAGCTGGACCGGCGTTTCGCTCGCCACAATTGCCGCGATAGTTGTCGTTACCTGGCTAAGTCACAGTGGCAAACGCACGCAGAACATACTCGGAGACTCGATTGCCGACAACGCAGGCAGAACTCCGAGCAACCTGAGTGTTGCAACCTTGTTCCCTGAATATATTACCGCTCACTCAAATGCGACTCAAGTCGAAAAAATCATGACCTCAATCGGCCCACAATTGAATCCGGAAACGGCGCCCACGCGCACGGACCTTTCTAGAAGGACGGTGCCCGCGAGTGTCATGCCCCATTTCGATGCTGGCCTCGCCGAGCGTGCTATCGAGAAAACCACCGCGCGTGCGCAGGATTGCACTGACGGCGATATTTATGGCAAGTTGATTGTGACGTTCTTCTCGAGTGGCTACGTCCAAAACGTCAACTTCGTTCAATTCTCGGGGGATGGGATTCAACGCAATTGCGTAGCCGATATCGTGGGAAAGTTACGAATCTCGCCATTTACGGGTGGGCCAGTCATGGTCCGCAAGAATATTCATGTCCGTAGAGCAGGCTCGTAACGCCTTGTGCACATCGTCAAGTCGCTTATCGAGTTAAGATGTGTTGATTCACGGAATGCAACAGAGACTCGCGCAGAGCTGCCCCTAGGGACGCCGACTCGAAACCGTCATCCGTGATTAGGAGCAGCTACCGGGAACGATGGGTATTAGACCTGCCGAGCCCAACCTCAAGTCAATGGAACGAGCTGAGCATCTTCCTTGCGTTTGGACCGAATGGCGAGAGCCGTCTCGCGAAGGGCTGTTTCTGGCATATCGTATAGCCGCCGAGGCAATGCGGGATCCTCGATGCCAATCGATGCCTGAACCGCGGCAAGCCGAGGCATGACATCCTCGTGCGTGAACCGAATTGCGTGCTCGCCGTTGACGACTTGCGAAACGAACCTTGGAAGTAGACGCGGCACTCGCCACAGCGCCGTTGCGACGAACCTCCAAAAGGCCCCGCGATACGGGGCGCGAACCCCTTGACGCCAAATTGTTCGCAGCAAGGTTCCAAGAGCATATCCAATTGGGAACCGGAAGCGACTCGGACGCTTTGATGGCCACAGTTCTAGGACGCGTAAACAGCGAGCGTAGTATGCGTCAGGGTCGTAAACGTCTGCCAGTAGCTTTTTATACCCATTCAACAATACTTTCTCGGGCATGATCGTCCGAAAATTCGCGCGCCCGAAGTTCTCACCCGACCAATCTTCGATTAGACGGCCCTCTCTTTCCAACCGGCGCCAGAGTTGGCTGCCTGGCAATGCGGACAGGATTCCGACCATGGCCAGAGGTATTGGTGAATTCTGGATGAACGTGTATTGTCGTTCGAAGATCCCCGGGTCATCCACGTCGAATCCGACGATGAATCCGGCCATTACTTCAATGCCCTTGCGAGTGAGCTTCTCCACCGCCTCCGTCAAGTCGAGTCGAAGGTTTTGGACTTTCTGCGTTTCCGCAAGCGCTTCCTGAGACGGGGTCTCGATTCCTACGAATACGGAACTGAAGCCAGCATCTATCATGAGATCAATGAGTTTATCGTCGGCAGCGAGGTTTATCGAAGCTTCGGTGTAGATATCGAATGGGTACTTATGTACGCGCATCCATTCGGCAACCTCAGGCAGCATGGTCTTGGCGGCTTTCTTGTTGCCGATGAAGTTGTCATCGACCATAAACAG
Source organism: uncultured delta proteobacterium (assembly GCA_963819085.1). Classification (GTDB taxonomy): domain Bacteria; phylum Myxococcota_A; class Polyangia; order Polyangiales; family Polyangiaceae; genus FEN-1139. The sequence goes on from CAWFUX010000021.1 coordinate 14,383, forward strand.
CATCCCGCGAAACCCCGCCGCGTAGATAGCATCGAACTCGCGTAGTAACTGCGCAGCGGGCTTAGTGCGTGGCACACGCCCAAACACCTCTATGATGTCACAAAATTCGCAGTTGAACGGGCAGCCTCGACTAAACTGCACCCCTATCGATTGATAGGCTTCAATACGTAACAAATCATAGCGCGGTATCGGGCTTTGAGTGACATCGGGCCGACTTGCCGCCTCGTAGCGCGGTTTGAGCGTGCCGCTAAGGATATCGCTGCACAGGGGGCCAATCAGCTCCTCACTTTCGCCAATTACTACACAATCGGCATCTCGCGAGGCATCGGGATCCGTAGTTGCGTAGGCGCCGCCCACGACTACCGTCTTCCCAAGTGCGTGGGCACGGCGGATCACTTCGTGATACGACTCTTGCTGAATTTGCATGGCGCCCACGAAGACAACGTCGGCCCATTTCAGATCCTCGTCGAGAAGTGGTTCGACACTCATGTCCAACAACCGCACCGTCCAATCGCTGGGTAGCAAGGCCGCTACAGTGAGCAGGCCGAGCGGTGGCAACAGCGCAGACCGACGCGTAAGCAAGCGTGCGTACTCCATGCCCCAATAGGTTTTCGGAAAGACGGGGTTCACGAGCAATGTATGCATAGGCCTATACTCATTCAGTCAATGGGGTTCACAGGGATCATCCGCCTTTGCGTGCCCTGCTTCAGGCGTGCACGTTTGACGCGAATGAGGGGGTACAAGAGGCATCCACCATGCCATTGACTAAGAGAGGGTCCGTTCGCTGAAAAGCTGCAAGTTACCTAGTTGGGTTGCGACCAGAACAGCTCTGTGCATTCGCATTTTGCAAAACGCAAAAGGCAATCTGCGAATCAACTGTCGTAATCACGTACCGTTCGACTGATTCAGCCGCGAGTATGGCAATGAGGTCATTCGAACCATTCGGCTCACGCGACGCGTCACCTACAACGGTTCTGTCGTGTTGAGACCCCGCGCTTATAGTGCTTCGCGCCGGATGCTGGGTCTAATTGATGTGACTGTCGGCGGCTTCGAATCGTGTTTGGTTCCCTCTAAACAGTTTGGACAGCGCAATCGGAGCGTCAACTCATTCACATGAACCCACCATCCATTGGGCGGCTGCAGCCATTCGCGCATAGGTGACTCGGAAACGGGCATCACCCTCCGAGCTTCTCCAATGCTTCCACACGTCTCGCACGTTAGCTTGTCATCGTAGGGTTTTCCGGGACTCATGAGTTGTGCCGAATTCATTGATCTACTTTCCCTTCTACTTTTTGCGCTGCAGACTTTTTCCGGGGCATTCGTTGAGCTAATTGCGCATGCACACTCAATTAGGACCTTGTCCTCGCTCATTGCGACAACTTTACTCGATCTATTACATGGGTCACCCCGGGGGCAGCCCAGGCAGTGTTCGCCGCGTCAACGATCGATTGCCATGACGCCGCTTTTCCCGTTAACGTCACTTTGGTGCCTTGCGTATCGACCTGGATCGCCGCGACACTTGCCGCCGCTTGCCTTTTCAGCGCATTCAAGACTTTCTCCCTGATATGAGCCGCTGAAAGTGGATCTCCAAACCATCGCGACCAAAAATGCGCCGGCTTGTCTTTCCGGCGGGCCGAGGATGAGGCGGGATCGAGGGTAATTAGATTGTGGACTTCTACGACTCCCCTAATATAACGAACCGCTCGCTCCGCAGTTACGCGTTGATAATTCCAAGTGACTTGCCCTTCGAGTCTCACGGAACCCTCGTTTACCTGGGCGGAAACGGTCCTTGGAAGATATACGTTCCATCGGAGTGTATGTTGAACGGCAGCAGCGATGTCCGAATCACTTTGTGCGTGTTCGGCTGGTATCTTAACAGTGAGGTTTAGCGCAACGGTGCGCACGCCGCTGACTCGCTTGGTGGCCTCTTCCACAGCCCACTTTTCGGCGTAGTTGTCAACGGACCCGTGCAACGAAACAGCCCCGTTGTCCACGCTCACTCCAATTTGGGCAGTATTGACCTTGGGGTCCCAATGCAGCTCGTCATCAATGTCTTGCTTCAATTGAATGTCGGTCTTAGTCATGGTTCGCATTCCGGACAATGGTCGGTTATCACCGGTACCCACGTGGACTTCGTGGGAAGGTATTCCAACACACGGGAAGAGCACGATGCGTGCCAGCTGTGCATTGTGCGATCCAAGTGATAAATTGCGCGAGATGTGCAAATTGCAAATGCCTGCAAATTGGGTCGTGGCTTCACGGAAACGCGAGTTGCAGCTATACTTAGGGTCGCGGCCGGTTATGCATTTTGCCAAACCTCCGTGGCAGAGTGCAACTGATCACTCGCACAACCGGCACGACTCGTGCATTCCCTTAGCTGCGATTACAACCATTGATTCAGTTAGAAAGGGTGCACTTAGTTGCCATGACTCAGAACACACAGGGAACTGCCGTCGTTGCGATCTGCGACTCGCGTTCTAGTGCGGAGGCCGCCGTCGTAGCGCTTCATCACGAGGGGCTCGACATGAAGCGACTATCGATTAGCGACAAGGCTTCGTTCACCACACAACATGTTCGTGACTCGGTGAAGCATGGGGAATTTCTTGTGCTTGTGCGGGGGACGGCGGAAATGGTTGTACACGCGCGCGCAGTTCTCGGGACGACCGATTCCTCGCGGTTCATGACACGCGCAGAGAGCAGTAGTTCGCCCCTCGCTGCAGGTATTGGTACGGGGTAGTTCGGCCGCGCGTCATTGCGAATTACTGTCAGTGGTGCCCTCTCGATGGCAGTGACTGTCGCGATCGGACGGAATCTTAAGGTCTCAGCGGGTTGATCCCACATGTCCGGCAAAACAGAATTGAGCCAAGAAATACTCCAGCAACCCGACGCATTGGAGCAAGTGCTGACGAGCGCCGATAAAGCTGTGTCTGAAGCTGCAGCTCGCATTCGGGCTTTCGAGCCAGAAGTCGTTCTGCTGGCTGCTCGTGGTAGCAGTGACAATGCCGCGCGCTACGCTCAATATTTGTTTGGTGCGTATCATGGACTTGTGGTTGCCCTCGCCACGCCGTCCCTTTTTACCCTTTACCATCGACCCCCGCGGCTCTGGCGCGCACTTACCATTGGACTTAGCCAATCTGGCCAATCCCCCGATGTTGTGGCCGTGATTGAAGAGACGCGACGTCAAGGTGGTCTCACCCTGGCAATTACCAATGATCCGAGTTCTCCCCTGGCGGACGCATCAGGCATGTGCATTGGGCTCGGTATAACCCCCGAGCATTCTGTTGCCGCTACCAAGAGTTACACTGGAACACTCTTGGCGCTTGCCATGCTCAGTACCAAAATGGACGGCGATCCCGTACGAATCGAAGCCCTCCAGAGCGTGCCGCAGGCCGTGCGTAGCGCTCTTGTCCGGCGACAATTACTTGCTCCTGGCGTGCGTGCCTTAGCCGGCTACAACCGATTCTTGGTGGTCGGTCGAGGCTACAACTATTGCACGGCGTTCGAGATAGCACTCAAAATGAAGGAAACGAGCTACGTCGCGGCAGAAGCCCACTCCATGGCAGATTTGATGCACGGCCCCCTTGCAATGGTCAACGAGCAGTTACCAGTAATAATGGTCGCGCCGCGAGGCGTGGGATCGGAAGAATCTCGGGTACTACTTTTGCGACTTCAGCAACTGGGGGCAAAGACGATTGTTATTTCGGACGGGGAATTATTACTCGAGCTGGCTGACTTGGGTGTCCCAATGCCTCACATGCCGGATTGGTTGTCTCCCTTGGTTGCTATCGTGCCCGGCCAACTCCTGGCTCTTGAGCTTGCCACGGCTCGGGGATGCGATCCGGATCACCCTCGGGGATTGAGCAAAGTCACACGAACGCTCTAGGCTGTTTAACTCTAGCCGTGATGTTAGCCTTTGCGCCGCGTGCGCGCATGAAACTACATTTTCCGTGCCGTCAAAACCAAATTCAGCGTTGCCCTCGGCCCTTCAAGCGTTTCTGATTTCATCAAAGAATGGCGTGGTCCGAGTTGCAACACATTCGGCCGCGTACAGGTACATGGAAGCGGACCAGGTCTGCCAGTCCTGCCCGCGAGGCTTACCGTTTTGGGCTTTGAACCATTCATTGAATCCGTAAGTCACGTGCGCTTCGCGGGCAGGTCGAACGAGTTCGGTAAGTGCCAGTAGACTGCTCTCGGCTGAGCGGAACCGCCCTGCAGCTACGAGTGCAGCTATGTAGAAGCCACACACGAAGGGCCATACACCCCCGTTATGGTATTCACCGGGAAGGTTGAACTGCGAGTATCGTGGTCGCCAATCCGGATCAGCGCGACGGATATACGGGAAGAGGCAGGGTGGCAGTTCAACCGACAGAAGGTCCCGAGCTCTGAGCGACGCGGATTCCTTCTCGACCCAGGCCATCAGTTTGCGGCTTCTGGATGGTGACGCAATACCCACAAGAACGGCCAGACTGTTACCCAGTAGATCGAAGCGTTCGCTATTGGAGACTTTGTATACCCAGAGCGCGAAATAAGGTTTACCTGGGACTGTGAGTCCCTCATGGACGAACGGGTGTCGATCGTGTCCCTGGATATCGAAACGGTTCATCAGAAGCTTAAGCGTCCGAGCCCGCTTCTCGTCCGCGTGGAGTTTGAGACAACCGTAGACGAGGGTGTTTACGAACAGACCATATCCCTCGACCCATTGCTCATCCCGCCAATCGCTGGTCGGCTGTTGCGCTACCATTACCGTGTCGTCTGGGCTTTGGTAAGACATCCACGTGAGAGCTTTACGTCCCGAAGCGGCAAGGAAGTTCGCTTTGCCGGTTGCCTTGCGGAAAAACGCTAAGGCCAAGAGAAAGAGTGGTGTCGTATCGCTGGCTCCGCGATCATCGGGAGCGTCAATCAACGAAGGTACATGACCGAGCGGACTCTGGTTTTTCGCCAAAGTTTGAAGGACGCGACCGAGCGAGGCGACGAGTTCTGGGTTCCCGGAGACTAGAACACCGAGTGAAGCGATGAGGAGGTCACGAGTGTAGGGTTCCGGGTAGCCCCAAGCTGCAGTTCTCGGCAAATTATCGCGCCCGTGGCGTCCATTGTAAAGGAGCACTTCGAGCGCCGCCGCGCGGGCGTTAGCTACAATCTTCAAGGACGTTGGTGTCACTGCAATAACTCGAATCGGCAGGCAGGTTGCGAGGCGAAGGCGTCAAAGGGCCTGAGATACGCGTCGGGGTGCGTCAATTAATCCCCAGTTTCGAGCTAAGGATATTCACAAATTGCCGAGCGACGGCGAGATTATCGTACTTTTCTATCGCCCGCGCCCGACCTGCCTCACCCATTCTCTTTCGCAGTGCCGGGTCGTTCAGCAGCAATCGCAAGTAATCGGCGATGTCCTTTACGCTTGCTCGGTAATCGACAATTCGTGGCGTGGCAAATTTCACGCGATGCCCGGATTCGAAGCCCGCCTCTTGACCTACGATGGTTTCACTAACGGAGATCTCCTGGGCTACGCCGGCCAAGAACGCAGTCTCGCCATGAACCAAGGTGTCCAACATGGCCATTGCCTTGATCCCGATCACGGGTTTCCCGCAGGCGCCCGCTTCCACTTGCGGCATCCCGAAGCCTTCGAGACGGGATGGCGCGGCGTAGACATCACAGGCCGAAAGCATGTAGGGCATGAAGTCTCGAGATACGCGACCAGACGAGAAGATGACTTTCTTCGACAAACCTAGGCTGTGCGCGAGTTGCGCATCCTGAGAGTTCTGGAGGTCTGTGCGCGGTTGGGACCATACTTTGCAGACGTATCGCCAATCTGGAACCTCGATTTTTGAGGGATGCAAGGGCCTCCATGACTTCACGCGCCCCTTTGGATGCCGCGTCACCACCGATCGTGAGAATCATGAGTTGGTCTTCGGATACACCTAGATTCTCACGGACGGCCATAACCTTGGGGTCATCGCTGCCGTACGGACTAAACGTATCTGTTTCACACCCCACTGGCAGCACTTCGATATTGTCGCCGCTCACGCCGTCGCGCATGTAGACCTCTTTCACCCAATTGGAAGTTACCAGGAGCAGTGGCAACGCGCTCAATACGTCTCTGTAGTTTGCGATGTACCCGTCCGCCACGAGCCAAGGCACGGGCAGGACTCCGAACTGCTGAGCGTGAAGCACCAAGTCGGGTGTCATTCCCCAATATCCGACGCCGACTACGGCGTCTGGCTTGAACCACCTAAAATACCACTCCTTTTCTATGGCTGATTGCACATGAGCCGCTCGCGCATCTACCCCGATTGCTTTGAGTCCCTGGTAGAGCAGGTCCCCTTGCGTGGCAAGTCCACCAGGTGGCGGTGGATAGTCGTATAGGACAAGTATTTTCATGAGCGTGTTCTTCCTCGTTCCAAACAGGCGCCAGCCTCGTCCGGCTCAACAAGGCGCCAAAATGCCTCGCGCCGGGGGTTGGTTCGAACTTCCCAACTTTCGGGTGTAAAACCGTATATTTCCGTCAACAGATTTTGTTTGGCTGCCCAAACCTCATCCGATAAATTCACGACGACGTCGGCGCCGTTCTCGGCGAGTGGCAATTGATTCCCGCCTTCGTCGTCATAGGCGAATAGCCAGAGCTCGCGAGACTTGATCTCGCCTTCAGGCCCACATTTTCAGCACGTTGCGTGAAACTTCCTCGTGCCTTAAATGCCGAGTGTACTCGCCTTTTGGCGCGTGCGTTAGGATTAGGTCATGGTTTCCCCTCGGTACCAATGACAATAGAGTCGCGCGTATTTGATACTCGTCGAGAGGTGTTTGGTCTGGTCCATCATCCAAGTCTGCCATATCGCCTCGTGCACCAATCATATCGAGCACGCGTATAAACTTGGGCGCCCGATCCAGATCCCTAGCTCGACACAGTGTGCCGACAAATGTCGTCCAGCCACTTTGCATGAGCAGAGTGCCGCCTGCCCATAGCGTCTCGTCATCGGGATGGGCGACGAGCACCGCAACGTTCGCCACTTCCGGCATCACGAAATCTCCAAGCGATCACCCACCTCTATGTATCAAGTGACCCACGCGTACTTGAGCTGGTCGTAGAAGTCGATCCCCGACGCGATATCCAGGCCGAACTTCATCAATGATGATTCCGTGTTTGCCCGGATCCGTGACACTGACGGTTCCAATAGCCTCGGCAAACAAAGGATCAAAACGCTGACCGGTCGTAACCATTCGCTCGGCGCCCATGTCTGTTATCCGCTTGTACAGAACAGCGAGTGATAGCTGCACCCCCCGAGTTAAATCTATGAAGTCTTTGGTTTCGAACCACGCTCACGTCCGCAACCGCAAGCAGTGCCCGCTCCAAGTCGTCAGTCGAATCGAGAAGCGCTTGGGCCAAAGACGCTTTTTCGGCCTCAATGACGCGCGACTTTTCACGCTCGAGCCGAGTTCGAAATGCCTCATTGTCCGCCAGCAGCGCGGCATAAGCCGACGCAATGTCCAGCTCTGCTGCCTCGCTGGCAAAATTCTCGGAATCTAGTTGCTCACATTTCTTTTGGGCAATTCATCCGGAATCCCGGTTGGCGTCGTTGAGGGCCTGCAAGAATCAACTTGCGCATGCTGGATATCCGATCGGGTGGCCTTCTGGCAATTGTTATACATGTACATCTTTGCAAACGCGGAGTATCAGGTGACGTATTTTATTCGGTGACGACCCAACTCGCAGGTCTACGTATTGCGGGTGTTGCACTGGGTCGGCGGTGTTTGCTTCAACGACGCGGGGGCTCGTCATCTGCGTTAGAATCTTACTCCAAGTATCTTCGTGCACTGACTTCCTGGGCAACACGCGTCCCATGGGAGTAGGCACCGATTGGGCCCGAAGTACCCCTTGGGCGAGCTGCTCCAAGTCGATGTATTCATCACCATCCGCGAGCTTCTCGGCCGTTTCTGCCGTGCTCACGCTCGCGACTTCCGCGTCCGATAGTAGGTTCATGATCCCGTCGCGGAGCACATATGCGTTTCGCTGAATATTTGTCATAATTGGTTCCTACTGCGCCGTTCAACCCGAAGCATGTCTTTTGAGTTGACTTGGGTGGACGCGTAGTTTGAACGTGTTAGTGCAACACCTGTGCCGAGTAAGATTCGACACAGCGCAATCAGCCGCTGACCTGCGACGAGTGTAGTCGCGTCCCATCGCCTAGTCATATTTGGTATAAGGTATGCAGGGAAGGCATCAGTCCGCGCCATCTGGAGCGCCAGCACCGTTCGCTGGTGCGGATCGACGAGAAAGCCGTTACACCCCATGACATTGTTACCAAGTATTCCGAAACGAATCGGGGTCGCCGCTGACCACGGAGGCTACGAATTGAAGGATAAACTCATCGATTCGTTACGAGATGATGGTTACGATGTCGTTGATTTTGGAGACGGCCGGCCGTCACCGGACGATGATTATCCGGATTTTGTCGAGCCGTTGGCGAGGGCCGTCGCGGCAGGGCGTGTGGATCGCGGTGTAGCCATCTGCGGAAGTGGTGTTGGGGCGTGCGTTGTCGCCAACAAAGTGCCGGGCGTGCGAGCGTGTCTCATCCATGAAACTTTTTCGGCACGTCAAGGCGTTGAGGATGACGATTTGAACGTCATCTGCCTAGGTGGGCTCGTGGTCAGTCATGCGGTTGCCTGGGAGCTCGTTAAGACATTTCTCTCGGCTAGATTCAGCGGCGAGGAACGCCATCGACGTCGTTTGGCCAAAATTACCGCTTTGGAAAAAAGTGTGAGCGCGCATGTTCAAACGTGAGGCGGTATTGCGGATGAGGCCATTGCGTCAACAGTATCTAACCAATCCGAACGCCCAGATTACCACCAACGTAAAGGCAAAAGCTTGTAACATGGGTTCGGCTTCTCAAGGCAGTAAAAACCAGGCTAGTGT
>CAWFUX010000022.1:0-11039 GCA_963819085.1 uncultured delta proteobacterium
TTCTCTGACCTTCGCTGTTTCATTGATGAGCGCGGCCTGAACTTCCGCTGGCATGGCGGACGTGGCGGCCTCGTTCTCGTCTCACAAGATGTCGAGAAGTTTGAATCCGGTGCCGTGCTCACGGTTGAGTTTCAAAAGCCGCGTCCCAAGGTCAAACCGTCGCTTCGTACCGCCAAGCCCAATCACTGCGTCGTCCAGCCTGGCTCGGGGATGTGCTGTTGGACTTTGGCTTTCACTCGATAACTGGGTCTCCGGCTCGGACCGACGTGACCTGCACCAAAACGACATCCGTTTCAAAGGAATCGACAATGAACGCACCTACACAAGCACAAACCTCAATGAACCTGCCGCCCCCGCTGTCAGTGGCCAAAGACATGTTGTCGCGCTGGGACGATGTTGACTGCGACTATGACACGGCCGCGCAACGACTGGTGTCCGCACACGAAAACGATGGCCAGTTGCGCGACCTGCCGATAATGGACCTTCGTACCTGGGGTCTAAGACCAGACAACGGGCAATTCGCGTTGGCGCCGCTTGCCGGTCACGAACCAGCGCGACCTCTGCGAGCCAATGCGTTTTCACAACTTTCCAATCGACTGGGCGCACCTGTTGAATTCGTTCGAGACAGGCTACCGGCGCCGTTGCAGCTCGCGACGATGAATTACCTATTGGCAGCGGCACCGCAGCCACTGTCAGCCCAATTACGCCTGCGGGGCGAGGAAATATCGGCATTGGTCAGCGAGCGCTACGCACCACTCGACGCCGTGGAATTCGTGGATACGCTGCGACTGGCCCTCAACCAACAAGGGCTATTGTCAACCGTGCGAGCCCGGGCCGTGGCCAGTGGCACCACCGACCTAATGCGCCTGGTCGTCCCGAGTGAGAGTCAAGCCATCAAAGTGGGCGATGTCACAGCTGTTGGTTTGGACTTGTCCACGTCCAGCTTCGGCCGCTCGGCACTGCACGTTCGTGGCCTGCTATGGCGCTTGAAATGCACCAACGGCCGGCGGACCAGAGAAGGTATGGGCCAATTCTCATATCGCCACGTGGGGCTATCCCGGCGACTGCGCGACGGACTACGCGAACCGTGACTCCCACAGCGCTCGTTCATGCGCGCGGTGTCATGGACCTCTGGAAGAAGGCCGTGGGTGCTTCGTGAACAATATCGCCGCGGAAATTGACGCATTGCGTGCCCTGAGCGTCGGTGAGCGAGAACGCGTGCAGGATGAGGTCAAAAAGGAAGCTGAGCGCGCTGGGGTTGCCCGGGCGAGTTTCGGCATACGACTTCGTCAATGCCATCACGGCAACCGCGCATGATGCCGAACCCGCCCAACGGGTGGTAGAAATCGAAGAGCTAGCCGGAGGACTGCTTCGACGCCATGTGGGCCAGGCGTGATGTGCACTCGGCGTAGCGACGACCCCGAGCTCAAGCTGCTCCGAGACGTACGTAGGCACCCAAGCATCTCGCCTCGTGGCGTCCGCTCCAGGTGGCTGGCGAACGCTGCACGAGACGGAACTTGTGTCGCTGGGGCTCCAGGAAGCCTCCAGAAGGACCGTTCTGGCGCTGCAGACGCTTGCGTCCAGCGCTTGGCCGACATTGCCCTTTGGAAGCCTTGCCAGCGCCGACAAAGTGGCCTCGGTCTACACGGCACGCCTGGGAAATCTCCGACACGAAGTCATGCTGGCCGTGGCACTAGACGGCAGAAACCACATCCTCGAAGAGCTCATGCTCGCCTCCGGTGGCGCTCACGGCTGCGCGTTGACCGCCCGCGACGTGTTTCGTCCGCTGATTCGCGTCGGCGCGAGCGGCTGCATCTTGATTCACAACCACCCCAGCACCGACCCCAAGCCCAGTCGCGAAGATGTCGCGATGACGCAAGTGGTCATTGATGCAGAGCAACGTCCTCGGCGTACCGCTCCTGGACCACATCATCATTGGAGCCCGCGGTGGTGGTTGGGCAGCCCGATTCGAACAAGGCGTTTTAGAGATAAAGGAGAGTCAGCGTGAACAAGGAAATCCTCTGCAAGCCATTTCCCGCGTGAGCTCATCAAAGAGCGCGCAGGACCGCATGGCAAAAAGCTTCGCTATGTGGACGTCCACGCCGTCATTCAGCGCCTCAACGAAGGCTCGGATGATTGGTCCTTCGAAATCGTCCAGCACCAGATACTCGATGCTGAGGTCGTCGTGCTCGGAAAGCTCACCCTTGATGGCGTGACCAAGTCTGCCTTTGGCGGCTCGCTCATTTCATTCCGGGACGATGGAAGGCCATCAGTATAGGCGACGACCTCAAGGCGGCTGCTAGTGATTGCTTGAAGAAATCGGCCAGTCTTTTCGGCGTGGGACTCGAGCTCTACGGCGGAAAGGCCTCAGTCGAGCCGAGCGAGCTGCGGTCCAAGGCCCGTATACAAGAAGACCCGAAGAACCGCGCTACAGTTAGACAAGTGGCCGCGCTTCAGGGTGCCGCACGACGCCGCGGTCTCACTCGGGATCGTTTCTCGCTCATGTTGCGCGAGCGAACGGGAAAGTCGGATGTAGCCGAGCTCGACCGTGTTGAGGCATCCCACCTCATCGCGGAATTGAGTAACAGCAACGGTACAGGTAACTAACGCCGCTACTGAACGGCGGCCACAAAATAGAAAGCCCGCGTTTTCAATCACGAGGCGTGGGCTTTCGTCATAACATCAATTCAGGGCGATGCTTCCGGGCAAAAGTGCCGGCTGCTGTCATCGGAGGTGACCATGACCCTAGCGTTAGTCGCATTGCGGAAAAAACCGCATACGAGCGCCTCTGCGCTCAAGACCTTCCTAACTTGCCCGCGCCAGTACTTTTTTCGTTATGTGGAACGAGTGGTATCCGCATTTCGCTCGGCTAGCCTTGCCTTTGGGCATGCGTTTCATGCAGCGATTGGTGTCCATTTGATAAGGTCGTCTGAATCTCAGGCAGTCCCGCTCGATGAACTGGTCGAGGCATTTCGGCATGTATTCATGGCTGAGCTAGGCGAAGATTCAATTCCCGTGTTGTTCGACGATGAAGAGCAAAGCACTGACGAACTTTTGGACAAGGCACGGGATATGCTAGCTGTGTTCGTGGAGCAATTTCCGCTGCCGAGCATAGTTCTCGGTATCGAGGTTCCATTCGAGCTACTACTGCGGCATCCGCTTACCAGTGAAGCGGCTGAATTGCCGCTGATTGGCGCAATGGACATCATCGCCCAGTTTGACACCCGGCGGCGTGTGCTCGAAATCAAGACCGGAAAGCGCAAGTGGAGCGCCGACCAGGTGGACTATGACCTGCAGCCGACCATCTATCGCAAAGCAGCTAATGACCTGGGCCATCAGCACGCAGAGACTGAGCTAGTCGTTGTAACCAAAGCCAAGCAGCCGACGCTCCACCGGTTGCCCTGCGCGCGAGGCCAACGCGACGAAGTCGAACTTGTCGAACTGGCCCTCTCCGTCGAACGAGCCGTTCGTGCTGGCGTCGATAACCGCCGTCGCGATTGGCAATGCCGAACGTGTGGGTATGCACAGAGATGTTCACCATGAGCCGCAGGATTCACCAGGCGGCATTTGCCATTGCGTCCGATGGCACTCTGCTGCTCAACATCGCGCATTTCGGGCGGCATGTCAGGCCGAATGAGCTGCTGCGCGTGGCTCTCTTGCAACCGGGAGAGCTCTTTGTTGGGGTGAAGATGACCACCGCCGAGGCGGAACGAGTGTTGAGCTGGTCTGCTGATACTCACAGCGAAGCAATCGCGTATGTCGTAGGGAAGCGTTCTAGATTGCGTCGCAATCGTAACACGCAGCTCCGTCATCAAAGATGAGGACCCCGGTCCCATTTCCAAAGTGGTACCTGTGCGTTCCCCACCGACATCGTGAGCGTACCAGCCGAACCAAGCACGTTTTGTCAACACCTTGAACACCCTTTGCCAATTGCAGCAAGGCGCCGATGGAGCGACGATCCGACGATCGCAATGGGCTAGGAATCGACGCGTTCAGATCATGCACGCCGACTCGCTGTCGCCTACGAGCAAGGGAGCGCAATTAATGAGCGATTTGGATGAGGAGTTCGAGGATGAGGAGTTCGAGGATGACGAATCCCCGTACGTTCGAAGCGGTCGCGTTTTCAGTGAGTCGTCTCAGAAGGAGAAACAGATCTTCGGCGAAAAATGCAGACTGATGATGCAGTTGCTTGCCGTTCACAACCAGCCCCACGAGTTCTACGACGCTAAATCGTGGGTTCTCGCGCTGGATCCAGGTGATGATGAAGATCCAACAGTCGAGGCGGCCGCTTGGCTTGAAAGCGGATTTGTGGATAGTGACTGGGTCAAATGTTTCCGGCGCGCGGACTCGGACCCGGAAGCTGTCATCGATCAATTTCGAGAACTAGGTCTAAATCTGGATAGATTGCTCGAAGACGGTGATCCAAAATCATTCGACAGCATCTGGTCCCTGCTTGTGCAGGATCCAGATACCGTGGACCAAGCTAGTCTAGCTTGGCTCAAGATTTCCGATGAGGAGTATGAGTTGCGGAAAGCTCGTGCTGCAACAGAAGCCGACGCCCGAAGGGCAAAACAGGCCGCCGAACGTGCTGAATGGCAGAGTAAGCTCGATAGCTTTGCCCCCGAGGCAGCCCGAATGAAAGACGACATCGTCTCAAGGCTAGCTAACGTGGGCTGGCCCTATGGCAGTGACGATTCGAATGATTCCACCAACCTACCGAAAGTCCATGAGTTACGTCAGACTGTCCAGATGGCTCGTCAACTGATTGGGCTGTTGCAGTCCTTTCGCAACGAGAATCCTTCAGCCCTGCGGAGCTATTACGCAAAGGTGCTAAAGCGCTTTCAATCCACAAGTTAATACGGTTTGAGGGAACGCGAGTAAGTCTACTACTCCGGCGAGGCCACCCTGGCTTCGATGGCAGCCTGCGTAGCGTTCGGCAGGTTTGACAGAAAGTCGTAGCCTGAAGCCTGCTCAATCGCATCAACTGACGTCAAATAGTCGGTCCACGGATGGCTGCCGACGCCCGCAACATTCGGCATGACAACGGCGATAACCTTGCTATCGGACTTTACATCCGAGGCTTGCTGTCCCTGCCGTAGCGCAACGATGATCTTGTAGTTGGCCTTCGGTACCGCGATGCCGTGTCCGATGCTTTGTTGCTGGGCATCAAATATACCGCCCGCTACTATGAATAATTCCGCGTCATGCCGCCGAGCGAGCTCACGCTCGTATTCTTCCAGCTTTTCCCAAGGTCCTTCATTTAGCTCGTGCAGCTGCGGCTGGATATTCGTCATCAGGAACGTCAACGAGTTATCCGAAGGGCTATCTTGTCTGTCGGCCGAAGGACATAGATGTCCACGGTCATAGCCACTGTCGTGGTAGTCCTGCGGAATCACGTGATAGAAGTTCGCTGGCAGCGACGAGTCCGGCCGAAAGTCATTCTTCCGCCGAACATGCCCGAGGAACGAGCGGTCAAGTGCCCAAGAGACCCAGTTCGGCACATTCTTCTTTGGATTGTACGACAGAACATAGATGCCATGGTCGATGAGGTAATCGTCGGACGGATCACTGTCGGACGGAATACCGAGCGCTACGTGAATCGAAGCGCCAATGCCGGATTGAGCGTTGCTTCCAATTGCCCCCGTGTCAGGTGTGACAGGGGCTTGCGGATCGCTGTTGCGATGTCGATGGGTACGATTGGCATGAGCGCTTTGTGCTTCGGCTGCGGCGCTCGGCCCCAGCGGCGCGGGTAACGCTCGTACCAATGGCGCCTTGACCCAGACGGCGGCTAACCACAGGAGCAGAAGCACCGCCGCAAAGCCGAGTAGATTGCCATAGGGTTTGCGCTTTCGTCGGGCCACAGTTGTTGCCAATCTGACGGATTTGTACCGAAAAGGAAAGCAGAACGCTCACCCAATGACAATCTGGGAAAGGTGTCGATATAACCGAGTGTGAACGCGGTAACCCAAACCCCACAAACCAACGAGTCAATCAATCTCTTCGAGTTCGCTTTGCCGATTTCACTGGCCTGTGAACATTGCGCCGGGACGTCTTGGCTGCATTTTCAAACTCGGCGAGCATAAGGTTCACAACTCTCAGGCTGCCGGCGGCGGCGCGATTGAGCCTGCGGTCAAGTACCCGTCGGATACGGCTAGGTTCAGCGGAAGGTGCGCCACGGTGGGTATGAGTCGCCCGTTCTGACCCGAGACCGAGCAATGCATCACTGCTGACGCCGAGGACCTTCGCCAGTGAAACGAGGGTTGGAACGCTGGGCAGGGCGACGCCTCGCTCTATTCGGCCAACGAATTCCAGGGAAAGGCCCAACTTTTCGGCCACATCGGCTTGGCTCAGGCCCAATGCGGTGCGGGCGGTTCTTGCCGATTTTCCGATGGTTGTTGCGAGTTTGCTGTCGTCCATGCCGACCCACTAGGTCGGCCTCAACACCTACAACCTACCAGATTGACTTAGAAGGAACCCTCAGTGCATCATTCTTAGTTACAACCTGATATGTCTTATCTACTCACAGCGGACAGCCGTCTGAAGGGGCAAACGAGTATGGGGACAAGGACCAAAAGTTATACTTGTAGCTTGCTCAAGTTGACAGTCATCGGGTGCCTCGTATTTGGATGTCGGGGGCACGCTCCGGACTCCAAGGATGCTTCGGTAACGTCGCGTGCTACGGTACCAACCTTACCCGGCAAGTACGCGAGTATCCGGCTCGGCATGACGCTGGCCGAATTGACGCAGAAGTTCCCTCCAGTGGAACCCATTGAGAATTGCGCTGCTAAGCTTGTAGGCACCGAGACACCGGTTCAAATCATTCCGGGCAAAGAGAGCAAAGCCCAATCGGCTTGTGCACGTTGTCGCCAAATCGGCAACTTGACTCTACAAGACGAGGCGGCGCTCCAAGAGGCAGATGTTCCGGCCAAGTCCAAGCTAACGGCGGTAGACGTCATCAGCCAACTTCGCGCAACCTTGCGTGCCGGTGCGGTACCTGAGCGAGTTGTACTCGCTGCAGCGGGCAATAAAGTCGAAAGAGCAATCGACAGCATCTTACAAGCTGGTTCTGCCCTTTTCGATGGAAGCATCGCCTTCGTGAAGACGAGCAACGGCCGCCGTTCGATGTGTGCCACCATTTCCGATGACTGCGATGACTTCTCAACGGACCTACTTCGTCGATTCATCTCAGGTGGGTACACGCTTGGCCAAGTGGACGCCGACGCGCACACCCGTGTTGTTTACGGCAAATGCCGTGGCGCGTACTTGTCCCACGAGTTGACATTGCGACATTCGTTTACTTCGGCCTTGGGCGCGCTTGGTGCTTATGGTTTTGCTCGTGCTGCCCGAGGAACTCATCCAATTTCCGCAGACGATCCGCCATCGTACGCGCTCATAAAGCAATACATGCGCATAACTGACGCGCAGGCCAAGCTTGTAGTTGGGTTGGCGGGAGCTATTGCCGCGACTGAAACGCACTTTCGCGGGGCAATCGTCGTCACACCGGAATCGCTTGAACAGGAGGCAGTCATTGATGGAGGCAGTGAGGGTGCCGATGCATTACAATCGCCAATCGTTTGGCTGCAAGATGGAAAAGTCGCGAGATTACAGTCAGGCATCTACGACGAAAAGATGCTTGGCGCCCTGACGAAAGAATACACCAAACTTTATGGGGCAGGCGACAGCAAAGGTACTAACACCGAGTGGCATCTTCCTGGCGGGACAGCCCGGCTCGATGTCGGCGCTGCCGCTATGTTGACTGTCGAGTCTCCAGTCATGAACCAAGCCCCAGCTGCCGTGGGTACTCAGCCACCGGCACCATCTGCGTCTTCGAGCGCAGTGCCTAATTCTAATACGCATGGAACAGCTGCAAACCGAGCGCCTTAGGCGTCCGAATCCGAAGTTACAAGAATTGACGAACTGCCATTGGTCACTCCAGTGACGACCAGACGGCAAATGATCAATATGAAGAAGGACACAGGACAATCGTGTTGGTTCAAGAGCGGCGCCGTAGTTTGCCACTCTTTTTAGCCCTCATATTTCAATACATGAACTGCTGAAGGTATTCACGACCATGGAAAGCCCTAATCTGAAGCCCTTGACCAATTCTAATTATGCCACGGCGATGGCTGGCTCGACAGCGCAAGAGGTTGTTCGGACAAGGGTATGGCAATCGGTGACTGCGGTAGAGACTGACGCAGAGCTCCTGCCCTATTTACAGCAGACATTTGTTGAAGTTGCGGGCCGTTATCACAAGGGGCTGACCGATTTCCTCGATTGGGGACGTGAAAAGAGCAGTCGATGCAACTTACGGCGTCATGTCAAAGTTTGCGCTTGAAAAGGTGACCCTAACTCAGTTTCAGAGATTCTCAAAGATCGCAAGCGTTGCAGTCGATATAGCCAATTTGGTCAGCTTCTCCATGGCCGTCGCGAACTTAGTGTCTGGGAAACTCGGGTGGCTCGTGTGGCACGTGTCAAAGAATGTGGCCGCCCCGCGTGTCAAGCGCGCGGCTGCCGTCTACATTGCTGGGAATCTAGCCGTCGTACTTTATGGCGGTAGCGCCTCGGAGATAACCTTCAAGCCTACAGGCCTGGACCCAATTTTTGATTCGATGGACCGCGGTACGTTGATGCTGCTTAGTACGCATCTCCAAGTTCACAAAATCGAGAAGCTAAGCAACGTGGAACTTATTAGCGAGATCTCACAGAGATTAGCCACCGAGGGCAAGAACCAAAGCATTTGGCGCGCGTGGTTTCCAAAGGATGCTGCCAGCTATGTCGAAGTACTAGTGGCTGTTTCGAAGGCTGCGGAGATCGATATCAAAGGCCTCTGGAGCGTAGAGGAAATCGAGGGCGCAATCTGCACTTCTTTGTTTGAAGGGATCTGGCAGCGCCTGACACCCGCGCAACGCCGAGAGCTCAGTGGGAAATTGGAATCTGAGTCAACGGCCATTACTGGGGCGCATATTGCCTCAGCAGCGGCGTTAGGAACAATTGGCGCGGCCCAGTTGAGCGGATTCGGAGTATATGCTGCGGCCTCGACCGTACTTGGTTTTCTGTCGAGCAGTCTTGGCATTAGTCTACCTTTTGCGGCCTATACGGGCTTATCGACAACGATTGCCACAGTCATCGGACCTTTGGGCGTTGTGCCAGCAGCATTTCTGGCTGTTTTCGAATTCCTGCGCGCCAAACCCGAAGGACTGCTCGGACCAATCGTCGTCATCGCAGCCTGGCGGTCCCATCTGTCCGCCGAAGGTCAGATAGGTTCCACCAATTCGAAAACCAACCGTGCCACACCAAGAATCACTTGCAGCATGGCACTTATGTTGATAGTTGGGGCGCTCGTCGCGGGGCTGGCCGCAGGCTTGGTATTCTCGCGATTATATTACTAACGGTTGGTTCAACGTCGCGAAAGGCGAGCGAATTGAAACGCAGGTCGTGATTTGTGCTTTTGGTGGGTACGCATTGAGGACTAGGTATCGCCACTCAATCGGGCGTTCATCAACGGCCGTTGCACAATTACAATGCCCATTAGCCGAGACTTCGTGCCGCCCAATCGCGCAACGCGACACGAACTCGGTATCAGGTGAAATTTTCAGCATAACTAACGCCGTCGCAGTTGCTGCCGGAGACGTTCAAACATGCGCAAATGCCGAGTGGCGGCGCGGTTCAGTGCTGGAGCGACAACACCTATGGCGAAATCGGTAATGGCACTGCGACAAGCAGTTCGGTACCAGTAACGTTGAAAGGGTTCTAAACGTGAAAGAAGAATCAGCCACAAGCAGGTTCATCTTTTAGCTCCTTGAACGCAAAACCTCCAATAAATCTGGGATAAGAATAGTACCAGATACTAGAGCAATCGAAAGATTCACTCGGAGCCAGTAACGTTCGGCGCGCGCCGCAAGGCGTGCGTCTCTGTCTAGCTCTGCGAAAGGAGACCGAATGTCGCATACAAGTCAGCATCAGCTGGCCGAGCTTCTAATGAAACTCAGTACGATTGGATTGACTGAGGAGGCAGCGCTGCGGCTTGCGGCGACCGAGGCGCCGATGAGTCTGTTCATAAATGGCGCCAATGCACACGGCAAATGCGCTGAGCTCATCGCAATGAGCGCACGCAACAGTCTGAACAACCTGGCATCGCCCTGGGTCGTCGTGAACACTCCGAGCGTGCCCACGAACTACGTCCACACGTGGCTCAACCCCGACACCAGCAGCGCTAGGGACCTGCTCTACGAAGTTCGAATCTCCGACACTCGGCACATTTCGTCCCTGGCGCTCAAGTGAAGATAGGCGGCTCACGTTACATCGCTCGGAGCCTACTAAGCCACGCACACGACCCCAGGTACGCAAAGATTTGTGACGTTGACGCTAGGCTGGTGTGCCCTGATGGGACGCCCCGAGTCGCGCCCGATGCCTTCACAGACGGCCAAGCTCGGAAAAAAGCTGGTTTCAAGCTCGTTGGTATTGAGCACCTCGAGCAAGATGCCAAACGAGTACATGCGGGGCTCAAAGGCATCCATGAGCACGAGCGCATCGCCTACGAGCGTGAACTCATCATAAGGGCCAACTACGCTCCAAGACAAGTCGCCGTGCGCGCAGGTTATGCGTGCGGAATCGCCTTCGCTATTATTGCGGGAACTGCAGCTTATCAGCAGTACAGTTTCTACAAAAAGGCCGTGAAGGAAGGCAGAATCAAGGACGACCCAGCGACGAAAAAGGAATACGCCAAGCAGGCGACCAAGACTGTTGCCAAGCAGGCAGCCATCGGCGGAGCAGTGGCCGTTGCGGCCACACTAATCGAATCGGTCGTATTCCATGCGGCGAAAATCGTGACAAGTTCCAAGACGGCACTATTTGTGGCCGCTTTGCCCGTTTGCTTCGCCGCGGTTGCGGTAGATATTTACTATGAATACGCGTTGGTCAAACGGGGCGAATCTTCGATTGGTTGGGCTATCTTCCATGGCACGTTGAAAGTGTCTGCTGACATATTGCCGCTTGCATTGGCCAAATTTGGCCCGGTTGGATCACTAATCGGAGTTGGA